>SCRN01000012.1 GCA_004322045.1 Paraburkholderia sp.
ATATGCGCGTGGACGATGTCGTCGTGATCCATACGCCAGGAGGGGGCGGTTACGGCGCTGCCTGAGGCCACCCCAGCGATCCGAGCTGAAACGCCCGCCGCGAGCCATTCGCGGCGGGCGTTTTTTTTCAGCAGCGCAGCGCAAGATGCGCCGCGGGCCAAAGTGCTCGTCAGTCGCTCGAACCGAGCCGTCCCAGGTACGTGGCAAGCGTCCTTTGGGTCGCCTCTGCGATGAGCAGAGTCAACGCGCTGACGTCCCCGGTCGTGCATGCGCCTTCGAGGGCATAGTCGTATGTCGCGCGGTCCTCGCCGCGGATGATCGCGGGCGGATAGCCTGCCTTCATTACGTCGACATTCGACAGAAGCCGCCCAATCGGTCGGTTCGCCCCCATGAATGGATGAATCTTGACGAACCGTGTATGGAGTTCGGCCGCGCGTGCGAGCGGATGCATCTTATCTGCCTGCGCCCGCCATTCGATCAGCGCAGCCACTTGCGCCGGCACCTGCGAAAAGTCAATCGGGGCAGGACATGCGCCGGCCGCCGGTACGTTGTGCTCGCGATAACGCCCCGCTTGCGTTTCGTCGATGCCTTTGAGCAGCAAACGATGGATCTCTTGGATGTGCTGCGCCGACAGGATCTCGTTGCCCGCGACGATATCCTCGACATAGCGGATCGCATCGCGATGGTTCACCGCTTCGAGACGCTCGCGCGACGGCTCACCGGCAACCGCAGCGGCATCGAGCGCGTCCTTCGTTTCGCTCAGCGTGAGCGTATTGCCTTCGAGCGCGTTGGAGTGATAGGTCCACCCCAACGTCAACTGCTCGCGCAGCACTTCGAGCGTATGCAGCGGCAACGGCCGTGCGGTATCCAGCCTTGACTTATCGGCATCGACGGCTTGCAGCAAGGTCTGTAAAGACGGATTCATGAATTCACCATTGCGATCGTGACGCGCGAGATTGTATACCGTCGCCATGGGCCGCCCCTCATCTTGCGATGACGTTCCATTCGCGCCCGAACCCCGACGAGCAACCCGTGATTAGGATGGCGTTCATATGCGGCACTCCCGTGAATCGTTGCGGTATCGAGACGATGGTGGTTAGGCTCCGGATTAGCTAAAATCCGGAGTCCTAGTTTCGTTCGTAAGAGTCCGGCCATGGTCGATCCGCTCTCCGAAGTCGTCACGCTGCTGCAACCGCGCGCGGCATTTTCGAAAGTCGTCGGCGGAGCGGGCCGCTGGCACGTGCGCCGCGCAGAATCGGGCCAACCGTTCTATTGCGTGATTCTGGAAGGTTCGTGCCGCCTGACCGTCGACGGCTGCGATCCGATCACGTTGCAGGCCGACGATTTCGTTCTCATTCCTTCGGGGTTTGCCCGCTCGATGTCGAGCCTGGCGCCGCCTTCGTCGAAAGATGCCGTCACCGCCCCGGTGCGCCAGAGCGACGGCCAATTCCGGCTCGGCCTCCAAAGCGGCCCGGCGGACGTTCGTTTTCTGATCGGCCATTGTGTCTTCGGCTCGCACGATGCGGGTCTTCTCGTATCGTTGCTGCCGCAACTCGTGCACGTTCGCGGCGACAAGCGGCTCGCCACGCTCGTGCAACTCGTGGCGGATGAATCGCGCGCGTCGCGCCCCGCGCGAGATGTGATCCTCACGCGGCTGTTGGAGGTCTTACTGATCGAGGCGCTGCGCTCGACCACGGGGACGGCAGCGCCACCGGGGCTCTTACGCGGGCTTGCCGACGAACGGCTCGCTATCGCCATTCGCGCCATGCACGAGGCGCCCACGCAATCGTGGACCGTGCCCGCGCTTGCGAAGCTGGCCGCGCTGTCGCGCTCGGCGTTTTTCGATCGCTTCAGCCGCGCTATCGGCGTTGCGCCCATGGAGTATCTGCTCAATTGGCGCATGGCGATGGCCAAGCGCCTCTTGCTGCAAAACGAAGGCAGCGTGGCCGAGGTGGCGGAGCGCGTCGGATATCGTTCCGCCAGCGCGTTCAGCGTCGCATTCGCGCGCGTCGTGGGCGTGCCGCCTACGCGATATGCGACCGCAAAGGCGCAGCAAGAATCGGAGGCCGCAGCCGAAGCCGAGCTGGAAGCGCTGCCCGGCGGACAGCCCGCCCCACCGCCCGTGGCATCGCCCGAGCCCGCCGCTTCGGCTCCGTTGGAAGATCCCGCGTTGCTGCGCCGACTGCTTCGCGCCAAAGATCGCATCGACGCCGCCTCGCATGAAGCGTGGCCCGTCAGGCGCCTGGCGGAAATAAGCGGCGTGTCCGAAGCGCACTTCGCGCGCTCGTTCAAGCGCGCCTTCGGCTTGCCGCCGCACCGCTACCTGCTCACGCGGCGCATCGAGCAAGCTGCCGCACTGCTGCGCGACAGCGATCTGAGCATCACCGAAATCGCCTTCGCCACCGGTTGGGAAAGTCTGGGCACGTTCGGCCGCATCTTTCGCGACGTCACCGGCCACAGTCCGGGCGCGTTGCGCGATCAAGTCCAGGCCGAGAGGGACCGTCTGTCCGTCGTGCCGGCCTGCGTCGTGAAGGCCGCCCAACGCCCCGATATCACCATCGCAGTTTCGGAGAAGCGACGGCGGGCGGCAACCGCTACATTGCGGCCGTCAACCAAGGAGGCGTTATGAATCAAGGCATCGATGTCGTAGGGTTGTATGTCGGCGATCAAGACGAGGCGCTCGCGTTTTACGTCGAAAAGCTCGGCTTCAAGATCCATACCGACGTGCGCAACGGCAACTACCGCTGGCTCACGGTTCAGCACCCGGATCAACCGTCGTTTCAGCTCGGGCTGTTTAAACCCGGGCCGCCCATGCACGACGAAGCCACTGCGCAAAGCTTGCGCGCGATAGTCGCCAAGGGCGCCATGCCGCCGCTCGTGCTTGCCGTTGCCGATTGCCGCGCGACGTACGAGCGGTTGCGCGAGCGCGGCGTCGAATTCACGCAAGAGCCGATCGACCGCTATGGCAGCGTCGACGCGGGCTTTCGCGATCCTGCCGGCAACGGCTGGAAAATGATCCAAGCGCCAAAGGCAAAGGGCTGAATATGAACGCGCGCTCCGCCGTGCCCACCCACGCCATTCGTGCGGCACGCCCCGATGATTTCCCCGCTATCCGGGCAGCTCACTAGCGTTTCGCCTAGACGTTCGCCACGACGAACTGCGCGGCCACGCTTCGCGACAGCACGAGATCGGCGTTCAGGAGGTCGTTGCCGTCCAGCTTCGCGCGCACGGCAGCCTCGTCCATGCCGTACCCGCGCCATCTCGTGCTCAGGCGATCGATGAGCACGTCGCGCGGAACGTCGAGCATGACGGTGACATCGAAGAACCGTCGCAAGGGCGCCCATGCGGGATCGTCGAGCAGCAGATAGTTGCCCTCGACTAAGATGCACCGGGCCGAGGCCGGGATGATCTCCGCGCCGGCCCGCGCGATCTCGAGCGAGCGATCGAACACCGGAACGGCGATCTCTTTTCCATCGTCGGCGGCAAGGCGTTCGAGCATCGCTTCGAGCCCTCCGACATCGAACGTATGTGGCGCGCCCTTGCGGGCGCGTTGGCCGCGCGCCTCGAGCACGCGATCGTCGAAATGAAAGCCGTCCATCGCGAGGACGCAAGCGAAACCGGGGCGATCTCGGTTCAAACCGTCGCATAGCGACTGCACGAACGTGCTCTTGCCCGCGCCCGGCGCGCCTGCGATGGCGATGAGCTGACGTGCGCCGCACTGCATGGCGCGCACGCGCTCGATTAATTGTGGGAGATCGATTCGGCTCTGCGGCGGTGTTGTGTCGTTCACTGCAAACGGCTCCGGTGAGAGGGCTCGGACGCAGGCGTCGTGCCTGCATCAAGGCGCGCGCCATGCTACCAGCGCCCTAGATTATCAGCCTTCCCTTGCCGCACGCCCGATGCCGCGCGTCTCAGCCTCGCGCTCGCTCTTCGTCGTTACGTCGTTACGTCGTCACGTCGTCACGTCGTCACGTCGTCACGTCGTCACGTCGTCACGTCGTTACGTCGTTCGGTCGTTACGTCGATCGATACGCGCGCCGATTCGGCCGAGCCGCACCACCGTCACGCCCGGCTGCAACTGTCTCAGCGAAGGCATGACGAGCACGCAATCGTCGTATGGCGTCACGACGGGCTCGCTGTCCGACCATCCGATCACGGTCCCCGCTTCAGGAAACGTCTCGAGCCCCGTGTAATCGCCCGCAAAACGAAAATCCATACTCTTGGCAACCACCGGTTGCGTCACGCGCACGACCGTCATCCGCTCCGGCAACGGCGCCATCCATCCGGGCGGCAGATCGGCTTCGTCGACGACACCCGCCATCAGCAGAAACCTGGCCGTGCAATCGCGCGCCACGTCCACCGCGCGCCGCTCCCAATGCTGTCCGCATTCGATCAACAACGCGTTCTTCGCACTGCGGGGATCGCCGAACCCTTCGTAATCGCGCATGCGCTTGCCTTGCGGATGCCCTTCGTCGCTGATGACGGTAGCGGGCGCCCCCAGGTGCACGGCAAGCTCGATGCCTTTATCGAGCGGGCCCGATACGATCAGCGGCGCGCTTCGCTCGTGCATCGAATGAAGATCGAGCAACAAGTCCACGCTATCGATGATGGGGCGAATCGCTCGCGCACGGTCGAGCTCCTGCGATCGACGTGTGGGATCGTCGAGCACGGCGGCGGTCCATACACGGTTGAAATCCTCGTCGACGTACCGCGCGGCGTCGGGCCGGGCGGGATCGAAACGCGCATAGGCCGACACGTTCGCGAACGACAGTGTGAGCCTTCCGCGCCGCGGACGCAGGCCGTGCCGGAGCAATGCGTCGACGACGATCGCACCGCACACTTCATTGCCATGCGTCAGCGCATTGATCATCACGTGGGGACCGGCGACGCCGGAATCGAACGTATGCACGTAATCGACACCGGTGTTGCCCGGCGCGTGCAGGCCGATGTTCGGAAACTCGATTTCAATCGGATAGGCTTCGTGGGTCACGCAATCGCTCCTTACGCTGAACGTCTTTGATCCATCGGCGCACGCTTGCCCGATGCGCACTTGGCTTTGCCGAGCGCCGCGCCGCCGGCGGCCACGAATGCCGTCGGCGTCATCCCGCACATGCGCTTGAAATGCCGGCCGAAATGGCTTTGATCGAAAAAGCCGACTTCGGTCGCGACCGCCACGCTCGGCACGCCTGCCAACAGCAACGATTGCGCCCGTTTGATGCGCAAGCCGCATAGATAGCGATAAGGCGACGAACCGAAACGCTCACGAAACACGGTGGCGAAACGCGAGATGCTCAGCGCGGCGGGGGCCGCCATCTGCGCGAGCGTCAGCGGTTCGGCGAAATGCGCCTCGATATACGCCCTGGCTAGGTCAAGCCCTTCTGAACGCGTCATGTTGCACCTACTTTTTCCTGCCTCGCCGCCGCGTGCGCGCTGAAGCGGCCGATCGAAAACTTGTCGAGCGCGATAGCCGTATTGCCCGTCGATATCAATTCGGCCAGCGTTTCGCCCACCCCTGGCCCGATTTGAAACCCCGATCCGCTGAATCCAAAACCGTAGAAAAGACCATCGGCCGCTAGGCTCGGGCCGATCACCGGCTCGGCATCGGGCAAGTAGCCTTCGACACCGCTCCAAGTCCGAATCACATGCAGCGGCGCAAGCCCGGGCACGAGCCGCCTAAATTGCGCCATTTGGCGCACCGTGTTGAGCGGCGCGACGCGGGCGCGGTTCGTTTCGATGCTGGCCGGACCATGCGGGCCACCGCCGAGAATCAGGTTGCCGCGCGGAATCTGGCGGAAGTACACGCTTTCCGCCTTCACCGAGGTGAACACGCCCATCGACGAATGGAACACGTAAGGGACCGGCTCGGTCACCGCCATTTGCGGGCCGCGCGATTCGAGCGGAACGGGCTCGCCGAATTGCGAACTGAGTCGATTCGCCCAAGCGCCCGCGCAAATCACGAGTTGAGCGCTGCGATAGATCCGACCCGCGCTATCTTCGACCCGAAAGCCCGCACCCTCATGTTCGACGCGAACCACCTCGACGTTTTCATGCACGTCGGCGCCCAGCCTGCGAGCGGCCCGGCCGAATGCCGGCGCCGCCAGTCGCGGGTTGGCGTGGCCGTCCAACGGCGAGACCGACGCCGCCAACACTTCGCGCCCCAGAAACGGAAATCGCTCGAACAGCGCCCGTCCTTGCAATACTTCCAGTTCGAGCCCGCACTCGCGCGCCTCGGCCGCATAGCGCACGAACGTATCGACATCCTGTTCGTGGTAGCACACGCGCGTGTGTCCGCTGGCGAGGAATTCGACATCCTCGCCGAGCCATTCGGCCGTATGGCGCCATGTCGACAATGCGCGATTGGCAAGCGGCAATTGCTCGAGCGCGCGCCCTTGCCTGCGAATTCCGCCGAAGTTGACGCCGCTCGCTTGCTGGCCGGTCAGCCCTCGTTCGAGCAAGCGCACCGATTGGCCACGACGACGCAGGAAAAACGCAGTCGTCGTGCCGACGATCCCGCCGCCGACGATCAGGACATCCGATTCGAGCGTCTTCATGCTTCGGCGTCCTCGACGATCGCCATGGGCAGCGGTTTCACCGGCGCCTGCGAGCGCAGCCTGCCCACTTGCACGAGCGGCACGCCCGCCGCGGCGGCAATGATTTCGGCCGCGGCATGGCCGCAATAGCGGCCTTGGCAGCGCCCCATGCCCACACGTGAAAACGCCTTCGCGCGATTGGCTTCGCTAGCCCCCGTCGCGCGGACGACTTCACGCAAGGCGCCCGCCGTGATCGCTTCGCAGCGGCACACGATCGTATCGTCCGGCAACCGAGCGGCTTCGTGCTCGGGCCACGGAAAGGCCCGCCGCAGGCCATCGGCGAAACGCGTGTATCGAACGAGCGCCTTGCGCAATTGCGCCACGCCCGGCCCCGGCCCCCCGTTCGTTTGCACGCTCAAATCGTGCAGCACGGCCAACGCGGCCATGCGCCCCGCACGCTCGGCCGCATCGGCCCCACGTACCCGGGCGCCATCGCCTGCGAGGTAAACGCCTTCGACACTGCTGCGCCCGTCTCCGTCGACTTTCGGCAGCCACTGCCTGCCGGCGGCGTCGAACTCGAACGCACAACCGGCCAGATCGGCCAATTGCGTTTCCGGGCGCAAGTGGTACCCCATCGCAACCGCGTCGCAGCGCAGTTCGAGTCGACTGCCGTCCGCTTGCTCGGCCACGACGCCGCGTACGCCCTCTTCGGCCGTGCCGAGGATTTCCAGAGGCCGCACGCCGCAATGCACGGGCACGCGCGCTTTGCGCAGCACGCGCAGCAATTTCAATCCTTTCACGAGGGCCGAAGGAACCGCGAGCATCGCCGGCAGCGCTGCATAGTGCTCCCTCGCCGTCGACGTATCGAGCACCGCAACGAGATTGGCGCCTGCCTTCACGTACTGAGCGGCAAGCAGATACAGCAGCGGCCCGCTACCCAGCAGAATCGGGCGGCTGCCGATGGCGCAGCCTTGCGATTTCAACGCAATCTGCGCGCCGCCCAAGCTGTAAGTGCCCGCGTACTGCCAGCCCTTGACTGGCATCAAGCGATCGGTCGCCCCGCTGCAAACGATCAGTGCATCGAAGGCGAGCGCGCGATAGCGCTCGCCCGCAACGAGATGGATTTCGCCGGGCGTGATGTTCCAGACGAGCGTCTCGGGCAGGTAATCGATGCGGCCTTTCAAGGCATCGAAGGTTCGGTGCAGCGCCTCGGCGCGACGGGCCTCCGTGCCGTAGAGCGTCTCATACGAGCGCGTGAACCCCTCGGGTTGCCGGCGATAGATCTGGCCGCCGTCTCGCCTTCCCTCGTCGACGACGACCGGCCGATGCCCTGCCTGCACGAGCGCTTGCGCAGCGCGCACGCCCGCGGGACCCGTTCCGACGATGACTATGCGCGCGGCCATACACCCTCCCCAGCCACCGCCAGACGCGTCACGAGCGACATTCCCGGCGCGGCGGGCGTCGTGCATGCACGCAGACGCGTGCCGTCGTCACACCATACCCAGCAGTCTTGACACGCGCCCATGAGACAGAAGCCCGCACGGCGCCCATCGCCGAATTCCGAATCGCGCACCGCGCGCACCGAGCCGAGCAATGCGACGAGCACCGTATCGCCCTCGGCGGCCTCGTATGCGACGCCGTCGACCTTGATCGTGAACGTGTGTCGCCCGCGTTCTGCCACGCGCACGAACCGTCCGTTCATGCCGCGCCTCGCAACGGCTGAAGCAGCTTCAATTCATCCGCCGAACGATGGCAGAGAATCTGCGCGCCGGAAGGCAGCACTCTCACCGGCGGCCGCACTACATTGCACTTGCCCTCCACCCGCGCAGGGCAGCGCGCTCGGAAACTGCAGAGTCCTTCCCCCTCGCCCGACTCGCTTTCCGACAGCGGCGGCAGCGCGCAGTTGCCGATGTTGCGATGGGCGTCTAGCCAGCCGCGCTTGAGCGCAGGAACCGAATCGACGAGCAAACCCGTATAGGGATGATGCGGCGGTTGATCCAGCAAGCGGCGCTGTCCGGCTTCCACGCGTCGGCCGGCATAGAGCACGACCACGTCGTCGCAGATCGAGCGCACCGTGGAGATGTCATGGCTGATGAACATATACGACACGCCGAGCTCGCGACGCAACTCGCGCAGCAAGTCCAGAATCGCCGCGCCCACTACGGTGTCGAGCGCCGACGTCACTTCGTCGCACAGGATCAGCGACGGCTCGGCGGCCAGTGCCCGCGCAAAGTTCACGCGTTGCTTTTGTCCTCCGGACAAGCCCGAAGAACGTCGCGCGGCGGTCGATGCCGGCAACTTGACCAGATCGAGCAATTCGCCGATGCGCCGTTGCGCGACCGCTCCGCGCAACCCCTTATAGAACGCCAGCGGCCGGCCTAATATGTCGGCAACGGTATGGCTCGGATTCAGTGCCGTATCGGCATTCTGAAACACGAGCTGAATCCTGCGGTATTGATCGGCTGTGCGCCCGTGCAATCCGGACGACAAAGGCTGCCCCTCGAACAGCACTTCGCCGCTCGTACGCTGCACGAGGCCAGCCACGACGCGCGCGAGCGTCGTCTTGCCCGACCCCGACTCACCGATCACCCCAAGGGCGCTACCACGCGGAATCGATAAGTTCACATCGTCGAGCACCCGCACGGCCGGGTTGCCATGGCGATCGACACGTCCGTAGCCGGCCGAGAGGCCTCGAATCTCGAGCAACGGTACGCTGGGCGCGGCCGCAGCCGCTTGGCTGGACGCAGCGTGCCCCTCCCTGCCCGCCGATGCAGCCAACAGCGCTCGCGTATAAGCATGCGCGGGCGCGTCGAGCACTTGATCGACATCGCCGCACTCCTGCACTTCGCCGCCGTTGAGCACGACGATCCGATCGGCCATCTGCGCCACCACCGCCAAATCGTGCGAGACGTAGACAGCGGTCGTGCCTAGCTCCTTGATCACGCGCTTGAAGGCGACGAGCACTTCGATCTGCGTCGTCACGTCGAGCGCCGTGGTCGGTTCATCGAAGACGATCACTGCCGGATCCGTAATCAACGCCATGGCGGCCATTAGGCGCTGCAACTGCCCGCCGGACACTTGATGCGGATACCGCTCGCCGATGTGCTCGGGATCGGGCAGCGCCAATGCGCGAAAGAGGGCGATAGCTTTCGCCCTTGCGGCCTCGCGCGTCATCAAACGATGCAGCAACGCCGGTTCGATGACTTGGTCCATCAGCGTGCGGGCCGGATTGAACCCGGCCGCCGCGCTTTGCGCCACATACGCCACCGTACGGGCGCGCAACGTGCGCCGGCCCGCTTCGTCGAGCGCGAGGACGTCGGTGCCGCCTACTCGCACACTCCCGCCCGAGAAGGCGCACCCTTGTCGCGTATAACCGAGCAGCGACAACGCGATGGTCGTTTTGCCGGAGCCCGATTCCCCGATCAACGCCAGCACTTCGCCTTGCTTCACGGTGAAATCGACGCCTTTCACGATTTCCGCGGCGTCCCCTCCCGGGCTGACGGCAACGATGCGCAAGCCCTTCACCTCGATCATGACGTCGCTCACGGCCGTCCTCCTTGTCCGAATCCGGCATGACGCCGCAAGCTGTCGATCAGCAGATTCATCCCGACGGTCAGCGTCGCGATGGCGATCGACGGCATCAACACAGCCGGCGCCGCTTGCGACAAGCCGCCGATGTTCTCGCGCACGAGAGAGCCCCAATCGGCGTTGGGCGGTTGCACGCCCAGCCCGAGAAAACTGAGGCCGCTGAGGAGCAACACGATGAAGACGAACCGCAAGCCGAAATCGGCCAACACCGGATGAATCATGTTCGGCAGCACTTCGACGCGCGCGATGTACAGCAAGCGTTCGCCGCGCGCACGCGCCACGAGCACGTATTCGAGCGTCATCAAATTGACTGCGAGAGAGCGCGAAATACGGAACGCGCCGGGAATGTAAGCCACGGCCGCCACCATCGTCAGCATCGGAACCGACGAGCCGAACGCGGCGATGGCAACGAGCGCCAGCACTTTGCTGGGGATCGAGATCAATGCGTCGAAGAGGCGGCACATGACCTCGTCCACCCAGCGCGCCGAGACGGCGGCAACGAGCCCCAAGCACGTGCCGATGCCGCTCGCGAGCACGGCGGCTGCCAGGGCGAGCCCGACGGTATAGCGCGTGCCGTAGAGAATCCGGCTCAACATGTCGCGGCCCAGATAGTCGGTGCCGAACGGATGCGCGGCGCTAAAGCCGGCGAAGCTCAGCGTCGACGCGAGCACGCCTTCTTTGTAGGGCGAGAGCATCGGGCCGAACACGGCCATCGCCAGCCAGAAGCAAACGAGCGTCATGCCGATTCTTCCGAGCCAAGACAAGCGAGCGCGGCGCGGACGGCGCGCCGGGGCCGCCGTTTCTGCCCCCGCCTCGTCGTAGATCTGCGTGCCAGGGTGCGGAATCGAGGACTGAATAGGGCGACTCATCGTTGACGGAGCCTCGGATTGGAAAGGATCTGACATAGGTCTGCCATCAAAACAAGAGCGAGATACGCTGCGCAGAACACCATGACGCAGCCCTGCACGAGCGGCATGTCGCGATTGGACACCGCGTCCACCATCAGGCTCGCGAGTCCCGGGTAGTTGAAGATCGATTCGACGATGACCACGCCGCCGAACAGGTACGACAAACTAAGCGCCACCGCGTTGGCGATCGGGCCGATCGCATTGGGCAGCACGTGACGCCAAACGACGCGCACTTGCGATGCGCCCTTGAGGTAAGCCATTTCGACATAGCCGGCGTTGAGCTGGTCGAGCACGGCCGCCCGCGTCATGCGCGCCATTTGCGCGACGAGCACGCAGCACAGCGTCATGACCGGCATCGCGTAGATGCGCACGATATCGCTGAACGACGACACCGAAGACAGATACGACAACGCCGGGAGCCAATGCAGATTGACGGCGAAGATCAGTACGGCGACCGTCGCCACCAAGAACTCGGGCACGGCCACCGTCGAGAGCGTCACGATATTGAGCGCCCGATCGAGCCAGGAGCCGCGAAACATCGCCGAAAAGATCCCGATGGCCAACGCAATCGGCACCGAGACTACCGTCGTCAACCCTGCGAGCATTAGCGAGTTGGGCAGGCGCGTTCGGATCAGTTCGCTGACGGGCAGGCTATTGGAGAGCGACATGCCGAAGTCGCCTCGCACGACATGCGCGAGCCACACCAAATAGCGGTGCAGCGCCGGTTGATCCAAGCCGAATTGATGCCGCAGCGCCGCCACGGCCTCGGGCGTCGCGGCCTGGCCGAGCGCCTCCTGCGCGGCGTCGCCCGGCAGCAGACCCGTCATGGCGAATACCAGCGCCGAGACAATCAGCAACGTTAGCAAAGCAAGGCCGAGGCGGCTCGCAATCAGCCTATAAGCTTGACGTTTCATTTACACGCGTCTCCTTCAATCTCGTGCATGGCTTTCTCAGTCTCCTCCTTCTTATGCGCGCCCGGCGCATTGCGCCGGGCATCGCTTAGGCTTCCAGCCACACATGCTCCGCGAACGCGAAGCCCATGAGCCCCGCCAGCGGAATGGAGCCGAGCCCTTGCAGCTTCGTCGTATGGGCGTCGAGCGAGCTCAGGAACATCGGAATGCCGATGCCGCCCTTTTCATGCACGAGCACCTGCATATCGCCGTAGATCTTCTTGCGCTTGGCCTCGTCCGGCTCGCCGCGCGCCGCAACGAGCATCTGGTCGAACTGCGGGTCTTTCCAATTCGCCTCGTTCCACGGCGCATCCGATTTGAAGAACTGCGTGAACAGCATGTCGGCCGTGGGGCGCGCATTGATGTTGCCGTAGGAGAGCGGATGCTTCATCCAGTGATTCGACCAGTAGCCGTCCGACGGTACGCGCGTCACTTGCAGCGTCAGGCCCGCGAGCGGCGCGGCCTGCTGCAACAGCATCGCCATATCGACTGACCCATCGGCAGCCGGGGAGGCGAACACTTGCAGCGGCGTGCTACCCAGGTTGGCCTTCTTGAAATAGAACTTCGCCTTCTCGGGATCGAACGGGCGCTGCGGCAGCCCTGCGAAGTAGTACTTGTTGGTCGGGTCGATCGGCTGATCGTTGCCGATCGCGCCGTAGCCTTGAAACACGGCTTGGCGCATCTGGTCGCGGTTCTGCAAATGCATGAGCCCGAGACGGAAATCCTGATTGCCTGTGATCCCGCCGTCGTTGCGAATGATGAGGTCCGTGTACTGCCCCGTTTTCGTTTCGAGCACGGCAAAGCCCGGCGTGGATTTGATGCGGCCCGTCGATTGCGGGTTCAGCTGATTGATGAGTTGCACGTCGCCCGACAGCAGCGCATTGACGCGCGCCGATTCGTCCGCGATGCCGATGAGCTCGATCTCGTCCAGATGCGGCAAGCCCGGCTTCCAGTAACGTTCGTTCTTGACCACCACCGTATGCACGCCAGGCATGAATTCCTTGAGCTTGAACGGACCCGTGCCGATCGCGGTCTTCGTGAAGTCTTTGGTGCCGTCCTTCACGATGAGGAAGTGGGCGTCGGCGAGAATTACGGGCAAATCGGCATTCGGGCCGGACAGCGTGATCGTCAGCTCGTTCGCGCCGGTCGCTTTGACATCGCTGATTTGATCGGCAAGCGTCTTCGCCTTCGACGCCGTGGCCGGGTCTTTGTGGCGCAGCAGTGAATAGGCTACGTCGGCCGGCGTGAGCGCCTTGCCGTCATGGAACTGCACGCCCGAGCGCAGCTTGACGACCCATACCTTCGCGTCCTGCGTATCGAACGAAGTGGCGAGCGCCATCTTCGCCCCGAGGTGCTCGTCGAGCTCCGTCAGGCCGTTGTAGATCATGTTGCAGCGAACATAGTCCGTTCCAAGCGAGCCCTTCGCCGGGTCGAGCGTGTCCGCCGTCGACGACGATTGCGTGGCCACGCGAATCTTGCCGCCCTGCTTCGGCTTGGCTTGGGCCTGCGCGGCCGTGCTCGCCACGAGCAAGCCGCCGCCGGTCACCGATACGAGCCCCGCCGCAACGAGCGCCCGCAGCGCGTCGCGGCGCGATGCGCCCTTCGCGGTCAATTGCTCGAGTGTGGTCTCGGCTCCGACAGCACCGTATTGTGAGGTGTCCTTTTTCATTTCACTTCTCCGCGAAGTAAGCCAAGGCTGGCAAAAAACAGTTAACCGGCGGTCAACTTGAAGGTTTTAATACGCCTTTACGTTCAACGAAGGTTTTCCGACCTTCGCTGCAACGACTGTGAGCGCGCTCGTCGGCCCGATCTCAATAGAACACGTCTTTGATACGGTAATAGGCGCCGACGATCGGCAGAAACCAGGGTTTGCCCGTGTGGCCGGGAATCGCGGGCCACGGTAGGTCGCGCCACGGATTGGCGTCGGTGCGGCCGTCGATGACATCGGCCATCACCTGCCCCATATGCGTCGACATCTGTGTGCCATGCCCGCTGTAGCCCAGCGAGAAGTACAAACCGTCGTGCTGCCCGGCTCGCGGCAAGCGGTCCGCCGTGATGTCGACCAGCCCGCCCCAGCAGTAGTCGATGCGCGCCTTCGTCAACTGCGGGAACAACTCCGCGAGGTTGCGCTGCAAAATGCGCCCGCTCTTTTCGTCGGACGGCTGCTCCGACGCCGTGAAGCGCGCGCGGCCGCCGAACACGAGCCTTGCATCGGCCGTCACGCGAAAGTAGTTGTGCATGAGGCGCGTCGTCGTATAGGCGCGCCGCTGCGGGAAGATGCGCGCCACGGCTTCGGCGCCGATCGGCTCGGTTACGATGATGAACGATCCGACCGGTGCGAGCCGCCGCCGATACCATGCGAAGGGGCCGTGCTTGGACGGGCCGGTAGCGATCAGCACGTTCGTTGCGATCAGCTCGCCACGGTCGGAGACGATGCGGTAGCCGCCCGCGCCTTGCTTGACGATCGCTGAGACAGGCGCATGCTCGTGCAGCGTGGCGCCGCGCCGGCGCGCTGCGTGCGCGAGACCGGCGGCGAACTTGCCCATATGCATCTGCCCGCCATGGCGCTGCAGCAAACCGCCGTAGAACCGCTCCGACTGCACCTCGTCGCCGATATGCGCGGCATCGATCAGTTCGATGTCTTGATCGACTTCACGATGAATCAACTCGGCGGTTTTCGCCAGATGTTCGTAATGCTGCGGTTTGGCGGCAAGCTTGAGCTTGCCTGTCGCGAGATAGTCGCAATCGATCGCTTCTTCTCGAATCACGCGTTCTACAGTATCGACCGCAGCCGCGTAAGCGAGGTAGTAGCTGCGCGCACGTTCGATACCCAGCTGCCCAGCCAGCGCCGCGAAATCCTGCGCGACGCCGGTGTTGACCTGGCCGCCGTTGCGGCCCGACGCGCCGCCGCCGATACGCCCGGCGTCGAGCAACGCTACCGTCGCGCCGCGCCGCGCGAGCGCAACGGCCGCGGAGAGCCCCGTGAAGCCGCCGCCGATGACGGCGACGTCCACGCGGCCCTGCACGGGCCCCTCGTCACCGAGCGGCGCAGCGGGCGCGGTATCGAGCCAGTAGGACTCTAGCTTCATCGTGGCGCTCCTCGGTTCAATGGCGGCAGCGTCGTGCGATCACAGGCCGAGCAACGACGCGAGCTGCGGGATGCCGTCCACTTCGTGGTACTCGTAATACGGCGTGGAAGGCTCATGTCCCCGGTTGACGAACGCTTTGTGCTTGATGCCCAAGTCGTGCGCCGTCATCAGGTCGTAGCGCAGGCTCGACGACACGTGCAGGACGTCTTGCGGATTGCAACCGAGCTTGTCGAACATGTATTCGAAGCCTTGCATGCGCGGCTTGTACGACTGCGCTTGCTGGGCGGTGAACACCGCGTGAAACGGCGCGCCGAGCTTATCGACGTTGCTCTGGATTTGGTCGTTCGATGCGTTCGACAAAATCACGAGCTTGTATTTCTTGGCGAGACGCGAGAGCCCTTCCGGCACGTCCGGATGAGGGCCCCAGCTCGGCACGGCCAAATAGAAGCTTTCCGCCTTTGCCTCGTCGAAGGGCACGCCCACCCGCTTGCAGGCGCGGCGAAAGGCGTTGACGACGACGTCGCGGTAGGGTTTCCACGCACCCAGCACTTCGTCCAGGCGGTAACCGGCGAATGCACTGACGAGGCTTTCGAGTTGGGCGGAATCGAGTTCCTTGCCATAAAGCTCGCGTGTCATATCCGCCATACGGAAACGCGTCAACGTGCCGTAGCAGTCGAACGTGATGTATTTCGGCTCGAAATCGATCATCTCAATCCATCCTCTGGTAAGTTCATCCGTTATCGGTTGCTTGTGAGCCGCCGCGTCGTTACGCGAAAGCTCACGTCTAAGAAAGATTTAATCAATGCAAAAACAAAGATGTCTCTAAAGTGGCCGCTACCCACGACATAAAGCGCGCGTTTTGCATCGGTTCGACAGCAGAGTCTGCGGCGTGCCCGCCAGGCTTGGCTCGGGGCCCGCTCGCCGCTCAGTCGTTCAGGTCGATGAGGACGCTTTTGAAGCGCAAATTCGCCTCGTAAGCCTCTTTCCCGAGATCTTTACCGATACCCGAGCGCTTGTAGCCGCCCGTCGGAATGATGAAGTCGTTGCTGCGCCCGTAACGATTGACCCAGACCGTGCCCGCATCGAGCGCTCTGACGAAACGCAGGGCGCGGCCCAAGTTCGCGGTATGGACTCCGGCGGCCAGTCCGTAGTCGGGATGGGCGGCCAGCGCGAGCGCTTCTTCCTCCGACTCGAACGTCTGGACCGTCAGCACCGGGCCGAACACTTCCTCTCGCACCGCGGTGGAATCGGCCGTCACGTTTTCGATGATGGTCGGCATGTAATAGGCGCCGGCCAGGTCGGTCGTCGCTCTGCGCGCGCCGCAGCGCGCTTGCGCGCCCTCGTCGAGCGTCGCCCGCACGATCGCATCGATGCGCTCGGCTTGGGTGGGAGAGATGATCGGCGCGAGATTCGCATGCGCATGCCAAGTCGCGCCTGCCTCGAACCTGCGGAAGATCTGCGCGACGCGCTCGACCAGCGGCTCGGCGATCGAGCGCTCGACGATGAGCCTCGATCCGGCCACGCAGACTTGCCCGGCGTTGGTGGTGATGGCGGCAGCGATGCGGCGCGCGACCTCCTCGATACGCGGTGCATCGGCGAAAACGATTTGCGGACTCTTGCCGCCGAGTTCGAGCGTAACCGGCTTCGTTCCCGAAAAGGCGCAGGCGGCCATGATCGCGGCGCCGGTTCGGGTCGACCCGGTGAACGTCACCTTGCCGACGAGCGGATGCCGCACGAGCGCATCACCCGTCGCGCGACCATCGCCTTGGACCACGTTGAAGATACCGGCCGGCACGCCCGCTTCGATCGCCAGTTCCGCCAACCGAAGCGCCGAAAACGGCGTCATTTCCGATGGCTTCAATACGACCGCGTTGCCCGCGGCCAGCGCCGGGCCAATCTTCCATGAAGCCATCACCAGCGGAAAATTCCACGGCGCGATCGCGCCGACGACGCCGATCGGTTCGGCAATCGTCATACCTAGATGATCCCGGTCGGTAGGCGCCACCTGTCCGCCGATCTTATCGGCGAACTCCGCGTAAAAGCGAATCCCTTCGGCCGTGAACGGGATATCCCATGCAAACGCGTCCCGCACGGGCCGCGTCGAACCGACGGCTTCCAAGGGGGCGAGCGTCGCGGCATCGGCAGCGATGAGATCGGCGAAGCGGCGCAATATACGAGCGCGTTCGCGCGGCGGCATCGTCGCCCAGCCGCTTTTACGCCATGCATCCCAGGCATTGTCGACGGCGTAACCGACCAGGCTCTCGTCGCCGATCGGCACCGATGCATAGACTTGCCCATCCGATGGGCGAGCCACGTCGAGGGTCGGGCCTTGCGCGTCGAGATACGCGCCGCCGATGAAATGGCCACTGCGCACTGCAATCGCATGGGGGTCGAAGGTGTTCACGGCATACGCTCCGTCTTGGCATGGCATACGGCCAGCGAGCCGTTGCCGTCGATCGATCGGTCGAGCGTCAGCGCAAAGCGCATTCGCTCCATGACGAAGATCGTACGGCGAGCGCCACAGCATATTGCATCGACAAAATTGCCGAGACCGCACAACGCAAGCGTCGTTGCACCGCGTAGCAGCGAGATTGCATTGCACAAAACGGAGCGCCTTAGCCGGCGGGCGATTCCGGGCCGCACGCATGAGCGTGCAAGGCGCGGCCGATAAAAAGATCGTCCTAGTCAACGCCCGCGCCGCGTGACACAGTGCTTACCCATCAAGACAAAGAGGGGCCTCGCGTGTCCGACTCCATCCATTACAGGCCGTTTACTGTGGCGGACGTCGATGCCGCCCATGCGTTGACGATCGAACTCAAATGGCCGCATCGTGCCGAGGATTGGCTGTTCGTCGTCAATCTCGGCGCGGGCTTCGTAGCCGAACGCGACGGGCGCATCGTCGGCACCGTCCTGTGTTGGAAGTACGGCGAAGACACGTCCTCGCTCGGCATGGTCATCGTCTCGCCTGCCTCCCAGGGATACGGCATCGGCCGCCGGTTGACCGAAATGGCGCTCGAAGCGCTCGGCGCGAGGGCGACGGTCCTGCATGCGACGCCGGCCGGCCTCCCGCTCTATGAGAAGCTCGGCTTCGCGCCCATCGGCATGCTCGATCAACACCAAGGCGCAGCGCTGCAGCCGCCTTTGTTGCCGTTGCCCGCGCGGGAACGGCTGCGCCCGCTGGGCGTGAACGACACGCCGCGCCTCGTCGAATTGGCCTCGCGCGCGAGCGGCCTCGATCGTTCGGCCGTGCTGCCTGCGCTCGTCGCCTGCTCCGACGGCATCGGGCTCGATCGCGACGGCGAGTTGATCGGCTTTGCCCTGTTTCGCCGGTTCGGGCGCGGTCGTGCCATCGGTCCCGTGGTCGCGCCGCGCGATGCGGATCCGGTGCGGGCGAAGGCGATGATCGGCCACTGGCTCGCTTCCAATCCGGGCATGTTCATTCGCATCGACGCGCCGCGAGAAAGCGGCCTGACGGAATGGCTCGAAGCGCTCGGCCTCACGCGCGTGGACAGCGTCGTCAAAATGGCGCGCAACGCCGAGCGCATGCCGCCGTCCGACGAAGCGCTCGCGCAGTACGGCATCATCAATCAAGCCATCGGCTGAATAACAAGCCAACAAGCGTCATGAGCTTTCTCTATAAAGCCGATCCCGTGCGCGGCACGGTATGGGCCAAGCTGTTCGCCGAACGCGCGCCCGATATCGCGTTTCACGTCTGGCCCGATATGGGCGGCGACCCAAGCCGAATCCGCTATCTGGCAGCCTGGGAGCCGCCCGACGATCCGATGAGAACGCTGCCGAATCTCGAGGTGCTGTTCTCGGTGGGTGCGGGCGTCGATCAATTCGATCTATCTGGCATTCCCCAGCATGTGCCCGTCGTCCGGATGGTCGAACCGGGCATCGCGGAAGGGATGGTCGAGTACGTCACGCACGCGGTGCTGACGGTCCATCGCGACCTCTTCGACTATGCCGAGCAACAGCGGCAAGCCTGCTGGCGCGAATTGCCGGTGCGCCCGGCCGCTTCGTGCAGAGTCGGCGTCCTCGGTCTGGGCCAATTGGGGACGGCCGTGCTCGAACGGCTACGCGTGTTCGGCTATCCCTGCGCCGGTTGGAGCCGGTCCGCGCACCGCATAGAAGGCGTCGATTGCTATGCGGGCGAACAAGGGCTCGATGCGTTCCTTGCGCGCACCGATATCCTCGTTTGCCTGTTGCCGCTCACGGCCGCCACGCACCATCTGCTCGACGCGCGTCTGCTCGCGAAGCTGCCGCGCGGCGCATCGTTGATTCAAACCGGCCGTGGGGCCCACCTCGTTCAAGACGATTTGCTGCGCCTGCTCGAAGACGGCCACCTGCGTTACGCGCTGCTCGACGTCACGACGCCGGAACCGCTGCCGGCCGATCATCCGCTTTGGCGGCACCCGCGCGTTCGCATCACCCCGCATATCGCGAGCGCGACGCGCCCCGAGACGGCGGTCGAATCGGTCTTGGAAAACCTGCGCCGGCACCGCTCGGGACTGCCGATGATCGGCGAAATCGATCGCCGCCGCGGCTACTGACCGACGCAGCGCCGGCCGCCTCTAGCGGTCAGCAGAAAATGCTGACCGCACGCATCAAAACGCTCGGCGCACGCTTTTCACAGGCTTTTTTCGGAAACGAAGCGAGGTGCACGATCGGTACCATGGATTCATCGATCACACCCGTACGAGCCCGCCACCATGTCGATATCCTCGCTCATCGAAGCCGACCGCAAGCATCTCATTCATCCCGTTGTCAACTATCGTGCGCATGAGGCGCGCGGCGTCACGATCCTCGAATCGGCGCGCGGCTCGTTCGTGACCGATGCCGAGGGCAACGAGCTACTCGATGCATTCGCCGGGCTTTGGTGCGTCAACGTGGGATATGGCCAGCAAAGCATCGTCGATGCCGCCGCCGAGCAAATGAAGAAGCTGCCCTACGCAACGGGGTACTTCCACTTCGGCTCCGCACCCGCGATCGAGTTGGCCGAGCAACTGGTCGCGCGCACCCCGGCGTCGCTTCAGCATGTCTACTTCACGCTCGGCGGATCCGATGCGGTGGATTCGGCCGTGCGCTTCATCACGCATTACTTCAATGCCATCGGTCGGCCGCAGAAGAAGCAATTCATCTCGCTCGAGCGCGGCTATCACGGCTCGTCCTCCGTGGGTTCCGGCCTGACTGCGCTTCCCGTCTTTCATCGTCATTTCGATCTGCCGCTGCCGCATCAGCACTACATCGCGTCGCCCTACGCCTACCGCAATGATTTCGCCGACGATGCGGCGCTCATCGCCGCGTCGGTGGCCGCATTGGACGCGAAGGTGGCCGAACTGGGCGCGCAGAACGTCGCCGCTTTCTTCTGCGAACCGATACAGGGATCGGGCGGCGTGATCGTGCCGCCTGTCGGTTGGCTCAAAGCCATGCGCGACGCATGCCGCCGGTTAGACATCCTCTTTGTCGCCGATGAAGTCATCACGGGTTTCGGCCGCACGGGCCCCTTGTTCGCTTGCGAAGCGGAAGGCGTCGAACCGGATCTGATGACCGTCGCCAAGGGGCTGACGGCCGGCTACGCGCCGATGGGCGCCGTGCTCATGTCCGACGAGGTCTACCGCGGCATCGCGGACGGCAGCCCAGGCGCGGCGATCGGCCATGGCTACACGTATTCCGCACACCCGGTCAGCGCGGCGATCGCGCTGGAAGTGATGCGCCTTTATCACGAGGGCGGCTTGCTCGCGAACGCCGCTGCACTCGCGCCTCGTTTCGGGCAAGGGCTCGACGCGTTGCTCGAGCACCCGCTCGTGGGCGATTCGCGCCACCGGGGCCTGCTCGGCGCGCTCGAACTCGTCTCCGAAAAGGACAGCAAAGCCGGCTTCGACGCGGCGCTCGCCCTGCCGGATCGGATCGCGGCCGCCGCTTATCGCAACCGGCTGATTTTCCGTGCGTTCGGCGACAACATCCTCGGATTCGCCCCTGCCCTATCCTATAGCGCCGACGAATTCGACCTGCTGTTCGAGCGCTTGCGCCGAACCCTCGACGAGGTGCTGGCGCAAAGCGAGGTGCGAGCCGCACTCGATCGCCGAACGCGCGTGGCAGCGTGCTAAAGTAATCGCTCACCGTTAGTGGCACGACTTTGGCGACAGCACGATGAGCGGCGATTGCAAGCTTGATCGGATCGACCTACGGATCCTTTCGCAACTTCAGAAGCGTGGGCGTATTACGAACGTGGAACTCGCCGATGCCGTGGGCCTATCTCCGAGCCCCTGCTTGATACGTGTCAAGCGGCTCGAGAAGGCCGGCTACATCGTCGGCTACGGCGCGCAGATTCAGCTCGAAAAGCTCGGCGACGTGCAGATCGTGTTCACGGAAGTCACGCTGGCCGACCACCGCCGCGAGGATTTCATCCGGTTCGTCGCCGCGATCAAGGACGTCGACGAGATCATCGAATGCCATCTCGCGAGCGGCGGCTACGACTATCTGCTCAAGTTCGTGACGCGTAGCGTCAGCCACTATCAAAGCGTGATCGAAGGGCTGCTCGAACGCGATATCGGTATCGAAAAGTATTTCAGCTACGTCATCATCAAATCGCCTTTCGTCAAAACGCACTACCCGCTCGAAGTGCTGTTTCCGCATTCGTAGCCCGCGCCGCCTGCAATGCAAACAGTCGATGGTTTATCGACAACGCGCCGGCGCGCGCGGTTGATTTCTCGTTTCGCTCATTACGCTTTTTGGAGGCAAGTCCGACATGACTGGCAAATATCGAATCGCCGTCATCCCAGGCGACGGCATCGGCGTCGAAGTCATGCCCGAAGGGTTGCGCGTGCTGGATGCCGCGAGCCGGCGCTTCGGCATCTCGCTCGAATACGAGCACATCGATTGGGCAAGCTGCGACTACTACGAGAAACATGGGCAGATGATGCCCGACGATTGGAAAGCCCAATTGGAGCGCTGCGATGCAATTTTGTTCGGCGCCGTGGGCTGGCCGGCCAAGGTGCCCGACCATATTTCGTTGTGGGGCTCGCTGCTCAAGTTCCGGCGCGAATTCGATCAATACATCAACCTGCGGCCCGCGCGCTTGTTCGAAGGCGTTCCCTCGCCACTCGCCGGGCGCGGCCCGGGCGACATCGATTTCTGGATCGTGCGCGAGAACACCGAAGGCGAATATTCGTCGGTGGGCGGCGTCATGTTCGCCGGCACCGAGCGTGAGTTCGTCGTGCAGGAATCGATCTTCACGCGCCATGGCAGCGAGCGCGTGCTCAAGTTTGCGTTCGACCTCGCGCAACGGCGTCCCAAGCGCAAACTGACGGTGGCCACCAAAAGCAACGGCATCGCCGTGAGTATGCCGTGGTGGGACGAACGTGCTGCCGAAGTGGCGCGCGCCTACCCCGACGTGACGTGGGACAAGCAGCACATCGACATCCTGTGCGCTCGCTTCGTCCTCAATCCCGACCGCTTCGACGTCGTCGTCGCGACCAATCTCTTCGGCGACATTCTTTCCGATTTGGGTCCGGCCTGCACCGGCACCATCGGCCTCGCGCCGTCGGCGAACTTGAACCCTGACCGCAAATTTCCCTCGCTGTTCGAGCCGGTGCATGGCTCGGCGCCCGATATCGCCGGCAAGAACATCGCCAATCCGATCGCAATGATTTGGTCGGCGGCGATGATGCTCGATTTCCTTGGCGGGCACAGCGGCAAGGAACGCGAGGCGCACGACGCCATGCTCGCCGCCATCGAAGCGACGCTGAAAGAAGGCCCGCGCACGGGCGATCTCGGCGGCAAAGCCAGCACCGACGAAGTGGGCGCGGCCATTGCCGAGCGAGTCGCGAACAAGTAAATCAAGAAGCCGGCCTCCGCGCTGCGGTGCGGTGCTGCCGCCGAACCGCCGGAGCGCAACGGCCGGCGCCGATCAGAAGCAGGAGCACAAGCATGACGAAGACCTTTACCCCCGAAGCCTTGATCCGGACGGAGAACTTTATCGGCGGCCGCTGGGTGCCTGCCGCGGACAGCGGACGCTTTGCCGTGACCGATCCGGCCGACGGCGCCTTGATCGCCGAAGTGGCGGACAGCCACGCGGCGGACGCGCGCGCGGCCACCGATGCCGCCGCCGCGGCGCTGCCGGCTTGGCGCGATACCCTGCCGAAAGAACGCGCTGAAATCCTGCGCCGTTGGCATGCGTTGATCCTCGCAAATCAGGACGCGCTCGGTGCGCTGATCTCACGCGAGCAAGGCAAGCCGCTTTCGGAAGGACGCGGCGAAGTCGCTTATGGCGCCTCGTACGTCGCATGGTTCGCCGAAGAAGCGACGCGCATCTACGGCGATTTGATTCCGCAACAGCACCGCAGCAAGCGGATGAGCGCGGTGAAAGAGCCGATCGGCATCGTCGCCGCGATCACGCCCTGGAACTTCCCGCTCGCGATGATTGCGCGCAAGATCGCGCCCGCCCTCGCGGCCGGCTGCACCGTCGTCGCCAAACCGGCCGAGGACACGCCGCTCACGGCGTCGGCGCTCGTGCTGCTCGCACAAGAAGCGGGCGTGCCGCCGGGCGTGCTCAATCTGATCACGGCGTCACGCCAACGCGGGGTGGAGGCCGTGGCCGACTGGCTCGACGATTCGCGCGTGCGCAAGATCACGTTCACGGGATCGACGGCCGTGGGCAAGCATCTCGCGCGCGAATCGGCCGGCACGCTCAAGAAGCTCTCGCTCGAGCTCGGCGGCAACGCACCGTTCATCGTCTTCGACGACGCCGATCTCGATGCCGCCGTGAACGGACTCATCGCGGCCAAATTCCGCAACGGCGGCCAAACCTGTGTCTGCCCGAATCGTGTGTATGTGCAAAACGGCGTGTACGCGCGCTTCGCCACGTTGTTGGCCGACCGCGTGCGGGACATGGTGGTTGGCCCGGCGCGCGAGGCCAATACGCAGATCGGGCCGATGATCAACGCCCGCGCGGTGGACAAGATCGAGCGCCATGTGGACGATGCGCTCGCACACGGCGCGCGCATCGTCACGGGCGGCAAGCGTCTATCCGAACTCGGCCCGAACTTCTACGCACCGACCGTCCTCGCCGACGCCAACGCCAACATGCAGCTATGCGGCGAAGAAACGTTCGGGCCGGTCGTGCCGTTGTTTCGTTTTGAAAACGAGCAGGAAGCGGTCGATGCAGCAAACGCCACGCCGTACGGGCTCGCGTCGTATTTCTACACGAACGACATGAAACGCATCGAACGCGTGTCGCGCGCGCTCGAAGCGGGCCTCGTCGGTGTCAATGAAGGCGCGCTGGCCAGCGAGGCTGCACCCTTCGGCGGGGTGAAGGAGTCGGGATACGGCCGGGAAGGCTCGAAATATGGGCTCGACGATTACCTGTCGATCAAATATGTGTGTCAGGGGGGGCTTGCGTAGCACACTGCAGCGAGCAGCAGGCGGGACGATGATGCCGGGCCGGTTCGGCTCGCATCATCGTCCCGCCGTCAACACCGCCGCAAAGCTCGGGTGGCGCGCATAGCCGGCCGGCGTGCGAAGGATCACATCGATCGTCGCTGTCACTCGTACAGAACCGCGCGAACCTTCGGATCGTCGATATTGCTCTTGTCGTACCAGTAGAAGCCGGTATCGATCACCTTCGGCAATTTCTCGCCCTTGAGCGCTTTCACGGCCGCTTCCACGGTTTTATAGCCAATACCGACGGGATTTTGCGTAATCGCCCCCGCCTCGAAGCCCTCGCGGATCGCATCCGTTTGCTTCTTGCCCGAATCGAAGCCGACGATCACGACCTTGCGTTTCATTTCGCGGCAGCCGTTGATCACGCCAATGGCCGAACCCTCGTTCGTACCGAATATCCCTTTCAGATTCGGATGCGCCGTCAGGATCGACTTGGTCACCTCGGTCGACTTCAACTGATCGCCGCCGCCATATTGCACCGTCACGATTTTGACCTTCGGATGCGACGCCTTCATGCGATCGACGAACCCGTCGCGCCGGTCCATGCCGGTGCGGCTCGTCTGATCGTGTGCGACGACTGCCACCTCGCCTTCGTTGCCGATCAGCGCGGCCATCCGATCCGCGGCTTCCGCCGCGGCGGCCTTGTTATCGGTTGCCGCCGTGGTCACCGGAATCGCGCTGTCCACCCCCGAGTCGAACGCTATCACCGGGACTCGCTGCGCCTGGGCCTTCTTGAGCAGCGGGATTGCAGCTTGACTGTCGAGCGCCGCGAAACCGAGCGCGCTCGGCTTTCTGGCCAGCGCGGCCGCTAGCATGTCGATCTGCTTGTCGACCATTGCCTCGGTCTCAGGACCCTCGAAGGTGACGCGTACGTGATAGTCCTGGCCGGCCTTTTCCGCGCCGGTCTTCACGGCTTGCCAGAATTGATGCTGGAAGCCTTTCGAAATCAATGCAACGTATGGCTCGGGCGCCGACTGCGCATGGGCCGCTCCGCCCAGCGCGAGCATGGCCGCGAGCCCAAGGGCCATGCGGGCGAAGGTTCGTTTGTTCATTTCCCGTCTCCTCTCTGGTTAAACCCGCGGCGCCCCCACCGGGCGCGCCGTATGTAAGCAAGGCGCGACTATCCGTTATCGAAACGCCGATCGCGGACCCACTATTTCCTAAGCGGCTGAACTCCTCAGCGTTGTTTGCTCCGACGCAGTATGTCCATATAAACGGCCGCAATGATGATGAGGCCGGTCACGACGATTTGCCATTCCTGCTCGACCGACATCACCCGCAATCCATTGACGAGCACGCTCATGATGAACGCGCCGATCATCGTTCCGGTAATCGTCCCCGTGCCGCCGGATAGCGAGGTGCCGCCAATCACCACCGCGGCAATCGCATCGAGCTCGTAGCCCTGTCCCAACGCGGGCTGCGCGGAGTTCAAACGCGAAGCGATCAGGAGGCCGGCGATGCCGCAAATCGCGCCACCCGAGGCATAGACCGCGATCTTCCAACGATCGACGTTGACGCCCGAGAGCCGAATCGCTTCTTCGTTGCTGCCTAGCGCGAACGTATACCGGCCGAACAGCGTTTTATTGAGCGCTATGGCCGCCAAGAAAGCCAGCACGAAGAGAATCAACACCGAATTAGGAATCGGCAATGCCGGAACGAGCGCTCCGATCACGGAATCCTGAGAAATGCGGGTAAAGCCGGGCGTGTCGTTGAAATAGATGGGGCGCGTGCCCGAAATCACGAGCGAAAGGCCTTTTAGCAACATCATCATGCCGAGCGTAGCGATGAACGGGGGGATCCGCAGCTTCGCGACGAGCACGCCCGAGATCGATCCGGATAGCGCGCCGAACCCGATCGCCGCCAGCACGCCGATCCATAGCGGCATTCCCCAATTCGTCAGAAAGACGCCGCTCATGACCGCGCAGAAAGTCATCAACGTACCCACCGACAGGTCGATGCCGCCGGTAATGATGATGAAGGTCGAAGCAATCGCCAGCACACCGTTGACGGCCGTCGCCTGCAAAATGCTGACGACGTTCTCCATCTGCAAAAACTCGGGCGATGCAAAGCCGAAGAAGGCGACCAAGACGATCAAGCTCGCAAACGCGAGCAGCTTTTGTCTCGCGCTCGAATCGAAAAGCCGCGTCCGGATGGCAGCGAAGCCCTTTCTGCTTCCCATGACGGGAATCGGCGGCTCTGCTTGGGGTGCGGGGTTCGGGGTATGGGTCATTTGAGCTTCCGTCGATTCATGCGAACACCGTCGATTCGCGCTGTGTCGCAAGCCGCATGATCTCTTCCTGCGAGGCCTGCTCGCGCGATAATTCGCCTGTGACGCGCCCCTCGCACATGACGAGCACGCGATCGCTCATGCGCAGCACCTCGGGCAATTCCGATGAAATCATGACGATCGCCTTGCCTTGCGCCGCGAGCGCATCGAGCAGCCGGTATATCTCGGTCTTGGCGCCAATGTCGATGCCGCGCGTCGGCTCATCGAAAAACAGAATGTCGCAATCGCGCAGCAGCCACTTCGCGATCACGATCTTCTGCTGATTGCCGCCCGACAACAGTCGAACCTGCTGGTGCACCGACGGCGTCTTGATACGCAGCCGCTCGACATAGCCTCGCGCCGCCTCGTCGATGCGCCGCGTGTCCAAAAACAAGCCGAACGACGTGAACGTGCGCAGGCACGGCATCACAACGTTCGACGCGACGTCCATGCTGGTCGCCAAGCCGAATTGCTTACGATCTTCGGAGAGATAGCCGATGCGGTGACGCACCGCGTCCTGCGGCGAGCGGATGGTGACGGCACGCCCATGCACGCGTATCTCGCCCGCATCGATCGCATCCGCGCCGAACACCGCGCGCGCCACCTCCGTTCGCCCCGCGCCCATCAACCCGGCGAACCCGAGAATCTCGCCCTTGCGCACCGAAAAGCTGACGTCCCTCAGCGTCTTGCCGCGCGTGAGCCCCTTAACTTCGAGCGCAATCTCCCCATCGGCCGCCACGCTCGCCCGCCGCTGCGTCATATCGAGTTCGCGCCCAACCATGAGCGCGATGATCGTCTCGATCGGCGTCGTGGCGGTAGGCACGGTCGCAACGTATTGGCCGTCGCGCATCACGGTGACGCGGCTGGAAATTTCGCGTAGCTCGTCCATCTTGTGCGAGATGTAGACAATGCCGACGCCTTGCGACTGCAATTGGCGAATGATTCGAAATAGATCGTGAATTTCCGCGTCGTTCAGCGCCGCGGTGGGTTCGTCCATGATCAGCACGCGCGAGTCGAACGACAAGGCCTTGGCGATCTCGACCATTTGCTGCATGGCGACCGTCAGCCGGCCGACATTCGTGCGCGGGTCGAGCTTCAAATGCATGCGCGCGAAAATCGCTGCCGCGCGACGGTTGAGCTCCCGTTCGTCGATGAACATCCCCATCGCCCGTCGCGGCTCCCGGCCGATGAAAATGTTTTGCGCCGCGCTCAGGTGGTTCATCAAGTTCAGTTCCTGATGAACGATCCCGATGCCCAGATCGCGCGCGCTGCGAGGATCGCGAATCTCGACCGGCCGGCCATCGATGCGAATTTCCCCGGCGTCCTTCTGATAGACGCCCGACAGCACTTTCATCAACGTCGATTTACCGGCGCCGTTCTCGCCGATCAGCGCGTGGACCTCGCCCGCGAGCAACTCGAATTGGCACTGGTCGAGCGCCCGTACGCCCGGGAACGACTTGCACAAGCCGCTAATCGACACGAGCGCGGGTTCGGCGCGCTCGTCGCAGTGCCTTGCTGTCTCGCTCATGTCCGCCTTGATCGCATCAAAACCGCATGGGTGGCGACGTGCGCTCGGTGCGCTTCACAGCGATTGCCCAGCCTTGCCCAGGCATGCCCGAGCCTGATCGAGCGTGGTCGAGCCGCACCGCCGAAACGTTTCGCTAAACGTTTCGGCGAGAGACTAGGATGGCGGTGAATCGCTGTCAATCGGTGAGATAGCCTGAATAGGGTTAACGATATTGTTGCTTTCAACGAAACGTTTCGCTAAACGTTTTACTTTGCCAAACGCGTAGGAGCGCGCGTATGATTCGAGCGAAAAAACGCGTGCTTCTTGCCCCCACCGTTCGGGCGAGTCTCGGGGGAGCGGAAACGCGGATGCAGCGCGCGTGCGCTGGCCTCGTCTGCGCCGAGCTACCCGCTTCACGGCGTTAGCGATTGCGTTGCACAACTGAATTCTGAATTGGATGAGAACGTGGCAGCAACGATGAAAGATGTGGCGCGCCTGTCCGGGGTGAGCCTCGCCACCGTCTCGGCGGTGCTGTCGGGGTCGTCATACGTGAGCCCGGATTTGACGCAGCGCGTGCAAAGGGCGGTGCAGACGCTCGGCTACGCGCCGAATTCGGTCGCGCGCAGCCTGAAAAAAGGCACGACCAAGCTCATTGGCCTCGTCGTGCCGGACGTCACCAATCCGTTCTTCACCGGCATCGTTCACGCGGTGCAAAAGCGCGCGCGCGCACTCGGCTATTCGGTCGTGCTGTGCGACAGCGAGCGCGACGTCGAGCAAGAGCGGTCTTATCTGAAAATGCTGCGCGCCCATTTGGCCGTGGGCACCATCTTCTGCCCTAGCGGGCCGGAGGAGGCTTATAAGCGCCTGGAAGACGATATCGGCATCATGCCGGTCATCTGCGTCGACCATGCCGCGCGCCCCGGCGATTACGATTCCGTCGTGCTGGACAACGTCGGCGCTGCGCGGCTCGCCACGCAGCACGTGCTCGGCCTGGGGCATCGGCGCATTGCCATCGTTGCCGGTCCGCAGCACCTGATGCCGGGCCGGGATCGCCTCATCGGGTTCGAACAGACCTTGCATGACGCCGGGCTGGGTCTTGCGCCCGAGCTCGTGAGGCAGGGTGCGTTCGGCGAAGCCGGTGCTTTCGACGCCGTGCAAGCGCTGCTAACGCTTCCCGAGCGGCCATCGGCGATCTTCGTCACGAACAATCAAATGCTGATTGGCGCCATGCGTGCAATTGCCGAAAGCGCGCTGTCGTGCCCGCGCGATATCTCCGTCGTGGCCATCGACGATTTCCCTTGGGCCGCGGCCTTCTCGCCCGCGTTGACGACGGTTCGCCAACCGGTGGACGCCATGGCCGAAGCGGCCCTCGATATGTTGATCGAGCGAGTGCAGGGCAAGCGCGGCCCGCCGAGACATCGCGTATTCGCGCCGGAACTCGCCGTGCGCCGCTCGTGCGGCGCCCCGCCCGCGCGCATACCCGCGAGAGCACGGACGCCGCGCAGCAAGCGCGCGCGCGAAGCAAAGCAGGTCGACGAATCGAAGGTCGTTCTCTCCAATACTTAGCAGAACGAATCATCGCCCGCGTGCGGCCCCTTCCACGCTGAAAATACCAGAAGGTTCGATCCGACAATGCATCGAGACAACGACGTGGACCATAAGCAAGGGCTGCAACTACAGCGACTCATGGAAACGACAGGCGCGCTCGGTTTCGGCGCCGCGCCGCTAGGAAATCTGTATGCGAGAGTCACCGACGCGCAGGCCGAGCAAACGCTGACCGCCGCGTGGGACGTAGGCGTTCGCTATTTCGACACAGCGCCGTTTTATGGTTGCGGCCTTTCGGAGCAACGTGTCGGCAAAGTGCTCGCGCGCTATCCGAGAGATGCATTCGTGCTTTCGACGAAAGTCGGCCGCTTGCTGGTGCCCGATCGCACCGTGCCGGAAATCCAGCACGGCTATGTGGGAGGTCTGCCGTTTCGCGTCGAATACGACTACTCGGCGGACGGCGCGCGGCGGTCGATCGAAGCCAGCCTATCGCGCTTGGGGCTCGATCGCATCGACATCGTCTACATCCATGACATCGCGCAGGATACGCACGGCGACGACTGGCTCCGTCAATATGCAATCGCAGCGAACGGCGCGATGCGAGCGCTCACGGAGCTGCGGGACGAAGGCGTCATCGGTGCCTGGGGCCTCGGCGTGAATCGGATCGAACCTTGCCTGATGGCGCTTCGCGACGCGGCGCCGGACGTCTTTCTGCTTGCCGGCCGCTACACGCTGCTCGACACGTCGGCGCTTGGCGAACTCATTCCCGCGTGCGACGCGAGGGGCGTGCGCGTTGTCCTCGGCGGCCCTTACAATTCGGGGTTGCTAGCAGGCGGCACGACGTTCGAATATGATCGAGCGCCCGCCGACATGCTCGAAAAAACGCATCGCCTCGCGGCGCAGTGCGCGCGCTACGGTGTTTCTTTGAAAGCAGCCGCCCTACAGTTTTGCGGCGCACCGTCGGCCGTGGCGTGCGTCATCGCAGGCAGTCGCAACGCCAACGAGATCCGAGAGAATTGGGCGCTCATGCATACGCCGATTCCCGTCGAATTTTGGGCCGACCTAAAGCGTCGAGGGTTGATACCGGACGACGCGCCCGTGCCGCAATAGCGCAAAGCGAAGCGGCGCAGGCCGAATCGGCCCGCCGCCTGCGTGTTTGCTTCATCTCAGGATACTGATGACCGATATGTACATCGACAGCCACTTCCACATTTGGTCGCTCGAGCGCGGCGATTACGATTGGCTCACGCCACAGTTGCCGGCGATTTACCGGGATTTCGGCATAGCGGATTGGCGGATTCAATTCGGTGAGCTCGGCGTAAGCGGCGGCATTCTCGTGCAAGCCGCGCCTACCGATGCCGAAACCGCATTTCTATTGGAGCAAGCGGCACGGCATGCCGACACCGTCCTTGGCGTCGTGGGTTGGGCGGATTTCGAGCGGAGCGATGCGCCTGCGCATATACAGTCGTTAGCGGCCGATCGGCGGCTCGTCGGCCTGCGCCCCATGCTGCAAGACCTCCCCGATCCCGCTTGGATCGCACGGCCTTCGATTCAACCGGCGTTGCAGGCGATGTCGAGCGCAGCGCTGACACTGGATGCGCTCGTCCGTCCGGTTCATCTGCCGTACATCGATGCCCTGGCAAAGCGTTACCCCGAACTGACGATTGTCATCGATCATGCCGCAAAACCGGCGATCGCTACGGGACGCGATCGGGACGCGTGGCTCCAAGAGCTGCGTGCGCTCGCAGCGTATCCGTCCGTGTATTGCAAGTTGTCGGGACTGTGGACGGAAGCCGCGCAAGGCGAACCCGTATCGGTCGTCGAATCGTGGGCCAACGCTGCGCTCGATATCTTTGGCGTCGATCGGGTGTTATGGGGCAGCGATTGGCCCGTTCTGCGCTGTGCGGGCGAGGCTCGCGAGTGGTTCGACTGCGCGATGTCGATCGTGGCCTCGCGCGGGCAGGATGCCGTGGCGAACGTTTTTGGGGCGAATGCTCGGCGCGCTTATCGATTGCGATGAGAATGGGATCCCCGGCGCTTCATACCTCTGCGGTCTTGTCGCTCAATCCCGCATTCGCCGGCGGCGATTCGCAATATTCGATCGAGGGCGATGCGGCAGTCAGTGTGGCTACGGACACTGGCGCAATCCACAACATGTTCAACTCGCTAGCCAGCGCATCGAGCAGACGAGCGATATCGGCCCGCGCGGTTTGATGTAGCGCTTCGGCGACGATCAACACGGCTTTCGTATCTGCACGAATGGCCGACAACGCGCTTTGCCGATGCGCCCAGCGCCGCGCATGCGCGCGGTTTTCCGCATCGGCGAAAATCGCTTCGCCCGGCTCGGGATGTTCGATGTCCCCTCCGAACGATTGGTATTGCTCGTCGCCCTTGGCAAAACGGACTTCGATCCGTTTCGCCACGTGCGCAAGATCGAAGACGGCAATCGGAACGCCAAACGCCAGCGACATCGCATTGCATAAGTCTACGAGCGGGTGCAAACGCGGCAACGCACCCTCTTTTCGGAAACGTCGAAGCAGCGATTCGGACGCGCATCGATACTGAGTGGGCTTTAGCCCCATCTGCGAGAATGCGCGCCGCCAAGCTTGCACTTCGGGCCAGTCGCCCTCGGAAGCTTGTTCTAGGCGGGAGCGGGCTACGGATTGGTAATGAGCGACGCGGGCATCGACATCGCGTTCCGCAGTGATCCTTTCGGCGTATAAGACGCCCGGCACGAGCGCGGGAAACCGTGCCCAGAGCTCGGGGGAATGTTGGAAATGCATCGGCCGCCTCCTTTCCTGAACGTGGATGGATGCGAGGATGGTCTAGCCGCGCTTTGCGGTCTTGAACGAAATTGCGGCGGGCTCGGCCGCGGACCGGTTGCGCCGTGCCGGGGCGTGCATCTAGCTTCCCAACGAGCGGGTTTCGAGAACCACCTATACCGCGACCGCGGCGACGATTCGGTCCGTCACGCGGCTTGTCGTCTCACCACGCGGCCGGCTCGTCGCCCGATGTGGCCACCGCTGGCGAACGTGACTTCACCGTTCACGATAACGGTCTCGATGCCCGCGGACGGTTGCGCGGGATTCTCATACGTTGCGCGGTCGCCGACAATCGCCGCATCGAACACCACGAGATCGGCGTAGCTGCCGACTTCAATCGTGCCGCGTCGCCGGATACCGAAAGTTCGTGCCGTCAGTCCCGTCATTTTCCATATCGCGGTCTCCAGCGGAAAGAGGTTCAATTCCCGGCAATAACGGCCGAGTACGCGCGGGAACGTGCCCCACAGGCGGGGGTGCGGCTTTTCGCTGCTCGGTAGACCGTCCGAGCCGATCATCGTGTGCTCGAACGCCAATATGCGCTGCACGTCCGTTTCGTCCATGCTGAAATAAATCGCGCTCGCAGGCTGCAAGCGCTTCGACGCTTCAGCGAGCGAGACGCCCCATGATGCCGCGATATCGGCGAGCTCGCGGCCAACCAACTCGGGATGGGCTGCGCTCGATGCGATCTTCACGCGGCCCTTGAGGCGCGCCTCATCCAGGTGCAGCATCGTCGAACTCGCGTCGTAGGGGTAGCAATCGAGACCGACGCATTGGCATTTCATCGCAGCCTCGATCAGCGGCAGCGTAACGATCGACCTTCCGAAGTTCTGCTCGCGAGCCAACTTGTGATGCGAGATGACGACGGGGATACCGAGCGAGCGCCCGATTTCGAGCGTCTCTTCGATCGACTCGACGCATCGGTCGGCTTCGTCCCGCATATGTGTCACGTAAATCCCGCCCTTCTCGGCGAGCGGCTTGCAGACATCCACGATCTCCTTGGTCGTCGCTGCCGCGGCAGGCGGATAGTACGTCCCAGTCGAAAGCCCGATCGCGCCCGCATCCATCGCTTCCGACAATAGAGCCTGCATCGCCTGCACTTCATCTGGACGCGCCTCACGATCGAGGGCGTCCATCGTCGAGACGCGCAACGTGGTGTGTCCCACCATCGGAATCACATTCACCGAGGCGGGCGAGCCCTCGAGCGCGGCCAGGTAGCCGGCGAAATCGGGAAACGTCGCGGCATCGTGAGACTCGCGGCTGGCAATCAGACTCAGCGGCATGGGACGCTGCGCGCGGGCGGCCAACGGCGCGGTGCTGACGCCGCAGTTCCCTGTGACGACGCTCGTCACGCCCTGGGAGATCTTCGTCAGCATCAGCGGATCGAGCAGCAGCGCTGCGTCGTCGTGCGTATGCGAATCGATGAAGCCTGGGGCAACGATCTTTCCTGCAGCATCGATGACGTGGTCGGCAGACAGTTGCGACGCGTTCCCGATGAAGACGACCTGATCGTCCACGATGCCGATGTCCGCATCGACTCGAGGCCGTTTCGTTCCGTCGATCAGCGTTCCACCGCGGATCAGGATGGAGAGCTTCATGTCCTTTGGCGCAGCCATGCGATTCGTATCCTTGGTTGGTGAAGGTCCGTGCCTTCGACAATGCGAATATTGCCAGGCATGTCACCAACGTCTAGTGACTTTCTGCACAGTGCCGATAACTCTCGGTTATGAGCGTCGCTTTTTTTCCCGCGCATCGTTTCCGGTAGCGTAGAGTTGACGCGGAACGCAGACTCCACCGAGGAAGGAAGCAACGTGCGGCTACGACATATCGAAGTGTTCAGTGCCATCATTTCGACCGGCTCGGCAGCAGGTGCCGCCAAGTTGCTCCACATATCGCAGCCTGCGATCAGCAAGATTCTCAAGCACGCCGAGCAATCGCTGGGTTTCGCCCTGTTCATACGGGACAAAGGAAAGCTAGTGCCGACGCCCGAGGCACTCAGGCTGCGTCAAGAGCTCGAGCCACTGGAAGATCAGTTGCGGCGCATTCGGCGATTGTCGGCCACCCTGGCTCAAGGCGCGGTGCGGCCGTTGGCCGTTGCCGTCACGCCGGCGATCGCCTATAGCGTGCTACCGCCCGCTATCGCCGCGTGGCGCAAAGCATTTCCCGATGCGCAATGCGAGCTCGCCGTGTCTCACACGCGCGAAATCGAGTACGCATTGTTGCTCGGTGAAGCCGAATTGGGATTGACGATGCGTCCGATCACGCACCCCAGCTTGGTCGCGACACCCATTCTCGATTGCCACTTATGCGCGATTGCGCCGTTGGGCTGGTGGCCGGACGAAATACTGAGCCGGCCGTTGCAGCCGGAGGAGCTCGCCAATACCCCATTCGTTTCCATCGATACCGACGACTACCTTGGCGCACTGCTGGCAAATTGGCTGGCCGATAGTGCGGGCGTGGTGTCCCACATATCCGTGCAGACTTATCCCCTTGCGCGTGCCCTCGTGGAAAACGGCGTGGGCGTCGCGCTCGTGGATTCGCTCACCGCCCGATCGACCGGCGAACTGCAGACCGTTCAGACGAGGCCCGTCGCATCGGACCAGACGTTGCACGTCTACGCCGTCACGGAGCGTTCGCGGCCTCCCCTGAAGCCCGGCCAACGCCTGTTGGAGTCGCTGCGGGAAGCCGACCGAAAAAGGGCGGAGCGTACGCCCACGCCTTAGCGGCTGAAGAGCTATAACCCACGGCTATCGCGTCGGACTCTTTTGGTATTGGACGACTTCCCCACAAGCGACGAACAATGCTCGCGTGGACTTTCGATAGGTGGGTAATACGATATGCACGTGCTGGTGTTGGGCGCCGGAGTAACCGGCCTTGCTACGGCCTGGTACCTGGCCGCTGATGGTCATAAAGTGACGATTGTCGAACGCAATGCGGACGTCGCACTCGAAAGCAGCTACGCAAATGGCGGACAGCTTTCGTACTGCTACGTCGCGCCGTTGGCCGGCCCCGGCGTGCTTTCGAAATTGCCGTGGTGGCTGACGCAACGGCATTCACCGGTGCGATTCCGTCCACGCGCCGACATGAGTCAATGGCGATGGCTGCTCAAATTCGTACTGGCATGCACGCATGCGCAAAGTGAACTTTCGACGCGCCGCCTTCTGAAGCTGTCATTTCTGAGCCGCGAACTCATGCACGATCTAATGACCCGTGAGTCCGCACTGTCGTTCGATCATACGAATACAGGAAAACTAGTGGTGTACCGCAACGCGCAAAGCTTTGCGTCCGCTCGGGACCTGATTCGATTCCAGCAGTCTCTCGGATGTGAGCAACACATACTCACGGCTCGCGAATGCGCGCTCACGGAGCCGTCTTTGAGCAAGCTCGAATCGAAACTTGCGGGCGGAATCTTCACACCGAGCGAAGAGACGGCCGACTGCTACAAGTTTTGTCTTGCGTTGGCCCAACTGCTCAGGTCGAGAGACGTTCAATTCCTGCTCGACACGGAGATAACCTCTTTACGCCCCGACGCAACGGGCGCCACGCCTCGCGTTTCGGTCCACGCCAACGGCCAGGAAATCGCGGCCGATCAGGTCGTCTTGTGCGCCGGCACGGCAAGCGCAGATTTGCTAAAACCACTCGGTATCAGAATCCCGCTCTATCCGTTGAAGGGGTACAGCCTCACCGCCCGAATTGATGAACGCGATGCGGCCCCGCACGTGAGCGTGACGGATTACGATCGCAAGGTGGTTTATGCGCGCTTGGGCGATCGGCTTCGGATCGCCGGTATGGCCGATATCACCGGCCGTGATGCGACGCCGGATCCCGCAAGGATCGAATCGCTGCGCGCGGAAGCCTCGCAAGCGTTTCCGCAGGCCGTCGACTTCGGCCGCGCACACGCCTGGTGCGGATTGCGGCCGGCAACGCCTACGAGCACGCCGATCATCGGCGCCACCCGATTTGCCAATCTCTGGCTGAACCTCGGGCAAGGCGCACTCGGTTTCACGCTGGCCTTGGCAAGTGGCTTGCTCACCAGCGAGCTCGTCGGGGGGCGCAAGCCATCGGTCCCGCTCGACGGTTTTGGACTGCCAGCATAGGGCGCGGCCGCGGATTGAACCAGTGCGTGCAACAAATCGTATCGCGCTGCGGCGGTGCGATCCTGAGCAGAGAAGCCAATGGATACATCGATCGATCATTCAACACCCCAGGACTCCGAACGCAATTCCGGCTATGACGTAACGGAAAAATCGGTGCAGGAGCTACATGCCGCGCAGGCCTCGGGGCTCGTGACGGCTTGCGAGCTCGTGCGGGGATACATCGACAGAATCCAGGCATTCGATCGGGATGGGCCCAGGCTAAACTCGATTGTCGCGCTCAGCCCGTCCGCATTGGATGAGGCGGCGGCGCTCGACGCCGAACGCCGCGCAAACGGTATGCGCGGGCTGCTTCACGGCGTTCCCGTACTGGTCAAAGACAATATCGACGTTGCCGGCCTGCCGACGTCGGGTGGCTCGCTGGCATTTGCAAACCTCTATCCTGAGACGGACGCTTTTTTGGTCCGAAAACTACGGGCTGCCGGCGCCATCGTGTTAGGCAAGACGACGATGCACGAATTGGCTGCCGGCGTAACGAACGCGTCGTCGTTGACCGGCTTTACACGCAACCCATACGATCCGCGTCGCGTGCCCGGTGGATCGAGCGGCGGCACGGCCGCGGCCGTCGCAGCAAGCTTCGCTGCTGTCGGCATCGGCAGCGATACGTGCGGCTCGCTGCGTCTCCCGGCGTCGTGTCAGTCGCTCTATACGCTGCGCTTGTCGCGCGGCCTCGCGAGCCGCTCGGGAATGATGCCTCTGTCGAACACTCAGGACATCCCCGGGCCGCTCGCTCGAACCGTTGCCGATCTTGCCATCGCGCTCGACGCGATCGTGGGTAATGATCCCGGGGATGCTTCGACAGTCGACGCGCAAGGACATATTCCTCGCTCGTACTTGGCTGGTATCCAGGCCAATGCGCTGGCGGGGTTGAGGATCGGTGTGTTGCCGCGACTGTTCGGAAGCGCTGCCGATGAAGTGGAGGTGTCGGAGCTGACCCGCCAGGCGTTGCATACGATGCAGGGGCTAGGCGCGCAACTGGTCGACGTGGACATCCCAGACCTGGAGCAATCGATGCGAGCGAGCAATGTGATCGCGTACGAGTTCCGCTCCGCCTTGGCCGGCTACCTGCGTCGTTATCCCGCTTCAGCGATAGGCTCGCTGGGCGATGTCATTGCGGCCGGTTTGCACCACGAGCAACTCGACACGGTGCTGAGAGCCAGAAATGCAACGCAAGGCGCCGATAGCGACGCGTACCGGCATGCCATTGCGCAGCAAGCGAAGCTGCGTGGCGTCGTCGAAGCCTGTATGGAGCAGCACGGGGTGGACGTATTGGCCTACCCAGCGTTGCGACGCAAGCCGACGCTGATCGGGGAAATCTTGCCGGCCGACAACAGTCAACTTGCGCCGGGCACGGGACTGCCGTCCATGGTGATGCCGGCCGGATGGACGCGTGACGCGCTGCCGGTCGGCATCGAACTCATGGGTTCGCGCTACTCCGAGCAGGACTTGCTCAGCTACGCGAGCCACTGGGAGGCGCAAGCATGGACTCGCGTGCCGCCTTATTGCACGCCCTCTCTGTATGCGCTTTCGCTATCGAGCCGAACGATTCGCGGATGCGTGCACCTGTGCGAGCAAGGCGACGACGAAGTAACCGTACGCATCGACTATACGTTGGACAGGCTGACGGCCGAACTGAGTTACGAGGCTTCGGCGGGGGCGACCCTTGCCGATCGGCTGATCGCCGTGACCGCCCATGCCATGCAGGATCAACTGGTCGGTCCTGTATTTGCGCACCTGCTTGTGCGAGGCGAAAGAAAAAGAGCCGACAGGCTCGCGCTCGCGCCTCATCAACTCGCATGGTGGGTGAACGGTGAGGTCGTGTTGCGCCTGACCACCACGAACGGAACGCAAGGGATGGTGCCGGCGCGGTTCGGCACAGCCTCGGAGGCGTAGATTCGACAGCCCATCCGGGCTCGCCGTATCCATAACGCATGTTTATAGGCAACCGCCATATCGTCAATTGCTTCGAGATATTGGCGCGCGCAAATTCAAAGCTTGGCGCTTGTCGAATCCGTTTCGACAAGTCGAAAGAACCAAGCACAAAGGAGCCGTCATGGAGACATCAACATTGAGTACAAAGAACTGGCGTAAGGTGGCGCTGATCGCCGTCATTTTCATTGCCTGGGTAGTGGCGTACGCCGACCGGATCGTCATAAGCACGGCCGTGATTCCTATTGCACATGAATTCGGACTCAACGATCAGGAGCGCGGATACGTCCTCGGCGCTTTCTACTTTACATACGCCTTCATGCAACTGGGAGGAGGATGGCTGGCCGACCGATATGGTGCGAAGCGCGTGCTGACCGCATGTATCGTCATGTGGTCGATCTTCACCGCGCTGACCGGAATGTCCTGGTCGTTCGCGTCGCTCGTCGTCATTCGGTTGCTGTTTGGCATCGGCGAAGGCGGCTTCGCGCCGGCCAATGCCGTCGCGATTGCGGAGAATTTCGAGAAGCAGGAGCGCGGCCGGGTGCAATCGTTGATGTCCAGCACCGTGTTCCTCGGCAATGCGGCCGGGTCTATTTTCGTCGCTGCCGTCATTGCCGCTTACGGCTGGCGTTGGACGTTTCCCGCATTGGGTGTATGCGGTGTCATGGTCGCCGCGCTATTCGTCTTTATGCTCAAACCCCGTGCGCACGTTCGCAGCAAGAGCGGCACCGCCAGAAACCGTCAGCAGTATCTGGAACTGCTGCGCAATCCCATGACGTGGCGCGTGGGCCTGATCTGGTTTTGCAGCAGCACGCTGTTCCTCGGGCTGCAATCGTGGATGCCATCCTATTTGCTGAAAGTAAAAGGCATCGACATTCAACATATCGGTATTGCGTCGATGATCCCCTATATCGCGGCATTCTTCGGCACCAATGCCGTCGGGCATGTCATCGACAAGGCGGGCGCGCAACGATCGAAGCCGCTGATGGCATGCGGCGCGCTGCTTTGCGCACTTTTCCTCATTCTGATGATGACGACGTCCTCGCTGCCGCTGCTCGTGCTCTATTGGACGTTGTGCATCTGCGCATTCACGATGGTCTACGCAACGGTCTTTACCGTTCCGCTCAAGTATTTTCCGAACGAGAAGGTCGGCAGCGCGACGGGCCTCATCAACTTCGGCGGTCAAATGGCCGGATTTACCGCGCCCGTGGTCATGGGGCATCTGATCGGAGCGTTCAACGGCTCGTACGTCGGGGCTTTCTCATACCTCGTGCTTTCGGCAGCGATCGCCTGCGTTATCGCGTGCACCTTGAAGACGCCGACGACGAATCACGATCCAGCGCACGTGGCGCTGGCGAACCCGTGATTTTCAGCATGGGCGTCAGTTGCTGAACAGGTCAGGCAATCGAGCCGGTAAGCGCCTCCCGCTTACCGGCGTCAAATGTCCCGGCCGCAACCGCGGCCTAGCCGCGCCCCATCATTTCCGCTTGAGCTGCGAAATATCACGCACGGCGCCGCGGTCCGCCGAGGTCGCCAACGCCGCATAAGCTTGCAACGCCTGGGAGACGACGCGCTCCCGGTTGGCCGGCATCCATGCCTTATCGCCACGCGCCTGCATTGCCGCGCGGCGGCGCGCCAATTCCTCATCCGCGACGGCCAGATGCATTTTGCGCTGAGGAATGTCGATTTCGATTACATCGCCCTCTTCCACGAGACCGATCGTGCCGCCTTCCGCGGCTTCCGGCGATGCATGCCCGATCACGAGGCCCGACGAGCCCCCCGAGAAGCGGCCATCGGTAAACAACGCACAAGTCTTGCCAAGCCCCTTCGATTTCAAATAAGACGTGGGGTAAAGCATTTCCTGCATCCCCGGGCCGCCCTTCGGGCCTTCGTAACGAATCACGACGACATCGCCCGCCACCACCTTGTCGCCCAAAATCGCTTCGACGGCTTCATCCTGGCTTTCGAACACGCGCGCACGCCCGGAAAAGACCCACTGCGATTCGTCGACGCCCGCGGTTTTGACGATGCAGCCTTTCTCGGCCAAATTGCCATACAGCACCGCCAGACCGCCGTCTTTCGAATAGGCGTTCTGCTTGCTGCGAATGCACCCGGCCTTGCGATCGGTGTCGAGCTGCGCGAACGTCGCTTCTTGGCTGAACGCGACAGTGGTGGGAATTCCACCCGGCGCCGCGCGGTAGAACTTTTGCGCCTCTTCGCCCGCGCCGCCCGCGACGTCCCACTTCGCGATTGCGTTGCCAAGCGTGCCGCTGTGCACGTTGCCGCACGACAGATCGAGCAGCTCGGCGCGCGCGAGTTCGCCGAGGATACCGAGAATGCCGCCTGCACGGTGCACGTCCTCGACATGGTATTTGTCGGTTGCGGGCGCCACTTTGCACACGCACGGCACTTTGCGCGAGATGCGATCGATGTCCGACATCGTGAAATCGACGCCCGCCTCCTGCGCGGCAGCCAGAAGGTGCAACACGGTGTTGGTCGAGCCGCCCATGGCGACGTCGAGCGCCATCGCGTTTTCGAACGCCTGCTTGGTGGCGATGTTGCGCGGCAACACCGACGCGTCTTCTTCCTGGTAATAACGGCGGCACAGGTCGACGATCAGGCGGCCGGCTTGTTCGAACAAGCCCTTACGCCATGCATGCGTGGCGACGATCGTGCCGTTGCCCGGCAACGAAAGGCCGATCGCTTCGGTCAGGCAATTCATCGAGTTGGCCGTGAACATACCCGAGCATGAGCCGCAGGTCGGGCAAGCGTTGCGCTCGACTTCAGCCACTTCGGCATCGCTGATCTTCGGGTCACCCGCCTTGATCATCGCGTCGATCAGGTCGATCTTGGCGATCACTTGACTGTCCGCCGGCGACTTGACCTTGCCCGCTTCCATCGGGCCGCCCGACACGAACACGACCGGAATGTTCAGGCGCATCGCGGCCATCAGCATGCCCGGCGTGATTTTGTCGCAATTCGAAATGCAAACCATGGCGTCGGCACAATGCGCGTTGACCATGTATTCGACCGAATCGGCGATCAGTTCGCGCGACGGCAGCGAATAAAGCATGCCGCCATGCCCCATCGCGATACCGTCATCAACGGCAATCGTATTGAATTCCTTGGCCACCCCGCCAGCCGCTTCGATTTCCCGCGCGACGAGCGCGCCGAGATCGCGCAGATGCACATGCCCCGGAACGAATTGGGTGAACGAATTCACTACGGCGATGATGGGCTTGCCGAAATCGTCGTCTTTCATCCCGGTGGCGCGCCAAAGCGCGCGGGCGCCGGCCATGTTGCGGCCGTGAGTCGATGTGCGTGACCGATAGTTGGGCATGGAGTCCTCAGATGTTCAAGTCGATATTGCAGTGATTTAAGACGCGTAAGGGGCAGGCGCAGGCAGCTCCCCCGGGAGCCCCGTTGACGCCATGAAGCGCGAGTTGCGCCACGGCGCGGGCAGCTCGGCTGCGGTCAGCTACGAATACTGCGAGATGCGACGTAAGTCGTCCAATATATTTTTACTGCCAAACTAAGTCGAAATACATATTAGAGAATTGGACGAATGCCGGGAAACGGGTAAAGTGTCGAACAATGGCCTTTGCGCACAAACAGGGGCCGAACATATGGCTTGGATTAGCGTCGAATTCGGCTTCTTTTCGTCCAATCGAAAAACGGCTGGCGGGCGCAGACTACAAAGCATCGACGCGCTGGCAGGCACCATGCCACAGCAGTCGCGATCCTCGACATCAGGAGACCTAGCATGAGCACTTTGGCGGTAATTCTCAGCGTTTGGGCCATGCTTGCGACATGCGCGGCCCTGTTCATCCGTGGCGCGAGCCCGCGCCTGGAACGCGCAACGGTCTCCGCCGAGCGGCGCTCGGTACAGGTTTCCGCGGCCGAGTAATTGCTTTCGTCTGAACCTTTCTCAAGAGCGAAATCGAAGGCCCATCGCGTCGCCGAAGGCGGCGCGGAGGCCTGATTCCCTTCCGTAGTGTAGTGGGCCCGCTTAGCGCGCATTCATTCGCATGCCGCCCGCTCCACCGCGAGCCTCCACCCCCGCCTGATAGCCGATTTCAGGGCCGGCAAAGCTGCGCGCCCGCGTCGATCGCAGCGATCGCTTTGCCGAAGTAATAGCCCTGGCCGTATTCGCAGCCCTTTTGCATCAGTTTCTCGCAGGCGGTGGGGTCCTCGATCCCTTCGGCGACCACCCTCATCCCTAGGCTCTTGGCCAGGCCGAGGATCGCATCGACGATCTTTTCACTTTCGTCGTTCCGTTGCATCGATTGCACGAACGATTTGTCGATCTTCATCTTGTCGAACTTCAGTTCGCGCAGGTGATAGAGGCTCGAATAGCCCGTGCCGAAGTCGTCGAGCGACACTTCGATACCCGCCTCGTGAAAGGCGTCGAAAATCGCTTTCGCAGCGTCGATGTCGCCCACGAGCGCGGTTTCGGTGATCTCGACTTCCAATTGCGAGGTGGGCATGCCCTCTTCGCGCAGAATGGCCAAGATCTGCGCCGGCAGGCTCGCGTCCTTCAGTTGATTCGGCGAAATGTTGAGCGCGAGCTTCCCATCGGGTCGCAGCCATTGGCGTACGTCTTTGCACGCTTGCCGAAGCACGGAAGCCATCAGCGCCGAAGTCAAGCCCAACCGTTCGCAAACGGGAATGAACGCGTCGGGCGGCACAGCGCCGCGTGTGGGGTGGCGCCAACGGGCGAGAATTTCGAAGCCCCAGATCCTTTGCTCGCGCATTTCGATCAAAGGCTGGTAGTAAGGCTGAATCGTTCCGCCTTCCACCGCGGCCTTGAGATCCGCTTCCAACTGGGCCTGCTCGTAAAGCTCCTCGTCCATGCGCCGCTCGAAAAAACGGATCGTGCCCTCTCCTGCATCTTTGGCGCGATGCATCGCTATATAAGCGGCATGAAGCAAAATCTCTTCGTCCAGCCCATCGTTCGGCGCCAAGGCGATCCCGGCGCACGCGCCGATCGTAATGTCGGTTTTACCCGGCGCGATCACGATCGGCCTGGTGATCGCTTGGAGCAGCCGGGCGGCCAAATGCATCGACTCGTCGGCGAATCTCGGCCCGTCCGTTCTGGCTATCACGGCGAATTCGTCGCCGGCCAGACGCGCGACCGTGTCGCCCTTGCGGACAACCTGTCTTACCCGCTTTGCAACCTCGCAAAGGACGGCGTCACCGACCGCATGACCCTGAAGATCGTTAACCGCCCGCAGCCGATCGAGATCGATGACGAGCACCTGATAAACGTCCCCGTTGACTTTGGCCAGCTCGGCTACCTTGCGCAAGTCCGCCTCGAAAACCCGCCGGTTGACGAGACCCGTCAGCGGGTCGTGCCGTGCGAACGCGCTTGCCTCGAGCGGCACAAACGTGATCTCCTTGCGGGCCTTCAGGAGCAGCGCTGCGGCTAGCGCCGCGGCAACGGCGGCCGCGAAGGCTAGCAATTCGAGCGAGCCCGTAACCAGCCGGTCCGCCTCCGGCGCAACCAGCAATATGCCCGCTATGGCCGAGAGCGATAAAACCAATGCACCCAATATGCAGACGAACACCGTCAATCTTGCGCAAATCGAGCGATGGTGCGATTCCATGTGGAGGTCCAATGCGTTCGGCGCTAACGATGTTGAATCGACGGAGCTTGACGCCCGCTCCGCAAGGGCGGCCGGCGGCCTGTATCAAAGCGTCCACCGCCATAGCAGATCAGAATGGCGTCGAGCATTTTGTCGCACGATCGGCGGTTCGCGCTTGATGACGATCAACGAACCGGCTCAGGACACTCGCCAAACCCTTGATTGGACAAGCACACCCGGCCGCCCCTCTACAGATTTGCCAAAAATTGCCGTAGTACGTGGAAAACGTAGGCGATAAGCTGTGCGGGCCATCCCTCGCGAACGATTTATCGGTGTCATGCAAGCAACGCTTATCCAGGCTCCTGCCAGCAAAGAACAGAGACTGACCGCCGCGATCGCCGTCGCGCTCATGCTTTGCCTCGCCCTATACGTTTGGCCGCGTTCGACGGTTCAAGCCGTCGTCGTGCCCCCGTTCATGTCGATCTTCGCCACGTCGGTCGCCATCGCGGACGGGCTGACCGGCTTTCTGCTGTGGACGCAGTTTCGCGCGTCGGGGCGGGTCGTCTTCGCGGCACTTGCTTGCGCCTACGCCTTCACGACAGTCGCCGCGGCGTTTCATCTGGTCGTCTACCCCGGCGTGTTCGCCGCCAGCGGATTATTCGGTGCGGGACGGCAGACTGCCATATGGATATGGCTGCTGTGGCGCGCAGGCTATGCGGTATTGGCGGCGCTTGCGCTCGCGACGCGAAAGTGGCCGCCAATCCAACGCATCGAGCAGCGTCGCCTCAGCGGCGCCTTGATAATTGTTGGGTCAATCGGTCTGTCGCTGGCGCTCAGTCTCGCCGCGACCGCCGCACGAGATCAGTTGCCTAACCTCGTGTCCAGCACGCCGTCGTATCGCCATTTATCCGCGAACCCGATCCTGCTGTCGGTTTGGGCGATCTGCTTGGCTTCACTGCTGATCCACGTCTTCGTCACGCGATTGCGCACGCCGATGGATCTCTGGCTCGCCGTGGCGTTGCTGGCCGGTTTTATCGACGTGACGCTCACGCTCGGCGCCGGCGCGCGCTACAGCCTCGGCTGGTATGCCGCGCGAATCGCATCGATGGTGTCGGCCAATGCCGTGCTCGGCATGTTGATGTCAGAGACGAGCCGCACCTATCAAAGACTGGCCGATGCGCACCGCGCCCTCAAGGAACTGTCCGTGCGCGACGGGCTCACCGGCGTATTCAATCGCGCCTATTTCGACGAGCGCTATCCCCGCGAAGTGGCGCTCGCCACCGCCACCGGCAATCCGCTCTCCGTGTTGCTTGTCGATGTCGATCATTTCAAAGACTACAACGATGCATTCGGACATCTGGCCGGAGACGAATGCCTGCGACGCATCGCCCAAGCACTGAATTCATCGCTATGGCGGCAGACGGATTTCGTCGCGAGATACGGCGGCGAAGAGTTCGTCGTCGTGCTGCCCGCCTGCGACCCCGAGGCGAGCTTGACCATTGCCGAGCGCCTGAGACAGACGATCGCCGAAATGGAATTGCCGGTGACGCGGGCGAATGGGCGCCATGTCACTGTATCGATCGGACATGCCTCGAGCCGATTTCATCCTCACGCTCAGGCGGCGGGCTTGCTGGCGAGCGCGGACGCGGCGCTGTACGAAGCCAAGGCGCGCGGGCGCAATCGCGTGGAGAACAACCGGGAAGATGGGCTGAAAGACAGCTTCGATCACCGGCAAGCGGCAGTTCGATAATTACGGCACCCCGGCTCCGTACCGATAATTATCCAAAGATCTGTACCGGTACTGTTACGGCCGACACCCGTACACTCCTCGGACACTGCCCATCCGAGGATCGACGCCATGCTCACCGCCTTGCCCTACGCCGCGCTGTCCGCCGCCATGACCTTCGCGCTGGTGATGTCGATCACACCCGGTCCCAACAACACCATGCTGCTCGCCTCGGGCGTCAATTTCGGATTTCGCCGCACGTTGCCGCATATGCTTGGCATCACCTGCGGCTGCACCATCATGATGGTCGCCATTGCGCTGGGGCTGGGCCAGGTCTTCGCGCGCGCACCCGCGCTTTACTCCGCGATGGAGTTCCTGAGCGTGGCGTACCTGATTTATCTCGCCTGGAAAATCGCCGCGTCGCGTTCGCTGTCGGTCGACGCAGCCAACAAGCGGCCGATGACGTTCCTCCAAGCCGTGGCATTCCAATGGGTCAATCCGAAGGCGTGGATGATGGCTGTCACGGGCGTCACGGCGTTTCGGGTAAACGACGATCTGCTCGTTAACGCGCTCACGCTGGCGGTGGCTTTCGCCCTCGTCAATCTGCCGAGCATTTCGATCTGGGCGGCGTTCGGCCTCGGCGTGCGGCGATTTCTGGCAGGCCCCGCCGCGCTGCGCGCGTTCAACTGGACGATGGCCGCCCTGCTGATCGCATCGATCGCGCCGACCTTCCGGCATGGACTGTCGTGAACGAATCGCGCTCGCGCCGCAGGGCGCCGCGCGTTTCCTGAGCCGTCATGCGCCGGCGGCCACCGCATGGAAAAGCTCTTCCTCCTGAGCGCAATGCAAGCGGACGACCGCCTCCAAACCGTAGAGCAATCGCTGCGCATCGTGCAACTGTTCGAGTGTCGGCCCAGCGGCTGCGATGCTGCCTGCCATCTGCTTGAGACGGCGCGCCATACCGTAGATCTCTCGGTGCGCGCTGCTCATTGCCGCGAGCGGATCGTCGCCGCCAAGCAACGGGGCGAGGCGCGGATATACCTGCTCGTCGTCCGCGCGCTCATGCGGAATCAGGCGCCGATCGAGGGCGTCGTTGAGCGCCGACAATGCATTGGCGACGCCGGCGCCATCGAGTTCGGGTAAATCATCGGCGAGCGCTCGGATCTGCACGAGCACCGGTGCAAGCGCGGCGTGTTCGGCCTTCAGGCGCTCCGCGTCGATATGCGCAAGCTCGCGCCCCGGCGCGGTTGGGCGAACCCGCGCCGCCCGCAAAGCATTGACGATCACGAGTACGTCGATCACCTCTTGAAGCATCGCTCCAGCGACGGGAGGCAGCCACCCCAGCGCCGCAGCGATCATCGCAGCGGCCGACAGTCCCATGCCCATTACGACGCACTGGACCGCGATCCGGCGCGCGCGCCGAGCGATGCGAACGCCATCCACGAGCCGGTCGAGACGATCCACGAGCAGCACGGCGTCGGCCGCTTCCGCGGACGCGGCCGCACCACGCGCGCCCATGGCGACGCCCACGTCTGCCGCTGCGAGCGCGGGTGCATCGTTGACGCCGTCGCCAACCATGATCACGACGCCTTCGCGCCGCGCGGCTTCGACTGCATGCAGTTTGTCCGCAGGGGTTTGCTCGGCGCGCACTTCGGTGACGCCGAGCATCGCGCCGACGCTTTGCGCGACGTCATCTCTGTCGCCCGTCAGCATCACGAGCCGGTCGATGCCTTCACGCCTGAGCAGACGCAACGCCCGTGGCGTGTCCATTCGCAATTGATCGGCCATCCGAATCGCGCCGATCATCTCGCCGTCCACGGCGACGAACACCGCGGCACCGCCTTCGTAGCCGATGTCTCGCAGCAGATCCTCGCTCCAGGGCACACGTGCGGCGAGTGACGAGACGTAGGCGAAACTGCCGATCGCCACGTTCGCGCCGTCGACTTGGCCCCGCAATCCCGCGCCCGCCGTTTCCTCGACAGCCGACGGCGCCGTTAGGCCGATGTTGCGCTCGCGCGCCGCGATCGTCAGTGCTTCGGAAATGACGTGGCCGGACGCTTGCGCCAGCGACGCCGCGAAGCGCAGCACGGCATCGGGCTGGGTATGTGCGGCGCAGTGAATCGATGCGAGCCGCGCCCGTCCGCCTGTGAGCGTGCCCGTCTTGTCGAAGAAGAGGATCGATGCTTGCGCTAGCCGCTCCAACGCCCCGCCCCCTTTGATCAAGATACCGCGCTTGGCGCAGTTCGATATGCCCGAGACGATCGCCACCGGCACGCCGAGAATCAGCGGGCACGGTGTGGCGACGACGAGCACGGCGAGCGCGCGTGCGAGCTCGCCCGTCGCCCACCAACTGCCGCCCGCGAGCATCAATGAGAGCAACACGAAGAATACCCCGTAGCGATCGGCGAGCCGCGCCGACGGACTGCGCTCGCGCTGCGCCGCCTCGACCATGCGCACGATGCCGGCGTAGGTGCTGTCTTGCGCACGTGCGCCAGCCACCATTTCGAATGGGCCGCCGGCATTGACGACGCCGCTGCGCACCGATTGCCCCGCTTGACGCCGCACGATCTCCGATTCGCCGGTCAGCATCGACTCATCCAATTGCGCGGCGTCCGTCAGCGTGCCGTCTACCGCGACGCATTCGCCGCTGCGCACGAGCAGGCGATCGCCAGGGCTCACCGCGTCGAGCGCCACCGGTTGCCATTGGCCGTCCTCCAAGCGCATCGCAACGCGCGGCGCACGGCTCAATAACGCGGTCATCTCACGTCTTGCGCGACGCTGAGCGTATTGCTCGAGCGAGCGCCCGCTTGCAACCATCAATGCGATCACGGCTGCGGCAAGCGTCTCGCCGAGCGCAAGCGCGAGGCCGATGGCCAGCCACGCGAGAATGTCGACGCCCGCTTGGCGTTCGAACACGGCCTTTCCGATCGAAATCGTCAGCGCGAGCAAGACCGGCAACGCCCCGGCGAGCCAGATGTCGCGTCCGAGCGTACCCAGGCCTAGCGCGACGCACGCGCCCCCGGCCATCAGCGTGAGCGCCGAGCCAAGCAACAGCATGAAATCGACAGAAAGGCGAAGACGCGGCATGGAGAGCGAAAAGGAAACCTAGAAGGAGCGTTCTGTGCCATCGATCCTACGGCCGCGCGCCTCCACGTGCATTGACCTGCGGCAAACGCCGGATCTTGACGTTCGTCAAAGAGCGATGGGCGTGCGCCCAACACAATCGTCGATGTCGGAACCGAATACCGCCCGCAAGGAGCAAAACATGAATTCCCCCGTCTCCGCCCATCAAGGCCCGCGCCTACCCACAAAGATTCTCATTGCGGTCGATCCGTCCCCTGCCTCGCAACGCGCCGTCGCCTATGCGCGCAACATGATCGCCGCAGGCGCACAGGTGCGGCTGGTCAGCATCGCCGAAGACCCGCGTACGCTCGTTCCGCTAGGCACGCTCGCCAGCGCCACGCTGGATGCGGCGCGCGATGAGCTATTGCGCGATGCCCAGCAAGCGCTCGCCAAAGCCAAGGACGCCTTCGCCGGACGAGACGCGCAGGTCGATACCGAGGAAGTCGACCTTGCAAAGCACGGCGGCAACATCGTCGACGCGCTGCTCGAGGCCGCGCAAGCATCGGGGGCAGAGCTCATCGTAGCGGGCGCCCGTCAACACCACGGCATCCTGCGCTGGATCGAAGGCGGCGTATCAGCGCCGCTGGCGCGGCTCGCCGGTTGCCCGATCCTGATAGTGCCGGCCGCCTATGAAGGCGAGGTCGATCGCGCCCCGCAACGCATCGTCTTCGCCGTGGACGGCAGCCCGCATGCCACACAGGCATTGCATTACGGAAAGCGCCTCGTCGCGCCCGATACCTCGCTCCTTGCTTTGTATGTCATCGATCGCGCGGTGCGTCTGAGCGATCTCGTGCCCATCGACGTGCTCGAGGACGCCTTCATCGAACAGGGAACGAAAGCGCTTGCCGACGCGAAATCGACGTTGGCCGAGGCCTCCGTCCACACGAGCACGCGTCTGGCTAAGACTGCGCACACGCAGGACGATGTGGCTCAGACGATCGTTCGCGAGGCCGACGCCTGGAACGCGGAACTCATCGTCATGGGCACGCATGGGCGCCGCGGCGTCGCACGGTGGCTGCTCGGCAGCGTTGCCGAACGCGTCGCGCGCCTTTCCAGCGTGCCGCTTCTGCTCGTTCACGGCAGCCAAACCTAGCGCAGCGCGTTGACCGCCCCGTTCTGACGCCCCCGGTGCGCGCGCGTTTTCGATGACGCGCCCTCCGGGAACGAAACTTGCAGCGCTCTCGCGCCTAGACCAAACTGCCGAGAGTGATATGCCGAGCATGACGTCGATCGCCGAAGGGCTTCCTTTTCCTTTGGGGGCAAGCTGGGACGGCGCGGGGGTGAACTTCGCGCTGTTCTCGGCGAATGCGACCAAAGTCGAGTTGTGCCTGTTCGACGAAGCGGGCCATCGTGAGCTCGAACGCATCGAATTACCCGAATATACCGACGAAGTCTGGCACATGTACGTGCCGGGCCTCGCGCCGGGAGCCGTCTACGGTTACCGCGTGCATGGTCCATACGAGCCCGAAGCGGGCCATCGCTTCAATCCGAACAAGCTGCTGCTCGATCCCTACGCCAAAGCGCACGTCGGTGCTTTGAAATGGGACCATGCCGTATTCGGCTACACGATCGGCGCAGACGGCGACGATCTGACATTCGACGAGCGCGATAGCGCGCCGTTCGTGCCCAAGTGCGTGGTGGTCGACCAAAATTTCTCGTGGACGCACCCCATGCGCGTGCGCGTACCGTGGGATCGCACCGTCATCTACGAACTGCATGTGCGCGGCTATACGAAGCACCACCCCGGCATTGCGCAACGGCTGCGCGGCACGTTCGAAGGCCTGGCCCAGAACGAAGTGGTGGACTACATCAGGCACTTGGGCGTGACCGCCGTCGAATTGATGCCGATTCATTCGTTCGTCAACGACAGCTACCTGCTCGACAAAGGACTCACGAACTACTGGGGATACAACACGATCGGCTTCTTCGCGGCCGATCCGCGTTTCTTTGCGCGCGGCGCGGATGCGATTCGCGAGTTCAAAGAGATGATCGACCGCTACCACGACGCAGGGCTCGAAGTCATTCTCGACGTGGTCTACAACCATACTGCCGAAGGCAATGAGCGCGGCCCCACGCTGTCGTTTCGCGGCATCGACAACGCATCGTATTACCGGCTGCTGCCCGATCAGCAGCGCTACTACATCAACGATACGGGCACCGGCAACACGCTGAACCTATCCCACCCCCGCGTGCTGCAATTGGTCACCGACAGCTTGCGCTATTGGGTGGGGGAAATGAACGTCGACGGGTTTCGCTTCGACCTTGCGACGATTCTTGCGCGCGAACCATACGGTTTCGACGAGGGCGGCAGCTTCCTGCACAGTTGCAGGCAAGATCCCGTCCTATCGAGCGTCAAGCTTATCGCCGAGCCGTGGGATTGCGGCCCCGGCGGCTATCAAGTCGGCGGCTTCCCGCCCGGGTGGGCCGAATGGAACGATCGGTTCCGCGACACCGTGCGCGCGTTCTGGAAGGGCGACGAGGGCGTCGCGGCCGAACTGGCGAGCCGGATCACCGGTTCGGGCGACAAGTTCAACCGACGCGGGCGACGACCGTGGGCCAGCGTGAACTTCGTGACGGCGCATGACGGCTTTACGCTGAACGATCTCGTTTCGTACAACGAGAAACACAATGAAGCGAACGGCGAAGACAACAACGACGGCCACGCCGACAACAAATCCTGGAACTGCGGCGCCGAGGGGCCAACCGACGATGCGCAGATCGGCGCCTTGCGCGAACGGCAGAAACGCAACCTGCTGGCCACCCTGCTCTTTTCTCAAGGCACGCCGATGATCGTTGCCGGCGACGAATTCGGCCGCACGCAATGCGGCAACAACAATGCATATTGTCAGGACAACGAAATAAGTTGGACCGACTGGGAGGGAATCGACGACGATGGGCGCGCGTTGACCGACTTCGTCATCAAGCTGACGACGCTGCGTCATACGCTCCCTGTTCTGCGCCGCAATCGCTTTCTAACAGGCCAATTCGACGAGCGCCAGCAACTGAGCGAAGTGCGCTGGTTGAGCCCGGCCGGCGACGATCTTACGGAGGACCAATGGAACGATCCGTCGATGCGATGCTTCGGCGTATTGCTCGACGGCCGCGCGCAGACGAGCGGCATTCGCGGGCCGGCTTCCGACGCCACGTTGCTCATCGTGATGAACGCCCACCATGACGTCGTCGAATTCAAACTACCCGACATCGCGGGCAGCGATCAATGGCGTTGCCTCATCGACACGAACGTGCCCGTGCGCGACGAATTACCCGATTTCGAATCGGGTGACATCTATCAAGTGACGGGGCGTTCGCTGCTTCTTTTTGCGCTGCACGCAAAGGGCCAAACGCAGCGCATTTTCGTGAGCCTCGGCAAGAAATTAACCGAAGACGCCGACACGAAGTGAGGCACGGCGCGAGCGGCGCAGGGCCAGCGATGCCTTCGCGCCTCGTTATGAGCCGTAGCCGCGGTAGCCGCCGTATCAGTGCTCTTCGCCCTTCCCGCCTTGCGAAGCGCTCGCAGGCTCGCCCTAAGCAAAGCCCAGCGGCGCCCGAGGGACGTGCTCGTCGAGGCGGAAAGTGATACCGTTCGACGGCGTGCGCTCGCTCAGGCTCGACTTCTTTCCGGACACATTACGGATTCTCGTAGTGTCTTTCGATCCTTCCGAAGAAGGTCGCGCTTTGCGCACACGCACCAACCAAAGCAAAGCAAAGCAAAGCTCAAATCCAAGGAGGAGACAATGCAACCGAAGAACGTCATCAAGGTGCTTTTCCGCAGCGCGCTGCTCGCCGCAGCATTCAGCTTCGTCGGCACGGCCGCTCACGCCGAAGACCTGCTTCAAACCGTCAAGACGAACGGCGTGCTGCGCGTCGGTCTGGAGGGCACCTACCCGCCCTTCGATTACCGCAATTCGGCGGGAGAACTGGAAGGCTTCGACGTCGATGTCGCGAAAGCCTTGGCGGCGAAGCTCGGGGTGAAGACGCAATTCATCGCCACGGAGTGGAGCGGTATTCTCGCAGGGCTTCAGGCCGGCAAGTTCGACGTCATCGTGAATCAAGTCACGATCACGCCGCAACGCAAGGAAGCGCTCGATTTCAGCCAGCCCTACACCTATTCGGCGGCCCAATTGATTCAGCGGGCCAACGACAAGCGAGCGTTCACATCGCTGGCCGAATTCAAAGGCGACAAGAAGCTCGGCGTGACGCTCGGAACCAACTACGACCAGATGGCGCGCGCGGTTGCCGACATCAACGTTCAAACGTATCCGGGCGCTCCCGAGAAGCTGCGCGACCTTGCCTCCGGGCGCATCGACGCGACGTTGGACGATCGGCTCATGCTGCCGTACATCATCAAGACGTCTCAGCTTCCGCTTCGTGCCGGCAATATCCTGAAGGGCGGCGAACAAGAAATGGGGATCCCCTTCCGCAAGGGCAATCCTCAGTTCGAGAAGGCGGTCAACGACGCCCTTACCGCAATGAAACAAGACGGCACGCTGGCAAAGATTTCGAACCACTGGTTCGGCTCCGACGTGACTCACCCCGTCGCGCAATAGTCGTTCGGGTCCCCGTGCGCCCTGCGGCAATAGCCCGCCGCAGGCGCACTGTGCAAGCAACCCAACGCGCAAGCTTGACCTTCGTCAAACGAGACGGCGCCGCACGCGCCAGAATCGGGGCATACGCGCCGCGCGCAGCCCGGCATCCATGCAAACGCGACAACGTGTCCACGTGTAAGCGCACTCGATGAATCCACAAGCCGCCTTCGACGACGATACGGAAGATCCCGCCGCCTCAACAGCCGCGCGCTCTGCCGCCGCGTCGCGCAGTACCTGGGTCAGCGTCGCAGTCAATCTTGCGCTGACGCTGGGCCAAGTCACCGCAGGCATTCTCTCTCGCTCGCAGGGCCTCGTCGCCGACGGCATCCACTCCCTATCCGATCTAATCGCGGACTTCGTCGTCCTCATTGCGAGCCATCACAGCGCGAAGGGCGCGGACGAAAAACATCCTTACGGCCACCAACGGTTCGAAACCGCCGCTTCCCTAGTGCTCGGCCTGCTGCTTGCGGCGGTTGGGATCGGCATGCTTTGGTCGGCCGTGCGCAAGCTCGAAGCGCCAGCGGCCATTCAGCGCGTGCACGTCCTGGCGTTATGGGTCGCCGTCGCCGCATTGATCGCGAAGGAGTTGCTGTTTCGCTACATGCTGGCCGTGGCTAAGCGCGTGAAATCGAGCATGCTCGTCGCCAACGCCTGGCACGCTCGATCGGATGCAGCCTCGTCCCTGGTCGTGAGCGTCGGCATCGTGGGCAATCTCGCGGGCTATCCGATCCTCGATCCGATCGCCGCGCTCATCGTGGGCTTGCTCGTGCTGAAAATGGGCGCCGAATTCGGCTGGGATGCCATACACGATTTGATGGATCGCTCGGCGGACGAGCATGAGATCGACGCGATTCGCCAGACGCTGCTCGCCACACCGGGCGTGCAAGGCGTTCATGATCTGCGCACGCGCAAGATGGGCGACATGATCGTTGCCGACGCCCATCTCGAAGTGGATGCGGCGATTCCCGTGGAAGCCGGGCACGAGATCGCCGTGGCGGCACGTCGGAACGTGCTGTCGCGCCACCGGGTATTGAACGTCATGACGCACGTGGACCCGGTGAAGCGAACCGTTCCCGCAACCGAGCGCTAACTCGCGCTGCGCACGCGAGCGGACTTTCACCGTCAACGAGACTGCACGCGAGCGTGGTCCGCGAGCGTGCTCGGCGGGTACACCACGACGCTCTCTCGCTCGCGAAGGCCGTCGAGCACCTGCGCAACGTCCGCATTGCGCTGTCCGACCCGCACCACACGTTGCGTTGCTCGCCCGTCGGCCACCGCGAAAACGCACCACTGCTCGCCGCAACGGAACAACGCGCCGATAGGCACACTGAGCACGTCGGCTCGCTCCCAAATCACGATTCTGCCCTGCACTCGATAGCCGTCGTTCAAACGCCCTGGCGAACCGAGCAGATCGCCTACCACGCGCACGCGCTGCTCTTCCACACCCAGCGCCGACACCTTGGTAAACGCGCCGGGTTCGACCACCCGCACCTTAGCGTCGATCGGCGTGTCACCGCCCCACTCCTCCAGCGACACGCGCATGCCCGGGCCGATTTTGACGGCGTCGGTCGACAGCACATCGATCACCACCTCGTAGCGCGACGGATCGGCCAACAGCATGACTGGCGCCCCGGCGGCCGTCACGCGTTCGCTCTTTTCGTCGACGCGTAGCACCGTCGCATCCACGGGCGCCCGCACCTCCACGGGGTGGCCGGTTTCCAGCGCCTTCAAATTGGCGACCGCGGCTCGCACTTCGGCCCCTGCAGCCCGCTCTCTCGCGCGCGCGGCGAGCAGATCGCTAGTGCTCGATGCTTGCGCCGCACGCAACTGTTCGAGCGTCTGACGTGAAATCGCGCCGATATCGTGCATCGCTTGTCCACGCTCGCGCTCGCGTCGCGCCTGCGAAACGTCGGCCTGCGCGTGCTCGACGCGTGCTTTCGCCTCGCGATATGATGCCTCGGCTGCCTCCACGCGCGCTTGCTGTTCGGCGCTCTCGCCGGGCGTCATCGGCGCCGGCACGACTACCGCCACGACCTGCCCGGCGCGCACGCGATCGCCTTCGCGCAGGTCCACGCGCAATAAGCGGCCCGCGATCGGCGCGGTGATCACATAGCGATCGTGCGCGCGGATCTCGCCATCCTCGTCGATCGTTACCAGTAAAGGCCCGCGTTTCACGGTTGCGGTATCGACCACCATCGGCGTCGGCCAGAATGCATAAGCCAACGTCAGGACAACGGCCAATAAGCCCGCTGCGAACAACGGCAATCGGTATGCTCGGCGGCTCTTCATGACTCCCTCGCCTTGAGCACGGCTACGATATCGAGCCGCCGGATCTTCCACGCCACGACCACGCCGGACGCCGCGACCGCTGCGGCGGTCACGATCGCCGCGTAAGCAAAGGTGGATGAAGCGACCACGAGCGGCAATCGATACAGGTCGGTTTCGAGGCGCCGAACCAACAAGGCGCACACGCCATAGCCCAACGCGAGCCCCACCGGCGTCGCGAGCCCGGCCAGCAGAAATTGCTCGCCGAGCAGTATCCACGACACTTCGCCGCGTGTGAAGCCGAGCACACGCAGCGACGCCAGTTGCTGGACTCGCTCGGAATAAGCGATGCGCATGCCGTTGAACGCGACGCCGAATGCAATGATGCAGGCGAATGCGAAATTGATCGAGGTCGAGAGCCGGACGCTCTCGTTCATGATCTTGCGAAAACTGTCGATCACCGATTGCCGCAGCGCCACCGCGTTGACCGTGGGCATACGCTTGAGCGTCGCGTACAAGCGGTCGCGCGCTTGCGGATCGACCTTCAACCAAGCGCCGGACCAGTCGGCGCTTTCTCCGAGCATGCGCGAAAGCGCTCGCTGGTCCATATAGGCTTGCACCCCCACCATGTCGCCGATTCGGCCTGCAACAGTCGCTCGGCGGGTTTGGCGCTCGCCCTCGAGCACCTGGACCGTGACGGCGTCCCCCGTTCGAACACGAAGCGCATCGGCCAACTGCGACGAAATGAGGATCCCGTCCGGCGGTACGCGCAACGGCATGCTCCGGTCGTCCAGCAGACGATGCATTTCGGATGAGGGCGAGATCCCGCTCAGGGATAAACGGCGCGATCGCGATCCGGCCACGAGCTTGACGGGGACATCGCGAAAGGGCTCGACGCGCAATACCCCGGGCAAGCGCTGCAACGCATAGATCGCACGATGTGATAGGGGCTGCGTAAAAGCGATCGTCAGGTCCTGACGTTCGATGCGCTGAAATTGAACATCGAAGAGATAATCGATCGCGTCGAAGAAGAATCCTCCCGTTACCAGAATCGCGCTGGCGCAGGCTATCGCAAGAGAGGACAGCAGAGCCATGGCGGGCCTGCGCGTGACATTGCGCGCAATCATTCGCCATGTCACGCCGAGATGACGATAGAGTCCGAACCGCTCGGCCCATCCCACGGAGAAATCGGGGGGAACGGGCGCGCGCAATGCCTCCACGGGCGTGAGCCGCGCCGCTTTGGCGACACTGAATGCCGTCGCACCCATCGCGGCCGCGGCGCTCATCGTGAAGGCCAGGATAACGACCGCCATATCCACATGAAAGACAAGACGAGCGAAGCGGTAGTACCGAGCGTAAACCTCGATCAGCGTCGAGCCCAATACCATTCCGGCGGCAACGCCGAGGGCGGCGCCCACGACGGCGATCACGCCCGCGAACTGCAAGTAATGCATCGCGATCCGTGCATTGCCGTATCCGAACGCCTTCATCAAGCCGATCTGGGCTCGCTGCATATCGACCAGCCGGCCGAGCACGTTTTGCAGCATGAACATCGCGACCAAAAAGAAGATCGCCGGGACATATGTCGCGGTAATCCGGTTCTGCGCGATCTCATCCGTAATAAAGCGATTCGACACTTGGTCTTCACGCGTAATCGCCCCCAACCCGCCGTAGGGGGCGAGCGCTCGATCGATGCGCGCGACGACGTCCGCCGGATTCGCGCGGTCCTCCAGCGTCAGCGCCAAATCGTTGAATGCCCCCTCCATGCGGAATGCGGCCGAGATGGCATCGCGGCCCATCCACAACACCCCGTAGTGGCGATTGTCGGGGAAGATCGAACCAGCGCCGGCTTCGTAGATATATTCCGGCGACAGCGCGACGCCGACGATGCGAATGCGCTTCCAGCGGCCATTGAGCACGGCGCCGATACGCTGCCCCACTTGCAGGTGGTTCGCTTCGGCGAATGCGGCGCTGATCATGGCTTCGTCATCGCGCCCAGGCGCGATGTATCGGCCGCTCCTCAAGTGCAATACGTTCAGCGTCGGCCAGGTCTGCTCGGGCACGGAGACAATGTGACCGCTGGCAGGCTCTCTCAGGCCCGGAACGTCCACCGTCACGTCGGCGACAACGCGCGCCTGAACGCGTCGCACCCCCGGCAGGTCTGCAATGCGCGAGGCGACCGAATCGGGGGCGCGCTTCAGATGCACGAATAGGTCGGCGAAACGGTACGACGCGTAGTACTCGCGCTGCGCGCCGAGGAGCGCCAGATAAGTGCTGCGCATTGCGACGAACGTCGCTACGCCGCAAGCGACGACCAGCACCGCCGCGCTCGCCTGCGCGCGAACGTGCCACAAGTCGCGCCATGCCAGCCGAGAGAGCGCGCTTACCATGTCAGATCCTGCGCGCTGCATCGCCGCGCGTTACGGCGTTCGTCGATGATTGCGCCGCTGCTCATCCTAACGACGCGGTTCGCCATCTCTGCGATCACGGCGTTGTGCGTGACGACGATGGTCAGCGCGCCAAACTCGCGGTTCACCTGTTCGATCACTTCGAGCACGCGCCTGCCGGTACGAAAATCGAGCGCGCCGGTTGGCTCATCACACAGCAGCACATCGGGGCGCTTGGCGACCGCTCGGGCAATCGCCACCCGTTGCTGCTCGCCGCCCGACATCTGAGAAGGAAAATGGTCAGCCAACGCCTCGATCCCAACCATGCGCAACGCCTCGCCGGGATCGACGGGACGCTCGGCGATATCGGTGACGAGCGCAATGTTCTCGCGAGCCGTCAGGCCGGGTATGAGATTGAAGAATTGAAAAACGAAGCCGACGTGCTCGCGCCGAAAGCGAGTCAGGTCTCGTTCGGTGGCGTCGGACAGGCGATGGTCGCGGTATTGGATCGAGCCGCTCGTGGGCGTATCGAGTCCCCCCAGCAAGTTCAGCAACGTCGACTTGCCGCTACCCGATGCGCCGAGCAACACGACGAATTCCCCGGCTTCCAAGTCGAGATTGACGTTCTCGAGCGCATGGACGCTGACGCTACCCATCGGATAAACCTTGGAGACTGCCTGAATCGAAAAGACAGTTTCCATGATGGGCTCAACCAGAAACCGGCAAGTGCCGATAACCTTAGCAAGATCGAGCGGCCGCCGATTGACCTGGATCAACGCGCTGATAAGGGAAGGAAACCTGCACGCGCAGCCCGCCCAGCTCGCTCGATCGCCCCACGTCGATCGCGGCGCCGTGCGCGCTCGCGATGCGCCGCACGATGGACCAACCCAGACCGCTCCCCGTTTGCGTGTTGTCCCGGCCGCGAAAGAAGCGCTCGCCCAAGCGGTTCGATTCATCAGGAGATAGGCCGGCGCCGCCGTCTTCCACCCTCGCCACGGCGCGTCCGTTTCGGCTGGACACGGACACCACGATGCGCGAGCGCGCGGGACTGTAGCGCACGGCATTGTCGACGAGATTGCGGAGCAGCAATGCGAGCAAGGTCTCGTTACCGAATATCGGGCAAGGTTCGGCCGCATCGAGCTCGAGCTGCTGCCGTTTCTCGATCGAACGCGGAGCAAAATCGGCCACCACCTGCCGCGCGACGCTCGCGAGGTCGACTCCGGCGCGCTCCGTCAGCGTTCCCGCTTCGAGCCGCGAAAGCAGCAAGAGCTGGTCGACCAAATGGGCCGCACGATCGCAACCTTCGAGCACGCCGCGCAGCGCATGGTCGCGCAATTGCGCATCATGTTCGGCCAGCGCGACCTGCGCCTGTGCTTTGACGGCTGCAATGGGCGTGCGTAATTCATGCGCGGCATCGGCCGTGAAGCGACGCTCGGAGTCGAGCACGTCTCGGATCCGATCGAACAGCCGGTTCAGCGCGTCGAGCATCGGCTGCATTTCCTGCGGCGCACGCATCATGCGGATGGGATCGAGCGCATGCGGATCGCGCCGCGCGAGCGAGCGCCCAAGGTCTCGCAACGGCGCCGCGCCGCGCCGCACCGCCCACCACGTAGCGAGCGCGAGGATCGGCAAGGCGCCACCCATGGGCCAGAAGGCGCTGCGCAAGACGGCCATCAGGATGGAGGTGCGCGCGGCCACCTGTTCGCCTACGTAGACTTGCACATCGTGCTGCGCGCCCGGCGTTGCGAACACTCGCCACGCCTTGCCGTCGATTTGCACCGTCCAAAAGCCACTCGCGCGGTCGCGCTCGGCTGGGGCCATCGGCTGCGCCGGCGCATTGGCCGAATGAATTCCCAAGTGGCCTCGATGAAAAACCTGGAACACCACGCGCGGCGCATACGGATGCAAGACCGGCGCATCGAGCGCCTCGTCTTCGGCTTCCGCTTGGGACTGCTGCATCACGAGCAAAGCCGCAGCCTGCGCGAGGTGGCTGTCGAGCAGTTGATCGATTTCCCGTTGGGCGTCGCGCCACGTGAGCGCGGTCGCCGCCAGCCATACCACCGCGACGACGGCGGTCACGAGCACCAACAAGCGGCCCTGCAGCGAACGCGGCAGCATTACGGGTCGCGCACCGGTTCGCGCAGCAGCACATAGCCGACTCCGCGCACGGTCCGGATCAAATCGCTGCCCAGCTTGGTGCGCAAGCGATGGATATGCACCTCCACGGCGTTGCTTTCCACTTCTTGGCCCCAGCTATACAGATGCTGCTCGATTTGCTCGCGCGTCAGGACGCGGCCCGCGTTCAACATCAGCACATGCAGCAAATCGAATTCGCGCGCCGCAAGCATAACGGGCGAACCGTCCGCATATACCGCGCGCGACGCCGGCTCGAGCACGACGTGCTGCGCCTGCAGCCGCTCGCTCGGGCGGCCGTGCGAGCGCCGCACCAGCGCCCGCAACCGCGCGCCGAGCTCATGCAAATCGACAGGCTTGACGACGTAATCGTCGGCCCCGACATCCAACCCCCGGATCCGATCGGGCACGGCATCGCGTGCGGTCAGCACGAGAATCGGCAACGCCACGCCCGCCCGTCGAACGCGACGCAGCACGTCGATCCCATCCATGCGCGGCAGTCCCAAATCGAGGACGGCGGCCGCATAGGGTTGCGCACGCAACTCCTTCTCGGCGGCCTCGCCGTCTCGAACCCAATCGACTTGAAAGCCTTGTTGCTTCAATCCGGCGCGTACGCCGTCTCCGAGCAAGGGGTCGTCTTCGACGAGCAAGATGCGCATGGCTTCGGATCTCGTCGGTGTCGCTCAATCGTCCTTGTCGCCGGCCTGCGTATCGGCGCCTGCTCCCGCTGCGTGGCCGGCGGCCGGCGCCACAGGCGCCGTGCGCCATTGCGCCCACCAACCACCGAGCACCGCCGCCATCAGCAGGGCCGCGATCGCCCAGCGCGCACGGCGGATGCCTTCATCGGCTTGTCCCGATTTGCGCCCCGTAATCATCGCGGTGATCAGATTCTCGCGATGCATCAGGCTGCTCGCCAACACCGCTACGACGTGAAGGACAACCAGCGCGAGCAGCGCGTTGGCGGCGCCTTCGTGAAGCTCCTCGAGCCACTCGCCACCAGTGCCGTTATAGCTCGCCCAGCCGGTAACGCCGACGGCGACCGTCGCCAGCAGCATGGCGAGAATGGCGACCGCGCCCGCGGGATTGTGGCCCACATGATGCTCCGGGCTCCCTTTCACGAGGCCCGTCAAATATCGGGCGACGGCGGCGGGCGCGCGCACGAACTCCGCGAAACGCGCATAGCGCGTCCCAACCAGGCCCCACACGATCCGAAAACCGACGAGCCCGAGCATCGTGTAGCCGAGCGTGACATGCAGCAGCCGCCATCGCTCGCTCTCCGCAGTCAGCCAAGCGCCGACGAACGACGCCACCATGAGCCAATGGAACACGCGCACCGGCGCGTCCCACACGAGAATGCGGACCGTGCCGGCTGGCCGCGTTTGACTGTCAGCGCGGGATGCGGATGTATCGTTCATCGAAGTTTCCTCGATCAGCTTGGGTATGGCAGGCAATGCAGTTCGAAGCGCTTTTCACGGCGGGTAGCCGCCAGGCCGATGCCGGGACCTCGTCGTGCTCGGCGATGAACCACCGCGAGCGCGTGATGCGATCTTGCGGCGGCGCGCTCGCTGCGCCCCCGCCTTTCGCCGCATGTGCGGTAAGCCAGCCCTCTAGCTCCTTCACGGACGCCGCATCGAGCGATGCATTCTGGCCGAAGTGATGGTCCAGATCGCTCAAGATGCGCCGCCATGATTCGGCGGGGAGCATGCCGGGCGGATACGCAATGTGACAGGCCGCGCACTCCTGCCGGTACTTGGGCAACAACGGTGTGGCGCTGGTCTGTCGCTCCTCTTCTCCGGCGGCAACGCTCGTGAACGCTAGCCAGAAGAGCGCAGCAAGCGCGGATGCAGTGGCGACGCGGCGGCGGGTAGTCATGAGTCGGGTCCTCGCTATCAAGTCCGTGAAGTCTGTGTCCCCTGGGCGCGCTATCGCTTGAGCGTCATCAGCCAACTAAGGATGTCGGCCTTCTCCGACGCGCTGCATTCGCGCCCCACCACATCCCCGCAGTTGCGGCGGAACCACTTTTCGGTTTTAGCGGCATCCGTAAAGCGCTCCGGATTGAACGCCGGTGCAAGCGGCGCAATCGTTTTGCCGGTCGCTGCATGCTGCCCGTTGCCGGTTGGCGTCGCGCCGTGGCACGTCGCGCAGGCCCACTCGCGCCCATGCCGCGTCGTAAAGAAAGCCTGACCGCGCGCAGGCGAAGGCGCTGCGCCGGCCTTTGCGGCGTAATCGCTCAACGCTTGCGCGGGCGTTTGCGCACGGGCGGGCGAGACCGCATAGACAGCGACCATGCCGGCCACGCATAGCAGCCGAGCCATGTTCGAGCGAGCTGAAGCGGACATCGTTGATCTCCCAATTCATGCTCTATATGTTCGGGCCACTTCCTTACCGGATTCTTAACACTCGCCACTCGCGCCACACCCATCGCCGCGCTAACAATGGCGTCAATCCGATGACGAATCCCCCGCCGCCGTATCGAGATCCGCCAGCCATTCGCGCCATACCGCCAGCAACGTCGCAATCACGAAAGGACCGATGAAGATGCCGATGAGACCGAATGCCAGCACGCCGCCCACGATGCCGAAGATCACGAGCAGGAACGGCATATGGCCCGAGCTGCTGATGACGAACGGACGAATGACGTTGTCGATCCAACTGACAGCCAGCGCACCCCACAGCAGCAGGCCGACGCCGGGCCATAAATGGCCGCCGACGATCAAGGCAATCCCCGCCGGCGCCCATACGAGCGGCGTGCCGAACGGCAACAGCGCGGCCACGGCGGTCAGCATCGCGAGCAGCAAGGGAGCGGCGACGCCGGCCGCCCAGTACCCGATGCCTGCAAGCGACCCTTGCGCCGCAGCGGTCAACACGATGCCTTGCACCACGGAACGACACACATCGCCGATAGCGGAGAGATAGGCGTCCAGGCGTTCGCCCAGATACGGCCTCAGCGAGCGCCTTACCTGATCGAGCACCGTCTCGCCGTCGCGATAGGCGAAAAACAACGTCAGGAGCGCGAAGCCGAACTTGACGACGTTGCGCCCCAAGCCGCCCGCAAACCGCGCCGCATCGCCGATCCAGCGGTTGCCCCACTGCGTCAGTTGCGCGCGCAATAACGACGGCTCGTGCACGATCTCGTCCATCCAGGCTTGCAGCCACGCGCCTACCCATGGCACTGACGCCACCGAGCGCGGCAACGAATCGTGCGCGTTCGCAAACCACGCCGCCATTTGCTTGAAAAACGAGACGGTCTCCCGCATGAGCGGCATCGTCAGCAGCAGCATAGGAACGACCAAGCCGAGCGTGACGATCAACGTCATGACCAACGCCGAAAGCGATCGCCGGTTGCCGGTCACGCTACGCACCCCTTCGAATGCCGGCCAAGTCACGTAGGCGATGATGAAAGCCCACGCCACGGGGATCAGGAACGGCCGCAGGACGACGACGCCCAGCGTGAGGAGCCCGGTGAGAAGCAGCGCATGCACGGCGCGCTTGCCGAACGGTGTGGTCATGTCGGCCTCGAGCCCTTTGCGTGCTTCGCTGCGCCAAGGCGATCGCGCATCGCGCCAAGAGTCAGATGATGGCGAATCAGATATTTCTCGCCCTCCACGAGGAGGAAGACCACCGCCGACATGGCCAGGCAAACCGCGAGCTCGGCCGGATCGAGCGGGCTCGTTCGCAGGGCGGTATTGAACACCGGAACGTAGATCGCCGCGAATTGGCAGACGATCGTCAGTGCGATCGCGCCGAGCAAAGGCAAGTTCGAAGTCAGCCCTTGCGCGAAGAGCGACTCACGCTCGGAACGCACGGCAAGCACGTGGCCGAGTTGCGAAAAGGTCAACACCATGAAGGTCATCGTCTGCCACGCGGCATGACCATAGCGCAGCGCCCAGGCTTGCACGAACAGCGTGACGGCCGCCATGGCCAAGCCGCCCAGCACAATGTGCCACCACATGCCGTGCGCGAACACACTCTCGCGTGCGGACCGAGGGGGCTCTTGCATGATTGTCGGCTCGCCGGGCTCGGCCGCCAACGCGAGGCCGGGCAAGCCGTCGGTGAGAAGGTTGATCCAGAGGATGTGGATCGGCAGCAGCGGCGCGGGCAGACCCAAAAACGGTGCCGCGGCAATCACCCACAGCTCGGCCGAATTGCAGGTCAGCACGTACCGCATGAACTTGCGGATGTTTTCGTAAATGCGCCTGCCTTCTTCGACGGCTGCGACGATCGTCGCAAAGTTGTCGTCGAGCAAAACCAAACTCGCCGCCTCGCGCGCCACATCGGTGCCCGCTTTCCCCATCGCTACGCCGATGTCGGCATGCGCAAGCGCAGGCGCGTCGTTCACACCATCGCCCGTCATGGCAACGTAGCGGCCACGCGCCTGAATTGCTTGCACAATGCGGATCTTTTGCGCAGGATCCAGCCGCGCGAATACCTTCACATGATCGATGCGGCGCGTGAGCGCATCGTCCGTGAGCGTGGCGAGCTCGCGCCCGGTCATCACCGTATCGCCTTCCTCCAGCATACCGAGCGAACGCGCGATGGAGCGAGCCGTCGCCGGATGATCCCCCGTCACCATGACCGTCGTAATGCCGGCTGCGCGGCATGTCGCGACGGCCGCGGCCACCCCGTCGCGCAGCGGATCATGCATGCCGATGAAACCGAGCAACGTCAGGCCGGCTTCCACGGCGTCCGCGCGAGTGCCCTGCGCAGGCAGCGCCGGCCATGCGCGACGCGCAACGGCAAGCACTCTCAGTCCATCGACTGCCATCGCTTCGGCCGTGGCGAGTAATGCGCTTCGGTCCAGTTGGCCGAATTCATCATCATCGTAGCCGTCGCGCGCCACAGCGGTGCAACGTTCGATGACCGCCTCCGGCGCGCCCTTCGTATAGGCGACGAACCCGCTCCCCGCCCGATGTATCGTCGTCATGCGCTTGCGGTCCGAGTCGAAGGCAAACTCCATGCAGCGCGGCATCGTTTGCTCCAATTCGCGTCGGTGCAGGCCCGCGTCGGCGGCTACCCGCGACAGCGCGACCTCGGTCGGATCGCCCATGGGCTCGCCGCCTTCGCCCAACACCGCATCGTTGCTCAACGCGGCCGCTTCCAACAATTGCCTAACCACCGCGCCGTGCGGCGCAGCTTGCACCGGCACCGGCACCCGCACGGCCCCGCTTGGGGCCAACTGCGCGACACGCATTTGATTGCACGTCAGCGTTCCCGTTTTATCGGTGCAGATACAGCCCACCGACCCGAGCGTCTCCACCGCGGGCAGCCTGCGCACGAGCGCGTTGCGCCGCGCCATGTTGCGACCGCCGAGGGCAAGCATGACCGTCACGACCGCGGGCAGCGCTTCGGGGATAGCGGCCACGGCAAGGCTCGCAGCCATGAGCAGCATCGGCAGCAGCGCTTCGCCGCGCAGCACACCCGCCAGGAAGATGACCGCGCACACACCCAGCACACCTATCGCGAGCTGTCGGCCAAATACAGCGAGACGTCGCTGCAGCGGGGTGGCGGCGGGCGAGCCCTGATCGAGCAGCGCGGCAATGCGCCCGAATTCCGTGTCCATACCGGTCGCCACCACGATGCCCCGTGCGCGCCCGTATGTGACGACAGTGCCCATGAAAGCCATGTTGGTCTGGTCCGCTATGGTCAATGCAACATCGCCCAACGCGGCCACGTTCTTTTCGACGGGAATCGCTTCCCCCGTCAGCGCTGCTTCGTTGACTTTCAATTGCGGCGCTTCGACGAGCCGCAGATCCGCCGGGACCATGCCGCCGGCTTCCAGCAACACGATGTCGCCCGGCACGAGTAACGCGGCCTCGATCGTCGAGCGGCGCGCGCCGCGAACGACCGTCGCTCGACGTGCGCTGAGGCGCTTGAGCTCGACCATCGCGCGGTCGGCGCGAAAGTCCTGGACGAAGCCGATGCTCGCGTTGAGCACGACGATCGCGGCAATGACCAAGAGGTCTTCGATGTCGCCGAGCAACCCCGAGACGACCGCGACGGCAAGGAGCACGAGAATCGAGAAGTCGCGAAACTGCGCGGCGAACATCGCCATGACGCTGCGCCGGTCGGCTTCGGCGATCTCATTGCGCCCATAGCGTTCTAGACGACGCAACGCTTCGCCGCTATCCAGACCCTGTTCGGCGTCGGACGCAATCGATTGCGCAACCGCCTGCGCAGTTTGGGTGTGCCATGAGCCTTTCATGCAACTTTCATCCACTTTCCGAATATCTCGTCACACTACCGGCGGCGACGGCCCGCAAATGTAGGATGGCGCACCCATTGCGTCGCGCCGTTGATTTGCATCAACTGTGCACGCGTGCCGCATCTACGCGCGCTACAACACATTCCTCAAAGCAATTCTCTGCTGTTTTCCCTTCTTCGCTTCGGCCTGCGAATTCCGACGCGCTAAATTGGCGATGCCTCAAAGGGCGCACCGGCCCTTTGGGAGCAGTTCAAGCCAATATCACACACGCAAAAGGAACAACATGCGATTCGAAGTCAGCTCTGGATGCCGGCCTTTTCACGAGGCAGGCGAATTTAGCCAACTCATGGCCTACTACGAGGAAGACCGCCACGTCATGTGGATGATGCTGCGCTCGGCGCCGAGACCCTGCTTCAACCAGCAGTTGGTGACGGACATCATTCGTTTGGCGCGCGCCGCCCGCGATTCCGGACTCCGGTTCGATTTTTGGGTCACGGGCTCCCTCGTTCCAGAGATTTTCAATGTCGGGGGCGATCTGAACTTCTTTGTCGACGTGATTCGCAATGGAGAGCGCGACAAGCTGATGGCCTATGCGCGCTCGTGCATCGACGGCGTTTGGGAGATTTACAACGGGTTCGGCACCGACGCGATCAGCATTGCAATGATCGAAGGCAGCGCGCTCGGAGGCGGCTTCGAAGCCGCGCTGGCGCACCATTACGTGCTCGCGCAAAAGGGAACGAAACTCGGGTTTCCCGAAATTGCATTCAACCTGTTTCCAGGAATGGGGGGCTATTCGCTCGTAGCGCGCAAGTCGAACATGCGCGTAGCGGAAACGTTGATCAGCACCGGCGAATCGCGGTTCGCCGAATGGCATGCGGAACAAGGGCTCGTCGACGAAGTGTTCGAGCCGGGCCAAGCTTTGATGGCGACGAGAACATTCATCGACGTCATGCGCCCCATGCTCAACGGCACGCGGGCGATGCTGCGCGCCCGTCAGCGCGTGCTGCCGCTCTCGCGCTCCGAGCTCATGGACATCACCGAGGACTGGGTCAACTCGGCGTTCATGCTCGAGGAGAAAGACGTCGCGTTCATGGAACGCCTCGTCGTGCTGCAGAACCGTCGCGTGTCCAAGCTCAAAGCCGTGCCCTGAGCGAGGACTCGCATCTGGCGGCCGTCACGTAGTTGGCAAGCTCAGGCGATGAGCCTGAGCTTCTTCTTATCGGCCAGCCACGCCTCGAATGCCTGCGCCGCCATCGGCCTGGCATAGAAAAACCCTTGCGCGAAGTCGACCCCGATGTCCTTCAGGAACTGCACTTCGCGCTCGGTTTCCACGCCTTCGGCCACGACCGAGAAGCCGAACGCGCGCGCAAGGCTCAACACCGAGCGCACGAGCGATTGCGCTTGGAAGTTTTGGTCGATGCCCGTGATGAAGCTGCGATCGAGCTTGATCACATCGATCGGCAACCGCGTCAATTGCGATAGCGACGAATAACCGGTGCCGAAGTCGTCGAGCAAAATGCGCGCGCCCAACTGCTTGAATTGCCTCATCAGTTCGACAGCGGCCTTTTCATCTTCGATGAAGTAGCTCTCCGTCAATTCGATGTCGATCAACGTGCGGGCCGACTGGCTTTGCTCGACCAGCTCGCGCAACTGAGTGACGATCGCCACGTCGCGCAACTGGCGTGCGGACACGTTGACGGAAATCCGGATCTCGAGCCCGCTTTCATGCCAACGCGCCGCCTGAGCGACCGCCTCCTCCATCAGCCACCGCCCGATCGGAATGATGAGGCCCGATTCCTCGGTGAAGCGGATGAACTCACCGGGAGGCACCAGCCCACGGCTCGTGGATTGCCAGCGCAGCAAAGCTTCCACGCTGTGCAGACGCCCCGTGCAGAGGTTGATCAGTGGTTGGTAATGAAGGACGAACTGCTTCTCTTCGATCGCTCTTCTGAGTTCGGTATCGAGCCAAATGTATTTGGCGACCTTTTGGTTCATCTCGGGCGCAAAGACGCAATACGTATGCTTGCCCGCCTCCTTGGCCGCGTACATGGCCGTATCCGCGTGCGAGATCAGCGCCTCCAGCGTTTCGCCATGCTCGGGGAACAATGCGATGCCTATCGAGCAACTCGTGTAGACATCCATCAAATCCAAATGAACCGGCGCGCGCAGCCGGTCGATGATCGTTTCGGCGAGCGTCTGCAGCCCGTCCTGCGTGCAAGGATCGACTAGGATCAGGAATTCGTCGCCGCCTAGCCGCGCGACGGTCGCCCCTCGCGGCAAGCACTCGCTCACGATTTCGGAGACGCGCTTGATCAATCGGTCGCCATTGACGTGCCCGAAGTGATCGTTGACACGCTTGAAGTTATCGAGGTCGAGAAAGAGGATGCCCAGTACGCGGTCTTCGTCGTCGCGCGCGCGCTCGAGCGCGGTCTCGATCGTCGCATTGATCGCATAGCGATTCATGAGGCCCGTGAGCACGTCCTTCGTCGCCAAGTCGTTCAAGCGGTTTCGGGCATCGCGCTCATCGGTGATATCCAAACCCGAGCAGATGATGAATTCTTCTTCGATCCCGCTGCCGCTATGAACGAACTTATTGCGGAACTGGAATAGGCGCGGACCTTTGACCGTATTGATGACGCGCTCGACCTCGAACGATCTTCCGCTCGCAAAGAATTGCGTGATGTTCGTACGGGATTGCCGGCCTTGCTCCGGGCTCATGAACATGTCGAATGCGCTTCTGCCGATGACATCGACTTCACGCATGCCCGTCACTTCTTCGCACATCCGATTGAAACGCTGCACTTTGCCGTTTCGATCCAAGATAACGACGAGCGAATTGACTTCCGACACGACTTGCTCGGCCGCGGCGAGCCCGGTCGAAAGCGCGCTCGCCACCGAAACCGTGTCCGAATAATCGGCGGCCGTACCCGCCCAGTCGGTCAAATTGAACTTTTTGCCGACGAGGTGGAGGGTCAACCCATGGCCGAACAGCGAAATCTCGAGTTGCAGGTGCGACGTGACCCCGGTTAGGCTACGAATCTGCGCTGCCTGTGCGTCGGTAAGCGCGACGCTGACATTGGTCAGGCCGCGCACGGCTGCCAGCTCCAGCGCGTTGCTATCGCTGCCGAGGCGCCAGCACGGGCTTTTCGTTCCGAGAAGGACTTCCAGCACTGCGCAATCGTTTTCGTCGAAAAACATAGCTGGCCCCGTTGAACAAGCGAATCATTCTACTGCCGACCGGCAGTCTCCAAAAGTGCGAATTGCATTGCAATTTGGCGCCATTTCTGTAATCAAAGCGCCTTTAACCGCCATTATGCAAGCTTACTGATGCGACTGCGGCCGGCAAAGGCCTTTTTTGCCGTAAGTTCTTGATAGCACAAATAACGGCAATGGGGGGACATCTTCGCCCCATACATTGCGGCATCGGCCTTTGCCAGTAAATCCTCCGCCTGATTGCCGTCAGCCGGAAATTCGCTGATCCCCATGCTTGCGCCCACCTTCACGCGATGCGCGTCGAGCGTTACCGGCTCGTCGAGCGCCGTCTGGACGCAACGCACGGCTTGGGGGATTTCGTCGGGCGACCGAACGCCCGCGACGAGAATGACAAACTCGTCACCGCCCAACCGCGCTACGATACACGAATCGGGCAGCGCCGCCCGTAGCCGCTGCGCAACGATGGTCAGCGTCCGGTCGCCGGCCGAGTGCCCCATCCGATCGTTGATTTGCTTGAAGCCGTCGAGGTCGACGAAGATCACCGCCAAGCGTTCTGCCGTGTGCGTCGCCTGAGCAATCGCCGTCTCGAGTTGCTCCAAGAACCGCATGCGGTTGGGCAGGCCCGTTAGGGTGTCGTGTCCGGCCAGATGGGTCAGTTCCCGTTGCTTGGCATGGAGCGTCTTCATCTGCGAGCGGATCTCGAAACGCATGCCCTCGAAGCAGCGCGCCAGCACGCCGATCTCGTCCGAGCGCGAAACCGGCAGCCCCTCGCCGCCCGCCTCGTCGAAGATATGCGTCGCCGCATGGGCGAGCACGCGTAGAGGGCGAGCCAATGCGCGCGCGAACAAGATCGCCAGCACGATCGCAAAGGCACTCCAGATCAACACCATGCGCACGATCTGCTGACCCAAGACGTTGGCCGACGCCAACACCGTCGTGAGCGAGCGGCCCAGACCGAGCACGATGAAACGATTGCCGTCGACGAGCCCGAACGGCGAACGCACGAACGCGAACGCCCGCGCCGGCACGCGGCCGGCCGGCGCAGCGACGTCGAAGGTTACGTTGGTCGCGCCGCCGCCGAACAGTGGGCCGGTGGCGGGAAAGCTCGTCTGCATCAGCACGCGCCGCCCGCGTTCAAAGCCGAAGGTCTGATTCGGATCGGGGTGCATCAGGAAATCGCCCCATTCGTTCGCCAGATAGATTTCGTAACCGCTACGCAGATCGTCGCCCAGCCGCTGAAATACCTGCGCTAAGTCGATATCGATGACGAGCACGCCCACCTTGCTCCCGTCCAGATCGACGATCGGTGCGCCGACCGTCATCGCAGGCTTGCCGCCGCCCGCGTTCGCACCAGCTTGGGGCGTGAGGCCAATCGGCGAAAGATAGACGTGCCCCGCCTTCGCGGCGAGCGTATCGAACACATAGGGAAACTGGCCCTTCTCGCGAAACTCGCCCTCGCCCGCGACGACGATGCCCTGCGCCCCTCGCTCCACCCGAATCCGCTCGAGCCCATGATGGCTGCGCGTAACGAGGCGGATCTGCAAATACTCGGGGTGATGCGTCATGAACTGCAAAAATACCTGCTCGATCCTCGCCCGGCCGGCGCGCGACGTTTCTTCGCCGCGCGCGACGGCGACCGACGACGGCAACGCCGCCAATACGAGCACGTCGCCCGCCACATCCCCCAACGCAGCCGTAAAGCGTTGAGTCAGAAACTGCGTGGAGGTGAGCAGACTATGCTCGGCTTCCTGAATCAGCATGGCGCGATTGGCGCGATAGCTGTAATAGCCGGTCGCGCCGGATGCCGCCACGCCGATGCAAACGAGCAGGATAGATAGCCGGGAAGTCAGACCGAGCCTGATCATTTGGGGAAGCTCCCAAGCCGCTCGCCCGCTTCGATCCGCTGCCAAAGCGCTTCACGCTCGCCGATACTCTCCACGCGTGCGATCCACACGAGCCGCTGCCCCAATAAGGCTTCCTCACCGGGCGAAGCCTTCACGGTATTGGCAAGCCCCTGCCGCTCGGTGAGCTGCGCCGCAACCTGCGGTTCGAGCATGTAATTGATCCATGCATGCGCAAGCTCGCGATTGCCCGCGCTATTGGTCACCGCCCAGCAATCGAGCCACGCGAGCGCGCCCTCATCCGGGATCACGTAACCCACGTCGACGCCGGCCCGGCGCAACAGCGCCACTTGCTGCGTGCCGTAATTGCCGAACATCAAAGCCGCATGATGCTGCACGAACAGCGCGGTCGCTTCCTCGGGAAGCGTGTAATACGTGAGCAGGTTTTGCCGTAGGCGCACGAGCTCGCGCGCGACGGTTCGCATTTGCTCCGGCGACAACTGAAAGGGGTCGCGATAGCCGAGCGAGAGCGCGGTAAACGAAAAATTGTGTTGGGCGCTATTGAAGTCGAGCACCTTGCCGCGGTAGCGCGGGTCCCATAGCGCGCGCATCGAATGCGGGGCAACCGCGATCTGCTTGCGGTCGTAGATAAGCCCCATCGACGAATAGGTAAATGGAATGGCGAATGCATTTCCGCCGCCCACGAGCGAGCCGATTGCTTCGAGCTTCTGGAAATACGGGCGCTGGCGGCGGCGGTTGGGGATCAGAGAAAGATCGAGGGGCGCCAACAACCCGGCATGCGCGTAGCGCTGGATCTCCGCGGTATTGGCCGCCAGGACGTCGAACGGCGGCAACGAGGCGCTATGCATGCGCGCCCATAGGGCCTCGTCGGAATCGACGAAGGTCACCTCGACCTTGGCATGAAAACGCTTCTCGAATGCGGCGACCCAATCGTCGTCCGCATAGCCCGGCCAAGCCAACACGCGCAACACGGCCTGACGGGGGGGACCGGAATCGGCCAGCGTGCCGCCCAATGAAAAGCAAAGCACGACGAAGATGGCCGCGACAGGCGTGACCATATTGCCCGCCCGAAAGCGGGCAGCCCATCCCCGTATGAATCGGAGAACGACCATACTCATGTCGCCTCACGTGTGACACATTTTTGAATGTCTTTGATGTTGCGGGCCGGTCCGGGAAGCAATGCGAGCCTTCATCGCGAAAGGGGACACACCCCGCAGCAGGTACGCGCCAATATGCCAGTTCCGAAAGAACCACGCAATACGACTATCCATGAAGAAGGACGGCGCATCATCGCCGGTCCCGAGCGTTCGCGTCACGGCTCGCGCTTTCGCAGCAAGCGCTTCATTCAATTCGACGACATCCGACTGCTCGAGCCTCGGCCCGGCAATGCGCAAGACGTTGCGCAGCGAACGCATCGGTTAACCCAGCCTTAAGCTTGCTGTGCAAAGCTGCCGCCGTGGCCCCGCAAAACGTGTGCTTGGCCCCAAACTCATAGGGAGGTGCGAAATGCCAAAGCGATCGATGTCGCTATTCGCGTGCGCGAGTGTCCTGCTCGCTTCACCGCTTATCGCGGAGGCCAGCGAGCCGGCGAAGGTCGTCGTCAAGCTCGAAGATGGAAGCAACGGCCAGATGGCCTTGACGGTTAGCCCAAAGAAGATTCCGCCGGGCCCCGTCGAATTCACCATCGAGAACGCATCGGGCAGCACCAAGCATGAATTCTTGTTCGTGCGGTGGCCACGGCCCGACGACAAGCTCCCCTATGACGCGAAAGCGCAGCAAGTCCAGGAAGACGCTGTGAAAGGACTACAGGGAGTCGAGGATTTGAACCCGCACGAGAGCGTGACCGCGCAGTTCACGTTGAGCAGCGGGCGATATGTCGTGTTCTGCAATGAGCCGGGGCATTACCGTAGCGGCATGCATGCCGATTTCGTAGTCGGCTCGGCAAAGTGAGCGGGGCAAACCCGGCCGAGCCGCGGTCTCGCCAATGATGCGAGATCGCCCGCTGCGGCGCTGCACCGGATCGTTACGGCCAGGCGTGATCCCGCTTGGCCGCAAGATCCCTCCCTTCAGCGACCGCCCGGCCGCAGCAACACCTTGATCGAATCGAGCGAATTGGCAACCTTGATCGCCTCTTCCCACTCGTCGATGGCGAAACCATGCGTGACGATCCCTTTCGACGTCACGAGACCGCGCGCGAGCAGATCGATGGCGATCGGATAGCAATACGGGCCAAGATGCGCACCCCGCACGTCTAGCTCTTTGCGATCGCCGATGATCGACCAATCGACCGAGGTCTCCGCCCCGAACACCGAGAACTCGACGAAGCGCCCCAGCTTGCGGATGAGATCGAGCCCCTGCGGCACGCCTGCAGGGACGCCCGTGGTTTCGATATAGACGTCGCACCCGTATTGATCGGTGATCGAGTGCACGATTGCAAGGGCATCGTCCTTTTGCGGGTTGATCGTAATGTCCGCGCCGTACTCGCGCGCCAACGCGAGACGCTCCTCCACGAGGTCGATCACGACGAGCTTCTTCGGCGTCTTCAAATGCGCCACTTGCGTCATCATCAGCCCGAGCGGCCCCGCCCCGGCAATCACGACGACATCGCTCAATTGGATATCGCCGCGGTTAACCGTGTGAATCGCGCAAGCGAGCGGTTCGATAATGGCCGCATCCTCGATCGAGATGCCGTCGGGAATCTTATGCACGATCGCCGTAGGCGGAAAACGCATGTATTCGGCCATGCCGCCGTCGGCCACCTCCCGCTGAAAGCCGAATATGTTGTGAACTTCGCACATCCAGTACTGCCCCGATTTGCAGTATCGACATTTTCCACATGGCACGATCTGCTCGGCAATCACGCGCTCGCCCACGCTTACGCCGAAATGCTCGGCGGCCCCCTCGCCCAATTCGTCTACGTATCCGAAGAATTCATGCCCCGGAATCACCGGCGCTTTGACCCACGGGCTCGGGCCTCCCCAAAACATCTTCGCACCCGAATAGCATTTACAGTCGCTTGCACAGATGCCGCACGCGGCGATGCGGATCACGAGCTCGTTCGGCCCGGGGCGGGGCCGCTCGACCCGCTCTACGCGGTAATCCTTCGGGGCATGGCATACGACCGCCGTCATTTTCGTCATCTCGTTCGGTGTACTCATAGTCGGCTCGGTTCAAATGAGAAAGGAAGTCAGCTTTCAGCGCGCGAGAAAGCCGCCGTCGACGGCAAGGCTTACGCCATTGACCATGCGGGCTTCATCGCCGAGCAAATACGCGATCGTCTGCGCCACCTCTTCCGGTTGCGCGAACCGGTTCAATGGAATGCGCGAGAGCATTTGCGATGCTTTGGCCGGGTCGCTCCACGCTTGCTCGGCCATCGGCGTCAAGGTAACGGTTGGGTTGACGGCGTTCACACGGATGCCGTGCGGGCCGAGTTCGACGGCCATCACGCGCGTGAGCGCATCGAGGGCGGCCTTGGATGCGCAATAGGCGGCATGCAACGCGAATCCGATCTGCGCCGAGATGCTCGAGACATTGACGATCGCCCCGCCCACGCCGCGCTCGATCATGCTGCTTGCACAGACTTGGCCCACGATCATCGCCGCTCGCACATTGACGGCCATCGTCTCGTCGAACGCTTGAACATCGCATTCGAGAAACGGCTGGAGCCGGGCAATGCCCGCGTTGTTCACGAGCAGGTCGACCGGTTGCGCGGCCTGCGCTGCGGCCCGGGCCGCCGCCGCGTCCGCCAGGTCGACGGCGTACGTCTCGCAGCCGATTGCGCGCTCGAGCGTGCGCAAATCGTCCGCCGAACGGCTCAGCGCGACGACGCTCGCCCCGCGCGCGGCAAGCAACACCGCGGTTGCGCGGCCGATGCCCTTTCCGGCTCCCGTGACGAGGACGCGCTTTCCGGAAAACGCGTCGCCGCTTTCGGCGCTATCCGTCGCATTCACTATTGGGACTCCTTATGGTTCCTCGCACAGACGCCGCGCGGTATCTTCGTCGGTAACGAGCGTCGACACATATCCGCCGCGCAACGTCGCGCGCGTGACGAAAAACTTCTTGGCGCCGCCGCTGGCCAGGATCACGTGCTTGATGCCCCGCAAATCGTCGAGCGCCATGGCCACGGTGCGCCGGTTCAGCGGATGGTTGATGAGCTTGCCGTGCTCATCGACGAAATGGCCGAGCACGTCCCCGACGGCGCCCGCTTTGCGCAGCGTGCGTAAATCCTCGGGATCCTTGACGCCGTAGGTGATGACGAGCGATTCGGTGAGATCGCCGGCCGTGACTAACGCGAGATCGGAGCCGCGCGCCAGCTCGTAGGTTTCGCGCACGGCGTCTTCCTGCAAGATGACATCGCGCACCTTCTGGCTGCTGACGTAAATAGGCGCAGGGAAAAGATAGCCGTCCGCATGGCAAAGATCGGCGAAGTCGGACACGATATCGAACGTGTTGATGCTCGGGCAATGTGCGAGGCCGCCTTGCAGCGACACGGCCGAGAGCGGGCCGTAGGACCGCTGCGGCAGTGCACGCAGCACCGCGCGAATCGTCCGGCCCCAGCCGAGACCGATGGTATGTCCGGCCGCGATGTGCTGCACCAAGTAATTGGCCGTGCCGATACCCAGCGCAGCCATTGTCGCTTCGTACGTGGCGCCCGTCGGGACGACGACGGCCGCCCGCAGGCCGAACCGGTCGACGAGTTGCTCCTCGAGCGCGACGCATGGCGCAATGCGGCTGTTGATCGTGATGCGCACGAGTCCCGACTCGCGGCTCGCCGCCAGCAAGCGATTGACGCGCACGCGATTCGTGCCGAGCAATTGCGCGATTTCCTGCTGCGTCATGTTGCCGACGTAGTAATGCCAGGCGACGCGCGTCTGCAGTTCTTCTTCGTGAGCGACGCCTTCGTCCGGTTCGACGCCTGGCGCAGATTGGGGGGTCTTGCCCATGATGAAAGGAAGGTATCGACGAGTGGAAAACCGACAGTTATAGCAAATGCGTCATTTGACAGCGCCCATCGTGAGGCCCTGCACGAGACGCCCCGATACCAGCAACGCGAAGATCACCATCGGCAGCACGATCAGCGTGCCCGTCGCCATGATTTCTCCCCAAGGCAATTCGTACCCGCTCATGTAGTTGGTGGCGGCGACCGGCGAGGTGGCGGCGTTATCGCGCGTGAGCACGAGCGCATACAGCAAGTCGTTCCACGAGAAGATGAACGCGAAAATGGCCGACACCACGATGCCCGGCATCGCCAACGGCAGGTTGATCTTCCAAAACACACGCCATGGCGACGCACCGTCGAGCCGCGCCGCTTCATCGAGCTCGATCGGCACGTTGCGGAATTGATCGGTGCAGATCCAAACCACGATCGGCAATGAAAACGTCAGGTACAGCAGGATCAACACGATGTGCGTATCGATCAGATCGAGCTTCGTGGCGATCAGGAAGAACGGCACGGCCAGCACGACCGGACTGACCATTCGATTCGAAATAAACCAGAACCATAGGTCGCGCTTGCCGCGAAATTCGTAGCGCGCAAGCGCATAGGCCGCCGGCGCGCCCAGCAATATCGCGAGCACGGTCGTGCTGCTCGCGACGATCAACGAATTGATGAGGCTGCCGGCGACGTCGTGCGTGAACAGCGCGTCGGTGTAATGCTCGAGCGTGGGCGTGAAGCGCCAAACCGGCGGATAGGCGAGCGCGTCGGCTTGCTTTTTCAGACTCGTCATCACCATCCAGTAGAACGGGAAGACCGATGACAAGAAGATCACGAGCAGCGCGAGACCATGCCAAATCGTGGCGCGCCTGCGCCCGGCGCGCGCCCGATGCGCGCGGGGCGCCGCGCCGATAGTCAGCAGCCCTAAGAAAGATAGACTCACGCGAGCTCCCGATAGATATAGCGGATGTAAAGGCGCGACAGCACGATCGTCAACACCAGCAGCAGCATGGCTTGGGCGGAGGCCAACCCCTGATCGAACAAGCGAAAGCCGATGCGTTCGATGTAGACGCTGATGAATTCCGTAGCCGCACCGGGCCCGCCGCGCGTCATCGTATAGACGGCGTCGAACATCTTGAGCATGTCCGCCGAGCGCAGGATGAGGATGGCGGTCAGGCCCGGCAACAGGTAGGGCCGCTCGATGTGCCAAAGAATCGTCAAGCGCTTTCGCGTTTCTAGCCGTGCCGCTTCTTCCGCCTCCTTCGGCACCATCGTCAAGCCCGCCAGAAGGATCAGCGCGCAAAACGGCGTCCATTGCCATACGTCCATGATCATCACCGAGACATACGCGAGCGTCGGATCGCCGAGCCAATCTTGCGGCGGGACGCCGAAGAAACTCAGCAGATAGTTGGCGACGCCGAATTGCCGGTTGAAGATCAAGCGGCCGATCAGCCCCACTACCGCGTATGTAGTCGCCATCGGAATGACGAGACTCACGCGCGCCGCCGCGCGCATCCACGCGAGTCCCGATCGATGCAGCATCAATGCCGCGAACAGCCCCAACCCAATCTCGAGCGGCAGCGTCAAGCACAGAAACAGCATCGTGCGGCCGAGCGCTTGCCAAAACGTCGCGTCGGCGAAAGTTGCGACGTAGTTGTCGAGGCCGACGAACGGCGTGCCGGCCTCGAGATCGGCAAGGCGATACTGATGCACCGAGTTGTACAACGCGACCAACAGCGGATAGATCCCGATCACGGCCAGCGCGAACACCGCCGGAAACAAGAACCAAAACGCGGGCGAACGCGGCCATAGGCGCAGCCGCGCGCGCTTGCGCGCGGCCGCGGCCGAGTTCGTACCCTGCACGGTACCGTTGAGCATCTCGATCCTCCGACTCGCATGGGGCGACCGCGGCATACGCAGCCTCTACTTGAGCAGCGGCTTCTTGCCGTCGTAATAGCCCGCTTTCTTCAGGATCGCTTCCATCTTCGAACCGATCGTCTGCGCGCCGTCCTTCACCGAGACATTGCCCAGCATCATCTTGGTGCCCCATTCGCCGAGGATTTCGGAAATCGCCGGCCATTCGGGGAAGCGCGGGCGGTAGTCGGGCACGCCGCCTTGCCAGGACTCGACCATGGGCTTCACGAACGGATACTTCTGCTGCACGGCAGCATCCTGATAAACGGCCGTGCGCGCCGGCACCCCACCCGCTTCGAGGTAGGGCTTGGCCATCTGCTCCGAGGTGATCCATTGGATGAAGAGCCACGCCGCCGCTTGCTTCTTCGCGCTCGTCTTGGCGTTCACCGCCAGCGAGAAGCCGCCGAGCGCGGGCTTGAGCCCCGCGGGGCCGCGCGGTTCGGTCGCAATACCCAGGCAATCGCCGAGCTTGGACTTGGCCGGGTCGGTCAACGTCGGATAGAACGCCGACCATTCCGTGATCATCGCCACCTGGCCCTGAGCCAGGGCGTTGACGGCTTCGGCGTGGTCGAAATCGACGATGCCGGGCGGCATGTACTTCATCAGCTTCTGCCGATAGTCGAGGCCCGCTTGCGATTGCGGCGACATCAAGTTCGACTTGAACTTGGCATCGAGCAGCGAGCCGCCGTTGGGCCATAGCATGCGCATGAAGCTGTCGGCCGATTGCGTTTCGCCGCGCCGCGACTGCAAAGCGAACGCGTACTGGTTCTTGGCGGCATCCGTCAGCTTCGGCCCATAGACGTTCAGTAGATCGTCCCAGGTCTTAGGCGGCTCGCTGAACCCCGCTTGCTTGAGCATGCACTTGTTGTAGAACATGAGGCCCGAGTAGTTGTCGAACGGCAAGCCGTAAGTGACCTTATCCCACGTGCCGAACGAATCGAGCAGAATCGGGAAGAAGCCCTTCAGGTTCAGGTTCGGATCGGCGAGCCTCGGGTCATCGGTGAACTTCTTGATCGGCACGAGCCATTTGTTGCTCGCGAATTCGCCTATCCATACCACGTCGACGAGCACGATGTCTTGCGCGCCGCCGCTCACGAAGTTGAGCACCTCCTTTTGCCGCGTGCTCTCGTAGGGAACGACGTCCCATTTGATCGTGATGCCCGTCTCCTTCTCGAACTGCGGGATCAGTTTCTCCGCGGCCGTGTAGCCGGGGCGATCGAGGAAAATCGCATGCAAGGTGGTACCCGAGTACGGTGCGGCCGCTTCTTTCAACGTCCACGCCGACGCATGCGCCGCCAACAGAAACGAGGTGGCTGCCAGCGAGGCCATCCCCAGCTTGCGCTGCAAGAACCGTTTGTTCATCGATTGTCTCCTTGTGGACCGGCGCGATACGGTTGACAGGACGCGCCCGGTCCGGTGCAAAGCGGGTTGTTATCGATTCGACGACAGGTATCGATTCACTCGACGCCTGCGGGCATTCGGTACTGCCGGTACTGCCTGATGCAACTTCGGCAACTGCGGGCGCAACCGGCGGCCATCCGGGGGGGCGCGTTTCACTTGTAATTTCATTTTTTCAAATGTATATTTTGCCCGACGATGCTTGTCAAGAAGAAATTGATTAGGAGTCCTTGCGGCATTGCACGATGACCGTGCCGCATCGTTCGAAATGCGACGTTCGTAGGAGACGCGAAATGAGCGCAGTTCAGCTGCAGCAAATCCGCAAGACATTCGCCGGCGCCGAGGTGCTCAAAGGCGTTGACATCGAAGTGGCCGATCACGAGTTCCTCGTGTTCGTCGGCCCGTCGGGCTGCGGGAAATCCACGCTGCTACGCACCATTGCCGGCCTCGAGCGTGTCGACTCCGGGCGTGTTTTGATCGGCGGCGAGGATGTCACCGAGGTCGAGCCGTCCGAGCGCGGCGTCGCCATGGTGTTCCAGTCGTATGCGCTTTATCCGCATATGTCCGTCTATGAAAACATCGCGTTCGGTCTGCGCATGCTGAAGCTGCCGCAAAGCGAGATCGACCGCCGCGTGAGCGAGGCGGCGCAGATCCTGCAGATCGGCCAGTTGCTCGAGCGCCGGCCGCGCGCGTTGTCGGGCGGGCAAAGGCAACGGGTCGCGATCGGCCGGGCGATCGTGCGCGAGCCCAAGGTCTTTCTGTTCGACGAACCGTTGTCGAACCTCGATGCAGCGCTGCGGGTGCAGATGCGGCTCGAACTCATCAAGCTGCACAAGCAGTTGAATGCGACGATGATTTACGTCACGCACGATCAAACCGAAGCGATGACGATGGCAGATCGCATCGTCGTGCTCAATCACGGCGCGGTCGAGCAAATCGGCTCGCCGCTCGAACTCTATCGGCAACCGCGCAATCGATTCGTGGCCGGCTTCATCGGATCGCCGAAGATGAACTTCGTCGATGTCGACGTCGTCGCGGTCGATTGCACTGGTGTGACGATCACCCTACCGGGCGGCGCGGCGCTCGCCGTGCCTTGCGAGGCCGCCGGCGTGCAAGCGGGCGAGACGCTGACGCTCGGGGTTCGCCCCGAGCACTTGTCGGAGCACGGCGTGGCGAATGCCGACGCACGTCTAGCGGGCGAGGTCATCGTCGTCGAGCATCTGGGCGGCGAGACGCTCCTGCATGTGGCGCTTGCCGATGGTCGAGCGATTCAGGTCAAGGGCTCGGGCGAATCGGCCGTGGCCGACGGCCAGCGGATCGAGATCGGCTTTCCGGTACGGCACGCGCATTTGTTTCGACACGACGGCGCGGCGCTACGCGCACTGAGCGCGACGGCGCAATCGGCCGCCGCGTGAGGCGCGGTGCGGCAAGGCGTATCGGTTCGAAATAGACGGCTGCGCCGCGGCACATGGCGTGCGCGGCGCGAAGCGATCGACATCAAGCGGCGTTCGCGATCACCTTTGCGATCGCCTCAGCGACCGCGCCGACGTTGCGCTCGTTCAAACCGGCCACGCACATACGGCCCGAACGCAGGACATAGACGCCGTATTGCTCGCGCAGACGATCGACCTGCTCGGCGCTCAACCCCGTGTAGGTGAACATGCCGCGCTGCTTGATATAGCGAGAAAGCGTTTCTCCCTCGATGTGCCGGCTCAAAAGTTCGTGGATCGCCCCGCGCATATCGGCAATCCGCCGGCACATGGCGGTCAACTCGTTGCGCCACTTTTCGTTCAACGCAGGCGTCGTCAACACCTTCGTGACGATTTTTGCGCCATGCGTGGGCGGATTGCTGTAGTTCGAGCGCACCGCGCTCGTCAATTGGCCCAGTACGCGATCGGCTTCCCCCGCGTCTTGGCACAACACGCTGAGCGCGCCGCAGCGCTCACCATAGAGCGAGAAGTTCTTCGAGAATGAGTTCGCCACCAGCATCGGCACGCCGCGCCGCGCGAGTTCGCGCACGGCGAATGCGTCGTCGTCGAGATTGCTGCCGAACCCTTGATAAGCGATGTCGACGAACGGCAGCAACTCGCGCTGATGCAACACCGCGATTAACTGTTCCCATTGCGCGTCGCTCAGGTCGACGCCGGTCGGGTTATGGCAGCAGGCATGCAGCACCACGACACTGCGTGGGGCCAACGCATCGATCGCGGCCAGCATCGCATCGAACTTCAGGCCCCCGGTCGCATCGTCGTAGTAAGGGTAAGTGTTGACCGTGAACCCCGCGCGCTCGAAGATGAACCGATGGTTTTCCCAGCTCGGATCGCTCACCCAAACCTGCGCTTGGGGAAAATAACGCTTCAAGAAATCGGCGCCAATCTTCAACGCACCCGAGCCGCCCAGCGTTTGCACCGTTGCGATGCGCTTGTCTGCGCGAGCGGCGCATTGTTCGCCGAACACGAGCGACTGCACCGCGTCGCGGTAGGGCGCAAAGCCCGACATCGGCAGGTAGGGCTTCGGCCCGAGGTCGGACAACAACGCCGTTTCGGCTTCGCGCACGGCCTCCATGACCGGTAGACGGCCGTCGTCGTCGAAGTAGATGCCGATGCTGAGGTTGATCTTGTCCTGGCGCGGGTCTTTCTGGAAGTTCTCGTTCAACGTCAGGATGGGGTCGCCGGGGTACGCGTCAACGTGTTCGAACATGATCAATGTCGCTGGGTTGGGAAGAAAGCGATCTTACGCCAGCTAGCGCGCGCCCTGCTCCGGACTCGGCCCCGCCGGCGCGGGGTGAGCACAGTGTAGGAGTGAGCGGGGGAAATAAAATTCTGCAAACGGTGCGGGGAAACACCGATTTCGCAGCAGAAACTGCGCGGCAACGCGCGCAGTTGAGTGAAAAGAGGCGAGGGGGGCTGTGCAAGTCGCCGCCGCCCCTTCGTCCCTAGCGAGAGAAAATCACACCGATGTCTCCGTATCGACGCTCGGCTGATGCTCGACCTTGATCGGAGGGCTCGGCTGCTGCTCGACCTTGATCGGAACGATCGGAATGTAATGTCCGTCCTTCCCGACGGGCGTGAGCTTAAGCCCCGCCTTTTCGCGCCGCTTCCTTTCCTTCGACAGCGGCGGACACGTGTGCTCGTCGTAATACAAGACCATGCAGTCGAGGCACAGCATGCATTCCATTTGATCGATCCGGCCCGCGTCGTCGATGGCCTGCGAGCCGCACCCGGCCGCGCACGCGTGGCAGCTCGTGCATTCGGGCTTGCGGCGCAGCTTGAATAGCCGGAAGCGCCCCGGCAACGCAAGGCTCGCGCCAAGCGGGCACAGATACTTGCAGAACGGCCGCTCGATGAAAATCGACGCGCCCACCACCACCGTCCAGAACAGCACGAACGGCCAGGAGCGGTGCAAGACGCCGACGAGGAACGTGGTCTTGAACGGCTCCACTTCGGCAAGCTTTTCCGCCCACGGCATGGAGAAGAACGATACGGCGAGCAAGACCGCGAACACCACGTACTTGAGCTTGCGCAGCCGATTATGCCAACGCATCGGCAGCTTGCGCTGCAGCTTCTTCAGGCCGGTCATGCGCGCGAGCTTGTAGAGCAGCTCAGACATCGACCCGAACGGGCACATCCAGCCACAGAAGAGCCCGCGTCCCCACACGATCACCGTCACCGCAATGACGATCCAGAACACGAAGATGAGCGGATCGGAGAGGAACAGCCCGGTATTCCAGTCGCCGAACAGCGAATGAATGAACGTGAGCACTTGCGTGATCGAAGGCTGCGCCATCTCGGCCCACCCCGCGAAGCCGATCGCGATCAGCCAGCTCGCCGTCTTCGGCCACGAGACCCAGCGCTTGTCGGCGCGCTTGGCTTTGCGCACCCAACGATCGCGGCTGACGAAGAAGAAGATGACGGCGGCGGCCCACGCCACGAACAAGCCGATCTGGATCCGCTTGGCATCCCATGCGTTGCGCCAAGCCGGTTTTTCCTCTTCCACATGTGGACGGCCGCCTTCTAGGAAACGCGCCGGCACCCAATAAGGCGAATTGAATGCCGAGAAACTCTTCGCACCGGTTTCTTTGTCGACCTTATGGCCCAGAAAGACGAACTTCCACGGATAAGCGGCGCTAAATTGCGTGCTGCGGACGATGAAGATGCCGGTCTCGTTGAACGAAGGCGCGCCAGCCGCTTGCAACGAATAGAGGTTGAGGTAATCGGAGTCTTTGAACGTGAAGGCGTTGATGCCTTGCCGTACCTGTATGCGGTCGTAGATGCCGCCACGCACGAAGCCCGATCCCTTGAACGATTCACTGCCGTTCGCGACGACGAAGATCGCATGCTCGCCCGGCTTGAGCCGGCTCATCAGTTGCTCGTAGTCGTAATCGCCGAGCACGCTCTTACCGATTCCGGGTGCATTCAAGTACCCGTAATAAAGATCGAGGTAGGGGCTGCCGTCGTCAGGCTCGCCCACGTCGGACGCATGGATCGCCAGATGTTGCACGGCGCCCATGTCGACGAGCGCCGCCCACGTCGCGTGGTTGTTCGACGGCAACAACTTCGCCTGCGGCAACAACGTTTGCTTCACGATGCCGACTTGACTCGCAACGGCGATCGCGCAGCGGGAAATCAGTTGATTTTCTGCAATTGCGGTGACAGTCGCACCCGAAATGGCGTCGAGGCTGGCACTGCCCGCATCGCTGTGCCCGATCTCGAAACGCGCGCCCGCAAACCGGCCGACATATTGGCGCAGAAAACCGAGCAGTTTGCTCTCGGGGATACCGACCAGCAAAATCGGCTCGCTATGCTTGAGCACTCTCACACCCGTGATCGTGCCTTTCGTATCCATCCCGATCAGGGTGACGATCGGTTTGCCCGAATAGCCTTGGATGTCGACGATATCGGTCGATAGAAACACATACCCTTTGAGCACGCGAGCATGACCATCGTCCGCGTAGGCCTCGACGTAGGGCGGGTTGCCCTTGCGCGCCGAGAATGCGTTCGCACCGGGCAACACCCCCGCGCAATCGGTCCACTTGCACATCTCGGGCTGAGTAAACAACGCGTCGGGCAATTCCTGCTCATAGATCGAAGCAAAGCCCGAGCGCGCCGCCGTGAGCAGCAGCACCAATAGCAAAGTCCGAATCCACACTTTCATTTTCGTCGCTTCTATAACGGCCGCCTGCGAAGCCGGCGGCTTGGGCGCGAGTCGCGCGCGAGAAACATCGAATCCGGGCCAGGACGATGCAACGAACACTTCAATCGAGGCTCGCGCCGCCCCTGCCCTTATCCGAACGTGATCAACCCTACCGTGCCGCCGTCATTGCACCTTCGCCACCATGAAGTCGACCGCTGCTTTCACTTCGTCGTCCTTCAAGCTCGGATTGCCGCCGCGCGGGGGCATCGTGCCGTTGTTGCCCGTGAAACCGCCGAGCGCATGCTTGTACAGCGTGGCCTTGCCCTGCGCGATGCGCGGCGCCCAATCAGCCTTGTTGCCAAACATCGGTGCGCCGGCCGCACCCGTCTGATGGCACATGAAGCAGACAGTCTTGAATACTTTCTCGCCCGCGGGATTGGGCGCGCCGCCACCAGCGGGCGCTGTCGCGGCCACCTTGACCACATCTACCCCTGCCCCTGCCCCTTCCACCGCAACCGAAGCCACGGGTGCAGTCGACGTTTGCGTCGCGCTGGTCTTCTCCGAAGCGACATCGCCTTTGTCGCAGGCCGACAAGCCGAGCGTGAGCGCAAGTCCGATCCCGGCAAACAACAAGTTCCTAGCTTTCATCATTCTTCCTTCATTACAAATTGAGCGATGCATCGAGCGACGCACCGACAGTTACGCATGGAGATGCGGATTCGTAGCCCAGCAAGGGCTCGACAAGCAACCGATCGATCAACGCGCGCACATTGCGCCACGGATCCGCGCCGGGTTCGCTGACGGGATCGTCGACGGTGCGGCCGTCGGGCGTATGAAGATGATTCGGATACGTGCCAAGGGTGTCATGCAGCGGCGCGGTGTCGACGCCCATGACGGCTTCGCCCCAGCGCCAGCCCAATGAGTATTCGCTGGGCCCGGCAATGCGCAGCGTCAGTTCGACCCCGTTCGAGAGACGCACTTCGAGCGCATCGCGGCATAGCGTGACGGACGTCAAATCCGCGGCACCATAAGTGGACTCGATTTTCTCTATGAGTTCAATCTGAAGCATCGTCACACCCCCGTCGCCAAAACTTCGCGCAGTTGCTCGCGAAGCGCTTCACGCGTTTGCGCAAGCGTCTTCGCACCCAGATAGTCCTCATAAGCCGGATGCTCGTCGATCTCGCCTGCGGCAATCCGCGCCAGAAGGCCCGCTTCGTCGGTCACGTCGTATCGGCCCAGAATGAGCTTGCGGTCTTCGCGCAACTCGTATATCACGAGGCTTATCGAGTCGATTTGCTTCGCCGCCTCGGACGGCACGTTTTGATAGAAAGCCGTCACCTGTATCCCCTTACATGTTTTGATCTTTGACCACGCCGCCATCGACGGTCGCCATATCGATCGTGATCTGATCGAATCGATACAGCTTGCCGCCTTCGGATTTCGCAAACCGTTGCGCGTCTGCTTCACTTGCGAACGACGCGAACGTTTGTCCCATTGCGCCGAGCTTCTTCGCACCCACCACATACGTCGCGCGCTTGGCGTCGATCCAATGCCCAACGGGGTGCTGCCAATCCGCCGCCCCCATGTCCTGCACATACATCGCGCCGACCTTGCGGTCTTGCTCCGGGCGCAAATACACGGAGAAGAGCCCCAACGTGTCGCAAAAGAAGTCGGTCTGCCCGTCGGCGTATTCGATCTGGGCCTTCGGGCCCGGGTAGTCCTTCAAGCTCATGCCGTCGAGCACGCTGACGGTCGTATCGTCGATCTCATGCGGCGGCGGCAACGCGCTCGATTGGCTCTCGCACCCGGCAGCGAGTATCAGCACAAGCACCGCGGCGGCGGTCGTTAAGCGGCGGCAGTTCATCGATTGAATCTCCAAGCGGCAAGACCGAGCGGCGCCGCGATCCACGCGAGCATCACCAGGCCGAGAAAAACAGGCTGCGCGAGCGCGGCGGGAAACACGCTGACGAGACCGAACATCGTGTGCAAATCGCCAGGCCCGAAGATGTTCAAGATCCGGAAGATGTCCGCGGGATTGAGCATCAAGAGCAAGGGGAACAGCGGCCCGAGCACAGCGCCGCCCGTGACGACCAACGCGCCGAGCAGCAACAAGTCATAGACGAGCACGAAGAAGAACCACAAGGCGATCGCAATGCCGCTAGCCGAGGTACGGCTCGCGCAAAAAGCCGACGCGGAAACGGCAAGGCTCAGGAACACCCATCCCAGCAATACCGCGCTCACGACGAAACCCGCGTACTGGTACCAGTCGGCAGACGGCGCGCGCGCGACGATCGCAACCCCCGCTAGGCCGAAGCCCGCCAGCGTGGCGCAGGTCAACGCGCCGGCTAGCCCCAAGTACTTACCGATCAACAATTCGGCGCGGCTGATCGGATAGGCCAGCAACAGATTGAGCGTGCCGCGCTCGCGCTCGCCTACCAGCGCGTCGAAGCCCAGGATCAGCGCGATCAACGGCAGCAGATAGATGGTCAAGCTGACGAGGCTTGCGATCATCGGCTCGATGCCTTGGAAACCTACCGATCCTTGCGCCGCAGCACCGAAATACGCCGTCGCAAGCGCGAACGCCGCAAACACGATCGACACGGCTAGCACCCAACGATTGCGGATGCGGTCGCGAAACTCCTTGCCCGCGATCGCTCGGATTTGCGCCATATGCACACAGCTCAACGGATTCATGCGCTCGCTCCCATCCAACCGAGAAACACGTCTTCGAGCGACGGCTCCTGAATTTGTAAATCCGCGATCCGGTCGGTCAACGGGGCGAGCGCGGCGATCGCCGCCATCTTCGCGTGGCGCGGGCACTGAAATGCCACGCGGCGATCGTTCGTCGTCACCTTGTCGAACGGCGCGCGGCGCAGCGCCGCCGCGATCGGGTCCGTATCGGCCGAATGTGTCAGCACTTCGAACCACAAGGGCAAGTCGGTTTGCGCGCGCAGCGTCTGCACGCTACCCACGGCGCGAATGCGTCCGCTGTGCAAAATCGCGAGGCGGTCGACGCGTTGTTGGATTTCGGCCAGGATGTGCGAGGTGATGACGATCGTCGTGCCGCCGTCTTGGCGCGCCCGCAGCGTCTGGTAGAACGCCCGGATGCCTTCGGGATCGAGACCGTTTGTCGGTTCGTCGAGAAACAGCAGCGGCGGGTCGCCGAGCAGCGCTTGCGCGAAACCGAGCCGTTGCTTCATCCCTTTCGAGTATTCGCGTACTTTGCGCGCGGCCGCATGAGTCAATCCGACCTGCTCGAGCAACGGCGCACATTCGGCCGTGTCCACGCCTTTGAGGCGTGCGAAGAAACGCAGGGTTTCGATTCCCGTGAGGTTGTCGTAAAGCACGACGTTTTCGGGCAAGTAGCCGAGCCGGCGCTTCACGGCCCGAAAGCGGGGGCCGCCCGCGCGCTCGCCGTTGATGCTCACTTGCCCGGCATCGGCTGCGATCAAGCCGAGCATGAGTTGAAACAAAGTGCTCTTGCCTGCGCCGTTGCGGCCGATCAAACCGAACAGTTCGCCTCGGTGAACGTTCAGGTCGATACCGTCGACCGCACGCAGCGAGCCAAACGATTTGGCGACGCCTTTCAATTCGATCATGGGTGCTTCTCCATCCACTTCGACCACGCGGCGTGCGAGGGCCGCATGAGCGGCGCGGCGTCGACGACGCTCGGCACGGTCATGAGCGGAAATTGTTGAGCGATGAGGCGCAGCGACTGCACCGCGGGACTGTTCATCAAGATCTTCACCGCGGGAACGCGCCACGTCAGACGGTCCACGAGATCGCTGGCCGTGTAGGGAATGTCGCCCACGCCCCGGCCTCGCTTATCCCAGCCGTAATAGTTGCTCCAATAGTTGCCGGTCCACGCCACGTCTTTCGCGGCGACGTAGCGGATCTGCTCGCGGTTCTGAACGAAGTCGTTTCCGGTCACGGTGTTATCCACGGAACCTCCCCAAAGATGGACGCCCACTTTGTTGCCGACGACGAGGTTGCCGCGAATCGTGTTGTATTCGGCGTCGTACACGAAGAAGCCGCGCTGGTTGCCCGCAACGACATTGTTCTCGATGACCGAGTCCTGAAGCGTGCGCAGCATGATCCCGTGATCGCTGTTGCCCCACACCCGGTTGTTCTTCACGATTTGATTGCGCGATTCCATGATCGCGAGGCCGCCGCGGTTGTGAAAGACCTCGTTGCCGTCCCACACGTTGTAGTAGGAGTTCATGTAGTGCGTGCCGTAGCGCACGTTATGAATCGTGTTGCCTTTGAAGAGCGCGTGGTACGACACGTCTACGTAGATGCCGTCGCGCGAATAGCTGATCTGGTTGCCTACGATCTGGGCGCCCTTCGTGTTGTACAACTCGATGCCGTTGCCGCGATTGGGCGAGATGAAATCGCGCTTGCCGACGATCACGTTGTCGCGCACTCGCACATTGTTCGATTTTTCGATCCAGAGGCCGAACAGGTTGTAGACCAGTTCGCAATGGTCGATCTGTGCGCCGTCCGAGCCTGGCTGCACGTAGATGCCGGCGTTTTGCGCCGTCAAGTCGGCGCCGCTGTTCACGACCGCGATGCCGCTGATGCGCACGCCTTGCGCGGCGACGCGAATGACATCGCCGCGATTGCGCCCGTCGATCATCGGCTTGCCGATGCCGACGAGCGTGAGCGCTTTTTCGATTCGCAGGTTCTCGTCGTAGTGCCCGCTATACACGGCGACCGTATCGCCCGGCCGCGCCGCCTCGATCGCTGCGCCGATGCGCTCGCCCGAGTGAACGGCAAGCGTGGCTGCGGCGACGGCGCGCATCGACAGCGTGGCAACGAGAATGGCAGCGAGACGGTACTTCGACATGCTGAACTGCAAACAGTGAGAGTTGCTTGATCGGCGTGCGAGGCGGATGGGGAAAGGAAAAGCCGACATCGTCATCTCCCTTCATCCGCCTCGCACCTAGGCAAACACGTTGCCGTCAGACTTACGCTTGGACCAACATCCGCGAACGCATTTCAAGGTGCAATGCGTGGCAGAAGTTCAAGCAGTAACACCAGAACACGCCCGGCTTGTCCGCGATGAACGTGACCGACTGCGTCTGTTGCGGGTGCACGACGAAGCTGATGTTGTAGAACGGGATCGCAAAGCCGTGCGTCAAATCTTCGACCTTATCGAGGTTCGTCAAAATGATCGTGACTTCGTCGCCCTTCTTCACCGTCCATTCGCGCAAACCGAACGTCGGCGCCTGCGAGGTCAGATGAATCGTGACCTTCTTGCCGTTGCGTTCGACCCGGTTGTCCTTCGGGCTCTTCGTGGCGAGCGGGAATTCGTTCAGGTCGTAGATCTGCCGCGTCTTGATGATGTCGCGCCGGACTACGATCGAGTCATGTGGCTCCGGATACAGCGGGTGGTCGCCCACAAGCTGCATCTTCTCGCCGCTGATGTCGATCAATTGCGAGCTATCCGGGTGCAGCGGGCCGACTGGCAGGTACCGGTCCTTCGAGAACTTGTTGTCGGAGATGAAGTACTGACCGTCGGGCACCCTCGTCTCGCCCATCGAGGTGAAGCCGTGCCCCGGTTGGTAGTGAACGTCGATGCGGTCGACCACCACCTTCGCGTTCTTGTCGCCCTTGTACGCTCGGATCGCGGCCTCTTGGTCCCACTTCACGATCTGGCTATCGAGGAACAGCGTCGTGTAGATGAAGCCCCTGCCGTCAAAACCGGTATGCAGCGGCCCCAAGCCGATTTCGGGCTCGGCCACGACCGCATCGCGCGGATCCTTGAAGCCGCCGTCGAACCACTTGAGCACCAGTTCGTGCGAAATCAGGGTGGCCGTCGGCGAGAGCTTGCCGGAGCAGGCGTAATACTTGCCGTCCGGCGAGACATTCACGCCGTGCGGGTTCTTCGGCACGGGCACGTAGCATGTGAGCGCCGTCTTCGGATCGGCGTTCGCTGCATGCGTGCCGTCGACGACAGGCACCGTCGAGGTGCCCAGATGAAAGAACTTGCCATTCTTGACGGCTTGTTCGATGCGCGCCACGTTGAAGAACACGCAGGCGTCGCGCTCGGCCGACATCATCTCTTCGTAATGGACGCCACCTTCCGTGTTGTACTGGTTCGAGCAAGCCAGCTTGCCGTCGTACGAGGTAGCGACCAGATCGAGGTTGCCATCGATCTTCACTTGCCAACGCGGCTGCATCGTCTGAGCGTCGACGCAGGTGAAGAGGCAGAAGTACTTCTTCGGATCGTCCAAATCGCGGCCGTCGTTCGGCACGGGAATATGGAATTCCGCGCCACAGAATACGCGGGTCGTATAGTTGATCTTCTCGTCGATCGGGTCGCGCTTATCCGGGAAGATGCCGTGAAAGCCCTGCACGTTCGGCAACGACGTAATCGCGTCGCACTCCATCGTGTCCAAGCGCACGCGTGCAATACGCGCGTTGATCTTGTCGTTGACGAAGAGGTGCTTGCCGTCGTAGATGCCATCGGTGTACGACAGATGCACGTGGTGCGTATCGCCGTTGATGTAATTCAACTGACCGTTGGGTCGCGTGCCGATGATCTTGCGCGACTCGTTCGTGATGCCCCAGCCGGACATGCAGTCGACGTTGAACACGGGAACACGCCGGATCTCACGGCCCGAGGGCAGACCATGCACGCGCAGATCGCCCGAATGGCCGCCGCTCGAGAACACGTAGTAGGTGTCGAGCTTGCCCGGATGCACCTCGTACTTGTCCCAGTTGATGGCGCTCGAACTGCTCGCCCCGCTCGCGGCGCTGGCTGCGTCGGAGGCGGCAGCGGCCGCACCGCTGCCCTTCTTGTTGCAGCCGGCCAACCCGAGCGAGAGCCCTGCTCCAGCGAGACCCGCAATCGCCGAGGAAGCGAGGAACCTGCGACGCCCCGTGTCCTGTGGCACCACCACCTTCCCTTCAGAATTTTCTTTTGAAGAAGTCATTACATTCTCACTGATCAAAAACTCATCAACGCCGCACAACCGGCCGAACACACCCCGTCGGGAGAACGCGCGCAGCCAGGCTACGAGACAACCGCCATACTTCGAAAAGATCGAGCCCAAGCACTTTCCAGGATCGATCGCCCCACAAACCCACTACTCAATTCTTCGTTATGTCGTCGCATGAAAACGTCGCGTCGATTTACCCCTCGAATTCGACACACGTTTGCTCGCTCGTAGTGTGATGGCCGTGCAAATCGAGAGGTTGATCTATCTCAATAGGCATACCTGGGATGCATGTTTTTAGGGCGAACGCGGCGTTCGGACGCAGGCGGAGCGCGGCTTCAAGCGGTACGAGCCGCTCGTCGCCGGTCGATTTGATATGGATCAATCGACTCGATAGTCGAAAATAGAATAATCATCGAGTCGCTCGTGCGGATATGCGTCATTCGACCGCACGACATCAATGCCTTTAGAGTGTCAGAAAATTGGCTATTTCCCGAAAGATCGTCTTGACCTCGGTGGCGCTGATCATCGCCATCGGAGCCGGGTTATGGCAGACCCTGCGAACACCAGAGGTTTACGTCCAAGGCACGTACGTGTTCGGCACGCGCGTGCAGTTGGTGTTGTATGGCGTGCCGCTTCGGGAGGCGCAGCAGGATGCGGACGCCGTCTTCTCGCATTTTCAGGCGATGCACCGCGAACTGCATGCCTGGCAGCCGTCGGAGGTCACGCAGCTCAATCGCAGCATTGCGGCGGGCATGCCGTTTCAGGCGTCGCCGGAGCTCGCGCCGATTCTGCGCGGAGCCCGGCAGCTGTCGATCGACACCGAGGGCCTGTTCGAGCCCGGTCTCGGCCGGCTTATTCGACTGTGGGGTTTCCAGGCGGATCAGTTCGGCGTTAAGCCGCCGTCGCAAGATGCCGTGCAGCGCGAGGCGGCGCTCCGTCCCCGCATCGCGCAGCTCGACATTTCGCCTTCGGGCATCGTAACGAGCACTAATCGTGCGGTTGCGATCGACCTGGGAGGATATGCGAAGGGGTGGTCGCTGGATGAAGCCGCGGCGATTTTGAGGCAGCGCGGCGTCCAAAACGCGTTGATCGACGTGGGCGGCAATCTGCTCGCGTTAGGCACGAAGGGGGGCGCGCCGTGGCAGGTGGGCATTCAAGATCCCCGCGGGCCGGGGACGCTTGCCACGCTGGCCTTGCGCGACGGCGAGGCAATCGGCACGAGCGGCGACTACGCGCGTTTCTTCAAGTACGAGGGCGTCCGTTACAGCCACATCATCGATCCGCGCAACGGCTTTCCCGCTACGCAAAGCGAATCGGTCACGGTTCTCGTCAAGCCCGGCCCGCACGCAGGCGCGCTATCCGATGGCGCAAGCAAGGCGCCGTTTGTCGCAGGCCCGGCAACGGCGATGTCGTTGGCGCGCAAGGTCGGTGTCGACGCATTGTTGCTGGTCGACACGAGCGGGCACGTTTGGGTGTCGAGTTCGATGGCCGCTCGCGTGCATTTCACGAATGCATCGCTGCGCCCCGAGCGGCTCGAGTGAGCGGCAGGAGGCCCGGTCCCGTCATGGCACATCACCCCGTCATCGATATCTGCGACGTCAGCTTCCGCCGTGACGGGCGCGACATCGTGCGCAATGTCGAGCTGAAGATCGAACGCGCCGAGTTGGTCGCGCTCGTCGGGCTCAACGGCGCAGGCAAAACGACGCTGCTCTCATTGCTCGCCACGCTGGCCGTGCCGCACGGCGGACAAATCTACATCGATGGCGTCGACGCGGTCGCGTACCCTGCCCAGGCGCGTGCGCGCATCGGCGTCGTGTTTCAAGAGTCCGCCCTGGAAATGCGTTTGAGCGCGCTGGATAATCTGCTGTTCATCGCGCAACTGCAGGGGTTAAGGGGCAGGACGGCGCGGCGGCGGGTAGACGAACTATTGGGCGTGCTCGCGCTCGATGCGCTCGCCGGCACGCCCGTTCAATCCTTGTCCGGCGGCCAGCGCCGCCGGGTCGAACTGGCGCGCGCGCTCGTCTCCCGGCCGCCGGTTCTATTGCTCGACGAGGCGGCGCTCGGGCTCGACGTCTGCGCCCGTCACGCGTTCTGGTCGGAAATCAGAACGCTCGTCGCCGATGGTCATGCCGTCCTGCATACGACCCACCAAGCCGAAGAGGCACGCGAGGCACACCGCGTGGTCGTGCTGGATCATGGCGCGGTGCGTGCGGACGGCCCATGGCGCTCGCTTTGCGGGCCTATATCGAGCGCAATTAGGTTGCATGTGACGGACGTCGGTGTGGCGTGCCGCTGGCTCGCGGCGCGCGGTTATGCCGTGAAAGCCGAAGCGGATGCCGCGGTTGTTTCATGCACGGACCCGCAAGCCTCGCTGCCGACGTTACTGCAGCGGATACCGTTTGAAGTGCTTGGCGCCGATATCGTCACGCCGGATTTGATGGGCGTCATAGCACATTGGACCGGAACGCCGCGCCAAGAGACGCCGCCCGCTCGCCTCGCCGCCAAGGCTGCGCAATGAGCACCGTGCTGGCCGTCGTCTGCTTCGACCTGAAACGGTTTTGGGCCTCGCCGCTGCGCATCGTGTTCGGACTCACGCAGCCGCTGCTTTACCTATTCGTGCTTGGTGCGGCGCTCAGGAGCGGCACCTACGCCGAGGTCACCGGTTATCAGGCGTATATCTTCCCGGGCATCGTCGGGCTTTCACTGATGTTTACCGCGACCTCGGCTGCAATCGGCATCGTGCATGATCGGCAAACGGGGCTACTCAATGCGTTGCTGGTGTCCCCCGCCGGCCGTATCGAGATCGCGGCCGGCAAGATATGCGCGGGCGCGGTGGTGGCATGGGTGCAAAGCCTATTGCTGTTGCCCTTCTCGCCGATGATCGGCATTGGCCTGACGGCGCCGCGCCTCGTGCTTTTGCTTGCCGCGATGGCGTTCGCTGCGCTCGCCTTCTCCGCGTTGGGACTTGCGCTCGCACTGCCGTTCCGGTCCGTGATCGTGTTTCCGGTCGTGTCGAATGCGCTGCTGCTGCCAATGTTCTTTCTATCGGGCCCGCTCTATCCGCTCGATCTCGCGCCGGTGTGGATCCGATACGCTGCCGCCTATGATCCGGCCGCGTACGGCATCGACTTGATGCGCGGCGTGCTGACGACGCAGTTCGTGGTCGGGCCGGCGCGCTCGGTCGCGATACTCGCGGCGTGCCTCGTCGGGGCGAGCGGGCTTGTCGTGCGCGGGATCAGCCGGCGTAATGGTTGAGTGCCGGCGCGGCGCCCGGGTCGTTCAATCAGCGTACGGCGCGTAGTCGTAGTGTGGGAGTAGCGCGCTTGCAACTATTGTCGAGCACATTAAAGCAAGATCAGGCTCGGCAAATCCAGGATGTGAATTTCGCTCGCGTATGCATCGATGATCCCCCGCTTATGCATGCCCTGCAGCACGCGGTTGACCGTTTCCGGTTCGAGTCCTAGATGGCTGCCGATCTCGCTGCCCGTCACCTTCAGCACAAATTCGGAAACGCAATATCCGCGCGCTTGCCACCGATCTGAAAGATCGAGAAGCAATGCCGCCACACGCTGCTCAGCGCTCATCGGGCTGAGCATCATGAAAGCGCCGCTGCCGCGCCGGATGGCGACGCTCAGCGTGCGCCGCCAATACCGGGCAGCACTCTTGACGCCCTGTCGCAACCTGGGTCTGTGACACGCCACCATGATCGGCCCCTAGATTTACCGAAGTCGCGTTCCGCTTCGAGCGCCAGTCGCTCTACGGAATCTCATCCTTCGATGAGATGCAATCATGGATGCGAGCCGCGCGATGCGCTATCGGCCCCAGATTATCTTGCTGTAGGAATTTGGAAGGCGGCATCGGACGATTCCGACGAGATACGTCGGCGTTGTCGTCGTCGGCATTGGCGAAGCAATCACTGGATGGATTCCACAACCAGGCAGAAGCCCCTCGTCGCTCACATGTTCGCGTAGTTCGGCCCGCCACCGCCTTCGGGCGTAACCCAGACGATGTTCTGCGTCGGGTCCTTGATATCGCATGTCTTGCAATGCACGCAGTTCTGCGCATTGATGACGA
>SCRN01000013.1 GCA_004322045.1 Paraburkholderia sp.
TGCTGCCCCTGAAACCGAATCGAATTCCCCGGCGCCACGCCCACCGCCTTCGACACCCGCGCGATAACCTCCTGCGTCTCCCCCCACGCCTTATACGTCGCCTCCCACACCACATCGCCCGCTTCGTCCGTCATCATATACGGCGTGCCGATGTGATCGCACTGGTAATAGAACACATGCGCCTGCGCCGCCGGTTGCGCCACACGCTGCAGCGGGTCTTCCTCCGGCAGATAACGATCCGTCGACTTCCATACGGGCGTATCGATCCCCCGCACCGGCGCCTGCGACACGAACTGCGCCAGCGGCACGAACGAGCCCGCCTCGTACACGTAATGCGTGCTGCCTTGCTCGTTGCTCTCGTAGGCAAGCGTATCGCCGTCCCATCCGAACAGCGTTCTCTCCCCGTTCACGCTCTTGGCAATGCGCCTGCCCAGCGCATCGTAGAAGTAGCTCGCCGCCACGCGCCGATCGCCTTCCTTCACCATCGCCGTCATCAAGCGATTGAACGCATCCCACTCGTACCGCTGCTCGCCCTTGGGCGTGCGCTTGGCAATCAAATTGCCCCGCTCGTCGTACTCGAAGTGCATCCCCGCATACTGCTTGAGCAAATTGCCGAGGATCTTGGGCACCTCCCGCGGCAGCGTGCTCTCCTCTCGCGGCTTGTACACCGCAGGCGTCATATGCGAACTGCCCTTCGTTCCCGCATCGCCCACCACATCCACGATGTTGCTCGCCGGATCGAATGCGAACCGCTCCCGGCTCCAGGGACTGGCCGCTTCGATCAATCTACCCACCGGGTCGTACCGGTAATCGATATACCCGCGGTTGCTGTCCTCGATCTGCGTCAGTTGCCCCGCCGCGTCATAGCGGTAGCGCCGATCGACGATCGGCATCGGCGCCTTCTCGCGCTGCAGCGCCGTTTGAATCACCCGGCCCGCCGGGTCATAAACGGTCTTCAGTCCCAACTGATTGCCCAGCGTGCGCCGGATCTCGCGGTGCAGCTCGTCGCGTTCGAACTGGATCCGCTCCTCGCCATCGAGCAGCATCCCGTGAACATGCCCCGACCCGTACGTGAGCCAATCGATGGCATGCCCATCGGGGCGAATCGTCTTGATGCGATTGCCCAACTCGTCGTACTGGTGATGCCAAACGTAGCTGCGCGCCTCGTCGAACACCTTGTACGCATGGTGCTCGCGCACCAGATGGCCCACCGGATCGAAGAACCGCTGGATCTGGCTGTACCGGTTTTGCGCATCGATGAGCCGTCCGCTCTGGTCGTACGCGAACCGCTCTTCGCTCTCTGCGCTTGCCCCCGAGCTGCGCTTCGATAGCCGCCCGCCTCGGTCGTATTCGACCTGCGTCGTTTGCCCCGCCTCCTCGATCGAGGCGAGCCGCCCACTGGCTTGATCGTACGTATAACGTGTGCTCTTGCCGTCGAACGCCACTTCCTCGAGCAGCCGGCCCACCGGGTCGTAGCGGAAGTTGTACGTCGCTTGATTGGCATCGGTGAGCACAGTGAGCCGCCCCAGCCGGTCGTAGCGGTACGCGATCGCCTGATCGAGCGCATCCACGCGCGCCGCAATCCGCCCCGCGCCGTCGTACTGGTAACGCGTGTTGCGGCCCAACGGATCGGTATGGCCCCGCAGCCGCCCCTCGGCGTCGTAGTGGATCTGCTCGATGCCCGCAGGCGATTGAACCTGCGCCAGTTGCCCGTTCTCGCCGTACGTGTACTTCGTCGTGTTGCCCGCCGCGTCCGTCGTCTCGGTCAGCCGGCCATGGGCATCGTATTTCCACTTGCTCGTTTTGCCCGAGCAATCGGTGTAGCGCGTCAGTTGCCCCGCGCCGTCGTAGCTGAGCAGCTTCACGCCGCCCTTGGCGTCCTTGACCTGCGTCACGAGCCCTTGCTCGTTGTAGCCGTATTCGGTCTTGTGCCCCAGCGGATCGAGCTGCGCGACCAGATTCCCTTTGTCGTCGTACGCCTGACGCCAGACGTTCCCGTGCGGGTCGGTCAGCGCAATCATCTGCTCTTTCTTGTCGTACGCCATCTCCACGACGCTGCCGTCCACCCGATGGTGGCGGATCAAGTTGCCGCGCGCGTCGTAGGTCATCTGCTCCACGCCGCCGTCGCGGTGCACGTATTGCGTCAAGTTGTCGTGCTTGTCGCGATACATCCACTCTTCGCTGCCGTCCGGGTGAACGATGCGGAAGGTGTAGCCCTTGATGTCGTAGTAGTGCTGCGTGACGCTGCCCAGCGCGTCCGTGACCTCCACGCGCCGGAAGTTCGGGTGCCACGCGAGGCGAATCTCGTCGCTGCCGTCATCGAGCCACTCGCGCACGCATTTGGCTTTCGGATCGGTGCCGTCCCACTGCAGGTTCGTGCCGCGCCCGGTGCGATCGGTATAGCGCGTCACCAAGTGACGCTTGTACTGGTACTGCCACTTGTTGCCGTAACGATCGGTGGCGGCGATGAGGTCGTTCTCGGCGTCGTACGTGTAGCGAGCGAGCTTGGCGGTCAAGTTGCCGTCGGCATCGTATTGCCCCGCCTCGACGATGCGCGAGCGCTCGTCGTATTGGAACGCCACCTGCGTGGCCGGCAGCATGAGCCGAAAGAGCCGCCCCTTCTCGTCGTAGTCCAGCCCGATCTGGTTGCCCTTGCGGTCGCGAATGAGCCGCAGGCGAAAGCGCTCTCCCGCTTTCTCGAACAATTCGAGCCACTCGGGGCCGCGGTTCAATGCGAGCGTGTGCTCGTCCAGCCGCGTCAGCGTCAGATCGGCCGCAAGGTTATCGAAAGCCTTCCCCGGCTCGAGCAGCGGGTAATCGACGCTGCGCCCCGCCGCATCGTGATAGACGAGCTTGGATTCGTGAATGTCGAAACGCGTCGTATACGGGGTGATCCAGCGTGCGCCCAGCGGCCCGTCTTCATCGTTGGCGTCGAAGAACGATCGATACGTGCGCTGCCACACGATGGGCATGGGCCCCGCGATCGAGAAGTCCACGTGCTCGATCGTTTCATCGCCCAGGGCAAAGCCGACCGACTTGCCCGTGGCCTGCGCGGGCGAGGCCACCGGGCAATGCAGCTTGCACGGCTCCACGCCCGGGTGCTTGGCCGGCGCCGTACGCTCGATCGATTCGAGCGCGCCTTCGCTGCGCTGCTCCACCACGCGCGTTTTGCCCGAACTGGGAATGCCCACGACATGGTGCTGCGGCTTGGTCTTGCGCCACCTTGCGACCGCTTGCTCGCCAAGCTGGATCAGCCAGCCGATTTGCCCGATGTCGTTGCCGTTCAAGCTCAGCACGCGCTGCTTCACTTGCGGAATGCGCGTGCGCAAACCGTCGGACAGTACCTTCAGATCGTGTCCGTAGTTCGGATCGATGAACTTGGCCGTTTGCGTGGCCGCGTTCAGCGTGCTCTTGCCCTCCATCTTGACCCAATCGACCAAGAGGCCCCCGATGCCGTGCAGCGCTTGCTTGGCGTCGTAGGCGGCAAAGCCCGCGCTCACTTCGCTCGCGTGATGCTCGGCGGCGCGCACGTTGCCCGCGATGCTGAATTGCTTCTCGCCCGCGGCCTGCGCGAATAGATCGGCCAGCGCGGTCATTAGATCGCCCACGAGCGTGGCGCAGTGCTCGAGCATCTCGGCCAGCTTCTCCTTCACCAACTTCAGGAACGATTCGATTTCGCCGGCGTAGCGCGCATTCAGGCCCGCCACCAATGTTTCGACGATCGCCGTGCCCAGCACCTGCGCGCCGCCCTCGAGCGCCGCCTTGCCGCTGCCTGCCACGCTCTGGCGGATGAGCTTGAGCATCGGGCGCGCGCCCATGCGCAACTCGGCCATGCCCAGCGGAATCGGCACGATGCCGATCAGATCCATGCCCAGATTGAGCCAATCGAAAGTGTCGATCGGCTTAACGCCGTGCTCGATCATCGCGCGGATGTCCGAGATGACGTCGACCGCGGCGAAGATGTTCGCCAAGATGGGGACGTTTTGCGCGACGGTTTTTAAGCGCTCGACCGTGATGAAGTTATGGCTGATCTTGCGCAGCCATGTGTCCAGCTCGTTGATGGCCGAATCGACATCTTCGCGATGCAGATTACTGAGCGGGGAGACGAAGATGTCGGTCGGCTTAGGTTGCAAGACGGTCGCGTCGGCCATGGCGTCGTTATGCTTCTTTGAAATTATTAAGGATCACTAACGAATCGACGATCAGCCGAATTTCGGCATCGAAAGCCCGCCGAGGCCGCCTTGCAACAAGTGACTAATCGTGGGCGCCGCGGTGCCGAGTTGGTTGGCCTGCGAAAGGGCGCCTTGCGCGCTTGACGGCAGCACCTTGGCGATGGCTTGTTCGGCGAAGCTCATGCCTTGCTTCATCGCTGCGCCCATCCCCGAAGCAGCGCCTTCGGAGGAAATTGCCGACGAACCAGCGAATCCGTTGCCCAACCCGTTTGCCATCGACGGCATCAATCCCCCGAGCGAGCCTCCCGCGTCAGCGGTTGCGACGCTCTGTTCGCTATTTGCTCCGTCCGCTGTAGGCCACTGCGGCATCTTGAACTTGCTCGCCGTTTGATCTTGTTTGCGGGGATCGTCGCCGAATTTGACTTGCACGACGCCGGACGGCAGCCCGCTCACGATCGTCTTTCCGCTCGCATCGAGCGCACCCTTGTTCAGCAGCGCGCCGCTCGAATCGAACACCGAAAACGCGCCGCCTTTCACCGCCGCTTCGTTCGCGTACTTATGCACGAGTTCGAGCTGACCGGGCGCATCGGGCCGCGCCGAAGGCAGCGGGTAGCCCATGCTGGCAGGGCCGTTGAATAGCCGCTGCGCGCCTTTCACATCGACGGTGCCGGGCCCGTGAATCTCGATGTTGCCGCCCGCAATCTTGATGTAGGCGCCGCCGCTCGTGAGCACGATCCCCTGGTCCGCCGCGATCTCGATCGCGTCGGTGGACGAGACGATCTTCACGCTTTTCTGCGCGGTGAGTTCGACGTTGTCCGATTGCGCTTGGACTTCGATCTTTCCCTTCGCCGCGAACAGTTTCATTCCGGCATTCTGCACGAACAGGCTCAGCTTTTCGCCGACGCTCGCCAGCAACGACTTTCCGGCCGCAAGGTGCATGCTCTGGCCGGTTGCGAAGTTCACGTGATCCGTCGCCGACACATGAACCGACTGCTGCGTCGACAGACCGATCCCCGCCGGGCTGCCGAACAGCAGCACCGGTTGCTCGAACCCGTTCGCATTGCCCGACCCGCCGCCCGCCGTGCGGCCACTGCCCGAGACGGCGCCCGGCACGCTCTTACGGGTGGCGTCCGTGTACGCGCGCATGGCCTCGTAGCCGTCCTTGAGACTTTCGGCTTGATGTTGCTCGCTCGCTTGCGATAACGCTTCGACGACGCTCTCGGCGTTGATCAACTGGCTTTGCGATTCACCGACGTCGAGCGGCTGGCTGCCCGCGCCTTTGGCATACGTCGATACGTAAAGCCCCTGTCCCGCCCGGATCGCGCCGTAAGCATTCGACTTCAGATCGAAGCCGCTGCCGAGGTACGCGCCGCGTGTATTGTTCGTGTGATCGACCAGATAGCCCAAGTGCAAATGCGAATCAGCGCTGGTCGAATAGAGATGGATCCGATTTTGCCCGGTGGCATCGTCCATCACGAGCTGATTGAAGCCGCTGCCCGCGTATTCCTTCGATCGATACCCCGATAGCAAGCCGTGCGTGTGCCACGTCGGCGGGGTTGCGCCCCCATGCATGCGGCTCAGGATCACGGGGCGGTCGCAATCGCCTTCCATGAATCCGACGATGACTTCTTCGCCCTTTCGCAGCGGGTAGTGGCCGCCTCGATCACTGCCGGCATCGGGAAACGCGGCGCGTACCCAAACCGATGCGCCTTCATCGCCTTCGTTGCGACGATTCCAAGGAAACCAGACCTTCACTCGATTCAATGCGTCGGTATAGATCTCTTCGTCGTTCGGCCCCGCGATGATCCCGGTCTGCAATTGCATGACGGGTTTGCGATGTTCGAGTGCGCTGCGAAACGGTGAGCGCCGGCGTTGCGCTTCGATCTCGACTTGAAAAAAGCCTTCACTGCCATCGGGATGTCTAACCGCGACGCCGCCGATGCTCGCGGCGGCGGCATGATTGATCTCGGCGCGCAAGCTCTCGGGGAAATCCGCGACGCCGTCCATGCCGGGCAGATTGTTGCGGATGATCCACGTGGTGCCGATGATGGCGAACTCTCGATCTTGCTGTGCATCGCGATCGTGGACAGGATGGCCCGTCAACGTGAACCAATAGCCGGGGCTGGCCGAGCGCAAGCTGCCGATGCCGTGATAGCGCTTCGCTTGCGATTGCCACGCTTGCGTACGAACGGCTGCCTGGTGCTCGCCGCGATCGCGCGGCCCCCAGGTGTAGGCGCCCGTGTAGTCGTACACCTCGCCCTGCGCGGGAATGTCTTCACGGGCGTTGATCGCGCTCGTGACTTCCTTCGGCAAGTCGGGACGCTTGTAATCGAACGTGCGCGTCTTGAGCGTCGCGCTTTGGATCGCCTGCTGTTCCTTCCATTGCGTGAGGCCTTCCACTTCTTCGCGCAAGCCGGTGCGGCGAAACTCGACCGTCTTGGGCACGAGTTCAGGCAGCAAAAACGCGTCGTCCATCAACACGAGCGTGTGCGATTTGCCGTCGCGCGCTTGTTCGAAGCGGCCGAACACGCCCGCTTCCTCGAGACTGCGATGGACGAAATTCCAGTCGTATTCCCATTGCACGCGATTCGAATACTGCGGCATCGGCTGCCGCAAATCGAAACGATAGGCCCCTTGCGCTTGCGGATGCTGGTCGAAAACATCGGCGATGATCTGTTCGCCCGTTTGCTCTTGCCAATCGCGCATGTCGCGCCGCAGCCGCAGAAAATGCAACCACGAGGAAAATCGCAATTGATAGTAAGTAAGCGACCCATCCGTTCCCAATCGGCTGAACGCATGAACATAGCCGTGGTGGGGCAGATAGGCGCCGTCGGTTTGCTGCAGCCAAAGCGTGACCGGCTGCCCGATTAGCGCGTCAAGTTTGATTTCGCTGCCGCGAATCGAGGCGGCATCGACTATGAATTCGTAATCGCGCCCAAGCTGCGCACTGCCTTTTGCTTGAAGCGGCACGAGCCAATCCGCGCCAAGCGGCGTATCCAGCTTGAGAAGGCGATTGCGCTGGGCTGCGCCGTAATAGAGCGCATCGACAAGCGTATTGGACGTCATTCCGCCATTCCTTTAGAGCAAGGGCTGCGCTATCGACAGCGCCAGGGAGGCGGTGATTTTAATAGACCTAGATGTCGAAATCGATAGTGATTGCGTTCAAAACGAGCGAATGACTCGGGCAATGAGATTTATCGGGCGATGTCGTGATTGTTTCGCATTGGTGTCAGAAAAAAATGCAGAACGTCTTGGGGTATATTCTCTAAATCGGGAATATTTTCCATACAGAACGAACTGTATATCTCAAACCTAATTGTCGGCGTTCGATCTTGACCTTCGAGGAAGGGCTATGCGCCCATGGCTTTGCGAATCATTTGGCCGGCGGCGCCGAGCACGAACAGCAAAACGATGATCCGAAAGGCGTGCGGCGGCAGTTTGTCGCGCAGCGGACGCGCGATCAGCATGCCGGCGATGACGGGGACGCTGGCCGCGGCCGATATGAGCAAGTCCGTGCTCGACGCGTGGGCGCCGCTCTTGAAGGCGAGCAGCAGCGTCACGATCGAAACGACGAGAATTATGGCCATTTGCTTCGTGAACGCTTTGCCGCGGGCGCCGGAGGAAATGAGGTAGATGGCGAGCAGGGGCCCAGGGATCGACGCGATGCTTTCCATCAGCGCTGCGCCGAAACCCAGCGCGAAGCCGATCGGCGTGACCCAGCCCGGCGCAAGCGTGAAGCGCGGCGAGGCCAGCAGCAAGAGTGCCGCCAATGCCAGCAACGCACCGGCTGCAGCCTGTGCGTGATGCGGTTCGAGCGAGATCAGGATCGACACGCCGACGATGTTGCCGAGCACCGTTCCCACGAGCGGCGCGATGATGCGCCGCGCGGTGGCCAGCGTTTCTCCGCCTTCCAATGCTTGTGGGATGTTGCCGAGAATGACGGGCATCGACAGCAGCAGCACCGCCTGCTTGACCGGCATCATTTGACTCAAGATCGGCATCGCCACGAGCGGTACGCCAATGCTGACGATGCCCTTGACCATTCCACCCACGAGCAGGGCGGCGACGATACCCGCGAGGGCATAAGGGTCCATCGCATGCAAGGTGGAACTCAGCATGCCCTGAGCGGTAGGAAACATGATTTAGGCGTGCCTACGGTTCATTGCGGCAGGTTCGTGCCGTTCGACGGGGGCGCACCCGCGGGCGTATTGAACGGGGGTACACCGGATGCCGCCGCCGGCGCCGATGCGGGCGAGGGCGCAGCCGACGCTGGAGAAGCCGGCACCGCCGCGGAGGCATTCGAAGCAGGCGCAGCCGGAGAAGCCGGAGCAGCCGGAGCAGGTGCGGCAGGCGCCGATGCGCCCTCGGCCGCCGCCGCGCTTGCCGCATCGGGCGCGGCCGCGCCCGTGCTGCTTTCGTCTTCGTCACCGTAATTGGGCAGCGCCGGTGGCTTCGACGAATCCGCGCCCACTGCGGCGCGACGTTGCTGCGTGTACGCGTCGCGCACGAACGAATACTTATCGAGCGCGGCCTGTTCGAGGATATTCGTCGCGCCGAGCATGTCGGACCGGGCGCTGACAAATTGCAAGGCGTACAGCGGCCTGCGCGAATCGGTAGGCGCGTAAATCAGCGGGCTGAAGCGCGTGTCGACGGCAAGCCCCACGCCATCACGGAACGAACTCGGTCCAAAAATCGGCAGCACGAGGTAAGGGCCGGACGGTATGCCCCAGTGACCGAGCGTCAGGCCGAAGTCTTGATGATGCTTCGGCAAGCGGGCCGGCGTGGCGAAATCGATCAGCCCGCCGATGCCGAAGGTCGTGTTCATCGCGAAGCGAATCAAGTCTTGCGTGGCATCGGTGATCTTCAACTGCAGCAATTCATTTGCGACGTTGTTCAGATCGCCCAAGTTCGAGAAGAAGTTGCTGATGGCCGTGCGCAGCGGGTGCGGGGTGATCTTCTGATAGCCCTTGGCGATCGGTACGGCCACGGTGCGATCGATCGTGTCGTTGACCTTGAAGATCGCACGATTCATGGGCTCCAAAGGATCGCCCGCGGTGCGCCGATCCGGGCTCGCGCAGCCGCCCAAAAGGGCCGCGGCGAGCACCGCCGCGGCCAAGGTTCGTAGGTTATCCATCAATTCCTTCTAATCTATTCTTTTGGGCGCGGGCGGCGCGTGGTTTGCCCATGAGCACGGGCTGGAACACGACCGCGCCAATGAGTGTGCAAGTAAGCGCAAGCGCCAGCAGGCGGCCCATGCTGGCCGTGCCGGGATGGTGCGATAGCCATAAGCTGCCGAAGGCCGTGGCCGTCGTGGCGGCACTGAACAATACCGCATGCGTGAGGCTCGACGCGAGCAGGCTCGTCTGGCCGGCCCGCCATGCCATGACGAAGTAGACCTTGAAGGCGACACCCACCCCGAGCATCAGCGGCAACGCAATGATGTTCGCGAAGTTCAGCGGCATGTCGAACGCGACGCAGAGCTCGAGCGTGACCAGCGCGGAGACGAGCAGCGGAATCATCGTGCGCAAGACATCGCCGAATCGGCCCAGCGTGATCCATAGCAGCAGCGTGATCGAAAGCACTGCCAAGGCCGCCGCTTGTAAGAACGCCGTGATGATCGTATCGGCCGAATGCAGGATCGAGATCGGTCCGCCCACCGCATTCGGCTCAGCCTGCTTCACGGCATGAGCGAACCGGCGCAGCGTCGCATCGTCGTTCGAGTCGATGCCAGTCGGCACGCGCGGTGAAATTTGCACGAGCGCACGGCCGTCGGGGGCCACCCAATCGCGCACTAGCGCAGGCGGCAGGCTCTCGCGCGTAATGACCGACGGTTGCAGCAACATCGTGAGTTGCCGCAGGGCAAGCCGCAGCGGGGCCGAGAAGGCGGCCTCGGCCCGGTCGCGCACCGCAGCGTCCGCGGCCGCGAGCTTGGCGAGCGATGCCGAGAGCCGCCGCGCTTCGTTCGCGCCAGGGCCGGGGTGGTCGTCGGCTGCATACGTAAGCTGATTCGATGCGCGTTTTAGCGCGGCGACACGCTGCGCGTCGGCCGCCGGGGGCGCGGGCGGTTGCGTCAGTGCAGGCAGCAGGGCTTGCGCCGCGGGCTCGATTAGGGAGATCTTTTGCGGCTGGTCGGGCGGGATGAAGGTCGTGAGCGTGGTGACGCGCCCCACTTCGGGCAGCGCGCCGACGCGGCGAGCCGTCGAATCGGCCGCAGCAAGCGAGGGCGCGAGCACGGCCACATCGTTGATCGAAGCTTCGGGCGAATTTTTCAGCGACAGCAGCGTCGCCATCGATTCGGTCGTCGGATCTTTCAAATGCAGCGGATTGAAGTCGAACCGCAGATGCAGCAGCAACGGCGTCGCGCCGAGCACGACGAAGAGCGTGCCCAGCAAGATCGGCTTGCGGTGGTCTTGCAAGAAATCGTCGATCGGCGCCAAGCGCGCGAAGCCGGGACGCGACGCTTCGCCGGGAGGCGCCATCAGCTTCAGTAGCGCTGGCAGCAACGTCATCGTGCTGAAGTAGGCGACGATCATGCCCACGCCCGCGATCAGGCCCAGTTCCGAGACGCCGCGGTAGGCGGTGGGCAAAAACGAAAAGAAGCTGGTCGCGACGGCTGCCGCCGCCAACGTGAGCGGCAGCCCCATCGAGTGTGCGGCGCCGACGAGCGCATGGTCGAGCCGCGGGTCGCGATGCCGTTCCTCGCGGTATTTCACGCCGTATTGAATGGCGAAATCGGCGCCCAGCCCGATGAACAACACCATGAACGCGACCGAGATCATGTTCAGCGAGCCGACCATCATGAGGCCGAGCGCTGCCGTGATCGGCAAACCGACGGCCAGCGTGACGAGCACGGCCAGAATCATCCGCTTCGAACGCAAGGCAAACCAGAGAATGGCCAGGACGACGAGGAGCGTGCCGATGCCGTTGACGAGCGCACCGTCTTCGACCGAAGCGAATTCTTCGTCGGCCAGCGGCTGTGCGCCGGTCAGGCGCACGACGGCGCCATAGCGCTTTTGCAGATCGAGCTCGCGTGCCACGGTGCGAATCGTCTCCGTGGCCTGCGCACCGGCTTGCAACGCGCCGTAGTTGACGACCGGTTGCACCGTGACGAACGCTCGGGCGGGTTGACGGGCCGCATCGGCGTCGACGAGCGCTCGCCATGAAAAAGCCGCGTTTTTACCGGCCAGGACGGCATCCACCGTATCGGCCGCCCGCGTCAGCAGGTTGGCCATGGCGGGCAATTGCACTTGGCCCGACTGCAACGGCAGCCCGAGCATCGTCGATAACGTCGTGGCAAGGCCCGTGACGCTCGGATCGTGCGCCAGCGTGTTGATAAGCGGGCGCGCTTGCGCGAGCTGCGCCGTCGTCTTCGCCACATTGTCGGTCGGCAAAAACAGCATGCCGTTGTGCTCGAACAGCGGCCCGCCGCCCGGCTGCGAGACTGCGCCGACCCGTGCGCGGTACGCGGGGCTCGAGAGCCCGGTGGCCAGCGCATCGGCTGCGGCGTCCGCCAATTCGGGGGCGCCCGCTTCGACGACCGCGAGGATGGTCTGATCGCGATCGGGGAACGCGCGATCCATCGCGTCGCTGAGCGCGGACCATTGCGCATCGGTTTCGATGAGCTTGCTGACGTCGGTGTTGATTTTGAAATGCCGCGCCATGTAGACGCCGCTCGCTGCCGCCAAGACGAGCGCGAGCGCGACGATCCACACCGGGCGGCGCACGGAAAAAGCAACGAGACGAACGATGAGAGGCGTCAGCATGAATCGACCGGCAGGGGATATCGGGGAAGCAAAACGCCTAAGTATACCGGGGGACGGCTCATGGCCGCCGCACGCCACGCACAGTGGCGTGGAACCGGCCATGCCCGGCATGCGTCCAACCCCAGGACGGCCGCACCAGGCCCGGTATACTGCCGGGATCGCACGATGACCGCGTTCGCATGCCTAGGCTCGAGCGGCGCTATCGATCCCCATTCATTTGAGTTCGACATTCCATGAAACGTCATCTGTTTGCATTTTTCGCCGCGGCCTTCGTCAGCGCCGCCGCCTGGGCGCAATCGGCTCCCGTCGATGTGGTCAAGCAGGCTGTCGTGGGCACCGTGGACGCCATGAAGCAAGACCCGGCCGCGCGCGGCGGCGATATGCCGAAGATCACGCAAATCGTGCAGATCCACTTTCTGCCCGCCACCAACTTCGAGCGGACCGCACGTATCGCCGTGGGCGACGCATGGAAGCAAGCCACGCCGGCGCAGCAACAAGAGCTGACGAAGCAATTTAAAGTCCTGATGACGCGCACTTACGCGGCTTCGCTCGCGCAGCTCGGCACCCAAGATGCGCGATTCGCCTTCAAGCAGGATCAAGCAACTGCCAACGACGCGTTGGTCATGTCCACCGTCACGACGCCCGGCGACAGCCAGCAGGTCGGCTATCGGCTCGGCAAAGCCGGCAACGAATGGAAGATTTACGATATCGACATGTCCGGCGCGTGGCTCATTCAGGTCTACCAGAGCCAGTTCAAGCCGCAATTGGCCAAAGGCGGCGTCGACGGCCTAATCAAGTACATCACTGAGCACAATGCCCGCAGCGAGTGAGCGAGCGGCCCCGGTCAACGCCGGCGCCGCTCGACGGCGAACTTGATCAGTTCGGCCTGTCCTTCGATCTCGAGCTTGCGTTTGACGTTCAGCCGGTGCGTTTCCACCGTGCGCACCGAAAGCCCGTAGCGCTCGGCGATCTGCTTGCTCGACAGCCCTTCCGCTAGGGCATCGAGAATTTCGCTCTCGCGCGGCGTCAAGCGCTCCACCGGTGTTTGCAACGTGCTGGCTTGAATCATGCGCGCCGCGATTCCGGCGCTGAAGAACGTGCGGTTCTGCAGCACGGCCGCGATCGCGTGAACGATCTCGGTGGCCGGCGAATCCTTCAACACATAGCCGCTGGCTCCGGCCCGCACGGCCTGCATCACGTACTCGATGTTGTCGTGCATCGACAGCATCAGCACGCGCACGGCCGGGAAGCGTTCATGGAAGACCCCGGCCAGCGCGATGCCGCTCATGCCGTTCATGCCTACGTCCATCAACGCAAGATCGGGTGAAAGCCTTTGCGCCAGGGTTAGCGCTTCCTGCGCGTTGCCCGCTTCTCCTGCCACGACGAAGCCGGGCACGCCTTCGAGCCGTAGCCGCAAGCCGTCCCGCACGAGCGGATGGTCGTCGACGAGGATGATGCTGGCGGGTTGTGAAGAGGCAAGTGGGTTCATAGGCGATGAGTGTCTTGCGAAGAATCGGCCGCCCGCGCCGGTGCGGGGTGCGGCAGCGGCGCCGACGCGGCGAGGACCGTTCGACCCGGTTGCGATGCGATCGTCAGTGTCCCGGCGAGTGCATCGAGCCGCTCGCGCATATTGCGCAAGCCGATGCCGCCGCGAGCGTCCGCGTGCACGCGTTCGATATCGAAGCCGCATCCATCGTCCGCAATCGTCAGGTTCACGGCGTGTTCGGCAACGCAGAAGGCTAGCGTGACATGCGCCGCCTGCGCGTGCCGCACGATGTTGGTCAGCGCCTCCTGAGCAATCCTGAACAATGCCGTGTTGATCGCCGGGGGCAGCACGGCGGCGCGCGAGGCGGCGTCCGTTTCGACGCGCATGTCGATTCCCGTCTCCTCGCCAAGTTCGCGCGTCAACTGCTCGAGCGCGGCGGCCAAACCGAGGTCGTCGAGCATGGAGGGACGCAGCGCGTGGGAGATGCGTCGCACTTCCCGCAGGACATGCGATAGCCGCGTAAGCGCAGTGCCGAGCGCCGATTCGGCACTGGGCACGCGCAGTTGCGGGTGGCTCGCGTGTTCGAGGCGCGCGAGCGCCGATTCGAGCAAGAGCTTGACGGACACCATCATTTGACTGATGCCGTCGTGCAGCTCGCGGGAAAGTCGCGCGCGCTCGTGCTCCTGCGATTCGACGACTTGTTGCGCCAGGCGCTTGAGCTTGGCGTCGGCGCTGCGATATTCGGACACGTTCAAGAACAGCGCGCAGGCCGTAATGACGCCGAAGCCGGCGAGCGCGATGACGCCGATCCACGTCATGGTGCGCGTGATGTTGGTCGAAGCGCTTGCGTCGATGCGCGTGAGGGCCTCGGTGACGCCGTCGAGATAAATGCCCGTGCCGAGCATCCAGCCCCAGCGCGGCAACGGTACGACGTATCCGAGCTTGGGTTCGAGGCGATGAGTGGACGGACGATGCCAAACATAGCGCACGTAGCCCCCGCCCGCGCTCGCGGCCGTGATGAGCCGCTGTATCGTCAATGCGCCGCGAGGATCCTTGAGCTGCCACCAGTTGTGGCCGACGAGATCGGGCTCGCGCGGGTGCATCAGCGAGTCGCCCTTCATGTCGTAGACGAAGAAGTAGCCATCCGGCCCGAAGTCCATGCGCTGCAGCATGGCGAGCGCCTCGCGCTGGTGCGCCTCGTCGTCTTTCGCGTCGCCGCCCGCCTCGTAAAGCGGCGTGATGGCCGTCACCGCGAGGTCGACGTAATGCTTGAGTTCAGCCCTTTTGCTCGAGAGATACGCCGCTTCCACGGTCTCGCGTTGCGCTTTGACGAGCGCGGCGGCCTGCAGGCGCACACCGATGCCGATGCCCGCAATGGCGATGACGAACGGAACGATCGCCAGCAAAAAGATCTTCGTCTTGATCTTCATCTCGACACCGCCGCGTTCTTGGAAACGGGCATTCGTGTGAACAAAATCGCCTGATGCTTCGCCGTAAAACAAAGCGGCGCGGCCCATCGGGACCGCGCCGCTCAAGCGAGGCGTACCAAGAACCGACGCTTAGTGTACTTCCGCCGTGCGTGCGTTTTTCGTATTGGGTGCGCGCCCGATTTCTTCGAGCTTGATCTCGACGTGGCGCGAGAACACGTATTCGGCGGGGCGCTGCTTGTCGAGCGGAATGTCCTTGGCGAATGCGCCTTCGATCTTCGGGCCGCGCATGCTCACACCCAGCGCCTTCAGCGGATGCGCCACCGTATCCATGACGGCGGTCGCTTCGAAACCGCTGTGGACCATGCAATCGGCGCACTTTTCATAATTGCCGGTGCCGTACGCGTCCCAATCGGTTTCTTCCATCAACTCTTTGAAGGTCTTTGCATAGCCTTCGCCGACGAGATAGCACGGGCGCTGCCAGCCGAACACCGTGCGCGCCGGGTTGCCCCACGGCGTGCAGTGATAGGTTTGGTTGCCCGCGAGGAAATCGAGGAACATCGCCGATTGGCTGAACGACCAGTTCTTGCCGCGATTGCCGCGCTTGAAGATCTCGCGGAACAAATGCTTGGTTTTATCGCGATTCAGGAAGTGCTGCTGATCCGGCGCGCGCTCGTAGGCGTAGCCGGGCGAGACGGTGATGCCGTCCACGCCCATCGGCCCCAGCGTATCGAAGAACGCTGCGACGCGCTCGGGTTGCGCATCGTTGAACAGCGTGCAGTTGATGTTGACGCGAAAGCCCCGGCGCTTCGCCTCGCGAATTGCAGCGACGGCCTTCTCGTACACGCCTTCTTGCGACACCGAATGATCGTGCATTGCCTGGTCGCCGTCGAGGTGAACCGACCAAACGAAGTACGGGCTCGGCTCGTAATCGTCCATCTTCTTTTCCATCAGCAACGCGTTCGTGCAGAGATAGACGAACTTCTTGCGCGCGATCATGCCCTTGACGATGGTGGGCATGTCCTTGTGCAGCAGCGGCTCGCCGCCAGCGATCGAGACCACGGGGGCGCCGCACTCGTCGACTGCGCCGAGGCATTCGTCGATGGAAAGCCGTTGATTCAGAATGGGATCGGGATAATCGATCTTGCCGCAGCCGTTACAGGCGAGATTGCAGCGAAAAAGCGGCTCGAGCATCAGCGCGAGCGGATAGCGTTTGTTGCCGCTGAAATGTTGGCGCGCGATATAAGCGCCCACGCGGACTTTCTGCAAAAGCGGGATCGACAAGGCAACCTCCTTAAACTTGGCGTGCGTCGGCAGGCTCCATGAGCTTTGCCGGCAGCTTGAATTCGACTTTCTCTTCACGGCCCGTCATCGTCGAGACTTCGACAGGGCCCAACGCGCGTAGCGCATCGATCACGTGCTCGACCATTTCCTCCGGCGCCGAGGCGCCAGCCGTAATGCCGACCGCCTGCGCCTGGGCGAACCATTCGCTCTTGAGCTCGGAGCCGTCGGCGACGAGATAGCTCGGCACACCGGTTTCGGCGCCAATCTCGCGCAGACGGTTCGAGTTCGAACTGTTCGTCGCACCTACGACGAGCAAAACGTCGACTTGCGCGCTCAATTCACGCACCGCGGCTTGCCGGTTTTGCGTGGCATAGCAAATATCGCGCGTATCGGGACCAACGATATTGGTAAAGCGCCGCATCAGCGCTTCGATGATGCCGCGAGTATCGTCGACCGATAGGGTGGTCTGCGTCACATAGGCGAGCGGCGTGTTCTGGGGCAGGTCGAGTTTGGCGACTTCGGCTTCGCTCTGCACGAGCAGCACCTTGCCCGGAATCTGGCCGATCGTGCCTTCCACTTCAGGATGCCCCGCATGGCCGATCAGGATCAGCGTGCGCCCGGCTGCGACATATTGGCGGCCTTGGACGTGTACTTTGGTGACGAGCGGACACGTGGCGTCGAGCACATCGAGCCCGCGGGCCTGCGCATCGTGCTCGACGCTTTGCGCCACGCCGTGTGCGCTGAAAATAGCGACCGCCCCGTGCGGCACTTCGTCCAATTCTTCGACGAAACGCGCGCCCTTACTACGCAAATTCTCGACAACGTGCCGGTTATGCACAATTTCATGCCGCACGTACACGGGCGCGCCGTGCCGTTGCAATGCGCGATCGACAATTTCGATAGCGCGAACGACGCCCGCACAAAAGCCGCGGGGTTGAGCAAGGATCACTCGCATGTATGGCGAACTCCGACCGAATCGGGATATCGGGCCGCCGGCACTTAGCGGCATGATCGCCCTGATTCCAAACCTATTATTAGAAAGCGGGCGTGATAGCCGGCAAACCAACCCAAACGCGCATTCTAACGCTATCGGACCTCGAACGCTGCCTGCTGGGCAGGCGGGCGTTGCAAGAATGCCAGCAGGCCTCGTGCTGCGGCTTTCGCCAGCGGCGCCGACAAGCCGGTAAACTAGCGGGCCGCGCCTAGCCGGCCGCACGCATTTCATTGCGTTTTGTTTGCGTTTGCGCAATTTCTTTCATTTTCATTTCAATGAACCCGTAGGATGCCCTCCGCTCACTATTCATACCGCTTCACGCCGTGCGCCGCCGTGCGCCCGCATCCGGTCGCGGGCCCGGCCGTTCGCGGGTATCGGCCCGTCGCCCTCGTTGCCGCGGGGGGGCGCGCATGACCATCGCGCTCTTCGGCTTGTCGGTGCTGTCGCTAATCATCTGGTGCGTCCTGCTCTTCGCGCGGGGCGGGTTCTGGCGCACGCGCTGCGCGCCGAAAGTCGCCGCCGAAGCCATCGAAGCTTTCGGCGCGTGGCCTGCCGTGGTCGCGGTCGTGCCGGCGCGTAATGAAGCGGACGTGATCGGCGCGGCTGTGATGTCGCTGATCGAGCAAGCCTACGAGGGGGCCTTCCACGTTGTCGTCGTCGACGATCACAGTACCGACGGCACCGCCGATGTCGCGCGCGCCGCGGCGCTCGCGCGGGGCGTGTCCGAGCGGTTGACGGTGATTGCGGCCGAGCCGCTGCCCGCCGGATGGTCCGGCAAGGTGTGGGCGCAGTCGCAGGGTATCGCCGCCGTCGAGGCGCGCGGCCTGCCTGCCGATTTTCTTTTGTTGACCGATGCCGACATCGCGCATCCGCCGGACGCCGTCGCGCAGCTCGTTGCGCGCGCAACGATCGAGCGGCGCGATCTCGTTTCGCTGATGGTGCGGCTGCGTTGCGATTCGTTCTGGGAAAAGGCCCTTATTCCGGCGTTCGTCTTCTTTTTCGCGAAGCTCTACCCGTTCAAGTGGGTCAACGATCCTCGCAACAAGACCGCCGCCGCGGCCGGCGGGTGCATGCTCGTAAAGCGTGCCGCGCTGGAGGAGGCGGGCGGCATGGCGTCGATCCGCGCCGCCCTGATCGACGATTGCTCCCTCGCGGCGCGCATCAAGCATCGCGGCCAAGGCCGTCATGCGATTCGTCTCGACGTGGCCGCGAGCAGCCACTCGCTGCGTCCCTACGACGGCCCTGGTGAAATCTGGAACATGATCGCGCGCACGGCGTTCACGCAGTTGCGTTATTCGCCGTGGTTGCTCGCGGGAACGTTGGCCGGGATGGGCGTGATCTATCTGGCGCCGCCAGTGGTGGCGATGGCGCTCGGCCCGCTCGGCTGGCCCGCGTGGCTCGCTTGGGCGGCGATGTGCTGCGCATATGCGCCCATGCTGCGTTATTACGGCCGCTCGCCTTGGTGGGCGCCCGCCTTGCCACTCGTTGCGCTCTTTTACGTCGGTGCGACGGTTGCGTCCGCCGTGCGGTACTGGCGCGGCAAAGGGGGCCAGTGGAAGGCCCGCGTGCAAGCGCCCGCGCAGGGCAATTGAGCCTGCGCCGTCAGGACTGCGTCAGCATGAGGTAGAGCTGGACGGCGGCGTCAGGGGAGAACGTGAACGGCACCCAGCCGTGACCCGTATGCCGCGCGACCAGCAGACGGTCGCCGTTCCCTTGCTTCTGCATTGCCATCACGGGATTTTTGGTCGAAACGAAACGCCAGCCCGGTGGGAGCGCCATCGGCGGCTCGGGTGTCATCGAGGCGCGGGCGTTGGCGAGCTCCTCGATCAATTGACCGATTTGCTCCGGATGCAGCGTGACCGACTGCGCGCCGATGCTGAGCGTCAGCGCGTTATGCTCCGGACGCGCGACGCGCAGTGTCGGCCGTGCGTCGTTTGGCGCGGGCGTATCGTCTGCGGATTGCTTTGCTTCGCGTGTCGCAGCAGGCTCGGCCGCCAGGGCCGAGTCGGGCGCCTGTGCCTGCGTGGCATGCTCCGCCTGCTCTGCGGCTGCCTGGGCGAGCCGAAGGAGTTCGCTAAGCCGATCGACCTGCGCGTCGATCGCACCGATCTGTTCTTCCAAGTTCATGCGGCGGCTACTTCAACCAAAGAGACGCGATTCTACCGGCTGCGTGGCCGCTCTATTCGCGCGTGCCGCCGTCCAGTTGTAACAAAATGCACGCGCGGCGCTCACGTGCGCAAGTAGCCTGCTTCGCGAAACCATTGCAGCGCGTCGCGCAACCCGTCGAGATAGGGCCGAGCCCGGTAGCCGATTTCCTGCTCGGCCTTCGCCGACGTGAAATACATTTTGTTCTTCGACATCTTGAGGCCGTCGACCGTGACGAACGGCTCGCGTTTGGTCAACTTCGCCACGCATTCGGCGCCGAATGCGAGCGGATAGAGCGGCCAGCGCGGCAAGCTGATCGAGGGCGGTTTGCGGCCTGTTTCGTTGGCGATGTCGGCGAGCATCTGCTGCAGGGGTAAATTTTCGCCGCCCAGAATATAGCGTTCGCCGATCTTGCCGCGTTCGAGCGCCAGCAAATGACCTTCGGCGACATCGTCGACGTGCACGAGATTCAGGCCCGTATCGACGAAGGCCGGGATCTTGCCGAGCGCGGCCTCGACGATGATGCGGCCGGTCGGCGTGGGGCGCACATCGCGCGGGCCGATGGGCGTAGACGGATTGACGATGACGGCGGGCAGCCGGTCGCGTTCGATCATGCGCTCGACCGCGCGCTCGGCCAGCACTTTGCTGCGCTTGTAGACGCCTATCGCCTGTTGCGCTGTGAGGGGGGCGGTTTCGTCGGCTACGCGCCCTTCGCGCGTGACTTTCAGCGTTGCGACGCTGCTCGTGTAGACGATGCGCTCGACACCCTCGGCGAGCGCGGCTCGCATGGTGGCCTCGGTGCCTTCGAGGTTCGCGCGTTCGATCTCGGAAGGATCGGGCGCCCATAGCCGATAGTCGGCAGCCACGTGACAGAGATATCGCACGCCGCGCAGCGCGGCCCGCATCGAGCGTTCGTCGCGCATATCGCCGACGACGACTTCAGCGTCGAGCGATTCGAGATTTTTGCGTGGGCTCGTCGCGCGCACGAGCACGCGCACGCGCATGCCGCGCGTGAGCGCCGCGCGTGCGACGGCTGAGCCGACGAAGCCCGATGCGCCCGTGACGAGCACGAGATCGCGGGAAGATTCGGTCATGGTATGGCGCGTATGGATTGATTACGTCGATGCGCCGAGATTGTACTTCGTGTTGTGTCCGCGCTTCAGGCGTAGGTCATCGTGCCTTGGTTGAACTGCTTGATGAAAGCGTGCGCGTCGGCGGCGGGCATCGGGCGAGCGAAGCGATAGCCCTGCACGACACTGCAGCCGTGCCGGCGCAGAAACGCGAGCTGCGTTTCCGTCTCGACGCCTTCGGCCACGACGTTGAAGCCGAGCGCACGACCGAGCGAAAGAATCGCGCGCGTGATGACTTCATCCTCGCGATGCCGGCCGATGCCGGAGACGAACGACATATCGAGCTTCAGTCGCTCGGCGTGGAAGTTGCGGATGTAGGACAGGCTCGAATAACCGGTGCCGAAATCGTCGATGGCGATATCGATGTCCATCGCCCGCAACGCGCGCAGCACGTCGAGCGCGCCGATCGTCATGAGCGCGCCCTCCGTGATTTCGAGCTCGAGCAGCCGCGGCGGGAGCTGAGCACGCGTGAGCGCACGCTGCACGACGCGCAGAATATCGGCGCGCGCAAATTGGCGCGGCGACAAATTGACCGACATGCGCAAGCCCGGCAGAGAAGCTTGCCAGACTTGCGCTTGAAAACACGCTTGCTGCATCACCCATTCGCCGATCGGAACGATGAGGCCGTTTTCTTCCGCAATCGGAATGAAGGTCGCGGGACTCACAGGCCCGAGTTCGCTGTCGGTCCATCTCAACAGCGCCTCGACGCCGGTGACGCGATTCATATGGAGATCGACTTGTGGCTGATACTCGAGGCGCAATTCGCCGTTGGCCAACGCAGCCCGCATGCGGCGCGATAGGGCTAGACGTTCGTCGGCGCGTCGGCCCAGATCGGGTGTGAAGCGTTGCAGCGAATTGCGGCCGTTCGATTTGGCGCGATACATGGCGAGATCGGCGCGTCGCAACAGCGTCTCAGGATCGCCGCCGTCGTTGGGAAAGCAGGCGACACCGATGCTCGTTTCGACATAAAACTCCGTATCGTCGATCCACACAGGCCTCGCGAACGCTTGCGACGCACGTGCGAGCACGTCGGTGAGCCGGTCTTGTTCGCCGCTCTCGGAGATCACCATGACGAACTCGTCGCCGCCGTAGCGCGCGACGGTGTCCGTTGCGTTCACGCAGGCGGAAAGACGCGCGCTGATTTCCTGCAGCAGGCGATCGCCGATACCGTGGCCAAGGCTGTCGTTCACATCCTTGAAGTGATCGATATCCATGAACACGACTGCAACGCGCGTCTCGTCGCGCTGGGCATCGCCGATCGCTTGAGCGAGGCGCTCGTTCAGGCGATAGCGGTTCGGGAGCGACGTGAGCGAATCGAAATTGGCCTGTTGACTCAGTAAGTCACGCGATTGGACGAGCTCGGTCACGTCGTTGACGACACTGATGTGATGCGTGACGTTGCCGTTCTCGTCACGTACCGGCGCGATGTAGATTTGATTCCAAAACAGTGTGCCGTCGCGCCGGTAATTGCGCAGCAACGTGGTGATTTCGCGCTCTTCGGCCAAGGCGCGCCGGATCGAATCGATGCCTTCCTGCTGCCGATCCTCACCCTGCAGGAACCGGAAATCCAGACCTTTCACGTCCTCTACCGAATACCCCGTAATGCGCTCGAATGCGGGGTTGGTGTATTCGATCAAGTTGCCGTCTTCTGTCACGCGCGTGATGAGAACGGCATTGACGATGGCATCGAGGGCGCGGCTGCGCAAATGCAGTGCGAGCTCGACGCCTTTGCGGTCGGTAATGTCCTCGTAGGTGGCCAAGAGACCGATGACTTCGCCATGTGCGCTGCGCAGAGGCACCTTTGTTTTACGCAGCCACCGCCACTCGCCGCTCGCCCCGAGCGAAAACTCTTCGTAATTCGCCAGCGGCTCGCCGCTGTGAATGACTTGGCGGTCGCGTATGCGAGCAAGCTCGGCGCCGGCGCGCCAGGGCAGATCGTCGTCCGTGGCGCCTACGATTTGCGAGGCATCGGTCAGACCCACATCGTGCGCAAACGCGCGATTGCACCCGAGGTAGCGCGATTGCGTATCTTTCCAAAAGATGCGCTGCGGCACGCTGTCGATGACGGCCTCGAGCATTTGTTTCGATTCACGCAACGCTTCCTTTGCGTTTTCTTTTTCGGTCACGTCGATGGCCACGACGAAGCACGCGCGCCGATGCGCGTAGGTCATGAAGTGATACGACGCTTCAACGGAGAAGCGCGAGCCGTCCTTGCGCACGTGCGTGCGCACGTGGGTGGAGCCGCTCGTCGTGTTGCCGGGCGATGCCAACTTAATGAAGCTTTCCATGAAATCGGCGCTGTCTTCATGCGGGCGCAACGCAGCGATCGACATGCCCGCGAGTTCGTCGCGCTCGTACCCGTACTGCCGCACCGCGGCGCCGTTGATTGCGGCGATGGTGAGCGTTTCGACATCGTAGATGAGCATCGGTAAGGGATGCTCTTCGAAGTATTCTCGAAAGCGCGCTTCGCCTTCCTCCGCCGAAATACGGGCGCGGGCGCGCTCGAGGCCGAACCGATGATTGGCGAGAAAGCCGTAGACCAGAAAGACGAAGGCCGCTGCCGCGGCGGACGCGAATGCAATGCGCTCGGAGGCGTAGCGGCGCGCCATCTTGCTTGCCTGCACGCCGGCGGACTGGTCTTGCTCGGCGTCGAGGCGGCGCAGATCGGCGCTCACTCGATGACGACTCATTTCGACAGGCACCAGCGCATCGCGTGGCAATTCGGCCGCTTGGGGTTGCACGTCGCCTACGGCTTGGGCGACGCTGCGCTGCCATTCGTGCGTAGCGGCGCGCAACGCTTCGACGTGTTCCGTCCGTTCTTGCGACGATTCGCGCTTGCGCGCCAATGCGTCGAGCGCTTGCTCCGCGCGCTCGATGCGCGAAACGGGCCATGGCGTCGCGCGTGAGGCTGGATTGGCGACCAAGCGCAAGAAATCAGCGTCTGCATCTGCGTAAATGCTTTCAAGATGCTCGACATTGTCACGAAGTTGTAACGCGCGCGCGAAGTGCGCATCGTCGAGTTCGCGTGCGGCGAAGATCTGGCCCGCGCCGAACGCGACGATTCCGACCGCGATCGCGCACACCGCGACGGTCAGGAGGGCAGTGCTGTTGTCGTCGAACCAGCTTTTGAGCAAGCGGGTGCGGCCGATTTTCGCCCCATGATCCTGTAGCGCCACCTTGAGTCTCCTCTCACCAATTGACCTGTCGCGCATAGGCAATCAATGCATTTAACGACCGGCAAGCGATTTTTCTTTAGCGCTGATTGCAGCGATGGCTTTCAAAGGCTTTCCGGCACGGCGATTACAATGCGGCGTTGGTTAAATGGATGCTGGAGAGCGGGTGATGGAAGGACCGGATTTGGACCAGAAGGTCGAGACGTACTATGTGCGCGTGCGCGGCGTCGTGCAAGGGGTGGGTTTTAGGCATGCGACCCTAAGACAAGCGCATGCGCTCGGCATCACCGGTTGGGTAGCCAATGTGGCCGACGGCTCTGTCGAAGCGATGTTGCAGGGCACGGCCAATCAAATCGACCGGATGCTCGAATGGATGCGGCGCGGGCCGCCTTCAGCGCGTGTGACGGAGTGTGTCAGCGAGGAACGCAAGGTCGATAAACGGTTTGCGCGTTTCGAACAGCATTGAGAAATCCCACAATTTGAGTTCTGTACGAGCTGCGCTAACGAACCCGCTCGTTCGGCGCTGAACTGCTGCGTAAGAAAATGAAACGACAGGAAACGGGGCGTGGCATCGCACTATCGGTGGTGGCGACGACGTTATTCGCGCTTTTGTCGGTGTATACCCGGGCGCTGCACCCGCTCGACGGGCTCGATATTTTCGCGTGGCGGATAGTATGGACCGTGCCGGGGGCGTTATTGCTGGTTGCGCTGCGAGGGCGCGGGGCGCAAATGCTGCAGCTTATGTGCGCTGCTGTGCGCGAACCGTTACGCGGGTTGATGTTGTTGCTCGCGAGCGGCTTGCTCGGCGCTCAGCTTTGGCTGTTCATGTGGGCGCCGCTGCACGGGCGCATGCTCGAGGTGTCGCTGGGTTATTTTCTGCTGCCGCTGACGATGGTGCTGGTAGGGCGCTTCTATTACCGCGAGCGCCTCGTGCCGTTGCAGTGGCTGGCGGTAGCCTGTGCTGCCGTGGGCGTGGCGCACGAATTGTGGGTCACGCATGCGTTTTCATGGCCGACGCTGGTGGTGGCCATCGGCTATCCGCCTTACTTCGTGCTGCGTCGCAAGTTGGGCGGCGACTCGCTGGTGACGTTCGCCGTGGAAGTGCTGCTGTTGCTGCCTGCGGCCGTCCCCGTCATCGCGATGAGCGCCGGCGCACAAGCGGCATTGCAACGGCCGCTTTTGTGGGCGCTGCTGTTGCCGGGGCTGGGTGTGTTGAGCACGATTGCGCTTGCCAGCTATCTGAAGGCGAGCCGTATGTTGCCGATGGCGTTGTTCGGGATTTTGGGCTATGTCGAGCCCGTCTTGCTCGTTTTGTTTTCGGTGGCGTTCTTGGGTGAATCCTTATCGGCGCAACAGCTCGGCACCTATGTACCTATTTGGATGGCTGTCGTGGTGACGGCCGTGCATAGCGTGCTTCTATTGCGCATGCGCGACGGCGTTTCTCAGATCGGTTGATGTCGATTGTGCTGGCCTTCGAGCAGTGCGTTGGCTTTTCGATCGACGGAATCGCGCAGCGCGCTGCGCCAGCCGAAACCGAACAGGATTTCGGCTAGGACGAATAACGGACCGATGAGAAGGCCGATCAGATCGTCGGCGAAGGCGGGCTTGCGATGTTCATACGCGACGTGTCCCACGAATTGGAAAACCCAGCCGACGATGAATAGACTGGCGCCGCTGCCCGCCCAGACAACCGTCGATGCTTGGGCGAGCATGGCGCCGACTATTAGACAGACGGCCGAGATCAATGCCATGAGAAACCCGAGCGCCGCATCGAGCACGATGTAATAGACCGTCGCGCACAAGAAGAGGACCAGTGCTGGCGAGAGGCCGAACGGCAACGCCGCTACATGCCATTGGGGCCGGCTGAGCAAAATGGCCAACGCGAGCACGATCATCGGAATGCCGACGAAGTGGGTGACGATGTTGCGTCGATCGCGATGGTAGGACGCGTACTGCGCGAGTTGGTCGGTTAGCGTCTTCATATATGAGCTGTGCCTTCGTCGATGCGAACTGCTGCGAATCTGCGAAACATCGCATGGGCGAGGCGGATCTTCAAGCGATTGAATGTTTCATTCGCATAAAAGGTGGGGGGCGGCGGCCGTCCGGTGCTTTCGTTAGTCGGTTGCCGTGGCGCGACCGCCTGGGTTTTGCAGCCACGTCTGTGCGACATACTCGCCAATTGACGTTGGCTCCCGTGTAAAACGCGAGCGACGAGTCCTTTCGTCACGGCTAATTGAATGCATCGCCGGTAAATCGGTAAAAAGGCTGCCTCCTCCGCCTTGAATTGGGCGACAACACCGGACACTCACGGAGCACGTTCCACGTGCTCGTGTTCAGCTTCGCGACTTTGGTGCAGGGTAGGATGCCGGAGAGACGATGTTGGCTCCCGGCTCAACCCTCGGTGTGGGTGTCCCGGATTGCTTCAGCTTTCTGGGCCAGCAGACTGGCGCTGTTGGTCTGGCGGGTCATCTCAAGCAGCGCTTGCAGTCCAGCAACACCCTCGGTCTTCGCGACCCCGGTCACAAGGTCGCGGATGTCGCCAATAGGGCTGCTAAGCTTAATGATTGGCCACACCTGCGCGACCTTGCTCAACACTTCATGGGTACCCATGGCGTCCATCTGAGCCTGCGAGAAGCCGAAACCCGAGAGGCGCTGGCTCACCGAATCGAGCTGATCGTACGGAATGGGTGCATCGTCGGGGGCTCGAAATGACGCTTTCAGAGACGCACCGGGCGCCGGCTCTCCGCCAAGCCGCGCTATTACCGAACCAGGGCCGGTTCGCCGTGTTGGCTGGGGCTGCTGCGTAGCTTCCTCTGAAGCGGGGTTGGTCCGCGTCCAATCCGTGCGCTGCCCTTGGTTGGGGAGTGGCACACCGTCCATCATTTAAGTCCCTTCCGTGGTGGTTGGCGAAAACAATGCGGAATCTACACCACCCGCGGCGGAGCCTTCAGGCCCGGATGCGAAGCAAGCGTGCGAAATACGCACACGATCTTGCGGTCTGTACCGAGGAGAATCGACCTTCGAGCGAGGCCGAACAATGCCGGCCTCCCCGCACCATCACCCCTCAAACAAACGGATTCCCCACGCTCCCTGTAGCCTCCGGCGGTTCCTCCTTCGCTACATCCGGCAACGCCTTCTCCCGCTCGAGGGCGGCAACGATCGCGTCCACGGCCTGCTTCAGCGCGCGCGCCGCTTTCAACCCCCGCTTATCCTTTCCGATCCTGAGCGACCCCGCAAGAGAAACGCTCGTCGTCCCGTTGGAAACCGTCAGCGCATCGCCTTCGATACTGAGCATTTCGTCGTCGTTTGCAAATGCATGAAAGTCAGACACCTTTGAGTCCTCCGATTCGTTGATCCTTCAGCGCTTCCGGAATCCCAGGAAGGCGCATGCCGCTCATCCCTTCGAGTTCGTGCACGGTCTTCATCTCGTAGCGATTAGTCGCCACATTATCGACAACGATCGCAAACGCTTCCTTCGCCGCAGGCACATATACCACCTTGAACAATTGCGTAGGCACCAAAACACGCGTCGCGCCGATCGTGCGCAGCGTTTGTCCAGCGAAGAGCGGACCCGTCAAAACATAAGCCTCACCGTAACGAACGGCAATCTTGCGAACAGCCGTTTCGATATGCGCCCACAAGTGCTGATTGTTGTCCCGATCCTGCGGGACGATGTTCGCAAGCGTAAACGACTGAGCCATGGCCTCGCCGTTCCAGCGGTCGCCGGCTGGGCTCATGTGGCCGCGATCGAAACCGCTGCGCTTGTAGTCGGCCAATGTCGCACCTTCTCCCGGCGGCAGCGCCGGATCTTCGAAGAACTTGTTAGTGCGCACCTGCTCGCGGGCCTCCCCTAAGTGCTCGCGTGTCAAATGCTCGGCCGACCAAAGCGGCCCATGCGTCAAACCGGAATGCAACACGGCGAAATCGGAGTAGCAGAGCAGGCGCGTTTTCGGCGCCAGCTTGGCGTTGGCAAGAACCGGGAATTGCCCATTCGGGGCGAATTGCGGGCATGCGGGCGCGGCAACGGCGTGCGCGCTTAGCGCGATTAACAGCGTGGCAAGCAACTGCTTCATGGGAGCAAAGTGTTCTTTCATGTTCAAGGGTTCAGCGGGACGCAAGTATAGCGGCGCGCGCTCCGAGGCAGAACAGCGCGGGCCGTCATGCCCGCCGGAAAACGCTGGTTCTACCTGCGGGCCGATCAATCCGAGCGAGCCCAAATCCTCGCCGGTACGGCGCTCGTGAGCATCCTCCTCCGTCAGAGGAAGGGCCATTCCCACGGGCTATCGCGCGACGCGCGCCTGATCACGCCTGTGCCTGCATGCGCCGAGGTGACGATGAACAATTCGAACCCGCCGCTCGAGTTATCGCTTAGCTAACGGCGCGCCTCACATCAATTAAGAGGAGAAAGAAACAAGAAAGGAAAATGAAATAATGGTGGTTAACAAAGTTAGATGACCCACTCTAAAACGCAATGCGTAGGTTGCTAGTTTCACCTAACTATCTGCGGCCAACTACGGATCATGCATACCGATGGTGCGGGTTGCAATGCCTCGGTTTGGGTTGCGATGTGGTTGCTATACAGAACGGTATTGTCGGCTTGTGCATGCCACACGAACCGGCTGTCGACCCGTTGCAAAAGGCGTCAGATAACTTCGACAGGAGCCGAATCGTGGTTGCACCTTTGACAGGATCGCATCGCCTTTCTTCAAAACGGCCTGCTGGCCGATGAAAAAGCGCCGTCGTCTCGTTGGCACCCAATCGGTGCATTGTGGAAACAATTGGGATCAGGTAAACCTAATTTAGCTGTATCAAACAATTTTTGACGACCGGTTTCTGGCCTGCTATGGTTCCGCACACTGAAGATAAGACAAGCGCTGCTCTTGCGCTAGGCAGCAAAATAAGAGCGCTGCGCAAAAGGCTCCAACGCACACTCGACGAAACGGCAACGGTGGCCGGCATCTCAAAGCCGTTTCTGTCGCAAGTAGAGCGAGGGCTAGCAACGCCGTCCATTACGTCATTGGTCGGCATTGCGCGAGCGCTAGGGGTAACGGTGCAGTTTTTCGTCGATACGCCGACGGAAGGGAAATCGGTTCGGCGCGCAGACGAATTGCGGTTCTTTAGCTTTGCCGATTCGGCCAACCTTTTCGCCCGGCTCACAAATGTGCAGGGCGATCGGCAGCTCGACGCGATCCTCGTCAAGCTGCCGGCGGGACAGCCGCCGTCGGAAGTGACAACGCATGCGGGCGAAGAATTCCTGTATGTGTTGCGCGGTGAGATAACACTAAGCCTCGAGGGCACGACCTTCGTATTGCACGCTGGCGACAGCGCGCACTATGAATCCACGGTTCCGCACGGATGGGCCAACACCGCCAGCGATGAAACGGTGCTCGTGTGGGTCGGTACGCCACGGTTGTTTTGATCAGCCGCTGTTCGTTTTCCTGCGGCCGCCGGCCTTCGCATGTCAGTTAGGAATCCTAACTAACCAGAATGTGGGAACGGTAGCCGAGCGCATCTCGCCGTCCGATTGCGGCCGAGATCGCACGCCTGCACACCGAGATCCGGCAAGCAGGCGCAATACGTATTCGCTCAGTTAGGACTACTAACTAAGCGGATCGGCTCGTTCATCTTCGGGCGATCGTGTGCGATGGCCGTTAAACGATTTATGACGCAGTGCGAGAACGGGGCAGTCAACAGGGGCGGTGCTGCGGCGCCGCAAGCGAGAGGGTGAGCCAGGCCTTCGCGCAGAACAACTTGGCGTTACTGACGAGAGAAGGGGAAAAATGAAACTGACGGCTTTAGGATCGGCCATACGAACCATCGTTTGGGCTGAAGTGGCATTGACGGCGGCGCTGGGCACGTCGGTGGCCTTCGCTCAAAGCCAGAGCGCGGCACAGGGCACGCTTTCAACGGCCGCGGCGCCGGTCGGAGCATCGAACGCGGCGGCAGCCAGCACCGGTGCGTCGGGCACGGCTGCGGCGACCCCGACGGCAGGCGCGGCGACAAAAGCAGCCACCAATGCGTCCGGCAACGTGCAGAAGTTGCAGCGTTTCGAAGTGACGGGCTCTCTGATTCGAAGCTCCGACAAGGTCGGTTTCAACCAAGTCCAAACGGTGACGGCCAAGCAAATCGAGCAGAGCGGCGCATCGTCGGTTGCGGACTTTCTGCGCAATACGACGGCCAACTCGGCTAACAGCTGGAGCGAAGGCCAAACCGGCAACTTCGCAGCCGGCGCCGCCGGTATGGCGCTGCGCGGTCTCAGCGAAAAGTACACGCTGGTGTTGGTCGATGGGCAGCGCGTCGCGCCGTTCGCGGCCTTCTCCAACACGGTCGATTCCTTCTTCGACTTGAACACCCTGCCGCTGAACGATATCGAGCGCATCGAAATCGTCAAGACGGGCGCCGTGTCGCAATACGGCTCCGACGCGATCGGTGGTGTCGTCAACATCATTACGAAGCATAACTTCCACGGCGTGCAGCTGGACGGCAGCTACGGCAGTGCGATCAACGGCGGTAACGGCGATGGCACCACGAAGTTCGGCATTCTCGCCGGCTTCGGCAATTTGAATAGCGATCGTTTCAACGTCACCGCCGCAGCAAGCGTTTATCAATCGAGCGGCTTCACGCTCGCCGATCGCGATTCGACCCGCAATGAGGATTGGACGGGCAAGCCCGGCGGCTTCTCGGTCCTCGCGCCGTCCTTCTGGAATATGCCCGACGGCAGCGCCCAAGCGTTGAGTTCATGCGCGTACGGTGGCTCGGTTCATCCGGCCGCAACCAACTCGTTGACGCCCGGAATGGCGGGGACGCTCTGTGGGATCAATTCGGCGGGCGGCATGTCGATTTTGCCGCAGACACAGCGCCTGAACGCCAAGCTCCACGCGGACTTCAAGATCGACGATAAGACCACGGCGTTTGCGGACTTCCTCGTGAGCCGCAATCAAACGACGACCAATGACGGTATCTGGGGCAATACGGTCGGCAATCCGCAGAACCCCGCCCTCTATTGGAATCGGCAGACGCAACAGCTTGCCCCGTTCAATACGGTGGTGCCGGCCAGCAATCCGTACAATCCGTTCGGGGTACCTACGGCGCTCACGTACTCGTTCCCGAATACGAACGCCGAAAAGACGGATGCCACTTACTGGCGCGCCTCAACCGGTGTAAAGGGTTCGTTCACGCTGCCGTACGGCGATTGGGATTGGGCCACCTCGGTCAGCCACTCGCAAAGCGTCGTCTCGAACACGTATACGAACCAACTGAACGTCGCCGCACTGAACAACATTTATCAGAACGGCACATTCAACTTCGCCAACCCGTCGGCCACGCCCAACGGGCTCAACGGCTTGTATCAGAACGCGGGCAACCTCGGCATTTCGAAGCTCGACACGATCGATGCGACGATCTCCACGCCGAATCTGTTCCACCTGCCAACAGGTGACGTGGGTATCGGCTTCGGCGCACAGTTCACGCACCAGAGCGTGCAACTGATGCCGGGCTCCGAGTTCGCGAGCGGAGAGGTGCTCAATCCGAATCTGCAGACGGTGCAAGGCCAGCGTAACGTTGGTGCGGCCTACTATCAGATCGACGTGCCGATCATTCGCAACTTGACGTTCAGCCAGTCCGGCCGCTACGACCATTACAGCGATGTCGGCGGGGCGTTCTCGCCGCGCTTCGCGTTGCGTTATCAACCGGTTCAAGCGTTGACGATCTACACGTCGTACAACCGCGGCTTCCGCGCGCCGACGTTTGTCGAGGACAGCCGCTCGCAAACCATGGGGATTCAAGTTGATCCGAATACCGGGCTCAACTACACGTCGATTACGATGGGCAACCCGAATCTGTCGCCCGAACGTACTCGCAATCTGAATATCGGCTTCCAAGCATCGCCCACGCGTACGACCGACATCGGCTTCGAGTGGTACAAGATTCGCGTCGACAACGTGATCGGACAAGGCCGCCCGTCGCAAATCGTCACGGATCCGAACACGGGTGCGATTCTGTATAAGTTCATTCCCTATCAGAACCTGGGTTATCTCGACACCAACGGTTTCGAGGGCACGTTCCGTCAAGCAGTGCCGACGCATCTTGGTACGTTCACGCTGTCGGGCGATTGGGCGTACGTGAATCAGTTCAAGCTCGGTTCGCCGGGACGTGCTCCGGTGGACGGCGCGGGCAACAACTACACGCTCACGCAACCGTTCGGCGGCAGCTTCCCGCGCTGGCGCGGCAACACGACGTTGGATTGGACGTATCACAAGTTCGATGCCGCGCTGACCTGGCAGTTCACGGGCCCGTACGCGCAAAACTTGTTGGCGGCGCCCGCGCCGGCCAAGGTCGGTTCGTACAGCCAGTTCAACCTGATGGTCTCGTACACGGGCTTCAAGCATTGGACGATCTACGGCGGCATCGACAACATCTTCAATCGCACGCCTCCGTACGATCCGATCTTCGCGGAAGGCACGCTCGACCTGAACGGCTACGACCAATCGATCTATACCTACATCGGTCGCTTCGCGCAGATCGGCGCGACCTATAAGTTCTAAAAAACAAGACGTCTCGAGATAGCTAGTCGGTCCGCCGCTTTCGCACCCGAGCAACGCTTGGCCTCGAAGGCGGGGCCAAGCCCGCAAAGGCGGCGGACCTGTTTTTCAAGCAGTCGCAAGAAGTCCCTTGTGATCGGCCTCATCCCGCGGTTCGTTGCATGACGAGCGCCGCAATCACGGAACAAGGCGATTCACGCCGGGAGGATCGAAGGTGGTTATGAAACTCGAAGGACAATCGCCCGGGGCAGCATCCGGGATGGCATGGTCAGGTCGCCCGCGCGAGTACGGGCGAAAGCAGCAAAATCCCGCGCGCCGCTTCGGCGGTATCGCGATCGTCATCGGTTTGCACGTCGTGCTGGTCTACGCGCTGTTGAACGGCCTCGCAACGAAGGTCGTGCACGTCATTGCCCATCCGATCGAAACCAAGATCATCGAGCCGGTGAAGCCGCCCCCGCCGCCGCCGTTGCCGCCTGTGCAACTGCCGCCGCCGAAGTTTGCTCCGCCGCCGCCGCCGTTCGTGCCGCCGCCCGAAGTGCCGGTGCAGGCGCCGCCGCAAGCGACGATCACACATCAAGCCACACCGGTGCAGTCGGCGCCTGTCGTTGCGCCGCCCGCGCCAGCGCCGGTCAAGCCCGTCGTGCACACGGAAGTGGGCGTGGTGTGCCCGAATTCGGATCAGATCCGCGGATCGATCGCGTATCCGAAGGAAGCGCAGGAAAACGGCGATACGGGCGATGTGACGATCGAGTTCACGGTCGATCCCCAAGGCCATGTGACCAATGAACGCGTGGCCAAATCGTCGGATCACGACAGCCTCGACGATGCGGCGTTCAAGGCGGTCAAGCGCTTCAATTGCATCGCACAAGGTCAAGCCGTTCGCGTGCAGGTGCCGTTCTCGTTCAACCTCAACTGAGCACGGTTGAGCATCGAGCAACGAAGCACGTCCGCATTCGAGCGACGTAGGTACAACAGGTTTCACGAGTTCAACGATTGAACCGAACTGGAGCAGATTATGAAGAAGCGTTCCCTCGCCGCATTGGCTAGCACCACGTTGATCGCCGTTGCGGCGACCACTCTCACCCTGCCAGGCATCGCCTACGCGCAAGCGAGCGATACGGCCGCAGCGGCAGCAGCGACGGCATCCAACACCGCAGCGGCCCCTCAGAGCGCAGCCCCCGCAGCCGATCAACCGGCGCCCCCGCCCGCACCCGCCGCCACAGAAACGGTCAACAATCCCTACGGCCTTGGCGCCCTCTGGAAAAACGGCGACTTCGTCGCGCGTTTCGTGCTGATTCTGCTCGTCATCATGTCGATGGGTAGCTGGTACATCATGATCACCAAGTTCTTCGAGCAGTTCCGCGCAAACCGCCGCGCGAAAGCCGCCGACGAACAACTGTGGACGGCGCCTTCGCTGGCGGAAGGGGCGAAGCAATTGGACGAGTCGTCGCCGTTCCGTTTCATCGCGGAGACGGCGATCGAGGCAGGCGCGCATCATGACGAAGCGTTGCTCGAGGCCGTCGATCGCAATACCTGGATCGATGTCTCGGTCGAGCGCGCCATCACGAGCGTGGCCAATCGTCTTCAAGACGGTCTCGCCTTCCTCGCTACGGTGGGATCGACGGCGCCGTTCGTCGGCCTATTTGGCACGGTGTGGGGCATCTATCACGCGCTCACCGCGATCGGCATCGCAGGCCAAGCGTCGATCGACAAAGTTGCGGGCCCCGTCGGCGAGGCGCTGATCATGACGGCCATCGGTCTTGCGGTGGCCGTGCCGGCGGTGCTGGGCTACAACTTCCTCGTGCGTCGCAACAAGTCGGTGATGGAACGCGTGCGTGCATTCGGCGCGCAACTGCACACGGTCTTGCTGGCAGGCGGCAAGCGCGCGGTACGCGCGGCCAATCGCCCGGCATCGCTCGTTCAGTAACCCCTGTTCCGATAAGCGAGGTCTTTCATGGCTATGAGCGTTGGCGGCGAGGACGATGACGAAGTCATCGCCGCGATCAACACTACGCCGCTCGTCGACGTGATGCTCGTGTTGTTGATCATCTTTTTGATCACCATCCCGGTCGTCACGCACACGGTGCCGTTGCAGTTGCCCCATGAAACGGTGCATCCGCTGCAGACGACGCCCAAGAGCATCGAGATCGCAGTCAATAAAGACGGCGACTTCTTCTGGAACGAGACGCATGTCGATGGTCCGACGCTGCTCGAGAAGCTCAAGACGGTATCGGCGATGGCGCCGCAGCCCGAGGTCCACGTACGCGGCGATCAGAATACGCGCTACGAGTTCATCGGCCGGGTCATCACCGATTGCGAGCGCGCCGGCATCGCCAAGGTGTCATTCATCACTGAGCCGCCCGCGCGCGGCGGCTAGTTTGCCCCGAGAGGCAAGGAGTCGAAGATGGGAATGAACGTACCCTCGGGCGGCGGTAGCGGCGAACCGGAAGTGATGGTCGATATCAACACGACGCCGTTGATCGACGTGATGCTCGTGCTGCTCATCATGTTGATCATCACGATTCCGATTCAGATGCATGCCGTGAAGATGAATCTGCCGGTCGGCAATCCGCCGCCGCCGGCGGTGCAGCCGCAAGTCGTGCAGATCGATATCGACTTCGACGGCACGATGACGTGGAACGGCACGCCGATTCCGGATAAGGCCACGCTCGAATCGAAGCTCGCGCAGGTGGCGGCCGAACCCGTGCAAGACGAGATACACCTGCGGCCGAACAAGCTCGTGCCCTACAAGGACGTGGCGGCGGTAATGGCTGCGGCGCAGCGGGTGGGCGCGACCAAGATCGGCTTGATCGGCAATGAGCAATACATGCAATAAGGACGTGGCAATGCGAACGATTCAACGACGGTTCAAGCACGCCGCGCTCGTCGCTGCGTGCGGCGCGTTCTTCGCGCTGGCAGCCGCGCCCGCCGCGACATACGCGGCGGACACGCTGCGCCCCGAGGTGGGCAAGCCTTTGAATGACGCGCAAACGCTCTACCGGGCGCACAAGTATAAAGAGGCGCTCGCCAAGATCGCGCAGGCTGCCACCGTGCCCGGCAAGACGCCGTATGAAAACTTCATGGTCGAGGAAATGCGCGGCGCGGCGGCCGTTGCGGCGGGCGATACGGGCTTGGCTGCGCAAGCGTATGAATCGCTGCTCAACGGCGGCAAGCTGCAAGGCGAAGACGAGCAGCGCGTGACGGCGACACTGGCGGGCATCTATTTTCAGGAGCGCAACTATCCGCGAGCGATCGTGACCGCACAGCGCTACCTGAAGGCCGGTGGCAGCGATCCGCAGATGCGCACGATGCTCGTGCAGTCCTACTACCTGTCCAACGATTGCGCGAGCGTCGTGAATTTGCTCAAGCCGAGCATCGATGCGCAGACAAAGGCCGGTCGCGCGCCTGACGAATCGCAATTGCAATTGCTCGGCACTTGTGCGCAGCGTACGAAGAACGATGCGGCCTATCGCGGCGCGCTCGAAGCACTCGTCGCGTACCATCCGAAGCAGTCGTATTGGGATGATTTGCTGGCGGCGATTCGAAACAAGCCCGGTTATTCTTCGCGCCTCGATATCGACACCTATCGCTTGCGCCGAGCGACGAACGCACTGACGAGCGTTGACGATTACATGGAGATGACACAACTAGCGCTCGTCGCCGGCAGTAACGCGGAAGCCAAGCAAGTCATCGATCAAGGGTTTGCTTCGGGCGTGCTCGGCCGCGATCCCAAGACGGCCGATCGCGAAAAGCGGCTGCAGGCGCTGGCGGCGAGGCGCGCATCGGGCGGCGCCGACAAGGCCAATCCGCCCGCCCCAGTCGACGAGGGTTTGAACCTCGTTTTTGCGGGGCAGGCGAAAGACGGCATCGCGATGATGGACTCTGCGATCGCAAGCGGAAAGCTGCAACATCCCGATCAAGCGCAGTTGCATCTAGGTGTGGCGTATTACGTCGCCGGACAAAAGGCCCGCGCCGTTCAGGCGTTCCGCGCCGTGAAGGGCACGGACGGTTCGAGCGATTTGGCGCGGCTTTGGTTGCTGGTAGCGTCGAAGTGAGGCGGCGCTAGGGGGCAGCCGTCGCGCGTGGGGACATGACGCGCGACGGCATTTCAATCGCCTTCGATCGCTCCGATGAACGGTGCGCCGGGCTGCTCCGGCGTGCGTCCACACGCACTGAAAGAATGAGACCTTCCATGTTTCGCCTAGCATTCGCGATGGCGTTGGGGCTGGCGTGCGCAATCGGCGCTCAAGCCAAGCCGGCCATTGCGCAATTCGGCGATCCGAAATATCCGCCGAATTTCACGCATTTCGATTATGCGGATATCGATGCGCCCAATACGGGCACGCTGCATTTTCAGAACTACGACCAATCGCAGAGCTACGATTCGCTCAATCCGTTCATCGTGCGCGGCCTGTTCGCCCCGGACGTGCGCAATCTGATGTTCGACACGCTGATGCAACGCAGCTGGGACGAGCTTGCTTCCGAATATCCGCTCATCGCGGACGATGTGGAAGTCGCGCCGGACGGGCTATCGGCCACGTTCCATATCGATCCGAGGGCGCGCTTCTCCAACGGCGATCCGATCACCGCAAGCGACGTGAAGTATTCGTTCGATACGCTCAAGAGCGCTCAGGCGTCGCCGATGATCTCGTCGCAGTTCTCCGAGATCAAGCGTGCGACGGTGGTGGACCGCTCGACGGTACGGTTCGATTTCATCGACAACTCGCGCGCCGCGCCGCTGATTGCCGGAGACATCCCCGTGTTTTCGCCGAAGTGGGGTGCATTGCCGGACGGAACGCATTTGCCGTTCGACCAGATATCCGTGGAGCCGCCGATCGCGAGCGGTCCCTATCTCGTCGAGGCGCGCAAGGATGACAAGGAGATCGTCTATCGGCGCGACCCGAACTACTGGGCGGCGAATTTGCCGTCGCGTCGCGGCATGTTTCATTTCGATCGGATCGTGTTCAAGCTCTACCTCGATCAATACACGAAGCTCGAGGCGTTCAAAGCCGGCAACGACGATGTCGACCGGGAATACAGCGCCACACAATGGGCGCGCAAGTACATCGGCAAGAATTTCGATTCGGGATTGCTCAAGAAAGAGACGTTCCCCGATGGTCCCGCTCAGATGCAGGGCTTCGTGATCAACACGCGCAAGCCCGAATTCCAAGATCGACGCGTGCGTCATGCGCTGGCGCTTGCGTTCGACTACGACTGGATGAACCGCATGATGTTCTACGGTCAATACACGCGGCTCAATAGCTTCTGGGACGCCAGCCCGTTCGGCGCGACGGGTATGCCGAGCGAAAAGGAATTGAAGCTGCTCGACCCGTTTCGCGCCGAGTTGCCGCCCGAGGTTTTCGGCCCGATGGTGCAGCAGCCGAGCACGAAGCCGCCGGGCTCGTTGCGGGCCAATCTTCGGCAAGCGCGCGAGCTGTTGGCGCAGGCCGGGTGGCACTATCGAGACGGCGCGCTGCGCAATGCCGCGGGAACGCCGATGAGGGTCGAAATCATGGATGACGAGCCCGGCTTCGATCGTCTGTTGATTCCCTACATGCAGGCGTTGCAAACGCTCGGCATCGATGCGCATATGCGGGAGATCGACAGCGCGCTTTATCAGAAGCGAATCGACAGCTTTCAGTTCGACGTGACCACGTACATCTATCCGCCGGTGACGATCCCGGGCATCGAGCTCGAGCGTCGCTTCAGCAGCCGAGCGGCATCGCAAATCGGTTCGGAGAACTACTCGGGCATTCGCTCGAAGGCGGTCGATGCGCTCGTTCATGCGGCCATCGCAGCCACCAACCTCGACGACCTCGAAGCGGCGACGCGCGCGCTCGATCGGGTGCTGGTCAACGAGTATTACGTGGTGCCGCAGTATTACGAGCGCGATGTCCGCATCGGCTACAAGACGACGATTGGTCACCCGCGGGTGGTGCCCGACTCGTATCAATCCGAAGATTGGATCATCGATTACTGGTTCCCGGCGAAGAAGGGGGCAGCGGCCTTGCAGGCGTCGGCAACCCCCGGCAACGCGCGGGGCACTGCGCACTGAGACAGCGAGATACTGAGGATCCCTAACGGCTATGTTCGCCTATATTCTTCGACGTTTGCTGCTGATGATTCCGACCCTGATCGGCGTCGTCACGCTGACTTTCGTCGTCACGCAGTTCGTGCCCGGCGGCCCCGTCGAGCAGATGGTGACCCAACTGCGCCACGGCCAAGCCAACCACGGCGGTGACGGCGGGGGCGGTGGCGGCGGCGGATACCACGCAAGCCAAGGCGTCGACCCGCAGCAGATCGAACAGATCAAGAAGCAGTTCGGTTTCGACAAGCCACCGCTCACGCGCTATTTCTTGATGCTCGAGCACTACGCGACGTTCGATCTCGGTCAGTCGTACTTTCAGCATGCGAGCGTGTGGCGCGTGATTCGCAATAAGCTGCCCGTGTCGATTTCGCTGGGCTTGTGGACGATCGTGCTCACGTATGCGATTTCGGTGCCGCTCGGCATTGCGAAGGCCGTGCGCAACGGGTCTCGATTCGACGCGGTAACGAGCGTGCTCGTGCTGGTCGGTTATGCGATCCCCGGCTTCGTGCTGGGCGTGTTGCTCTTGATGTTGTTCGGCGGCGGCACGTTTTGGCAGGTGTTTCCGATGCGCGGCTTGACTTCCGACAACTTCGCCGATCTCACGACCTTCGGCAAGGTACTCGACTACCTGTGGCACATGGTGCTGCCCGTCACGGCTTCGGTCGTCGGCAATTTCGCCATCGTGACGATTCTCACGAAGAACACTTTCCTCGAAGAAATCGGCCGGCAATACGTGCTCACGGCCCGCGCCAAGGGGGCGCCCGAACGCGACGTGCTGGGCAAGCATGTATTGCGCAACGCCGCCATTCCGCTGCTGACGGGCCTGCCAGCCGCCTTCGTCGGCGCCTTTTTGAACGGCAACCTGCTGATCGAGACGCTGTTCTCACTCGACGGCATGGGACAGCTTTCTTACGACTCGGTGATCCGCCGCGACTACCCCGTCGTGCTCGGCTCGTTGTTCTTGTTCACCTTGATCGGCCTCGTCACCAAACTCATCGCTGATGTCTGTTATGTCCTCGTCGACCCCCGCATCCAATTCGACCGCATGGACCGCTAAGGCGGCCGGCGTCCCGGTAGCGTCGCCGTCGCCGTGGCGGCGCACGTGGCTTCGTTTCAAGCAGCAGCGGCTTGGCTATTGGAGCCTGCTGATTTTCGTCACGCTGTTCGTCATTAGCCTCATGGGCGAGGTGCTCTGCAACGACAAGCCGCTTGTCGTGCGCTATGACGGCCACTACTACTTTCCGATCGTGAAGACTTATCCGGAAACGCAGTTCGGCGGCGATTTCCCCGCAAAAACGAACTTCCTCGATCCGTATATTCGGTCGCGGATCGAATCGAATGGCAATTTCGCCATCTATCCGCCGAACCATAACTACTACGACACGATCGATTACTTCGCCGTGCGGCCGTTCCCCGCGCCGCCGTCGTCGGCCAATTGGCTCGGGACCGATCAGTTCGGACGCGACGTGCTCTCGCGCTTGTTGTACGGCTTCCGCGTGTCGGTGCTGATGGCGCTGGCGCTGACCGCATCGGGCGTCTTCTTCGGCGTCCTGACGGGGGCATTGCAAGGGTTCTACGGCGGCCGCACCGACTTGATCGGGCAACGATTGATCGAGATTTGGGCGTCGATGCCCGATCTCTATCTGCTCATCATCTTCGCCTCGATCTTCGAGCCCACGCTGTGGCTGCTGTTTATTCTGCTGTCGATGTTCGGATGGCTCGTGCTCTCCGATTATGTGCGCGCCGAATTTCTGCGCAATCGTTCGCTCGATTATGTGAAGGCCGCGCGCACGATGGGGCTCTCGAATTGGCAGATCATCTGGCGTCACGTGCTGCCCAACAGTTTGACGCCCGTCATCACGTTCCTGCCGTTTCGCATGAGCGCCGCGATTCTCTCGCTAACCAGCCTCGATTTTCTGGGCCTCGGCGTGCCGCCGCCCACGCCGAGCCTTGGCGAGCTGCTGCAGGAGGGCAAGAACAATCTCGATGCCTGGTGGATTTCCATTTCCGCATTCGCCGCGCTGGTCGTGACCCTGCTGTTGTTGACGTTTATGGGGGATGCGTTGCGTAATGCGCTCGATACGCGCAACCGAGGGTCCGCTTTCGGGGGAGCGAAGTGATGCGCACCGATCCTCTGCTCAGTATCGAAGGGTTGTCGATCAGCTTCGGCGAGAAACAATGCGTTCGTGCATTGACGCTCGCGATCGCGCGCGGGGAGCGGGTGGCGCTCGTCGGCGAGTCGGGGTCCGGCAAGAGCCTGACGGCCCTGTCGATCTTGCGTCTCGTGAATGATGCGACGGTGTCGGGGCGCATCCTGTTCGAAGGAGAGGATCTGCTGACGAAGACGGAGCAGCAGATGCGCGGCATGCGTGGCGCCGATATCGCCATGGTGTTTCAAGAGCCGATGACGGCGCTCAATCCGCTTTATACGGTAGGCAAGCAGATCGCCGAAAGCTTGCGTCTGCACGAGGGGTTGCGGCCGAACGCGGCGCGTGCGAGAGGTATAGAACTGTTGCGCCGCACGGGCATTCCCGAGCCCGAGCGCCGCATCGACAGTTTCCCGCATCAGCTTTCCGGCGGCCAGCGCCAGCGCGCCATGATCGCGATGGCGCTAGCGTGCCGTCCGCGTCTGCTGCTGGCCGATGAACCGACGACGGCGCTCGACGTCACCGTCCGTCAGCAGATCGTCGATCTGCTGATCGACCTGCAGGAACAGGAGGCAGCCGAGCGCGGCATGGCCGTGCTGTTAATCACGCACGATTTGAACCTCGTGCGGCGCTTCGCGCAGCGCGTGGCCGTGATGGAAAAGGGCGTGCTCGTGGAAACGAATACGACCGACGCGCTGTTCGCCGATCCCCAACATCCGTATACGAAACGCCTGCTCGATAGCGAGCCGCATCGATGCGTCGATCCGGTGCCGCCCGAATCGAAGCATGTGCTCGAGATCTCCGGTCTCTCGGTCGATTACCGAACGAGTGCAAAGGGGCTGCGTGGACTATTCGGCAGTGCGACGTTTCGCGCGGTGCAGGACGTCGATTTTACATTGCGGCGGGGCGAAACCGTCGGCATCGTCGGCGAATCCGGCTCGGGCAAATCGACGCTGGCCGCAACGGTGCTGGGGCTGCAGCGTGCGGCTCAGGGGGAAATCAAGATCGGCGGGCGCCCGCTTGCGAGCTATCGGGCGTCGAGCGCGGAGTGGTGCGCGCTGTGCGCGCGGATGCAAGTGGTCTTTCAAGATCCGTTCGGGTCGCTTTCGCCTCGCATGACGGTCGAGCAGATCGTCGGAGAAGGGCTTCGAGTTCACAAGCCGCATCTGGCCGCAAAGGAGCGCGCGGCGCGCGTGGCCCAACTGCTCGAAGAAGTGGGGTTGCCGGCCGATGCCCTGCTGCGATATCCACACGAATTCTCAGGCGGCCAGCGCCAGCGTATTGCGATTGCGCGGGCGCTGGCCGTCGAGCCGCAGTTGCTGGTGCTCGACGAGCCTACGAGCGCACTCGACGTGTCGGTGCAGCAGCAAGTGCTGGCATTGCTTACCGGGCTGCAAAAGAAGTATGGGCTCAGTTACCTGTTCATCACGCACGATCTCGCGGTCATGCGCGCCATGGCCCATCGCGTGGTCGTGATGAAGTCGGGCCGCATCGTCGAAGCCGGCGATACCCTCGATGTGCTGCACGCGCCATCCCATCCCTATACGCAATCGTTGCTGGCCGCGTCGATGCAAATGCGCAAACCCAATGCGAACGAGGCCGTTGCGTAAAGGGGCGAGGTTGAAAGCGGTAGAGGATATTGGGAGGCGCAAGCGGGTGCCCTTGAGCTAGCGTTCGCATCGCAGGGACGAGACACATCACATCAAAACAACAACAACGGAGGATGCAAGCACGTGCCGTCTTTTTTCATCGACCGTCCGGTGTTCGCATGGATCGTCGCACTTGCGATCATCGTCGCGGGCGCGCTGGCCTTGCCGATGTTGCCCGTCGCACAGTATCCGCGGCTCGCGCCCCCGCGCGTGATCATCGACGCGCAATATCCAGGCGCATCGGCGGAGGAAGTCGATAGCAACGTCGCGAGCTTGATGGAGCAGAGCCTGGACGGCGCTGAGGGTCTGCAGTACTACGAGACGACCAGCGATGCACTGGGCGAAGTCGAAATCGTCGCAACGTTCGCATCTGGGATCAACCCCGATCTTGCGATGGTCGACGTGCAAAACCGCCTGAAGCAAATCGAGCCGCGGCTGCCGCAGGCGGTGGTGCAGCAGGGAATTTCGGTGTTCAAGGCTGCCAATACGTTCCTCATGCTCGTGACGCTCGTGTCGACGGATGGAACGCGCGATTCCACGGCACTCAGCGACTACTTGAACCGGTTCTTGTTGCGGGAGCTCAAGCGCACGCCCGGTGTGGGTGCGGCGCAGCTGTGGGACGCCGATCGCGCAATGCGGGTGTGGCTCGATCCCATGAAGCTGCGCGAGTACGGTCTCTCCCCGGCCGACGTCTCGGCGGCAATTCGCGCGCAGAATGAGACGGTCACCGCAGGGGCGATCGGCGATGCGCCGGCGGTCGATGGGCAGGTATTGACGGCCTCGGTCACCGTGCGCGGCCAATTGCGCACGGCGCAGGAGTTCGCCGCCGTCGTGCTCAAGGCGCAGCCCGACGGCTCGGTCGTGCGGCTCGGCGATGTCGCGCGCGTCGAGCTCGGGGCCGACACGTACTCTTTCTGGTCGCGCTTGAACGGCAAAGCTGCTGCGACGGTCGGCATCCAGCTCGGGCCGCTCGGCAACGCGCTCGAAACATCGAACGCGATCCACCGGCGCGTCGCCGAACTGTCGAAGACCCTGCCGCCCGGGATTGCCGTAGAGATCCCGTATGACGGCGCGCATTTCGTCAAGATTGCTATCAGCGAGGTCCTGCTTACGCTGATCGAGGCGATCGTGCTCGTGTTTTGCGTGATGTGGCTGTTTCTGCGCGATCTGCGCTATACGCTCGTGCCCACGGTCGTGATTCCGGTCGCGCTGATGGGCGCATTCGCGGCCATGTACGCGTTCGGGCTGTCGATCAATGTTTTCACGTTGTTCGGGCTGGTGCTGGCAATCGGGATTCTGGTCGACGACGCGATCGTCGTCGTAGAGAACATCGAACGCATCATGCGCGACGAAGGGCTTGCGCCGCGCGAGGCGACGCGCAAGGCGATGGGGCAGATCGGCGGGGCGATCGTCGGCGTCACGGCCGTGCTGACGGCGGTATTCGTGCCGATGGCGTTCTTCGACGGCGGCGTCGGCGGCATTTATCGTCAGTTCTCCATCGCCATGATTGCGGCGATCCTCGTTTCCGCGTTCATGGCGCTCTCGCTCGCCCCCGCATTGTGCGCGAACTTGCTCAAGCCGCCGCGGGATGAGAATGTGATGGGCCGCGGCGTGGCTGCTCGGTTTCTCGCGGGGTTTGAACGCGCATCGGACCGCTATCGTCGAATCGTTGCGAAGTTGCTTCGTTATCCTAAGCGTTTCTTCGCCGTGCATCTCGTCATGATCGGTATCGGCGCGTTGTTGTATGCGTCGTTGCCCGGCGGGTTTCTGCCGACCGAGGACCAGGGCCAGCTTCAGGTGATGGTGCAATTGCCACCGGGGGCATCGCAGCAACGCACCTACGCGGTGGTTCACCAGGTCGAGGACATTCTTCATCGCCAAAGCGCGGTCGAGAATGTGACGAGCGTGATCGGTTGGAGCTTTGCGGGCAACGGTCAGAACGTTGGCATGGCATTCGTTGCGCTGAAGGACTGGTCGCGTCGCAACATCGATGCACTTGCGTTGCGCGACCGCTTGAATCAATCGTTCGAGAAGATCGGCGATGGCCAGGTGATCGCGCAATTGCCGCCTTCGGTTCCGGGAATGGGGCACGCGGAGGGGTTCACGTTCCATCTCGAGGACCGCGGCGGCATGGGCAATGTCGGCTTGGAAGCGGCCCGCGAGCGATTGCTCGAATTGGCGCGCAAGAGCGCCGTGCTGGCCGATGTCCACTCCGAGACGCTGCCCGATGCGCCGCGCGTCGTGCTCGAGGTCGATCGGGCCAAAGCGTATGCGATGAACGTGTCGTTCGATGCGATCCAAGACGTGCTCGGCAACACGTTCGGCATGTCGTACATCGACGATTACCCCGCCGCAGGCCGCATGTTGCGCGTGCTGGTAGCGGCCGATTCCCAAGCGCGCATGACCGATGCCGATTTGTTGAGCTTATCGGTGCGCAATTCGGTCGGGAAGATGGTGCCGTTCTCTTCTTTCGCGTCGTTGAAGTGGTCGCGGGGGCCGACGATGCTCTCGCGCTACAACGGCTATCCGTCGCTCGACGTGACGGGCCGTGCCGCCGACGGCTACAGCTCCGGTGCAGCGATGGCGGAAATGGAGCGGCTGGCTGCGCAACTGCCGCAGGGCACGGCCTACGATTGGGCCGACGCGGCGCTGGCGGAAACGCAGGCTGCACGGCAAACGCCGCTTCTCATTGGCCTATCGCTGCTGGCTGTCTTCATGGCGCTCGCAGCACTCTATGAAAGCTGGTCGATTCCGCTTTGGGTGCTGATCGTCGTGCCGCTCGGCATGATCGGCGCTGTCGCGGCGATGCTCGTGCGTGGTCTGCCGAACGACATCTACTTCAAGATCGGGTTGGTTACCGTCATCGGGCTTGCCGGGAAAAATGCGATCCTGATCGTGCAATTCGCACGCGATGCGCGCGCTCATGGCGTCGCGCTCGTCGATGCGATCGTGCAGGCGTGTGCGATGCGCTTCAGGCCCATCGTGATGACGTCGGCGGCATTCTTGCTAGGCGTCGTGCCGCTCGTGTTCTCGAGCGGAGGCGGCGCAGAAAGCCGCCATTCGATCGGCACCGGCGTGTTCGGCGGCGTCATCGCAGCGACTGTCCTCGGCCTCGCGTTCACGCCCGTTGCATTCCACGTCGTCATGCGCGCGACGCAGCGGCGCGCGTCATCGGGCAGCGAGCACATAGCAGAGGGCGAACAAGCGAGTTCCGAAGGCGTGCCCGATCCCGAACGGGAGTCGTCATGAAAGACGGCATGAGGCGCCATCGAAAGACTTACGAGCAGGGCGCATGGATCGAGGATGACCGGGCGCATTCGACCGTGCTTGGGCCTAAGATTCGCTCGTTGCGCCAGCGCTTGGCGCTGACGCTCGACGAGACTGCCACGCGCGGGGGCATCTCCACGCCGTTCTTGTCGCAGATCGAGCGTGGCCGAGCACGGCCCTCGCTTGCAACGCTGGTGGCGATCGCTCGCGTGCTCGGCGTCGATGTGCAGTATTTGCTCGATGCACCGCGCGAGGAGCGATTCGTCGCGCGTGGCGATCACCTGACCTTCTTCGGTTTCGCCGATGCCGACAAGCGTTTCGCGCGGCTCACGCAGGTCACGGCCGGCGGCCGCATGGAAGCGCTGCTCGTGCGCATCCCTGCCGGGCGCAAGCTCGACGACATCACCGCGCGCGCGGGCGAGCAGTTCTGGTATGTGCTCTCGGGCACCGTGACATTGACGCTCGAAGGCAAGACGTACGTTTTCCGCGAAGGAGATTCGGCGCATTACGATTCGACCGATGCGCATCATTGGGAAAACACGGGCGAGCGGGAGGCCTTGCTCATGTGGGTCGGCACGCCCAACCTTTTGTAGGCGGCGACGGCCCTTACGGAACCGCCGAACGCGGCTTCGTCCGCACCTGCGCTGCGCTTCGTCATGCATCGTATGACAGATGCGTTGCACGACTTCTTCGAGATCGACGGGTTGCCGTGCCGAAAGGGTGCTCTTGCCAAGCAAGTCTTATTCCATTCGTATCTTTCGGCCGCAGGCGTTTCGAGGCTGGGTTATTCGAAGCTCGGCGTGCCTGCATCGGCGGCCCTAGCCTCTATCGATCGGAGCACCACGTTGATCGCTCGCCCAAGCGGCAAGCCGGCCAAAATACCCCACACAGCAAATGAAAGCAATTTGAAAGATAACGATGTGCTCCATGGGGCATGAACGGCCGTTGCGTAGCCCTCGATGAATTTGCAGACAAACGAGAGCAAGAGCGTCACGAGCAAGCTCGGATCTCCCGGTACGCGAACTTTGACGCGGTTTCCCGTGATTTTGAATTGCAGAGACCAACGGCTTGCATGCAACCAGCCTAGGCCCGCACCGAGGGCCAGCATGGCGAGCGAGACCGCATCCATCGAAATGTCCGCACCCGGGAATGCGCGGTCGAGGCTCGCTGCACCGAGGGTCAAGAAGCCGAGCGGAAACACGAGCAGCCGCTCGGGGCGCATGGTGCGCGGAAAACACCGGCGCACGCCTAGATAGACGAGTGCGCAGAGCAGAACATATACGTAAGTCGGAATGAAATGCATGCTAATCGCCTCTTCCTTTTTATGACGAATCTTTGGTGCGACGCTTTTGCGCGCGAGGAAAGCCGCAGTGTATTTCCGCACCGATACGCTTTGGCCGGCATGCGACGAATGGCAAGAGGCGGCGACGAAATGCGGCTAGCGCTGACAAATCGGAGACACGGCTCAAGCATGCCTCCTGTCAATCCCTGAATCTCGTAGTCGGCCGGTTTGTGGGCGCCAGTGTGTACGACGCCGCACGCTTCGAATGAGCGCCCTTGCGACGCATTGATGCGTGCGTGACGTCAGATTGAATGATACGACTATCGATAAAAGAAAGCGGGCGCTATACTCTGTGCCGCATTTCATCGCTCGATAGCCCGCTTCAATTTGCCTCCGCCGACAAATCGGGGGAATAGTGTCGAATAGCCCCAATTCGGAATATGGAAAACAAAGAGCGTGGCCAATTGCGCCGAGTAAGCCCCCGATGCGATCCGCGCGCGCGGCGCGGTAGCGTTGCGGCGGTGTGGGTTTCGTTTGCCGCTTTGCTCGCCTGCGGTGGTTGCTCCGTCGGCCCCAATTTCGAACCGCCGGCGGCGCCCGTCACGGCCAGCGTGACGCGCGAGCCGTTGCCCGCGCAAACGCAGGCGACGCCGGTCGAGGGGGGGGCGGCACAACGCTTCGACCCCGCAGTCCAGCTTTCGTCGCAGTGGTGGACTTCGTATGGTTCGGCCCAACTCGATGGGCTAGTCTCTGCGGCGTTGGCCAATAGTCCGACGATCGCTTCGGCGCAAGCCGCATTGCGGGTGGCGCAAGAACAGGTGAACGCGCAGCGCGGCGGGCTGTTCCCGTCCATCAGCGGCAGCGCGGGCGCCACGCGAGAAAAGCTGAACGGCTCGGCTCAAGGGTTTCCCGGGTTCGGCGATTTTCTATTCACGCTCTACAACGCGTCGGTGAGTTTGTCGTACAACTTCGACGTGTTCGGCGGGGTGCGGCGCGGTATCGAGGCGCAAGAAGCCGGCCGCGATGCGCAGCGCGAAGAACTGCAAGCGACTTACCAGACGCTCGCGGCCAATGTGGTGACGGCCGCGGTGCTCGAAGCGTCGCTGCGCGCGCAGATCGCCGCGACGGGAGAGCTCGTTGCCTCGGCGCAGCACGAAGTCGATTTGAGCCGTCAGGAGTTCGAGCTGGGCGGCGCGGCCCGTTCCGACGTTTTATCGGCCGAATCGAATTTGGCCACGGTGCAAGCGACGCTGCCGCCGCTGCGGCAGCAGCTCGCGGCTGCGCGCAGCCAACTCGCCGTTTATCTGGGCAAGCCGCCGAGCGAATACGGCGATGCGGCGTTCGATCTCGCCTCGCTGCGATTGCCGCTCGATATTCCGCTGATGGTGCCCTCCGAAATCGTGCGCCAAAGGCCTGATATCCGGCGCGCCGAAGCACAATTGCACGAGGCGAGTGCGCAGATCGGGGTCGCGACGGCGAACATGCTGCCCCAGATCGGCATTACGGGCAGCTATGGCGAATCGACGTCTTCGTTCCGCTCACTGTTCGACAGCACGGTGTTTTCGCTGGGCGCGAACGTGACGGCGCCGTTGTTTCAAGGCGGAACGCTGAACGCCAAGCGGCGCGCGGCGATCGCCACTTACGATCAGTCGCTCGCGCAGTACCGGCAAACCGTTCTGCTCGCATTCAAGAACGTGGCCGATGCGCTGCATGCATTGGACACCGATGCGCAAACGCTGGCGGCGCAATATCGCGCGCAAACGGCCGCGGCCGACAGCTTGCATTTGATCGAACAGCGTTTCGGTCTAGGTGGCGCGAATCACCTCGAACTGCTCGTCGCGCAGCAACAGTACCAGCGCTCGCGCGTCGCCTATGTGCAGGCGTTGGCGGCGCGCTACCAAGATACGGCGGCGCTATTTCTTGCACTGGGCGGCGATTGGAAGCGGGCGGGCGAAACCGCGCGGGCTGATCGATAACGAATGGCGGCAGCGGGCGGGATAGCAGTGGCAGGATTATCCAATTCATATCGCGGAAGTCGATTACATGACCGATAAATCGGAGTTGTTGCGGCAGTTGCGGATCGATCGCGACGCACGGCCTACGGAAAGCACGTCGTCGCGGCGCCTGTGGTGGTGGCTGGCGGCGCTGATCGCTTTGCTGATCGCGCTCGGGGCGGCCGCTTTCTTTTGGTTGCATGCGGCCGTGCCGGCGGTGAAGGTGGCCGTTGCTCGGCCCGTAGCCACGGGTTCCGGCGCGCAAGGCGGCGCGTCGATTCTCGATGCGTCGGGGTATGTCGTGGCGCGCCGTCAAGCGACGGTGTCCGCGAAGATCACGGGCAAGCTTTCGCAGTTGTTCATCGAGGAAGGCGTGCATGTGAAAGAGGGCGATGTCGTTGCCAAGCTCGACGATCGCAACGCAACAGCCACGCTGCTGCAAGCGAAGGCAGGCGTGACGCAGGCGCAAAGCACGCTGTTGCAGGCGAAGGCCGCGGCGGCCGATATCGCGCCCATCTATGCGCGCGACCGCAAGCTGGCCGCCGCGGGCGTGATCAGTACCACCGCGCTCGATCAAAGCAAGGCGAATTACGATGCGAAGCAGACGGATGTCGCCGTCGCGGAAGGTAATTTGGCCGTGCGCCGGGCGGCGCTCGAAGTGGCGCAACGCGATCTTGACGATACGACCGTTCGTGCGCCGTTCACGGGCGTCGTGACGAGCAAGAACGCGCAACCGGGGGAAATCGTTTCGCCGCTATCGGCGGGGGGCGGTTTCACACGTAGCGGTATTTGCACGCTCGTCGATATGGATTCGCTCGAGGTCGAAGTCGACGTCAGCGAAAACTTCATTAGCCGCGTGCGTCCGAACGAACCCGCCACGCTCAAGCTGAACGCCTATCCGGACTGGAATATCCCCGCCTACGTGATTGCGGTGGTGCCCACGGCCGATCGCAGCAAGGCGACCGTCAAGGTGCGCGTGGGCTTCAAGTCGCGCGATCCGCGCATCTTGCCGGAGATGGGGGCGCGCGTCTCGTTCCTGAGCCGTGCGCAAAATGGCGCGAACGGTGCGGCGAGCGCCGGCGCGGTGACGTTGCCGGCCGATGCGGTTCAGGCGAGCACCGGTTCGGCGACAGGCACCGTCTATGTGTTGCACGACGACACGGTGGAGCGCCGCGAAGTGAAGCTGGGCGCGCGCGATGCGGAGGCGCAAACGGTGCTCGCCGGCCTGTCCGCTGGCGACCGCGTCGCGGTGGGCGATTTCACGAAATTGACCGACGGTGCGCACGTGAAGGTCGTCGATCGGTAAACCCGCAACGCAACACGCGAACCCAGAATCGAGATCGAAGGAGCAAAGCGAAATGACTGCCATGGTGTCTCTGAAGGATGTCGTCAAGACGTACACGCGCGGCAAGCAAATAGTCGAAGTGCTGCACCATCTCGACATGCAAGTGGCCGACGGCGACTTTGTCGCCCTGATGGGGCCGTCGGGATCGGGCAAGACGACGGTCCTCAATCTGATCGGCGGCATCGATCATCCGACGAGTGGGGAAATCGTCGTTGCGGGCGAGCGCATCGATCAATTGCGCGGCGGTGGCCTCGCGCGTTGGCGTTCGAACAATGTCGGCTTCGTGTTTCAGTTTTACAACTTGATGCCGATGCTCACGGCCGAGCGCAACGTCGAACTGCCGTTGCTGCTTACTTCGCTGCCCAAAGGCGACCGTTTGAAGCGTGTGCGTGCGGCGCTCGCCATCGTGGGCTTGGAGGATCGCGCCAAGCATAAGCCGTCGGAGTTATCCGGCGGGCAGGCGCAGCGCGTGGCGATTGCGCGCGCACTCGTCTCCGACCCCAAACTGCTGGTTTGCGACGAGCCGACGGGCGATCTCGACCGCACCACGGCCGATGAAATCCTGCACTTGCTGCAGGTGCTCAACCGCGAGTACGGCAAGACGATCGTCATGGTCACGCACGATCAAAAAGCGGCCGACTATGCAACGCATACGCTGCATCTCGACAAGGGCCGATTCGTCGAAGAGCGGCAAAAGACCGAAGCCTAACGCAAGGGCATAGACGATGAAATTCATCCCGCTGATATGGGCGATGCTTTGGCGCAAGAAGGTGCGAACTTCGCTGACGCTGCTCTCGATCGTGATCGCATTTCTGCTGTTCGGCATGCTGCAAGGCGTGAACTCGGCGTTCAAGCAAACCATCGAACGTTCGAACGTCAATCGCCTCGTGGTGACGAACAAGATTTCGATCACCGAGAGCCTGCCGTACGCCTACATGAGCCAGCTCGAAACGATTCCTGGCGTGCAGCGCGTCTCGCACGAATCGTGGTTCGGGCCTTATTACCAGGACCCGAAGAACTTTATCGCCGCATTTCCAGTTGAGCCCGAGCGCGAGTTCCCGGCACACCCGGAGATGGTCGTCGCCAAAGATCAGCTTTCCGCACTCGAGCACACGCGCGACGGCGCGATCATCGGCGCAGGCTTGGCGAAAAAGTACGGATGGAAGATCGGCGATCGCATTCCGCTGCACTCCACGATCTGGGTGAAAGCCTCGGACGGCAATTCCGATTGGGATTTCACGATCGTCGGCATCTATGAAGTGCCGAGCGAGCGTTCGCGCGAAGACGCCATGTTCTTCAACTACAAGTACTTCGACGAAGCGCGCAGTTTTGCGAAAGGGAAGGTGGGGTGGTACATCGTGCAGGTGAAAGACCCCAGCCAATCGGCGCAGATCGCGCAGGAGATCGACCGTCGCTTCGCCAATTCGCCCGATGAAACCAAGACCCAAACGGAGAAGGAGTTTCAACAGTCGTTCATGAAGCAGATCGGCGACATCAATCTCATCGTCACCTACATCCTCTTCGCCGTCTTCTTCGCGCTGTTGTTCGCGGTCGGCAGCACCGTGATGCAGGCCGTGCGCGAGCAAGTGCCCGAATTGGCCGTGCTCAAGACGCTCGGCTTTTCCGATACGCGCATGCTCGTGCTCGTTCTCGTGCAATCGCTGACGCTGTGCATTTTTGCGGCGCTGCTCGGGCTCGCTATTGCCGATCTGCTCTTTCCGATGTTGCGCGGCACGCTCGGCGTCGTCGACATGCCCGTGACCGTCATCGCCGAAGGAGTCCTCATGGCGGCGCTGCTCGCCGTGGCGACCGGCATCGTTCCGGCTTGGCGCGCCAAGCGGCTCGTCATCGTGGAGGCACTGCGCTCATGATCAAGCAAATCGTTGCTGTCACGTCGATGAACCTGCGTAGTTTGCCGCAGCGCATCGGCACGGCGTGGGTCATCGTGATTGGTATCGCCGTGACCGTCGCGGTCATGGTGTCGGTGCTGGCCATGGCCGCGGGTTTTCAACGCACGTTGAAGGGCACGGCGCGCGCCGATCGGGCCATCGTGTTGCGCGCGGGTTCGCAGGCCGAGCTCGAAAGCACGATCGATCGAGAAAACGCGCAGACGATCATGGATGCGCCCGGTGTCCGTAAAGACGAAGCCGGGCGGCCGATCGCTTCGGCGGAAGCAGTCGTGATCGTCGCTTTGCCGCAAAAGAAGGATGGGGCCGACGCGAACGTCACCTTGCGCGGGGTCGGGCCGAACGCGGCGAAGCTGCGGCCTGAGATGCATTTGATCGCCGGACGAATGTTTCGCCCCGCCGTGCGCGAGTTGATCGTCGGCAAATCGGCCGTGGCGCAGTTCAAGGGGCTCGAGCTCGGCAGTCACATTGCCTTTCGCGACTCCGAATGGACCGTCGTCGGCATTTTCGAGAGCGGCGGCGATGCGCATGAATCCGAATTGCACGGCGACGCCGAGACCGTGCTGTCTGCCTATCGGCGCAATGGTTTCCAATCCGTGACGGTCATGCTCGATTCGGCGGCAGCGTTCGATCGATTCAAGAGCGCCTTGACGACCGACCCGACGCTCAAGGTGGGCGTCCAGCGCGAAGCCGATTATTACGCGGCGCAATCGCGCAACTTGTCGAAGCTTTTGAATTTGCTTGCGTATTTCGTGGGCGGCATCATGGCACTCGGCGCGTGCTTCGGTGCGCTCAATACGATGTACACGGCGGTGTCCACGCGCACGCGGGAAATCGCCACGCTGCGTGCGATCGGCTTTTCCGGCATGCCGATCGTGATTTCGGTGTTGGTTGAGGCGCTGCTGCTTTCCATCATCGGCAGTGCCATCGGCTCCGGCGCTGCGTGGCTGTTCTTCAACGGCAACACGGTCAATACGCTCGGCGCGGGTTTCACCCAGGTCGTGTTTCATTTGACGGTCACTGCGTCGTTGCTCGTGTCGGGCGTGTTCGTCGCCTGCACGATCGGTATGCTCGGGGGCTTGTTACCGGCGGTACGTGCGGCGCGTTTGCCGATTGCGACCGCGTTACGGTCGAGTTGACGGCGAGGTGAAGGCCTCTCTTCCTGGCCGCTTGTGGGTGCGTCGCGACGGCATGCGCCAGCCGGCGCCGCTCGCGCGCAGCGTCGTCTCGATCCTATGGCTCGTCGCGTTCTGCAGCATCATCAGCGTGGGCTTTTGGACGGCGCATCGCGACGAACCCTTGCTGCGGTATCTTGTGGTCGGAAACGGAATCGGCTTGAGTGCCTCGGTCCTCAGCAGGCTCACCGGGACCCTCGCCGCGACGCGCGTTGGCCTCTTGCCTAGGGTTCTGCTGATCGCGCCGTTGAGCGTGGTGGCGGGCGTAGAAATCGCTGCCTACACGGTGGGTGGCGTGCCGCATTTGCTGGGGCGTTCGAGCCTCGACGCTTGGCTTCACTACGGTACGTCGTTCGTCATTGCGGGCGTCGCGTGTGCGTTCGGCGCGGTATCTGCTCAAGCGATGCGGATGCGCGCATCGTTGGAAACGCAGCGGCGCGAGGCGGCCGAGTTGCGGCAAGCCGAGACGGCGGCGCGGCTCGCCCTGTTGCAAGCGCAGATCGAACCGCATTTCCTGTTCAATACGCTGGCGAATGTGCAGAGTTTGATCGAGCGCGACCCGAAGCGCGCGGCGTCGATGCTCGATAGCCTCAATCGATACCTGCGCGCGAGCTTGAAACGCACGCGCGATGCTGCCTCGACGCTCAAGGACGAACTCGAACTCGTGCAAGCGCTGCTCGACATTGCCTCGATTCGTCTCGGCGATCGGTTGCGCTATACGATCGACGTCGTCGAGCCGATGCGTCAAGTGCCGCTCGCGCCGCTGCTGGTGCAGCCACTCGTGGAAAACGCGTTGCTGCACGGCATCGAGCCGGCGATCGACGGGGGCGAGATTCGCATCGTGGGGCGAATCGAAGACGATAGGTTGACGCTCGATGTGATCGACACAGGCGTCGGCCTGGGACACAGCACGAAGTTGCATGGCGGCGTGGGACTGTCAAACGTACGCGCTCGCTTGAATAGCGTGTATGGTGCGCGCGCGAGCGTGTCCGTCGTCGCGAACGCCGAAGGCGCGCGCGGTGTGACATCCAGCCTGTGCATTCCGATTTCTCCGCATCGCTAGGGAGCGCTCGCTTATGCCGTCAGCTCTAATCGCCGACGACGAGCCGAATCTTTCGGCCGAACTCGCTGCGCGCCTAACGCGGTTTTGGCCCGAACTGCAGATCGTATCGATGCCACGGGATGGGGGGGAGGCGCTGGCGCAGTTGAACGAGAAGCGCCCCGATTTCGCCTTCCTCGACATTCGCATGCCGGGTATCGATGGGCTCAAGGTTGCGCAACTGGCTGCGCCCGTGCGCGTGGTGTTTGTGACGGCATACGATGCCCATGCGGTGGATGCGTTCGAGGCCGCCGCGACCGACTATTTGCTCAAGCCGGTGACGGACGAGCGCCTCTTGCGCTGCATCGCACGTTTGCAGCAGAGCGGCGCGCCGGAGCGTGGGGCAGCGGCCGACGAATTGACGCTGCCTGGGGACGTGGCGCCGATTCGATGGTTGACGGTGGGGATCAAAGAAACCACGAAACTAGTATCGATCGACGATGTGCTCTTCTTTCAGGCTACCGATAAGTACACCGAGGTGGTCACGCGCGATCAGCGGCATTTGATTCGCACACCGCTGAAAGAGTTGCTGCCGCGGCTGGACGGCGAGCAATTCGCGCGGATTCATCGCGGCGTGATCGTGGCTTATGCGGCAGTGGATTACATCGAGCACGATCTGCTGGGCAGGTTGCGGATTCATGTGGTCGGCGGCGGCGTGGTGCTGCCCGTCAGCCGGGCCTACGCGGCGTTGTTCAAGCGGATGTGATGGCTTATGTCTCGTCACACTGCATTTGGCGCCACTTAAACACGCTAACGATGACATAACCGATCAATCCGAAGTTATCGGTCAGCGTGCTTATGACATGCCGCAACGGGCTGATGTGCCGAGCAGCCCGACCTCGGTTGCCGTGTCGAAAGCCAGACCGAAAAGGAAGCACAGACAATACATGTGCCAGCTTCGCGTGATGAGCACAAACAGCCGACGGAAGATCCGGGAGAGGAAACCCAGGCAGCCGAGCAACATGTCGAAGTCCTCGTTGACGAACGGCGATGCCCATCGAGGCGGACACGATGATCGTCGAACGTCCCAGAGAAAACATGAGGCCCATGGAAATCGGTCGCCGGCCGGCCCACATCAGCTTGCGCGTCACGTTATTGATGGTGATTTCCAATCCCCTGCTCAGCTTGGAACGCAGTGCATACGGCGGAGTGAACTCGCTCGCAGATAGGGCTGATTTGGGGCCGACTATCGAGTCTCCTGCAGAGTTGCTAACGCTTGTAGCGCCAGTCCAGGTGCCAGACGTACCCCTGAGCCGGACCCGCCCTGTACGGCGACGATACGAGGAAGCACGGGCGATGTACGAATGACAGGAAGCCGATTTGGCGTGTAAAGGTCGCAGAATGCGTAACCGCCGGAACAATCTCTGGCCGCCTGTGGGGCGCGTGCGGCCAACGCCTGGATGCCTTCGCGAAGATCCTCCTCGTCGGGACGGCCGTCGAGGGCATCCGGCTTCACGTCCCATGCATTGCGGCGAAAGCTGACCAGGGCCTCCCCTTTGGTATGCGGAAGGACAAACAAATCATCCTCTATGAAGTAGATGAGTGGGTCGCCCAGGTTGACAGGCAACCGCGTCTGTAGTGCTGCGACGCGTTTGCAACGCAGTCCTTCTACCGGCCTGAGGCTGGACGAAAGCGAACCGGGCAGATCCCACGGCCCGACGGCCAGCGCCACGTTCGCTGCGCGCCACTCTCGTCCGTTTGCGCTCAGCAAGTACTTGTCGCCGACCTGCTGAATGTCATCAACGTGGCGCTCCGTTTCCAACGTGGTTGCGCCCTGGTTCTTCTGGCCGATCAGCAGTGATTGCGCTAACAGGCGTGCTTGGACGATTGTTCCGTGCTCGGAGTGAGTGACGAACTCTTCCCCCGGCTTCAACAGGAGACCTGGCAAAATGGCGCTCACACGAGTTCGCTCGTTGCTGGTCGCGCGTCGTAACGGGACAGCCATCTGGGCGCGGAAAGCATCTAGTCGATGGCGCTGAATGACATACATCACAGGGACGTTGCGCATGAAAACGCCGGCCGGTGTGCGCGCGAGCGCCGCATACCGTGCGCGGCTCGCGGCTATCAGGGGCAGGTGTGCCCGAGTTGCCGCGATCGGGAAGTCCGCTCCCAATGACCACGCTGTGGCGCCGGACGCGGGACTAGTGTGTCGTTCCAGCACTTGAATACGCCAATCTGGATGAAGGCGACGTGCCTCGTGCGCGATGAAAGCTCCGACGATTCCGGCCCCAACCACGATTAGGTCGACTGTCATTCCCGCACCTCCGGCCACCAGATGCTGAGCACCGTGAGTGGTTCAGCGCCCGTTGCCATGACCTGATGAGGAATCCAAGGCGCGAAGAACACCGCGTTTCTTGCATATAGCGGGATTTGAGCGTCGCCGGAGTAGAGAATGCCGCTTCCCTTGTGCAAGATCCACAGTTCTGAAACCTTATGGGCGTCCAGGGCACTCATCTTCCCTGGCGGTAGTGTGAACCATGATGTTTTAAATGGTAGCGCTGTGCTGGGACACTCGTCTTCGCAGAGCATTCCAGAAGGGTTCATTTCAGGCGGACCAAAGGAGATTCGGATGGGTGTCAAAAAGGTCATCGTAAATTTCAACGTTGATTCAAGCCACGCTGGCCCGCGCTATCGCCTGTCAGCAACGCTCAGTAGGTTGTGGAATGCATCGTCATTCTTCCAGGCCGTTGTTGTCGTAGCCCGGTAAGAGGGGTAGACCTCGCGGCCCGCCAGGGCGTTAAGCACGCGAGCGCTTCTCCAAGACATGAGGCTGAGGTTGGGATCTGCTATCCCATGTGTTCGCTCGGCGCCATTCAACACATAGATCCGCAGGTTTTCCGGTCCGTCCCAAGCTATTGAGTAATCTGGTCGTATCTGCAATGCTCCATTTTTATCCACCATTCGGTCGCGCAGACTTTCCATGAAAGCAGGGAACACGGTGCGATAGCCGGAACAGAAGATGACGACATCGACCTCACAATGCTCAATGCGGTTAACGTCAGCGTTGTATAACGTCGCAACCAGTTGATTGTGGTTTCGGCATAGGCCAGTCATGCGTCGACACGGTAAAAGTTGATGATGCAGAATGCCGCTACCGGCTATATCCAATTGGTACAGGCGGGCATAGATGTTTTGAATCAGAGATTCGGATATGCCGTCGCTCGCGAGCCGCTGTTGCTCAAGCAGACTTGACCTACGCTCAGGTGACAGGCTATAAAAGTAGTCGACGTAGGGCGCAGCGAACCATTCGTTCGAAAACGCTGAATTGTCCATAGGCAGAAAGCCCGCACGACTCGATAGCCAAGTGATTGAAGACGGGAGCGTCTGGTCGTGTGACAGCAAGAAATCGACAATCTCGGCCCCGCTTTGGCCTGCGCCGACAACGAGAACTCGCTTTCCTTTGAAATCTGGTCTGATGTTGAGTATCTCGCTGCTATGCAGAACCTGGGAGCTGTCTTTATGCTCGGCGGCGAAATCCGGTAGGGCAGGTACGCGTCCCGTGCCGAGAACCAAGGACGCAGCAGCCGCCTGAAATCGAGATTCGCAGGTTACCTCGAAGCGATCGTTCGATATACGGACTGTCTGCGCGCGCTCGCCCCAGCGGATCGTGGGTAGCTGATTCGCCGCCCATCGGAAGTACTGCTCGAATTCGTATCGTGAACAACCGACTTTGTTGGCGGTCATCGCGCGATATATACGTCCTTCCTGTACTAGGAAATTAAGGAAGGAATAGCGGCTAGTGGGGTCGACGAGCGTCACCAAGTCCTTCAAATATGAAACCTGGAGCACGCTCCCAGGAAGCATGGCTCCCGCATGCCACTGAAATTGCGGCTTGGCGTCCAGAAACTTTCCACGTAGGCTGGTGATCGGCTCAGCCAACGCGGCAAGGCTCAGATTCGAGGGGCCTGCGCCGATACCGATGAAATCAAATTGCTCCATGGGCTTTCTCTCTGATGGCCGTATCGGTCGACCGGTAATAAGTCGGTTCATTCATCACCACCCGCCGTGATGCAGTCGGCGCTATCGGTGCGAAGAGAGAGCCGATGCCATCCACATCCAGTTTCGTCACGTTACGTGGCATATGTGCGCCCGGGCAACCCCAGTAAGCGTCTTCTACTCGACCAAAGCAGCCGAGGATGCCCCAAAGTTGCTCGGCCATCACGGGTGCGATTGGATATAGACCCATTGCTAGCGCTACAGCGGCGGCAAGTTCGTCGCGGACTTCGCGCACGAATGTGCCTTGAAGTGAAGAGTGCGCCGCAAGATGCTCCGAATCTCGGCCGGCCTCCGCCGCTGCCTGCACAATCAGATCCAACTGCTGAAGAGCCGTTCGCGGCGAGAATCGCTCAACGCTATACGCCTCATGCACACGTTTAAGGGTATTTCCAATCCACTCGCGGTATGAGGTCGAGATTGCCGGTGAGCAGGCAAGGCTTTCTTTCGCGCATTGCATTACCGACGCCGCAGTTTCACTGCGCCGAGCGAGCGCCGTTAGCCAGCCGTACCACCGCGGCAGCAATTCTCCATGCACGCAAGCGTAAAAATCATCCCAACGAAAATTGGTTTGGGACACTGTGGGGCGATCCCAAGAAAGGTATAGACGGAGATGATCCGCTGGAGTGTTTTCAAGCGCCTCGGACAACCAAATCGCGTGACGGCGACTGGTCGAGAACTTCAGACCGTCAAGCCGATAAAATTCATTGGTAACGAAAGCGGTTGGTAGAGGGATATGCGCATCAAAGGCTCGCATGACGGCTGGAAATAGCAGCGAATGGAAATATCCGTTATCGATTCCCAAGAATTGGACGACTCGTTGTCGAGTACGCCAAGCTCCCTCCATGTGCTCGTTTCCGCCCGCGGCGAGATAACCGGCGGCCATTTCAAACCACACATAGATCCTGTGATCCTTGAATTTATCGATCGGCACGTCGATGCCCCAGTCTCCCGGGTGGGAAACTGCAATTTCAGGGAGGCCAGCCGCAATTATGCTCTCGGACAATGCACGCAAATGACCACTCATGCGCGTGCTCCTCAAAAACTGCCGTAAAGTCTCTGCATGACGCGCGAGCGGCATATAAAGCCGCTCACATGGTCGCGTTTCGCATTCGGATAAGCAGATCGTGCAACGCTGGTTTTTCAGGTCGGCGCAGTCGTTCGGACGACCACACGCCTCACACGCGTTGCCACATGATCGAGCCCCACAATGGGGGCATTCACCCGAGACGTACGCTTCGTATGCCCATCGGTCACATGATGCGCAATAGGGCAGAGGCTTTAGGCGTGCGACGATATCCCCTTGTTCGAACAGCTTGTGAAATACTTTCTGCGTCAGCCATCGATGATGCGGTGCGTGATTCGGGCGAGTGACTACGTCGAAATTGACATGGGCCTTTGTCCAGGCGTCGACGATTCTGTTACCGAACCATTGAGCTGTCTCTTCTGCAGTCTTCCCATCGCGGATTCCACGTGCATCGGTGTAGCTCTGGTGGTCGTCAATTCCTGTGATGGCAATAACATCTTCTCCTGTCTGCCTTAAATGCCGTGAAAAAATGTCTGCGGCGAGGTAAGGGCCGCACAGGTGGCCGAGATGGAGATCTCCATTGGGGGTCGGCGGGGTTGCAGTGACCAGCCACGCATTAGTTTCCATGGTTACCTCTCCTCTTGAATTGATCATCAGATCGGAGCCGAACAGACAACTGCTCGCGACCACGTTTTGAGACGTTGTACGTTGGTGAGACCGCGTCGGGCGAAATCTGCGCGAGCGGCAATTGCCGGTTGCAATAGGTTGTTCGCCTAGGCCTCGGTCGCTCGCTCGCTGCAGAGATCTCGGGGAAGCCATTTGCACATTGCCAATGCCATTACAGCGAAGCCAAAAGAGATTCCAATCTGAACCTCCGCGCCGTGTCCGCTCAACAAGCCCCCCAGCATGGCTCCCGCTGGGTATCCAGCGAGGTTTAAACTTGACGAGACGGCCAGCGTGCCCGTGGCGCCCGAGCTCGGCAATGCTGCTTGACGGAGCGTGAGCAAGCCCACGTCCAGCAAGCCGACCGCAATGCCAAGTGGCACGAAGGCTGCGAACAACCCGAAGACGTTGTTGAACGCAAACAGCCCTGTAAGGCCTGTGACGGTCAATGCTGCGCCTGCGGACATCATGCGACGTTCGAGGCCCTGGTCTGCGTAGCGGCCAGCGAGCAATGAGGCGGCGATTCCGGCAACGCCTGCGATTGACCAGCTGATGCCGACCCATGAAATATCGAGCTTGAATCGGGAAGTAATGAGCAGAGGCGATGCAACTACAAGAATGCCGATTGCGACCTGATACAGGAAGTACACGCCGGTGAGTTGCCGCAAAACGGGATGCGAGACAACCTCGCGAATCGCCTTTGCAACATGAAGAACTCGCGTGGCGGCGCCGGGCTCGTGAACTAAGCGCCCCGAACTCAGTGCTATTGCAGCCGCAAGTAGGAAAACGACGCCGACTGCGGCCACGCTCATACGGCCACCAACCGCAATAACGGCCACGCCGGCGAGAGCGGGGCCGGCCATATCGGCCACTGCGGATAGCGTGGAATCCAGACCATTGGCCGGCCCGCGCAATTTTGCTGTCAGGACGAATGAGATGTAGCTGCGCATGGCGACGTTGCCGAACGCGCTGGTCACGGACGAAAGAAACGCGAGGCCCCAGAGTGTCCACATGCCCGACGGGTCAGCCGAAACGCAAAGGGCGATCCCGATCGCAGCGATACCTTTGACCGCGTAGTCGACCGTCATCCAACCGGTAACATTGCGGCCTTGAAGAAATGTGCCGCTAACGGGACTCAGAATGAGTCCGGGTAGGGTCGCGAGCAACACTGCTAGCCCCGCTGCGGCGGGATGGTGCAGGTCCGCAACGACGAAGATCACCAACGCTACATCAAACATCGTCTGGGCGACGCGGCCCGCGAGCGTAGACACTGCAAGACTAGCGAAACGCCGATCTTTGAGCACATCGCGGTAGCTCATTTTGAACTTGCTTTTTCAAGTGTAGTGACCAGCAGCTCGCCAACCCTTTTGGGCTCATCGAGCCAGGGGGCATGCCCCGCCCCGGGTATGATTTCTACGACGCAGTTTTTGGCTGCTGCGCCAATCTCGGTTGCTGATGCAGCCCCTGCCCACGGATCGTGTTCCCCGTTGATGACCATCATTGGCGTTTGCATCTGCTGTACAAGCGTCGGGAGTTCGTCATCCACTGGTCTCGTGAGAAGCGAGCGCATTGCCTGCACATTCCAAGAGCGGCGGCACGCGTCAAGAAAGGCGAACTGTGCCGCGCCTGTTACGGGGAGCGTGAGTGACAAGTCAGCCACCAAAAGATCAAGTAGTTCGGATTCCTCGGGCGGCAGTCTCGCTGGTGAAAGTGATTGCGCGCGCTGGGCGTATTGACGCGTTGGCTGACCAAGCATACGCAGGCGCTTTCTGAGTAGCTCTGGCTGATCGATGCGATTGCGCAACTGGGCCGCTATCAATACGACGGCCGTCAAATCAGCTGATGTCTGACTGGCGGCACGGATTGCAGCCCAAGCGCCCGCAGAATGGCCGATCAGGACGACGTTCTCGCTCGGAGCCGCCGCGCTTATCAGTTCTATTAGTCTGGTCGTCTGTAGCGCGATCGGGTCATCTCCCGGGTGACAGGCAGACATCGCAGACAGGCGCTTGCAACCGTGAGGAAGCGGTAGGCTCTCTAGCGTTTCTGGGCCGAGTCCCGGACCGCCCGGCGCGAGGATGACTGTTGTGGGGCGCGTTGCGGATGGCATTGTTGGAGTCTCCAATCATGAAAGGGTCTCGGCGAGGAGCGGCTTTCGCTCTGGTTCGCCGGTGCGACTTCGATTTGCCGATCTGCATAGCATCGAGATATCGCGATGTCCTTGGGGAGTACGTCTTGAAGAACGGTGAATGAAGCCTCCTACCGACGCACGCGATTCGACCATGTCGGCGGTACAACGACGCTGCCTTCTCTTAGAGGGATTTCTTGCGGAAGATTGCGCGCCCGCTCAAGCGCGGGTGCAATACGTTCCTGCCACGCGGCAACGAGCGTGGCCGGTATGGAGCCCGCGACGGATCGTACTTTCCCGACGCACGCTGGCGTTCCGCATGAACATGCAAATTCCCACGATAACTCGTGTCTGAACGTTCGATAGTCGATGGTGATCTCTTCCCCTGCCTTGGCGTCACGCACCGCGATGCCCACTCCGAGCCCATAGTCCAGAACCGTCGCTTCGCAGGAGTGATTCAGGAGGTGTGCTCCCCCGCACGGGAGAATTAGCTTGCCATCGGCGAGCCGATATCCATACTCGTCGAGCCACTGCACCACGGCGGGGATGGCGGTCGTCAGTTGAGCCACGTCCCAAACGCGGCAGTTGGCACATGGGCCCCATACGACGGTACCGAGATGAATGTCGCGCGAGGCAACGATCCCGGCACCGGACACGGCGCTAAAAGCTGGATACAAAGCAGAATGCAGCATTACTGGATCCCGAGAATTTTTTGGGTGGCCCTTTCAAACTCGGCGACTACATCCGCAGAGCGGCCCACCACGACATATCGCCATTTGCCTTCAATGTCGAACGTGTCCGCGGTCAATACCGCCCGCGCTTCTGCTCCCCGGGCACTAAGGCCGGCAGCCTTCAGTGCATCTACAGCTTCTGCGAAATTCATCCGACGGCCTCCGGGTCGTACATCTGCGCGCCAGTGCGTCGGCGATTGACCAGGATGCAGTCGTCTCGCCAGTTCTTCGAGGTACGTGCCCCCAGTGCGCCGTACGTTGGCTTCAGTCACAACGAAACCACCGTCGTATGCGCCGCTATCGACGTCGAAAATCCCGCGGTAGCCGCGAGCGTGCAGCCAGTTGCCCAAAGCAGTGCCGGCTTCTACCAATTTTGGGTAAAGGGGGCCTGGTTCGGCTGGCGTCACCATTCCAGTCCATGCGTTGTTTACCGTTCGCTGATCACAGATGTAAAAAATGCTGGCGCCAGTATCGTCAATGGACATTTCAATGCTTGGGGTGCCGACAAACGGCAGATATTCTTCGTAGACCCAGCCGCAGTCGCGGTTGGGCTGGCTGGCGATAGCTTTTTTTACCTGCTCATCAATCTCGTTGTTGCTGCTTGAGCGTATAACGATGTTTCCGTATCCGTTGGAGGCCCGGTTGGTCTTGATGATCGCAGCCGAATGATCACGTAGAAATCGCTTGAGGCTGAACGTCAACTCGTCCGAAGTTCGCGCATATCCTCCGTTTGCGACGTGCAGTCCCAAGGCGACGGCTATCTCGCGAAAGCCACGCTTTGTGTTGATCAGGCGCAACGCTTCCAGGGTAGACGCAGTTGGCAGCGAGGTGTACGGAAGAATACGTACGCCAGTCAGGCAAGAGAAATCCAACACCTGGCTATCCAGAACGAAGGGCGACAGTTCAGGTCGCGATGCGATGCGTTGCATTGCGCCGAGTTCGCGGACAACATCGATCGCGTGAACGCCACGTACCTCGGCCGGAGCGATGATTTCGATCTGCCCGACATCCAAGTCAAGCGTTGCGGCAACGTAGTCACGGAACGCCGAGCTGCAGGGAGCCAGCATCACGACGCAATCTCCGGGATATGCTTGCCAGAGCTTGCGCGGCGTTACCACCGCCATCGCGCGGCGATACGCATCGCTGGGGACGTCGGCCATGATTTCGTTGACGAGATTAGCCAGGATGGTACGGGTTGGTCGCTGCGTCATACGGTTGCCTCCCGGGTAGCGGTGAATATGGCGTGACCTGCGTATATCCAGACCACGTCAACTCCTACGAAGCCAGCGTCGCGGAGCCAGTCCAGGTGCTCGGCCACTGTTGAAGGCTGATCAATTGGATCGGGCGACAGTAGGCGGTAGTGGTTCCATCCTGTTTGCTCGAAAATCGTTGCGGCGTCGTCGCTGCATTGGCGAATGGATTCGCGTTGTACGGCATCTGCCCACTGGTCGCCGTAAAGTTTGCGGGCGACGGGGCCGGCGGCTTCTACCAAATCGACCATGGCGAACACTCCGCCCGGGGTGAGCATCTCGTGAATGTCCCCATAGAGCGACCTCTTGCCATTGGCGTCGAGGTGATGCACCGCCAGGGAGGTCATTACGGCGTCATAACTGGCGGGCTGGCGCCAAGCACGTTCCTCGATGCTTGCTTGCAACAGTGCGTAACGACCATCGAACTCCTTTAGGCGCGCCTTTGCTTCAGCAAGCATTTCGGCACAGCTATCGAGCAGCGTCACACGTGCATCGGGCTTTGCGCGCAGATATGCCTCGGCCAGCCGGCCTTGGCCCGCGCATATGTCGAGCACGTGGGGGGCGGAGAGATCGCTAAGCAGATCGCGCACGATACCAATTTGCTCATGGCGACGAGGTACAAAAACATCCCCGAACTTAATGAATAATTCGGAGTCGGAGAAATTCCATGTCGATTGCATATGATCGGACGTCATTCGTTTTAAATATCGATTTATGCTGAATTGATAACAAAAAGAACGCGAAGGTATAAGGTGACGAGATTCTACGAAAACGGCGAAAGTAGTGTCATGAAGGGACGATTTCTCAGACCGAAAGAACCGCGTGCCGATTCGGCTGAATCAAATGACATAAAAACGGGAGGCGAGCCGTTGCTAGGGCGACGGTGGATAAGCATGCAGTTTGTCCCACGGGTCCGTCACCAAGTAGGCGCCGCGGTCCTCCTTGATGTATGCGGGGCCGATGGGTACCTTACCGTGGCCACCCGGGATATCAAGTACATACAAGGGTTGACAAGTTCCACTCGTATTTCCGCGCAATTGACGCATCAACTGCTGCCCGTGGCTGATGCTTGTCCGGAAATGACTTGTTCCCTTTGCGAGATCGCCATGGTGGAGATAGTAAGGCTTCACCCGATTGGCGACCAATGTACGGAACAAAGATTCCAACGCCTGAGGTGTGTCGTTGACGCCCTTGAGAAGCACTGTCTGGCTTAACAAAGGGAAGCCTCCGGCCGACAGGCAGCACAATGCGTCCTGAGCAGCTTGGCCGATTTCCTGACTATGGTTGGTATGAACAACGATCCATACGGGTGTCCGCACGCGCAGAGCATCGATCAATTCGTGCGTGATGAGTTCGGGGCTTACAATCGGAACGCGAGTATGAAACCTAATTACCTTGACATGTTCCATTGCATCTAGCGCTGTCATGATCGGGCGAAGTTTCTTTGCGGGCATGATCAATGGATCACCGCCGGAAAATATCACCTCCCATATCTTCTCATTGTTGCGGATATAGTTGAGGGCTTCATCCAGTTCCGACGCGTTCAGCATCTGTTTGCCGGGTCCGACCAATTCTCTTCTGAAACAGAAGCGACAGTAAACCGGGCACATATGCGTGATCTTTAGCAAAACACGATCGGGATAGCGGTGGGTGATACCACTGACAGGAGTGAACGGAGCATCTGCAATGGGGTCCCCAAGCTCCTCTGGTGCGTTAACCAGTTCCGAGCTACTTGGAATGAATTGCTTTGCAACTGGATCGTTCGGTTGAATGATCTGATGTTGGATTGCCGGAGTGATAGCGACAGCGTACTGTTCCGCAACCCTGGCTATCTCAGGTAATGCGTGTTCACTGATTAATCCGTGCCTTAAAAGGCCGTTAGCGTCGCGAATGGTTGGCATAGTTGTTCTCGTTGGATAGAAATTCCGTAATATTGCGCTCTTTGCAGGTAATGATGATGTCTAATTAATTTAGATGGTCTTGTTATGGCAATCAATTTAACATGATGCAATCGCTCGGGTTAAGTGTAGAAATCTGTAGTAGATGTGACCCGCTCGCGGTTTGATTGAATCAGGTGGAGGTGTCGCGCGCGGGTTGGGGGTACCTATGGCAGTCCCTTGGATTCTTTTCAAAAGACGATGTCGATTCAACGCGGGGCCACTTTCTCCTTCCGGTCGTCCGAATTTTCAGAGCATCGCTGCATCTTCGGCAGATGTCGCTCTATAACCGTTGCCACGGCACCGCGAAGTTTCGATTGGTGCGAGGGTCGCGTACTTCGGTCGAGCATAGTTTCTTGCGATCAACGACCGCAGTTCGCATGAAATGACGTGACAGAATCGAGGAGAAACGGACGATGGGCTCAGCACGGAGTGAGTTTAACGAATCATTTTTTGAGCGTAATCCGTCTTTTGCCGCAACAAGCCATGTTGTGGAGTTTACGAGGCCGCTAATTTCACTTGGCCTCGGTTATTTTACGTTCGACCGCCACTATCTCGACGGTAGTAGAGTTGCATTAACTAATCACGCACAGTGGATCAGGTTTTATTGGGAGAGTGGTCTATTCAGAAGGGCGGTATTCGAAAATTGGCCGTTGCAGTTTTCAAACGGCCACATACTATGGAATTGGCTCAGCCGAGAGCCTATCTATTCGGCTGCAGCCTCGCATGGTATTGATAATGGTGTAACCATAACAAAAAGATTTCAACAATACTGTGATTTCTTTCATTTTGGTGCCTTGAGCAATAATTCAATAAGCGATGATATTATCGTAAAGAATATTGAGTATTTGCGTAGATTCGTGTCATTATTCGAGTATAAAATGAAACCACTGATTCGAGCCGCAGCAAGAGATAGGATATTCGCCTGTGTTTCCAATGGTCGCTGTGGTCAGGCGGCCGCGGGCAAGGTTGATATAGATGCTTTTGAGGACGGATTAAGTGATTTGCTGGGCAAGCGGGATACATCGAGATTCTATCTAGGGGAGGAGTTTGGGCACCGCTATTTGACCCGAGGTGAGGTGATTTTGCTTAAAGAGCTAACCGCTGGGGCCTCGTGCTCGGAAATGTCGGAGAAATTGAATATTTCAAATGGAGCGATAGATAAGCATATAAAAAATATCAAGGAAAAGCTAGGCTGTAAAACCTTGTGTCATCTCGGTTTCGTTGTCGGGCGACTCGATGCAAAGGTGATGCATAGCTTCTCCGATAAGCGTGGAGGGTGAGGTGGAATTTTGGTTGGATTCAATTAACATGACGATTATCAAGCACGCCTCGGAGCTTGGTATATTAACTGGAGTTACCACTAATCCCGCGATATTGAGTAGATCGAGTGAGAAATTCGAGTGCGTGATCGAAAATCTTATCGCTTTTCAATCGGGGAAGGTCGCTGTTCAGGTTGTTGAGAATGAGTACGCATCAATAATCAAGCAAGCGAAGAAATTGGCCGCGATTAGCGATCGAATCGTGGTCAAGATTCCTGCGGTGGATGACGGTCTTCGGGCAATCGCGACGCTAGAGGGCGAGAATATTGCGACACTGGCAACAACGATATTTGAGTCGCGGCAGATCGTTATGGCTTCGCTCTGCGGTGCTACTTATGCTGCTCCATATCTGAATAGAATCGAGATGTCGACGGGAGGTGCATTTGAAATATCAAAAAAATCTGAGAAGATAATTAGGACTTACGGCTTTAAGACCAGGATTCTGGCGGCGGCCGTCAAATCAGTCGAGCAATTCATGCGCTGTGCAGAACTCGGGGTATCTGCCGTGACAGTGTCTGATGATATCTATCACGCCTTGTTTGCCTCAAATGGAGATATTGTCTGTAGTCTCGAGAAGTTTGATCTTGCATGGGCCTCAAACGCTGGAATGAGGGAGTCGCAGTTTTTTGCTTTAGATTAGTCGTTTGTAGGCGGCAGCATGCTGCCGCCTCACATACTCCGCAACGCAAACCGCTTCAACTTCCCCGTTTCCGTACGCGGCAACGCATCAATGAACTGAATCACGCGCGGGTACTTATACGGCGCGACCGTTTGCTTCACGAACGTTTGCAGCGCGGTGACGAGGGCATCGTCGGCGACGTAGCCTGGCTTGACGACGACGAACGCTTTCACCACTTGCCCGCGCTCCTCGTCAGGCACACCGATGACGCCGCACTCCGCCACGGCCTCATGCTGCATCAACACGCTTTCGACCTCGGGCCCCGAGATGTTGTAACCCGCGGACACGATCATGTCGTCGGCGCGTGCTTGATAGAACACGTAACCGTCGGCATCAACATAAACTGCATCGCCAGGTAGATTCCAGCCGTCTCGCACGAACTTCTTTTGACGCTCGTCGGCCAAATAGCGGCACCCGGTCGGCCCGCGCACGGCAAGCTTGCCGACCGTGCCGGCGGGTACAGGATGCATCTCGTCGTCGACGACCTGGATCACATAGCCCGGCACGGCTTTGCCGATTGCATGGGGGCGCACTTCGTCGCCGGACGACGAAATGAAAATATGGATCATCTCCGTGCCGCCAATGCCATCGATCATCTCGATGCCTGTCGCCTTGCGCCAGAGCACCCGTGTGGCGTCGGGCAACGCCTCGCCCGCCGATACCGTTTTCTTCAAGCTCGCAATATCGAAGCGCGGCACGAGCGGCGCCATCTGTCGGTAGAACGTCGGTGCGGTAAACATCGTCGTCGCATGAAAGCGTTCGACGGTGCGCAGCAGCGTTTCGGGCGTGAGTCGTTCGATCAGCACCGTCGATGCGCCAACTCGCATCGGAAAGCACAGCAAGCCTCCAAGACCGAACGTAAAAGCAAGCGGCGGCGTGCCGCAAAAGACATCGGTGAATGTCGGCTTCAGAATGTGACGCGGAAACAAATCGCACATCGCGAGCACGTCGCGATGAAAATGCATGCAGCCTTTCGGCGCGCCGGTCGTGCCGCTCGTGAATGCGATCAGACAGACGTCGTCCGCCGCCGTGTCGCACGCCGCGAACTGCGTGGGTTTCGTTGCGGCCAACGACTCCATGGAACCGGGCGCGTTGCTATGAAACACGCGTACGTCCACGAGATCGGCGCAATAGAATTCGTCGTTTTCATCGCAGCATCGGTCGAGCTCCTCGATCAAGCGCGCATCGCAAAGGGCTGCGCGGATCTGCGCTTTGTCGACGATTTGCTTCAGTTCCTTCGCTCGCAGCAGCGGCATCGTCGGCACGACGACCAATCCCGCTTTCAGGCTTGCTAGGAACGCCGCCGCCATCTGCAACGTATTAGGCCCGCGTAGCAGCACGCGGTTGCCGGGCACCAGCGCCATGTCTTCGACCAGCACACGCGCCCACCGATCGACCATCTCGCGCAACTGACGGTAGGTCGTGCCGCGTGGCGTATCGTCGATCTCCGACCAGATCGCTACGCGTTCGCCGTGCCCGGCCGCGATGGTGGCGTCCAGCAGCTCCGTCGCGCAGTTGAAGCGCTTGGGGTAGGAGACATCGGGGTGATCGAGCAGCAAGACCGGCCATTGATCTTGCGGCGGCAAATGGTCTCGCGCAAACGTATCGACATGAGCTGACGGTTCCATGGCTCGCTCCGGGTCAGTCGGGTATCACGGCGGTGGCTTCGATTTCTACTTTGGCACGGTCTTCGATGAGGGCGGCCACTTGCACTGCGCTCATGGCGATGTCGTAATCGCCGATCAGTTCGCGAAACGCTTGACCGACATCGCGCGCCGCCGCCAGATACTCGCGCTTATCGGTCACGTACCAGGTCATTCGTACGAGGTGCTCGGGGCGCGCCCCAGCTTCTTTCAAAATGGCGACGATGTTTTCCAGCGCTTGCCGTGCTTGCTCGGCGAACGAATCGGAACGGAATTGCTCCGTGTGGTCCCAGCCGATTTGCCCGGCGATGAACACTTGTGTGCCGTGCGCGGCCACGCCGTTGGCATAGCCGCGCGGCTTGGGCCAACCGGCCGGTAACAGGGGACGTTTCATCTAAGCGCCTCGTGAGCGTTCGGGGATGAGGAAGCGGCCGCTCGTTGCAGCGCCGCGCGAATATCGTTAGGAATGCAGATCGATTCGCCGGTATCGAGCGATGTCGTGACGAGCACTTGCTGCGCGATGAATCGAACGCCGTCGTTGCCTCGGCCGACAATATCGATGCCTACGGAGCGCTGACCGACCTTCGTCAGCGAAAGCGAGAGCGAAACCGTTTCGCCCATCCTGCTCGGGCGCGCAAATTCGCATTCGAGCTTGACGATGGGCAGGCCCACGCGGCGGCGCGCAATCATATCGGCGTAGTCGATGCCGAGCGAATCGGTGAACCAGTCTTCGACGAGCGCGTTCGTCAGCATCAGATACTGCGGAAAGAAGACGATGCCCGCGGGGTCGCACTGGGCGAAGCGAATGCGCACGGGACGTTCGAAGACGATGGGCGCTTGCTCGTTCATTGGCCCGTTCCTTGGCCGTGAGCCGCATCGCCTCGTTCGGCATGCTCTTTGAGCAGATCGCGGCCGATGATGAGCTGTTGCACTTCCGTTGCGCCTTCATAGATACGCAGCGCGCGAATCTCGCGATAGAGCGTCTCGACGGGCGTGCCGCTGCAAACGCCTTGACCGCCCCACAATTGGACGGCCGCGTCGATGACGCGCTGCGCGCCTTCGCTCGCATGCCACTTCGCCATGGCGGCTTCGCGCGTGACGCGTTTGCCTTGGTCGCGCATCCACGCCGCACGGTAGACGAGCAGGGCGGCCGAATCGATCGTGAGCGCCATTTCCGCGAGCTTCGCTTGAGTGAGCTGAAAATCGCCGAGCGTTTGCCCGAACATGCGGCGCGTCGCTGCGCGATGCAGCCCCTGTGCCAACGCATGCCGCGCGAAGCCGAGCGATGCAGCAGCCACCGACGTACGAAAAATGTCGAGCGTGCGCATCGCCAGCTTGAATCCTTCTCCGGCAGCGCCTAGCCGCTGCGCTTTCGGCACGCGCGCGCCATCGAAGCGCAGGCGTGCGAGCGGATGCGGGGCGATGACGTCGATGCGCTCGGCGATCGTGAAGCCGAGCGTGTCCGCATCGACGACGAATGCGCTGATGCCGCGCGCGCCAGGCGCCTCGCCGGTGCGCGCGAATACGACGTAGAAATCGGCTATGCCGCCGTTCGAGATCCACGTCTTCTCGCCATCGAGCACATAGGCATCGCCATCGTCTCGCGCTGCCAGCGAAAGTGCCGCGACGTCCGACCCGGCATCGGGCTCCGAGAGCGCAAATGCCGCGATGGCATGGCCGCTCGCGACGCGCGGCAAGTAGCGGCGTTTTTGTTCCTCCGTGCCCGCGAGCGAGATCGCCCCCGAACCGAGCCCCTGCATGGCCAGCGCAAAATCGGCCAGACCCGAATGGCGCGCGAGCGTTTCGCGCAATAGGCAGACGGCGCGCGTATCGATCGTATCGCCGTGGCCGCCGTATGCCGCGCCGCCCACGCCATAGCGTAGCCAACCGTCTTCCCCAAGCGCGCGTACGAGGCGGCGGCACTGTTCGTCTACGCTCGCTCTGCCGTTCGGCCCGCTTTGCAACGGCTCCGCGTGCGTGAGGAGCGACTGGTGCGAATCGCACCATGCCTGCAGATCGACGGCCAGCTTGCGATGCCGGTCCTCGAAGAAAGGCCAATCGAGCATGTCCGGCCACTGAGCTCTGGCCATGTCAGTCTCCTTCGAAGACGGACCGCGTCTTGGCTGCGAACGCGCGATACGCGCGCTCGAAGTCGCGCGTCGCCATGCAGATCGCTTGCGCCTGCGCTTCCGATTCGATCGCTTCGTCCACGCTCATGCTCCACTCTTGGTGCAGCATCTTTTTCGTGACGCCATGTGCGAATGTCGGGCCCGACGCAATGGAGCGAGCTAGTTCCTCCGCATCGGCTATCAACTGATCGGGCGCGCAGAGACGGTTGTAGAAGCCCCAGGCGAACCCTTCTTCGCCGCTGGCCGAGCGCCCCGTGAACAGCAGCTCCGAGGCTCGCCCCTGTCCGATGATGCGCGGCAGGATCGAACATGCGCCCATGTCGCATCCGGCCAGGCCGACCCGTGTAAACAGGAACGCCAGCTTGCTGCGCGCCGTGGCGAGTCGCATATCGGCGGCCATTGCGATGATCGCGCCCGCGCCCGCGCAGACGCCGTCGACCGCGGCGACGATGGGTTGCGGGCAGTGGCGCATGGCTTTGACGAGATCGCCTGTCATGCGGGTGAACATCAAAAGCTCCGGCATTGGCAGGCCGATCAGCGGGCCGATGATTTCATGAACGTCGCCGCCCGAGCAGAAGTTCTCGCCCGCGCCATGGACCACGACAGCTTTGACGTCGGTAGCATAAGCGAGACTGCGGAACAGGTCGCGCAGCTCCGCATAGGAATCGAACGTCAACGGATTCTTGCGCTCGGGGCGATCGAGCATGACCGTGCCGACACCATCAGCCACGCTCCAACCGAAGTGACGAGCGCGATACTCTGAAAGTGTCGTGCGATTGCCAGCTCGCAGGGCGTCGGCGTTCATTGCGGCATCCGTCATTGCTTGGTTCTCCTATTCATTCGCGTCGCGCAACTCGTCGCTCGCTTCAACTCTTGATGCAATCGAGCAAGTGCTGCTTGAGCTTGCCCAAACGCTGCTGCATCTTCGATTTATCGTCGATCGATAAGCCACCGAACAATTCGACGACCCACCGTTCGTGCGCTTGAGCCATCTTGTCGAATAGCGTGCGGCCCGCGGGCGTGAGGCGTACCGTGAAGGCGCGGCGATCGTTGGGATCGGCATCGCGTGCGACGAGGCCTTCTTTTTCCAATTGGTCGGTCAGCCCCGTCACGTTGCCGCCCGTCACCATTAGGCGTCGCGAAATCTCGCTCATCTTGAGCCCTTCGGGGTGACGTTCCAGTTGCGCCATGAAGTCAAAGCGCGGCAGTGTCGTGTCGAATTCCGTGCGCAAGCGGCGGCGCAATTCGGTTTGCACGAGATTGGTCGTCGTCAAAAGACGCAGCCACAGCCGCAGGCTCGTATGGCTGTCGGCGCCCGTACTCATTTCGAGGTCGACGACGTTGTGCGCCCGCGCTTCGCGCGGTGCGGCTTTCTTTCTTGTCGAGGTGCGAACGGCGTCGCTCACATTACTTCTCCGCCGGAGATGGAAATCGATTGGCCCGTCACCGAGGCCGATTCGGGCATGACGAGCCACAGCACCGCATGAGCGACTTCGTCGGGTGTAATGAAGCGCCGTTGCGGGTTGGCGCGTTGCAGCGCCGTGCGTGCTTCGCTTGCGCTTCGCCCGGTTTTGGCGACGACCCGATCGAGTGAGGTCTGTAACAAGGGTGTTTCCGTGTAGCCCGGGCAGACAGCGTTGACGGTGACACCCGTGGTGGCCGTTTCGAGCGCGAGGGATTTGGTGAGCCCGATGACGCCGTGCTTCGCGGCGCAATAGGCCGTCACGTACGGATAGCCGATTTGACCTGCGGTGCTCGCGACATTCACGACGCGGCCGAAACCGCGCTCGATCATGGAGGGCAACGCGGCTTGCGTGCAGAGGAATACGCCGGTCAAGTTGACTTCGAGCATGCGTTGCCACAGCCCGAGGTCTGTCTTGGCGAACGGGGCAGCTTGCGCCTGCCCGGCATTGTTGACGAGCACGTCGACCGGACCGAGCGCATCGCGCGCCGATGCGAAAGCTTCGTCCACGGCGTCGGGGTTAGTGACATCGACGGTGGCGCAATGCACTGCATACGATGCGCCGAGCGCCGTGCGTTGTGCTTCGAGCTTGGCCGAATCGCGGCCCATGAGGGTTACGCGAGCACCCGCATCGACGAGCGCTTTCGCGATCGCCGCCCCGATACCGCTGCCGCCGCCTGTGACGACAGCGTGCAGATCGTCGAGCGAATGCACCATCGGCTTCGCACTCATTGCGCCACCTCTGCGGGTGTCGCTGCTGCGACATGAGCCGCGCGTTCGCGCTCGAAGTTGCGTTCGAGCTGGACTTTTGCGGCCGCGTATTGCTTCGGCCAGGCGACATCGAAGAAGCCGATTTTGGCGGCTTCGGTGAGCGTCCAGGCCGGATTGGCCAGATGGGGCCGGGCCACGGCACAAAGATCGGCGCGGCCCGCGGCGATGATGCTGTTGACGTGATCCGCTTCGGAAATTGCGCCCACCGCGATCGTGGCGATGCCCGCTTCGTTGCGGATACGATCCGAGAACGGCGTTTGAAACATGCGACCGTAGACGGGTTTTTCCGCTTTGCTGACTTGTCCTGACGACACGTCGATCATGTCCGCGCCGGCCGCTTTGAACGCGCGCGCGATTTCGACGGCATCGTCGGGCGTCGTTCCACCCTCCACCCAATCGTTCGCAGAGATACGCACCGAAATCGGTTTGCCTTGCGGCCAGACCTTCCGAATGGCGTTGAACACTTGCAGCGGATAGCGCAGCCGGTTTTCGAGCGAGCCGCCGTATTCGTCGGTGCGGTGGTTCGTGAGCGGGGAGATGAAGCTAGACAAGAAGTAGCCGTGCGCGCAGTGCAGCTCGAGCCAATCGAAGCCGGCTTCCTCGGCGCGTTGGGCGGCGCGTATGAACTGGGCTTCGATCTCACGCAGTTCGTCGTGGCGGGCCGCATGCGACCACTGGCTGATCCCGGCGAGATATTGTTGCGGCGAAGCCGAAACGATCGGCCAATTGCCCTCGGGCAATGGTTGATCGATGCCCTCCCAACTGACGCGCGTCGATGCTTTCGCGCCGGCGTGGCCTAGTTGCATGCCGATTTTCGCATCGCTCATGCGATGGACGAATTCGACGATGCGGCGCCAAGCATGCAGATGCTCGTCGGTGTACATACCGGGGCAGCCGGGTGTGATGCGCCCTTCCGGCGAAACGCAGGTCATTTCCGTCATGACGAGCCCGGCCCCGCCCATCGCACGTGCGCCGAGATGCGTCAGGTGGTAATCGCCTACCGTGCCGTCCACGGCCAAGTATTGCGCCATGGGCGAAACGACGACGCGATTCTTGAGCTTGATGTCGCGCACGGAGAACGGCGTGAACATCGGGGGAATCGATTGCTTCGTATCGCGCGCGCCTTCGACGCCGGCCTTCTGAGCAAGCCATTGCTCGAATGAGCGTACATAGTGCGGATCGCGTTGACGCAAGTTCTCATGCGAGATGCGTTGCGAGCGCGTGAGCAGCGAATAGGCGAACTGCTCCGGATCGAACGAGGCGTAGCGGCTGACGTGCTCGAACCATTCCGTCGAATTGCGTGCGGCGTTTTGGATACGCAGCACGTCGACGCTGCGCGTTTCCGTGTAGTGGGCGAGGGCGGCGCGGAGATCGTGCGGGTGGGCATCGATGCTGTCGGCTAGTGCGATTGCGTCTTCGAGCGCGAGCTTCGTTCCGGACCCGATCGAGAAGTGCGCCGTATGCGCAGCGTCGCCCATGAGTACCACGGGGGTTGTGCCGGCGTTCGCACGTGGCCTGTAATGCACCCACTGTTCGTTGACGACGCGCGGGAACCGAATCCATTGCGCGGAGCCGCGTAGATGAGCGGCGTTCGACATCAACGGGTGGCCGTCTAGGTACTTCGCGAATAATCGTTCGCAGAAAGCGATGCTGTCTTCTTTGTTCATTTCGTCGAGGCCAGCCGCGCGCCAGACGCGCTCGGGCGCTTCGACGATGAAGGTCGAGGTGTCTTGATCGAAACGGTAGGCGTGCGCTTGAAACCAACCCCATTCGGTTTTTTCGAAGGCGAAGGTGAAGGCGTCGAATAGCTTGTGGGTGCCTAGCCAGACGAAACGGCAATCGCGCACGTCGATATCGGGGCGATACGTCGCGGCGTATTTCTGACGGATGGGGCTATTGGCGCCGTCGCAGGCGATGATGAGATCGGCGTCGTAATCCTCGTCGTTCGTCACGTTGGTTTCGAAGACGAGCTTGACGCCGAGCGCTTCACAGCGTGCCTGAAGGATATTGAGCAGACGTTTGCGCCCGATGCCGCAGAATCCGTGGCCCGAGGAGCGGATGGTGCGTCCGCCGAAATGGACGTCGATGTCGTCCCAGTGGTTGAACGCATCGAGGATCATCTCGGCGCTCGGGGCATCGGCCGTGCATAGGTTTTCTAGCGTTTGGTCGGAGAAGACCACGCCCCAGCCGAAGGTGTCGTAGGGGCGATTCCGCTCGATGACGGAGACTTCGTGCGCCGGGTTGCGCAGTTTCATCAATAGGCCGAAGTAGAGCCCGGCGGGCCCGCCCCCGATGCAGACGATGCGCATGGTGCCTCCTCGCGTGTCGATGGAGGAAATTTAGGAGTAAATAGTTTAGGTGTCAAGTAAACGATGTGGGTGGGCTGCTGGGGTTCGGTGTGTTGATTCGGTGTAATAAAGTTCGTCTTGGGGACAGATGCGGGTGCTTCCCCGTCCCAGCGCTGGGAGACCGCGAAAAGACAAGGAGGTGTCGCCCCGGCGCTGCTGCCGCGAACTGAATGATTGGCAGGGAAGGACGGGTCCGCTGCTCCATTGGGTTCGAACTGGCGATATCGTCAAACCATGTTGCACGCGCGTTTATCAGGACGGCAACGATCATCTCCGTTGACAAGAGGACGAGGTACGTCCCCGTAGTTTAAGTGGGTGGCTTTGTTTAGGGATCCAGGGGTCATGGCCACCATATCCAGTTGAAGGTATCAATAAGGTCAAACCAGGCACGGCGCAATTTCTTTGCCAAGTTTGACGCATCGTCGTTTTTATCATCTGTAATGTGTTGCGCTTCAATCTCGCTCAAGATGAAGAAGAGGAACCTTTCGGGCGACGCGTCACAAAGAGGTTTGGCATCAACCAGGGTGACAATGGACGACTTTCCATCATCGACCGTCACATCCAGCTTGCGGAAGGTCTTTGAACCCCCGCCACCAAACCCAAGGCTAGACGCCAGATTAAAGCCTGGATCGTTCTCCTTCACATGGAACACAAACCTTCGGAGTATTTTCATATTCCTCCGTAGTCCATGGGCTTCATCCTCACTGAGCTGAAGCTTCTCCCCCAATTTCGCATCATCACCACTCACCCACTGCTCATCGCTCACTGCTTCGTAGTGAGCAAACGCTTTCTCGATTTTCCGATGAGGCCCGAAGTGAAACACTTCCAGTGCCAGCCGCCCGTCCGAACCGCGATAGTGAAGAGCAATGCTGCCGACGCCGGTGAGAACGGCGATCAAGTCGAAATGCAAATCTGGAAGCATCTGGAGGGCTTTGGACCAATACGCCCTAACAGTCTCCGCGCCACGAAGACGTCCGCTTGGCTCGCCCGCCACCTTGATGATCATCGGAGATGACATTTCGAAATCGTCTGCATAGTGCAAAAGGACGCGGTCAAGGTCGTGTGCATTCCATGCGTCGATCCATTCCCTGGAAAATTGATGCGCAAATTCTTGTGTGATCGTTTCCATGTTTCATTCCAAGTTGTTCTGAACATCGGTACCTTCAATCTGAACGCGACGCTTGCGCACCTCAATCTAGCAGGCTGTTGAAATACCTCCCGCAGACGTCATCCAAGCGGGAGGGGTAAACCTTGAAACAAGGAATCGACCAACACTGAGAGCGAAGCGATGCGCGGAGCGGATGGCTACACCGAGACGATGTTCACGATGGCGAAGCTCGATGACTTCGTGCCGGCCAATCATCCGCTGCGGCCGATTCGCCTTTGGTTGAACGACGCTCTTAAGCGCATGGACGGCGTGTTCGCGCGCATGTACGAGAGCGACGCGAAAGACGGCAGGCCGAGCATCGCGCCCGAGAAGCTGATTCGCGCGTTGTTGCTGCAAGTGCTGTATTCGATTCGCAGCGAGCGCATGCTGATGGAGCAAATCTCCTACAACATGCTGTTTCGTTGGTTTGTCGGCTTGGCGATGGACGATGCAGTGTGGGACCACTCGACGTTCAGCAAGAACCGCGACCGACTGCTCGCGCACGATGTCATAGTGGGTTTGTTCAACGAGACGGTGGAGACGGCGCATGCACGCGGTCATCTCTCGGGCGAGCACTTCCGCGTCGACGGCACACTGATTCAGGCGTGGGCGGGCCATAAAAGCTTCGTGCGCAAGAACAAATCCGACGACGATACGCCGCCCCAAGGAGGTGTTCGCCAGCGCGAGGATTGGCACGGCGAGAAGCGCAGCAACGAGACGCATGAATCGAGCAGCGACAGTCAGGCGAAGCTGTTCCGCAAGAGTCGCAATACCGGTGCGATGCTTTGCTGTATGGGGCACGTGCTCACGGACAACCGGCATGGTCTGGTGGTCAACGCGCAAGTGACGCAGGCCAACGGCACGGCCGAGCGAGATGCGGCGGCCGACATGCTTGCTGATGCGGCGCGGCTTGCCGAGGTGCCGATTTCGGTGGGGGCCGAAAAGAATTACGACACGGCCGGGTTTGTCGCGACGTGTCGCGCCAATCGCGTGACGCCGCATGTCGCGCAAAACGACGCGCGCGCAGGCGGCTCTGCCATTGACGGGCGCACGACACGTTGGGCGGGCTACACCGTCAGTCAGCGTAAGCGCAAATGTATCGAGCAAGTGTTCGGCTGGAGCAAGACGATTGGCCGGATTCGGAAGGTCATGTGTCGCGGGCGCGAGCGAGTCGAGCAGTTGTTTCTCCTGACGCAGGCGGCCTACAACCTCACGCGCATGCGAACGCTCGCGGCGAAAGCGGCATAGAGGCGAAAGTCGGCGAGGAAATGACATCGAATCGGCCCGAATTAAGGAAATCCAGCATCAAATCAACACCCCCAAATCGGCGCAGCAGCTCTTTGGGAAGCTACCGCCGCGCCACAAGGGGGATACTTCAACAGCCTGCTAGGACTATTCACTATATGGATGAATCTGCGCAACCCAATGATCTGTGGAGCGGGCCTCGCTCTCGCGTCGGCCTGCGCCAGCGCACAATCGTCGGTAACGCTGTGCGGTGTTCCAGATACCTTCGTTGGATACCAATCTGCGCAGGTGGGCGGCAAATCGACCGAGTGCGCGTAGCGATCATATAGCGCCGGCCGTCGTAGGTGCTTTCCCTAGAGTTCGAGAGATGTGGTTGACGGCCGAATACGGGCCTCGTAAATTTGCACCATCGATTGCCTGGTTTCAAGGGCAATCAGCGGCAACGATGCCGCGCTACATATGGAAGGCTATGCAGCCCCCGAACTTGCGTACTACGCCAGTTCGGGGGCTTTTTGCTTTTGGAGAACAAAATTGGAAATCAAGCAGCACGCTCCGGCCGAGCAGGGGATCACCGGCCCCGTCGTCGCTTGCATACAGATAGAGCCCCACGTCGGCGAAAAGCGAGAAAACGTCGAGCGTTCGGTTCGCTACATCGAAGAGGCGGCACGCAATGGCGCCTCCCTGGTGGTATTGCCGGAGCTAGCCAACACGGGGTACGTCTTTGCCGACAGGGATGAAGCGTTCGCGCTCTCGGAAGCATTACCGGACGGCGTGACCACTCGGATTTGGGCGGATGCGGCACGACGGCTCGGGGTTCACATCGTTGCGGGCATTGCCGAACGGGCGGACAACCGGCTCTTCAATTCGGCCGTTTTTATCGGTCCGTCAGGAACGATCGGGACGTACCGAAAACTCCATCTTTGGAACGACGAAAACCGTTTCTTCGAACCCGGCAATCTCGGCGTGCCGGTCTTCGATACCCCCTTGGGGCGGATCTCGATCGCCATCTGCTACGACGGATGGTTTCCCGAGGTCTATCGGTTGGCTGCCACGCAAGGTGCCGACATCGTCTGCGTGCCGACGAACTGGGTTCCGATGTCGGGACAACCGGGCGATCGAACGGCGATGGCCACGATACTCACGATGGCCGCGGCGCATAGCAATGGTCTGATGATCGCTTGTGCGAATCGGATCGGCACGGAGCGCGGCCAGCCCTTTATCGGCCAGAGCTTGATCGTGGGCGCCGACGGATGGCCCATGGCCGGCCCGTCCAGTTGCGACCGCGAGGAAATCCTGTACGCCGCACTCGATCTGGAGCGGGCGCGGTCCGGGCGCACGCTGAACGCATTCAATCACGTACTGCGCGACCGGCGCTCCGACGTGTACGACCCAATGCTGGGCACTGGCTGGACTTCCTCGCCCGCATAAGCGAGCCAACGATGTCCGCATGATCCTGAATCCAATCCTACGATACGTGAAGGAGACACTATGAAACCGTCCAAACTACAGATTCTCATCGGCGCCGTCAGCATGGTCGTGGCTGCGCTGGCGTCGAGCACCGCTTCATGCGCCGCGGAACCCATCAAGATCGGCGTTGCCGTGGGTTTGTCCGGCGCCAACAGCGTGGTCGCGCCTGCAGTCGTGCAGTCGTCGCAGCTTGCCGTCGACGAAATCAACGCGGCAGGCGGGATTCTCGGGCGCAAAGTTCAGCTCGAGATCGCGGACGACGCGTCCGGCGCCGTCGGCGCGCAAAAGGCGTACGACACGCTGGTCTTCCAGAAGAACGTCGATGCCGTCATTTCGATGGAAACCAGTGCGGCCCGCAACGCGGCGCTGCCCATCGTGGCCCGGGGAAAGAAGCCGTTCATCTATACGTCGTTTTACGAGGGCAAGTCTTGCAGCCCATGGATGTACGTCAACGGTTGGGTGCCGGACCAGCAGGTTGCGCCGGTGGTCGACTACTTCGAGAAAAGCAAAGGCGCGAAGACCTTTTATCTCGTCGGCAACGATTATGCCTTTGGGCGCGGCATGCTCGATTTCACGGCGAAATACATCACGCTGCACGGCGGAACGGTGATCGGCGAAGAATACTTGCCGATCGACGGCACGGACTGGACGCCGATCCTCTCGAAGATCCGCTCGGCTCACCCGGACGCGCTGATCAGCGCGACAGCCGGCGGCGCGCCCAACGTCGCCTTGGCCAAGCAATTGAAGGCGTCTGGGCTGACGCTGCCCTACGGCAACCTGGCCATCGACGAAGGTACTGCGAAGAGCATGGGGGACGTCGCCACGGGCATCTATATGTCCGGCTCCTACCTGACGAGTATCGGTACGCCTGAGAACGGTAAGTTTCTCGATGCGATGCGCAAACGCTTCGGCAAGAATATGAAGACACCGAATGAACTTTCGGAGCCGCAATACGAAGCGTTTTTCCTCTACAAGGCGGCGGTCGAAAAGGCCGGCACGACGGATCCCGATAAGGTCATCAAGGCACTCGGGCAGGTGTCGTTCGACGGGCCGCGCGGTCCTGTGAAAATGGACGAGAGCCGCCACACGCCGCTTGCGATGCGGCTCGGGCAGATTCAGACGGACGGCTCGGTGAAGATCCTTCAGACATTCACGAATGTCGACCCGGGCAAGCAATGCCCGAATATCAAGTAAGGATTTGAGATCGCACGTTCGCTTGCTCGTCCTTCGATAGGATGTGCGGGCGAACGTGAACCGGAGACGGACATGGTTTTGGCACTGGACGTTTTAACGACCGCGGCGATCCTTTTTATCGTGACTGCCGGGTTGATGGTAATTTTCGGCGTGATGAAAATCGTCAACTTCGCGCATGGCGCTCTGCTGACGATGGGCGCCTATGCAAGCTTCGTTGTGACGCAATTGAAGCTCGATCCTTGGGTCGGGCTGCCGCTCGCACTGATCGTCGGCGTGGCAGTCGGCATGCTGGTCGAACAAGTGATCGTGCGGCCTCTGTATAAGCGCCCGCTCGATGCGATTCTCGCCACATGGGGGCTCGGGATCGTGATCGGCCAGCTCATCGTCATGGCGTTCGGTCGCGAGGTGCAGTTTGTCGAAACACCGCTGAAGGGGGCCATTTCGGTCGCAGGCATCGAATATTCGGCCTACCGCTTGCTGTTGGTTCCGATCGCCGCGGGCTTGTGCTTGCTTTTGACCGCGCTGCTTTCCGGCACACGCTTCGGCGTCAAGACCCGCGCGGTAATCATGAACGAGGACCTGGCACGCGGGCTCGGAATTCATTCCGGCCGGATTCGCTTCATCACCTTCAGCCTCGGTGCCGCGCTCGGCTCCCTGGCCGGAGCGTTGATGACACCGCTATCCAGCGTCGAGCCGAACATGGGACTGGCTTATCTGATCAATGCTTTCATGCTGGTGATGGTGGCGGGGTATTCGATGGTGAGCCTGCTGGCCACGTGCCTGGTATTCGGCGCATGCCAAGTGCTAGTCAGTACCTTCGTCAGCCCGGTATTGGGCGGCCTGACCATCGCTGTGCTCGCTGCTTTTACGTTGCGTATCCGTCCGCAGGGGTTCTCTCATGGCTAAGGCTACTGCGTCGCCGGGCAATGTCGGCATCGGACAGCGCGCGGCCGACAATCGGATGCGGCACATGCGCGGATTGCTCCTGGTCGGCGGGCCGGCGATCGCGCTTCTGATCGCCGGTCCATTCCTGTTCGGCACGTATCTGCTGAACGTCCTGATTCAAGCGTTCTTCTTCTCGATCGTTGCGGTGACCGTGGATGTGCTCTGGGGCTATACGGGTTATCTGACGTTCGGTCAATCGGCCTTTTTCGGCATCGGCGCTTACGCGGCGGGTCTCGTCTTCACACATGGCGGGTTTTCGCCGGGCTACGTCTTGCTGGGACTCGGCGTGGCGATCGCGGCGGCCGCGGCCGTCGCCGCAGTGCTCGGCTGGCTGTCCTTCTACCGCGGCGCATCGCCTTTCTTCGCGACTGTCATGTCGCTCGTGCTGCCGATCGTGCTGTCCCAATTGCTGTTGTCGGGCGGCGAGTGGACGGGTTCGAGCTCAGGCCTGACGGGGTATGAAACCTTCGACCTGTCGCTTCAGGCATGGTATGGAATCGCGGGTGCGGGCTTGCTGATCATCGCAACGCTAGCCTGGTTCTTCGTACGCAGCGACGGCGGCCGCACGTTGGTGGCGATTCGCGACAACGAGTCGCGCTGCCTGTACCTCGGTATCGATACGTCGCTCGTCAAGATCGTCTTGTTGATCGTGGCGGCGATCGTTGCCGGTGTCGCGGGGTTTGGTTACGGCGCGTTCAGCGGGGTGGTCGCGCCGGAACTCACCGGGTTCGTTCTCGGCACGCAATTGATCATCTGGGTGGCGCTCGGCGGCCGAGGCACCCTGTGGGGGCCGGTCGTCGGCGCGCTCTTGATCAATGTCGTGACCTCGTACCTCAGCGGCAGCTTGCCGTTCGCGTGGCAATTGATTCTCGGCGCTGCGTTCGTGGCCGTCATCATCTTGCTTCCACAGGGGCTTGTGCCGTTGCTCGCGAGGCCATTCCATAGGCTGGCTGGTGCCGGCACACAACCGATCCTGGTCGAGCGAGATGTGCAAGCGCGGTCCGCGCAGGCGGCCTCGGAACCTGCGCTGCAAATGAACGACGTCGCAAAGCATTTCGGCAGCCTGAAGGTGCTGCAGGGTATCGGTCTGCATGCCGATGCCGGCGAGTTGGTCGGTTTGATCGGCCCGAACGGCGCGGGCAAGACCACATTGATGCGTTGCATGAGCGACGGCGCCGAACGATCCGCGGGACGAGTCGTGCTGTGCGGCAACGATATCAAGCAACTCCCGCCGGACCGCGGCGTGCGGTTCGGGTTGGGCCGCAAATTCCAGAATGCCAATATCTTCGATAGCCTGACGGTTGCGGAATGCCTGCGGATCGCGGGTACGCTTATCGAGCAGCCTTCACTGTTTCGGCGCTCGAACTCGCTGGCGCTACCGCCCTATGCGCTCGAAGTCGTTCGCGCGACGGGCCTCGACCGGAAGCTCGGCACCGTTGCGAAGGATCTGTCGCACGGTGAGCAACAAGCGCTAGAGCTCGCAATGGTACTGGCGCTGGAACCGCGCATCGTTCTGCTCGACGAACCGACAGCGGGGTTGACCAAGACCGAACGCACTCAGATCGGGAGGGTCCTTGCCTCGCTGGCCCATCGATATCGGCTCTGCTGTCTGCTCGTCGAACACGATCTCGATTTTGTCGCCGAGATCGCCACGCGGATCGTGGTCCTTCATCACGGTCGCATCGTGATGCAAGGCAGCTTCGATGAAGTCGTCAATTCGGAGCTCGTCAAAACAATCTATGCGGGGACGCCGCAGTCTGCGGCGGGCCACGGATCCGGCAATCACGGGGAGCCATCATGAGCGCTATCGCATTGAACTTGCAGGACGTGACCAGCGGATACAAGGCCTCGATCGTGCTGCGCAAGCTATCGATGACGGTGTCGGGCGGCGAGGCCGTCGCATTGCTCGGCAAGAACGGCATGGGCAAATCGACCTTGCTCAAGACGATCATGGGCTATCTGCCGAAGAAGACCGGGGCGATCCAGGTGAACGGACTCGACATCACTCGTGCACCGTCGCACCAGATCGCGCGGGCCGGCATTGCCTATGCGCCCCAGGAGCACGCGCTGTTTCAGGACCTCACCATCCGCGACAACCTGCGGCTCGGGCTGCCGAAGGTATCCGTCTTCGACGAGCGCTTCGCGGAAATCGAGCCGATATTTCCGGTGTTCAAGAGTCGCCTCAAGCAGTACGCCGGAACACTCTCCGGCGGCGAACAGAAGATGCTGCTAGTTGCCAGAGCGTTGATGATGCGGCCCTCGGTCATCCTGCTCGATGAAATCACGGAAGGCCTGCAACCTTCGGTCATCGATCGTCTTGCGCAAGCGCTGCTGTGGGAACGCAACCGCCGCGGCACGGCGCTCCTGCTCGTCGAACAGCACGTTCCGTTTGCCCTCGAGGTCGCGGACCGCTACGCCATCCTGAAGCAAGGCGAGATCGTCGACCACGGCGACGCGAAGGGTGAAGGCGCGGCGGAATCGATCTTCGGTCACTTGCGCGTCTGATCGCTCAAAACAGGAAACCCGAATCCGATGATTGCCAATTCTCTTTATCAGCCCGTCTCGGGATTGAAACTCGCGCTTGGAGCCGGTGACGTTCCACGTGAGCGCGGCGCCATGGTGCTCGACTCGCTCGCGCGCATCGACGAAGTCGATCCTCGAATCAACGCGATGACTGCCGTGATACGGCGCGAGGCGGCGATGGCGAACGCCGCGGTTGCGTCGGGGCCTTTGGCCGGTATTCCGGTTGCGGTGAAAGACATCTACGACACCCAAAATTTGTCGACGAGTTACGGGTCGCCGATATATGCCGGACATCAGCCCAAATCCGATGCGGCCATCGTCACGCTGTTGCGCAGGAACGGCGCGATCATCGTCGGTAAGACGACAACCAGCGAGTTCGCCTATATGGCACCGACTGTTACGCGCAATCCGTGCGACATGGAGCGAACGCCCGGGGGATCGTCGTCGGGATCCGCTGCCGCCGTGGCAGCCGGAATGGTACCGTTCGCGATCGGCTCGCAGACGGGCGGCTCGACCATCCGTCCCGCGTCGTTTTGCGGGATCGCCGGCTATAAGCCCACGTTTGGATTGCTATCGACGGTCGGTATGAAATGCTTCTCGTGGTCGTTCGACACGGTAGGCCTTTTCGCCGCGGGCGTGCTCGACGTGGCCTACTTGGCTCAGGCCTTGTCGGGGCGCCAACTCGCGGTCGGCGGTGTGGGCGACATGCCAGCGTTTGGCATTCCGGAAAGCTACCCATGGACGAAGGCATCCGCAAATGCGAGCGCCGTGCTGGATGTCGCTATTGCAGCGATCGAAGGGGCGGGCGGTCGTGTGAAGCGGATTCGCTTCGATTCTTGGATGGCCGATTTGATCGACGCGCACGACACGATTCAAAGCTACGAGGCGTGGCGCGCGTTGGGATACGAGTACGATCATCGTCGAAACGACTTGTCGCCCATCCTTGCGGGATTCATGGATCGGGCGGGCTCGGTGGACACGGCGACATACGCGAAGGCGTGCGCCTTGATGGGGCATGCCAAGGATAGGCTCGCGCGATTGTTCGAGGGTGTCACCGCGCTCCTGACACCAAGCGCGCCCGATGAGGCGCCGGTGGGATTCGATTCGACGGGCGACCCCTCATTCAATCGGAATTGGACGCTGCTCGGATGTCCATGCGTCAACGTCCCCGGATTGCACGGCGAACGAGGGGGGCCGATCGGCATGCAGATCATCGGCCGGCCGTGGGACGACGCACGATGCCTGAGTGCCGCTGTATTCGCCGAACGCGCGATTGCAGCGTATCGTTCTTGAATGCGGGAGTTGCTTCATGACTAAGGAAAGCCAACCTCCGAGCAAGGGGCGCGACGAGCAATGGCGCATCGGCATTCTGTATTCGCGAGCCGGCGTGACCTCGGTAACCGAATCGGAGCACTTCTTCGGCACCGTTCTCGCGATCGAGGAAATCAATGCGGCGGGCGGCGTCGCGGGACGCCTGCTCGATCCGGTCGTCTACGATCCCAAGGGCGAGGCGGACGAATATCGCCGCCTCGCCACGCTCATGCTGCAGGAAGACGATGTAACGGTCATTTTCGGGTGTTCGACTTCGTCGAGCCGGAAGGCCGTGCTACCGGTGATCGAGCGCAACAACGCGTTATTGTGGTATTGCTCGATCTACGAGGGATTCGAGTATTCGCCAAACGTGATCTACACCGGCGCGGTGCCCAATCAAAACGGCATGCAACTCGCTGCATGGCTGCTGCGCAACGTCGGGCGACGGTTTTTCCTGGTCGGTGCCGATTACATCTATCCGCGCGAATCGAACCGTATCATTCGAGACATCGTGGAAGACCATGGAGGTGAAATTGTCGACGAAGTCTACCTGCCGAGCGATGCTGATCCGGCGTCGCTGAAATCCGTCATCGACGAGATCGAATCGGTCGGCCCGGATGTTGTTTTTTCGACGCTGATCGGTCGCGGGGCGCGGACCTTCTACAAGTTGTACCGGGAGCGGGGCTTCGATCCGACGCGCTATCCCATCGCCAGTCTGACCATGACCGAAGGCGAGATTCGCATGATCGGCCCGGAACTTTGCAGCGGGCATATCGTTTCCGCTAGCTATGTCAATACGCTGGACAACGAGAGCAATCGCCACTACTTGGAAGCATGGCGCACGCGATTCGGAGACGAGCCGGCCAGCATGTGGTCCGAGATGGCTTACAACCAAGTGCATCTATTCGCCCGGGCGCTTGCGCGGGCGCAAACGCTCGATACGGCGAGATTGGTCGAAGCCGTTCATGAGGTGGAATTCGATTCGCCGGAAGGCCTGCTTAGGATCGATCCCGGCAACAACCACGCTGTCTTGACGCCGCGCATTGCGATTTGCAGATCGGACGGCAGGTTCGATGTCGTATGGGAGAGCCGCGGGCCCGTCAAACCGGATCCCTATCTAACCGCGTACGGCCTAGCCGAATTCTGGCTTGACGGGGAACGTTCATGACCACGAGCGCGCGTCGTTTATTCGATGATCTGCGCTCGCTGCGCGTCGCCGTCATCCATCCGCCGGGCGACGACCGAAGCGTCTTGGAGGAGCAGTTGCGCCGGATCGGCTGCCCGGTCCGCGCCATTTGGCCGTTTCCTTCTCAGTTGCCGGCGGATGCCGACGTCATATTTTTTCTGGTGGGACCGGAGCTTCGATGCGCTGGCAACTGGTGCGCGGCCGATACGAACGCGACGCTGATCGCCTTGTCCGACTACGAGAATCCCACCGCCCTGAAAATGCTCGTGGACACGCAGGCGCAGGGTGTGATCACGAAGCCGTACCGTTCCAGCGGGATCCTGAGCACGCTCGTGCTCGCCCGGGCCTCGTCGGGCTACCAGCAACGGCTGCAAAACAAGATCGGCAAGCTGGAGGAGGCGATCAAGGCGCGGCGCCATGTCGAAAAGGCCGTGCGTATCCTGATGGAGGCGCAGCGGCTTACCGAGAACGAAGCCTATGAACACATGCGCTCCCGCGCGACGGGATTGCGTGTCACCGTGGGCGAGATCGCGACGATGGTGATCGACGCGTACGAGGCAATCGAAAAGCTTGGACTGGGGAAGGCACCGAAGCTTTGAACAACCGAGTCGAATCGAATCGTATACGCGGCCGGCTGCTCCCAACGTGACGATTGCCTCTACGCGCTCCTGGTCTCTCAACATAACGCAAGACGGACTTTATTCTGCGGCAGGATCGCGGAACCGCGGTTTCCGCTTGTGATGACGGACTTTGGCCGATAGTGTTGAAAAACTCGTCGGCTATGCGTCGCGCGAGGTTTTCAGGGGCCCCCTTACCCGTGGCGGATGCTCTCGAGCGGTTTATACACCGATCTGAGAGGTCGATTTTTCGAGCGCCGCGCACGCAGCGAGACAACCGGAGTTTTTCAACACTATCGGCCAACAGCGGGCATTGGACGGTTCTAGGCACATCGTCGACAATGGGAAGAGCTACCGAGCGGCAGCTTACCTAGAGTTCCTCGGTAACGGCGCTAGCAAAGCTGAGAATGGAATCGTCCGCAGACCACGGCCCTGTTCCGTCAGTGCTGCAGGACTCGTCCCTATGACCAACGAACTGCGAGGCTTTCATGTCCCGTATTGCCGTAATCGTTATCGACGTGCAGAAAAAGTTTTTTAGCGGCCAGGCGGCCGCGTATCGCGCCAACGATGTGATAGATGGCATCAATCGAGTCACGGGCGCGGCGCGCAGCAAGAATGCCCCTGTCTTTTTTGTGCAGCACGAGAGCGATGCGAATGGGCCACTGGCGCACGGCAGCGACGCGTGGCAATTACCCGCCGGCTTGGTTCGCGAGCAGAATGACGGGGCGATCTTCAAGACTGTCGGCGATTCGTTTCAGAACACTTCGCTTGCGGAGCAACTCAGGGAAAAGGATATTGATAGCGTACTGCTGTGCGGGTATGCATCGGAGTTCTGTGTCAACGCCACGGCTCGCCGGGCGGAACTGCTTGGCCTGCGCACCATGGTAGCGTCCGACCTTCACACGACCCATGACAAGCCGCATCTAACCGCAGACAAAATCGTCGAGCATCAGAACTTCGTTTGGGCGAATTCGTCGATGTCAGGCAGACGCGTCAGACTACTTGGGCTAGCGGACGTTCTGGAAACGGAGTTTCAATAAACATGATGAAGCGTCGCAGAGAGGCTCCGCCCTCAGGGCGGAGCCGGCCTGTCTCTTCGGACGCTGATCGGCGGCGGATTCAACCGGTCGATGCAACACCTAGAATCTGCGTGATCAGCGGAGGTGTTGCAAATGAAGCAGCGACCGAGAATTTATTACTCCGAGACCCAGAAAGCGCTGATGTGGGACCGATGGCGCAAGGGCGATACGATTCATCAGATTGCCAAACTGTTTGATCGAGGCCATTCTTCGATTCAGCGGATTCTATCGGAGAACGGTGGCAGCTTGAATTACTGCGTGTTTCTCAAGGCCTACGCCGTTGTGCTTGCCGAACCGCTTCAATCTACGGAGATAGTCTTATAGTCTCCACGGCCCTTGGAGGCGGAGCGATTGCGATCGATTTTGCGGAGATAAGTTCTGACTCAGTTATTGAGATGGTGAAATGCCGTGCCATATCATGTCTCATTCACGATGAAAGTAAACGAGCCTACGATGTCTTCACGATATCCACAACATGCGGGGGTAACAGCGAACGTAGGGTTGCCGCGTATTCGGTCGTGAATTTCTCGTCTACGCCGCGGCAGAGCAAGTTTGCCATCCGCTCATTCAGGAGCTTACGTAGAGCCGCAGAAAACGCCGACACATCCTGCACGAGCGGCAACGTGGCCTGTAACGCGGTTTCAAGCGCCTCGGTCCGAGCTTGCATGAGATTGATCCGCGCCCAAAGCTTGTCGACTTCCCCATCGATATCGTTCACGGCTGCTCCTCGTCTTTCATCGACCGCTTCGCCTCAATCGCATCCCCATTCGAGCGGAGTCCCTTTCATAAAGGCTCGGGTACCACCTATGTCAGCCTGCTCCTCGGACGGAATCCGCTCGTTGACTTGCATCAAGTCGTAAAGTTGCGCCCGCCGACATCATGGTCTCGGTGCTCAGGAATATGCAATACGGGGCACCGAGTGAGTCCCCGATGACTGGGCGATCGGGGAGCCGATATTGCTACGATTTGGGCGCGGAGGCGCGACAGTCTTTGGCTCCGCGTCTTGCGTATAGCAAGACAAGACATGGAGTATGGTCCGATGACTGAAGCGCAGCCAAAGATGACTTTTCTCGTTCACGCTCAACGCAACGATGCGCACGGCAGTGTCGCACACTGCAAGGAGGCATCGATCTCCCTCGACACGGGTCTGGATGGTCGCAAAGACGCGCTGAATCCGGCTGAACTGCTGCTCGCCGCGCTGTCAGCATGCATGATCAAGAACATCGAGCGTGTTGCCCCCATTCTGAAATTCCGGTTCCGCAGCGTCGAAGTGCATGTGCATGGCGTCCGACAGGACAAGCCGCCGCGTCTCGAGTCCATCGGCTACGAAATCATTGTCGATACCGATGAGAACGATCGTCAACTCGATCTGTTGCATCAGAACGTGAAGAAGTACGGCACCGTTTTTAACACTGTCGCACCGGGTACTTCGCTGTCCGGCACGATCCGACGCGCGGCATGAGTCACACCCCGTCCCTGTGAGGAGCATATTCATGAGCAATAGAGAGATCGTCCTGTGCAACCCGGTCCGCACTGCGATCGGTACCTATGGCGGTTCGGTCAAGGACGTGCCGGCACCCGCCCTCGGCGCGATCGTCATTCGGGAAAGTCTCAGGCGAGCCGGATTGTCCCCCGATAAGGTGCAGTCGCTCGTGATGGGTAATGTGATTCAGGCCGGCGTCAAGATGAACCCGGCCCGCCAGGCCGGCATCGCCGGTGGGTTGCCGGTCGAGGTTCCCGCGCTCACCGTCAACCGTGTCTGCGGCTCGGGTGCTCAAGCGATTGCCAGCGCAGCGACCGAGATCTGGGCTGGGCTGATCGATTGTGCGATCGCAGGCGGCATGGAGAACATGGATCGCGGCCCTTACCTGTTGCCGCAGGGGCGTTGGGGCGCCCGGATGGGCGACGTCACCCTGTTCGACAGCATGCTGATGGACGGACTGAACGACGCATTCAGCGGTCAGCATTCCGGCTGGCATACCGAGGACCTGGTGACGAAGTACGGTATTTCGCGCGAAGACCAGGACCGCTGGGCGCTACGCTCGCAACAGCGTTTCGCCGAGGCGCAGTCCTTGGGCCTGTTTGATGCCGAGATCGCGCCAGTCGAGATATCCGGCCGCAAGGGACCGGCCGTCTTTTCAAGAGACGAGCACAACCGGCCGGACACCACGGCCGAATCCCTCGCCAAGTTGCGTCCGGCTTTCCGCAAGGACGGCACGATCACCGCCGGCAACGCCCCCGGGCTGAACAGTGGTGCAGCCGCGACGATCGTCGCCGAACGCAACTGGGCCGAGCGAAATGGTCTGGCGCCGGTGGCGCGGGTCGTCAGCTATGGTGTGGGGGCCGTCGAGCCGGGTTTCTTCGGCCTGGGGCCCATTCCCGCCGTCCGACAGGCCATGGGTCGCGCCGGCTGGTCCGTGGCCGATGTGGATCGGGTGGAAATCAACGAGGCGTTTGCGGCAATTGCATTGGCCTGTCTGCGCGAATTGGGTTTTGCGGAGGACATCGTCAATGCCGAAGGGGGCGCGATTGCTCATGGTCACCCGATTGGCGCAAGCGGCGCTGTCTTGATCACCCGTCTTTTGCACCAGATGCAGCGGAACGGCGGCCGACGTGGCATCGTCACCCTCTGCATCGGTGGCGGTCAGGGCATTGCGCTCGCGCTCGAGATTCTGTGAGATTCGCGCGAATGGAAACGGAGCGAAGGCTTTGAGTCACGCCCACGACTCCGATACCTCGTCATCAGGTTTCGGTCGTGCGTTCGCCGTCGGCATTGCGCTCAATATGAGCTTCGTGGTGGCCGAAGCGCTTTTCGGCTGGCGCGCCGACTCGCTCGCGCTGCTGGCTGACGCGGGACATAACCTTAGTGATGTGGGCGGCTTCTGCTGGCGTGGGCGGCCCTCGCGGCCGGCCGTCTGCGCCCGAATGACCGCCACACGTACGGCTGGCGCCGCGGCTCCATACTGGCGAGCTTCACCAATGCCGTGATCCTGCTCGTGGCGATGGGGGCGTTAGCGTGGGAAGCGGTGCAGCGCTTCCACTCGCCCGTGCCGGTCGAAGGCACAACGGTGATGGGCGTTGCCGGCGTCGGCATCGCCGTCAACGGCATCACGGCAGCAATGTTCATGACGCGCACGAACGAGGATCTGAACATTCGCGGTGCGTTCCTCCACATGCTAGCCGACGCGTTGACTTCGATCGGCGTGGTATTCGCAGGAGCCCTCTACGTCTGGCGGGGATGGATCTGGATTGACCCCGCCACGAGCCTGGTAATTGCGGCCGCGATTGTCGGGGGCACCTGGTCGCTCCTGCGCCAATCGGTGCATCTGCTGTTTGACGGCGTCCCCGAGCATGTCGACCTTTCTGCGGTGCGCCAGAGTTTGCTGGCACTACCCGGCGTCCAGGCTGTGCATGATCTGCACGTCTGGGCAATGAGCACCCACGAAGTGGCCCTGACCGTGCATCTCGTGATGCCAGACGGCCACCCGGGCGATGCTTTTCTGCGCGACCTCGACGAAACGCTCCACGCCCGCTTCAGCATCACCCACCCTACGGTCCAGGTCGAGACGAACGCGATCGAGCATGTCGACAGGATTTAAGCGCCCGGGCACCTGCGCGATATGCTCGCATTCCGCATCACAACTTGTCGTGGGGCATAACCAATCGATTGGACTGATGCCTCATTATTCCATGCCGACACGATACGATCGACGGTTGCCTGCATTGCCATTCGAATCAGCGTCATGCCGTCGCCGTTCGAACGTGGCCTGTGTCACGCCAGCGCGTTACGGCAATGTTACGTCGGGTGGTCGACTGTACACGGGCGCGAACCCCCCGCCCGGTGTGCGAAAATTCGTGGTTTGGCCCTGATACAGGCGTGCCGCGATCCATTGCACCGAGCCGTCGTATGCGTAGTTGCGCAAATCGAACTTGAGCGTTTGTATCGCCTCGTGCTGCTCGATGGTCCGCAGGCCCGGTGCAACCATGGCCTGCGCCACATAGTTCCCCGTAAGGATGTCCTGCCATACGCGTTTCGTGACCTTGTCACCGCGATAGGCAGCACGACCTCCAAATCCGGTGGTCGGTTTGAAGAACAATTCGCGTCGCTCCGCCCACAAACGCTCAGCGTGCGTGGCGTCGACAACTTCGGTGAGGGGAATGCTGTCCAGCAGCATCGTCTGAACGCGAGGCGACACACCCAATGCCTGCAGGCTGGTCGCGTCGCCAAGCAGCGCGAGGTTTCGTTTGTCTGCAAACAGCGCGTGAGCGCGCGGATGCGGCGTCAGTACGACCGCGCGTTGCAGGTAGGCTTCGCGCAACAGCGCGCTGCCGGGGGCCTCCAATGCAAAATCGGTCAGCCGGTTGTAGACGAGATCGACTTCCTTTTCGTTGTGCCAAAGCGTACCGGCTCGTAACACCAGCGCGGCAGGATCGGCAATCGCGGCCGAGATGCCATGGCGCTCGAACAGGCGCTGGAACAGGAGAAATTCCGGATACAGATACTGCTGCTCTGGTGCTTCGTCAACGATGACGATTGTACGTAGCGGTTGCGTGCGTCCCGCCAGTCGCCATTCGTTGAGAAACATCGCAACGATCCCCAGCTCAAACGCGTCGACCGACGCCAGAGACGGAACCATGCCGGCCATCGCGTCGCAGCACGCCCGCTGGGCCCGGGCCAGGACGGCGTTGAGCATCGCGCCGCCAGCGTTGGTATTGATCTCGATCAGTCCAAGATGGCCGTGATCCAGATGAAAGTCATAGCCGAAGAATACCCCTCGGTTGCCTGGGTCATGATGAGCAACGGCGGGAGCTCGCTCCAGTACCTGTTGCTGGTAAGCCGGCAGCGCGATGACCGATTCTATCGCACGCACGACCTGGGCCATGCGTTGCACATGGGCATCGGAAACGAAAACCGGCTGTGCCGCGAACAGGTAGGGGCAGCGATGCCTGATCAGAGCATACAGGTCCCGCTGGCCTAACTCCGATTCGAGCGCGCGATCCAGTGCCTGGGCGTCGAGGCTGATGCAGAAGCATTCCCGGTTCAGTGCATCGATCATGGCTCTTTGGCTGTCGAGGTGATCGGTATCGACAGATAGACCGACGTCACTCGTGCGCGTGAGCCGTTCATCAGGCATCCGTGGTCGAGTCATAGTTTCTCCATACCCCTTCTCAGCAGCGCAACCAATGCACCGCCTGCTACAAGCGCGGCGCCAACGGTCCAGGCGAGCACGGCGCCCAATTCGCTGCGGTAAAACCACGTGGCAATGCCCGACGCGATAAAGCCGATCTCGGTCGCGCCGAATACAACCGTCAACCAGAACTGCAGTTCCGTCATCCGCGACTGGTAACGTGTCGTGAGCATGAAGCTCACGGTTTCGAGACGCTCCATCACCGCGTCGTAGGCATCCACGATACCGAGTATGTGCTCGCCGTCTTCTGCCACTGTGTCGCCGAATCGCGTCGTCGCCATGGTGGCGCCGTAATATTCCTCAAGGCTATCAGTAACCTCCCGCCGCAAATCGAGCAAACCGCCAATCGTCGTCGGTCCGGTGCGAGCCAGGCGCTCATAAAGCTGCACCAGCACCGCGCGTTCGATCAGCAGCAGCTCCAGCGTGAGGAGAAAGGGCATCGCACTACGCGGCGGCACGCCGGCCTCGAACGCTAGCGCGGACGCCTCGTCCCGTGTGTCATGAATATCGAGCGCGGCACGCCGGCCGAGCAAGGTGAGGCCCCCCGAGCGGGCGCAATAGTCCCGTGCAAGTTCAGTTTCCACCACCGCCGGCTTCAGCGCCCGGGTTGATCGGTCGCGCCAAAGCAACTGCACAATATCGCTCGAAAACGCATCGAGGAAAACGTCCAGCGTTTGATCCGCCAGACGAAGTGCACAGCAGGGCAAGTACTGCCGGTAGTGATCCGATCCGCCCAGGGCGCGGTTTAACGGTTTCAGCACTCGCCACACCGATGCCGGCAACCCTTCGGGCGTATCATCATCCAGCCAGGCTATCCAACGACTGACATCCAGCTCCTGACAAGGAGCGGGTAACCAGACTTCCCAAAGCGCGACACCTGCGAGATGCGTGTAGAGATGCACGTCTGCCACGTTTGGAATCCCGGGCGTGGTGCTGTGCATTTCAAGCGCGATACGCCCAACTGGCCAATGCCGTTGGCGTTCCGCTGCAAGGAACGGTACCCCGAGAACGTGGGCTTCAGTTTCGGCGCGAAGAGTCCGATACGTTGCCAACTGCTCTGCCGTGAAAGGCAAGATCGAGGCATCGTGCGCGAAACTGTCGGTACACGAGTCGACCTCCAACTCCCCGGTCCGCTTCACCAGAGACACGGAAAATAGCAGCACGAAACCCGGCGTCACCACAGGTAATGCCGCGCGCAAGTCCGTGCCTGGGGGGAGCGTTGGCTTGTCCATCAGATCAGAGCCTGCCTCTGAAACCCGGTTGCTGCGGTCATGTTCATGCCCTTCCTGACCTGGATGCCAGTCGTGTCCGGTCTGCCGGTTATCAGGACCGGCCAGCCAGCCAGCTTTCCACCTGTGCCCGGCTGGGCACTCCCCCGGCGTGCATCACCTTCCCGTCCACCACGACGCCGGGCGTACTGAGTACGCCGTATTTCATGATGCTCGGGATGTCTTCCACTTTTTCCACGCGCGCTGCAATACCCTTTGCCGCGAGCACGTCCTCTATCAGCTTTTGCGTGGCCTTGCAGTTCGCACAGCCTGTCCCCAGGACCTTGATCTCAGTCACGATGATTCCCCTATCGATATCATTGCGGCTACATCACGAGATTGAAGACATAGCCAACGAAGACGATGCCGATTGCCACCACACCGGCGAACAGCGCGATGAGCCTGGGCCGCATCACCTTCTTCAGGATCATGAACTCAGGCAATGACAGCGCGGTCACCGACATCATGAATGCGAGCGTGGTGCCGAGCGCCGCGCCTTTACCGAGCAGTGCCTGAACTACGGGAATGATGCCAGCGGCGTTGGAATACATCGGTACCCCGATCAGTACCGCGAGCGGTACCGACCACCAGGCGCTCTTTCCCATCAGACTCGCCATGAAGTTCTCGGGGACGTAGCCATGGATCCACGCTCCCACGCCCACTCCCGCGACGATGTAGGGCGCCACTTTCACGACGATCTCACGCACATGCCTCCAGCCTTGCGCAAAGCGTTGCGACCAGTCTAGCCCGGCTTCGTCAGCGTTGACGGCGGGCATGTCGAATACCCAGGCCTCGACCAGTTGCACCGGATTCATCCGCCCAATGACGAGTCCGGCAACGATGGCGATGACCAGGCCCAGGCCGAGATACAACGCTGCAATCCTCCAACCGAACAAGGCGAGCAGCAGCGCCAGAGCGACTTCGTTGACCATCGGTGCGGACACCAGAAAGGAGAAAGTCACACCCAGCGGAACGCCTGCCGTGAGAAATCCGATAAACATCGGCACTGCAGAACAGGAACAGAAAGGCGTGACGATCCCGAGCGCGGCCGCCAGAATACTGCCCACCGCCTGACGTTTGCCTGCCAAAATCGCGCGGGTCTTCTGCGGGGCGAAGAAACTCTGGACCACGCCCACAACAAACACGACCAGCGTCAGTAGCATCAGCACCTTGGGCACTTCAAACAGGAAGAAGCTCGTTGTGCTATACAGACGCGAGTCAGGTGCAATGGGCAGCAGATGCATTAGCGCCCCCGTTGCGGGTTCGAGAACGCTGTACAGGAGGCCCCACGTCACGACGAACAGGATCGGCACCAGCCACGCCCGCCAGACGGGCGGATGAGCCTTTCCAGAAGGGACCGTCGGGGTTCGCAACTGCGTAGTCATGCCATTTCTCCGGAATATCCCGTCGTGATCTCAGGCCGCGCTCACACTGAGGCGGGTGAGATAGAAGGGTTCCACTGGCCCGATCTCCACCATCGCACCGACCGGTGCAGCAGCGGCCTTGAAGCGCGCATCGAGATGCGAGTTTTCGTGATCCCACACCGACTCCCAGATGCCGTGCATCAAGTAAGCTCGCGGGCTGCCATCAGTTCCAACTTCCCGCAGAATCTCTGTGCTAATCGCCTTGCGGTAAAAGCGGTTGTCACGGCTGCCGGGCATGCCGGAGCCGTCGGCCGTGTCTTCGGGCTGGCAGGTCTGTTGGGCGACCTCCAGCAGCGGGCCAATCCGAACATCGAACTCAGGCACCCGCGCCTCCGCGACGGACACGTGATTGCCAACCGTCACCCAGTTGCCGGGACCGGCATCCGCCGGCTGCCGGAGAAAACGCAGCAGCTCTTCGCGATTGCGGTAGATGCCGTGGCGATCGCCGGCCACCCGCGTTTCGAAGACTCGGCGATAAACGGCCATCGGTGCCGAGTCCGAAATGGCTTGCCCATCCTTGGTTGAAACCGGGTGCAGGTGAGGCAAAAACAGTTGATCGAATACGGCATCGATTCCTGCAGCCTGCAACTCCCCGAGGCTCGCGAATCGCACGAACAGGCTGTAGAAGAGCGGCAGCGTATGCGCCTGGACTCCGTCCAGATAGGCGTTGGCCAGCGCCCCTTTGTACGGCTCCGGATAATTCTTGACCATGGTCGACTCGCCGCTCATCTGCTTGAGCGTCGCACTGAGAAAGCCGGGCTCGGTGCGTACACGCCCCGCGAAATTCTGCATGGCGACATCGAATCCGGTCTTGAGCGATGGCATCACGCGAAGTTCCGCGTAAAAAGTCACGGGGCCGGTGACCATGTGCCCACCCGTGGGATGAGCGACGTCGGCGCTTGCGCCAGTGGTGCCGACAACCAGGGCGGCGCCAAGAACAGGGGCAGCGGCGAGCATATGGCGACGCGTCGCGGAAAAGCGTGGATTCATCCTTGCGCTCCAGATCGATGGATTCTCTCCGGAGACGAACGAACACCGAAAAGGATGCAGCGTTCAGCAAAAAAATTCACATGCTCATCCCGAATTGCGGGGTACATGACAGCAAACCCGGCCAGCCTCATCGAAACGCACCTGGCAGTTGTGCGTCAGAATGACGCGCATCCGCTGCCGCGCCCGCTGGATACGGGATTTCGCTCCGGGCAGACTGAGTTGATACGCGTCGGCGAAAGTCTGAAGCTTCATGCCCTCGAGGTCGCAGCGCTGGATGATCTCGCGGTCCTGCTCAGACAGTTCAGCGAGCACACGGCCAAGGCACACGGCCAAGGCATCGATCGGCGCAATTTCCTCGCGATCTTCGATGAGGTCGTCGGGCAACGGTATCGCATTCTTATGCAGGCGAATGTGGTCGACCAGCGCGTTACGGGCAACCTGGAACAGCCACGCGCGCGGATTGTCGAGTGCGCAGAAGGCTTCACCTTGTTGCATTGCCTTCACGAAGATATCCTGCAGGATATCTTCAGCCAGGGCGCTGTCGCCGACCCGATGAGTCAGATATCCCTGGATTTCCGATCGACATCGGCGCCATGCGGTCCGCGCGCACGCATCGGGTGATGTACTCATTCGAGTCTCCTGGAACGCTGGCGAACCTGTCGACCTCAAGGTGCCGTCACGGATCGTCTAACTCATCGACGGCACAGTCCGGCGCATGAAGCCGCGCACGATCCACTTTTTGCGGCTGCAAAGCCTACAGCACCAATGTGGCAACCTTGTACGCGGTCACGACGACGATCAGCGCGCCAAACATCTGCTTGAGCCGGTCGCCCGGCACCCGGCGCGCCGAGATGGAGCGCGGACGGCGCGCACCAAAATCCGTGTCCAGCTTGCGCCGGACCGGGAGATCGTCAGTTGACATAGGTCAACGAGGGTGAGTCGCACAAAAGTGAACGAAATTTGCGCTTTCGACGACAAGCGCCTCGCTATGTCATTGAAAGTAAACGGCCTTTCTCGCCGCCGTGGACCGGCGCGACGTTGTGTATAACGACATGACCTTAGACCCGTTGTCGAATCCATCGAAGCCTTCCGCGTCTCCGGAAATGCAAGCGCGTAGTCAACAATGGCACATACGGCGCAAATCCTTGGATGACCGTTTTTGAGGCGAGTGAAGGGCTGCTCCGGGTCGAGGCCGTGTGGAAACTCCATTTTTACGGTAGAAGGTTGGACTACCCCGCGAGGTCGAACGACTTCAGTAGATCGACCGGGCGCAAATCGAGAATCGTGGTGGCAGAAAGCCCTTCCGGGCTCTAGCTTCGCGCCAACTTCACGCTCTTCATCGCTCTCAAGACGCCAAGTATATTGATGACCCGCTTGATGTTGTACGCAAGCACCTGAAGGCTCATTTCCGTGCTCACTCGCCCAAGCGTTCGAGTCAGGAAGTGAGCCGGACCCATCCAGTGCTTGAGCGTACCGAAGACGTGCTCGACGGTACTTCGACGGATAGTCATTGCATCAGGCTTTCGGTCGAGCCGGCGTTGCATGGCCTCAAGTATGTCTTCGTGCTCCCAGCGTCGGATACGCCGATAGTCGCTGGGTGAACATTGCTTCTTCATAGGGCAACGTGGACAAGCGCTGGGCCAGTACACCCGCAGATTCATGTCATTCTCAACGGTGTCGAAGCGATGAATGGCGCGCTCGCCGGCAGGGCATCGATAGACGTCGTCTCGCGCAACATAGACAAAGTCGGCTTTCGTGAAGAGCCCCTTCTTCCTTGATGCGGAGGTGAGTGGCTTCGGAACGTACGCGCTGATGTTGTTCAGTTCGCATGCGCGTATCTCCGGGCCACTGAAGTAGCCCCGATCAGCTAACACCTTCAGCTTCGGCTTGGCCATCGCGCGCTTCGCGGACGCCGCCATCCTGCTGAGTTGCCCGTGATCGTTCCCAACGTTGGTCACTTCGTGTTCAACGATCAAGTGGTGCTTCGCGTCCACCGCGACCTGAACGTTGTAGCCGACAATGCCGGAGCCTCTGCCGCTTGTTGCCATGGACCGCGCGTCAGAATCGGTCTTCGACAGCTGTTTGTCCGGCTGTTTCTGCAGTTGCTTCCTGACCCGCGCAAGCTCGCGCATCTCCTGGCGCAAACGCGCGATCTTCTCGTACAGACGCACCGCTTTCACATCGGAACCGGTTGGGTTGGTCCGATCCGCCGTTTCGATTGCGTCGAGGTACCGCTGGATACTTTCCTCGATCTGCTGCCGACGCTTATCGATCTTGCCAGTCGTGTAGTTCTTGTCGCGGCTGTTCACAGCCTTGAATTTGCTGCCGTCGATTGCCACGATGTCGCTGGACAATAGTTTCAGTCCGCGACACAGTTCGACGAAACGCCGGCATACGTTTCGAATGGCTGCGCCGTTGTCGCGGCGAAAGTCGGCGATCGTCTTGAAGTCCGGCGCTAGGCGCCCCGTCAGCCACATCAGCTCGACATTGCGCTGGCATTCACGCTCAAGGCGCCGGCTGGACGGAACACGGTTCAGATACCCGTAGATATAAATCTTGAGCATCACCCCTGGGTGATAAGACGGGCGCCCCGTTAGAGCTGGAATGGCCCCGTTGAAACCGAGATCCTCAAGCTCCAAATCGTCGACAAAGACATCTATGACCCTGACCGGATCGTCCTGTCCGATGTAGTCATCGATGCATTCGGGCAGAAGTGAAACCTGCTTGCGGTCATCGCCTTCAACGAATCGCTTCATGACTCACCCGGGCTCAATGCGTTGATTCAGTTTAGGCGATTAGTGCGTTTTCACACACCCTCGGCCGACCGCTGCCGTTGGCGGCCACGGCCTCCAAGGATGCGGGGCGGCCGTTGTCGTCGATCCGGGTTCGGCCACGACCTGACCGTCGAGATAGACTCGCGGTTTTACGCCGGAACACGACACGAATGAAAAAGCCATCGATGGAATCTGCCGTTACGCTACGCCAAGCATATCTGGTCATGTTTGAGTTCCTCGAGCGAGAATGGGAGCCTCTCGATAGGCCCGAGGTGCTCGGCGCGCTTCTCGGTGGCCTCGCTCTTTGGGGTGACTCGCATGGACGTGGAGCGCCTATGGACGCTGCAGTTTTTCCAGAATGGCTTGAATGCGCCCACCGCGTGATTCGGGATGACGAGCTTGGCGGTTACACAAGCGCCGACATCAGTTTGTCGCCCTAATAACGCGCAAGTGTGCCCGCTTCGAGGCGCCCTGATTGCCCGGAACGCGGGGACCACGGCCGCTCGCATCGGGCTACAGACGGACGGCCACTTTCGCCCGCTCGACATCACCCCGCAGATCGTCGACACTTCAAGTCGGGGTCATGCAGCTTGCATCGAGCGCCTGCCTGCTTGCACTCGCCACGCTTGGCCGTCGCCGCTCAGCACGTTTTTACACGACCTCGGTCGATCAGCGTCCGAGGCCGAACGTGCAATCGTCTTCGGCGCGGCATTCCTGCGAAGGGCAGAAATCGTTAAGGTTTATTCGACGCCTGCCGACATGCGCGGAGATATGCACATTCATGCCGCCGATGGCAGGCATCGAATAAACCTTAACGGAAGGTGAAGATGACGCCGAGCCTACCCATCTCTGTCCTTGCACGTCTCGTCATGCAATCGGCGGCGGCGGAGATGCCGTGCTCATTGGTTTATTTGCGAAGGTCTGTGGCTCTTCGACGACTGTTGCCGACGTTGCAGTTACGCGGTTCCGATCAGCACGTCGGCGGGAATATACAGCGCATCGTGCAGCTTGCGGATCATAGCGAGGCTCAACGCGCGCCGGCGAGCACCTCATACACGCGGTTGCTGTCCCCGATGTACGGTTGCACGTCGGAGACCGACAGACCTGCCTGTTCCATCCGAAATTTGATCGCCTCGATCGGGCTCGGCGCCGCCACGGGGAAGTGCTCGGCCTCAAACTTCTCAACGAGGATCGCTAGAATCTCCAACTCGTCGCGTTCCCGCGTGCCTGAAGCAGGATCCATCTCGACGAGCGCGGACACCGCCTTCAGGGCGGCCTCGTAATCGGCCTCGGTTCGAATCGGGTGAATGTCCATCTCGTTACTCCATTTCTACGGTCGCCGCATCGACCTTATCGTATTCCGCGTGCGTGCCGACAAACTTCACATACACCACGCCGATCTGGTAGGCCACCGCGACGATCAACCGGAAGTCGTTGCCCTTGATGTTAAAAACCACGCGGTTCCGACCGACGAAGCTGGCGCTCGCGTACTGGTCCTTGATGTTCTGCGGGGTCTTCCAGTTGGCCTTCGACGCTTCCCAAGCGGAGCCGAGAATGATCTCGCAAAAGTTCAACCGTTTGTAGGTCGGGTCGCGCAGCGCCAGCACGTCGGCCTTCACGTTGCCGAACGTCGTCTCAGGCTTGCAGATGGTGCCGCTGGCGAAGGCGTCAATTATGTCGTTCTTGAACGTCTCCACGCGGGGATGAGCGTAGACGACTTGAGAACGCTGCAGTTCCGTAGATGCATCGTACGCGATGCCGAGCACATCCATTTCCACGCCCGCTGTCACGAGAGCGACGACCGGCTTCATATGCTTCGGAATGCCCGGAGTCGTATGCAGGGCGATCGACATCCATACCTGCTCGATGTCGTATCCGTTCACGCCGTACTGCTTAAGAAAGTTGCGCGCTGCGTTGGCGCCGTCGACTTCGAAGCGTTCCGTTTTGCTGCTGTAGGCCTCCACGAGCCCGACGTCATGGAAGATCGCGCCGATATAGAGCAGCTCGGGATCGTACTCGATTCCTTCGCGCTCACCGGTCAGTGCGCCAAACAGAAATACGCGCCGCGAGTGGTGATAGAGGAGGTCGGGCTCGGTGTCGAAGACCACGGTGCATGCAACTGCGCTGGCGGTGGCCAAGCGCCTGGTTGTCTTTGCGCAGCGGCAGGGTGGGCAGTCGCAGTTCAGTCCGTATCTGACGGCGCCTGCCGACGATACATCGCCGATTGCTAAAGTGCAGGCGCATGTGATGGCAAACATTCGCTACAAGTTCACGGTTCGCCAGCTCGCCGACGTGGCGGGCATGAGCGCACGCAATTTTGCGCGTGTTTTCGTGCAGGAAACGCATGTGACGCCGCACGGGTTCGTCGAGCGCGCGCGTCTCGACGCGGCACGGCAGAGGCTCGAGAGTGGCGATGCGCCACTGAAAGTGGCCGCATGGGAAAGCGGATTCGGCATCGCGGACCGGATGCGGGCCGTGTTCGCGAAGCGGCTTGGCGTCACGCCGCTGCAGTATCGCGAACGGTTCCGGCGAAAGCCGTCGATCGAGGCTTGATCGACTACGCAGGCTCGCTCGCCCACGCCGGATAGCTGCCGTCTGCGAGTGTTGGATTCGCGGCGGCGCAACGGACGTTCACCGCGACGGCGCGAGAGGCGGCTCAGGGGCGACGGAATAAACCGCTCGCGCGGTAGGCGCTACGGTCCGACGCCTGAGGTCAGGGAGAGGCCGGTCACGCGGTTTTATGTTGGCGAATAAGGCAATCCGCCTGCTGGGCTGCAACGCTTGCACCAGCGCAACGTCGCGCCGATCAGAAAAGACGTGCCTGGCCGGACATCACGGTTTCGAAGTCGCTGCCCACGAAAGCGAGAATCGCATCGGCGACGGGTTTCAGTTGACGCTCGACATAGAAACCGTAATCGATCGGCGCCGCCAGCGTCTCGAGCGGCTGCGGGCCGGCTACCGTCATGACGTAGCTGATCCATCCGCCGTTCTGATACTGGAGCGGCCGCCCTTTCGCCCGGTTGAAGTCGTCTGCCACGCGCGCCGCGCGCACATGCGGCGGCACGTTGGCGCGATAGTCCTGCAGCGGGCGTCGTAGGCGTTTGCGGTAGGCGAGTTGGTCGTCGAGTTCGCCGCTCAACGTTTGCCGCACGTAATCGCGAACATAATCGGCATAAGGCTCGCGCTTGAATATGCGCCGATACAGTTCGCGTTGGAATTGCTGGGCGAGGGGCGTCCAATCCGTGCGGACGGTTTCGAGCCCTTTGAACACGATGTCATCGCCACCGTTCTGTGCGCGCGTGAGCCCCGCATAGCGCTTCTTGCTCCCTTCTTCCGCGCCGCGCACCGTCGGCATGAGAAAACGCGAGTAGTGACGCTCGAATTGCAGCTCGAGGGCGCTGTCGAGTCCGTAGCGCTCGCGCAAATGCGCCTTCCACCATGCATTGACGTGCCCGGCGAGGGCATTGCCGATCTTTACCGCGTCATCCTCGGCGTATGGTTGCCGGAGCCAGACGAATGTCGAATCAGTGTCGCCGTAGATCACGTCGTAGCCTTTCGCCTCGATGAGCTCGCGCGTCTGCCGCATGATTTCGTGCCCGCGCATCGTGATCGACGATGCGAGGCGAGGATCGAAGAAACGGCAACCCGATGAACCGAGCACGCCATAAAACGCATTCATGATGATTTTCAGCGCCTGCGAAAGCGGTGCGTTGTGTTGACGCTTGGCACGATCGCGGCTTTCCCAGACCTGACGCACGATCTCCGGCAGGCAGTGCTTGCGTCGCGAAAACCGCGCGCCGATAAAGCCTGGCACGGATTGCTCGTCGGATGGATCGGATAAGCCTTCGATCAACCCGACGGGGTCGATCAGAAAGGTGCGGATGATCGATGGATACAGGCTTTTGTAGTCGAGCACGAGGACCGAATCGTAAAGGCCGGGACGCGAATCCATGACGAACCCGCCCGGGCTGTTCTCGCCCGTGACATCGCCGAGATTCGGTGCGACATAGCCGAGACGATGCATGCGCGGAAGATAGAGATGCGTGAAAGCCGCTACCGAACCTCCCATTCGATCGACAGGCAGTCCGGTCACCGAAGCGCGCTCGAGCAAAAAGGCGATGAGATCCGTCTTCTCGAAGAGACGCGTGACAAGTTCGCAATCCTTGAGGTTGTATCGTGCGAGCGCAGGTTTGTCCTCGTCGAACCGGCGCTGGATCTCTTCCATGCGTTGGTAGGGGTTGTCGATCGATTTGCCTTCACCGAGCAGAGATTGCGCGACATATTCGAGGCTGAACGAAGGGAAGCTCCAGGTGGCCGCGCGCAGCGCTTCGATCCCGTCGATGATGAGACGACCGGCGGCCGCGGCGAAATAGTGCTGCGCGCGCGCCCCGTGTTCGCGCCATTCCATCTGCGTGCCGCCACGCCCAAGGCGCAGCGGCACGCCACATTGCTCGGCGTGCGCACGCAGGATGCGCAAATCGAATTGAACGAGGTTCCAGCCGATGATTGCATCCGGGTCGTGCTCGGCGAACCACGCATTCAGACGCTCGATCATTTGCGCGCGGCTGCCACAGTAGTCGAGCTGGAAATCGAGGCCGCCCGCGTCGCCGTTTTCGGGCGCGAGCATGAATACCTGGCGTTGTCCGCACCCTTCGAGCGCGATCGAGTAGAGCTCCCCGTGCGCGCTCGTTTCGATGTCGAGCGACACGAGTCGCAGGCGTGGGCGATATTGCGCTCCCGGCTTCATCTCCGCGTTCAGCAGGCGGCCGTGCTCGTCGGCTTTGCCGCGAAACAGCACGGGCGCCGTGATGAATCGCTCCATCATGTAGCGATCGGGCGGCTGAATATCGGCTTCATAGATGTTGACCCCTGCTTGCGCCATTCGTTTGCCCAGCCCTGCGAGATGGCGGTATTGCTGCGTGTAGAGCCCGAGCACCGGACGTTGTCGAAAGTCCTTGAGCGAGAGAGGACGCAGTTCGGCTCGCGCATCGCCGTTCAATACTTGCTCGGCCGCAGCGCGCTGATCCGCGGGGATGAACGCCACGCACGGCTGATCGCGCAAACGCAACAGTCGTGGCCCGGCTTGCGTGGACAGCCAGAATTCGACTTCGGTATGCGTCCCGGAATCGCGCCAGTGACGCGTTAAAACGTAGCCCTCTTGGAAGTCGGTCAAAGCTATGATTACCGGTTAGTGAGAAGTATGAGGATTTTAATCTGACCGTACGGTTGGCCGAGGCGAATGGCGCGTAGCGGACGACCATTGGCGCTCACGATTGTCCGCATGTGAATCCGCGCCGCTATAACGTAGCAACGGGCGGCCGTTTCAACCATGCTGCGTATATATGTCCGTGGCAGTTCGAACGAGAAAATAAAACTCGCGGGTAACTCCCCGTAGAGCCTCACCGTCTGGGTGCATATATTAATTCGGGTACGGGCTGAATTTTCCTGGCGCGACGAAGGTGCCAACCTGTTCGCGGACTCGGAGAAAGCGATGATCGACCAATACAACATCAGGCGTCGTCAGTTGCTGCAATCCTTCATGGCGGCAAGCGCGGGTTGCCTTACTTGGGGTCTGTCAGACGTTGCAAGAGCGGCGAATGCGATCACGCTGCCCTTTGAAAACGGGCTGCGAGAATTGACCACTGCGTTTCCGCAGAAAGGCGAGATGCTGCTGGTCCGCAGCCGACCGCCGTTGCTGGAAACTCCATTCTCTGTTTTCGATCAGGGCGTTTTCACGCCCAATGATCAGTTTTTTGTGCGCTGGCACTTGGCCGACATACCGACGCGCGTCGACGCGCGCAGCTTCCGGGTCAAGATTCATGGAGCGGTGCAGCACGAAGTCGTACTCGGACTTGCAGAGTTGTCCAGGCAGTTCGAGCGAGTCGAGGTCGTCGCCGTCGACCAGTGCGCGGGGAACTCGCGCGGTTTCTTCAATCCCCGCGTTGCAGGCGGCGAGTGGGGCAATGGCGCGATGGGTAACGCCCGCTGGACGGGCGTGCGCCTCAAGGACATTCTGGACCGCGCGGGCGTGAAGGCGGGCGCGGTTCAGGTCCGCTTCAATGGGGCCGATGCAGGCGTGATCGCGGCGACGCCCGACTTCGTCAAGACACTGAGCATCGATCACGCGCGCGATGGCGAAGTGGTGGTCGCATTCGCAATGAACGGCAAGCCGTTGCCGTTACTGAACGGGTTCCCCCTAAGATTGGTCGTGCCCGGGTGGTATTCGACTTATTGGGTGAAGATGCTCGACGACATCGAGGTCATCGACACGCCGGATACCAACTTCTGGATGGCCAAGGCGTATCAGATTCCAGACACGCCGCATGCGAACGTGTCACCGGGCCAAAGCGGAGTCAAGACCGTCGCGATCAACCGGATGGTGCCACGCTCATTCATCACGAACCTGAGCGACGGCGCTGTCGTGGATGTCGGCAGGCCGCAGCCTATACGCGGTATTGCGTTCGGGGGCGACGCCGGCGTTCGGCAGGTACATTTCTCGGCGGACAACGGGATGACGTGGGCGCTCGCAAAGCTCGGGCCGGATTACGGAAAATACAGCTTTCGTCGCTGGGAAGCGTCGTTCCTTCCGCGGCATGCGGGGCAACTCATGCTGAAGGTGAAGGCTGTCAACGATAACGGTGTTCAGCAGCCGGATAAGCCAAACTGGAATCCCGGTGGCTACATGCGTAATGTGATTGAATCGATGACCGTCGTTGCGGCGTGAGGAGCGGATCATGAGAGCATGGGCGTGGGTCACCCTCTCTTTCGCAGGTGTCGTCGCGACCAGCGTGGTAGCAGCCAAATCGCCAGCGAGCGTTGCGCAAGACACCGTGCAGGTTTCGCTGCCCGCGGGAAACGCTTTCCCGCAAGGACCCGGATCGGACCTCGCGAACCAGCATTGCCTGATTTGTCACTCTGCGGGTATGGTGATCCGCCAACCATCGCTGACGTTCGACGACTGGAAAGCCGAAGTGACCAAGATGCGTGCGGTCTACGGCGCGCCGCTTCCACCCGAGAGTATTGAAGGTATTGCCCGTTATCTGGTGACGATCAATGGGAGACCCTGACGCATGGTGGCCGCGGCGGTCAACGATGCGTCGTCGGCCCGGGTTGGGTTGGGCTGCGACGCACCGGCTTCGCCCAGGCCGGCGCGTTTCGCCGCAAGTCGATCCACTAGTTAGCGAAACGCGCCCCGTTCGAAATCGGCAATGCGCCGCCGACTACCGAACGACCGTCATCACGGAGTCACGATCTGCTGCAGATAGTTGGTAATGATCGATTGTGTGAACCCGCATATCTGATCGACTCCACCTACTTGGGACGAATTGACGTACGCCCTTCCGTAACTATCGGTGTAGCCCGCGACCGTCTTCGCAAAGTTTTCACCGAAGACCGTCGCGCCGACGATTACACCGGGCTGGTTGTACGCCCATTGCTGAAGGTAGGTCCCATCAAGTCCGATCTGAGTCTGCGGCACGAAGAACTGGGTGTAGTACTGCTGCTTCGTAAAGGGACCCGCCCAACCGCCTGTCGTCACGCCGAAACCATCGTCGGAGAACAGGTTGTAGACAAGCGAGGTCGGCGGAAACGAGGGACCATCGTTGAGGGTCTGCATCCACCATTCGTTGAGCGTCACGTAATCGTCTACCTGTTGTGCGCCGTTGTACCACACGGATAGATCGTCATCCCGATCGGCGACGTATTGCGAACAATCCCCACCAGGCCCCGTGACTGATGCAATCGTTCCGTGCCACCATTGCTTATCCGGCGCGCGATTCGGATAGGTGCGCGACTGAATCCCGTAGAGCTGCGAGCTGATTTGGATCTTGAGGTTGTCCGTATAGCTCTTGACGAGCTGTTGCGACAACAACGCCCAATACTCGTCGCCGTTGACGACTGTCTGCGGCGTATAGGCCAGCATGCCGAGCGCCACGCTGCGCCCGGAGATCGGATCCGCATACGGCGATTGCCACAGGTTCTGCAAGTCGTCCCCGCTCGCCTGTTGCAGATTGTCGTGCATCTGCGTGACGTAATCGATCGTCGCATTGGTCGCATCGACGAGCATGTTCTGATATTGCTCGAGCGAGAACGTCCCGCCGCTGCTCTTGGTGGCGTCGACTGCCACCTGTACCCCGGCCGATACGAGGGAAGCCAGCACGCCGCCCACGCCCGGGATGGCGTTCAGGCAAGCCTGCACGGCGCCGAACAAGCAGTCGACGAGAATCTGCATAGTGGGATCGGCGATCGGCGCGGCGGTGAAATCGACGAAGACGCCCGTGGTCAGCGACGATGCCACGCTCTCGCAGTTCTGCAGCGCCAGATACGTTTGGTGCAGGACCGCAACCACCGTATCCACGTTATCCGAGCTCGCCTCGGGCAATGGCCCGAGATCGTATTCGGGGATGCCGATCAGCCCGCGCGTAGTGGCCCATTCCCATGTCGGCCAGCCTGCCGCGTACCCGATGTTTTGCGCCACGCGCATCGCGGCGTTGGCCCACACGGCGGGGTCCGTGAGATCGACGAGCTTCGCCGGCTGCCCCAGTGAGAAATACAGCTGCGTATTCGGCGCGTCATAGAAGGACAGCGGCGGATAGCTCTGCGTGAAGACGAGAGCCGATGCATTGACGCCGTCGCTGACGTAGGTCGGAATGGCAAGTTGATTCGCACCGTTCGCTTGCGCGGTTGCCCAACGCATGATCGCTTGCCCGCAGGCTTGGGGATTGTTCGAGTCGTATCCGGGCAGGCTGGCGATCGGAATCTGTACGACGCTTAGCCCCGGATGGCTGACAAAGCAAATGACGCCCCATGTGCCGTCGCCGACTTCCCAAGTAGGAACGGCGCCTGCGAAACCTTGTGCTTGTGCCCACTGCATGACGGTGTAGACGGCGTACTGGCCCATCGGCACGGAGGCATTGGGCGGCGCGTACTGTGCGAGATCGACGGTGCTGACGTCCTGCCATTGGACGAGCTGCGTGGCTTGTGAGGGAGGCGGGATTTCGCTAAAAGCGGAACGAAGGGCTTTCGATGCGGCGGTCACGATAGGTCTCCTACGCGAAACGTCGGTGAAGATAGCCGCCATGGATTTCACGGCGGCCGGGGGATGCGCCGAATGGCGCGAAAGCGCTTTCTTTTTTATGCTGCCGTTTCGTTCTGTTTTCTGTGCATTAATGCAGCATGTATGTGTTCGTTATTGCGAATGCCCGATTTTTCGTTTTGCCGATGGGCATTGGCGCGAAAATCCCTCGCGCGCCCGGGCGCATTGGGGCGCCGTTATCGTCGCTAATTGAAGCAGGTATGCGTGGGGAATGCAATCTGCATCAGCTTTATTCGCTCCCATCCGGTCGCCTCGGAAAGAGCCGGCTACGCTGCCGCCAATTCTGCGAGTTTTGCCACCGTATTCATGTTGCGGGCGGTTCCGGACTTGGCGGCCCGGATCTTCAGTTTCGATTCCGCCATGCCATTTCCATAATGCACGTAGATTTCACGCATGCCGAGCGCGATCTCTTCCATCTGTTGGCCGCTCACGCCGGCCAGCGTGTCGGTAGGTGGCGGCGCGTCGAGGAATATAGCGACCGTTCGATTCGGTGCAGCTGATGGGAAAGGATTTCCAGCGAGAATGGCGGCCAGCTCCGCACCGGTTCGGATCAGAACGCCTACCTGCTTGCCCGCGTATGTCTCAAGGCAACGCTCCAACCTAGTCTTCACCGAAGTTTCAGAGAGAACGCTTTCGAAGACGACGTTGCCGCTGGCGATATACGTGCGCACCTTGGCAAAGCCGATGGACTCGCACATCGCCCGCAGCTCGGACATAGGAAGTTTGCCTGTGCCGCCGACGTTCACGGCTCGCAAGAGAGCGACATATTTGATCATCGGTGCATTCTAGCGCCACAGCCGTCGACGTTGCGTTGGAGTCGGGGGGAAAGAGGCTTGTGCCGCAGCGCGCTTGACGAGGCAGTCCGCGCCACCTTCTGCCCGTGTTGCCGTTGCATGGGGAGGGTTGACGCGTCGGTGTGCGGGTACGAGCGTATGAAATTTTATACTATGGAGCTAAAAAGTATGATGTTTCATACCTAGGTTTCGTTTCGTTTCGTTCGGCCATCCGCCGACGCGCACAGCATTCCAGCGTATGCGCGAACGTTCGGAGCCACCGGCGGCGAGGTTTGCGGGGGATCCACTAAAAAAGTGCATCCTGAATGCGCATTGAAAATGTTGCGCGGTGCGGCGGTTCGTGGCACCATCGCCGTGAGACCTTCAACGGGAGCCCGATCATGCCTGTTGCCTATGCAACTCTGCCAAAAAAATCTGCCAACGTGTCGCTGGCCGAAAGTCTGCTGATCGAAGCCAAAGACCTCGGGCTGAATGTATCCCAAGCGGCGGAGGCGGGGCTGGCGAGAGCCGTCTCCGAGAAGCGTGCCGAGGTGTGGCTGAAGGAGAACGCGGAAGCGATTGCGTGCTACAACGACTACATCGAGAAGAATGGTCTGCCTCTCGACGAGTTCCGGATGTTCTGATGGAGCGCTTTACGATCTATCCACATCCCACGAAGCGAGGGTACCTGCTGAACGTGCAGGCCGATGCGATGGGTCACCTCGACTCCCGGGTCGTGATCCCGCTGGTGCCGCTGACCGAGTTGCCAAAGCCTGCGACACGGCTCAATCCGCTGGTCGACATCGACGGCGAGCAGTATGTGATGGTGACGCAGTCGATGGGCGCCGTGTCCGTCAAGCTGTTGAAGCAAGGTGTCGGCAGTCTCTCTGACCGGTACGATGAAATCGTCGCCGCGATGGATCTACTATTGCAAGGGTTCTGATCTGCGATTCGAAAGTAAGCGTGAGGCGGTCGACGAGGGCATCAGAGCGTGCAGTTGCTGCTCTGACATACGAAGCTGAAAAGCACGGTTCGCTATCTCGGCATTGAGATCGACCGACAGTGAATCGCTTTCAACTCATCGAGGCGGCGCGGGGACCAGTCCGTACTCGGACATCACGGCGATAAGCTTCGCGCGGTCCGGTGGCTCGCTTGCATTAACGATGGCGCCGACGTCGCGGAAATACTGGGCGCCAATGTCGGGCGTCAGTATGATCAAGGCGCGAGCCGTATCACCGTGCGGATTGCTGAACTGATGGACCGATCCGCGTGGCGAATGCATCCATTGTCCTCGGGCTAGATCTCGAACCACTCCATCGACGCAATACCGAAGCACACCGTCCAGCACATACACGCATTCCTCGTTATGGGTATGACTGTGCGGTGGAGGAACGCTCGACCCCGGAGGCACCGTCAATTCGAATACGCCCAACCCGCCTGTGCCGGCTCCATCGATCAGATACTGAATCGTCAGACGACCCACCGTGATCGGCTCGCTTGGGGCTGCGTCATCAAGAGTCATTTTGGGTGCCTCCGGTTTGAGGATTCGCGTCGGGCGCAATATTGCAAGTGTAGGCGGTAACATGCACTGCGACAGCAGCCAAGGAGAGCGCCATGACGCAACGATTCGAAGCAATCATCGTCGGCACCGGGCAATCCGGCCCGCCTCTCGCGGCGCGGTTGTCCGGCGCCGGAATGAAGGTCGCGATCGTCGAACGAGCGCAATTCGGCGGCACGTGTGTGAACACCGGTTGCATCCCCACCAAGACGCTGATCGCCAGCGCCTATGCGGCTCACTTGGCGCGGCGCTCCGACGAATTCGGGGTGGTGGTGAGTGGGCCGGTCACGGTCGACATGAAGCAGGTTAAAGCACGGAAAGACCGGATTTCGGCGCACTCGAGCCAAGGTGTCGAGCAGTGGGTCCGCGGTCTGGAAAACTGCACGGTCTATCGCGGCCACGCCCGCTTCGAGAGCGCGCATGTCGTTCGCGTCGGCACTGAATTGCTGGAGGCCGACCGGATATTCATCAACGTCGGCGGTCGTGCACTCATCCCCGCCATGCCGGGTCTAGACCAAGTTGATTACCTCACGAACTCGAGCATGATGGAGGTGGACTTCGTGCCGGAGCACTTGATCGTCGTGGGCGGCAGCTATGTGGGCCTTGAGTTCGGTCAGATGTATCGGCGCTTTGGCTCCCGCGTAACCATCGTGGAGAAAGGCTCGCGCCTGATCACGCGCGAGGACGAAGATGTCTCGCAAGCGGTACGGGAGATACTGGAAAGCGAGGGGATCGACGTCCAGCTCAATGCTAACTGTCTCAGCGTGCGACGCGATGCGGGCAACGTGGTCGTCGGACTGGATTGCGCCGCCGGAACTCGTGAAGTCGCGGGCTCGCATTTGCTCCTCGCCGTCGGGCGCGTGCCCAACACCGACGAACTCGGGCTCGACCGGGCCGGCGTCGAGACCGACGCGCGAGGGTACATCAAGGTGGACGAGCAGTTGCGCACCAATATCCCGAACATCTGGGCACTAGGGGACTGTAACGGTCGCGGCGCGTTCACCCATACGTCGTATAACGACTATGAGATCGTGGCGGCTAATCTTCTCGACAACGAAGCGCGCAAGGTTTCAGACCGAATCTCGGCGTACGCCATGTTCATAGATCCTCCGCTCGCCCGCGCAGGTATGACGCAAGCGGAAGCGATGCAATCGGGACGCAAGCTGATGGTTGGCACGCGCCCGATGACGCGTGTCGGGCGCGCCGTGGAAAAAGGTGAAAGCAAAGGCTTCATGAAGGTGATCGTCGACGCTGAGTCCCATCTGATTCTGGGCGCTTCGATCCTGGGTGTCACCGGCGATGAGGTGATTCACTCCCTGCTCGACGTGATGTATGCGAAGGCGCCATACAGCACGATTAGTCGTGCGATGCATATCCATCCGACCGTCTCCGAACTCGTGCCGACGCTGTTGCAGGACTTACGGCCTGTGGGATAGGGGCCGCTTCGCCGCCGCACGTTGGGTGCGGAGAACACGCTCCGGATACGATAGGCCTCTTGCTGCTTACCTATTCGACGCCCCTTCACGCAAACGGTAGCATTCCGGGCGGAGCCCTTCTAACCGTCGCCAGCGTCGTGCCGATGTGATCCTCGAGCGCCAGTGCGGCACGCGCATCGGCCCGCTGCATCGCCGCGTCGAAGATGCGGGCGTGCTCCTCGTGAACGTTACGCTGGCTATCTTCAAGTCCGATGCACAAGCGCCGATAACGCTCGCCATGCTGCGACAAGATGCGCAAAACCAGGAAAGTCCACGGCGACGCAGCGGCCGAGATCAGCGCTTCGTGAAATCGCTTGTTGTGTGCTTCCCATGTCCCCCGATTCTCAATGGACACCGGCTGCTCGACCGCGGACAGCAACTCGAAGCTGCGGCGCACGCGTTCCTCCCAGGCTCCGTCGCCGCGTCGCACCGATTCGCGCAGCACATCCACCTCGATGTGAATGCGCAAACGCGTAATGTCTTCGAGATCGGCGAGCGACATTGGCGTCACGCGAAATCCGCGTTGCCCCTCGGCGACGACAAGCGCGTCGCTGACAAGCCGGGTCAACGCCTCGCGCAACGTACCCGCACCGACGTGATAGGCGCCTTTCAGGTGCTCCACGCGTAGCTTCGTGCCAGGCGGGTAGCGCCCGTCGATGATGTGCTGACGCAATTCGTGATACGCCTGCTCGCTGAGGGTGCGCGCTTGGTCGCTAGGTTCGGCGAGAACCGATGCTTCATCGGGCTCCCCGTCGTGGCATCCGGCGGCGGCTGTGGCGCATAGAAGAGGATCCAGGTCCGGATGCTTCATGATTGATCGCCTCCCTTGTGTTGATTCCGACTGAGCCGATAGCTCAGCTGCGGCCGTGTGAGCCCGAGCATCCGAGCGGCCGCCGACAAATTCCCGCTTGCCTTGCTGACCGCCTCGCGCAATAGCGCACGCTCGAGCCCGTCGAGCCCCTCGCCGCTCGTTTGCAACTGTCCCAGCAGTGCCTCGCAGTCGAACGACGCGGGACCGCCTTCTGCAATCTTCCCTCGCTGGTCGACGCCTGCGCCGATGGGCAGCCCTATGCCCGGAAAAAGCTCTCGCGCTTCGACCGGCCGATTCGGCTTCGACAAGATAACCGCGCGTTCTATGAGATTCTCCAGTTCCCGCACATTGCCGGGCCAGGCGTATTGGCGCAGCGCATCCCGAGCGTGGTCGCTCAAAGTGGAGGGTGGCTTGCCATGCATGCGTGCAAAGCGCTCCAACATCGCGCGCGCCAGCGGCTCGATGTCGTCGCGCCGCTCGCGCAGCGCAGGAATAGCCACCGGGTAGACGTTGATTCGATAGAACAAGTCGGCGCGAAACCGACCTTCCTGAACGGCGCGGCTCAGATCTTGATTGGTGGCGGCGACGAGGCGCACATCGACCTTGCGTGCTTGCGTCGCGCCCAGTCGCTCGACTTCCCCTTCTTGAATGACGCGCAACAGTTTGGCCTGCAACTCCATCGGCAATTCGCCGATTTCATCGAGGAACAGCGTTCCACCGTCGGCGCGCTCGAACCGGCCCGCACGAGGCGCCTGAGATCCGGTGTACGCGCCTTTTTCGGCACCGAACAATTCCGACTCGATCAGCGCATGCGGAATCGCGGCGCAATTCACGGCGACAAAGGCTTTGTCGGCGCGAGGGCTCAACGCATGCAGCGCACGAGCGAAACGCTCTTTGCCGACGCCCGTTTCGCCCGTCAGCAAGACCGTGACCTTGGTGGGCGCAGCCGTCTTCAGCAACGCATAGGCCGTCCTGAACGCTTCGGACCGGCCGATGAGATCGGTCCGATCGGTATCGGGCATTACTTCTTGACGCAGCGACTCCACCTCGGTCTGCAGGTTTTCGATCGTGCTGAGCAGTGACTCCGGCTTGAACCATGCCGCCAATTCGTCCGCGTCGGGCCATCGCTCGAGCGGTTTGCCGACGATGCGGCAATGCGTATCGCCCTTGCCCATGCAGGCCGTTTCCTTGAACAAGATCGTTCGGCCCATGAATGCGCTCGTGTACCCCGAGGCATAGCCGATCAACATCCAGCAGACAGGCTCGGCTTGCAGGCCGTAGCTGTGCTTGTGCGCCTCGGCCTCCCATGAATGTTCCCAATCGTATTCGCCCTCGAACTCGCCCGTTTCGGGATCGGCATCGAAGCGCAGCGGTGTGACGCGAACCGCGCCCTCGAGCATATGCAGTTGCGGGCCAACGGCGAACATATCGTCGAGCGAAGCGTTGCCGCGGATCTCGCGGGCGAGCGCCGCGTCGCGCTCGCCCGCGGCAAAGCCCGCTCGCGTAAAACATCGACGCGTTTGCGCAGGCCCCACGCTCTCGATCATCTCTTTGCGCAACGCGGCTAGCGCAGCCGTGTGCAGGAGGACCATGCGCTGGCCGGCCAGCCAGATACGTCCGTCTTCCGCCGAAAACTGGATGAGCCGCCGCAGATCGGCGTCGGACGGATACGCGTTGGGTTTCCTAGTCATGCCGCCTGCTCCATCGAGATTTTGCACAAACACCCCCTTCGCGTGATGCGGGACGCCGGCTTCATCATTTCATCAAACATCGCATCAAGTGTTCATCAAAACATAAAAACGGACGGGAAATCAATGCTCTGGCGAGCCGTTGCGATGCCAGACGACATTCGGGTTAACCGGGATTTTGCGCCGAAAGCCAGGCGTTGACGTCAGTGCTTTCCCCTAATTTCTCGAGATTTTCTGTCTTGTGCGGAGCGGATGGCACGCTTGGTGCATTGATGATCCCGCACGGAGGAGACACCCGCTATGTACAACGATTCGCTACCCACGCAGGACAGGGCCGATGTATTCGACCCGGCCCGCAAGTTCGTCAAAGTCACCCGCGTCAATTCGCGTGGCTTTGTCGAGTTCGAATTCGCGGTCGGCATCCCCGAACTGTGCGTCGAACTGATGTTGCCGAGCACCGCTTTCGAAGCGTTTTGCCGCGCCCAGAACCCCGTGAGGCTCGATACACAAGGCGAACCCATCTTCAGCAGGAGCACGCAGTGACCATCGATCTGAAAACAGTGGACATCAAGCCGCTGCGCAACACCTTTGCCCACGTCGCCGCACAAATCGGCGGAGACAAAGCGGCATCGCGCTATCAAGAAGGCACGATGGGCGCGCAACCCGCCGCGAACTTCCACTATCGCCCGACCTGGGATCCGCAGCACGAGCTGTTCGATCCGGCACGCACCGCGATCAAGCTGAAAAACTGGTATGCGCTGAAAGACCCGCGCCAGTTTTACTACGCGTCTTGGACAACCACGCGCGCCCGCCAGCAGGACACGATGGAAGCGAACTTCGAGTTTGTCGAATCGCGCCGCATGCTCGATGCGATGCCCGACGAACTCGTGCATCTCGCGCAGCAAGTGCTGGTCCCCCTGCGCCACGTGGCCTGGGGCGCGAATATGAACAACGCGCAGATCTGCGCGCTCGGCTACGGCACGGCATTCACCGCGCCTGCCATGTTCCACGCGATGGACAACCTCGGCATAGCCCAGTACCTGACGCGGCTCGCGCTCACGATGTCGGGCCCCGATGTGCTCGAGGACGCCAAGCAAGCGTGGATGCAGGCAGCGGCCTGGCAACCGCTGCGCCGCTATGTCGAGGACACGCTCGTCCTCGCGGACCCGGTCGAACTCTTCGTTGCGCAGAACCTCGCGCTCGACGGCTTGCTTTACCCGTTCGTCTACGAGCGCTTCGTGGACGAGCGCGTGGCCTTGGCCGGCGGCAGCGCGGTGGCGATGCTCACGGCTTTCATGCCGGAATGGCACAGCGAATCCAGCCGCTGGATCGACGCCGTCGTCAAGACGATGGCAAGCGAATCGGAGGACAACAAAGCCCTGCTGACGCATTGGTTGCGCACCTGGGAAACACGCGCGGCCGACGCCTTGTTGCCGTTGGCGAACCTTGCATTCCCGGCGAGCGGCCAAGCCGTGCTCGACGAAACGCGGGAGCAATGGCGCCGGCGTATCGAGAAGCTCGGTCTCGTCATTTGATTAGCGGTACTTATCGATCAGGAAAACAGCATGTCCAATGTGTTTATCGCCTTTCAGGCCAACGAGGAATCCAGGCCGGTTATCGAAGCGATTCTCGCCGACAACCCGGCCGCGGTCGCGATCGAATCGCCGGCCATGGTGAAGATCGATGCGCCCGGGCGTTTGACGATCCGTCGCGAAACCATCGAGAACCTCACGGGATCGCGGTTCGATCTCCAGCAGCTACACGTCAATCTGATCACGCTCTCGGGACATATCGACGAGGACGACGACCAATTCACGCTGAGCTGGACGAACTAAAGCATTCGATATCGCACATTACCAGGAGACACGAATGGATACGCCTGTGCTGAAGAAGAAGCTCGGCCTGAAAGAGCGCTACGCGGCAATGACCCGCGGGCTCGGCTGGGAGACGACCTATCAATCGATGGATAAAGTGTTCCCGTACGACAATTACGAGGGCATCAAGATTCACGATTGGGACAAGTGGGTCGACCCGTTTCGCCTCACGATGGATGCGTACTGGAAGTACCAAGGCGAAAAGGAGAAAAAGCTCTACGCCGTGATCGACGCATTCACGCAGAACAACGCGTTCCTCGGCGTGACCGATGCGCGTTACATCAACGCGCTGAAGCTCTTCATCCAAGGCGTGACGCCGCTCGAGTATTACGCGCATAGGGGCTTTGCGCATGTGGGCCGGCATTTCACGGGCGAGGGGGCGCGTGTGGCTTGCCAGATGCAATCGATCGACGAGCTGCGTCACTACCAGACCGAAACGCATGCCATGTCGACTTACAACAAGTTCTTCAATGGGATGCATCACTCGAACCATTGGTTCGATCGCGTCTGGTACCTGTCCGTTCCGAAGTCGTTTTTCGAAGATGCTTGCACGTCCGGCCCGTTCGAATTTTTGACGGCGGTCAGCTTCTCGTTCGAATACGTGCTGACGAACCTGCTGTTCGTGCCGTTCATGTCGGGCGCGGCATACAACGGCGACATGTCCACGGTCACGTTCGGATTCTCCGCTCAGTCCGACGAATCGCGCCATATGACGCTCGGCATCGAGTGCATCAAGTTCATGCTCGAGCAAGATCCGCAGAACGTGCCGATCGTGCAGCGCTGGATCGATAAATGGTTCTGGCGCGGTTATCGATTGCTCACGCTCGTTGCGATGATGATGGACTACATGCAGCCCAAGCGCGTGATGAGTTGGAAGGAAGCGTGGGAGATGTACGCCGAGCAAAACGGCGGCGCGCTGTTCAAGGATCTCGCCCGCTATGGCATTCGCGAGCCGAAGGGCTGGCAAGACGCGTGCGAAGGCAAGGACCACCTCAGCCATCAAGCGTGGGCCACCTTCTACGCGTTCGGCGCCGCGGCACCGTTTCATACGTGGTTGCCGCACCAGGACGAAATGGGTTGGCTTTCGGCCAAGTACCCGGAGACCTTCGATCGACTCTACCGGCCGCGCCTCGAATACTGGGGCGAGCGCGCCGATGCCGACGAGCGCTTCTACGTCAAGACGCTGCCGATGCTGTGTCAGACCTGTCAAATCCCGATGTTCTTCACGGAGCCGGGCGACGCGACGAAGACTTGCGCACGCGAATCGAGCTATCTCGGCAATCGCTATCACTTTTGCAGCGATCACTGCAAAGAGATCTTCGAGCACGAGCCCGAGAAGTACGTGCAGGCTTGGCTTCCCGTCCATCAGGTTTACCAGGGCAATTGCTTCAAGCCCGATGTGGATCCGTCGCGCGAAGGGTTCGATCCGTTGGCGGCGGTGCTCGACTACTACGAGGTGGGGGCGCGCGACACCATGGACTTCGAGGGATCGGAGGATCAGAAGAACTTCGCCGCTTGGCGTGGCCAAGCCACCAGCGTCTAACGAAAGGAGGCAGTCGTGACCGTCACCGCACTCAAACCGTACAGCTTCCCGCCGCAAGACACGGTGGAGAAGTTTCCCGCACCGCTCCTGTACTTCGGCTGGGAGGAGCACCTGATGTTCCCGGCGCCGTTCTGTCTGCCGCTGCCGCCCGATACGCCCTTCGGGGCGTTGGAGGCGCAGATCCTGCCGTCGATTTACGGCAGCCACCCCGATTTTTCGAAGATCGATTGGAGCAGGGTGCAGTGGACCATGAGCGGCAAACCGTTCACGCCCGACCGCCAAAAGTCCCTCGCGGAAAACGGGATCGGACATAAGACGCTGATCCGATTCCGCACCCCCGGGCTGAACGGCATCAAGGGTTCTTGCAGCTGATTGATTCACCCCTGCCGTCGAGAGCCGGCCGCGTACGCAGCCGGTTCTTCACCGAGATCGTAGCTTGACGTACCGATTCATCATGAGCCATCAACTGACCATCGAGCCTTTGGGCGCAACCATTGAAGTCGAGGACGGACAAACCATCCTCGATGCCGCGCTACGCCAGGGAATTTATATCCCGCACGCCTGCGGACACGGGTTGTGCGGAACTTGCAAGATCGAAGTGCTCGAGGGCGAGGTCGATCTCGGCAACGCCAATCCGTTCGCGCTCATGGATTTCGAACGCGACGAGCGAAAGGCGCTCGCGTGCTGCGCGACCCTCGAGGCCGATACGGTGATCGAAGCCGACGTCGACGAAGACGCCGACGCTCAAACCATTCCCGTGAAGGACTTCGAGGCGCAAGTCACGCGCATCGTCGAACTTACGCCGACGATCAAAGCGATCCACTTGCGGTTGAGCGAACCGCTCGATTTCCAGGCGGGCCAGTATGTTCAATTGGAGATCCCCGGCATAGAGGAGCGGCGCGCGTTCTCGATCGCGAATTCGCCCGCCGACGTGCGCGCCACAGGGGAGATCGAGCTGAACGTACGGCGCGTGCCGGGCGGCGCGGGAACGGCGTTCTTGCACGATGACCTTGCCGTGGGCGACCGGCTTCGGCTTTCGGGTCCGTATGGACGATTTTTCGTACGCAAGTCCGCCCATATGCCGATGATTTTCATGGCAGGCGGGTCGGGGCTGTCGAGTCCTCGCTCGATGATTCTCGATTTGCTGCAAAGCGGATGCACCGAGCCCATCACACTCGTCTATGGGCAGCGCAACGCCGCGGAGCTGTATTACGACGATGACTTCCGCGAACTCAGCCGGCGCTATAGCAATTTCAGTTATGTGCCGGCGTTATCGGAAGCCGCGAACGATTCGAGCGCAGGTTCGACCGCGCAGGGCTTCGTTCACGACGCGGCAAAGGCGCACTTCGAAAACGGCTTCGCCGGACACAAAGCCTATCTGTGCGGGCCGCCCGCGATGATCGACGCCTGTATCACAACCCTTATGCAAGGCCGCTTGTTCGAAAGCGACATCTACCACGAGAAGTTCATCTCGGCCGCGGATGCGCAACAACTGCGCAGTCCGCTTTTCAGGAAGGTGTGACGTGGACGCAATCGACACGAAAGTCGCCGTGACGATCGCGCAAACGGGCGAGCGCTACAGCTGCTCAGGCCAGGAGTCGTTGCTCGCAGGCATGGCTAGGCTCGGGCGCCGCGGCATTCCCATCGGTTGCTTGAACGGCGGCTGCGGGGTCTGCAAGGTTCGCGTGCTGCACGGCGAGGTGCGCAAGCTCGGGCCGGTCAGCCGTGCCCATGTCTCGGTGGAGGAGGAGCAAGCCGGCTACTCGCTCGCCTGCCGGATCGCACCGTGCGGCGGCGATTTGGAACTGGAGGTGGCCGGCAGGATGCAAAAACCGTTTTTCAAGGGATTCGCGTGCCGCGCGTCCCAAACATAGACAAACCGGAGAAGGAGGAGAGCCATCATGGGTGTAATGCGAATCGGCCATGCAAAGCTGCGGGTCATGGACATGAATGCCGCGCTCAAGCACTACCAGGACGTATTGGGCTTGAAGGAGACGATGCGCGATAGCAGCGGCAACGTCTACCTGAAGTGCTGGGACGAGTGGGATAAATACTCGCTGATTCTGACGCCGGCCGACCAGGCGGGCCTCGACCACGTGGCCTACAAAGTCGAGCACGATGCGGATCTGGATGCGTTGCGGCAGCGCATCGAAGCCTATGGGATCGAAACGCGCATGCTGCCGGAGGGCACGTTGCCCGCAACAGGACGCTTGCTGGAATTCAAACTGCCGAGCGGCCATGTCATGCGCCTTTACGCATACAAGGAGCAGGTCGGCACCGATGTAGGTTCGCTGAACCCCGATCCTTGGCCCGACGACGTCAAAGGATCGGCCGTGCACTGGCTCGACCATTGTCTGCTGATGTGCGAATTGAACCCGGAGAAGGGGATCAACCGCGTGGCCGACAACACGCAGTTCATGAAGACGTGCCTCGACTTCTACTTGTCGGAACAAGTGATGGTCGGACCCGACAACAGCATCCAAGCCGCCGCTTGGCTGTTCCGCAGCACGACGCCGCATGACATCGCCTTCGTCGGCGGGGCGACGAACGGTCTGCACCACATCGCGTTCTATCTCGACGATTGGGCCGATGTGCTCAAGTCCGCGGACGTGATGGGCAAGAACCGCGTGAAGATCGACGTCGCCCCGACGCGGCACGGTATTACCCGCGGCACGACGATCTATTTCTTCGACCCGAGCGGCAACCGCAACGAGACGTTCGCCGGGCTCGGCTACCTTGCGCAGCCCGATCGCCCTGTGACCACCTGGACGGAGGAGGACCTCGGTCGCGGCATCTTCTTCCACTCGGGCGAGATCAACGAGGCGTTCACGACCGTGTACACCTGATTGCGATTGCACCCGAACGGGCGCGCGAACCCTGGCGAGCGTTCGCGCGCGCGGCACTCACCCGACACCTATCCGATCTCCTCGTTGAAACCGACATGTTGACGACAACCCCCTCCGCCGTAACGGACGGCGCGGCCGCCGCGGATCGCGGCGTTCGAGAAATCCGCAATTTCATCAACGGCGAATACGTCGATGGCGTGCGTTGGTTCGATAAGCACTCGCCGCTCGACGATGCCGTGATCGCGCGCGTCGCCGAGGCGGGCCGCGAGCAAGTGGACGCTGCGGTGCGTGCCGCGCGGGCCGCGCTGCACGGGCCCTGGGGCGCCATGGCGGTGGCCGAGCGCGTGCAGATTCTGTATGCGCTGGCCGACGGCATCAACCGCCGGTTCGATGATTTTCTTCAGGCTGAGATCGCCGACACGGGCAAGCCCGCCAGTCTCGCCAGCCACATCGACATCCCGCGCGGCGCGGCGAACTTCAAGATTTTTGCCGACGTGGTGAAGAACGTCCCGACCGAGTGCTTCGAGATGGCGACGCCCGACGGCACGGGCGCTCTGAACTACGCGGTGCGGCGGCCCGTGGGCGTAGTGGGCGTGGTCTGCCCTTGGAATCTTCCGCTGCTGTTGATGACATGGAAAGCGGGGCCCGCGCTCGCATGCGGCAACACCGTCGTCGTCAAGCCATCGGAGGAAACGCCGCAAACGGCGGCGTTGCTGGGCGAAGTGATGAATGCCGCGGGTGTGCCGCGCGGCGTTTATAACGTCGTGCACGGTTTCGGACCGGGCTCCGCCGGCGAATATCTCACGACGCACCCCGAGGTGAGCGCGATTACGTTTACCGGCGAAACGCGCACCGGCGCCGCGATCATGAGGGCCGCCGCCGAGGGCGCGCGTCCCGTGAGTCTCGAGATGGGCGGCAAGAATGCGGCCATCGTCTTCGCCGACTGCGACTTCGAGGCCGCGATCGAAGGCACGCTGCGCTCATGCTTTGCCAATTCCGGCCAAGTGTGTCTCGGCACGGAGCGCGTGTACGTCGAACGCCCGATTTTCGATCGTTTCGTGGCCGCGCTTAAGGCCGGCGCCGAACGCCTGCGGATCGGGTTGCCGAACGATAAAGAGACGGGCATGGGACCGCTCATCAGCCAGGAGCACAAACGCAAGGTCCTGTCGTATTACGCCAAGGCCGCGCAATTGGGTGCACGCGTCGTAACAGGCGGAGGCGTACCCGAGATGCCGGCGGAACTCGCGCGCGGCGCCTGGGTGGAGCCGACGATCTGGACCGGTCTCGACGACGATTCGCCGATCGCGCGCGAGGAAATCTTCGGCCCTTGCACGCTCGTCATGCCGTTCGACACCGAAGAGGAGGTCGTGCGCCGAGCCAACGATAACGACTATGGATTGGCTACGGCGATTTGGACGACGAACCTATCGCGCGCCCATCGCGTGGCGGCGGCGATCGACGTTGGCATTGCGTGGGTCAACTCGTGGTTCCTGCGCGATTTGCGCACGCCGTTCGGTGGGGCGAAGCAGTCGGGCATCGGCAGGGAAGGCGGCGTGCATTCGCTCGAGTTCTACACGGAACTCAAGAACGTATGCGTGAAGCTTTGACTTATCCCATCGACAGCACACATCGGAAAAGAACATGGATTCATCATTGATCAACGAACTCGGCGACAGCCTGTACGCGGCGCTCGCGACGCGCGAAACGCTCGCGCCATTGACCGATCGTTATCCGCAGATGTCGATCGAGGACGCGTATCACGTGCAGCAGCGCATGGTGGGACGCCGGCTCGACGCGGGGGAAGTCGTCGTCGGCAAGAAGATCGGCGTGACGTCGAAGGCCGTCATGGACATGCTCGGTGTCTACCAGCCCGACTTCGGCTATTTGCTGTCCGGGATGGTGTACGGCGAAGGCGAACAGATCGCGCTCGATACGCTGATTCAACCGAAGGCGGAGGGTGAAATCGCCTTCGTGCTCAAAAAGGATTTGCTCGGCCCAGGGGTCACGAATGCGATGGTGCTCGCGGCGACTGAATGCGTCATGCCTTGCTTCGAGATCGTCGATTCGCGCATTCGCAATTGGCAGATCAAGATTCAAGACACGGTGGCCGACAACGCCTCTTGCGGTGTGTTCGTACTGGGCGACCGCGCAGTGCGTCCCCGCGACGTCGACCTGGCCGTGTGCGGGATGGTGCTCGAGAAGAACGGCGAGGTGATCGGCACGGGCGCGGGCGCCGCGGCGCTGGGCTCTCCGGTCAACGCCGTCGCATGGCTCGCCAACACGCTGGGCCGCCTCGGCATTCCCCTTAAAGCAGGCGAAATTGTGCTATCGGGCGCGCTCGCCGCAATGGCGAGCATTTCGCCGGGAGATGACTTCCGCGTCTCGATCGGGGGCATCGGCGCCTGCTCGGTGCGCTTCTCCTGATCCCATCGTTTTCACAAGGACATCGTCATGACTCAAAAAATTCGTTGCGCACTGATCGGACCCGGCAACATCGGCACCGATTTGCTCGCCAAGCTGCTGCGCAGCCCCGTGCTGGAACCCGTTTGGATGGTCGGCATCGACCCCGAATCCGACGGCCTCAAGCGCGCCCGCGAGTTGGGCATCAAGACCACGGCGGAAGGGGTCGACGGCCTGCTGCCCCATGTCAAAGCCGACAACATCCAGATCGCATTCGATGCAACGAGTGCTTATGTCCATGCCGAGAACAGCCGGAAACTCATCGAGCTCGGCGTCATGATGATCGATCTCACCCCGGCCGCCATCGGGCCGTATTGCGTCCCTCCGGTGAATCTGCGCGAGCACCTGGGCAAAGGTGAAACGAACGTCAACATGGTGACTTGCGGCGGCCAGGCGACGATCCCGATGGTGTCCGCGGTGTCCCGCGTGCAGCCGGTCGATTACGCCGAGATCATTGCGACGGTGTCGTCGCGCTCCGCGGGACCCGGCACGCGCAAGAACATCGACGAATTCACGCGCACGACTTCCGCAGCCGTGGCCAAGGTGGGCGGCGCGAAGCGTGGCAAGGCGATCATCGTCATCAATCCGGCCGATCCTCCGCTGATCATGCGCGATACGGTGCATTGCCTGACCGAAGGCGAGCCCGATCAGGCCCGCATCACCGAGTCGATCCACGCGATGGTGGAACAAGTGCAGCGCTATGTCCCCGGCTACCGTCTTGTGAACGGCCCGGTGTTCGACGGCAAGCGCGTATCGGTCTATCTGGAAGTGGCGGGCCTGGGCGATTACCTGCCGCGGTACGCGGGCAACCTCGACATCATGACCGCGGCAGCGGCCCGCACGGCCGAAATGTTCGCCGAACAGTTGCTGGGACTTCGGCCGCAGGCCGCCGCGGCGGAGCGGGAAACCGCCTGACCGGATCGGTCGGAGCCGCTGGGGAAGCCACTGACAGGACTATTTAGGATAACTAAGGAATTGAGATGGATCTCAAAGGCAAGCGAATCACCGTTCACGACATGACATTGCGTGACGGTATGCATCCGAAGCGCCACCAAATGACGCTCGAGCAAATGCGCACGATCGCCAAAGGGCTCGACGAGGCCGGCGTTCCGCTGATCGAAGTGACGCACGGCGATGGGCTCGGCGGCTCGTCGGTCAACTACGGCTTTCCGGCGCACAGCGACGAAGAGTATCTCAGTGCAGTCATTCCGCTTCTGAAGCGAGCAAAGGTGTCGGCGTTGCTGTTGCCCGGCATCGGCACGGTCGATCATCTGAAGATGGCGCATGGGCTTGGCGTCCACACGATTCGGGTGGCGACGCACTGCACCGAGGCCGATGTCTCCGAGCAGCACATCACGATGGCACGCAAACTGGAGATGGATACCGTCGGCTTTCTGATGATGAGCCACATGAACAGCCCCGAAGGCCTCGTCAAGCAAGCGAAGTTGATGGAGGGCTACGGCGCGAACTGCATCTACATCACCGACTCCGCGGGCTACATGCTGCCCGACGATGTGAAGGCGCGTCTGAGTGCGGTGCGCGAAGCGCTGAAGCCGGAGACAGAACTCGGCTTTCACGGTCACCACAACCTGGCGATGGGCGTGGCCAATTCGCTGGCGGCGATCGAGAGCGGAGCGAACCGTATCGACGGTGCGGCGGCCGGACTCGGCGCAGGCGCCGGCAACACGCCGCTCGAAGTGTTCGTGGCGGTGTGCGATCGCATGGGCATCGAAACGGGCGTCGACGTTTGGAAGATTCAAGACGTCGCCGAAGACCTCGTCGTACCGATGATGGATTTTCCGATCCGCATTGATCGCGACGCGCTCACGCTCGGCTATGCCGGCGTCTACGGCTCGTTCTTGCTGTTCGCCAAGCGTGCTAGCGAGAAGTATGGCGTGCCGGCACGCGACATTCTCGTCGAGCTCGGCCGCCGCGGCATGGTGGGCGGCCAGGAAGACATGATCGAGGACACGGCGCTGACGATGCGCAAAGAGCGCGCAGAGCGCGCGAAGGAAGCGGCATGAACCTCTCCACCAGCACCCTGGAAGCGCTGGCGCAACGGCTCGACGACTGCGCTCGCGAAGCGCGCGATACGGTCAAGATCACCGACGAGTGGCCCCAGATGGACTGGGGCGACGCGTATGCCATCCAAGACGCGATGCGCCGGCGCCACTTGCAACGCGGCGCCAGGCTAGTCGGCTACAAGGCCGGCCTGACGTCCCACGCCAAGATGCGCCAAATGGGCGTCGATACGCCCGTGTTCGGCTATCTCGTCGATACGTTCTCGATCGAGGACGGCGGAGCGTGCGAGGCGCGGACGTTGATCCATCCGAAGGTCGAGCCTGAGATCGCGTTCGTCACGAAGGCTGAATTGAAGGGGCCCGGCTGCCATATCGGCAGCGTGCTCGCGGCCACCGACTTCGTCATCGGCGGCATCGAGATCATCGACAGCCGCTATCGCGATTTCAAGTTCGATCTGAAGAGCGTGGTGGCCGACAACACGTCGGCCGCGCGCTTCGTCATCGGCGGCCAGCCTCTGGGCGTGAACGGAATCGATCTGCGAACGATCGGCATCGTCATGGAGAAGAACGGGCGGCCCGTATCGTTCGGCGCAGGGGCGGCCGTGCTGGGCCACCCCGCAGCGGCCGTGGCGCAACTGGCCAATCACCTCGGTGCGCGCGGCGAATCGATTCCGGCCGGCAGCTTGATTCTGTCGGGCGGCATCACGGAAGCCGTGGCCGTCGAGGCCGGCGACAACGTCACGCTACGCGTCCAAGGCATGGGCAGCACTAGCGTGCGGTTCATCTAACCCATCGGAAAGGAGGCTAGCGTGCCCATCGCTCATTTGTACATCTTGGAAGGCCGAGACGAAGAGAAGAAGGAGCGGTTGATCGCCGAAGTGAGTGAGGCGATTCACCGTGCTATCGATGCCCCGCTGGACGCTGTGCGCGTCATCGTCACGGAGATGCCGAAGGCGCATTTCGGTATCGGCGGCCAAAGCGCGAAGAAGCGGGGCCGATAGGCCTCGCTCTTGGGGACTCATTTTTTACGGTAGGACACTATGCAAACGAATCCTGAACTCGGAGATTCGATCGTCGCCGCGGGTATTCGCACGAATTACCACGATCAGGGCAAAGGCCCCGCTGTCCTCTTGATTCACGGCTCCGGGCCCGGCGTGACGGCGTGGGCGAACTGGCGGCTGACCATGCCGGCATTGTCATCGCACTTTCGCGTGATCGCACCCGATATGGTCGGCTTCGGGGAGACGCAGCGCCCCGAGGGTCACCGCTACTCGATGCAAACCTGGCTCGTTCATTTGCTCGGTCTGCTCGACGCGCTCGATATCGAACGGGTCCATGTGGTCGGCAATTCGTTCGGCGGGGCACTGGCGCTCGCGCTGGCGATCCACGCGCCCCAACGGGTCGGAAAACTCGTGCTGATGGGCAGCGCCGGCGTTTCGTTTCCGATCACCGAAGGGCTCGACGCCGTATGGGGTTACGAGCCGTCGATCGACACCATGCGTGCCTTGCTCGACATCTTCGCGTTCGACCGGTCGCGCGTGACCGACGAACTCGCCAAGCTGCGCTACGAGGCAAGCATCCGGCCCGGCTATCACGAGGCGTTTTCGCAGATGTTTCCCGCACCTCGCCAGCGCTGGGTGGATGCGTTGGCGAGCGACGAGGAGAAGATTCGGCGCGTGGCGCACGACACCTTGATCGTTCACGGCCGCGACGATCGCGTAATTCCGCTCGAGACCTCGTTGCGGCTGCATGCACTCATCGGCCGTTCGCAATTGCACGTATTCGGGCAATGCGGCCACTGGACCCAAATCGAACACGCCGCTCGTTTTAACCGCCTCGTCATCGACCACTTCAACGAGGTGGATGCGTAATCCGCCCGCCGAGGGTTGCATGGCCGCATAAGTAAGTACAACTAACGACTAATCGATCTTTTCAAAAGATCAGGAGACAGATGTGAAAGGCAATTGCATTCGCACCGCGGCGGCGGCATGTATCGCGGCTTGGGCGGGCCACGCCCAAGCCACGGACGTTTTCAATCTGGAGGGCTTTGGGCCGGTTTCACGTGCGATGGGCGGCACCGGCGCCGCGTACGATATCGGTCCCGGTGCGATGATGATGAACCCGGCGACGCTAGGTTTGATGAGCGACGGACGGTATTTGAGCATGGGCCTCGATGTGGTCACGACCGACATCAAGGCTACCAACACGGCTACGGGCGAAACGGCCTCGTCGGGGAACCACGGCGGCAATAACGGTCCGTATTTCGCACCGGAAGCTGCGTTCGTCTACCGCAGCGGGGCTTATGCGTTCGGCGTCGGCGCATTCGCCGAGGGAGGCCTGGGTACGCAATTCGGCGGCAGCAGTTTCTTGTCGCGCACGGTCACGAACGGAATCGATACCGGGTTCGACAACTTCTCTCGGTTGCTCGTGCTGCGCATACCGTTCTCGCTCGCCTACAAGGTGAACGACAAGCTGACGGTCGGCGGCTCGATCGATGCCGTATGGACATCGCTGAATCTCGGCATGCTGCTCGATGCGTCGCAGATCGGTGGGCTCGCTGCGCAAAATCGTGTCTCCGGTACGCTGTTGCCAACGCTGCTCGGTGTCCCCGGACTATCGGGCGGATACGTCAATTTCAACCATAAGGGTATCGTGGGCGGCGGCGCCAGCGCCTGGGGCATCGGCGCAAAGCTGGGGCTGACCTATCGGATCACGCCCGATACGACACTCGGCCTCGCCTATAACTTCAAGACGCATGTGGGCGACCTGACGGGGCATGCCACGCTGACGGCCGTCAGTTCGGTGGCCGGCAATATTCCACTCAGCGGCGACATCGCCGTTCATGAGTTCGAGATGCCGGCGCAATTCACGGCGGGAATCACCCATCGCTTTACCGATCGGCTGAGCGTTTCGGCCGACTACCAGCGCGTGTTTCTGTCGAGCGTCATGAAGGACATCAACGTGACGTTCACGCAGGCGGGCACCGGTGCGAACCTGAATCTTTCGTTGCCGCAGAACTACCGCGACATCAACGTGTTCGGGCTCGGTGCGCAATATCGCTACAACGATACGTGGACCTTCCGGGCAGGCTTTCACTACGCTCAGGAGGCGATCCCGAACAACATGATGTATGCGGTCATTCCCGCGATTCCGACGACGAGCGTCACAGGCGGCGTGTCTTATGCGTTCGGAAAGAACGACATACTGGATGTCGGGTTGTCTGTGGGTATGCAGAAAACATTGACGAATACGAGTGCGCCTAATACGGCGGTTCCGTTGAAGGTGACGCATTCGCAACTCAATGCCGTGATCGCTTATCAGAAGCGCTTTTGACTTGAACCCCGGGTAGGCCGAGCACGCCGGGCCGACGTAAAGCCGGCCCGGCGTGCTGCCCGCTTGTCAATCGCGGTCGACGGGGATGCCGTATTTGCGTAGCCGATAGGCGAGCTTGGGGCGCGTGATGCCGAGCACGCGGGCCGCCAGCGAGAGGTTGCCGTTGGCCTCCGCCACGGCCGCCCGCAGCATCGCGGTTTCGGTTTCCGCCAAACCGGGACGGCTCGTGGGCAGATCGGCTGCCACACTGGTTTCGGCGACATCGTTGATGGGGGCGAGGTTGCCGCTACGTTTGAGTACGAACGACGATACGTCGATCTCCTCGCCGGTTGTGAATAGGTGACACAGATCGAGGGCGCCGCCGTCTTCGGCTAGGATAATCGCCCGCTCGATCATGTTTTCCAGTTCACGCACGTTGCCGGGCCAGTCGTAGTTGAACATGGCGTCCACGGCTCGCTCACGAAATCCCGTGATGTTCTTGCCGTGCTTCTTCGCGAGCCGCTGCAGGAACCAATTCATCATCAGCGGGATATCGTCGCGCCGATCGCGCAGCGGGGGGACGAGAATCGGGAAAACGTTCAGGCGAAAAAATAGATCCTCTCGGAATTGGCCGGCTTTCACGGCTTCACGGAGATTGACATTCGTCGCCGCAACCACGCGCACGTCGATCTTGCGGGTGCGCGTATCGCCGACGCGCTCGATCTCGCCTTGCTGAAGCGCGCGTAGAAGCTTGCCTTGCGCGGTGAAACTGAGCGTGCCGACTTCATCGAGGAAAAGCGTGCCGCCGTCGGCCCGCTCGAACCGCCCCGGCCGGGACGACGTCGCACCCGTGTAGCCGCCTCGTTCGACACCGAACAATTCCGATTCCATGAGGTGCTCGGGGATCGAGGCGCAATTGACCGCCACGAACGGCCCGTCCGCGCGCTTGCTCAGGCGGTGCAGGTTATTGGCGAAGACTTCCTTGCCGACTCCGCTTTCGCCGAGAAACAGCACGGTCGCTTCCGTGGGCGCGGACTTGTTGACCATATGGCAGACCGTATTGAATCCCGCCGAGGCGCCGACCACGCCGAAGCTGTTCTCGGGGGCTTGCGCGAGTCTTGCCGCGATCCGACTCGTAGCCGGTAGCGCCGCCTCGGGCTTGAGCGACCATTTGACGAAATCGCCGATCTGCAAGAAGCGCAGATCGTCTTGTGCGTCCTCCCAGTCTTCGACAGGCTTGCCGATGACGCGGCACTTCGAATGCCCCATGCCCCGGCATTCCACTTCTCGCCATAAGATGGGCCGGCCCATGAATGCGCTCGTGTACCCGCATGCATAGCCGATCAACATCCAACATACGGGCTCGTGGCCGATGCCGTAGCTGGCGACGTGCGCCTCCGCTTCGGAACTGTCGATCAAATAGAAATCGCCGAAGTAGTGCCCGCGTTCGACGTCGATTTCCAAAGCGATTGGCTCGCAATGGACGATGCCCTCGAGCGATACGAGTTGCGGTCCCGCGAGGAAGTCGTCGTACCGATTCGATCCCGCGCGCACCTTGCGCGTCATCGCCGCGTCGTGGCTGCCGGCTTGATAGCCGATGCGGGTGATGAGCCCGCGCGCGGTCTCTTTGCCCAGACTTTCGATCAGCTCTTGACGCAAGGCGCCGAGCGAGCTGATGTGCATGAGCATCATCCGCTGATCGTCGAGCCAGATGCGTCCCTGCTGCGGGGCGAAACGAAGTCGCTTGGCTAGGTCGTGAATGGCAGGGACGCGGATTTCTTTCGGCCGCTCGTGAGGTGCGGAGGTATCGGTTTTGTACACGGCCGTGGAGACGGCGCCGTGTTTGCCGGCGTGTGGCGGACGTTCGTGCATGCTGACCTCGATCGCTGCCGTGCGCAGGCTCGTCGCAAAGCGGCGCACCTGTGGCGGCGCGCGGCCTGCAACCCGCTTGCACCGCAAGCGCGGAAACGGATGACGTGTTAGCTTACGCCGCTCCTCGTTCGATGGCGATTGGTGGAACCACGCTGAGCGGTGACTTTGCATGCGCCGCGCGTCGCCTGCCTGCCTTCTCGGTTTCTCCGGGGTGCCCTTCGACGTTAGCCAGAAGATCAGACGAAACGATCGAAGTGAATATGCTCGAACGGAACGCGATGCCGCAGCATCAACATTTCCTGCAAGGCTTCGATCATCGGGGGCGGGCCGGCGAAGTAAAACTCGTGCTCGGCCAGCGACGTGCCCAGATCCCGTTCGACCAGCGTGTGCACGAAGCCCGTTTCGCCGTGCCATGCCGGCATCGGCTGAGGCGCAGAAAGCACGACTTCGACCTTCATGCGCGTATGTTCCGCCGCGAGCGCATCGAGGCCTTCGAGGGCGCTGAGATCCGCTTGGCTGCGCGCCCCATAGTAGAAGCGCAGACGGCGCGTACCGGGCTGTGAGAGGGCGCCGCACGCGATCGAGAGCATCGGCGCGAGTCCCGATCCGCCGGCGATGCAGACGATGTCGCGAGTGCTGTCCTCGCGCAGGTGCGCATGACCATAGGGGCCATCGAGCACGATCTGCTCGCCCACGTCGATCGCGTCGAACAGCGCATTGCTGCCTGCCCCGCCGGGCACGCGGCGGATGATGAACTGCCACAGGCCGTCGCCGTTCGGCAGGTTCGACATCGAATAGGCGCGCGCACCGTGCGCCGCTTGCGGATACAGCAACGCATATTGACCCGCTCGAAAGTGCGCGTGCTCCGGAATATGGAAGGTGAATTCGCTCATGTCGGGCGTCAATGCGCGGCGCGCTTTCAGCGTGGCGGTCCGTTTCGAGGTGGCGACGACGGGGCGGTAGCTGTCGTCGCAGCGCACGCGGATGGTGCAATCCCCCGCGGGCTTCGACTGGCAAGCCAAGCGCTTACCGCGTTTGCGATCTCGCTCCGTCAGGCCGGGCGCTTCGTCCCACAACGTATCGATCGAGCCTTCGACGAGTTCGAAGCGGCAAGCGCCGCATCCGCCGACGCTGCACTCATGCGGCAACCCGACTCCCGCACGCAATGCGCCGCGCAGCAGGGTGTCTTCGTCGTGGGCGACCTCGAATGCCTCGCCCGAGTCCAGGGTGATCCGGTATTTCATAGGGCTGCTCAAACTTTTTCGAATGGCTGGGCCGGCTTGCGCCGGCCGTCTCAACTTAAAGTCCGATCGACTGCCGGAACGCTCGCGTAGCGGCGATTGCGTCGTCGGCGGCGCTGCCTGCATCGGGCAATGCCGCGCACCAGGCTGACATCGCGGCTTCGCCGAGCGGCTCCCACTTGGCGACCCATGCCTTCAGCACATCGTCGTTGCCCGCTTGCTCGAGCGCCATGCGCACGAGTTCGGCGGCCCAGCGGCGATGCCGTTGCGCGTCGATGAGCTGAGCGTCGATCAGCAAGCCGAGCAGCGTGTCGCCGTTTCGACGCGCGGCGGCGCCGAGCGCGCGCAAGACGGTTTCCTCCACGGCAGGGCGTACCACGAGGCTCAGCGCCACGAAGCTTTCGCCCCAGTCCCATGCCGTCAACGCGTGTTCGACGAGCTTGCGAAAGCCCTGCCACGCAGCGTCGCTTTCCCAATATTGCCGCTCGTTTTGCACAAAGCCGATGTCGCCGAACGTCTGCGCGAGCTCTCGCGTGCGGTAGGCCGTATGCGTGAGCCAGCGCAACGAGTCCGCCGTTTGATAGGCCGCGCAGTTCGAGATCGTGGAGGCCGGCGCCAATTGCGTGAGGTAGGCCGAGCCCATCTGCAGGGCATGAAACAGATAGCGCGCGGGGGTATAGAGTCGGGCCAGCGTCCCAGCCCACGTCCGATCGAGCATGGTGTCGTGCCCGCGTTCGGAAAATTGGTCGAGCAAGCCGAGCACATACGTCTCTTGCCCGTCTTGCAACATGTTGTACGTGCGGTAGACGATCTCGTCGGGATCGCGAAACGCGTTCCAATCGGGATGCTTCAGCGGTGAAGCGTTGCGGTAACGCTTGAACCATTGCGCCATCTCGAAGTTCGGATCGAGTTCGAACGGCGCGTCCGGATTGTCGGTCGTGTAGTGCAGGTTGGTCGAGACGATTTCATACTCGCTCGGCTTGCGCCGGCGCGCGGCCAAATGGCTCCACGTCTTGAGCGGCTTTAGGGTGTCGGGTTGGTTCATGCTCGTCTCCGGTTACAGCGTTTTTTCGTAATAGAAACGCACGTAGTCGTCGGTCGTTTCAATGCGGCCCGCGAAGGAGCTCAGGTTCACTTCGAGTTCGGACATGCGAAACGGTCGGCCCAGCGTCTCCTCCAGCGTGGCGCGACGCAAAATCAGCTCGCCGTCGGCGTAGATGCGGACGTAGGCCAGCTTGTCGTCGACATTGATTTCCTTATCCGGGTTGTCTTCGTGCGCGGCTTCGATGACGCCCGCGGTGATACTGCTCGCGCGCAGCACGGGGCCGACGCGGTTGTTGCGGTAGGCGTGCGCGGTGTTGTCGGTGCTCATGTGTGTTTCCGAATTCAAGAGTGGGCGAACAGCGGCTCGACGCCCTGGACTGAGACGAGGACGTCGTCGCCCTCGACTTTCACCGCGTACTCGGCGAGGCGGCAGTCGCCGGGATTGATGCCCTTGCCCGTGGACGCATCGAACGTCCATTGGTGCGCGCGGCACATCAGCACACGGCCGTCGAACTTGCCTTCCGCGAGCGGGATGTCCTGGTGCGGGCAAATGCCTTGGAACGCCCGGGGTTCGCCCCCTTCCGGACGCACCAGCACGATCACGTGCCCGTCCACTTCGACTTCGGTCATCTCGCCTTCCCAGACGTCGTCGAGCGTGCAGACTTTCTGATAGCTCATGTCTGCCTCATGCGTCGCAAAAGATGAATTCGAGCGTCTCCATCGGCACGATGTCCGTGTCGCTCAATTTGGCGTTGCGCGGATAGAAGATGTCGCTGCCTTGACGGCGCACGCGTACGACCTTGTCGGGGCGAGGCGCGACGCGCCGACCCACCGAATGATGAGCGGCTGCTGCGGCGACTTCGTCGATGGTGTTGTCCGTGTCGACGGCGACCAGTTGCAGTACGAAGTCGTACTGAAAATTAGAAATCAGCGGAAAAAGCGCCATGTCGTCCTCCAGGGATGCGTCGCTTCAAGCGGCGCGTTTGTCTGCACGTGCGGCGCGATATGCCTCTATCCACGCGTAGTGATGGGCGTCGTCGCCGATTTCGCCGGGCGCGAGATTCATGTACTTGAGCGCGCCGCTCAAATTGGGCGGCTGGATGTGGCCGGCCAAGAATCGGTCGACGAGCGTCAGGTGATCGCGATATCGCAAGGGATCTTGTTGGAAGACCCAACGATCGATCTCTGAATTGAAGTGGTAGGTGCGGCCGTGGTAATCGAGCGGATAGTCCTTCACGTTCCAACCGTTGCCCGGTATCGCGCAAATCGGCAACTGGCTCATGTTGCAAACGATCGGCAATGTCTCGGGCACGGTGAGTTCGGGCTTGCCGGCCAGCAGGTTATCGATGATGACGTCCCACGCCTTGCCGAACGTGTCGTTCCAGCCTGGATATTTCTCCTCGAGCCAATCGCGGCAATCCGGCGTCATGCCGGCGGCGGGGTTCCACCAGACGGTTGGGCGCCAGAACCAGATGCCCATTTGATAGGCATGATGTTGATAGTCGAACTCGTTGATCATCTGATCCCAGTACCAGGGCAGATCGAGGCCCAAGTCGATCAGCGTGCGTTCGAATTGGCCGACGATCCATTCGCGCATGAACTCTTTGAACGATTGCTTGCGGTGCTCGAGCGGCGTGGCGTAATCCATCGACGTGCCGGTGAGCAGGCAGAACAAACGCCAGGCGCGCGCGATCGCGATGTCCACCAGCTTTTGAGCCTGTTCCTTGCGCCCGTTCGCAATGAGAATCTGCAGCGCTGGGCCGCCGATCTGTGCGTGGCGCGATTCGTCGGTCTGGATGCTCGAAATGAGGCTCGCGAAGGTGAAGTCGCCCGCCTCTGCGGCATCGGCAGCAAGGCCGAGAAACTGCATGTTGGTGAAGCCTGTCTCGAACGCGAACGTCAGCATGACGGCGATTTCGATCGCGCTGCGCGACATGAAGAGGTCGTCGAACGTGCTGCGAGCGGCGATCGCCCCCCACTCGTTCGTGTGATAGGCCTTATGAGCCCAATCGAACTGGCGATCTTTCGGGCAGTAATCGTGCGGGAAATACAGTTGAAGCTGTCCGTGACGATTTTCGTCGAGCATGCCGAATGTGGCCATATTGCGCATGCCGGGCGCTCGGCCGAAGCGGGCCATGCGCGCCTCCGCACTCATCGCTGCATATTCGCCGAGAGCAATCGCCCCATAGTGCGCTTTGAGGATGGAAAGCCAGCCCGGATCGGCGTCTTCGAACATACGGCTGCGTTCGAGCGCGGCCTTGACCGAGTAGGCGCCCGCATCCTTCTCGCGCTGCACGCGGACGTATTCGGGATAGGAAGTCTTGTAGGGCTCGTCGTAGGCTTCCCAGTCTTCCGTCGGCACGCCTTGCGCTCCGGACATGAGTTCGGGGAAGAGTTCCGACTGCGTGACATAGCTCGGGGTCCAGTTGGTGGAGCGTGCGATGTCGTACCACGCCGCGCGTTCGAGTAACGCCATGGGGTTGTCTCCGTGATTGGAATAGGTGGCTTCGATCCCGAGGGCCGATGGCCGGTCCGGGCGCCTATTCCAATGCAAGGGCAATGCCAACGACGTTCAATGCCGACTTGCCGCAGAGGGAAAATCCCGAGATTCCTACGGTGGGCCTCGCTCCGAGCAGATGGCGGATCGAGCATGGTGGCGTGTGAGGCGGGTACGTTTCAGTGCTGATTTGATGGCCTGATCAAACCGAAGTGCGAGTAGTCAGTGTCTTCGCTTGATCAATTGATCAAGAAACCAGTAGAACGATAATCTCGATATTCGTGGGTGAGCGTGCTTGCCTCCGGAGGAACCCGTAGAGCGCGGCGACGTAGCGGCTAGTCATCATCGGCACGATATCGATGCCTTCGACATTGACCGCTCTCGGAGCGTCTCCGCGTTCGCGCGATTGCCGCACGTGCGCATATCGCACCAGCGACGCCTCACGCTCGCCTCCGGTAAACAATTAGCAACGTGAGAAGTGCGTCTTACTTGCCCGCCGGCGGCTGCGGATTGTTGGCCGGGTTCGTATCGAATCTCGTCACGCTTTCAATCCCCGCTTTGCTGGCGAGCGCGGTCAGACGTGCATGCAGCCAGTCGGCCGTTTCCCGGTCGTAGACCGCCTCGCCGCCCACGTAGACCGTAAACGACCGGAGGTATTTCGCTTTCTTCTGACTGTCTGCGATCGTGTCTTTCGTCCATTGGTACAGCGGATATCGGTCCGGGCCCACCGCCTCTGCCTCTTCCACATATTCGGCGAACGCATCGAACTGGCATTTCAATGCAGCGTTGCGTTCACGCAAGGCAGCGTCGAGTAGCGCTTGCCGCTCGTCCCGTTCTCCGTGTGGCGTGCGCAATGTGTCGGCCAGCTCAGGCACGACGGTGATCCGGACTTGAAATTGCCATGGTTCTGTCATGTATGTCTCCTGCGTTAGCTGTTCAGTCCAACTGTGCGGCGAGGCTGGCCGCAGCCGGGGTAAGGTGGGTGAAAGGAAAACTCACCAGGTACGCGCAATCAGATCTGGTCGGTCGGCGCGGGTTACGACTACGGCAACTTCTCGCTAGGCCCTCCATTCTGTTGGGATGCTCGCGTTACTGATCCCCGCGGATCACGGCTGGCGTTTGCCCCGGCCGGCAGCGGGTTTGCCAGCCGGCCTATGTGAACCCGCAGATGGCTTGCTGGCCGGTTTGCTGCTCGGCTTTTGCACGCTGAATGGATTACTGCTGGACAAGCGTGCGCCTTTGCCCGCGGTCGTAGCGCGCTGCGCCGCGGGCTTGCGTTTGTTTTCGCCACCTTGTGGGTGCGGTTTATTGCTGAGCATCGGCGTAGCGCCGGGCGCAGCTTGCGGCACTTTGGGCTTCTTAGGCTTTTTGGGTTTCTTGATGATCTGGCCCGTCGTGCTGGTTTGCGGCACGCGGTGTTCGGCTTCAAAACCCGGCTCTTCTTTACGGGGCAGCGTTTGCCGGATCAGCGCTTCAATTGCAGCGAGTTGCGGCGCTTCATCGGCACACACGAGCGACACCGCTACGCCGCTGGCGCCCGCGCGTCCAGTACGGCCGATTCGGTGCACATAGTCTTGCGCCACGATCGGCAGGTCAACGTTGATCACCAGCGGCAGATCGTCGATATCCAGCCCGCGCGCAGCGACATCGGTGGCTACCAGCATGCTTACTTCGCGGGTTTTGAAGCGCTCCAGCGCGCGAAGGCGCGCGGGTTGCGGCTTGTCGCCGTGGATGGTGTCGACCGAATAGCCCGCTTCATCCAGCAAGGCTGCCAGATAATCCACGCCATTGCGGGTTTTGACGAACACTAGCGCGTGCTCCCAATGGTTCTCAGCGACAAGGTGCATGAAGAGATCAGGCTTGTTCCTTTTATCCACCGGCACCACCCACTGCTCGATCTTGTTGGCGGTGGCATTGGGCGGGCTGACGCTGATGTTCACCGGGCTGCGCAGAATGCTCGCCGCCATGGCGCGGATATCATCGGTAAATGTGGCAGAAAACAGCAGGGTCTGGCGCCGAGCGGGCAAGGCAGCAAAGACGGCGTTGAGTTCGCGCGCAAAGCCCAGATCCAGCATGCGATCGGCTTCGTCCAGCACCAGCGTTTGTATTTGATCAAACTGGACGGCGTTCTGGCGATGGAGGTCTAACAAACGGCCCGGCGTGGCGACGAGCACATCAACGCCTTTGCGCAACTTCATCATCTGTGGGTTGATACTCACACCGCCGTAGGCGGCCAGAAATCGTAGGTCGAGGCCTTTGCCGTATTCGATAAAGCTTTGCAGCACTTGTTCAGCCAGTTCACGTGTGGGCACCAGCACCAGAACACGCGCGCGGTTGCTGGAGACCGCCGGGCCGTGTTGCACTAGGCGCTGCAACAGCGGGAGCGCAAAACCCGCGGTTTTGCCAGTGCCGGTCTGCGCCGCAGCCATGACGTCCTTGCCACTGAGCACAGCGGGAATCGCCTTGGCCTGCACCGGCGTAGGGGTCCGGTAATTGAGGTCCTGCACATTGCGCAGCAAGGGATCGATCAGGCCGAGCGAAGCAAAAGACATTGGCGTATTCCGGGCTAAAGCTGCAATTTTAACGGTTGCCCCCTCCCTGCGCTGAAGGACTAACGGCCGGGATTGCTCAGCGTTGCTTTGGTGGGTCGTCGAAAGTGCAGGCCTTGCGCAGGCCGAAGTCGACCCGTACAGGACGATGGTGACAGCTTGGTCGCGATGTCGGTTCCTTGCTCCTCGCGGTGAATCGCCAGCAGGTCTCCCCGCACCGTAGCGGTCAATGAAGCCCCCGCAACGCTGGTGGGCTACTTGCCGGTCGGCGATTTCTTGTACGCCATGACCTAAGGGGCGTTGCCGCCCATGTTCCCGGAAAAAAGCGCACTCACACGCACCGTACCTAGCGAACTATCTCGCTCGATCGAATATTCATACCAAGACAGCGGCGATCCTTTCTTTCCATAGCGCGTGATTGTTGCCGAACCGACGGTGCTGCGTGCGGTTGCCGCAGGAAAATTGGGAATCGGCGCCTCAGGTCGAAGGTAAATAACGGTGGGCTTCTCGAGCCAAATGCGGGAAAATCGACCTGCCACGGCCTGCTGAGTGATATCCGTTTCCCATTCGTAGTCCATTATTTTCAGATCTCCAAGCCAATTCAATCGCATGTGTTGCGGTAGCTCGGTCGCTATCTTGTTCATGAGCGCAATTTCGGGAGCGTAGTGCCGTTCGAGGGCGACGATCTCAGGATTCTTTACGCTATGAAATATCTCTGGCGAGCCCGTATAGAAGATCGCTGCTACCCCAACACTATTTGCGAGCAACAACGCGCTAACCCGGCCCACGGAAAGGGATGTGGAGAAACCGATTTTCAATGTCGCCGATTCCACCGCTGTGTCGACGATCGCCATTCCGGCGAGCGTTAGCGCCGCCTCAACCGTGTTGCCCAGTTCCCATGTCATATGAGAGGTCCATGGGACGACGATTGGCGCCAAGATAGGATAAAGCAGCATGCCAACCGGAAAATAAAGGAATAGCCCCGCCAATGCCGACACGGCATTGATCACAATTGAGGCCTTGGCAGCTTGTAGCCAGCCCATCCGGAATACGAAGCGCAGGACAATCGCCTCGAACGGTAATGTGAGGACGATCGCCCACCATGCGGAAAGTTTCAGCGAAGCAGCCCCAAAGAAGAAGGGGACATTCGCAAGCGCCGGCGCCGCAGCAAACGGCATCAAGCCAAACACGAGCGCGAATCGCCAAGAAAATTTCGCGGCGAGTTGCCCGGCAGCGCTCGAAGAACGATGCAGCAAACAGGAACTTTGCATAGGACGCATCCGGCCAGTGAACCAACGGGGTCAGATATGTTCCTGCTTCGAATGCGGACTAAGTTATGCGCAAACCCACATAACGGTGAAAAGACTGCATCAACTTTGACTGATGAACAACGGTTTACAGACATTTCGCTGAGTCGAATGGCCAATTGCCGGGCAAAGCCGGCGTCCGAACCTTCAAACGGCAAGGCGTCGGAATGACCTGCCGCGGCCGACTGCCATGCGCGCTCTGCCGCTACCGCCGCGACAACCGATCCGGCTATTGTGCAGCGAGCTTTTTGCTTTGCCTTCGCATCCCCTCGAAAATCTTGTCCGCGACCTCCTCGGGGAAACGATTCGGCAACTGTGCCGCTACGTTCTCAATAACCGCCTCTGTTATTCCAGTCAGCGTGTCGATCATTTCCTCGACCTCCTCCGTCGCCAGCGTTACGCGCTGTCCTTGCGCAATCCAATGACGTCGACGGATCTCGCTGATGAGGTAGTGCGCGTTCTTGCTGCGCACGGCCACGGCAAGATTGACCCGGCGGGGAGAGAACTGGTTCCGTCCGTTCCCAATGATCGGGTGGGCGGACAGCACGTCATAAAGCGGCGTGGCTACGTAACGGTTTGAGTTGAGATGAGCGATGCTGAAATTCTTTGCGTGGCCGTCGGGCGCCGCGAGAATCCAAAAAATGATCTGCGCCTTGAAGAAATTGAACTGGTCGACTCTCGCCTGCTCGGAGCCCGCGAGAACGCCCATGATTTGCTGGATACCCGGGCCGCCGTCCGCTTCGTACTTGCTATTGGAAGACGTACCTGTAGCCTGGCACATGTCCTCCTGGGGAAGGCGCAGAATCCAAGAATCGTTACTCGCCAATCTCCGGTCGAATCTCTCCACCACGAGCACTTTCTGATTCTCGAAAGTACCGATTTCACAGTTAGCGATCGGCAGTCCATAGGCGGCAACTATTTTGGAGCACAGCCACTCGTTCTCGATAGATGAGCGCATGTCGGCTCGCATATTTCCTACCAGCCCAAGCGGGAGCTTTAGGATATGTGTTGTGGGGGTACTGCCCGCCGGCAGGAGCCACTGACCGCCATGCCGCAAAAGCGCGCTTTTCTCCTGCGCGCCGGCGATGGAGAGGCGGAGATCGTCGATGGGCTCGTGCTGTCCGAGTGGTGCAGCGGTGACATCGCGCAGCAAGCGCGCGATGTCAGCCTCGTTCATGGGCTTTCCGCGGATTTGCTGAAGATCGACCGGCCGCTCGCCGGGCGGGAGCATCTGGATTGCGCCGGCGCAGTCGCGTCCCAATGCGGACAGCAGCTCGAAGGGGGACGTGCCCCTTGTTTTGTGGCGTATGGCGATACGCTCGCGGATCGTCTTGCTGTCGGGAAGCAGGTTGTCGAAAAAGTTCGATACGACCTTTCCTCGGTACGGCTGATTGCCGGGGGTGAACGGCAGTGAGAGCGAGAGAGGGCGCCCTTGTTCGTCTTCGACCCAGGACTCGAAGTAGGTGAGCTTCTCGCCGTCACGCGTGGTCTCCCAGGTTCCGACGGGAATGCCATTCATCCACAGTTCCAGACTTCTCGTGTGCGCTCTGCGACCCATCGTTACCAATTCTCCCGCTTCTTGATGACTGGGGCGATAGGGAGAGGCTCGTTGGAGCGGCTTTTCGGTGGAGGTTTGGGTTGATCGGTCTCGCGTTTTGTGCCGGTCTTGGCCGTGCCCCGCGTGCGCGATTTGATGCCGGTCTTTATCGCGGGCTGCCGCTTGGCTGGGGCGAGTCCTCCCTCAGTCCTCGTGACCAGCGTCGCAGCACCACCCTCGGGTCTCGCTGGGCCTGACGCCTGAGTCAAAACGAGGCCGACGTTGAGCAGCTTCAAAACGAGATAAAGACGATCGAGACTAGTAGACTCGGGTTTCGCTTCGAGTTGGGCGTATGTCTGCTGGGTAACCCCTAAGCGCGCCGCCAACTGCGCCTGCGTCAAGCCGGCCGCCTTGCGAAAGCCCACCAAGAGCGGGCGCAACTGCTGAGGAGTTTTGACGGGGTAGTCCATGGTGGGTGTCGCTAAAACAGAAGATTTTCTGTAAATGACAAATACAGCATAACACCTGTATTGTTCTATTGTACAGAGAATTGGCTGTAAATGACAAATACAGAAAATGAAGTGTTGAGGTTTGCGGGTACGCGCGTGTACTTGCAACTCAACGAGTGGGGAGCAGGCTGGCTCTCCCGACGCGGTTTGCGATAAAAGCCTGTCGAGGCGGTGGCCTGACCAGTACGCGGCGGAGACGTCGAACATACGTCGCCGTTGCGTTCAAGTCGACGCCGCCATCTGCCGATAACGCACTTAACCGTAATTGGACGATCACGATGAGCCACGAAGACAAAAAATTGCCCGACAGCGCACTTCAGGCCGCATTCCTGCGCCACCAGGACAGCCTTGCACCGCCCGGCCCTCTGCTCGGCGACGACGACCCCACCGTTTATCGCACGCTGCTCGAATCCACCCGGGCGATTCCTTGGAAGATCGACTGGGCGACGATGCAGTTCGTCTATATCGGCCCGCAGATCGAAACGCTGCTCGGCTACGCGCCGTCCACCTGGAAAACAGTCGAGGACTGGGCCGCGCGCATGCATCCGGACGACCGTGAGCCGGTAGTGAACTTTTGCGTTGCTCAGTCGCAGGCGGGCACCGATCACGAAGCGGACTATCGCGCGCTTACCGCCGACGGCGGCTACGTGTGGATTCGCGACGTTGTCCACGTCGTGCGCAAAGAGAACGGCGACGTTGAGGCGCTGATCGGTTTCATGTTCGACATCAGCGAACGCAAGCGCACGGAGGAACGGCTCGCCGAGCTTCAGCGCGAATTGGAACGCCTGTCGCTGTCCGACAGCTTGACGGGTGTCGGCAACCGTCGCCTGTTCGACACGGTCATCGCGCGCGAATGGGCGAGCGCGGCGGCATCGGGCAAGCCGCTCTCGCTCGTGATGGTCGACATCGATTTCTTCAAGTCGTACAACGATTATTACGGTCACCTGCAGGGCGACGAATGTCTGAAGCGCATTGCGCGCGTGCTCGGCGAGGCTGCCGGGCCGAACGCGTTCCTAGGCCGGTTTGGCGGCGAGGAATTCGTGCTCGTGCTGCCGGAAACCGACGCCGATGACGCCGTGCGCGTCGCGGAGCGTTGCCGCACGCGGATCGCGGACGAGGCCATCGCACATCTGCGCTCGCCGCACAGTCAGCTAGTCACGGCGAGCTTCGGGGTGGGCACGGTTGTGCCCAACGAAGGCATCGACATCATGGCGTTCATCAATCTAACGGATGCGCAGCTCTATCAGTCCAAGGACCAGGGCCGCAACCGCATTTCGGCCGTCGACCGGGCAGGTATCGGCGGGGAAGGGTTCAAGCTGCAGTCGCGCTGATGCTTTGATAGTGCGGTGATTCTTCTAAGATAGGTGCGCTTCGCGCGAATCGGAATTCCCGTCCGTACGCTATGCCGGCGCCGGCGAGAGCGGCGGACAGCAACATCTGCATGTTGTGGGCCGACATTCGCGATGGTCCTTCGATGACGTACGCTCGATTTTTCGCATCGAACAGTCGTCTCGCTCAGCGCTAATTTATCCAAGAAAGATCCGTAAGCGCGTTGCTCTTCGAAATATTGCACTTGGCACAGTACGGTCTTAGATTGAACGCGGAATGCATACACGCATTCAGTACCGGCTGAAGGCCCGCCGATGCAATCAGCACGCTCAGCATCGTCATCCCCTTGGCCGTCAGGGTGTAGCGCCGCTCCTTTGCGAAATCGGAAGAGGATGACGAACCGGCTCTGCCCGCCCTCGTAGGCAATGGGTCGACCGCGCCGGTTCTGTACGCATTCACGAAGTGTCCGCTGCCCGGCAGCATAGTCAGGTGACAGGACAAGCCCCGAAAGACCTTCAAGATCGCTTGATCTTGCCCTCCCGCCTGTGGTTTCGTATGGTCGATCGTTATATGAGAAGCAGGCAGAATCAGGCCGCAGTTGTAGCACGGTAGCGACGCCTCAGTGCTCGTACGCGGCGTAGTGCCTTCGATGTAGTTGAAGTTCCGGTCTTGAACATTGAAAAGCTGCATCCAATACGGTTCCCGAAGCACGCGCCGGTAATCTGTGGTCATGTAGGCTGCGGTCAACGACGCTGCGATCTTGGCGGCCTCGTCTAGCCCCAGCGAATATTCGACCTTAGGGGGGGCGAACGGGCTTGTTCGTTCTACTAGCTGAAACCTTTCGAGCTTCTGCGGAGAAAGCTTTTTCTCGACAACGAGTGTCGCGCGGTTTTCCACTTGAATTTGGCTGCCGATACTCGTGTAAGCATCGAATGCTGCGCCATCGGCGTTTTGAGTAAAAAGTTGCCTGACGTTCGCTTCGAAATTGGCCACGTCGCCCCCGCTCGGATCTATTGTTAGAGAAGCACCGGCGCAGCCAGGCCAGCGCATTCCGAAAGCGCATTGTGGACGATATGCGCTCGAGCGTCGAGTAGCCGCCGAAAAAAGCTCATGATTATGGTAAAAGCGACGACGAAGCGTACCGATTCCGACTGCCCCAGCGCTGTCACGCAAAGGTCGTAGGCTGGTTGATACGTATAAATGAGGATACATGCGGCTGCTTACGCGTATTACTATTTGCCGCGTGGTTGCTGGGTGGAACGGTGGCCGCTAGCTCGTGTGCGATATTTTGTTGATATCGATCCGGCCTGTAACGGGGCGCACGGCGGTTATCCTTGCGTATTCGAGGGCAATGATGCGGCCACCTTTCGTTAAGCTGACTAAAGCCGTCGTTATATTCGTCACTGCTTTTTGCGGCAACGCGAATGCCACGGCGCCGGATTGGGTTTTGGACGAAACCGTTCAAGTGAACGCTTCCGACCCACCCACCGCCGTGAAATCGGAGCGGCGCTCCGGCGAGCGAGCGCACGGTGTGGTTGCGGGGTCGCATGGCCATCGTGGCGAGCGAATGGATCAGCATCGGGCGGCGGAGTCCCTGGTGAGCGATAGCCGAGCGTCTCAAAGCCTCAGCGATCATTACACGATGCCGCACACGTTATTCGGCGCTGGGAGCATTGCGCTAAGTGCGCTAGGTAACGGCGCGCCTACTTCAGTCGTTTGTTTCTGATCGGTGCGGGCAGCTAGTCAACGGACGAAATCGACCTTGTGAAATATCTCGATCAATGCTTACTGCGTTCGGTCAGAACATCTATTTTGCCGACGGGCCAGTTGTATCGTTCCACGGCTTTCCTTATCCCACCCGCATGGTTGTCGTGCGCCTCTCGTCGAGTGAAACTTGGGTATGGTCGCCCATCGAGCTGACGGAAGATTTGGCCGTCGCCGTGGAAGCGGTCGGCCCGGTCGCGCATATCGTGTCGCCGAACAAACTGCATCATCTCGCACTGCCAGCTTGGAAGAGCCGTTGGCCGCAAGCGCGCTTGCATGCGCCTCCTGGCCTTGCTCGGAAAATGAAAGGGATGCGCTTCGATGCCGAACTTGGTGACGAACCGGCCCGAGAATGGACCGTCGACATCGATCAAGTCGTGTTTCGCGGATCGTTTGCTATGGAAGAAGTGGTGTTCTTTCACCGCGCATCACGCACCGCGATATTCGGCGACCTGATCCAACGCTTTCCGGATGCGGCGGCAACGGGATGGAAAGGCATGCTCCTGCGGCTCGACGGCCTTGTCGGACGGCACGGCAGCACACCGCGTGACTGGCGGCTGAGTTTTCTTTCACGCAGTGCCGCGCGCGCGGCGCGCCAAAAGGTGCTCGATTGGAAGCCCGAGCGGCTGCTGATCGCTCATGGTGAATGCCTCGGCAGTGACGCAACGCATGTCATTGCCGAGGCGTTGCGATGGATTTGACGGGCTGTGAGTCAGGCCGGTTGCCGCGAAGTGGCAGTGAATTCGAGCACAGTTACCGGCCGGTGCTCAATTCCTGCTGTCGCCGCACTCGCGCTTCTTCCTCGAGACGCGTCTCTTCGAGTTCCTGCAGCACGCCATCGAGGTCCACAGGTCGTGTGTCGACCTCGACGCGGCCGGTCAGTTCGACATCGACATGCAGCTGCCCGGCTTCGAACAGCGCCCACATCTCGGGGCCATAACGCGCAGTGAGTATCTGCGGTGCAAATTGTCCGAAGTACGCAGCCAGGTTGTCGACGTCCCGCATGAGCATCGAGGCGGCTTCGTTGTTGCCGGCCGCGTCGACGGCCTGTGGAAGATCGATGATCACCGGCCCATCGGCAGCTAGCAGAATGTTGTATTCCGACAGATCGCCATGAATGACGCCCGCACAAAGCATGCGGACAACTTGGTTCAGCAACAGCGCGTGCAGTTCGAGGGCGCGTGCTTCGGTCAGATCGACGTCGTTTAGCCGAGGTGCGACGTCGCCCGCCTCGTCGATCACCAGCTCCATCAGCAATACGCCGTCTGTGCAGATATACGGTTGCGGCACGCGCACACCTGCGTTGGCGAGCCGGAACAGTGCGTCCACTTCAGCGTTTTGCCACGATGCTTCCTGCATTTGACGGCCGTAGCGCGTTCCTTTTTCCATCGCCCGCGCTTGCCGGCTGTTCTTGACCTTGCGACCATCCCGATACGACGCGGCTTGCCGAAAGCTGCGCTGCTTCGCGTCCTTGTAGACCTTCGCGCAACGCGTCGATCCGCCGACGCGAACGACATAGACAGTTGCCTCCTTGCCGCTCATCAACTGGCCGATCACTTCGTCGATAAGCCCTTCTTCGAGAAGCGGTGCGAGGCGTTTGGGGATCTTCATGCGATCGTTGACCGTAGGTCGTGAAACGTGCATTCCACGCGTTTGGACGGTGAGTGACCGGCTGAGGCATGTGCGAACAACAAAACGATGGACCGGCTAGCCCGAGCGGGTGGCCGGAAACGTGCGGCGTGGGAGATGGATCGAGTCATGCCGGATTATAAGGGCGGCGGAGGACGAGCGGTGAAGCCTATTAGACGTCATACCGGGATAATCGTTGGCCTTCCTTGCCAAGCCGCATGAGCGGAAACTACCCAGATACTCGAACGGGGAAAACGCCATGATCACGGCAACGCGCCTCGGTGAGCCATATTGCGTACAACTGAGTAGAGGCGCAGTTCGAACGTCACCCGTTGCGCGGACGCTAGGCAAACCCGTAGCGATTCGCTCAGTTGCGATCGTCACTACTTGATCCAGGATATTTGCCGTGGACAAACAGACCGTCGAAACCTACTCGACAAACGCGAGCCGCTTTGCGGACGAGTGGCGCGAGCAGCCCCCACCGACCGACATGTACGCACTCTTGCAGCGCTACTTCACTCCGGGAGGCAAAACCGCAGACATTGGTTGCGGGGCGGGACGCGACGTCGCGTGGCTCAACGAACATGGCTTTCGCGCTGTCGGCTACGATGCTGCCGAGGGATTGCTCGCCCAAGCCGTGGCCAATTTTCCTTCGCTGGATTTCAGGCGCGCGGAGCTTCCCGCGCTGGATGGTGTCGCGAAAGACTCCTACGACAACGTGTTGTGCGAAACCGTCGTCATGCATTTGCCGCCTGATGAGGTCACCCAGGCCTGTGCTCGCTTGTTCGAGATTCTTAGGCCAAAGGGCACGCTATATCTGAGCTGGCGAGTCGCCGACTCGGCTGCTACTCGCGATGCTGCTGGGAGACTTTACGCCGCGTTCGACGCCGCGCGGGTTAGAGAAGGCCTTCGCGATGCAGAATTCTTGCTTGATGCCGAGGCAGTCAACTCGTCTTCCGGCAGGCGGGTGCACCGACTAATCGCACGGCGATGATGATCGAAGACAGTGGCATCTCGCTAGGGACGGATATTGGTTGGGTCGGGGCCGCGTAGTTTTGGCGATCAAGCACGATCAACGGCGGGAGAGTGGTGCGGCGCTTATAAACGGGCATAGAAAGCAAATGCTTTCTCGGAATACTTCGTGCGACATCGAGCCCAGCATGCCCTAGGCGAAAATCGCGGTCCTGCTCAGGGAACTTTAGTCCTGCTGACACAAGGGTTGTTCTTAGCGGGCGTGCAGACATATGGAGCAACGTGCTACGCTGCCCTGCATTCCCTAGGAAGTTAGCAATGACAGCCCAACCGCTAGAAATAGATTTCGTTTCCGATGTCGCGTGCCCATGGTGTGCGATCGGACTGTCGTCGCTCCAGCAGGCGCTCGCACGCGTGGGGGGCGAGGTCGATGCGCGCATCGCCATGCACCCGTTCGAGCTGAATCCGGAGATGGCGCCCGAAGGCGAAAACGTCATCGAGTATCTCTCGAAGAAATACGGCCGCACGCCGGAGCAGATCGCCGAGACGCAAGCGACGATTCGCGAGCGAGGCGCAGAGGTCGGCTTCCGTTTCGGCGAACGCAAGCGCGTCTACAACACGTTTGACGCGCACCGCCTCCTTCATTGGGCGAAAAGCGAAGGCAAGCAGGTTGCGCTCAAGCTCGCCTTACTGCAGGCCTACCATACCGACGGGAAAGATCCGAGCGACCGCACTGTGTTGATCGATGTCGCACGTTCGGTCGGGCTCGACGCCGGGAAGGCGCGCGACATACTCGAAAGCGGGCAATTCGCGGACGAGGTTCGCGCCGAAGAGCAGGAGTACCAGGCCATGGGGATCCATTCTGTGCCGGCGATCATCTTCAACGGGCGCTATCTTCTGAGCGGCGGCCAGCCGGCGGAAGTTTTCGAGCAGGCAATCAGGCAGATCGTCGCCGAAAAGCAGTGATACTGCGATGCGCTTAGCCGCCGTTGGCCGCCCTTCGCGATTCCCTCTAATTCGATGAACCGGCCTTGAAAGGCAGGGGACGCCTGCTTGCGTCTTGACGTTCGATCATCCAGTCCGGATAGGAGGGCGCCAAAGCACTTACAGCGTCAAGACGCGCAAGCTCGTCCTCGGTAAGCGCCACATCGACGGCAGCAAGGTTATCTTCGAGTTGCTCGACCCGTTTGGCGCCGATGATCACACTCGTGACATGCGGCTTGGCGAGCAACCAGGCGAGCGCGATCCGCGCGACTGAGACACCGCGCGCATCGGCCATGACGCGCATCTGCTCGACACACGGCCAGGCCCGATCGAGATCGACCGGTGGAAAATCGAAATGGGTCCGCCGCGAACCTTCTTCGGTTTGCGCGCCCGGACCAAACTTCCCCGAAAGCAATCCGCCGGCAAGCGGCGACCAGACCAGCAACCCCATTCGTTCCTCGATCACGAGCGGCACGAGTTCGCGCTCGACGTCGCGTCCGGCGATCGAGTAGTAGGCCTGTAGCGTCTCGAAGCGCGTGGCGTGCAACGCTTCGCTGATGCCGAGCGCTTTACCGATCTTGCCTGCGCGCCAATTCGACACGCCGACATAACGGACCAGCCCCTGCCGCGTGAGATCGTCGAGGGCGCGCAGCGTCTCTTCAAGCGGCGTGATCGGATCGCTGGCGTGAATCTGATAAAGGTCGATATGGTCGACTTGAAGCCGTTCCAAGCTTCTCTGCACGGAATCCATGATGTGGCCGCGCGAGGCCCCCTGCTGGTTGGGCTTCGAGCCCATCGGGCCGGCGGTCTTCGTCGCCAGGACGATCTCGCTGCGCGGCACGCCGATGTCTTTGAGCGCCTGCCCGACGACGCGTTCTGACTGCCCGAAAGAATAGACGTCGGCGGTGTCGATGAAATTGATTCCCTCGGCAACCGCGCGGGCGATCAACTGATTCGCCTCTTCCTGCTTCAGTGCGCCGATCGCCTTCCACATGCCGGCGTCGGCATTGCCGCCCAACGTCATGGTGCCGAGGCACAGCTCGGAGACATACAGGCCGGTGCGGCCCAATTGCTTATATTTCATGGCGATGTCCTTGAAGATTGGAGCAACGGAACGCGACGGAATCGGAGCCGGACCCCTCACATCCCGTAAGGCGGGGGTTCAGTTGTTTCGTTCGATTCGTCGCGATGGACGACATGGGAAAGCACTCTACTGGGTTGCATTTGAGTTATAAATGACGGCAATTTGAACGTTCCGTTACTCCCGGGAAGAACAATGCAGAACCTCGACGCGCTTTTGATCTTCGCACGTGTCGCCGAAATGACGAGCTTCACGCGAGCGGCCGAGAGCCTCGGTATACAGAAGGGACGGGTGTCGATGGTGATCCGTGACCTCGAGCGTGAGGTGGGGGTTGCCCTCCTGCATCGGACCACGCGGACCGTCCAGCTGACTGAAGATGGACGCGCATTTTATTCACGCGCTCGCGACTTGCTGGCCGAAGTGGAAGAGCTGCAATCGATGTTCGCCGCCGAAGGGACGCAACTACGGGGGCGATTGCGCGTGGACATGCCGACGGAGCTGGCGCATAGCGTCGTGATTCCGGCGTTGCCGCAACTCATCGCGGCGCATCCACAGTTGGAACTCGAACTATCCAGTACCGATCGTCGCGTCGATCTCGTGCAAGAGGGGTTCGATTGTGTGATCCGTCTGGGTCCGGTGGTCGACGACACGCTCGTTGCGCGGCCGCTCGGCAAGCTGCGCATGATAAACGCGGCGAGCCCGAGCTATCTGGAGCGGTTCGGCACGCCGCAAACGCTCGATGACCTGCGCAGCCAGGGGCACCAAATGGTTCATTACACGCGAACATTGGGCGCCAAGTTGGCAGGATGGGAGTATCCGGACGGCGACGGCTACGCCTCGCTTCCGCTGCCCGGCGTGGTGCAAGTCAATAGCGTGCAGACCTACCATGCAGCCGGGCTTGCCGGCATTGGGTTGATCCAAGCGGGATATTCGGGCCTCGCGCGTTACCTCGAACGCGGCGCGTTGGTGGAGGTGCTGCCGGACCTGCGCCCCAAGCCCCTCGACGCCTGGCTCGTCGTGGCCCATCGACGTAACTTGTCGCAGCGCGTCCGGGCGTTCATGAATTGGATCGAGACGGTGTTGAAGCCGTACTTCGACTAGCGGGGCGGCTGTGCGGGTCAAAGAGCCGAGAATTACGTTCGGCTCAGCCGTCCGTCGAAACGGTGGTCGGTTCCCACGCATCGGTGGTGCGAGAATCGTAACGCCGGAGCACTCGATCTACCTAGAATGAACTGCCTGCGATGTGTAATCGATGGATGGCGTGGCTGCCGAGCGACGGGTGAATCCGCGTTGCTTTCCTCTTCCGGCTGCTATTGATGGAGTGCCCCGTCCCGGAAACCAGACTGCGCCATGCCGCATTTTTTGCTTGTTGCAAATCTTTCCAGCCAAACCATCACCCGCGTCAGATCGCTTTGTCGCTCGTCGGCTTGCCGAAAAGGGTAATCGTCTTCTCGCCGTCCTTCTCGAAAGCGCTATACGTCCAATCGAATTGTGCGCTCGACGTCGCCAGCGAACGGTTCAGTCCCACCCCATATTCCGTCAAAAAGGTGCGCCGGGTCTTGCTTTGAATGATGCCGTCCTTGGATTCCTCGCACTCGAAGTCGATCGCCTTACCCGTTAGCGCGGCGCTGATTCGTGAAGCGGGATAGTAGTGGCCCGTGTGACAGTTCGACGTGGTCGTGCGAAAGTTCGCGATTTGGACCGTCGTGCCGACCTTGAACGTCGTGGTGTACGTTGTGTCTTCCTTTGGGGCATCGAACGCGAACTGGCTGTTGTCGCTGTCGTGCACGACGAAAGGAATGAAAGCCATCGTCTGCGAATACGACGCGGTCTCTTGTTTCAGGCTGTACATGTTGAGGTACGACAGGCTGAACGTCGCGCTGCTCGGGACATCGTTGGCCGACGTCTCGAGCACTTGCTGGACCAAACCGGTGTCCTTCGCGTTGACCAGCGTGGCTTTGAACGTGTCCTTTATGGCGGTGGCGCCGACGTGCCCTGAAAACGTGCCCGACAGCGTCAATACCTTGAACGGCAGTACGTGCGCACCGGGGGCGGGTAGCTTCTCGCGTACCGCAGTGGGCAACGATTCGATGCTGAAATGCGTTGCGAGATACCCTGGCTTGTCGCCGGCAATATCCTTCACGGGCACGAACTGAACGCATCCTGCCAACAGCCCTGTGGCAGCCAACGATATGCCGGTCAGCGCGCTGGTCTTCTTGATTTGCATACTGGTCAATCCTCTATCGGCTTATTGCATCCCGTGTATTCAATGCTTGCCCGCGAAGGCGACATGGGACGCGGTGATCTGCATATCGGCACCGAACACTGAATCTTTAGGGGGCGATGTCCACGTCGCCACCCACACCGATGCTCACTTCGCGAACGCAAGCCATGTCCAGGTGACGCCGATGTTTCTATTTGCTTGCAGGGCAGAGTTGCTACGGACATTGAGCACGAGTTTCAGAGGGTGCGTTTCTCTCTAACGCGGCGGCTACGGACTTCCTCGTGTCGCAATCTTCTTCGATCTATCCGCTAGCGGCTCGAAGGGCGGCGAATTACGTTCGGCTCAGCCGTCCGTCGAAACGGTGGTCGGTTCCCACGCATCGATTTCCGCGTTCAACGCGGACAGCTTGTCTCGAACGAGCCCGAGTGCGTCGCTGCCGAGCAAGAGATGCCTGGGAGGATGATCCGCTGCAATGGCAGCCAGCATTGCGCGCGCCGCTTTCCTTGGATCGCCCAATTGTTTGCCGCTTTTGTCCTCGCGGGCTTGGCGAATGGGATTGAAAATAGCGTCGTAATCCGAAATCGAGCGGGGCGTTCGCACCATCGAGCGGCCTGCCCAGTCAGTGCGAAATGAGCCCGGCGCCACGGCCGTCACGGCAATGCCCAGCGGCGCGACCTCTTTGCCGAGCGCCTCGGAGATGCCCTCCAGCGCGAACTTGCTCCCACAGTAGTACGCGATGCCCGGCATCGTAATGTGGCCGCCCATCGACGTGATATTCAATATGTGGCCGCGGCGGCGCCGGCGCATCAACGGCAGGACTGCCTTTATCATGGTCACCGCGCCAAATACATTCACATCGAACTGTCGGCGCATTTCCGAGAGCGGCGATTCTTCCATGACGCCCTCATGGCCGTACCCGGCATTGTTCACCAACACATCGATTGGGCCGACGTTGCGCTCGATTTCCGTCACTACGCCGTCGATCGCGTCGAAGTCGGTCACGTCGAGCACGCGTGCCCAAGCGGCATTCGCGGAGATGGACTCGAATTCGCGCTTTGCCTGGGTGCTTCTCACGGTACCGACCACCTTATGGCCCGCCGCTAGTGCTTCCTGAGCGAGCGCGCGGCCGAAGCCGCTGCTCACGCCGGTGATGAGCACAATGTTGCTGGATGTCATTTGAGCTTCTCCCGAATATCGATTCGCGAGTGCATACTAATCTGACGGACGAGGTAAATTAAGGCGTTTTTCGCTGATTTTCTTGCATAAAACTATGAGCACGCTACGCGATTCGGCCCCGCATCCAGCGCTACCCGCACGAAGCCAGAAACGCATGGTTGCCCTGCTGCGCGCGTTGGCGCCCGATGAGGGCTACAACCTGACGGCACTGCCGAGCGTGCGCATCTTGCGCTCGAACCGGGCGCTCTCTCGCACGCCCGTTCTGTACGACCCCGGGATCGTGATCGTCTGTCAGGGGTGCAAGCGAGGTTATTTCGGCGGCGAACTCTACCTGTACGACGAGCGTCACTACCTGGCCGTGTCCGTGCCTGTGCCGTTCAGCATGGAGACCGATGCAACCGAAGCGCGCCCGCTGCTTGCGCTGTATCTGCACCTCGATTTCGCATTGGCTGCCGAACTGGCGGAGCAAATCGACCGCGAAGGCGAGCCGCAGCGTGCGCCGGCGCCTCGGAGCATGATGTCCACGCCCATGGATGAGGCAATGTATGCATCCGTGCTGCGCTTGCTCGAGGCGATGCATCGGCCGCTCGAAGCGGCTGTGTTGGGCGGCGGGTTGTTGCGTGAGCTGTATTTCCGCGTGCTCACCGGAGCCCAGGGAAGCGCGTTGCGCGCGGCTTTGGCGATGCGTGGACAGTTTGGCCAGATCGGCCGCGCGCTTCGGCTGATACACGCAAGCTATGCATTGCCCCTCGACGTCGGGCAACTGGCGGACGAAGCGGGGATGAGCATTCCAAGCTTCCACAGCCACTTCAAAGCAATTACGCAGGTGTCGCCGATGCAATACGTAAAGTCGACGCGCCTGCACCAGGCTCGCTTGCTGATGGTCCGCAATGATCTGACTGCGGAGGCGGCGGGGCATGCCGTGGGCTACGCGAGCCCGTCCCAGTTCAACCGGGAATTCAGGCGTTTGTTCGGATCGACGCCGGCCGCGGAGGCCAAGCGCATGCGCGAGAGCTTTGCTATCCCGCCCGTATTCTCCGAGACGGCTTATGTTTCCTCGCACTGAGTTCTGTGGTTTCGAAGGCCGTTGGCCGTACCCGAGCGGGAACGTCTGGCGGCGCTGGCGCCGCTTCTTTGCTGTTATTGCCACGCACTTCGCAACATATCCAGGCAGAACGTTTTGCGGTTTGCGGACGAGCTACAGTTGCCGGGCCGCACCTCAATCGCATAGCCGAGCCAGACGCAACGGTATATGCGATCTATCGTCCGGCATAACACTGCATTCGCGCATCAAACATAGAGACCCATGCTCGACATGCTTGCCGTGAGTTGTCGCGTGGAGATATCCACCGCTTGCTGCCCGCCGCCGCGAATGGGCAGCAACACGGTCGGAACGCCGCTCAGCCGCGTCGGCTGGAAGCCGATGTCGATCAGTGATTGCTTGAGCGCCGTATAGAACTCGGCTTTCTTATAGTCCTGAACGACTGCCCGCGTATCGGCGCCTTGATTCTCGAAGACCCACATGTACAGGTGGGGCAAGGTGCGCTTGAATATTCGGCGATGATGCTCGTTGATGAAGAAATCAGAGAACTTCACGTATTGATCGACGCGGTTATTGAGAAAATCTCGCGTCTTGCGAGCCCCTAATAATGCGCCGCCGATGCCGGGGCTTGTTTTTTTATAGCCGGACATCTTCGATTTCATTTTTGCGTACAGATTACATTGCTCGAGTGCATTGTAATCCGGCGAGGGAGGAGCGGTAAATCTCGTACCGAAATGATCGAGAAATTTCCATGCAAGAAACCAAGCCATTTGCGCGGATTCGCCTAGTTCCTTTTTTGCGCTCTTATCCAGATTGACTTGTCCGCTATGATTTCCGGGAAATGGAATGTAAATCGCATTCGTCCCGGAGTTGGTGAACGTGACGCGTTTGGCGTCCTGCGGCTTGAAAAAGCCTCGCGTCTCGTGCATCGAGAGCACCGACAGATAATTCTTGACGTTGCCGCGAATCGTGCTTGCATCATCGTCGCTCTTGTTCCCGATGCCGGCGACAGGGTCCACCGCGAAGATGTTGACCGCGATGTCCGGAAAGATTTCTCGGAGCTTGTACGCGAGTTTCGTGCAAGTCACCGCGCCGCGGCTCCAGCCCAGCATGTTGACGGTCCGGGGCGCAGGACTCAACTCCGCGATGGTTGCGACGGCATGCATGACGTTATCGTCCCAACCGGCCCCCGTCATGACCCCCGTCGCCTTCCAATTGTGATGGGTGTGCCCCATTTCCTTGCTGCCGAAGAACGACTTCGCCTGCTTGTCGCGCGTGAATGGATTGAATTGCCCCGGGATCGGCGCCGTTGTCGGACTGCTGCCCGGACCGTCGCAAATTAGGAAGTCCTTATATTCGACGCCTGCGGCGAGACGGCCGAATTCCGCAACGATTTCCCCTTGGCCATCTCGACTGGCGCACGTGCCATGATTAAAGACGGTGAATACGGGTGAAGTAAATGCGGGCATGGGTATTCACCTTCAATGGAGTATCGCGGCATGGTTAGTCAGGCTGTCGCTGGCATGCAAAGTGCAGGCTGACGGATTGAGATCGCAGCATAGCAGCGCAATTGCATATATCGCAATGAGGTCGGAGACGATGGTCGCGGAACCGGTGCCAATTCCCGTGTTCGGCATACCCGGTCTTTGTATTGATTTAATTAATCATACAAATAAATGAAATGCAGAATGACTCATGCGCGCAGACTTATATGCCTAGTCAATTTAAGATGTGCAATTAGGGTTTTCGCTTAACCTCCCGTCCGCCGAGCTTCCTCCGACATTCCATTGCCTTACTAGTGTGCTCGAGCGGCCAAGCCCTAATTGACAGCGCCGGAAATCTGTTCGTGAACTAACACTTTTTAAGTTTTGTATGCTAGAGTCGCGCCTCAAAGAAGCTTGATACAGATCAAGGCAGAAATCAGTCGAACGGCGTTGCGGACCACAACCTTTTCAACACGGCACAGGGACAACCCACGGATGCGTCGAGCATCGACCATTTGAACGAGTCATCACGAGGTACGCGCGGCATCGGTCGATGCTTGCGCTCACCTCCGCAGTGAAGCGGTGTGCGGTCGGGGGGCGCGCCGGGTCATTGCTATCGCAGGGCGTCAGCGCCGAGCAGCGGCCTCTAGGTTCGTCGCATGTGCGCCCCGCGTCTTCAGGGGTAATTTCCTTTCCCCGTTTCTCAGCAGCACCCGCCCCCCTTTCGAGTCCGAGTCATTTCATCGCGAAGCGCCGCACCCGCGGCTATTGCGATTGCGCGTTTGTGTTTTTAGTCCGGAGGGGACCATGTCCAATAGTTTGCAGAAATGGGTCGGGCGCAATCGTCCGCCGCGCGTTCAGATCACCTATGACGTCGAGATCGGCGACGCAGTCGAAAAGCGCGAATTGCCGCTGGTCGTCGGCATGATGGCCGATCTTTCGGGGCAGCCGGCCACGCCGCTTCCCAAGCTGAAGGAGCGCCGCTTCGTCGAGATCGACCGCGACAACTTCGACGAAATCATGGGCAAGGTCGAGCCGCGTCTCGATCTTGCCGTGCCCGACACGATGAAAGGCGAAGGCAACCTCAAGGTCGAGCTCAAGTTCAATCAGTTCTCCGATTTCCATCCGGAAAGCATCGTGCGCCAAGTGCCGCGCCTCGCGAAGCTGCTGGAAGCGCGTCAGCAGTTGCGCGACCTGCTGGGCAAGCTGGACGGCAACGACGAACTCGATTCCATCCTCGAGCGCATCGTTCAAAACGCCGAAGAGCTCAAGAAAGTGCAGAGCGAGGCGAACGCCGGTGGCGCGCCCGCAGCCGAGCCGGCAGCCGAAGGCGCACCGGCCGAGTGAGCGGCGCGGCGCGAGGCTCGCGCCCACCGTCGCTGATGCAACGAACTGACAAAGGACTACCAGATGGAAACGAATTCCGCCGCCGAATCGTCGGGTGCAAGCGCAACGACGAACGCTGATCTCTCCCTGCTCGATCGCATCGTGCTCGAAGGCAATATGGCCGTCGAGCCGTCGCAAGGCGTCTACGCGAAGAAGCTGATCGGCCAGCTCGCATCGCAGATCCTCGACGAAGGCATGCGCACGAGCCCCGACAAGGGCGTGGTCGCGATGATCAATGAGCGCGTCGCCGAGATCGACAAACTGCTCACGGATCAGCTCAACGCGATCATGCACGATGAGGCGTTTCAAGCGCTCGAAGCGTCGTGGACGGGCTTGCACGACATGGTCTACGGCACCGAAACCAGCACGCGCCTGAAGCTGCGCCTGCTGAACGTCACGAAGAAAGAACTGCTCAAGGATCTCGAGACCGCCGTCGATCACGACATGAGCGTGCTCTTCAAGAAGGTCTACGAAGAGGAATATGGCACCTTCGGCGGCTATCCGTACTCGTTGCTGATCGGCGATTACACGTTCGGCCGGCATCCGCAGGACATCGCGCTGCTCGAACGCATCTCGAAGGTGGCCGCGGCCGCGCACGCGCCGTTCATTACCGCCGCAGCGCCGAGCCTGTTCGATTTGAAGGCGTTCACCGAGTTGGGCGTGACGCGCGACTTGTCGAAGATCTTCGAAAGCGCGGAACTCGCGACGTGGCGCAGCTTCCGCGCCTCGGAAGATTCGCGTTACGTCTCGCTCGTGCTGCCGAGCTACGCGGCGCGTCTGCCCTATGGCGCGAAAACCAAGCCGGTCGAGTTGTTCAATTTCGAGGAGGACGTCGACGGCTCGGATCACAGCAAGTATCTCTGGGCGAACTCCGCGTACCAGATGGGCCTGCGCATTACCGATGCCTTCGCCAAGTACAGCTGGTCGACGGCGATCCGCGGCGTGGAAGGCGGCGGCAAGGTCGAAGGGATCGCCGCGCATGCGTACAAGACGTCAGAAGGCGACGTCGCGCTCAAGTGCCCGACCGAAGTGACGATCACGGATCGCCGCGAGAAGGAGCTCAGCGATCTGGGCTTCATCGCGCTCGTGAACTCCAAAGGCTCGAACTACGCGGCGTTCTTCGGCGGTCAAACGGCCAATAAGCCGGTGCTGTACAACAAGGACGAGGCGAACGCGAACGCGCAGTTGTCGGCGCGCTTGCCGTACGTGCTCGCGGCGTCGCGCTTCGCGCATTACCTGAAAGTGATCATGCGCGATAAGGTCGGCAGCTTCCAGACGCGCGGCGGCATCGAAGCGTTTCTGAACAACTGGATCTCCGATTACGTCCTGATCAATCCTTCGGCGTCGCAAGAGCAGAAGGCACGCTTCCCGCTTGGCGAGGCCCGCGTGGACGTGACGGAAGTGCCCGGCAAGCCCGGCTCGTATCGCGCGACGTGCTTCATCAAGCCGCACTTCCAAATGGAAGACCTGACGGCTTCGATTCGGCTCGTGGCCGACCTGCCGGCGGCGGCTGCCTGACGGCAAGCATCGCATGAACGTGCGGCGTGCGCGCAAGCGCCGCCGCCTCTCTCGCCAAACATCGCATCGGAATAAAAATGGATACAGTCATCCTGCAGTTCAAGGACATCAAGGGCAACTCGCTGATCGACGGCTACGCCGACGGCATCGTGCTCTATTCGTTCAGCCACAGCGTCGCCATGCCGATGAATTCGGACACGGCCAACACCGAGCGCACGATGGGCCGCCCGACCTTCAGCGAGTTCTCGATCACGAAGGCGACGGACCAGGCAACCCCGGCCCTGTACGCGGCGTGCGCCGCGGGCACGAAGCTCGGCGATGCGACCATCTCGATCGGCCGTAACGAAGGCGGCAAGTTCATGCTGCTGATGAAGTACGTGCTCAGCAATTCGATGATTTCGCACATCAGCACGGGCGGCGGCAGCTCGGAGATGTCCGATTCGGTCACGATCCACTTCACGCAGATGACGTCGCAGTACACGCAGCAAAACACGGACTCGACGAAGAAGGGCAATGCCTCCTTCGGTTGGGATCTTGCCGCGAACAAGGCCGTCAGCGTGTCGTGATGAAGTGAATGCGGTGCGCCGCCCGGCGGTGGCGCACCCATGGTTTTGGGTTCTACGCTTACGTTATGTCGACCATGCGCCAGGGCTATGCGATGCCGCTGTTCGAGCGTCTCGTCGAGGATTCCGACGCCTGGCTCGAAGGCGAGGGCGCGCTGCGCGATTCGGTGGCGCGTGAGCTCTCGCGCCTGTTGAACGCGCGCTCGCGTTTGACGATGGCCGAGTTCGCTCGCAGCGACTGTGGCGTGCTCGACTATGGCGTGCCCGATTTCTCGGAGCGTTCGCTGCGCTCGGGCGCCGATTGCGACGCGATCCTGGCAGCGGTGCGCCAAGCGATCGCGCTGTTCGAGCCGCGGCTCGTCAACGTGAACGTAAAGTTCGCCTTTCGCGGCGATAACAGCCGCGACGCGGTGCTTGTCGTCGAAGGCGACATTCGCGTCGAGCGATCGGTCGACCACGTGTTTTTCGAATTGGCGGCCGGCGCCGGTGCAAGCCGGGATGACCCGGACGGATGCTGACCGACATGGCGCCAGACGACATTCTCCAGTACTACAAGCGCGAGCTGTCCTACCTGCGCGTGCAGGGCGCGGACTTCGCTCAGCGTTATCCGAAGGTCGCCTCGCGTCTCGCGTTGCACGGCACGGAGTCGCTCGACCCTCACACCGAGCGTTTGATCGAAGCGACCGCGTTTCTCGCGGCGCGCGTGCATCGCGATCTCGATCAAGCGTTTCCGCAAATTGCCTCGGCACTGCTCGAGAACGTTTGCCCCTCGCTGGCGCAGACCGTGCCGTCGATGACCGTCGCCCAGTTCGAGCTCGATCCGACGCAAGGGAAGGTGACGGCCGGTTTTCGCGTGCCGCGCCATACCGGGCTGGCGGCGCTGACGGAGGAAGGCGATACGTGCCGCTTCCGCACCGCATGGGAAACCGTGCTGTGGCCGCTCGTGATTGCCGACGCGCGTTTCGGCGACGACACGACGCTGCGCCTGCGGCTGGACTGCGAGCCCGGCGCCGATTTCTCCGAGCTCGAGATCCGCACGCTGCGGCTGCACTTGCATGGCGACTGGATGGTCACGATGCCGCTGTACGAGTTGCTCGTATCGGGCGTCGTCGGTGTTTCGCTCGCGCCTCCCGATGCGCCGCTCGTGCGCCTCGGGCAATCGGCGTGGCGCGAAGTGGGTTATGCCGAAGAAGACCGAGTGCTGCCTGCGCCGGCTCACGCGCATCCGGCCTACGGCCTGTTGCAAGAATATTTCGCCTTTCCGCGCAAATTTCACTTCTTCGATTTGGACGTGCCGGCCGGCGTATTCGGCAGCGGGCGCAGTTGCGAAATCGTTCTGCATCTCGACCGCATGCCGCGCGCTCGCGCGCTCATGCACATCGGCGCACAACATTTTCGCCTCGGCTGCACGCCCGTGGTCAACCTGTTCGCGCAGACCACCGAGCCGATCGTCGTCGACGGGCGCCGCTACGAGCACCGTCTCGTCGCCGAACAGAAGCGCGAGGCGATCACCGAGATTCATTCGATCGTCTCGGTCATCGCTTCGGATCCCGTTGCCGATCGCGCGATCGTGCTCCCGGGCTACACCGCCGTCGATCGCATGGATTTGGACGGGGCCAGCAAGCAATCGACATTCTGGTTCGCGCGGCGCGAGCACAGCATGCGCGGCAATGTGCCAGGCGTCGACACGTACCTGAGCTTCGTCGATGCGGGGCGCAACTTCGTCGATCCTGCCACGCCGGTCGTCTACGCGAACGTCCTTTGCACGAACCGTCGCCTTGCCGAGCATGTCCCCATCGGCGCGCGCATGCTGGTCGAGCGAGTGTCGCGCAATACGCGCGTGCGGTGCCTCTATGAACCTACGGCGCCGCGCGACCCCGCGCTCGGCAGCGAAACGCTGTGGCAGCTGGTGTCTTTGCTCACGCGCAATTACCACTCGCTCGTCAGTGGCCCGAACGGCAGACGCGAGTTGCAGGAAATGCTGATGCTGTTCGCGTCGGAAGGCTTGCGCGAACAAGATCAGATACGCGGGATCAGCCGCATCGGAGCGCGCCACGTCACGGCTCACGTGGGCACCGACGCATGGCGCGGCTATTGCCGCGGCACCGAGGTCAATATCGAATTCGATGCGGACGCGTTCGTCGGCAGTTCGCCCCTGATGATGGCCGCCGTGCTCGCGCGCTTCTTTGCGATGTGCACCTCGGTCAACTCCTTCGTCCGGCTTGTGGTTTGCCGTGGAGATGAGATATGGAAGCAATGGGAACCGATGACCGGTTACCAGCAGTTGCTCTGATCGAGCGGCTTCTCGCTCGTCCTCATGACTTCGACTTGTTCCAGGCGATTCATTTGCTGGAATGCGCGCAGTCGTGGGCGCGGCCGCTCGGAACGGGCGACGGCACGGACGAGGCGGTGCGCCTTTCGGGCCATGTATCGCTCGCCTTCGAGCCGAGCGACATCCGCGCCGTGCGCAGCCGGGCCGCCGGCAACGATCGCGCCACCTATACCGTGAGCACGGCGGCGATGACGCTCGCCGGCGCGAGCGGGCCGTTGCCGCTGGCGTTCACCGAATGGCTCTTGCGGCGCCGCGCGGCACGGGAAACTGCGATGTCGGATTTCCTCGACATCTTCAATCATCGCTTTCTTTCGTTCTTGTATCGCAGCCGTCAGAAGCATGCGCCGGGTCTCAATGGGCGCGCGCCCGACGATGCGACGCTGACGGCTTGCCTCGATGCCCTCGGCAATCTCGGCCTGCGTGCGGGTGAGCGCGGGCCGCAAGGCGCGCGGCGCTGGTTGCGTCATGCCGGGTTGCTCGGTGGCGCGCCGCGCTCAATGGCGGGGTTGCTGGCGATGCTGTCAGACCGGCTTGGCGTGGCCGTGCGCGGTGCGCAGTTCATCGGTGGCTGGCGCGTGCTCGACGCGCGCGATTCTGCGCGTCTGTCGGGCTGTCGCGGCGCAGCTTCGCGTTTGAACGGCAGAGCGGTCGTGGGGCGGCGCTGCTGGGATCAAGCGGCGGGCGTGCGCATCGAGTTCGTCGATCTGCCGCAAGACCGGTTCGAGGCGCTGTTGCCCGGCGGCGCGCTGCACGCGCTCACCGCATGGCTCGTGCAATCGTATTTGGAACAGGACCTCGATGTTCATATCGTGCTGCGGCCCGCGCCTAGGAAGGCCGTTCTGGCCGTAGGCGGCGCGGGCGCGGCGCGCCTCGGCTGGACGTCGTGGCTCGGCGCGGCGCGTGCCGCGAGCACGGACGCCAAAGCGCCGACGCCGCTCGCGCCCGCCCGATTCACGCTGCGCATGCCGCCGTCCGCGGCGGCATGGCGCCCATCGAATGCGTAACCCGGCCCATCATGGAAATTGACATTCGCACTTTGGTGAGCCGGCTCGACCCGGCGTGCAAGCATGCCATGGAGCTTGCGGCGCAGCTGTGCGTGCGGCAGACGCATTACAACGTCGACGTCGAGCACTTCCTGCTGCAACTGCTCGAATCCGATGCGCCCGACTTGCGCGTGATTCTCGAACACTTCGAGATCGCCTCGGACGATGTCTGCGCGCAACTGCAAAAAGCCGTCGATCAGTTCAAGCGCGGCAATGGCCGCACGCCCGCGCTATCGCCGAACTTCTCGCGCTTGTTTCAAGAGGCTTGGCTGCTGAGTTCGATGCTGCTCGGACAGCAGCAGATTCGCTCGGGTACGGTCTTGCTCGCATTGCTCGAAGTGGACAGCTTGCGCGGCTTGCTGCTCGAGTCGGCGCCCTCGCTGCTCAAGATTGCACGTGCGACGCTGCGTGAATCGCTGCCGTCCGTGCTGGCAGCTTCGACCGAAGACGGCGGGCAGGCGGCGGCGCCTGCAGGCGCTGCGGCGGCGAGCGGTGCGTCCGCGGCGCAAGCACCGTTGCCGACGATGCCGTCGGCCGTCGGGCGCGGGCCGGGCGGCTCGGCGCTCGCGCAGTACACGGTCGATTTGACAGAACTCGCGCGCGAAGGGGCGATCGATCCAATTTACGGGCGCGATCTGGAGATTCGCCAATTGATCGACGTGCTGCTGCGCAGGCGCCAAAACAATCCGATCCTCACGGGCGAGGCCGGCGTGGGCAAGACCGCCGTGGTCGAGGGCTTCGCCCAGCGCATCGTGCAAGGCCAGGTGCCGCCTGCGTTGCGCAACGTCACGGTGCGCTCGCTCGATCTCGCGTTGCTGCAGGCCGGCGCGGGCGTGAAGGGCGAGTTCGAGAATCGGCTGAAGTCGGTCATTGCCGAAGTGAAGGCGTCCCCCGTGCCGGTGATTCTTTTCATCGACGAGGCCCATCAATTGATCGGGGCCGGTGGCAGCGAAGGACAAGGCGATGCCGCCAATTTGCTCAAGCCCGCGCTCGCGCGAGGCGAGTTGCGCACGATCGCGGCCACCACCTGGGCCGAGTACAAGAAGTACGTCGAACGCGATCCGGCGCTCGCGCGCCGTTTTCAAGTGGTCAAGGTCGATGAGCCCAGCGAGGCGGTCGCCATCGAAATGCTGCGCGGCATGGTGCCCAAGCTCGCGCATCATCATGGCGTCGAAATCGTCGATGAGGCGGTGCGCGACGCCGTCAAGCTGTCGCATCGCTATATCTCGGGACGTCAGTTGCCGGACAAGGCGATCAGCGTGCTCGATACGGCGTGCGCGCGCGTGGCCATCGGGCAAAGCGGCGTGTCGCAAGACCTGGAAGCGCTCGGCCGTGCGCTCGAAGCGGGCGAGAACCAATTGCGCGTGCTGCGCCACGAAGCCGCGACGGGCAGCGATCACGCCGATGCGATCGCCGCATTGACCAAGCAACTCGAAGAGCAGCGCGCCAAGCATGCACGGCTCGCCGACAAGCTCTCGACCGAGCGGCGCGCGGTGGAGGAGATCCTCGCATGGCGGCGCAAGATCGCCCGCCAAGTCGATACGCAAGAGCCGGCCGAGGAGGGCGAGGACGCCGAGTCGTTGCTGGCCAACCTCGGGCGTCTCGAGAAAGGCCTCGAGGCCGTGCAGAACGACGAGCCGATGGTGCCGGTCTATGTCGATTCGGCGATGGTCGCCGAGGTCATCTCCGGGTGGACCGGTATCCCGGTCGGCCGCATGCTCGCCGACGAATTGCATACGGTGCTGTATCTGCACGACAAGCTGGCCGAGCGCGTGGTCGGCCAGGACGAGGCGCTCGACGCCATCGCTCGGCGCGTGCGCACGTTCCGGGCCGATCTGGACGATCCGAGCAAGCCCGTCGGCGTGTTCCTGCTGGTCGGCCCGAGCGGCGTCGGCAAGACGGAGACCGCTGCCGCGCTGGCCGATACGCTGTACGGCGGCGAGCGCAACATGATCACGGTGAACATGTCGGAGTTCCAGGAAGCGCACAGCGTGTCGGGGCTCAAGGGCGCGCCTCCGGGCTACGTCGGCTACGGGCGCGGCGGCGTGCTGACCGAAGCGGTGCGGCGCCGGCCGTACAGCGTCGTGCTGCTCGACGAGATGGAGAAGGCGCATCCGGACGTGCTCGAGCTGTTCTTCCAAGTGTTCGACAAAGGGGTCATGGAAGACGGCGAAGGCGTGCCGATCGACTTCAAGAATACGTTGATCTTGCTTACCTCGAACGCCGCGCAGGAAGTCATCACCGAAGCGAGCCAAGGGGGACGCCGGCCGCCGCCGGAGGAATTGATCGAGCGGCTGCGGCCTGCTTTACTGCGCCAGTTCAGCCCGGCGTTCCTCGGTCGGCTCGTGCTCGTGCCGTACTACCACCTCGGCGACGCGCAAATTGCCGCGATCGTGAACCTGAAGCTGAACCGGCTCGCGGAGCGCTTCGCGCGCAACCATCACGCCCAATTGACGTGGGATGACGATTTCGCACGCGTCATCACCGAGCGCTGCAAAGAAGTGGATAGCGGTGCGCGCAACGTGGATCACATTCTCACGCACATCGTGCTGCCGGAATTGGCGCGCGAGGTGCTCGAGCGGATCTCGGTGGCCGAGCCGTTCTCGGCCGTTCGTTTGAAGTTCACGCCAACGGGCGGCCTCGCGTTCAGCTTCACGGCCGGCGACGGAGTCTGACATGCCGGCAGTCACGACGGTTCAGGCGGGCAGCTTTCTTTCGGTCAGTACGCCGTTCGGGGCGGACGTATTGCTGCTCGAAGGCTTCTCGGGGCGCGAGGCGATTTCCGAGCCGTTCCATTTCGAGTTGCGTATGCGCTCGAGCAACATGGCGCTGTCGGCGGCATCCATCGTCGGTCAGAGCGCGACGGTGACACTGCAGACCCAAGGCGGATCGGCGCGCTACTTCAACGGCATCGTCACCCGCTTCGCGCAGGTGGGCGCCGACGCGGCGAACGGCTACTACTCGGCCGCGCTCGCGCCGAGCTTGTGGCTCGCCACGCTCGGCAGCGACCGCGTGATCTATCAGAACCTGAGCGTGCTCGACATCATCCAGAAGGTGCTGTCTCCGTTCAACGTCACGGTGAAGCAGAGCACGACGGGCACCTACGCGGCGCGCGAGTACTGCGTCCAGTACGACGAGAGCCCGTTCCAGTTCATCTCGCGGCTCATGGAAGAGGAGGGCATCTTCTACTTCTTCACGTTCGCGGACGGCAGCCATACGATGGTGCTCGCCGACGGCCCGTCTGCCCACGAGCCGATAGTCGGCGCTTCGCAGTTGTGGTTCTCGAGCGATTCGGCGGCGCACAGTCCGTCCGAGCGCGTGAGCGCATTCGAACTCGTGACGGGACTGACCGAACGCACGCATATCGTGGCCGATTACGACTTCACATCGGCAGCGGTCTCCACGGCGACTTCCTCTGCATCGAGCGGGGTGACCAACGGGACGCGCTATACGTTTCCGGGGCGCTACGCGCAGGCGTCGGACAGCACGCACACGGCCGACTTGCGGCTCGCGGCGCTACAGATCGGCCAGCAGACGGGCCGCGGCGCCAGCGCCTGCTATGCGCTCACGGCCGGCTCCAGCTTCACGCTCGGCGGCCATGCCAACAGCGCGGTCAATACGAGCTATGTCGTGCGCGCCGTCGAGCACAGCGCGGCGAACGACGTCTACAACAACGAATTCGTCGTGTTTCCCTCGTCGGTTCCGTTCCGTCCGCCGCTCGTCACGCCGCGGCCTGTCGTAGCGGGCAACCATACGGCGACGGTGTCGGGCTCTACGGGTGAGGAGATTTGGACTGATTCCTTTGGGCGAATCAAAGTCAAGTTTCATTGGGATCGCTCCGACACGCAGAACGAGAACACGTCATGCTGGGTGCGCGTTGCGCAGACCGTCGCGGGCAGCGGCTGGGGGCATTTCTTCCTGCCGCGCGTCGGGCACGAGGTGATCGTGAGCTATGTCGACGGCGATCCGGACCGCCCGCTCGTGACCGGCAGCGTATACAACCAGTCGAGCACGCTGCCGTATGCGCAGCCGTCCATGCAGACGCGCAGCACCATCATGTCGCGCTCGTCCAAGGGCGGCAGCGCCGGCAACGAAATCCGCATGGAAGATAAGACCGGCAGCGAGGAGTTGTTCTTGCATGCGCAGAAGGACATGACCGTGTCGATCGAGAATGGGCTTACGACCACCGTGATCGCCGCTAACGAGACGCATACGATTCAAAAGGGCGACCGAACCGTGGACGTGCAAACGGGGAAGGAAACGCACACGGTCAAGGGCACGCGTTCGCTCGATGTGACCGGCGACGAGACGCATACCAATCATGCGAAGTACACGCACGACGTGACGGGAGATTACACGCTCAAGGTGAGCGGCAATTTGACGATCGACGTGAGCGGTTCGATCACGCTCAAGTCGGGTACATCGTTGGCCGCGCAGGCCGGCACTTCGCTCTCGAATCAAGCGGGCACCACGCTGGAAAACAAAGCGGGCACCACGCTCACGCTCGAGGGGCTCGAGGTGCAATGCAAGGCGTCGGCCGCGGCGACGGTCGACGGGGGCGGGATGCTGACCGTGAAAGGCGGCCTCGTGAAGATCAATTGACGCTGCCGCCTACCTGATACCTGATACCTGATAAACGACCGCCATGTCCGCTCCCACGCCCGCGAGTTCTCCGCTTTCCCCGGCCGCACCGCCGGGTGCGCTCGCGCACGCCGTGATCGAGCAGCGCGATCCGAGCGGCGCCGTGATCGCGCGCACGTCGATGGCGGGCGGCGTGCCGCACGGCGCGATGACGCGTTGCACGCCCGACGGCAGGCCCACGTTGGAAGCGCAGTATGCGCACGGGGCGTTGTCCGGGCAGATGCGCGCGTTCGATCCGCCGGGCGTGCCCGTGAAAGAGGCGCATTACGTCGATGGCAAGGAGCATGGCGTGACGACGCTGTATCAGGATGGCCGTGTCGCCGCCCGGCAGCGCTTTGCAGCGGGGGTGCTTCAGGGCGAAAGCGTGTCGTATGCGCCCTCGGGCCAGGTCACGTCGCGGCTTCCCTACCTAGCCGGCAAGCTAGAGGGCGAAGCCGTGTATTTGCACGAAGGCGTAGTCGTGCGGCGCGCGCGATACCGCGCGGGGACACTCGAAGGAGAAACGCGCGAGTACGCCGCCGATGGCACGCTGGTGCAGAGCCTTCCGTATCGCGCCGGCTTGCTGCATGGAACGGCCCGGCGCTTCGCCCCGGATGGCCAAGCGCTGGCCGAGCGCCGCTATGCAAGCGGCAAGCCGCAGGAGGCATGGCGCAGCGTGGACGCACCTGTTGCCGGTGCGGCGGGCGGGTTGCCGAAGATCGTCGCGAACTTCGAGAAATGGGTGAAGGGCTGAGCCATGGGCATTCTCGTCACCACCGGCGCCACGTTGCAGTGCAGCTTCGGCGTGGCGCCTTCGTCGCTGAACGTGCTGCCGACTGCGTGCGTCATGTCCGGCGCGCCAGCCGCGTCGATCATGGACAACGCGCCCATGGTCAACGTCATGCCGTTCGGCATGTGCAGCTGCCCGGCCAACCCGCAGGTGGCGGCGGCGACGGCGGCGGCGCTCGGCGTGCTCACGCCGATGCCGTGCGTGCCGGTCACGGCGGCGCCGTGGGCGCCAGGCTCGCCGACGGTGTTGGTCGGCGGTATGCCCGCTTTGCAGGACAGCTCGAAATTGATGTGCAACTGGGGCGGCGTGATCCAGATCGTCGCGCCGGCGCAATTCACCACCATGGTTCCCTGAGGACGCGTCCCGATGCCTTACGTTTTTTCCATGACTGCGCGAATGGCGACGATTGCAGCGTGCTGCATTCTGCTGCTATGCGTGCTGCTGTTCCTGCTCGGTGTCGAGATCGGTGCACGCTATGCTGCGCCGGCCGCGTCGGCCGCGCCAGTTGCTTCCGCCGCGCCTGCCGCTGCTGCCGTGAGCGACCGCGCGCCGCTGCCGGCGAGTGCGGACGCTGCGACGCCCGCCGCACCCGCTTCCAATGCTTCTTGAAAACTGTCAACGGTAATCGCTTATGTCTACGCTTCACACTTCGTGTCCCGCACCGCACCGGCGTCACCTCTCGGCCCGCTCGCTGCGCGCGTTCGCCGGTCGCGTTGCGGCCGCTTTGACGATCGGCTTTTCGGTTTTCACGGGAGCGGGAATGGGTTCTGCCGCCGCGGCGGCCACGGTGGCGGCAGCGCCTGCCGCGGTAGCTTCGACGCCGGCCAGCGCGCCGCTTGCCGTGACGTCGACCGGGCTCGTGCGCATGCCAGACGGGCGCCTGCTCGCGCCCGAGTTCGCGCGCATTGTGAACCGCGGCGAATTGGTGGTGGCGATGCTCGGCGTCGATCAGCCGCCGTTCTTCGAGACGCGCAACGGCCGCCTGCAAGGCATCGACGTCGATATCGCCGACGAATTGGCCGCTAAGCTCGGCGTCAAGGTGCGCTTCAACCGCGACGCGAAAACCTTCGACGGCGTGGTCGGCCTGCTCGCGAACGGCGACGCCGATCTCGCGATCAGCAAGTTGTCGCGAACGCTGGCGCGCGCCGAGCTCATCAGCTTCAGCACGCCGTATGTCCGGCTGCATCGCGCGCTCCTGCTCAATCGCATCAACTTCGCGCAGGTGGCGCATGGCCGCACCGCGCCCGACGTGATCCGTTCGTACGACAGCACGATCGGCGTGGTGATGAACTCGTCTTACTCGCAATATGTGCGCACCAACTTTCCGGATGCGAAGGTCAGGCCGTATCCGAGTTGGGATGCGCTCCTCGGTGCGCTCGACAAGGGGGAAGTGACGGCCGCTTACCGCGACGAATTCGAAGTGAAGCATGTCCTCAAAAGCAACCCGACGGCATCGCTGAAGCTGCGCGTGGTCACGCTGGACGATCTCGACGATCCGATCGCGATCGGTGTGAACGTATCGACGCCCGCCATGCTCGCGTTCGTCAATCAGTTCCTGAGCGAACGCAGCAAGAAGCTCGACGTCAAGACGTTGCTGCAGGCAACCGATAACTAAAAAGACAGCGCATTTCGGAGACCGAACGATGAATACTAAAAAGCTTTATGCCTTCGCCGTGAACCCGTGGGTGGTGATCGGCGCGCTCGCGCTCGGCAGCGCTTTCGGCTTGTTGCTTCCCGCGATGGCGGCGAGGCTGGAGGTGATCGGCGATCTTTACGTCAACTTGTTGAAGATGACGACGTTGCCGTTCATGGTATCGGCGGTGATCTTCAGCCTGCAGCGCCTCTTTCGCGATGGCGGCACATCGCGGCTGCTGCTGCGCGTGGTGATCGTGATCTTGGGCGCATCGGCGACGGTCGCGCTCGTGGGCGCGATCGTGCTGTTGACGATGCGCCCAGGCGTCAATATCTCGACGGCAACGATGCATACGTTCGGCGCGATGGTGGGCAGCGACGATTCGGGCTCGAACGAGACGGTAATGAGCCTGTATGGAACGGACACCGTGCCCAAGACCATCGGCTTGACCGACATGCTCAAAAGTCTGGTCCCGAGCAATATCTTCGCGGCGCTGGCCAGCGGCGACGCGCTCAAGGCGTTGGTGTTCGCATTGCTGTTCGGCCTGGCCGTTGGCCGCGTGCCGGAACGCATCTCGGTAGGCTTGAGCCAAGCGCTCGAAACCGTGTATCACGCGTGCCAGAAGCTCATGCATTGGCTCAGCTATCCGCTGCCGCTGATCCTGTTCTGCATGAGCGCCGCGCAGTTGGGCAAATCGGGGGTGGGGCCGCTGCATGCGATGCTGCAATTCGTCATCGCGTTCTTCGTCGTTGCGTTGTTGCTGCTCGTCATTGCCGCGACCATCATCTGGAAGCGTTCGGCCAATTCGCTCGGCAGCACGCTCGAGGCACTGCGTGCGCCGTTCGCGCTCGCACTCGCGACGCGCAACAGCGCCGCCTGCATGCCGAGCATGATCGAAAGCCTCGTCGACCGGCTCGGCTTTGCCCGCTCGCGCGTCGAGTTGATGGTGCCGCTGACGGTGTCGCTCTTACGCGTCGGGCCGATGGTCTACTACGTGTGCGCAACGCTGTTCATCGCGCAGCTCTACGGCAAGCACCTCGGTGTGGCCGAAGTCGCCACCGTCCTGCTCGCATCGGTCCTTGCGGGCTTCGCATCGGCGGGGATGACCGGTCTCGTGACGGTGTCGCTGATCGGCATGACTTGCGTGTACCTGAGCCTGCCGTTCGAGGCGGCCTTCATTCTGTTCCTTGCAGTCGATCCGCTGTGCGACATGCTGCGCACGCTGATCCTCGTCATCGGCAATACGGCGGCCGTGTCGATCATTTGCCCCCGGCCGCTCAAGCTCTAGGGGGCGGCCATGGCGTTGATAGGCATCCTAGGCGGCATGGGGCCGCTTGCCACCGTCGATTTCATCGAACGGGTGATCGCGTTGACGACCTCGGCCGGGGCCTGGTGCGACCAGCAGCATTTGCCGTTGCTGGTGGCGCATCTGCCGCATATTCCCGACCGGTCCGAGGCGTTGCTCGGCACCGGCGAAAACCCGTTGCCGGCGCTGCTGCGCGGCATCGACATGTTGAACCGAAACGAGGTGGAGCTCATCGTCATTCCCTGCAACTCGGCCCATCACTGGTACGACGCGATGTGCGCCGAGAGCCGCGCGCCCATCATTCACATCGCCGAGGCGAGCGTCGCGGCGCTGCCCGCAGGCATCGGGCGCGTGGCTGTGCTGGCGACGGGCGGCACCTTTCATTGCGGGCTCTATCAGCGCATGCTCGCCGCGCGCGGGTTCGAAGCGGTCGAGCCGGACCTCGACACGCAGCGGCACATCGATGCGTGTATCCGCGACGTCAAGGCCGGAAAGATCGGCGCATCGACCGAACACCTCGCGCTTGCGCTGGACTGGTTCGTCCGTCATGGCGCGAAGGCGGGCATCCTGGGCTGCACCGAGTTGCCGCTTGCCGCGCAGCAGATGGACGCTGCGCCTATCCCGATGATCGACAGCACGCTCGAACTCGCGCGCGCGACAGTGTCGTACGGTCTCGCGCACGGCTGGAATCAGGCGCTATGAACAAGCTGAGACAACTGCCCAATTCGGCGCTGCTCTTGCTGCTGTGCGTGCTGCTGGGCGCTGTCGCGGGCGCGTTCGCCGAGCCGGTGGGCGAGGCGGCCTATGCGGTCGGCCAGCTCTACATTTCGATTGTCAATATGGCTGCCGTCCCGTTGCTCGTGGTGGCCATGTTCTTCGGGCTGCGCCAGCTCATGGGGCTACCGCGTCCCGGCCTGCGTATCGGCACGATGCTGATGTTGGCGCTTGCGCTCGTGGCGCTATCGGCCCTCGCCGGGACGCTGGCCGGCGTGGTCGCGGCGCCCGGATTGGGCTTGTCGCAAGCTGCGCATGCCGAGCTTGGCCGGCTGATCTTGTCTAGCGGCGGCGATGCCGGCGAAGTGCGCATGGCGCTGTTCTCGCAAGGCGCACAAGGCACACCCGAGCATCTGTTCGCACTGACCGAAATCGTCCCCGACAATTTCTACGGCGCGCTTGCGAACGGCCGGGCGCTCGGCATCCTGACCTGCACGATCGTCTTCGGCATGGCGTTCGCCGCCCTGTCCGCCGAGCAGACGAAGGTGCTCAACGGCATCTTCGAGAGCATCTACCGCACGCTCGAAGCGCTGATCGATTACGCCAACCTGTTGTTGCCCGTGCTGGTCTTCGGCACGGCCGCCCATATGGTCGCGCATATGCCGCGCGAGATTCTATCGGCGATGGGCGGCTTCATTTTCGTCTTCGTGATTTCGGCGGGCGTATTGTCGTGCATCGCGCTTGCCACGATCGCAGCGCGTACGCGCGTCTCGTTCAGCCATACCGTCGCATCCCTGCGCGCGCCGATGTTGGTCGGATTCACGTCCGGCACGGCGACCGCGGCGATCCCCCACACGATCGAGGCGATGAGCGCGAAGCTCGGCCTCAGTCGAGGCGTAGCGGATCTCGTCGTGCCGTTCGGTGCGGTGTTTTTGCGCGCCGGTTCGGCGCTTTACTTCGCGCTCGTCGCCTCCTTCGTCGCGAACTTGTACGGCAACTCGCTCAGTCTCGGCGATTGTGTAATGATCTGCGCCGCCTCCACGGTGGCCGCGTTCGCATCGGCAGGGCGCAACGGCGTGGGGGGCATTGCCGTTGCGGGAATCGCCTTGTCGCTGCTGCGTTTGCCCGTGGAGGCCGCTTTGGTGATATTCGTCGGGATCGATCTGATTTGCGACGGTCCGCGCAATTTGCTGAGCCTGCTGTCCACCTGCATGGTCGTGGCGCTGGCGTCGGCGGGCTTGCAAACCGATCGGGCCGCTAGCGCTCAACCGAGCGCGATGCCGCATCGCGATTCCGTGGTCGTGCGCCTGGCGTTCACACGCGCGCAGCTTGCGGTAGTGGCGGGCTGCGCCTTCGTGGCGGCTTCTTTGATCGTAGTCATGGGTATAGGAGTGGGGGCAAGATGACCGACTGGCGACGCTCTGCGGGACAGCCTTCCTTCGCGCATGGCAGCGTGCTGCGCGATGCGCACGCGTGCTCGCGCGCAACGAGGTACGCGGCGCGCGGCAACACGGCTCGCATCCGGCGATGGGCCGCGGGCCTCATGGCCGCAGTGTGCTTGGCGGGACTTGGCGGGTGTTCGATGCTGTTTCCGTCGGGCGACAAAGTGAAATGGGACGAGCTCACGCTCGCGGCAAGCGACGAAGCGAACAACGACAGCCCGGTCGCCGTCGACGTCGTATTCGTGACGGACAAGACCCTGCTCGCCCGCGTGGCGGAGCTGCCCGCTTCGAAATGGTTTGCCGTGCGCGGCGATCTTGCCGCCACCTTTCCCGATTCGATCCGCTATCAAAGTTGGGAGCTCGTGCCCGGCCAACGGCTCGTCGTGCCCGGAGAAAAGCTTCGAGGGCCGCGCGTGGCGGGCGTCTTCGTATTTGCGGACTACTCGGGGCCGGGCGCCAATCGCGTACGCGTCGAGCGGTTCAACGGCCGGCTCGTCGTGCAGCTGGGCGACAACGCATTTTCCGTTTCGAGTGTGAAATGACCGAACTTCGCTGTTCCTTCGATCGTCGGCGCGCAACCCCGCCGCGCGCCTGCCGGGCCTTTCTCCTTGACGGGAGGCGCCGTCATGTCTGAGCGACTCGTTCCTGTCGTCGACCGCGTCGAGTGGTTCGAGGGCATGCTGCTCGCGCCGCAGCACTTTCAACTGCTCGGCGCGCGTGTCGATTCGCTCGTCGCGTGGCAGAGCTTGGCCGCGGCCCCGTTCAGTTGGGGCGTGCGGCGCCTCGTGTTCGACGAGGGATTGCTCGCGGCAGGTATCGTGCGCGTGCTTGCGCTCGAGGCGATCATGCCTGATGGCACGGCGGTGTCGTATTCGGCCGAACTCGCTCAGCACGGCCGGCTCGAGCTGTCGCTCGCCCCGTTCGCGGAGCGGCTCGCCACGGCTGCGCTAGAGATCTATCTGACGCTGCCCGTCGCTTCGTCGGCGCGCGGCGAATCCGACATGCGCCGGTTCCGCTCGGTGGCGGGCGAGCCGGTGGAAGACGACACCTCGGGCGCGCCGCCGGCCGACATTCCCCGCCTCGTGCCGAACCTCGCCCTCGAAGCGGGCGAAGTGCCGTCCGGGCGCTTCGTGTCGCTGTGTCTCGGCGCCGTCTACAAGGACAATGAAGTCGTCAAGCTCGGAGAGCGTCAACCTCCGCTGCTCGAAGTGGCGCGCGACAATCCGCTTTGGAAAGCGGTTGCGGGGCTGCTCGGCCAAGTGCGCGGCAAGGCGGCGTTCGTCGCGCGGCAGACGGCCATCCCCTCGTCGAAGGCGGATGATCGCTTGACCCAGCTCGAGCTGAAGGACCGCTTGCGCAGCCTCCTTTCGGCGCTGCCGCTGGCCGAAGCCGTATTGCGTACGCCACATCTGCATCCGCTCGCGCTCTATCATGCCCTCGCCGCGCTGCATGGCTCGCTGTCGATGCTCGCGCCCGGTGGCCTGCCGCCCGTGCCGCCGGACTACGATCATGCCGATCCGCTCGCCGTCTTCACGCCGCTGCTCGGCTCGTTGCGCGAAGCGATCGCCGAAGTGAGCGAAGGGTACCGCGAGCGCAAGTTCCGCTACGGCAACGAGATGTTCGAGATCGTCCTGCAGGCGCAGTGGGTGCAGGGGCGGCTGGTCGTCGGCTTGCGCGGCCAATCGGATCGAGATCTGCTCGCTTGGATCGATGGCGCAGTGATCGGCTCCGAGTCGGTCTATGCATCGCTGCGCAGCCGGCGCGTGCTCGGCGCGGCGCGCCGCGCGGTGGAGTATGCGGAGGAGCTCGGCATACGGTCGGGTTCCGGCTACCTGCTGTTCGAGGTGCAAGCCGATCCCGCGCTCGTGCGTGCAGGCGAGGCCCTTGTCATCAGCAATCCGAACGAAGGGGCCAGCGCGCAGCGGCCTCAGGAAATGCTGCTGTTCACGAAAGACTGACGGTGTACACCACGATGGCACGCACCCCTATCGAAACGAAAGAGAACGACCTCGCGATGGACCAGTTTTGCGCGTTCCTCGACGAACTCGTCAAATCGCAACGGCGTTTCTCCGAGGCGGCCGAGGCCGATGCAGAGCAAGCTGCACAGGGCATGTCGCGGCATCTTTTGAACGTGCTCGAGATTCAGACGCTGCAGTCGCGCCGCGACAGTACGCGCTTCGACATCGAGAACGTGGCGGACGCCCGCTACCTCAAAGCCGTTCTCGCCGACGAATTGCTGCTCAACACGCCGTGGGCTGGGCGTGAGCGCTGGACCGCATACTTGCTCGAATCGTCGCTGTTCCGCACCAACATCGCGGGCGACCTCGTCTTCAAGAAGATCGAGGAATTGCTGTCGGACCGCGAGCCGTCGCGTCGAGAAATCGCTCGGTTGTACCTCTTCGCGCTCGCGATGGGCTTTCAAGGGCGCTTCCGCGGCGCGGGCGAGCAGGCCGATGCGCGACTGCGCAGCTATCGCGAGGAACTCTACGAATTCATTTATCAGCGCCGCGCCGATTTGGGCGGGCGCGATCGTGTGGTGGCCGAGTCCGCGTATACGAACACGCTTTCCCATATCGCGCCGCGCAAGCTGCCGACCGTCAGCCGGTGGAGCGTGATGACGCTGCTCGCGGTCGTTGCGTTGCTTGCGATTTCGGAGATGCTGTGGCTGTGGCAGTCGTGGCCGGTGCGTCAGGCCTTGCACGGCGATACCGTGGTGGGAGCGAGCTCATGAACGCCTTGCATCGTTCGTTCATTGCGGGGGCGGCGCTATGCTGACGAGCAATCTTTTCCTGTTGTCGGTCGCCGTGCTGATCGTCGTCGTGCTCGTCGTGCTCGGTGCGATTTTCTGGATCGCGGCGCATAGCGCGCAGAACAAGCCGGCCGCCGACCGCAAGATCGTGCGGTTGCGCACGGATTCGCTGCGTAACGCGTTTCGCCATGCCGTCGAGCTGATCGAAGGCAACATCGCCTCGCGCAGCGAGCGTTACAACGTGCCGTGGGTCATCGTCCTGAACGAAGGCGAAGACCCACGTCCGCTGCCGATCGCGCAAGCGGGCGTCGCAAGCGTCTTGAGCTCGGAGGCGGCCAACCCGGCCGCGATCCAAGGCATCTCGTGGAATTTCTTCGATCGCGGCGTCGTGATCGACATCAAGGCCGCCTACCTCGGCTCGCCCGACGAAAGCAGCGACGAAAAGCCGTGGGACGAATTTCTGAGCCTGTGCCGCAACTACCGGCCGCAGCGGCCGTTCGATTCCGTCGTCGTGACCGTGCCGGCTTCCATGCTGCTCGCCGACCACCCCGACGCGCGGCTCGAATTGGAGCGCCACGCGAAGCTCGCACATCGCCGGCTATGGCTCGCACAGAATCGCTTCGCGATGCGCTTTGCGGTCTACGTCGTCGTGACCGGCTGCGAGGATCTCGAAGGCTTCGCCGGGTTCGCGCGCGCGTTGCCCGAGCCGCTGCGTGCAAGCATGCTGGGCTGGTCTTCGCCGTTCGACCTGTCCACGACCTACCAATCGAGCTGGGTCGATGCCGCGATGGGCGGCATCGAGCGCGCGGTGTCGGACGCGAGCGCCGAATTGTTCACGCTCGATACGGGCATGCTCGACGTGCAGGGGTGTCTGCTGCTGCCCGCGCGCGTCGATGCGATACGTGCGCAGTTGCAGCTGTATGTCGATGAACTGATGCGGCCGAGCGCCTATCACGAGCCGTTCTTCTTCCGCGGCATTTACCTGACCGGTGACAGCGGCGAACTCGCGCAGCGGGGCGTCGAAGACCGGCAGCAGGCAGGCGACGCGGCGGCGCTCGATGCGCCCGAGGCGATCGATCCGTATGAAGCGCCGCGCGAGCCGCGCTTCGTAGCGGAGCCGGGTGCCGACACGGAGGGGCTGGAGCACGACGGGCACGACGGCGGCCGGGCGTTGAACGACCTCATGCTGCAGCCGGCCTTCCTGCGCGACTTGTTCGAGAAGAAGATCTTCCTCGAATACGGGTTGACGCGGCCGTCGCGCTCTCAACATCTCACACGGCCGTTGCTGCATCGCGCGGTGCGTTGGGGCGCGATTGCCATGTTGGGCGGCTGGACGATCGGGCTCACCGGCGCGACGTTGGTGTTGAGCCATCGCAACCCGCGGCTCGTCGCCGCATTGAACGAACTGCACATCGATTCACAGGAACGCGACGCGGCCGCGCGCGGCGGCGAGGCTTTGCCGTCGGACTGGTACCGCAAGAAGACGTTGTCGTTGATCGGCATGAACGATCAGCACATCGGCACGCTTTGGACCGTGTTCATGCCTGGCTCGTGGAGTGCATTCGACGATTTGGACGAACGCGTGCGGGCTCGCTTCGAACACGAGTTCGGCGAGATCGCACTAACGGCGCTCGAACGCGAGATGCTGCTGCGCGTGAGCCGAATGACTGGCGTGGCGAGCGATCCGAGCACCGGCCAACTGATTGCCGGCGGCGACTGCGCCGCTCCGGCGCTCGGCAGCGATTCGCCCGTGGTCAGCAGCTTGGCCGTCGAAGACCTGCCCGCGATGCAAGCGATGCAGCGTTATGTCTCTTCGGTCGATCAGCTCGATGCGGCCTTGGCGGCCATGCAGCGGTTGCAGCGGCCATCCTCGGGCAACGAAGAGGCGCTGCGGCTCGTGGTGCGCTATGCATTCGGCGTCGAACTGCAGGGCAACGTCGCCGGTAGCCTGCGTTATTTCTATCGCGATGCTTCGCGCCGCGGCGGCGCGTATTCGGCAGACGGCACGGGCGGTTTGAATACGCCGGTGATTCGCGACGCAGTGCGCTGCACGTTCGATAAAGGCGCGCAGCAACTCGATGCGCAGATGTTCACGGGCAACCCGCTACTCACGGCCGAACGCGCGGTGACCGCACAGATCGACGCCTTGTCGGTCGGCGGCGTCGGCCTGGGCGATTTTGCGCAGACGGACGGCAGCTATCAGGCGATCGTCTCCGGCATCGACACGCAGCAACGACTGCTCGCCTCCGGCAAGGCGGGCTGGATGCACCAGGCTCAGTTCAACCCCGGCCCCGTGTGGGAGCGCACGTTCGTTCGCGCCACGCAAAACCGGCTGCTCGGCGCCGACCTCGTCGCGCAAACGCGGGAGCGTTCGGCCACGGCGTTCCAGGCTTTCACCAGCGAAATGGCGCAGCGTTTCGGCGGCCCGGACGGCGCCATCGTTTGGGTAGATAAGGATGCGCGCTACGCGGTTTCGCCGGCGCGGCTCGCTTTGCGCGACGGCTTGGCCAAGTTGTTGGCGCAGCCGTTCATGGTGGCGCCGCGCAATCTATCGTTGCCGACGGTGGCCGACGGTTCGATCGTGACGTGGGACCGCACGCGGCTGGATCAGGCGGTTGCAATCGGCGACGAGCGCAAGAAGTATCTGACCGATGGCCTTGCGACTCTGCCCGATGCCGTTCGGCCCGCCGTGCAGCAAGCGCTCGATGCGCAGTTTGCGCGTCTCGTCCTCGATCAAGTGGCGTCGGCGGCGTCCGTGTCGCCCACGGATGGCGATCCGAACAGTGCAGCTTTCGAGGCGGCACGCCCCCGGCTCGTGAAAATCCGCGCCGCGCTTGCGGAAATGGGAGCGAACGCGCAGGCGAGCGATCTGGACATGTTCGTGTCGAGCGACGCCATGCAGCACCTCCGTCTGGTGGATGCGATGCTGACGCAATCGGATCTCTACGCGACCCGCCCGGCGTACAGCGGATCGACCACAGTCAAGCCGGTGCTTGCGGCATTCGGCGTGAACGATGTGGCAGCGCTGAACGCGTATCTGCAGCAGCAATCGTTGCGAGCGCTCACGCTAGGCAAAGATGCGAAGACGTATTTGGCGGCGCTCGATGCCGCCGACGCGAATTCGCCGCTCGCGCAGCGTTGGCAGGCGATCGTCACCGATCTGGAGCGCTACCAGCTCAAGAACCCGAACAGCGGCTTGTTGATGCTCGAGCAGTTCTTGCAGACGGTCGCGGCCGATCCGAACGCGACCGATTGCGTCGACCGCTTCCCGCCGCGCCCAGCCGGTGTGGGCGGAGATTACTTCACGACGCTGCACATGCGGCTTTACGATGGCCTGCTGACGCGCTGCGGCTCGAGTTATGCAAGTACGTTGAGCAGAGAGTGGGATGGCTTCGCCACCGTGTTCAATCAGAGCGTGGCTTGGCGCCGGCCGTTCAGCAGCCCCTCGCGGTCTGTAAAACTGAACGACGCGGACGCAATGCCTGCCGATTTCGGCGAGCTCGGTGCGGCTTTGAAGCGCTACGAACAGGTGGCTTCCTCGCTGCGTTCGGCTGGCGGCCCCGGCGCGCGGGCCATTCATGCGGAGGCGGTGCGCCGCTTCGTCGAGCAGTTCGATCCCGTCGATGCATTGCTCTCGCCGCTTTATCCCGCTGCGGACGGCACGACCGCGGGCTACGACGTCAACGTCGACTTCCGCGCCGACCGCACGGCGGAAGTGGCCGGCAACCAACTGATCGATTGGACGATCCGCATGGGGGATCACAGCCTGTCGATGCAGGATGCCCCGCATTCGCTGCATTGGGAATACGGCATGCCGGTCACGCTCCTGCTGCGCTTTGCGAAGAATTCGCCGCTGGTGGCGAAGAACGATCCGGCCCAGCGCAATTTCGCGACCGATGGTCAGACGCTCACATGGCAGTTCACCGACCCATGGGCGTTGCTTTCCTTCGTTTCGGCACAGCGCGTAGCTGATACGACGGTGCGAGCAAGCGCTGGCGCATCGCTGCTGCGATTCGAATTTCCGCTTGAAACGACCATCCCAGCCGACGCGGCGCTTGTCTCGAAGTTTCCGCGCGGCCGTGTCTTCGTGCGTGTACGGATGACGCCCGGCGGCAAGAAGATCCCGCTCGCGTGGCCGAGCAGCTTTCCGACTCACGCCCCGACCTGGAGCGCCTCATGAATCCATCCGATCTGATCGAAGCCGAATTGAGTTTTGCCGTCGATCTGGCGCCGCTTCTGAGTCCGTTGCCGGAGGGAGACGGTGTAGGCGTATCGCTGCGGTCGGATCCGGTCTGGCAGCAGATTCGCGACGCGCAACGCGAGGACGATCCGTCGCTGCCGATGGGGGAGTGGGAGCGCCCGCTCGTCAAGGCCGATTGGAATCTAGTCGCATCGCTCTGCGTCGAGGCGCTTCGTTCGCGCAGCAAGGACTTCCATCTTGCGGTTTGGTTGTGCGAGGCGTGGACGCGGCTGTACCGTCTCGAGGGCCTCGTGGCGGGCATGCAGTTGCTGAACGATTTCGTCGATCGGTTCTGGGAGCATGCATACCCGCAAATCGACGGCGAAGACACGGACGCGCGCGCGGCTCCGCTTCATTGGATCGGCCGCCAGCTCGAAATCGTGCTGAAACTTCATGTGCCGTTGATCGGCCTGCCGGTCGAGCCGGGCTTCGTCAATCTCGACGATTGGCGCCGCGTCGTTGCGGCATCGATGCAGGAAGAGGACGGGCCGGCCACGCGCTTGCCGCGGGAGATGCTCGATCGCGAGGCGGCGCAAGGATCGAATCTCGCTTTGCTCCGACAGCTCGAGCGCACTGCTGGCACCGTGCTGGCCGCGATCGACGCGCTATCGCGCCGGCTCGACCATCATTTGGGCGACGAAGCGCCGAGCTTTACGCGGGTTGCGGCCACATTGAGCGAGCTGCAGCGTGCGGCGCGCGCGCTGCGCGGCAATCACGTTCTGGACGAACTGCCGGCGGCTGCGCGGTCGGAGCCCGATGAAGTTATCGCGATCGAACATGACGATACGCCACTGGAGGTTGATATGCAGCCACGAGTGCTACCCCTTACCCGCGAGCATATCGTCGATCGATCGCATGCTTATCGGTTGCTCGAAGAGATTGCACGCTATCTTGCCGAGCATGAGCCTCATAGCCCCACGCCATATTTGTTGGCGCGCGCCGTTAGCTGGGGCCGCATGCCGCTGCCGGACCTGATGCGTGACATCGTCAGTCAGGAAGGCGATCTCGGCCGGTATATGGCGATGCTGGACGTAGAACTATAAGCGCCGACGCGCGCGAGGGGGCGAACGATGGCAAAGGTGCTGGCGTGGTGTGCGCAGACGATGGGATTCGATTTCCACCCGGCCAAGCATATGCCGGTGGGACTCGCGTCGATCCACCAGATGCGCGAGCGCGTGACGCGCATCTATGCGTTTATCGACGCGGGCGGCAGAAAATCGGGTGAACGGACGAACCTGATTTCGTATCCGATTTCGCTGCGTCCTTTCGACGCGAGCATGTTTCACTCGCAGGACGATTACGATGAGATGCCTGCGCATACGGAGCGGGGGCACCTGATCGCCGACGTGTACGGCGGCGACGACGACGAGCGCAATCTCGTGCCGATGCCGCGGCTGTTCAACCAGCAGACGTGGAAGATGCAGGTGGAAGCGGCGCTGAGCACGCTGGCCGCCTCGCGCACCGACGAGTTGCTGGGAATGAAGATCGATTGCCACTACGATGGGCTCGATCCACGGATTCCCTCGCGATATTCCGTGGATTTCTACACGTTCGGCAAGAAGAACGACCTGCGCATCCGCGCCGGTTGGGAAAACGTGCTTTCGAGTGCTAACGCGATCTTCGGTGATATCCCGCGCGGCTACCAAAGCTCGATCGGCTTGCTGTTCAATCCGTTCAACTTCAAGCATATGCGCACGCTCACGCTTACGCCCTCGCTGCCGGGGCCGATCGTGCCGGAGGACGTTTCCGTGGTGGGGACGATGAGCCTCGCTACGCTGCGCGAGCTCGTGACGGAGTTGCGCGAGCCGTTGCTCAGGGCGCATGCGGTGGTGACGGCTATCGGGTGGCGCTTGGAGAATACGCGCGATGCGACCTTCTTCAGTTTCAAGCTGCCGCCGCCGCACCGCCGGCCATACGCCGCGCTGGACTATATGCTCGAGAACGACGTCCTGCAGCGCATTCACCCGAAGTTGGAACGGATGACGCTCAGTCAATGTTTCCGTGCGAACGGCTTCGACGATTGGCAGCGCGAACTGATTTTCGCGGCAAATATGATCTTCCACGGCTACGATGCGTTGCTCGTTTCCGATAATGAGGATGACGAGGTCTATCGAGAAGTCGAGGTGACGATGGATCTGAGTGCCGCGCCCGCTGCGCGCTCGACGATGGGGCGTTACGAGTATGCGGTGCGCGAATGGGCGCAGGCGGTGAATTTGCCGTCGCACTACAGGGTGCCGCGCGGTGCGTTGTTTCTCGATTCGACTGCGTTTGCACCGCAGGTGGATCACATCATTGCGAAGGCTGGATCGGGCAATGGGATCGATGCGTTTAGTAATGCGCAGGTGGTGAGTGGCCGGTGGAATCGGGCGAAATCCGATGATGTCATCGAACCGGGGACGGTGGCGCATGTGCGGGAGTGGCGCAGTGCGCGTCGGCGGCTTTGAGATCCGAAACGAGCGGATCCACGCCTGGCTCTAGCGGCGAGCGCTCCCTTCAAGCCCGCTCTCGCATTCGCTGTCCTTCAAATTTTCGACTAGCGCCTCAAAGCCATCCGGCATACCCGAAGCCGGTGAGCGCAAGATTAGACGTGCGCCGCCCGCCTGAGCGATTGCGTTCGCGATGGCCAGCCCGAGGCCACTCCCTTTGGCTGTCGTCACGCCGCGCTCAAATGGCTCGATCAGGCGGGAAAGTTTGTCTGCGGCCACGATAGGGCCGCGGTTTATGACGCTCAGCCGGCCTTCGTCCGAGAGCGCGACATCGATTGCCTCCGTCTTGGCGCCGTGCTTGACCGCATTCTCAATGAGATTGCGCGCGAGTATGGCGAATGCGTCCGGGTCGATTCGCGAGCGCACGGCACGTTCCGGCAATTGCAGACGAAGCACGTTCGATCGCTCGGTACGCCCGATGTCCTCGACGACCATGTGAAGAACCGGCCGCAAGTCCTGCGCGGTATCTGCAAGGACACGACCGCCCTCTGCCCGGGCTAGTTGCATGAGCTTTTCACTCAGGCGTGCCAGTGTGTGCAACGCCGCCTCGACGTTCCGCGCGCGCGTCTCGACCGGCGTACCTTTTGTTTCCGATATCAAGCGCTGCGTTTGCGCAAGGGCTGCGGCAATGGGCGTGCGAAGTTCGTGCGCGCTATTGGCGGTGAAACTGCGTTCAGCCGTCAGCGCGCGGTGCAGCCGCTGCATCAGATCATTCACCGAATCGGCAATGGGTTCGATTTCGGCCACCATCCCCGCCTTGCCCAGCGGGCTAAGGTCGTCGCGGCCTCTTGCGGCTATGCCGTCGCAGAACAGGCGGATCGGGCGCAGTCCGGAACGAACGACGAGCCACGCGCCGAGAAGACCCAGCGGAACGATGAGTAGTAGCGGCTGCAAGGCGGCAAGCGCCGCGTCGACCCCGGCGCGATGACGAGCCTCTAAGGGCTCGGCTATGGTGAGCGACACCGTTCCCTGAAGTACCGTCTCCGTGTAAAGCCGATGCGTACGGGTGGAGGTGAATCCGGGTTTGAGCGCCGGCGGAAAGATGGCCGGATTCGCGTCATGGGACTGGAGCAGGATCTCGCCTGTCTGGCCGCGGACGATATACGTCAGTAATTCCCCGTGCGCTCGCACGCCCGCGATGCGCTCGGCAGCGCTCTGCTGATCGCGATCGAGCACATCCATTACTGCGAGCGGCACGATGCGCTGTGCCGTCTCCTGCAGCGCACTGTCCGACATCCGATCGATCTCTGCACGCAACACTCGAAACGCCGCGGTCGCCGCAACGAGCGAGAGCACCGCGAGGCCAATGGCGATCATCGCGGCCAGTCGTGCCTGAAGGCTGCGCAAGATCACGACAATGGCCTGAGCTTGTATCCGAGCCCGCGCACCGTCTCGATGAGGTCGGCTCCGAGCTTCTTGCGCAGGCGGCTCATATGCACCTCGATCGTGTTGCTACCGATCTCGTCGTTGAACGAATAAAGACGCTCCTCGAGGTGTGCTTTGGACAGAATCGCATTGGGACGCTGAATCAATGCCTCGAGCAACGCCCATTCGCTGGCAGTGAGAGAAACGGGACTGCCTGCGCGGGTGATGCTGTGTGCGGCCAAATCGAGCGCGATATCGCCAAACGTCACCAGCGGATTGGGATTGCCCGCGTATCGCCGCGCCACGGCATTCACACGTGCCGACAGCTCTGAAAGGTCGAATGGTTTGACGAGGTAATCGTCCGCGCCCGCATTCAATCCGGCGATCCGGTCCGCGATTTGGTCAAGCGCAGTGAGGATGATGACGGGAACGGACGAGCCGCTCACGCGCAATTCGCGCAGAAAGTCTATCCCTTTGCCGTCCGGCAGCAGTAGGTCCAGCAAGATCAGATCGTAGTTCGCGGCTTTGACATAGCGCCGGGCGTCGCGCAGCGTCGTCACATGGTCGGTGGAGTGTCCGTCCCGCGTGATTTGCTCATTGACCGCCTCTCCGAGCAAATTGTCGTCCTCGACAAGCAGCACTCTCATGCTTTCGTCCTGGTGAAGTTAACGCCAAGTCTGCGTCGCCAAGCTTACGCCAGGATGAAGAAAAATCCTCGCGATCGCAAGGCTCGCTTCAGCTTCCGGCTGCATTGTAGCGACTGTCAGATAAACCGGAGATCAGCATGATGCGCCGCTCACTTCTCAACGGCCTTGCAGTCGTATCGCTTCTTGCAGTCGGCGCAGGCGGCGCCGGCGTGGTCCTCGCGGACGATGCCTGCAATGTGCCGCTCTCCGATTGGAAGCCCGTCAAGGATCTCGATGCATTTGCCAAGGCGCAGGGCTGGAACGTGACCAGGATCAAGACTCATGATGGTTGCTACGAAGTCCGCGGAACGGATCGTCAGGGACGACGCTTTAAAGCAAAGGTGAATCCCGCCACGCTCGCCGTCGTTCGAATGAAGACCGATGGCGACGAGCGATCCGATGAGGGGCATGGCGAGCACAAAGGGCGTGACGCAGGCGACGCAAGTGCCGCAAAGCCGGTCGCACCCAACAGCGCGCCTGGCAATCCGGCAAGCGCCGCTGCGCCAGCCGAAGGAATCCTGACACCTGGGACACGGCCACGCGTTCAGATCCAGTAAGGGCTTGATGCACTTGCGCAAGAGGTTCCCGCATTGGAATCCGGATTGTCACTCTTGTCACTATTTTCACTATCGAAAGGTCAAATCATGAGCATCAAGTTTGCACTCCCTGTTGCGGTTATCGCCGGCGCACTCGCGATTCCGTCGATGGCTTCGGCGCGCCCGGTCACGGTGGAGACTCAACTGAGCAGCTACGGCGGCGACGGCGCGTACGTCGTCATGTATGTCACCGATCGGGGCGGACGCTATCAAGGAACATTGTGGATGGCCGGGGACAAGGCCAAATACTACAAACACCTTCGAGACTGGTATCGGATGTCGGGTGGGAGCGCCACGCTCGACGGCGTGACGGGAGCCAGCGTTGGCGCCGGTAAGACGCTGCGGGCGACGCTGGACATCGCCGACGCGCTGATCGATGCAGGCTATGAGATCCACGTCGACACCGCGGTGGAAAAGATGAACGAGAACCCGTCCGAGGTCGTCATTCCCCTGACGACGTCCGGCGCTGGGAAGCCGGTCAAAGGCCGTGGCTACGTGAAATCGTTCCGTTATACCCTCTGAGAATCGAAATGCTTCGCAAGCTTCATTCAGTGCCCGGATTGATCGCGGCGATCATGCTCACGATCATGGCGCTCTCGGGCACGGTGCTGTCGATCAACCCCGCAGTCGAGCGTGCGCGGGCACCCGCACTTGCAGGGGGGGCGCTGGATGTCGCAACGCTCGCCGCACGGGTGAACGCCCAATACCCTTCGCTCGACAAGATCGTGCGCAGGCCGTCGGGCGAAATCGTTGCCTATTACGGCTCCGGCGGCGAGTCGCGTGCTTCCCGAATCGATCCGTCGACCGGGGCGGGCATCGGGCCGTATGCACCTTCGCCCACGATGCGGTGGGTCACGAACCTGCATAGAAAGTTGCTGCTTGGCGATGCGGGCCGCATTGCGGCGGGTGTTGCCGCAAGCTTTATGTTGCTGCTGGGCATATCGGGCCTCGCGCTGCTTGCACGGCGCATGGGAGGATGGCGGCATCTTGCCGGCCGGATCCGGGGTAGCGGGCTTCAACGCGTGCATAACGAAATCGCGCGCATCGCCCTCATTGGGCTGACGCTTTCAGCGGCCACTGGGCTGATGATGTCCTTGACGACCTTCGGGATCCTTCCCGAACGGCAGACGGCGGAGCTCGCTTATCCGGATTATGTGAGCGTACAAGCGCCGCTTCCTGTCGCTCGGCTTGCCGCACTCAAAGCCGTGGACGTGACGGCCTTGCGTGAACTCGCTTTCCCTGCACCGCAAAACCCTCACGATGTCTATGCATTGACCACTTCGAAGGGTACCGGATATATCGATCCGTCCTCCGGAGCGTGGCTCGCCTGGCAGAACGCCGACGCATGGCAGCGTGTCCATGAAACCGTACTGATGTTGCACACGGGTGAAGGGATTTGGTGGCTAGGGCTGTTACTCGGTGTGGAGAGCGCTTCGATTCCAGTGCTCGCCGTTAGCGGGATCTGGCTGTGGGCGCTCCGCCGTCGCGCGATGCCTAAGCTCCCCAATAACGTGGGTGCGCGGCGAGCGGATACGGTCATCCTCGTGGGCAGCGAATCGAACGCTACCTGGGGGTTCGCGACGGCCATTCATCAAGCGCTCACCAAAGCGAATTTTCAGGTGCATACCGCTTCGATGAACGATCTTTCGCCTCATTACGGCGCAGCGCAGCGGCTCATCGTTCTAACGTCGACCTATGGGGACGGGGATGCGCCATCGAACGCAACGCAATTCCTCCCTAAGCTGGCTCGAATGAACGCCCCCGCCCAAATGCAATTTGCGGTTCTTGGCTTCGGTGATCGCCAGTTTCCGAGCTTCTGTGGCTTTGCCCGCACGGTTCATGACGCCTTGTGCGCAAAGGGGATGAGTCCGCTGACGGACCTCGGGATGGTGGATCGCCAATCGGAAAGTGAGTTCAGGCAATGGGCGGGCAGATTGGGCGCCGCGCTGGATGTCGAGATCGAGCCTCAATATCAGCCAACGTTGCCGCGCACGATTGCGCTTGAATTGATCGAGCGCAAGGACTATGGGGCGGGGGCCGAGACGTTCACCTCGGTATTGCGCTTTGCTCGTCCACGGAAGGCAGATTCAGCATGGCAACGACTGATGGGAGCCCGACTGCCCGCGTTCGAGGCAGGGGATCTGATCGGCATCGTGCCGCCGGGGGACACTGTGCCGCGATTCTATTCGTTGGCAAGCGCCTCGCGAGATGGCTTTGTCGAGATTTGTGTGCGCAGGCATCCGCACGGGTTGTGTTCCGGGTACCTGACAAGCCTGCAACCAGGCGACTCGATCGACGCATTCATCCGTACGAATCCTGGTTTCAAGCCTGCTGCTCATGCCGGTCCGCTCATTTTGGTCGGTGCCGGTACCGGCATCGGCCCGTTCGTGGGGTTCATCCGGCAGAACGCGACGAAGCGCCCGATGCACTTGTATTTCGGCGCTCGACGGTCGGGCGATTCGTTCCTTTATGACGAGGAATTGCATCGCTTCGTGGCCACGCGCCAGTTGACCACGCTTACGACCGCGCTGACGAGCCCGGTGGAGAAAACCTACGTGCAGGATCGACTGCTTCGGGATGCCGTGGTGCTGCGTGCGCTCGTAGCCCGAGGGGCGCGCGTCATGGTGTGTGGAAGCCGGGACATGGCAAGAGGGGTCGCGGCCGTGTGGGAGCGGATTCTTGCCGGCTCCGGGATTACGGTAGGTGACCTGAAATTGAGGGGTAGCTATGTCGAAGATGTTTATTGAGGAAAAGGGTTCAGGTGGCCTTCGCCGCCATACGTTTAACGGGGCAACGATGGGGACTCGCTACAGTGCCCAATGTTACGCAGAGTCAAACCTCGATCCTTCATCGCTCGCCGCCGAGCTCGAAAGGGCGGTACAGGCTGTTGATCAAACGATGTCGAACTGGAAGGAGAACTCAGACCTGACTCGCTTGAACGAGGCGCCGGTCGGCGTGTGGTTGCCGATACCCAGCAGTCTCGCCATCGTGCTTGCGCGTGCAGTCGAGATCGGCGGTGAGACCGAAAATGCATTTAACGTCGGCGTGGGCGACCTGGTTGATCGGTGGGGGTTCGGTCCGCAAAGCGCCGATCCGACCAACGTGTCGGACCTGTCGTCACAAAGGCCGCGCATGCCGATCGGCGAGATACTCGAGGTCGACGTCGCGCAAAGTCGCGCTCGTAAGCGGGCGCCGCTGGCGCTCGACTTGTGCGGGATTGCCAAGGGCTTTGGCGTTGACGAGCTAGGCCGCGTGATGAATCGCAACGGCATTCGTTCGTGGCTCGTTGGAATTGACGGTGAGATGCGCGCGCGGGGAACGAAGCCGGAGGGGGCTTCCTGGGCACTCGCGATCGAGCGGCCGGAGTACGACCGCAGGGAGCCGTTCGCGGTAATTGAAATTTCCGACGTAGCGATTGCGACCTCGGGCGACTACCGGCACTGGAGTGAAACGGGGGGCGTGCGCATCTCACACACGATGGACCCGCGCACAGGCGCACCTCTGAAAAACGGGATTGCTTCAGTGACGGTGCTGGCACCTACGTGCATGGATGCCGACGCGTATGCGACTGCGCTTATGGTGTTAGGTGACGAACGCGGGGTACAGTTCGCTCGCCGCAAAGGATTGGACGCACTTTTTTTGGTGCGTGAGGGTAAGGGTTTCAGAGCAACGGGGACAGGTTGCTTTGCGGAAACATGACTGGTCGCTTTATGCGCATGGGCGAGGCAACGAGCAAGCGCCTCGCGCCATGTGCCGACGGGATTTTATTCGGATGCCTCTATAGCTCGTCGAGAAGGGCGTGGAATCGATGGCGGTGGGCGCGAAGCCAGTCGATCAGATGGCGTATCGCGCTCAGAAATTCAAGTACATCGACCTCTACCGTGTATCTTTGAAGGCGTCTGTATGGGGTGGAATCGTTGTATTGAAGGTTGTAACCCAGATCGAACGACTCGCCTTGGATGTTGTGAACCAGTGCGCGTTGCGTTGTCGTGAAATGTGTGCCGGGCCAATTGGAAACGTCCGGTAGAGTCGACGGCAAATACCCAGTGATATACGTTGGCCGCGCGCCATAATGCTCCCGAATCGCAGCCAGCCCCTGCCGCGACATGTTCCATTCTTCTCCCCGGAGGTAGTTTTCCAGGTCGGAGAGTATCCCGTAGAGATCGTTTAGCCTCAGGGCTAGTGGGCGCGCCAGGACCTGTCTAGCCTGCGAGAGCGATTGAATTTGCCCCGTGTTGGTTACATAGGGGGCGAGTCTCCTCTGCAACTGATCGATGCCGGCGTAACGATATTGCCTGCATACGGTCATGATCTGCGTGGCTTCCCGGACCGTCAAGAAGCTGAATATATAGTTCACGAGTTCTTGCGGTAACATGGCGCCCCCTTTTTTAGTTTATGCTGTGCACTCGACGCAGTTGCTACGAGCCATCATTACCTGATTACTTAAACATAGCGTAGCTCGGCAAAAATCTATCATTTAACTCTCGCAACCGGGTGGATAATACCGCAGCCGAGAAGTTGTGTATACGTCGCAGCGATCGACACAGGAAATTCATATTTGTAATATTTCATCGGTCGTTAATCGAGCCGATCCGATGGGCTGAAATTTCGTGGCGTATCGTTATATGCAACGTGGGTTGTTGCGCGACGGTAAGTCCGCATGCCATTGGTTGCATGATGCTTTCTCTCCGCGCTGCGGAGGGATTCAGCTGTTTGGGCGTCGAAAGACCTTTTCAGCGGGCGCTCGTCTTGGGCGAATCCACGCGCCGCCGCTGGCGGTGCTTTGCCGCGCGCCAATTACATGAGATGTAATTGGCACAAGGAACGACCGCTTCTACTCTTCGGCTGTCGCGCCTCCACTCCGGATGCGCTCACCGCCAAGGAGATACCATGTGCAGCTATCCCACATACACGATTGAGTCCGCTCCCGCACAATCAAAGCCAGTGCTCGAGCAACTGCAACAAGCGCTTGGTTTGATCCCAAACATCGCGGCCAAGATGGCTGGATCGCCGGTGCTGATCCACGGTTTCATCGGTCTGTTCGAGCGTGTGCACGCGAGCAGCCTCACCGAGCCGCAGATTCAGACGGTATTGCTGACCAACGCCGTCGTGAACGCCAGCGAATGGCCAGTCGCGTTTCACACGGCGCTGGCGTTGAAGCAGGGCGTGCATCGCGTCGATGTCGACGCGATCCGGCGCGGCGTCTTGCCTGACGACGCCGGACTGGCTGCGATGTCAGCATTGGCGCGCACGCTGATCGAAAAGCGCGGCCGCCTGGCCGAGTCGGACCAGAGACGCTTCCTGGAAGCGGGGTTCGACGTTGAGCAGATACTGGAGGTCATTGCGGTGGTTGCCGCATCGACGATCACGAACTACACCGCCAGCGTAAGCCAGCCGCCACTTGAAACGCAGTTCGAGGAGTTCGCATGGCACGCGCCCGCACCCTGAGTCCTCTCCGTTCGTCCCCCAAGAATAGGGAAATTCGATGAGTGTCTCCAATCCCGATCCGAAAGCGCTGCCGAGCGAGCTGGGTGACTTGCTGCGCTATTGGCGCGATGTGCGTGGCGTGAGTCAGCTCGATCTGTCGTTGGAGGCCGGCGTCTCGCAGCGCCAGATCAGCTTCATCGAAAGCGGGCGTAGCGTGCCGGGCCGGGACACGCTGCTGACGCTTGCGCAGACGCTCGACGTGCCACTGCGCGAGCGCAATGCCCTGCTGCTCGCGGCTGGCTATGCGCCTGTATATTCGGTGGCGCCATGGAACGCACAGGAGATGCAGAGTGTCATCCGCGCGCTTGAACGGGTGGTTCGCCAGCATGAGCCGTTTCCGGCGATCGTGATGGATCGCCACTGGAACGTTCTGATGACGAACGACGCAGCGCCGAACTTCTTCAACTGCTTTATCGACATGGCCTCGCGCGAAGGTCCACGCAACATGCTGCATCTGATCTTCGATCCGCGGGGAATGCGTCCATTCGTGGCCGATTGGGACGCTGTCTCTCGAAGCCTACTGCAACGCGTATATCGCGAATCAGTGGGTCACGTTATCGACGCCGGTACCGGGCGCCTTCTCGACGAACTGCTGGCCTATCCTGATCCGCCGCGCAACTGGAAGACGCATCATGGGTCGGCTGCGACGCCCACCATGCCCGTCATTCCGATAGGTTTTGTCAGCGAAGGCGTCGTGCTTCGCTACTTCTCGATGGTCACGACCCTCGGTGCGCCACAGAACGTTGCCGCACAGGAATTGCGCCTGGAATGCATGTTCCCCGTCGACGACGAAACCGAAGCACGCCACCGGCAGTTGCTCGCCGCACATCTGAAAACAACACCGAACCGCTAACCGATGGCCCCGTGTGGCGCTAGTTGGCCGGCCTCCGTCAAGTCGGGCCGTCCCAGAGATCGGCGCTCGTGCGCGCGTCGGATGAACCCTTGGAGCCGACCTTCGACCGGCCCGGGATCGCGCTGGGCATTCATCTCGTGCAAAAGGCATAGCCCGACCCATATCGGCCCTCGGGCGGCTATTTGTGAGCGCATCTACCACGCTCGATTGCGGTCGCTCGTGGAAAGACCTCTTGAAGGGTGATCCGAAGCATCTGCTCCCGGACCCGGTATCGCCGCATGCCAACTTGATGGGCCTCGCCAAGGGGCAGTGCGTCAATGCTCAAGCCGACGCAACGGCTAGAGCGGCAATGTCTCGTTGGTGTCGACCGCATTGAGTAGTCTCGCGACGACTTCTCGCGTTTCACTTAGTTCGCGCAGCCGAGTGTCGAGCTTTTCGACTTCGCCGCGCAGCAACGCGCGCGCTTGAACGCATGGATGAAACACAGGTTTTTCGCCGAGTACGCACGGCAGCAACAGCCGGATGCTGCTGATCTTCAGTCCTGCCGCGCTGAGCGTGCGAATGCGCTGTGCTGCGTCTACTTCGTCGGAGCCATAATCGCGGTAGCCCGAATCGGTCCTCTTCGGACTTAGTAGACCTTCGTGTTCGTAATACCGCAGCATCCGCTCACTGACGCCGGTGCGGCGAGCCAGCTCTCCGATACGCATGACATCTCCCGAACGATACGCTTGACCTTGACAGCGATGTCAAAGTTTAACCTCTTTCGACCGGCCGGATTGTCCGCCGCTCCATTCGTCAGGGAACCCTAATGACACCATCGAGTGACACGTTTGACGGAACATTTCCGTTTGCGCCGCGCTTCAGCGATGTTGGCGGCTTTCGCATGCATTACGTTGATGAGGGACCCGCTGATGGCGAGGTTGTCCTGTGCATTCACGGGGAACCGACGTGGGGCTATCTGTTTCGTGATCTGATCGCTGCACTCGCGGGCAGCTACCGTGTGATCGCGCCCGACCACATGGGATTCGGCAAGAGCGAAACGCCGGAACATCGGACGTACTGGCTGCAGGATCATATCGACAACATTGAAAAATTCGTGCTTGCCCTGGACTTAAGCGATATCACTCTCGTCATGCACGACTTCGGCGGCCCCGTCGGCATGGGACTCGCCGCACGGCATCCCGGCCGCATTCGCCGAATCGTCAGCACGAACGGCCCGACGCCTTTCGGCCAAAGCACGTTATTCGACCGGCTGAACGCAAATGCCGCAGTCTCGCCTTGGTTCCAATGGATCCTCCGCGCTGATTCGCAAGGCCGTCTCGAATCCGTGCTGGAAGAACTCGGCTTCAATATCCTGAGTGCCTTGAAGCTCAACGGCTTCGAAAACCACGCGCGTATCAACGATACGTGGCTGCGTGCCTACGGCTCGCGATTCGCCGTGCCAACCGACAGTGCTGGCGCGATAGGGTGGGCGAAGGGCTTCGCGATCGGGGCACATCGTTTCGAAATGCCAGACGCGACGGCACTCGACACGATCCGTTCAAAACCAGCGCTCGCAATTTGGGGCGAGGCCGATCGCACGCTGGCAGCTGAACACTTTCTGCCGCTGTTCAGCGAGATCTTTCCCATGGCGCCGATTCACCGGCTCGCGGGAGTCGGCCATTACAGCTTCGAGGATGCACCGCGAGAGATCGCCGAGCTGATCGCCGCATTCTTGAAGGCCCACTAACTCGCGGTCAGCCGGTTCTCAAAACCGGCTTGCTGCGTCAGGGATCGTGCGCTTCTATTTTTCTCGGCAATCTGGCTGCGGATTGAGTGTCGCAAGGTCCATGGAGAACGGCCAATCGCTCGTGCTTTGTCAAAGTCCGTGTCTGGCCGAACTGGATCCGACGGCGACCGGCGCAATGCCACTTCCAGGCGGTCATTTGTGTAAATTAGTATACCCCCCTACGCTATACGATATATACTCCCCCACGGTATATTGGGGGGGATATGAGTCACACGATTCGCGAGAAGCAAAAGCTGCTCAACCGGGTTCGACGCATCAAGGGGCAGGTTGAGGCCATCGAGCGCGCACTCGAGGAGGAGCGCGGGTGTACCGACGTGTTGCAACAAATCACAAGCTGCCGGGGCGCGATGAATGGGCTGTTGGCGGTGGTGCTCGAGGACCACATCCGCTCGCACCTCGTCGATGCGGAGCCGGACGGCGAACATGGCAGCGGAACCGAGCAGCTGATCGAAGTGGTCCACAGCTACTTCAAGTAAGAGGGGAATATGACTGATTTCGAGAACGCTGCATTTGGAGCGGGACACGACCACATCTTCCTGGGCGCGGCTCATGAGGAAAACGAGCGCAGGACCTGGATGGTGATCGCGCTGTGCAGCGCGATGATGGTGGTCGAGATCGTCGGCGGCAGCCTCTTTGGCTCCCTAGCACTCGTCGCCGATGGTCTGCACATGTCAACGCACGCTGGGGCCATGCTCATTGCCGCGCTGGCATACACGTACGCTCGCAAGCATGCGACAGATTCCCGTTTCGTCTTCGGGACCGGCAAGCTGGGTGACCTCGCGGGCTTCACCAGCGCCATTGTGCTGGCGATGATTGCCATCCTGATTGGGTACGAGGCCGTGTCGCGCTTCTTCTCACCCGTGCCTATCCACTTCGGCCAAGCGATTCCCATCGCCGTTGTTGGTCTGCTGGTCAATCTCGCCAGCGTCTGGCTGCTGAGCGGCGACCACGACGGCCACAGCCACGGTCACGGTCACAGCCACGGTCATGGACACGGACATGACGATGAACATGCCCACGAGGAAGAGGTTCGGCGCGTCTTCGGTGCCGCCGGTGTGTTTGCGGTGTCCGTCTTTGAAGAGGGTGTACCGCCAGTATTCCGGATTGCTCCTGAAACCACGACTTCGAGGCTGACCCCGGACGACGTCTCAATCACGACGATCCGTCCCGACGGTTTGCGTCAAACCTTTGCATTTAAAGACTGTGGCGGTTACCTGGAATCGACGGACGCCATTCCCGAGCCGCATGCATTCAAGGCCGTTGTTCGCTTGCTGGATGGCGAGCATGAAATCGAATTCGAGGAGCACGAGCACGGCCACGACGATGCGCATGCGGCGGTGACGCGCGACCACAACATTCGTTCGGCGTACATCCACGTCATCGCGGACGCAGCGGTTTCCGTGCTGGCTATCATTGGCCTCCTGCTGGCCCGTGCGTTTGGCTGGCTCTGGATGGACCCGCTTGCCGGCGTGATCGGCGCACTTGTGATCGCGAACTGGTCATGGGGCTTAATGCGCGATACGGGCGGTATTCTGCTCGACATGAACTCCGACCGCCGCATGGCCGACAATGTCCGGCATGTGATTGAGGAAGGCGGTGACAAGGTGCTCGATCTTCACCTATGGCGCCTCGGTCCGGGGCACATCAGTGCTGTCGTATCAGTTGTCACCCAAGAAGCGCAGCGCAGCCCGAGCTTCTATCATGCAGCGCTGAAGCGATTCAAGGGACTGTCTCACGTGACGGTCGAAGTCAATTCCACACGTATCGCGGCCTGAGCGATGGCAGTCAAATCTCCGTGCATCGATGTGTGCGCCTTTGTTGGCAAGACCAGGCTCTGCATCGGTTGCTTTCGGGCTCGCGAAGAAATTCGGGGCTGGAAAAAGATGACCGCTCGTCTATAACCGATCCGCGGTTCCACGGGTTAGGACGACTGGTTCAGTGAGGCCACTGAAGATATCGTCGAGCGATTGCGCGGGCGGCTATCGAGTCGGCAACGGCTCATGTCGCCTCGGCAATCGGCCATTGGACTCAGCGAAATATCTGGAAACCGTTGTTCATCCGTCAAACTTGATCAAGTCCTTGAAGATCAGTTGTCCCCAGTTATTTCCGCGCGCGTGCACGAGCAGTCCACCGTCCGAAAGCCCGCCAAGTTTGATCGGTGCGAAACCGAGTTTTTCCGCGAGCGCACTAATCTCCGCTGCAGCGCCGTCATCGTCGCTGGCCAGGAACACGACTCTCCTGCCACCGTGTACGGCGGGGTTTTGATCGAGGACGGCAGCGACCAGATGGTTGAAGCCTTTCACCAGCCTGGCTCCGGTGAACACCTTCGCCACGAAAGCGGAGGACGGGAGACCGCCCAATTCCTCAATCGGAGCCCGAGTGTTCATCGCGTCGATGACGGTCTTCCCTTTCCAGTCGGGCAGCGCTTTTGCGACCTGCGGGTGCGACTCGAAACGGACCGCTAAAAAGATGATGTCCGCCTTGACGGCTTCCGCCAGGGTTTTGGGAATGATGGTGGGTCCGATTGCGGCTGCATCGGATGCAAAGCTTTCCGGGGCGCGCGTGGTTGCAACGGACACCTCAATGCCGTTGCGGGCAAACGCCTTGGCAAGCGCGTGCCCGACCTTGCCGAAGCCGATGATTGCGTAGCTCATAAGATTCTCCTTTGGTTTGTCGGCGCGGTCAGAGCTTGTAGCCGCCGCTCGCGTCGATCGTCTGTCCAGTCACCCAGTGCCCCTCATCGGAAGCCAGGAACGCCACGACGGCGGCAATTTCCGAAGGCTCGCCAAAGCGTCCCAGCGCGATTTCGGCCTCGGGTAATGACAGCCGTTTTGCCTTTAGTGACTGTGTCATTTGATTTTTCTCCTCAGAGTTGTGCCAAGCCACCGTCAACGGCGACTTCGCTGGCGGTCATGAAGCTGCTGTCCGATGACGCGAGAAAGGCGGCCACCGCCCCGATCTCTGCGGGATCGGCCATGCGCTGGAGCGGCGTCATCGCCCCGTAGGCCTTCTGGCCCTCCTCGCCCAGCGCCACTTTGGCGAGTTCGGTCGCCGTCGCCCCGGGCGACAGCACGTTTATCCGAATGCCGGTGCCCTTCAGATCCTCTGCCCAGGTCCGTGCGAGGTTGCGCACTGCGGCTTTGCTCGCGCTATAGGCAGTGAACCCCGGGGCACCCGTGGTGCCGGCGCTCGATCCGGTCAGGATGATCGAACCGCCCGAGCCCATCAGCGGCAACGCCTTTTGGACCGTGAAAATCGTGCCCTTCACATTGGTGTCGAAGGTTTCGTCAAGGTGCTCGGCGGTGATCTGGCCGAGCGGAAGCGGGCTTCCCGCCCCGGCGTTGGCGAAGACGATGTCGAGGGTTCCGCGCTCGGCCTTCACCGCCGCGTAGAGTCGGTCGAGGTCGGCCAGATCGGAGACCGAGCCCTTCACCGCGCGGGCATTAGGTCCGAGAGCGGTCAACGCGGCGTCGAGCGCCTCCTGCCGGCGGCCGAAGATGAAGACGAAAGCGCCTTCCTCGATGAAGCGCTTTGCCGCGGCGAGGCCGATGCCGGTAGCGCCGCCGGTGATGACCGCGGTCTTTCCAGTCAGCTTGGTCATGTCATGGTTCCTTCGAAACAAAAGCGAGAAACTGATTGTGGGCCTCTTGATTAATGAATCCAATTGACTAAATATCTATCAATGTCATCTACTTTCTAGATATATGCTCGACAACGTCACCATCAATCAACTTCGCGCCTTCGTCGCGGTGTGTGATCAAGGGAGCTTTTCCGGGGCTGCACGGGAGCTGAAGCGTGCACAGTCGGCAATCAGTCACGCCATCAACGCGCTCGAGAGTGCCTTTAATGTGTTGCTGTTCGAGCGCAACACTCGCAGAGCGACGCTTACGGCCGCGGGCCGCAGCCTCCTGCCTGATGCGCGCGGCGTGATCGCACGCACCGAGGAAATGAAGATGCGAGCGGTTGCGATTGCTGAAGCCGGGGTCCCACAGGTCTCGATTGCCGTGGATACCTATTTTCCGCGTGTGCACCTGATTGAATGCCTGCGCACCGTGCAGGCGGACTTTTCAACGGTTGCAATCAATCTGCGCATGACGACCATGCAGGGCGGCGAACGTTTGGTTCTCGAAGGCACGTGCGCATTGGCGGTGACGATCACCGACGTGCCGGAGCTGAGCCCAGTCGCCATAGAAAGGCAGCATTTATGTGATGCGCAAATGGTGACCGTCTGCTCGCCATCGCATCCGCTGGCCGCTATCGCGGGGCCGATCTCGCGGGAGGAATTTGGCCGGCACATTCAGCTCGTCGTAACCGACAATCAGCCCGATTCGGAAAAGACACAACAGGGGGTCGCCAGTGAACGCCAGTGGTGGGTGAATGACCTCGGCGCGAAGCACGATCTGCTCAGGGGAAGCTTGTGCTGGGGGCACATGCCGCGCCATATGGTTGAGGAAGACCTCGCGAAGGGAACACTTGTCGAACTCCAACGGCGCGCATGGCACATGCGCCCGCTCACGTTCATGATCTCGCAGCGGCGCGGGTACTCGTTTTCCGAATGCGAGATAAGGCTGGTTGAGCTCCTTGGCAAGCGTCAGGCTTCGCAAAGGGTGGGAAGGCCAAGTCCCGCGTAACGCGCGGGTGCTGAGGGGGGCTCGGAGACGCGGCGGTTCAAATTGTGAGGTGGGTAGGGCGGGGCACGGCCACAACCCGCCGTTCGGCGAGCAGCGAAGTTGGGCGTTGGAGCGGCCGCACTACACCCGGAAGCCGTCGATCAAGTACGTGCACAAGTCGGCTATTGCGGACGTTGAAGCGCGCCTCGCGGTTGTTTCTCCTGCGACCGGCGGGTCCCTCCCTCCCGAAGGCGCTCGGCTATATCGCCAAGCACTTCGACGAAATCGACGCGGCGCTTAAGCGGGCACGTCACAATGGCCGACGTCAAGCCGTATCTGCAGTTGCGTAAGCGGCAGCGGTACCGGCGCCGCGTGGGCCAACCTCCGTAGTTCCATGGTGCGAGTGTGCGAGCTTCGCGCATGGGCGGCGGCTTTGCTTCTTTGGGCGCGGCAAGGGCGCACGCGTGCGGGGAAAGTTTCGTCACAGCGGAACCCTATCGTCATCGCCGCCCTCGGTCGGCCGGGGACAATGTTTGATGCAATCATCGTAGCCCGATAAAGAAAAAACGAGTGCACGCGCCGCGCCGGTAAAGCTAACTTGCGACAGGCTGGCTCATAAAAACTCATGCCACCGTTTAGCTATTTTAAATCAATTCATATGGTGAAATGACAATAATACGGACAGCTCTGTATTATCAAGCGTAGTGTTCAAGATAACCAACAATTACCATCTTGACAAAGATCGCGCCAATCGGCAAGCTGCGTGCATATTGTTATAGAAGGGCCCGCCCGAAGATGGTGTCGGGTAAATGGCAACGTCGTTTCAATTATAAAACATCGAAAATCAATCGATTCTTTCAATTTGAAAGAAATTTTTGCTAAAGCCGCGACGCACTCGCCAACGGAGACATCGTTTTTGTTGGCGCCGCCCGGTAGAGTGGTGTGCGAAAGGTAGCGTGCAGACGGTGCAACTAGAGGCAATATAGAAAGCGCAACATAGTCTGGCTTCTTCGCGGTCGCTTTGTCTGGGTCAGTGGCGCGATTTTTTGCTCGCTTGTCAATCAATTTATTAAAGGTCTTCGGAGCGATACCACCTGACGAAGTAGGCAACTTGAAAGCGTTCAGTGAAGCAGGCGCAGAACGATCTGAATCCCCGACGCAAGGGATGTTGTAAGGCCGTAATGTACCTCTTAAATAGAGGGTATCTAATCTTCGTGAGGTGAATATGCAATACGAGGAAATTGAAAGTCTGCTGCTTGACGGACCGACGGACGGCTGGGCTTCCACGCTGTCTTTCGAGGAGTTCTGCCTGGTCAGCGGCGGTTACGGTGGTAGCCCCACCGGAGTCGGCACGGCGGCGCAATGGGGGGCATGGGCCTCTTGTGTGCAGGCAGGGATCGAATTGGGCGAAAGCCTCGCTGCCATCGCGGCACGGAATCCTGGGCTGGCAATGGCTGTCGGCGCTGTCGCCGCCAACGACTACGGCGAATGCATGGCCGACAATAGCAGCGGTGGCGAAGGCGGCGGCGGTGACGACGGTGGCGGTGGTGTAGGCGGCAGCGGTAGTGGGGGGTGCGGTGGCGGGGGCTGTGGATTCTGAGTTGTAGTTCTTAACCGTCCCAGTATGTCCTTTGGAATAGAGGATGCATATTGGGACGTCACGACCGAGGAAGCAGATGAACTGGATCGTTGCCATAATGGGGGCATATTGCACGGTATCTATGGTTTTTCCTGCGGCTCGAGCGGAGAATCTGTTGAAAATAGAACCGAGAGGTAAAAAAAGATGCGGTGCAATAGATTATTCTTGCGGCCTGGCTTTATGCTGCGTTTCCATCGCTAAACACACCAATTCCATTGGATCTGTTTTGGCGGTTATTCTGGTGATTGCTGTCATCGTTTTTATAAATTCCTATACGTATCTCGTTTCAAAGATAACACGCTAGATAGCCAGCGGGCCAAGTGCGCGGCGCCCGGTGGCCGGCAGCTCGCCCCACAGGGCTGACAGGTTTTGGGTGCGTTGGTCGGCGTCATCGTCCTGCAATATTAGAAATTTCATTCGTGGGCATCAACAGCGTTCATATGGATTTTGGCGTAAGACGAAAGAAAACGGGGCGCGCCTAGTGATTTGCAGCAGAATTCTCGGGCGTGCCGGCGAGTGCATAAAACAGCCACATCGTTCCATGAATCAGAGGGCAAAGATGATGAAATGGCTGGTGAATAAGGTTTTCCTCGCCGATCCGGGCTGCGCAATAGTAACCATTGGCAGAATCCGACTACCGGAGTGGGCCGCCGCCGCTCTACTGCTGGTTGTGCTGACAAGCCCCGCCATTGTCAGCGCGCAGGAACGGCTGCCGCCTCAGGATCTATGGAACCTCTACCTGCAAGCGCGTTCGCTGGCTCCGGTAATGATTAGCGCGCATTCGCAGTTCGTCGCGAGCCAGCAGGCGATCCCTGAGGCACGGGCGGCGTTTCTGCCGAAAGTGACGTTTGACGTCCAAGATTCACGCGGCACTGTCCATCTGGATGACGAAGGTTACGCGTCCTATCCGACCAAAGGGACGACGGTCTCGCTGCGACAGAGCCTGCTCAACGTGGCCGGCTGGGAGGCGTTTAAGCAGGCCAAACTCATTGCTGAGGAGGGACGCGCGAGATTTAGCGGGGCGGAGCAACTATTCATGCTCCAGGTCTGCGAAAGCTACTTCTCTCTGCTTGACGCGCAGGACGACCTCAGCCTCGCAATGAGCCATATTAAGATGGTTGAGGAGCAGCTCCAACTGGCACAGCATCGCTACCATGCAGGCGACGTCACGATTGTCGACGAGCAGGAAGCCGAAGCGGAACTCGAGCGCGCAAAGTCCGATGAACTTGCCGCGGCCAATGCCGTCGATCGGCAACGCGCCGAATTGCGTCGGCGCGTTGCCCGCGACGTCACAGAAGTAGTTCCCCTCGGAGACGGCGTTTCCTTGCAGCACCTGAAGGAGACCGATCAACAATACTGGGTGTCACAGGCTGTCGAACACAGTACCGATGTACAGCAACGTCAGCTGGCGAGTTTCATTGCCGCTCGTGAGCTTAAGAGGATTCGCGCGACATTCCTTCCGACGATCAGTTTGACTCTCAGCCATGGCAGCGGAAACTTGGAATATCTTGACGGGCAGGTGCCGGTCAACACCTACGCAAATCAAAACTCTTTTCATCAGGGGAGTGCCAGCGTCGCAATGCTGCAAATCAGCATTCCTTTGTTCGACGGGTTTTCCACCGTAAGCAAGGAGCGCGAAACGCTGGCGCTGAGAGATAAGGCACAAAGCGATCTCGCCGACGCCAGGCTCGAGGCCGAGTTTCAAGCAAAGCGGATTTTTCTCCATCTGGCGAATTCGTTTGCCCAGCAATCCACGCGCGCTAGCGCACTCGCCGCGGCTCGGCTGGCGCTCGCCTCCAATAAAGTCGGCTACGACGTGGGTGTGCGTGTCAATGCCGACGTCTTACATGCCCAGGATGTCGTGTATTCGGCGCAGCGGGATCTGAAAAGAACGCGCTACGACATTATTCTTGACTACGTTCGACTGCGTGCGAACGCGGGGCTGCTCTGCGAACACGATCTACAGCAAGTAAATGCACTTCTGACTGGCGCCGTTGTTCCTTCTGTCAGTCAGTAGCAAACCGAGATCTTACGACCGTTGAACCGACCGATGACAATCAACCTTCGTTCTCCCCTGAATCGATTGATTCGACGCGCCGCTCTGTTTGCCTTCTGGACCGCGCTGGTAACTTGTCCGGCATGGTGCTATGGCGCCGGCTATCAGGTGAGTGAATTTCACGAAACCATCAAGGTCGACGAAAAGGGGCGGACTGTCATACATGTGGCGCTGGCGATGCTCCTATCGAGCGATGCCGCGGTACAACGATTTTCGCAATACGCGATTCCGTACAACGCCGAGTTACAGAGCCTGGAGATTGTCGACGCAGAGACAATCCATACAGACGGCACACATGACACCGTCGACAGGCACACGGCGATCTTCGACCGCCCTGAGGCGGTGACCGTAAGCGCGCCCCAGTTCAGCGCGATGCATGTGCGGGTCGTGGCTTTTCCCGCGCTCTCGAAAGGCGACACCATTCGCCTCTCGTACGCAGTCAGGGATATCGATACGTTGTTCCCGGGAAAATTCTCCGTGGCACAACCGTTTCCGCCATCCGTGGATTACGCCAATGCGAGCGTGGACATCGATACACCCGCGGAAATGGCGGTTGTCATTGCCGCACCAGGTCTTGAAATGAAGCGGGACGCGGTAAGCGGCAAGCGCCGGATCCAAAGCTACACCTATCGCAGCCCCGGCGGCGGGCCGCTTCCCGAGCAGGCCAACGTGCTGGGCTGGCCGGACGTTGCATCGTATTTTGCGGCAAGCAATTTCGGCGACTATGCCGATCTCGCACAAGAGTACGAGGCGCGAGCCGGCAGCAGGGCTGCAGCCTCCTCGGATATTCAACAGCTTGCCGATCAGCTCACGAGCGGTGTCGCTGACCGGCGTGAACAGGCCGCCCGTCTTTACGACTGGGTCAGCAGGAATATTCGCTACGTCGGTGTGTACCTCGGCGCCGGCGGTGTGGTGCCGCATGCCGCGGATGAGGTTTTGCATAACCGCTACGGCGACTGTAAAGATCACGTCGCCCTTCTTGAAGCGCTACTGGCCGCCAAGCATATTGCAAGCGATCCGGTCCTCGTGAACCTGGGAAATGAATATCGCTTGCCTGACGCGCCGGTCATTGCGCCTTTCAACCACGCAATCGCGTGGCTACCGGAGTTCAATCTGTTCGCAGACACAACCGCGGGTTTCGCCCCGTTCGGCACGCTCGCATTCGAAGAGAGCGACAAGCCCGCACTCGACACAACGAGTGGCGCGATACTGCGGACCCCACCTCAGAACTCGACCAATAGCCGCTCATCGGTCGCTTATGCGGTGAAGATCGGCACGAGCGGGGATGCGGAGATTCTGGGTCATGTCGAACTTGCCGGTGACATCGGGGTTGGTGCTCGGGCGTACTTCTCGCACAGCCCGATAAGCCGGATCGAATACGACTTGCTCAACAAGAACGGGCTGACGGGGTACCTCCACGTAGTGCCGGGCACTGGGCCGGATTTGACCGATCCTTTTACGTTTTCAGTGCGCGGCAGACTCGATCAGCTCGCAGTCGTGCCGGGCCCCGCGGCGATTGCGGTGCCGCAACTGCCTACGTTCAGCAAAATCCAAACTTTCGCCGATATGGTGCTGCAGCAAAATAGACGTCCTCTGGACGGCACATGTCGCGGTACGCGGCTAGACGAACGCTATGTCGTCAGCATTCCGCCGGAAGATCATATTCTCGCCACGCCAACAGGCATCGATGTCTCGAGTGGGGAAATTTCATACCACTCCAGCTATCGTCGCGAAGGCAATACGGTCGTAGTCGAACGCATTCTCGACCGCAAACTTACCAGCAATGTATGCAGCGGCGCGAAGCTGATGGGCTGGGTAGATGTGGCCCGGGCCATAACCAAAGATTTGAAGAGACAGGTTCTATACAAGTAAGCGGAGGAACGCCCATGTCGGTCTGTGCAATCGTGCTCAGCTACAAACGACCTCGGAACATAGCGCGCATTGCCGCTGAACTTGCCGTTGCAGCGGACGTGACAAGAATCGTAGTCAGCAACAACAATCCGGACGTTCACCTCGAGCAATGGTTCGATCCGATCGACGCTCGGATCGAGGTGCTCAATCAGCCCACGGCAAGCATTTGCGCGAAGCGTTTCGAATTGGCGATGCACGAGCCGTTTGAATATTTCATCTGTCCGGATGACGACCTGTTTTTGTCCGGCAAGCAGATCGAAACGCTCATCGGGTTGCTGAAGGCAGAACCTGACCGAGTCCATGGCGTGTTTGGCGAGGTCCGATCGTTCAAAGCCGGAAGGTTGCGCTTCGGCGGCGGTATCCATCGGATCGAGTGCGAAGTCGATGTCCTCAATCGCAGCTACGCATTTACTCAAGCCCACCTATTGCGTATGAATGAGCTTGCCGTGGCACTCGGTTATCGCCACGTAGGCGAGGCGTTATATATCGATGACATTCTGCTCAGTTTCAGCGGAACCGGCCGGCCGGTCTGCCACGATCTCGGTGAGTTGGCCGAATGCCCGAGTTCCGATGAGCCAGGCGTAGCCACGTACCTCGAACCCGGTTTCGACAAGGTCAGGATGGAGGCGTATCTGCGGCTCCAGCAGCTCACTTCGCATTACGGACGACGAGTGTGAGCCGCGCATGCGCATAGTGTACGTATGGGAGCTAGGGGGTGGGCAGGGTCATCTTGGCGCTGCGCTGCCGTTGTTGCGGCATTTGCGCGACGTGGGTCACGAAGTGTTGATTTGTACTCCCGCGGCGGCGTTCCCCGATAGGGTGCCGGCTGACTTTTTCCGCAATTGGCGGTGCGTGCCAAAACGCTTCACGATGCCGATGCGCGGCACGCTGCTAGGACACGCCGAGATTCTTACGCAGACCGGTGGATTTTTCGATGAAGGCAACCTTCTGGTGCTGCTGCGCAATTGGCGAGCTTTGCTGACGGACTTGTGCGCTGACATCGTGTTATGCGACTTCGCGCCCGCAGCGATGCTTGCGGCGAAAACGCTAAACATTGCGCGAATCGCTTTCGACACGGGATTCTTCTACCCTCCGGACGACGCACCGTTTCCCGTGCTTGATCCTGATGCCACTTCCGCGGTTCCGCGATTGCGCGCGGCGGAGGCCGCGTTGACGCAGATTGTCAATACATGCCTTCTGACGTTGCAAGCAGAGCCGCTCATTGAGTTCGCGTCGCTGTTTCGAGCGGATGATGTGATGCTCATCAATCACGCGGTACTGGACTGTTTTGGGCGTGCTTCCAGTCATCAGTTTGTCGGACCAATTTTCGAGCGAGCGCATGAGCCACCCGCTGTGAGCGCGTGCGAACTCATACGCGAACAAGACGCCGAGAGACCGGTGCGCGCGTTTGCTTATTTGAGCTGTTATTACCCCGGCCTGTCCGATGTCCTGGACATATTGGCATCTAATGCATCGATCTCCAGCATCGTCTACGTCTCGGGTAGCAACAGCTTTGGCAGGCGATGGTCGCATGGTCCAAATCTATCGGTCGTGGCAAACGCCGTTGACCTCGATGCGCTGCTACCGGATATTGACGTCGTCATCTGCCACGGTGGAGTGGGGACAATTAATCGGGCATTGAGTCACGGCATACCGCTATTCTTGCTCCCCATGTTTCGGGAACAGGAGCTGAATGCGAACAGGATTTGCGCGCTGGGTCTAGGCTTGTCCAGAAAAGATCCCGTCGATGCCGCGTGGGTTCATGCAGTGAAGACACTGGCGGACGATCCTGACACACGTTCCAACGCGAAGGCGTTCGCGAAATACAACCCGCCCGCAGACCTTGCGGCGTTGACTAGAAAGGTGCAGCGTTGCGCGGAGATTCACGCTGGCAGCCGGGCTTCGTTTCCTGCAGTACGCGCAGAAATTCCGGGCAACATGCTTCAGTTTCGCGACTTGGATGTGATATTTCTCTCGATGGATGAACCCAACGCCGAGCGTAACTGGGCTGCGCTACTTGCAGTGGCTCCGCATGCGCTTCGTGTCCACGGCGTAAAAGGCTTTGATAAAGCGCATCGAGAGGCAGGCCAGCTGGCGCGCACCGAGCGCTTCGTAACAGTGGACGCGGATACGGTAGTCGATCGCGCGTTCTTCTCGACCCACAGTGCTTACCCGATCGCGGCCGCTCATTCGACCTGGTGCTGGTCATCGGTGAACGCAATCAACGGACTCGTGTACGGAAATGGTGGAGTAAAGATCTGGAATAGATCCCATCTGGCCGCGCTGATTTCTCACGAAAACGCGGCGCGCAGATCCGGTATGGCGTACGACTTCTGCTTTCATGCCGGCTATTCCCAGTACAGCCGCACATTTGCGACGACGTATCCGAACGGCTCGCCGTACCAGGCATTTCGGGCGGGTTTCAGGGAGGCCGTCAAACTCGGGCGCGACGCCTACGGAAATGGGATTTCGGTCGAGCTCCTTGTCAAAGGCGCTCACCACATCGGATGCAGGCGCCTGATCGTCTGGATGTCGATTGGGGCGGATGTCGAGCACGGCCTGTGGGCCATGCTAGGTGCGCGAATGGGCTTCATGCGCAATCTGGATCCCGAATTCGACCCTTCAGTGATTTCCAGTTTCGACTGGTTTCAGACAGTGTGGCGAGAGGCGAGCGAGGGGATTGCAGTCCAGACAGGCGATCGGATGACCGGCCCCGGCAACGCGCTGGAAGAAAGAATAGCGTCGCTTGGCGACGTGATACGCGCCCGGTACGGTTTGCCGATGCTCAAGGAGTGGACGCCGGAACGGTCGCGGCTCTTCAAGGAAACCATGAGGACGCGACGTCCCCGTCGCGATGTGTTCGACACGGAACAGGATATGTGAATGATCCCGATTCTTCAAACCACGGTGTCCGAGTGCGGTTTGGCTTGCATTGCGATGGTGGCGAATCACTTCGGCTACGAGATCGAACTGTTCGAGTTGCGACAACGCTACACGCTCTCGTTGCGTGGCGCGACACTTGCCGACTTGATCAAGATACTGGGAAATCTAGCCATCTCGTCCCGGCCATTGCGGCTTGAAATGGAGAATCTCGGGCGCCTCGCCACACCGTGCATTTTGCACTGGGACCTGAACCACTTCGTGGTTCTGCTGAAAGCGGAAAGAAAAGGTATCGTCATCAACGATCCAGCGCGGGGTCGCGTGGCGCTCACGTACGCCGAGGCAAGTTCGCATTTCACCGGGGTAGCACTCGAATTGCAGCCAATGCCTGCGTTCAGACGCAGGAAGGCCAAACCGCCGCTCGGGTGGCGCGATGTAATCGGGCATATCCGTGGCCTACGATCTGGCTTGCTGCAGATGTTCATTGTGGCCGGTGCATTGCAACTGCTCGGATTGCTGGCTCCGTTCTTTTCTCAGTGGATACTCGATGACGTGATCGTTTCGGCTGATCATGATCTTCTACTCGTGGTCGGTACTGGCGCCTTCCTGTTGCTTGTGATTCAGACGGCAGTGTCGGTCGGGCAAGGCAGGCTCGCGCTCGCGCTGTCTACCCGCACAAATCTGCTTTTGTCTGCGCGTGTGATGCGCCACTTGCTATATCTCCCGATTTCTTTCTTCTCGACGAGACACATTGGAGACATCGTTTCGCGTTTTCAAAGTTTGAGCGCGATCCAAGCCACCGTTACTGGGGCACTCGTCCAGTCGGTACTCAATGGGATCTTTTCGCTGCTGATCGGCATCGTGATGTTCGTGTACTCGCCCATCCTCGCAGCGATCGTCGTGGCGTCGGTTTCCATCTACGCGATCATTAGGACAGTCAGTTACAACAATCTGCGTCTGCTCAGTTCGGAATACCTCACGCTATCGGCGAAGGAGAACAGTCACTTCCTGGAGTCCGTCCGTGGAATCCAGTCCATAAAGATTGCCGGCCTCGAAGAACTGCGTCGCGACTTACAACCAGACGCTAATCACCGCCTTGAACGGCGTGGCGACGCAGCTCGCGCGGATCCGCTCGAGCGACGCGCAGCTTGCCGATGCGCAAGCGGCGCAACAAGCGGCGCGCCAGGCCGACGATCTGGCGCTCACGCAGTACAAGGGCGGCCTGACGAATCAGCTAACCGTGCTCAACGCCGACATGAACGCGCTGCAGGCCGATCAAGCCGTCGCTAACTTGTTGATGAACCGGCGCGACCAGCAGATCGCGCTCGCATCGGCGCTCGGCGGCGGCTACTTCGATACTTCATCTGAAGCAACACGCAGTGCGGATTTAGCTGCGCCTTCCAACTCCGTCGTCGCCGCGCGTTGAACCGGCACGTTCGCAAACTCTTTGGTGAATTGACATGAGCGATACCATCACGACTGACCGCAAGAGTGCGGACTCGGCACAATCGAACAGCAACCGTGCACACGATGGCCCCGCCGGAACCTCGCCGGACGCGACGCCGCCCGGCGCCTCGGCCAAGCGCAAGCTGTGGCTCGCGCTCCTGGGCATCGGGGTCGTGGTCGCGGGTGCTGCGTATGGCGCGTACTACATCACGTATGGGCAATATCACGAGTCGACCGACGACGCGTACGTCAACGGCAACCTCGTGCAGCTCACGCCGCAAGTGACCGGCACGGTGAACGCCGTCAATGCGGACGACACGCAGATCGTGAAAGCGGGCGACCCGGTCGTCACGCTGGACCCGGCCGATTCGAGGATCGCGCTCCTGAACGCCGAGGCGGCGCTCGGCCAGGCCGTGCGCCAGGTGAGCACGCTCTACGTGAACAACAACTACTACGCGGCCAACGTCGCACAGCGCGAGTCGGACCTTGCCCGCGCACAGGACGATTTGAAGCGCCGTCTCGCGGTGGCCAACACCGGCGCGGTGTCAGCGGAAGACGTCGCGCACGCCCGCGACGCTGTGGCCGCCGCTCAAGCATCGCTCGACGCCGCTCGCCAGCAGGCGCAATCGAACCATGCGCTGACCGACCGCACGTCGATCGAACAGCATCCGAACGTGCAAGCCGCCGCCGCAAAGGTCCGCGACGCCTACCTCGACTACGCACGCAATACGCTGCCGGCGCCGGTGACGGGCTACGTCGCGCAGCGCTCGGTGCAAGTTGGCCAGCGCGTCGCGCCGGGCACGCCGCTGATGTCGATCGTGCCACTCGACGGCGTCTGGGTCGATGCGAACTTCAAGGAAGTGCAACTGCGCCGGATGCGCATCGGTGAGCCTGTCACGATGACGGCGGATGTCTACGGTTCGAGCGTCAAGTACCACGGACGGGTGATCGGCTTCTCCGCGGGAACGGGCAGCGCGTTCGCGACGTTGCCGGCGCAGAACGCGACCGGCAACTGGATCAAGATCGTCCAGCGCTTGCCGGTGCGTATCAAGCTCGACCAGAAGGAGCTGGAGGCGCATCCACTTCGCATTGGGCTGTCGATGGAGGTCGACGTCGACACGCGCGACGATTCCGGCACGCAGCTCGGCGCTGCCGTGAACACGACCTATCGCACAGATGTGTTTGCGCAGTACGGTGCGCAAGCCGATGCGGAGATCGCGAAGATCATCGAGCAGAACCAGATGGCGACACAGGCGAAGACCGCACAGCCAGCTGCGACGAAGGTGGCTATGGGGAATTGAGCGGACGCACCGCGGCTATCGCGAGACACGTTGAGCTGCCGACTATATCGCGCATCGTCGCACACGAGCTCTCCCGTGCGACAATTTGGCAGCGGCTACGCACCGTACCGTACCGCTACCTAAGCGCCGCGATCCGCGGCGCGACATCTCGGGACATCCAAGGCCACACGTCATGAACCGGAAAGCACCGTTCTTATGTCCCGACTGGGTGAAGCGTGCCGAGCCGATGGAAGGCGTCGAGCGTATCGAAGCGTGGTTTCACGGCAAGGCCTATGCCATGCACCGCCACGACACCTATGCGATTGGCCGTACGCTTGCCGGCGTGCAAAGTTTCAGCTATCGGCGCAGTCAGCGAAACAGCCTGCCCGGCAACACGATCGTGCTGCATCCCGACGAGGCTCACGATGGCCAGGCGGGCACGGACGAGGGGTTCCGGTACCGGATGATTTACGTTGAACCCTCGCTCTTTCAAGACGTGCTCGGCGGACGCGCGCTGCCGTTCCTAGAAGGCGGCGTGACCACCGATCCGCGTCTTGCAGCGGCAACCGCGACGTTGCTGCAACACGTCGGCTATACGTTCGAGCCGCTCGAACAGAGCGATGCGCTCGCCGAATTGGCGCACGCGCTTGCCGCCGTCGCCGGCACGCCCGCACCACGCGCGAAAGGCGACTTCCTCGCGGCGCGGCGCGCGCGCGACTATCTCCACGCGAACTGCGCGCGCGTCGTCACGCTCGACGAACTCGAAGCGACGACGGGTCGGGATCGCTGGAGCTTGTCGCACGACTTTCGTACGTTCTACGGCACGAGCCCATACCGTTATCTGACGATGCGGCGCCTCGATGCGGCGCGCCACATGTTGCTCACCGGCGCTTCGCTCGCCCACACCGCTGCCGCCGCGGGTTTCGCCGATCAGAGTCACATGACGCGACACTTCTCAAGAACATTCGGGCTGACGCCGGGGCGCTGGCTCCAGGTCGCGGGCCGCACCCAGCGCGGCTGAAACGCCCACGATCGTTCAATACGGCCGCAAAGAGCGTGTGTATCTTCGACGCATTGACCCTTTCATGGAGAGAACGATGTCTCAATCCTCGAACCCCACCACCGTACCGGCCGAGCGCGGGCAGTGCCAGGCAATCGACCTGGTCGGCAAGATCGCGCAGATCGAAGGACACTGGCAACCGCGCGTTGTCGCTGAAATGAACGATTATCAGTTTAAGGTCGTAAAGGTCGAAGGCGAGTTCCAGTGGCACCGACATGCCGGTACCGACGAAACATTCATCGTGCTCGAGGGCGAGTTGCGTATCGATTTTCGCGGGGGGCCTTCGGGCGATGGTTCGATCGTGCTGCGTGCCGGCCAAATGGCGGTAGTCCCGAAGGGTGTCGAGCACAAGCCCTGTGCAAACGCAGAAGTGAAACTGCTGCTGATCGAGCCGCGAGGCGTGGTGAACACCGGCGACGGCGCGGCGGGCGAGCGTACTGTCGAGAACGATCAGTGGATTTAAGGCGGCCCCCCGGCCCCATCCCCCGACAGCAGGCTACCGTCCCAAACGCTTTCGTCCTTCAGCGCAATCCCTGTGAGTTGACGCACGCGCGCCGCCTCGGCCAAATGCGCGAGCTTGAAAGCTGCGGCGTCATAGCCCAACCCCTCCGGTCGCACATTCGATATGCAGTTGCGCTGAGCATCGGTGCGTCCGACGCGCGGCTGATAGGTCAAGTAAACGCCGAGGCTAGCGGGTGAACTGAGACCCGGCCGTTCGCCGATCAGCACGGCGACCATATTGGCGTTCATCAATTCGCCGATGGCGTCGCCGATCGCTACACGTGCCTGCGTGGCCACCACGATCGGTCCAATGTGCCAACCCACCAGCCGCAGGAGGGTCCGGTCGATCAGCGGCAGCGCGTGCGATGCGGCCGCTTTGGCTGACAGCCCGTCGGCAATGACGAAGACCAGATCGGGCCGGCCTCGACCCGACGCCGCGTGCTGCGCGAGACGTGCGGCGCTCGGCGCATCGAGCATGCGCCCGAGATCCGGGCGACGCAAATATTGCTCGCGGCTTTGCGCCGCGCTGTGCACTTCGATCGAAGCGAGCGCTCGGCTTTCGATTTCGCGTATCAGCGCTTGCGTGTCGAGCGGCGCATGCACGGCGTCTCGTGCTTGCGCATGCGCTAGCGTGAACGCAAGCAGCGGCGCGGTGGGCAGGCTCGCGCCGGCGCGCCCGAGTGCGATGCGCGCGTCGGTGAATCGACGCAACGCGGTCCAGGCGTTTTCCTCGACCGGCCGGATTGGCCTATTCGCAAGGTCCTCGCTTTTTTCCGTCATGATTCGATCCAATCGAGACGTAAGGGATTGCGCGAGTGATACCGAATCCGGCCGAACGCATCGGTGATCTGCATCGCCTCGAGCCACGCTTCGAATTCCGGGGCCCGCTTCAAATCAAGCAGGCGCCGCACATAAAGTGCATCGTGGAATGAAGTGCTTTGGTAGTTGAGCATGATGTCGTCGGCGCCGGGCACGCCCATGATGAAGTTGACGTTGGCGGTCCCGAGCAAGGTCAACAGTGTATCCATGTCGTCCTGGTCTGCTTCGGCGTGATTCGTGTAGCAGATATCGCAGCCCATCGGCACGCCGAGCAGCTTCCCGCAGAAGTGATCTTCAAGCCCCGCGCGGATAATCTGCTTGCCATCGTATAGATACTCCGGGCCGATGAAACCGACGACGGTATTCGTGAGGAGCGGATTGAATTTGCGGGCGACCGCATAGGCTCTGGCCTCGCAGGTCTGCTGGTCGACGCCGTGATGCGCGTTCGCAGATAGCGCGCTGCCTTGACCGGTCTCGAAGTACATCACGTTGTTCCCGATCGTGCCGCGGTTCAACGAAAGGCCCGCGTCATAGGCCTCGGCCAATAGCGACAACGAGACGCCGAAGCTCGCATTCGCTCTTTCCGTGCCCGCGATCGATTGAAAAATCAAGTCGACGGGCGCACCGGCCTCGATCGCGGCGAGTGTATTGGTTACGTGCGTCAGCACGCAGGTTTGAGTGGGGACCGCGTACGCTTGACGGAAGTCATCCGTCATCTCGAGCAGCGCCGTAATGGCGGCGAGCGAATCGGAGGCCGGATTTATCCCGATCACCGCATCGCCGCAGCCGTACAGCAAGCCGTCGATCATCGACGCAGCGATGCCTTTGATGTCGTCGGTAGGGTGGTTCGGCTGAAGACGCACCGATAGATGGCCGGGGAGCCCCACCGTGTTTCGGAAGCGCGTGACCACGGGCCGCTTGCGTGCGGCGAGGATCAGATCTTGGTTGCGCATCAGTTTCGACACCGCGGCGATCATCTCGGGCGTGATCCCGGCGGCGACGCTTTCGAGCGTCGCGCTATCGGTCGTGTCCGCCAACAGCCATTCGCGGAACTCGCCCACCGTCAGATGGGCGATGGGTGCAAAGGCCTCGGCGTTGTGATCGTCGACGATGAGGCGAGTGACCTCGTCCTCTTCATAGGGGATGACGGCCTCGTCGAGAAATGCTTTGAGCGGCACGGCGGCCAGCGCCATCTTAGCCGCCGCGCGCTCCTCCTCGGAGGCGGCAGCGAGGCCGGCGAGTTCGTCGCCGGAGCGGCGAGGGCTCGCCTTGGCAAGCAGCGTGGCAAGGCCGTCGAAGCAATAGCGACGCGCCCCGATCGTTTCACGAAAGTTCATGCAGGCACCCTCGCTCGCGGTGGAGTGAATGCACTATACGCCGTTGCTGGTCATGGTTCGTTGACGCTTCCCATTGCGCGGGACCGACTTCAAAGAGCGTGTGGCGGCTTGATGAGTTTGCGTTGCCGAACGAATGTGATGTCGCTGGTCACGTCGGGTTTCCGGTCAGCAGTTGCCTATGCCGTTGACAGCATGCTCAGTTATGCGGTTCGTGCCGTCGGCGCGTGAGTTCGTCTGAAAATCTTTCGCTTTCCGCCCGTTCGCGGTGAGTACGTGTTCAATCACCCGCTTGCACTTTGAGCGAGCGAACACGTCGTGAACTACCCCAGCCTCCCGCGCGCGTCATTCGGCCCATTGCCGTCTCAAAGAAAGCGCGCCATCCGCTTGAAGTTCGGTGAGCGGCGCGAGCACGCCGAGCAACTCGAGGATCTGCTGCTGCCGCAGCGCGTCGATATTCGCGAGAGCTTTTTCGGCGGTATCGACGGCTGCGTGTCGTGCCTCTCGACCAGCGCCGGCATCCCGTTGAACGCAGTGATCGGCCTACCTGTGTCTGTCCAGTTAATGACGGATCAAGGCGCCTTGCATGCAATCAACGGCATCATCGTCGATGCGCGCGAGGGCGAGTGCGATGGTTCCTTCACGGCGTATCAGATCCTGATTCAAGATGCGTTGTCGCTGTTGGAGCGGCGAACCAATACACGTGTTTTTCGGCAAATGAGCGCGTTGGACGTCATCCACACGCTTGTCTCGGAGTGGCGGCAAACCAGCACCGTGCTTGCCGGGGCATTCTTTCTCGATAGCTCGAAGGTCGATGCGGCGAGGTTTCCCCCGCGGGAACAGGCGGTCCAGTTCGACGAATCGGACGCGGCCTTCATTCGGCGGCTCTGTCGGCGAGAGGGCATCGGCTGGTTCATGCGCGCGGGCGAGCGCGGGCAAAGGCAGCCGGGCGCGGCCGGCGATACGGCTCATACACTGGTGCTTTACGACAACGCGATCAAGCTGCGTCAGTCGGCGCTCGGCTCGGTTGTGTACCGGCCGGATGCGACCATCGGCGAGCGCGATGCCATCACCTTGCTCTGCACGGCCCGGCAACTGGTGCCGGGCTCGATACGGCGCTTTAGCTGGGACTACACGCCTGGCCGGATGGATCGCATCCACGGCGTGACGCGTGTGGACCAGGGCGAGGCAGGCAATGACCTCGGCCAGTTGTTGATGGATTCGCGCATCGACGCGCCGCATATTGCCGACTCGTGGGCCGACTACGATCGCATCGGCACGGCGCGCGTGAAGTCGCACGGCGCGCGGGCGGTTCGAATCGACGGTGCGAGCGGCGTTCGCAATCTGGCGGTGGGCGAATGGATCGAAGTCACGGGGCAGGGGCCCTTCGATCGATTGTCGAAAAACCCGCTTCGAATCACGATCGCGAGCCTGCATCATCGCGCCGAGAACAATCTGCCGAAGGCGTTGAACGAGCGGGCGCAGGCGCTGTTCACGGCGAGCCGGTGGTCGTTCGATGCGCCGCCGGTGTCCGTGGACACGCCCGATCGGCCCACTGTCTTTGGCGATTCGGCGCAAAGCCGATACGAAAACACCTTCAGCGGCGTACCGCGCGATCTGCCGCTTATCCCCTTCTACGATCCGCACGTTGACTTGCCGCGCGTGTATCCGATTCCCGGCATTGTCGTGACGACCGAGGGGGAGGAGGTTTACTGCAACGAGCGCGGGCAAATCAAAGTTCAACTGCAGGGGCTGGATGAGAAGGACCACGAACATGCGAACGGCGTGGGCGCGAGCGGCACACACAACGACAGCGCCTGGGTGCGGGTGCTGACGGGCTTGGCCGGGGAGGATTTCGGTGAAAACTGGCTGCCGCGCAAAGGGATGGAGGTGTTGCTCGACTTCCTAGGTGGCGACCCCGACAAGATGTACGTGGCTGGCGTGTTCCATAACGGGCCGCATATGCCGGCGACGTTCAGCAACACGGGCGCGCTACCGGGCAATCGTTATGTGTCGGGGGTGAAGACCCGGGAGGTGAAGGGGCGAAGGTACAACCAACTGCGGCTGGACGATACGCCTGGGCAGATCAGTGTCCAACTGGCTACGGAGCATGCGGCCAGTGAAGTCAATCTCGGGTATCTGACTCATCCGCGAACGAATGGGGTGGGCGAAGCGCGTGGCGAGGGGGCGGAGCTACGCACGGACGCGGCGGCGGCGCTGCGGGCGGCAAAGGGGATCTTGCTGACGACGTACGCGCGCAACAAAGCACAAGGGCATCAGCTCGATCGCGATGAGTTGAATCAGTTGCTCAGCGAATGCGGGGAGCTGTTCAAGTCCCTGGGGGAGTACGCGGGGGCGCATGGAGGGGAGGCCACGGATGCAACGGGGCAGCATGCACTGGCCGAGGCATTCAAAGGCTGGCAAGCGGGAAGCTCGGATGAGCGCAGCTCGCCCAGGGACAGTCCTCACGCATTGATGGCGTTCGGCGCACAGGCGGGCGCGCTCCACGTGACACCGAAGACTCATCTCACCTACGCGGGCGAGAACATTGATCAGGTGGCGCGCCAACACGTGCAGGTTGCCTGCGGGCAGAAGATCAGTCTGCAGGCCGGCCAAGGTCTAGCCATGTTTGCGCAAGCCGATGGGGTCTCGGCCATTGCCAATCACGGCAAAGTCGTGCTCCAAAGCCAAGCTGACGACACCCAAATCGATTCGGCGAAGAACATCAAGATCACAGCGGCGGGCGGCAAGCTTTCGGGAGCGGCAAGTGACGAGGTGGTGTTCGTCACGTCCGGGGGCGCCTACCTAAAGCTGCATGGCGAAAACATCGAATTGGGTTGCCCCGGCAACTTCACGGTGAAGGCCGCCGGCCATCACTGGGATGGGCCGGCAAGCATGAGCGTAGATCTGCCCAAGTTCGATTCCGGCTCGACGGGACGAGTACCTCAATTGATCCGAGCTTCGGACGGTGTGCCTGTCGAAGGATACGAGGGCGAGGTACGCAAGGCAACCGGCAACGTGCTCGAAGGGCAATCCGATCCGCAAGGCAAGTTGGCGGGCATCCGCGGTGAGCGCTTCGAACCGCTGGTTGTCAACTTCTTCAAGAACAAGAAGTAAGAAAGCGAGAACCGAATCATGACCG
>SCRN01000014.1 GCA_004322045.1 Paraburkholderia sp.
CGGTCATGATTCGGTTCTCGCTTTCTTACTTCTTGTTCTTGAAGAAGTTGACAACCAGCGGTTCGAAGCGCTCACCGCGGATGCCCGCCAACTTGCCTTGCGGATCGGATTGCCCTTCGATGAGATCGATATCGACGCGCTGCGGCAGCAGCAGATCCTCGAGTTGCTCGGCATGCTCGCGCCGCTCGCCGAACTTCAAGCGGATGGCGCGCTTCCTTTGAGACGGCAGTGGGCCGAATGACGCGCGCGGGAGGCAGGGGTAGTTCACGACGTGCTCACTCGCTCAAAGTACAAGCGGGTGATTGAACACGTACTCACCGCGAACGGGCGGAAAGCGAAAGATTTTCAGACGAACTCACGCGTCAACGACCCACTCAGCATGAGTGAGCAGCCTGACAGGTGGACATCGATGCTTCTTTCCAAGAGAAAATTAGTACTCCTGATAAACCTCACCTTTCAGCATCACGCACCTAATCACCGCATGCATCTTAGTTAGTACTCCTGAATAATCTCACCTAAACAAAAACGGCGCCCCATCGGGCGCCGCCTTCCAAACAACAAGAGAGCGATGGAACAGCCGAACCGGCACCCTTCGCTCAGTTCCCTCCGTCCTTCGACACATTGCTCGCCAACACTTCGGCCCGCTCAGCACGCGCTTCTTCCTGCGACAAACCTTCGATCTTCACGCGCCCCGTGCCCACATGCTGCAAGCCCAACATCTTCGCCGCCGCGTAGGACAAATCGATGATGCGCCCACGAACGTACGGCCCGCGATCGTTGATCTTCACGACGACGGACTTATGATTCGACGTATTCGTCACCCGCACATACGCAGCGAGCGGCAGTGTCTTGTGCGCAGCCGTCATCGCGTTCATGTCGTAGCGCTCGCCGCTGGCCGTCTTCCGGCCCACGAAGTGCCCGCCATACCACGACGCGCGACCCACCTGCTTGAAATCGGATACGTCGGGTGCGTTCTCGTCGATAGGCTGCGCATCCGCAAGCGACTTGTCGTGCGCAGCCGGCACCGCCGATGCGCCCCCAAATGCAACGGGGGCGTTGGCCGCCTGAGCCACGGCAGGAACAGCGCTTGCGCGACTGGTTTGCGTCGTGGGCTGCACCGCGCAGCCCGTAAAGGCGCTGGCGACAAAAAGCATCCCCAGCGATCGACGAAATCGATGTTTCATATGACGTTTTAGCCAATCTGTCGAGCCGACGCGCGCGCAATGTTTCACATCGCGGAACGGCTCGGGCGATCAAGCACGACACAGCGCCCACGCTTCGAACGTGTGCAGCAGCATGGCACTTGGCTGCGGTCGCTTTCGACCGCATACAGCCCGGTTGGTGTTCACGTCTGGTACAGCTGTCCCCGTCAGCTTGACCAGACCCCACACGCCGCCATCGAACATGGCTACCACGTTCTTGCGCGCCCGAAAGCACGAGGAACGGCGGCGTAGGCCTACCCAGCGGAACGGCCGATGGCCGCATCAGGCGCGCGGCGCCTGGCTGAGTAAGACGTGTGCGTCGAACTACATCGACACAGAAACGAAGCCGCTAAACCGCGACTTCGGACTTCAATTGACAGCGACCGGCATGAGCTAGTTCAACAAGAGCCGGTATCGCTCGTAGAGCAGCGCAGGACTCTCCCTGCGCGAAGTGCTGACGCATTATAGCAGGAAATCGAGGCAATCCTGGGCGCTGGGCATCGCCGGTCATTGATTCTCCCTATGGGCGCAATAATGCACATTGGGAATCGGCCAAGCGGCTAGGCGCACGCCCCCAAGCCGGCTGGTACCATCATTGTTTTGCTGCCTGCGCTAATTCAGATGAAGGTCTTCGTCATCCCTGTCACACCTTTCCAACAGAACTGCTCGCTCCTTGTCTGCGAAGCCACGCAGCGGGCCGCCATCGTCGACCCGGGGGGCGATCTCGAGCTGATCGAGCGCGCCGTCACCGAGAACGGCGTCACCGTCGAGAAGATTCTCCTCACGCACGGTCACGTCGATCACTGCGCCGGCGCCAAGGCCCTGGCCAGTCACTACGGCGTGCCCATCGAAGGCCCGCATCCCGACGAGCGGTTTTGGATCGAGCAGTTGCCCCAGCAAAGCGCGCGTTTTGGCTTTCCAGCGGCGCAGGCCTTCGAGCCCGATCGCTGGCTAGCCGATGGCGACACCGTGAAGTTCGGCGAAGAAACGCTCGACGTCTATCACTGTCCGGGGCATACCCCCGGGCACGTCGTGTTCGTGAGCGAAAAACATCGCGTGGCGCTCGTCGGCGATGTGCTCTTCGCCGGTTCTATCGGTCGAACGGATTTTCCGCGCGGCAACCATGCAGATCTCATTCATTCGATCCGGACCAAGCTCTGGCCGCTCGGCGACGACATCACGTTCGTTCCCGGCCACGGCCCTACGTCCACGTTCGGCGCCGAGCGGCGAACGAATCCCTATGTCGCGGACGGAGTAAGCGCGTGACCGAAGAAATCTATGTCAGCACCGACATCGAGGCCGATGGCCCGATTCCCGGCCCGCATTCGATGCTCAGCTTCGCATCGGCGGCGTATACGGCCGATAAGCAATTAGTCGGCACGTTCTCGGCCAACCTCGAAACGCTGCCCGGCGCGAAACCGCACCCGGTGCAGGAAGCGTGGTGGAAAACACAGCCCCAAGCGTGGGCCGCCTGCCGCTCCGACCTGCGCAGCCCCGAGCAAGCCTTGCTCGCCTACGTGGAATGGGTGGAAGCGTTGCCCGGCAAGCCCGTGTTCGTCGGTATGCCGGCCGGCTTCGATTTCACCTTCATGTTTTGGTACATGATGCGCTTTACCGGGCGTTGCCCGTTCTCGTGGTCGGCGCTCGATATCAAGACACTTGCGTTCGCGATGACAGGCCTGCCCTATCGCAAATGCATCAAGCCGCGCATGCCGAAACATTGGTTCGACGATCATCCGCACACGCACGTGGCGCTCGACGACGCCATCGAACAAGGCGCGCTGTTCTGCAACATGCTCAAGGACTTGCGCGGTTGGCAGATGGCGTCGGCCGCCGCCGCGGAGGCGCAAGCGCGCAGCGCGGAGGCCGATAAGACGGGCATAGAACAAAACGACGCGGAGAGCCCGCCGAATTAGGGAAAATCCCTCGCACTAACGCCGTTCGATTGCCTTTTATTTCGTCCGCCACTAATATCAAGCGAAATGGCTGTCGGAAAGGGAGGCGCGGATGACACTCGATACGTTTTCGCAGAAAATCCTGCGCCTATTGCAGCTCGACGCCCGGCGTTCCGTGCAGGAAATATCGGAGCAAGTCGGGTTGTCGAGCACGCCGTGCTGGCGGCGCATCAAGGACATGGAGCAATCGGGCGTGATCCAGCGCTATACGGCGCTGCTCGATCGCGAAAAACTCGGGCTGCATGTTTGCGCCCTGGCGCATATCCATCTCACGCGCCATACCGAGGGCGGTGTCGAGCAATTCGAGCGTGAAATCTCCACCTGCCCGGAAGTGACCGAATGCTATAGCACCACGGGTGAGGCCGATTACATCCTCAAGATCGTCGCGCCCGACATCAAAGCCTACGACGCGTTCTTGCATGAACGCATCTTCAAAATCCCTGCCGTTGCTCAAGTCCGCACGAGCGTGGTGCTACGCGAAATCAAATTCGATACGCAGTTGCCGCTTTGAGCCTGCGGTACCGGCTAGTCGCCCCTCATTGCGCGCCTAGGCGTGCCCGGAAGCCCGCGCGGTAGCCGGTGCGAGCTGCCGCTGCACCGTCACGTTGCGCGCTCCCAGCCGTGATTTGATGTGCGCGAGATCGATGCGTCCGATCAGCTCGGCATCGTGCTCGCGGTCGGCCATGGCGTCGGCCGGCAAGGTGATGTCGACGTCGAGCCCAGTGCTCAGATAATGCACATTTAGGCTCGCGGCACGCAGCCCGTGTTTTGCGAGTTCGGCATCGACGAGCGCCGCAACGGCCACCCGCGTCGGCAGGCGCGCGGGGGGACGCGCAAGTGCGTCGTTCTCCGGGTCGACGTGGATCAACGCATCGAGCACGCGCTTGTCGGTCATGACGCGCGTGCGCGCCGATTCGGCGATGTAGTGGCCCTCGGACACGGAGATCAGCGGGTCGACCAAGATATGCGCGTCGACGAGCGCGAGATCGCCCATCTTGCGCGTGCGCAGCTCGTGCACGTCGCGCACGCCGGCGGTGGTCATCAGCAACTTGCGGATATCGTCCGTCGCGGTCTCGTCGAGCGCTCGGTCGGATAGATCCTGCAGGGCATCCCACCCGAATACCCAGCCCATGCGCGCGACCAGGAAACCGACGATCGCAGCCGCGATCGGATCGAGCAGCCGCACGCCGAACAGGCTGCCGACGATGCCGAGCGCCACGACAAGGGAAGAGGCCGCATCGGAGCGCGCGTGCCAGGCGTTCGCGATCAACATGGCCGAGCGCACGCGCTCGGCTTGACGCAGCATGTACCGAAAGAGACCCTCCTTCGATACGAGGACGAGGACGGCCACGACCAGCGCACTGACATGCACAGCCGGGATGTTGTCCATGCTCGCCAAACGCGTGCCGGCGCGCCAGAGCATGCCGACACCCACGGTGACGAGCAGCGCCCCAAGAAAGAGCGAGGCCACGGTCTCGTAGCGGCGATGTCCGTAGTTGTGATCGGCATCGGGCTTCTCGGCGCTGGCTCGGTTCGCGATGAGGACGATGAAATCGGAAATCAGATCGGCGAGCGAATGGACACCGTCGGCGATCAACGCCTGAGAATGGGCGAAAACGCCGATCGCGACCTGCAAGGTCATCAGCACAAGGTTCAGCGCCACGCTGACAAACGTGCTTTTGCGCGCGACAGCGTGCTTCTCAACAGATTCGAATTCGGCAGTATGGGGATGCATCGGAAGAGGATGGCAAAAACGCGTGGCTTACCGCGATTCTACCAAGCGCCGGCCGCCCACGCCGTGAGAGGTGACGCCTTTTTTCTTTGAAATCAGGATGTTATGAGAACGCGACCCATTCTTATTCCAACTCGCATGCGCAGCGGACGGCCGCCGCAAAGCGGATAGGTACGTATTCTCGAAAATCGATCCGTTAGACGAATAAAACCGCGAACCCGAAGGGTTACGCGGTTCTTTTTGAGCTGCACCACCAATCGCGCCGGCGCATAGACGCCGACTTCAATCCGAACAGCCTATCCGAACAGTTTATTTCCGATAGTTACTTAATCAGAAACTGCTCGCGATCCTGGCCGGCAATCCACCGGGGCGGCTTGCCGCGGCCCGACCACGTGCTGCCGCTGGCGGGATCGCGATACTTGGGCGCCACACCGGCGCGGGCACGACCAGCCTTGCCGAACTTGCCACGGCCACCGCCGAGTTCGGCGAGCGTAATGCCATAGTCACCCATTTTTTGTTTGATCTCGTTCAGCACTTCGGCGTATTCCTTCGCCTTGGCCTCTTCGATCTGCTTCTCCAGCTTCTCTCGTTGAGCGAGAAGTTCCTTGTAAGAAGACATACGTTCCCTTGTGGTTTCGATAAATGGCGCCGATCTCCTGCCGGGTATTGCCATCTGAATGCATGGTGCCTCGGATATTTCGGGAGCGAGATTAGCACAAAAGACGAGCAAACGAAAAGCCCGAAAAGACCATCATTCAAAAAAAGGTTCTCATTGATTTGTTTCGCTCATTGGCCATCGCTCAGCCACATCTCGATTTTCCCAATGTGCGTGTCATCTCATATTTTAGTCGGGGACAACCATTGCGGATGCCATCTTTCAATTGGTGAAACGGCTATCGCATAAATCGCGAGAAGTTTTCATGAAATGAAAGGATGCTGCACCAGGCCGGGCGCAGGCGCGCATGAGGCCGGCCGGCACAGCGGATGTCGTCGTTTTCCCTATCAGGAAAAACCGGGCAGCTATTTGGCGTGATCGGCCACGCACTTTGCTAGCGCTTGCTCCAGTTCAGCCATATCGGTTTTCGCACCATCGAACGCGTAGCGCAGACGTTCACCATCCACCTTTAAATCGGCGCCGTATCGGTCCACGCCTGCCACTCGGACCAACCTTGCGCGACTAATGCGCCGCTCGACGTATTCGATCAGCGTGGTTTCGTCTTCGTCGTCCAACGGCGCTAACGGGTCCAGTTCTTCCGCATTGAGCCAACCCATCGCGCCGAATCCGCCGATGTATCGCATTCGCTCGATTTCGAGCACGCGAAACGAAAAGTCCCCTAGCGCGAGATAGCGTTCCGCATCGGGGTGATAGCGTAGGTACCGCCGCACGAGCGAGGGCTCGAGGCCGCACGCCTCGAATTGACCCAGCAACGTTAACCGCTCGCCGTTGAGCACGTCGTCGTCCGGCGCGTCGACGACGAGAAAGCCCGCCCGCAAGTCGGCCTCCAAGTTGCGCGCATGCTCGGCCAAGCGGCTCACCAGCACCATCGGACGGTGCTGCGCATCGGGTGCAAAAGGCAGCGCCGTCGGATACGGGTAGCCGAGCGGATCACGCGAATGCGTGGCCAAAGCGCCCGTGGACTTGCGGTGCAATAAATGTAGCGGCGCGTGCGCAGAAATATGCATGATGCGGGTCCCATTTGGTCTCTGTGCGTGTGGCCTGGCAGCGAGGCGCCAGGGCGTCCGATAGAATCGGATCCTTGCAAGCATCTTAGCGTTCGCGGGCGTCGTCTGCTTCACCGGACCGCGCACGTTCTCGCCCTTTTTAGATCAACATTTAGACCAACGCTCTCCGTCCGTGTCGCAAACCATTTCGTCGCAATCGCGCCCTCTCTCCGCCGCTCACCGCCAGCGTGCGCGCTACGCGACGATGGCGCTGTTTTTTATCGCCGGCATGGCCTTCGCGTCGTGGGGCGTGCATGTCCCCACCGTGCGAGACAAGTTCCGCCTCGATCCCGCGGCGCTTTCGCTCGCCTTGTTCGTTCTCACCGGGGGCTCGATCGCGGCCACCCTCACCAATGCGAAATGGATTGCACGCGTCGGTACTCGCCGGGCGTGTCTCGTCGGCGGCCTCGTCATGTCCGCCAGTATGGCGTTGATTCTGGTCGTACCCACGTATTCGATTCTCCTGCCCGTGCTCGCCGCGTTCGGCGCCGGCATGGCGACCATGGATGTGGCGATGAACGCAGAGGCCGGCGCCGTCGAGCAGGCACTGGGGCGGCCCATCATGTCCTCGCTGCATGGCATGTTCAGCATCGGCGGCATGATCGGCGCCGGGGCCGGCGGCCTGGCCCTGGCGCACGGCATGGCAAGCGCGTTGCACATGCTGCTCGCCGCGCTGGTCAGCGTTGCCGTGCTCGCGATCGCCTGTCCGGCCGTGCTGCCGCATGTTCCCCCTGCCGAAAGCCATCACGGCAATGCGCGCTCGAGCCGCTGGCGCTCGCCCGTGCTTTGGGCACTCGGGGCCGTGGCGCTCATCGCGCTGATCGCAGAAGGCGCCATGTACGACTGGGCGGCCGTCTATATGCGCGACGTCGTCCGATCGACGCCAGCTTTTGCCAGCGCCGGGTATGCGGCGTTCACGGGCGCGATGGCTGCCGGGCGATTCGCAGGCGATGCCGTGCGCGCACGCGTGGGCGCCGTGCAGCTCGTGCTGGCGAGCGCCTCGCTCGCTTGTGCCGGCATGGTCGGCGCCCTCGTTTTGCCGTTTTCGGTCACCGCCCTGATCGGCTTCGCGATGATGGGCCTCGGGCTCGCGAACATGATGCCGGTGCTGTTCGCCGCCGCCATGCGCATCAAAGGCATTCATGCGGCGGAAGGGCTCGCGCACGTGGCGAGCATCGCCTATGTCGGCTTGTTGTTCGGGCCGGTCGTGATTGGCGGCGTCGCTCAGGCCACCAATCTCTCCATCGGGCTCTCGGTCGTGGCGCTGTGCGCCGCCCTCGTCGCCCTCATCGGGCCACGCGTCCTCAAACGGCTTGGCGTTTGAGCGCCGCCAGGCTTTTGCAGCGAGGCGGCACGTCGTGGCCTGGCGATACGGGGTGCGCCCAACTCAAGAAAAACACCAAAAAGAAAGGCGCGTCCGCCACCGCGTACGCGCCCTTCTTTTCCTGCCGAGGAAAGCCGGCCGCCACGCGGCCCGCCATCCTCGAAGGGTCCGGCCGGAGCCGGTCGATTACATCGCCACTTCGTTCAGCAGCGTCTTCTTGCCGTCCTTGTAGTGGTACAGCGAGATCACGCCGTGCTTCAAGTCGCCGTGCGCGTCGAACGTCGTCTCGCCGATCACGCCCTTGTAGTCCGTCGAAGGCATGGCAGCCAGGATCTTCGCCGGATCCGTCGATTGCGCACGCTTCATCGCGTCGACGATGATGTACACGGCGTCATACGTGAACGGCGCGTAGATCTGGATCGGCACGCCGAAACGAGCCTTGAACTTGGCCTGGAACTCTTCGCCGGCCTTGCCCATCTTCTCGAGCGAGCGGCCCGCTTCCGAGCACACGACGTTGTCGGTCGCGTCGCCGGCAAGCGTCGCCAACTGGTCGGTACAGACACCGTCGCCCGCCAGGATCCTGGCCTTGATGCCGAGCTGGCGCGCTTGCTTCGCGAACGGGCCGCCCGTGGCGTCCATGCCGCCGTACATGATCGCGTCGGGGTTTTCACCCTTGATCTTCGTCAGAATCGCGCGGAAGTCGGTAGCCTTGTCGTTCGTCGCGTCATGCGAAAGCACCGTCATGCCGAGCGCCTTCGCCTTCTTTTCGAATTCGTTCGCCAAGCCTTGACCGTAAGCGGTCGCGTCGTCGACGACAGCAACCCGCTTCAGCTTGAGCTGGTCGGCTGCGTAGTTTGCGAGAGCCGGGCCTTGCTGCGCATCGGTCGCCACGACGCGGAACGTCGTCTTGAAGCCTTGCAGCGTGTATTGCGGGTTCGTTGCCGAGGGCGAGATCTGCACGATGCCGGCATCGCTGTAGATCTTCGAAGCCGGGATCGACGTACCGGAGTTCAAGTGGCCAACCACGGCGACGACCTTGTCGTCGACGAGCTTCTGCGCAACTTGCGTAGCCTGGCGCGGGTCGGCCGCGTCGTCTTGCGCGTCCAGTTCCAGCGTGATCTTCTGGCCGCCGATCGTCAGGCCCTTCTTATTGATTTCTTCTACGGCCAAACGTGCGCCGTTTTCGTTGTCCTTGCCGAGGTGAGCGATTTGGCCTGTCAGCGGCGCGACGTGACCGATCTTGACGACTTGGTCTGCCACGGCGCTCGTTGCCATCGTCGCGAACAACATTGCAGCCGCGCTGATCGGCAACAGCTTTTGCATCTTGATATTCATGTAAGTCTCCGGTTTCGGTCCCAAAAACGACGTGATCGCCCTATTCCCCGCCTTCCTCTTGTCAGTGTCGAAGGGAGGCAATTACGCCGGATGCATCGTCATGCACTTGGTCTGACACGCGAGCCGACCTGTTTGTGACAAGCCGCGCCTTCGTGCTGCGCGCAAGTGTAGGGCAACAAATTAAAGTTGGGGACTTTTTTGAGAAAGTGGGAAGAGTACTAATAGCGCCCATCGCAAAAAAGGCCCGGTGAAAGCGAAGTCGCCGCCCCGAAACGCAACGTGCATGCGGGTTTTCGAGAGGGAGGCAAGCTTGCGCAGTGTACCGCGAGCGGCTTGGCAATACGGGCGAAATCGTTCCAAGCTATTGATTGGGATCAAAAATAACGTCTGGCTCGACATAGAAACGTCATTGACCGTGGTCGCTGGATAGACTGTTTATTCCACTGCGGGCGCCTGAGAAACTTGCCCTAATGCGGCGCACCGTGGCGCGGCTTGCGGGGGCGATCGGCGAGCCGTCCAGCGAACGAACCGATTCGGTGCCAAACTGGCGAGCCCAACGACTACGAGATTGAGGTTGCCAATGAGCGTGAGTACTCGATGGATCGAAATCGACGCCGGCGGCGGCGAACGCTACGACGGCTATTTGGCGTTGCCAAGGGCCGGCAAGGGCCCCGGCGTCATCATCGTGCAAGAGATTTTCGGCGTGAATGCGCATATCCGGTCCGTCGCGGAACAATACGCGATGGCAGGCTATGTGGCGCTCGCGCCCGACCTCTTTTGGCGCGAAGAGCGGCGCGTGGAACTGGGCTATGAAGGCGCGGACCGCGACAAGGCGTTGGCTCTGCTCAAGCGCATCGACGCCGATCGGAGCGCCGAGGACCTCGGAGCCGCCGCGGCCACACTGCGCGCGCTACCCGAAACCAGCGGCAAGATCGCAGCGGTTGGATTCTGCTTCGGCGGACAATTGGCGTACTTGATGGCCGCGCGCGGCAGCGTCGACGCGGCCGTCGCCTATTACGGCGGAGGCATTCAAAACAAGCTGGACCAAGCCGATCACATTCGCGTGCCGATGCTGTTTCACTACGCGGAGCACGATCCGTCGATTCCGCAAACCGCGGTGGCTCAAGTCAAAGCACGCTTGGCGAGCCACGCGGGCGTGCAGTTCTTCGACTATCCGGGCGTCGGCCACGGTTTCAACTGCTCGGATCGCGCTGCCTACGATCAGCCTGCCTCGGCGCTCGCGCACGGGCGCACGCTCTCGTTTCTTTCGTCGGTGCTGTGAGGGAATCGAAGCGTTGGGAATTGAAGCGTTCGAAAGGCGCGGCGGTTGTTAGAGGGGCTCGAGCCGCGCCATGTCGTTTCGGAAGCTTTGGACGTTTTGGACGCGAATTACGCCTTCTTCGAATAGGCGTTGCACCAGCCCTTGCCGGCCACTTGCTTGCCGCCGAACATCGGGCACGGCGCAAATGCGTCGGTGGGTTTGCCTTGGAAGAATTGGCAGTTGCTGCATTCCTGCCCTGCCGCGTACTTCGAGAATTTCGCCTTGTCTACCTTGGTGGCATCCATCTTGTAGCCGAGCGCTTTGGCGGTGGCGTCGTCTTCGGAAACCTTCGGCGTATCGGCTGCCAATGCCTGGCGCGAACCGAGCGCCAGTGCGGAAGCGGCGCCCAGGGACGTGATCAGAAACGTGCGGCGGGACGATTTCATGGGGACTCTCCTATTTGTGGGGCGGGCTCATCGCTGCTCTGCGGCAGCAGAGGGCAAGCATAGCAACGAAGTGCGCTCTGCGCACCCCTCGTTCGTCCTATGTCGAGGATAATTGCGTCAGCTTGCCGCATTCGCGCTATCGTCGCCGCGCCCGTCTCGGCGTTTCAACGATGGCTCACTATTTTCCCGCCGGCCTCATCTCGTTCTCTGCTTCGCTTCTTCTCTTCTTTTGCGCGCAGGCGCTCACGCGCGGCCTACGAGTTCGCATACTCGCTGTGCGATGGCCAACGACGCCGTCAAACCCGGCGATTCGATGCCGAACAAGTTGACGAGCCCGCGCACGCCATGGGCAGCAGGGCCCTGAATCACAAAATCGGCAGCCGGCTCGCCCGGCCCCGACAGCTTCGGACGAATTCCGGCATAGGCGGGCTGCAACGCATCGTCGGGCAACGCGGGCCAGTACTCGCGGATGGCCGAGTAGAAGGCGTCGGCGCGACGCGGATCGACGTCGTAGTTGATCGTATCGACCCATTCGACATCGGGGCCGAAGCGCGCCTGTCCGCCCAGGTCGAGCGTCAGGTGGACGCCCAGCCCGGCTTCGTTCGGCATCGGATAAATGAGCCGAGAGAATGGCGCGCGCCCCGAGATGCTGAAATAGCTGCCGCGCGCCAGGTAAAGCGGAGGCACATGCCGGGCATCGAGGCCGAGAATCTTGCGCGCCAACGCGTTCGCGTGCAGCCCCGCGCTATTGATCACACAAGCGGCAGAGAGCGTGGCGGGGGATTGACCGCCCACCGTCACGATGAAGCGGCCGGCTCGCGCTTGAACCGATTCGACCGGCGAATGGAAAGCGCAGACGCCGCCGCTGCGCTCGGCGTCGCCTTGCAAGGCTAGCAGCAGTTGATGGCTGTCGACGATGCCCGTTTGCGGAGAAAACACGGCGGCCTCGCACTGCAAGGCCGGTTCGAGCTCCTGGGCGTCAGCGCCGCTCAAGCGCATCAGATCGAGCACGCCGTTTTCCTTGCCGCGCGCTTCGATCGCCGCGAGCTGCGGCAATTGATTGCGGGCCGTCGCAACGAGCAGCTTGCCGCAGCGCTGGTGCGGCACGCCGCGCGCCGCGCAATAGTCATAGAGCATTTCGCGGCCGCGCACGCACAGCGTCGCCTTCAGCGAGCCGCGCGGGTAATAGAGCCCCGCGTGTATGACCTCGCTGTTACGCGAACTCGTGCCGGTGCCGATCGCTTCGGTCGCTTCGAGCACGATCACCTCGCGCCCGCGCTCGGCCAGGGCACGCGCCACCGCGAGACCGACCACGCCAGCGCCGATCACCACACATTCGATCTCATCCATGTTTGTCGTCGCGGCCCGTTCGGGCGCGCTTCTCCATGCGCGTGCTACTTCGGTGGGACTTCGTCGCGAGCGCGCTCATGACGCCTGGACCGCCCAGTCTCGCATCGCGCGGCGCGCAGCAAGCAGCGCGGCGCGGACACCTGAGGCCAATTGTACGACGCAGCGCGCAAGCGAGCCGATTGTCCGGCCCGATCCGCGCACTAGCGGCCGCAGCGTCGTCAAAAACCGATGGGGCGGCGGCGCGCGCCGCGTTCCGGGCGGATGTCGTCGGCGCGCACGGCGTCGCGGCCATCGACACGCGCCGTGCCGAACGCGTGCAAGATCGCGCGGCGCATGTCGCGCGGCGAGGCGCGCGAGAGCGCCTCGAGGGCATCCTCGCCGAGTTCGGCCGGAAAACGCTGCCCCCAGTTGTGCGCCCCGCGCACTTCCTCGTAGATCGTCTGTGCGATGCGGCGCGCGCCGTCGCGATCGGGCGGAGCGATCTCGTAGATGCTCATCCGGCTGAGAATAGGCGCGGGGATGGTGCGCTCGTCGTTGGCCGTCGCGATCCAGATAACCTGGCCCGCGTTGATCGGCACTTCGGCGAATTCGTCGATGAAGGTCTGCGCGGTCTCGTGCTCGAGCAGCGCGTAGAGCGCGCCGAGCGGATCGTATTGGGAATCGCCGCTCGCCTTGTCGATTTCGTCGACGACGATGACAGGGTTCGCATAGCTGCCGTTGACGAGCGTTTCGAAGACTTTGCCGGGTTTGGCGTTCTTCCATTGCGAGGAAGCGCCCGACAGAATCCAGCCCGCAGTCAGCGAGCTCATCGCGACGTACTGGTGCGACGTGCCGAGCAGACGGGCGAGCGCCTTGGCAAAGTGCGTCTTGCCGATGCCCGGATCGCCGAGCAAGAGGATCGGCATCAGTTCGAGCCTGTCCTCCGTTTCGACGCACAGCGCGACCTGGCGGCGCACGTCTTCCAAGGGATCGGCGAAATTGGGCAGCGCATCGACCAACGCATCGATCGCGGGCATTCGGTTCGGCTTCACGCAAAAGCGCAAGTTGCCGATTTTGAGCATTTTCTCGTAGGTCGCGCGCAGCGCCTCGCTCGCACCTTCGCCCAAGTCGCTCAGCGCAGCCTCGACCCTGTCCAGATCGTAGACTTTGCTGAACGACGCCACTGCAATTTCCTGCTTCACCATGGCCGTCGTCATCGCTCACCTCATATGCTGCCGCCGAGCGCGCCCCGCCGATTGCTGGTGTCCTGCCTGCGTCCGGCCTTGGGGCGGCGCATCGTTCGCTTCATCGTCGTTTCAGTGTACTCAGGCAAATTCCATGCGAAAAGCCAGCAGCGCCGCTCGCGTGCTGCTAACACGCGCAAAGTGGGTTCGCCATGCCGCGCAAAGGGCGATGCGCGAGCCCGCTACCCGCGTGGGCCGAGCGCCTCGTTAGGCGTAAGATGGGCGCTTGTCGTCCCGCACCGCGTCATTGGTCTGCGGTAAGGAGAGAAGTTCGATGAGACGTGTCACCCGCATTGCGACCTGCTTCGGCGGTGCAACGGCCGGTGTCGTCGCCGTTGTTGCGGCGCTCGCGCTAATCGGTGCCCTTTCCACGAACGGCGCGATGGCTGCGGGCGATGCGGTTCCTTCTCCGGGCGCCACCGGGGCATCGGGCGGCGCGGCGACGGGCGATGACAATCCGCCCATCGTGCAGTGGCGGCTCGAAGTTGTGCGCGACGGGCAAACGATCGATACGTTCGAGTCGGCCACCACGCTCGGTCAGGGCTTTAGCGCCACCCATCACCACGAAGTCACGCACCGCGTCGGCTGCAAGGAGAACCCCGCCGGCGGCATTGATCTTGCACGAACGATCTCCATCTCTCCGATTGCGGCCGATGTGAACGGCGTCACGCTCTCGATCGAGGCGAACGAGACGATCGAAGACGATACGGCCCCGTCGACGCCCGAAGGCTGCGCCCTACCGCCCCAGCCCCGGCGCGTGAGCGCGAGCCATCCCGGCTTGCTGATCCCCATGGGCGAGTGGGCGGCTTGGACGCTGATCGACAAGAATCCGACGCTCGTCTACCGCGTGCGTGCGAGCGTCGAGTCTCATTAACGGTTGGAACAAGCGGAAGCAATGCGGCATGCGAAACCCGGAAGAACTCATGCACATAGGTGAGGCAGCCCCACAGAAGAAGGAGCTCGTCGCTGTCAGTTGGAATCTGCACAAGGGCCGCTCGCCGCTTGGCTTCACCGCGTGGAAGGCGATGCAGCGCTGGGTCGAATCGACGCAGGCGGACGTCTACTTCCTGCAAGAGGCGATGGCTCGGCGCATGCCCGGCCCCGTGCTCGCGACAAGCTTCGGCGCGCCCGTGCATGAGCCGCTCGCCGACGTCTGGGAGTGCCAAGCGACTGAAATCGCGCATGCGCTCGACCTCGAGATCGCCCTCGGGCCGAACGTGTTCAAGCCCTCATGGCGCCACGGCAATGCCATCCTCTCGCCGCATCCGCTCGATCTCGGCGGGCGTTGGGACATCTCCGCGCACCGGTTCGAGAAGCGGGGGCTGCTCGTCGCCCGCGCGGCCTTCGCGGGCCAAACGGTGACGCTGCTATGCGCGCATCTCGCGCTCACGCGCTCGGCACGGCTACGGCAAATGCATTGGATTGCTCATTGGATCGCCCGCGAGGCGCCCACCGGGCCGCTCGTGCTTGCAGGGGACTTCAACGACTGGCGCAACGATTCCGTTCCGCTGTTCGGCGAGCATGGCCTCGTTGAGGTCGCGACGCTGCTGGGCCAGCCGGCGCGCACGTTCCCTGCATTCTCGCCGGCGCTCGCGCTCGACAAAATGTTCGTGCGTGGCCTGCGTCCCGTCGCGTGCGTGCAACCTACTCAGGATACGGCATGGCTGTCGGACCATTTGCCCTATATCGCGCGGCTGGAACTGAGCCATTGAGACAAAGTAAAGGCCATCTCGTCTATTTCGGACTGAAGCTGCTGCGCTCGAGCGCACGCAGCGCGGCTATCGCAAGCTGCGGCGGCCGATTGACGCACTGTGCGGCGCCGCGCTCGTCGGACTCGGCGCGAAACTCGTCGCAGAACGGTGATTCGCCCTGCGCGGGCAAGCGCCAAGCGGCGCTGCGCGTGCGGTTGCGGGGCGATGTCGTGCCCAAGCACCCCCTTGCCGCGGTTATATGGGCATGCCGAATCGACATAGAACCCTCCCCCACGAGCGTGCGGCAGGCGCGTTAAAATAGCGACCTTTCACGTCTTGCGACGCATCGCGACAGCCCTTCGCGCGCCCCGCCCGATGGCCGGAGCGCTCGTGCGCCGAGCGCTTTGGTGCCCACCTCTTCGCATTTTCACTGTAGCCATGAGCAATCTGAACCCGCAAACCGTCCTTTCCGTCCACCACTGGACCGATACGCTCTTTAGCTTCACCTGCACGCGCGATTCGTCGTTTCGATTCGAAAACGGCCAATTCACGATGGTGGGACTGGAAGTCGACGGCAAGCCGCTGATCCGCGCCTACAGCATGGCAAGCGCCAATTACGAGGAAAACCTCGAATTCCTGAGCATCAAGGTGCCCGACGGCCCGCTCACCTCGCGCCTGCAACACCTGAAGGTCGGCGACCAAGTGCTGATCGGCAAGAAGCCGACGGGCACGCTGATGGCCGACAACCTGCTGCCGGGCAAGACGCTCTGGCTGCTGTCGACCGGCACCGGCCTCGCGCCGTTCATGTCGATCATCAAGGATCCGGGCGTCTACGACCGCTACGAAAAAGTCGTGTTGACGCACACCTGCCGCTTCGTCGATGAACTGGCTTACAAGGATTACATCACCGAACACCTGCCGGCCCACGAGGACATCGGCGAAATCGTGCGCGAAAAGCTCGTCTACTATCCGACCGTCACGCGCGAGACGTTCCAAAACCGCGGGCGGATCACCGAACTCATCGATACGAAGAAGCTGTTCGAAGATCTAGACGTGCCGCCGTTCTCGGTCGAGAACGATCGCGTCATGCTTTGCGGCAGCCCCCACATGCTGCGCGACACGCGCGAACTGCTCGACGGCCTCGGCTTCAAGGAAGGCAGCAATAACGAGCCGGGGCACTACGTCGTCGAAAAAGCGTTCGTCGGCTAACGGCCCCGAGAGGGGTTGCACGTCGCGTAGCGCGTACGGGCGGCGCCGTCACTTGCGGAGGGGCGAACGCCTTCCTCGTTTTCGACAAGTGTCACTAGACAAGAACCGGAGCTTGCGCTCCGGTTTTTTTATTTGTGCGATCGACCGACCCAAGGGTGCTTGTTACAAGTCGATGCGCATCGCCTCCATTTCCTCGTAGGAAATTTTCCTACAAGATCAAAACCACCAGGCTGTCAATCAGGGCTTTTTGACGCATGAAAACGGTTGCCGTGTCTGTATTTTTCCTAATTTTGCGATATTATCCGCCCCAATGAAGGGTCGAATGAAAACGTTCTTTCTCCGCCCCGCCTGTTACTAGATGTAAATTGCGTTACCTGGCGCGTCCCGTTTTCCGACGCGATGACGTGAAAATTCGAGACGGTCTCTTCGCGATGAATCAACGTCTGGCCCCTGCCGTTGCGCAACACGACACCTTGGACCTATCGCGCTTTGTCGCGCCGGCCCCGGAAGCGGGTGCGAGCGGCGGCGACCCGCGTTTGCGCGAACTCGCCGCCGAGCTGGCGCAGACGCGCGAATCCATCAAGCGCCATCTCGCGCGCGAGATCCATGACGGGCTTGGCGCGGAGCTGACCGCGGCCCGTTTCGCGCTCGCCAACGTCGAGCACGCGCTGACGGCGGCACAGGACGTCGCCGCGGCCGCCGCCGCGCTGGCCCTGGCGCGACGCTCGATCGAGGCCGCCTGTGAAGCGGGGCGTCGCTTAGTGCATGATCTGCACGCGCCCGGCGTCGAGGGCGGCATCGTCGCAGCGCTCGCTCAATGGACGCACGAGTTCGCCGAGCGCACGGGACTCGCCACGAGTTTCGTCTGCGCCGCGGATGTGCGCCTCACCCAACTGCCGCCGGACGCAGCCCTCGCCGTGATGCGTGTGGCTCAAGAAGCATTGAACAACGTCGCGAAGCACGCGAAAGCGTCGCGCGCGGACGTGCGCATCCAAACGGACGCGAAACGCTTGACGCTGATCGTCGAGGACGACGGCCGCGGCATGCCGCCGCGCGCGCGTCGCGCCGGCGCACCGAGCTCCGCCACCGCGCGCGGCTTCGGCTTGCCCGGCATGCGCGCGCGCTGCGAGGCGTTCGGCGGGGTGCTGCGCATCGCCTCGCGGCTGCGCGACGAGTCGCCGGCGGCCCCATGGCATGGCGCTTGGCCCGCGACGGATCCGGCGGGCGCGGCTCAGCCGGGCACCACCGTCCGCGCACATTTCCTTTGGGCGGCGATGGTCCACGACGTGGTCCACGACGCCAACGACGACGCCGGCCACCGCTCGAACCGCGTCGCGCGCGCGAGGCAGCGCCGATGACGCTCAGGATGCTGCTCGTCGACGACCATGCGATCGTCCGCCAGGGCGTTCGCCAGTTGTTGCTCAATCACGGCGTGGTTCGCGAGGTCGTGGAAGCGGAAAGCGGGGCGCAAGCGCTTGCGAGCTTGGACTGCGAGCCGTTCGACATCGTCCTGCTCGACATCTCCCTGCCCGATATGAATGGCATCGAACTGCTCAAGCGCGTCAAGCGCCGCGCACCGAGCGCGCCCGTCATGATGTTTTCGATGTACCGAGAGGACCAGTACGCCGTGCGCTCGCTCAAAGCCGGCGCGGCGGGGTACCTATCCAAGACGGTCACGGCCACGCAAATGATCGAGGCGATTCGCCAAGTGGCCGGTGGACGAAAGTACGTCAGCCCGGCGCTGGCCGAAGCGCTGGCCGATTACGTTTCGTTCGACAGCGACCAGTTGCCGCACGAAAAACTGTCCGACCGCGAATATCAGACGTTGTGCATGCTGGCCTCGGGCAAACGGCTGACCGACATTGCGCATGCCCTCTCGCTTTCGGTGAAAACCGTCAGCGTCTACCGCGCCCGCTTGCTCGAGAAGATGAAGCTGCGGAACAACGCGGAGCTCACGTTCTATGTGATGAGCAACCGTCTCGTCGACCTGAACCCGGCGATGACCGGCTAAGTTGCATGCGTTGTTCCTTGCCCATCGCAACGAGGGGTAGGCGTCGCGCTGGGCCGCTAAGACATTTCTGATTCCTTACACCACAGCGGGCTTCAAAGGCCGTATCGGCTAGAATCTAGGGTTTTTCCGTACGCAAAATCGCACCAGTTCGGTGCGGTCGCCACGAGACCCTCGCCCCATGTCCCTATTTCGCAAGAAAAACGTCGAGCAGATGATCGCCAGTGCCGAGCGCACGGGCCTGAAAAAAGCGCTCGGCGCCCTCGATCTCACCTTTCTTGGCATCGGCGCCATCATCGGCACCGGGATTTTCGTTCTGACCGGCACAGGGGCCGTGCAGGCAGGCCCCGCGTTGATGATCGCATTCGTGATCGCAGCCGTGGCATGCGCGCTGGCGGGCCTCGCCTATGCGGAGTTCGCCTCGACGATTCCGGTCGCCGGCTCCATCTACACCTACTCGTACGCAACGCTCGGCGAGATGGCGGCCTGGATCATCGGCTGGGATTTGATGCTCGAGTACGGGCTGGCCACCTCGGCTGTCGCGGTGGGCTGGTCCGGCTATCTTCAATCGTTGCTCGCGGGCATGGGGCTGAAGCTGCCGATGGCGCTGACGGCGGCACCCGGCGCAGTCGCGGGGGCCACGACGCTGTTCAACTTGCCGGCTTTCCTCGTGGTAATGGCCATCACGACGCTGCTGTCGGTGGGCGTGCGCGAGTCCACGCGCGTCAATAACGCCATGGTCGCCATCAAGGTCGCGGTCGTGCTCGCCGTGATCGCGGTCGGTGTGTTCCACGTCAAGCCGGTCAACTGGCATCCGTTCATGCCGAACGGCTGGCACGGCGTGTTCGGCGCCGCTGCCGTGATGTTCTTCGCGTTCATCGGCTTCGATTCGGTTTCGTCGGCTGCCGAGGAGGTCAAAGATCCGAAGCGCGATCTGCCGATCGGCATCATTGCCTCGCTGGCCGTCTGCGCCGTGCTCTACGTGGCGGTGGCCGCAGTCGTGACGGGCATCGTGCCCTCACCCCGTTTCGCGGACATTTCCCATCCGGTGTCCTATGCGTTGCAAGTCGCCGGGCAAAACTGGGTGGCCGGTTTCATCGACCTGGGCGCCGTGCTCGGCATGCTCACCGTCATTCTCGTCATGAGCTACGGCCAAACGCGGATCATCTTCGCCATGTCGCGCGACGGGTTGCTGCCCCAAGCGCTCTCGCGCGTGCATCCGCGTTTCGCCACGCCCTTTACGACCACCTGGATCGTCGGCATCTTTTTCGGGCTCATCGGCGCGCTCGTGCCGCTGAACGTACTGGCCGAACTGATCAACATCGGCACACTCGCCGCCTTCTCGATGGTGTCGATCGCCGTGCTCGTCCTGCGCCGCACCCACCCCGACCTGCCGCGCGCGTTCCGCTGCCCCGGCGTGCCCGTCGTGCCGTTCGCCGCTGTGGCCGCCTGCGTTTTCCTCATGGCGAACCTGCAGTGGATCACGTGGGCCGCATTCCTCGCTTGGCTCGCCATCGGGCTCGTCGTCTACTTCGGCTACTCGCGCCGGCATTCAGTGCTCGCCCACAGCAAGCACTGACACCGCTGAAACTGCGCACGGCTACGCCTTGGACGACGGGGCGTATCGGCGCTGAGCTGCATCCCCAACGGCATCGCAGGCTTCGGCCGCGATGCCGTTTTTCTTTGCACCCCCTTGCTAGCGCCTGTTCACGCTTATTCGAGGCTCGCGGCCGGGCCCAAGCGGCCTGTTCGACTTGAAACGAGAGGAACTCCCTGCCCCTGCAAAGTACATAATGAAAGTTCCGGTCGTCGGCGGGCGTTCCGAAGCGCGCGGGCGGCGGTCCTTCCCTCTAACAGGAGGAGCAATGCGAATGGAATTGACGGAAAGCTACACGCTGCCGGTGCCGCCGCAACGGGCATGGGAAGCACTCACCGATGCCGCGATGCTGCGGGCGTCGATTCCCGGGTGCGAAGACATTCAAGCCGACGGCGAAAACGGTTTTTTCCTGGCGATGAACTTCACAGCGGAGGGGGTCGCAGCGCGCTTTAAGGGGCGCATTCGCGTGGCGGAAGTGGGCGGGCCGCAGTCGCGCACCCTGGTGTTCGAGCTCGACGCCCCGGCGGGCGCGGCCAACGGTGGCGCACCAGGCGCTCGGTTGCGGCTCGAAGCGGACGGCGACGCATCGAGCACCCTGCTTTATACGGCGCGTTCGCAAGCACTGCACGTCGACGGCAACAGTCCAGCGCATGAGGCCGTGCGCAAAGTCGCCGACGAATTCTTCAAGCGTTTCGCGGCGCAAATCACGGCCCGCGATTTGGCGCTGCCTACCGACGCGCCGCAGCCGGCGGAGCCGTCGTTGCAGCATGCAGCGGTCCTCGAATCCGCGCCTTCCGGCAAAGGGGGAAAATCGTGGAAGGCATGGACCTCGAGGTCCTGAATACGAGCAGGCGCTGGCTGGCCGGCGGCCGCGAAACGGAGATCGAGTTCGATATGGAACAGAAGGATTCCTAGCCCCACGCTTCCCGGCACCGTTTTCAAACCTGTCGTTCTGCTCTTCAGGACGATAACCGGGGATAACCGGGGCTACCGGCCAGCGGCGCCTCGGTCTCGCCCGTATTCGACGAGGCCGACGCCGACACACTTTCGCCGTCGGCCTCTTCTTCGGCCACCCCGCTCTCGAGCCGATACAGCCAAGCCAGCAGTTCGGCCACGGCCTGGTAAAGCTCCGGGGGAATGCGCGAATCCAGATCGACCTGCATCAACAGCGACACCATTTCCGGGGCTCGATGGACGTATAGCCCCGCCTCCTGCGCGCGCTGAATGATCATTTCCGCAACCAGCCCATAGCCCTTCGCAATCACGCGCGGCGCATTGTCGCCGCCCTTCGCGTCGTATGCGAGCGCCGCCGCGCTCTTGCGTCGCTCGCGCCGGCTCATGACCCGCTCCATTCGAACGGGTCGTCGAACAAGCGATCGATCGGGGAAGCGACGGCGCCGCGCTTGGCCGCGGCATCGGCCGAGCCGCGCGCGCCCGCCCCCGGCGCGCCCTCGCGGACCTCGACATCCGAAACGTCATCCGGCGTCTCGCGCGCCTGTGCGTCCGCCGCGGCCCGCGCATAGGCCGAGGCGGCCGTCGATGCGCTGCCTGCCGCCGGTGCTGCGCCACCGATCTCGCGAATCTGCAGTCCCGCCAACTCGATCCCCGCCGCCTGCAGCCGGCGTCCAAACGCCGCCCCGCCCGATGAAAGCCGCGCCGCCCCGCCGGGGCTTGCCTGCACCCGCACGACGAGCTGCGCGCCCGTCAGCACGAGATCTGCGTCGACTGTGCCAAGCGTCGGCAACGCGAGCGTCACACGAGTGCGCCAGGTTTGCTGTGATTCACCGTCCGGCGCATCGCCCGAGCGGGGCTGGCGCTCGCGCTCGGACTCGATCGTCCAGTCGAGCTTCGCACCGGGCCACACCTCGCCGGTCCACCGAAACTGCTGGGTGGCAAGCAAGTCGAGCTGCTGGCGCACAAGCGGAATCGTCGCCGGGTGGAGCGCAGCCGCGATCGAAGAGCGCAGGTCGGGCGCAAGACCCGACGAGCGCGCACCGCCCAGGCTCGCATCGTCCATCCCCCCGGCGGACATGCCGCGCCAAGCATGATCGCCCGCCGCGCCATTCGGATACGGGGCGCCGCTCGCCTGAGCCCGCGCGCCGAAAAAAGGCAACGACAACTGCGGTGGCAGAGCATGCAGCGCCCACCCGCCAGCGCCCGGATCGCCGGAGCCAGCGCCCGCCCAAGCCGAGGCGGGCGTGGCTTGAGAATCAGCCGTCGCATCGCCCCAATCGAGCGGCAGTTGCAGCGCCTCGGCGGCTAGGCGCGTTTGCGGCTCGCGCGCCAAGGCCTCGGCGGAATAGCCGCCGCTCAGCCACTGGGCCAAGTGCGATTCGTAGAACAAGCCCGATTCGTTGACCGTGTGCTCGAGCGCCGCCGCGAGCGCGTCGACAGGCATCGCCGTCGCCGCTGCGCCAACGCCGGCCGCGCCGGAAGCGGCGCCCGGCTGACCGGAAGCGGACGAGGAAGAGGAAGAGGAGGCGAAGGCCGACGATGCCGAGGAGGCGGCGCCGGCGTTGGGCGAGGCTGCTTCGCCGCCGGCCGTGGACGGCCCTTCCTTTGTCGCGGATGTGTCGATCGCGGGCGGCGCGGGCCAGATCGGCGTCTCGCCGATGAGGGCGGGCGTGGCCTCGCCGCCGAAACGCGAAATGGCGTCCAGGGTCAGCGCGACCTCGGAGAGGATGGCCTGCGCGGACGCGGGCGGGGGCGTATCGCCGAGTCCAGCCGCCCCATCCGGCGACGCCGGCGTATCGACCGTGAGGCCCGTCGCGCCGGACTGAGCCGGACTCGCGCGCGAACCCGCGCCGACGCTATCGAGCAGGCTGTCGATGCGGCTCACGAGCATCGAGGCGAGGGCAGAGTCGATTCCAGTCATGCCGCATCCTTGCGCCGTCGTTCGGATCTGCCTTCGTTACGCGGACGATGCGCCGCGAATCGCGAAATAGGGCGGACTTGCCCGGACGCGCTCAACGCGCGCCGAACAGTTCCTGGAGCACGTGGGCCGGGCGGCGCGCCGAAAAAAAAGCAGAGAGGCGCGCCACGCTCGGGTTGACGAGGTCGCGAATCGCGGCGTCGTCGGCCAGGATCTGGCGAACCAAATCGTACTTGCGCAACCGGTCGTGCTCGTCCAGTGAAATCCCCGCATCGACCTCGAGCAGGTTGTCGACGAGCACACGGTACTCTTCCTGCAAATCCGTCAGTTCGGCCCACAGTGCACGGCGTGCAGCCGACAGCATCCGCTGCGAAACCGCCGCAATGGCTTCATAGCGGGCAAAATAATCTGCTTTCGAATTCATCGCTGCGCGCCCGCCGTCCCCTGCTGCGCCAGAAGCCGCTCTGCTTCCGGACTGATCGCGATCCAAGCTTCCTCGAGCGTCGCGAGCAAGCCGTCCACTTCAATCAACATCGCCTCGCTTTGTGCGATGTTCGCCTCCAGCAAGCGCCGCGTCATATAGCTATAAAGCGAGTCGAGCCGAAGGGCGATGTCCCCCCCGATCTCTTTATTCAGCGATGCCTGCAAGCCGCTGCCGATGATCCCGATGGCTTTACTGATGGCCTCGCCGCGCGGGCCGATGTTGCCCTGCTGCAAATGCATGCGCGCCTGTGCAATGGCTTTGCGCGCGCCTTGGTATAGCATGAGGATCAATCGATGCGGATTTGCGCCCATCACCCCTGTCTCGACGCCGACGCGCGCATAGGCGCCCGCTCCAGCGTGTCCTTGGGAAAACATCGGCGCTTCTCCTTGTTGGTCGTGTCTATCCGGTACTGCGCCCGGGGTGCTCGCTCGTCGAGCACCGTGCGCGGCTCATATCGCGGTTATCGGTTGGGCGGGACCAAAGCTTTAGCCATTCGCGGCCGGCGCCGGCGCAGTCCGCACGCTCAAATCGACATCTGCATGATGTCGTTATAAGCGGCGACGAGCTTATTACGGACTTGAAGGCCGAACTGCAGCCCGATGTTCGCCTTCTGCATATCCACCATCACGTCGCTGAGCGACACGTTCGGCGAGCCCAGTTCGAAAGCCTGCGACTCTCCGACGGCTTTGTTCTGGTCGTCGCTGATCTTGTCGAGCGAACTCTTGAGCGCAGTAGCAAAGCTGCCGGCCGTGGCCGCGCCCGACTGTTCGCCGAGCGAGGCCGCCTTCGACTCGCCGGCCGCCTCGGTGGCCATCGCCTGCATTTGTTGCAGCGCCGATGTGAGCGGATTGACTGGCACGGTCATGGTCTCTCCAAATCCAAAAAATGGGGCAAAAGGCAGGCGCCGCATGAACGTGCGACGCACCGACCCATCACGGAGAGTGAGCATAGCAGCGGGCTTCCCGCCAAACCCGTGAAACTAGGGGGAAAACCCGCTTCTATTCGACTGATTCAGTTGCGACCCGCCATGGATAATCCCAATCGTGAAAGTGTCCCGCCTTTGCCGACAGGGTTCGAAGCCCCCGCCGCCCCGGCCCGACACCCCCGCATCTCGGAGAACCCCGACGCATGGATTCGCAGGCTAATTCTTTGATCAACCCCGACGCCCGCATGGGCCTCGCGAGCGCTCAGCCAGGCGCAGCCGCGGCCGGCGCCTTGCAAGGCGCCGGCGCGGGCGTGGCCGGCGGCGCCGAGCTAGGCGGCGGTTTCGCCCAGCGCCTGTCGTCGCTCTCGCAGATGCGCGGCAATCCGCGCGCCCCGCTCATCGTCGCCGTGGCCGTGCTGATCGCCGTGGTCACCGCCCTCGTGCTGTGGAGCCGGACGCCCGACTATCGCGTGCTGTATAGCAATCTGTCCGATCAGGACGGCGGCGGCATTATTGCTGCACTGCAGCAAGCGAACGTGCCCTATAAATTTTCCGAAGGCGGCTCGGCCATCCTCGTGCCGTCCGACCAAGTCAACGAAACGCGGCTCAAGCTCGCCTCGCTGGGCTTACCCAAAAGCGGCTCGGTCGGCATGGAGCTGATGGACAACGAAAAGTTCGGCATCAGCCAGTTCGCCGAACAAGTCAATTACCAACGGGCGCTCGAGGGCGAGCTCGAACGCACGATTCAATCGATCTCGGTCGTGCGCCAGGCGCGCGTGCATTTGGCCATCCCGAAGCCGTCCGTGTTCGTGCGCGAGCGGGAAGCCCCGACGGCGTCCGTCCTCGTCAATCTGTATCCGGGCCGCATGCTCGACGAAGGGCAAGTTTCGGCGATCACGCATATGGTCGCTTCCAGCGTCAGCGATCTGCCCGTCAAGAACGTGACGATCGTCGACCAGGACGGCACCCTGCTTACGCAGCCCGCATCGGGCAGCGGGCTCGACGCCACCCAGCTCAAGTACGTGCAACAAGTCGAGCGCAACACGCAGCAACGCATCGACGCGATCCTCGCTCCGCTGTTCGGCGCCGGCAACGCGCATTCGCAAGTGAGCGCTGACATCGATTTCTCGCAAGTGGAGCAGACGGCCGAGAGCTACGGCCCGAACGGCAACCCGCAGCAGGCGGCGATCCGCAGCCAGCAAACGAGCCAGGCGACCGACATGACGCAAGGCGGCGCCTCGGGCGTGCCCGGCGCGCTGTCCAATTCGCCGCCGCAGCCGGCTTCGGCGCCGCTCGTCGCCGCCAGCGGTGCGAGCGTCGCGGGCCCTGCCGCGACGCCGATCAGCGAGCGCAAGGACGCGACGACGAACTACGAGCTCGACAAGCGCGTGAGCCATGTCGCGCAAGCCAAGGGCGGGATCAAGCGCATGTCCGCGGCCGTGATCATCAACTATCAGCGCGTGGTGGACGCCAAGGGCCACGCAACGATGCAGCCGCTCACGCCGGAGAAACTCGCGCAGGTGAACCAGCTCGTGAAGGACGCGATGGGTTACGACGCGAAGCGCGGCGACTCGGTCAACATCGTCAATGCGACCTTCTCGACCGAAACCGATCCGCTCGCCAATCTGCCGTGGTGGAAGCAACCCGAGGTCATCTCGCTCGCGCTCCAAGCGGCGAAATGGATTGGCATCGCCATCGTGGCGCTGGCGCTTTATATGATGATGGTCAAGCCCGCCATGCGGCGCGCGTTCCCGCCGCGACTCGAAGGCCAAGCCGCGGCCGAGGGCGCGGGCATGTCGGGTTCGCTGGACGGTCCCGGCGAGCCAGTGTTGCTCGACGGCGGCTCGCCGACGCCGATCACGACGGCAATGGAACACGACAGCGACATGGAACAAAACCTGCTCGCCTTCGAGAACGAGAAGCACAAGTTCGAACGGAACCTCGATTACGCGCGGACCATCGCGCGCAAGGATCCGAAGATCGTAGCGACGGTTGTCAAGAATTGGGTGTCCGATGAGCGCTGAAGGGGTCACGAAGAGCGCGCTTCTGCTGATGTCGATCGGCGAAGAAGAAGCCGCTGAAGTGTTTAAATTTCTCGCACCGCGCGAAGTGCAGAAGATCGGCGCCGCGATGGCCGCGCTCAAGAACGTCACGCGCGAGCAAGTCGAGACCGTGCTGCAGGATTTCGTCAAGGAAGCGGAGCAGCACACGGCGATGTCGCTCGATTCGAACGACTACATTCGCTCGGTGCTGACCAAGGCCCTTGGCGAAGACAAGGCCGGCGTGCTGATCGATCGCATCTTGCAAGGCGGCGATACGAGCGGCATCGAAGGGCTCAAGTGGATGGACTCGCCCGCCGTGGCCGAGCTCATCAAGAACGAGCACCCGCAGATCATCGCGACGATCCTCGTTCACTTGGACCGCGATCAGGCTTCGGAAATCGCCGCCTGCTTCACGGACCGGCTGCGCAACGACGTGCTGCTGCGTATCGCCACGCTGGACGGGATTCAGCCGGCCGCGCTGCGCGAGCTCGACGATGTACTCACGGGCTTGCTCTCGGGCAGCGACAACCTCAAGCGCAGCCCGATGGGCGGTATCAGGACGGCAGCGGAAATCCTGAACTTCATGCCGAGCATGCACGAGGAGTCGATTCTCGAAAGCGTACGTCAGTACGACGCCGACCTTGCGCAAAAGATCATCGACCAGATGTTCGTGTTCGAGAACCTGCTCGATCTCGAAGACCGCGCGATTCAACTGCTGCTCAAGGAAGTGGAGTCCGAAGCGCTCATCATTTCGCTCAAGGGCGCGCCGCCCGCACTGCGTCAGAAGTTCCTCTCGAACATGTCGCAGCGCGCGGCCGAGTTGCTCGCCGAAGACCTCGACGCACGCGGTCCGGTGCGCGTCTCGGAAGTCGAAACGCAACAGCGCCGCATCCTGCAGATCGTGCGCAACTTGGCCGAAAGCGGTCAGATCGTCATTGGCGGAAAGGCGGAAGATGCCTATGTCTGATTCGGGCCGTTCGGACAAGAAGCCTATCTCGGCGTACCAGCGCTGGGAGATGGCTTCGTTCGACCCGCCGCCTCCCCCGGATCCGGTCCGCGAGAACAGGCTCGCGCAGGAAATCCAACGCCTGCGCCAAGCGGCGCACCAGCAAGGGCTCGCGTCGGGCCACGTGGCCGGTCAGGCGATCGGTTATCAGGCCGGCTTCGATCAGGGCCATGCCCAAGGACTCGAAAAAGGCCGGCAGGAAGCGCATGCCGAAGCTGCGCGCCTGGCAAGCCTCGCCGACGAGTTCAAGGCCGCCCTCGACGGCGCGCAGACCGAAATGGCCGAGTCGCTCGTCGCCCTCGCGCTCGACATCGCGCAGCAGGTCGTGCGCCAGCACGTCGCGCACGATCCGGCCGCGCTAGTGGCGGCGGCGAGAGATATCCTCGCGGCCGAGCCGGCGCTCGCCGGCGCACCGCAATTGATCGTCAATCCGGCCGACTTGCCGATCGTGGAAGCCTATCTGAAAGACGAACTCGACACGCTCGGCTGGAACGTGCGCACCGACCCGGCGGTCGAGCGCGGCGGCTGCCGTGCGCAAGCGGCCACCGGCGAGATCGACGCCACCATCGGCACGCGCTGGCAGCGCGTGGCGGCCGCCCTCGGCAAGGTGAGCCAATGGTGAACGAAGTCACCGTCGAATCGCTGCGCGCGAGCGGCCTGTCGCCGCTGGAAGTCGAACTCGCGCTGGCGTCGTTCAGCCCCGAGGCGCTGCCCGAAGCGCGCCGCGCCCTGGACCCGACGGCAGGTGACGATGTCGGTGACGATCTCGCTTTGGCAGAGCGCGATATGCCGTGCGACGCATATCAAGCCGGTTCGGATGGGGCCATGCAGGCGATGGACGACGAACCGGCGTCATCCCCTGCGTCTTCGCTCGAGCATGCCGCTGGGACTCGCGGGGCACATAGGGTTCATGGCCCGCACGGCGCTCAGCCGGCGGCGAGCGCCTCGCGCGCTGCCTTTGCGCCCGACCCTGCGCTCGCGAGCAATCCCCATCTGGGCGCCTGGCGTAGCCGCCTGAACGCATTGCGCGAACGCAGCGCGCTCGCGCGGCCGCTCTCGGCCTGCGGACGCCTCACGCGCGCCGCCGGGCTTGTGCTCGAAGCGATCGGCATGCGGCTCGCCGTGGGCGCCGAGTGCTTGATCGAAATGCCGCCCGGCAGCACGCTGCCGATGGCCGAGGCCGAAGTCGTCGGCTTTGCCGGCGACCGTCTCTTCTTGATGCCCACGACCGAAGTCGCGGGCCTGTTGCCCGGCGCGCGCGTCTATCCGCGCGAAAGCGCGCCGCTCGCCGATCCGCTCGCGGGTGCGAAGCGCCTGCCGGTGGGCTGGGGCATGCTGGGACGCGTCGTCGACTCGTCAGGCCGTCCGCTCGATGGCCTCGGGCCGCTCGATACCGGCGCCGACGCGCCGCTGTCGTCGCCCTCGATCAACCCGCTGCAGCGCGAGCCGATCCACGAGGTGCTCGACGTCGGGGTGCGCGCGATCAATGCCCTGCTCACGGTGGGGCGCGGCCAGCGCATGGGCTTGTTCGCGGGCTCGGGCGTCGGTAAATCGGTGTTGCTCGGCACCATGGCGCGCTACACGAGCGCCGAAGTGATCGTGATCGGCCTCATCGGCGAACGCGGTCGCGAAGTGAAGGAATTCATCGAACAGATCCTCGGCGAAGACGGGCTGGCCCGTGCGGTCGTCGTGGCCGCCCCGGCCGACGTGTCGCCCTTGATGCGGATGCAAGGCGCGGCCTACGCGACTTCGCTCGCCGAGTACTTCCGTGATCAGGGCAAGCACGTGCTGCTGCTGATGGATTCGCTCACGCGCTACGCAATGGCGCAGCGCGAGATCGCGCTGGCGATCGGCGAGCCGCCGGCGACCAAAGGCTATCCGCCATCGGTGTTCGCCAAGCTGCCCGCGTTGGTCGAGCGCACGGGCAACGGCCCCGAAGGCGGCGGCTCGATCACGGCCTTCTATACCGTGTTGACCGAAGGCGACGACCAGCAAGATCCCATTGCCGATTCGGCGCGCGCGATTCTCGACGGCCATATCGTGCTGTCGCGCACGCTCGCCGAAGCCGGCCACTATCCGGCGATCGACATTGAAGCCTCGATCAGCCGGGCGATGACGGCGCTCATCGACGAGAAGCATCTGGAGCGCGTGCGGCTCTTCAAGCAGATGCTGTCGCGTTATCAGCGCAATCGCGACCTGATCAACGTCGGGGCCTATTCGAGCGGGCGCGATGCGCTGCTCGACCGGGCGATCGCGCTGTATCCACGCATCGAAGCGTTCTTGCAGCAGGGCTTTCGCGAATGTGCGCCGTTCGCGCCCAGCCTCAATATGCTCGATGCGTTATTCGAATGAGGAGTTCTAAGCGATGGCCAAGCATTTTCCGATCAAAACGCTGATCGATCTCGCACAAAACGACGTCGATGCGGCGGCCAAGCAGCTTGGCCGCGCGCAGCGCGAACGCGCGGATATCGAAGCGCAGTTGGAATCGCTGGTGCGCTATCGCGACGAGTATCACGCGAACTTCTCGGCTTCGGCCCAGTCGGGCATGCCCGCGGGCAACTGGCGCAACTTTCAGGCGTTCATCGATACGCTCGATGCGGCGATCGAGCAACAGCGCCGCTTGCTTGCCACGGCCGCCGCGCGCGTCGAAGCAGCTAAGCCCGAGTGGCAGCGTCAAAAACAGAAGCTCGGCTCGTACGAAGTCTTGCAAGCGCGCGGCGAGGCGGAGCAAGCGCGCGTCGTCGCGCGGCGCGAGCAGCGCGATGCGGACGAGCACGCCGCCAAGATGCTGCGCATGCGTCAGCAGAATTTGAATTAACCGGAATCGCATCGGCGGGCGGCGCGCATGGCGCTGCGCCCTGTCGATGAACTTTGAGGCAAACTCATGTCGCCCTTTTCTATCATCGGGTCTCCTTCAGCTGTGCCGGACACGGCGCTAGGCGCCGGACCGGCCGCGAGCGCACCGGCGGCGACGTCGTTCTCGCAGACGCTGCAGCAGACCGTCCACTCGCAAAAGCAGGCCGCGCAGCCCAGTGCGACGCGCAGCGACGCGGCTGCCGGCAACGGTTCGCAAGACGCCGGCGCCTCGCAATCGGCCTCGAACGGCGCCAATGCCGCGAGCGGCAACGGCAGCGATGCCTCGAGCGGCGCGAACGCGGCGCAGTCGGCCAGCGACGCCTCGTCCAAGCCGGCCGCGGGCGACAGTGCTTCATCGTCGCAATCGAGCTCGGGTGCGAAGCACGGCGATGCATCGTCTAGCGCCGACGCTGCGAATCAGGGCCAAAGCGCCGCCGATGCCGGCAATGCCGCAGCGCAGGCAGCCGCCGCCGCTCAAGCCGCGGCGCAGCAACAACAGCAGCAAGCGCAAGCCGCCGCGGGCAACGCGGCGATCGACGGCGCGAGCGCCTCGGGCACCGACGCGACGAGCGGCAGCGCCGTCGCCACGGGCGCAACCGGTAAAGCGGCGGGCTCGACACCGAAAACGGTGCGCGCGGCCATCGAGGCCGCGCTGGCGGCGCAGATGGGCATGCAAGGCGCCGGCGCCGCGGCGGGCGCTTCCGGTACGCAAGTGCTCGGCAACACCGGGACGGCGACGGCATCGGGCACCGGCAACCTCGGCAACGGCATGGGTTCGTTGCCGCTCGGCTATAAGGCCGTCACTGCCTTGACGGGCGACGGCAAGAACGGGGCTGCGGCAGCCGTGAACGGTGCAGCCCAGCAGGCCGCGAAGGCGCTGCCCAATGCGGCCGCTTCCTCGGACAGTGCGGCGGCGGCAACGGCGCAAGCACTCGCGGGCGGCGGCGACGCCGGCGCGGCCATCGCCACGCTCAAGGACAACGCGGAAGCGGCGCGCGACGCCTTGGCCGCGACCCAGACGGCATCGGCGGCAAGCGTGGCGAGCGCCGCCGCGCAAGCCGCTGCGGCGGCGGGCTCGCCCAACATGGCGGCCGCCGTTGCTTCGCTGGCGCCGCCGGTGGGCACGCCCGATTGGGAAGACGCGCTGAGCCAGAAGGTCGTGTTTCTCTCCAACGCGCACCAGCAAAGCGCTGAGCTGACGTTGAACCCTCCCGATCTCGGTCCGCTGCAGGTCGTCTTGCAAGTGGCCGACAACCATGCGCATGCGTTGTTCGTCTCCCAGCATCAACAGGTGCGCGAAGCCGTGGAAGCGGCGCTGCCGAAGCTGCGGGACGCCTTGGAGGCCGGCGGGCTCGGGCTTGGCAGCGCGAGCGTGAGCGACGGCTTCGCGCGACAAGCCAACCAGCAGCAAGCGGGCAATCAAGGCGGCGGCTCGAGCCGGCGCGGCAGCGGCAGCGGCGGTGGAGCGAGCGGCGGCCAGGCCGACGATACCGTCTCCGCGGTAAAGGTGAGCACGCGGCGCACCGTCGGGATCGTCGATACGTTCGCCTGATGATGGGTTGAGGCTGAGGTCACAGGAAGAATCGACGCACCGGCGAATCGAGCGCTCGCCGCTTGCGCAAGGACGCCCCATCGGCTCACGGCGCCCCCGCACGTTGGGGTCCGATTTTTGCTGCCCGCTTGCCATGCGTTCGCCGAGCCGGTGCCTTAAACGAACGAGATGGCGTCGATTGTCCCTTCTTTTCGGCTTATCGCCGATGCCCGCTTTAGCGAACAATTCAACCTAACGCATTTACGCAAAGCATTGTTATGGCATCCTCGACCGCAAATCAGCAGAACGTCGACGTACCCGCGAAATCGGGCAAGCTCAAACGCATCTTGCTGATCGCTCTGATCGCGATCTTCGCTGCCGGCGCAGCCGCGGGAGGCATGTACTTCTTCTTGCTCAAGCACGGCGTGAGCAGCAAGCCGGCGCCCCCGCCCCCGCCTCCGCCGCCCGTGTTCTTCGCGCTCGATCCGATGACGGTGAACCTGCTGTCCGACGATGGTCAGCACTACCTGCGCGTCGGCCTGTCGCTCAAGCTCGGCAACGAGAAGACGCAGGAGGCGCTGCAGCAACATATGCCCGAGATTCGCAGCCGCATCTTGCTTGCGCTGTCCAATAAGCATCCCGAGGATCTGTCGACCCTCGACGGCAAGCACGCGCTCGCGGACGAGCTCAAGACGCTGATCGAGAAGCCGACGGACGGGAGCGAACCGCCCGTGCATATCGAGGCCGTGCTGTTCACGGAATTCGTGGTCCAGTAGGACGCAGCGCCCGGCCCATGCCGCCCCATGCGAGCATGCCGTCGAGCGCAACGCACCCGCTAAGACGCTACTCATCAACCGCAATACAGGGACGAGCAAAGCAATGGGCCACGAAGAGTTCATGTCCCAAGAGGAAGTCGATGCACTCCTCAAGGGCGTAACCGGCGAATCCGACGCCGACGCCGACCACGGCGACAAGACGGGCGTCCGCCCGTACAACATCGCGACGCAGGAGCGGATCGTTCGCGGCCGGATGCCCGGCCTCGAAATCATCAACGAGCGCTTCGCGCGCCTGCTGCGCCTCGGCATTTTCAATTTCATGCGCCGCACCGCCGAAATCTCGGTCGGTCCGGTGAAAGTGCTCAAGTACAGCGAATTCACGCGCAATCTGCCGATTCCGACGAACCTGAACCTGGTCCACGTCAAGCCGCTGCGCGGCACCTCGTTGTTCGTGTTCGATCCGAACCTCGTGTTCTTCGTCGTCGACAACTTGTTCGGCGGCGACGGCCGGTTTCACACGCGCGTCGAAGGGCGCGATTTCACGGCCACCGAGCAACGCATTATCGGCAAGCTGCTCAACCTCGTCTTCGACCATTACACGACGGCATGGAAGAGCGTGCGGCCGCTGCAGTTCGAGTTCATGCGCTCGGAGATGCACACCCAATTCGCGAACGTCGCGACGCCGAACGAAATCGTCATCGTCACGCAGTTCTCGATCGAATTCGGGCCGACGGGCGGCACGCTGCACATCTGCATGCCGTATTCGATGATCGAGCCGATCCGCGACGTGCTGACCTCGCCGATCCAAGGCGAAGCGCTCGAAGTCGATCGCCGCTGGGTGCGCGTGCTGTCCAAGCAGGTCCAGTTGGCCGAAGTGGAGCTCACGGCCGACCTGGCCCAGATCCCGGTCACGTTCGAGGACATCTTGAACCTGCGCGCGGGCGACGTGCTACCGATCAACATCCCCGAAAACATCGTGGCCAAGGTCGACGGCGTGCCCGTCATGGAATGCGGCTACGGGCTCTTCAATGGTCAATATGCGTTGCGCGTGCAAAAAATGATCAGCGCAGCGGAAAACACGATTAAGGAAACGGATTATGAGTGATCTGAACGCGATGCCCGGTGAAGGCACGGCCGATCTGGACGCGGCGCTCGCCGCCGCCGCTGCCGAAAGCGCCAAGCAGGCCGCCGGCGCGGCCGACGAGGAGGCAAGCCTGGACGATTGGGCCGCCGCCCTCGCCGAGCAAAATTCGAACGAGACTCCCGCGCCTGCCGCGGCCGGCGTGTTCCAGCCGCTGTCGAAGGTCGAACCGACGACAACGCGCAACGACATCGATATGATTCTGGACATTCCGGTCCAGATGACGGTCGAACTGGGGCGCACGAAAATTGCGATTCGAAACTTGTTGCAACTTGCGCAGGGCTCGGTCGTCGAACTCGACGGGATGGCCGGCGAGCCGATGGATGTGCTCGTGAACGGCTGTTTGATTGCCCAGGGTGAAGTGGTTGTCGTCAACGACAAGTTCGGCATCCGGCTGACCGACATCATCACGCCGGCCGAACGTATTCGAAAGCTCAATCGATAACTTGATGAAATCTCTCCTGCACCGTGCGTCGCAACCGAGGCGCGTGGCAGCAAAGCTGGCGGCATCTGTGGCATATGCGGCGTTCGCCGCGGCCGCACCGGCGGTGTTCGCACCCGTGGCGGCGGCCGCCGATATGAACGCGGTCAACAACGCCGCGAAAATCGCATCGAGCGTGGGCGCCGGCACGGCCGTGCCAGCGATCGGCGTGGGCGCCGTGCTGCAGACGCTGGTCGGCTTGGCCATCGTCGTCGCCTTGGTGTTCGCTTGCGCCTGGCTCGCCCGCCGCTTCGGCTTGCAGCCTTCGGGGCGCGGCCAGCTCGTGCGCACCATCGGTGGCGTCTCGCTCGGTGGCAAGGAGCGCGTGGCAGTGGTGCAGATCGGCGATACCTGGCTGGTCGTGGGCGCGGCGCCCGGCAACGTGCGCCTGCTCCACACGATACCCGCACCGGCCGCGAGCGAAACCGGCGCCTCGGGCGGCGGGCAGTCAGATGCGGCACCCGGGCCGTTGCCCGGCACCTTCGGCTCGCGCTTTCGTGCGGCGCTCGGGGACGAAGCGCGCAAGCGCTTTTCTCGGCCTACGGGTGGAGGCAAGTAAATGTCGTCCAGCTCACTCGTGCGGCTCGCGCGCGCCGCATTGCCCGCAGTTCCGCTTTTGATCTTGACGCTCCTGCCGCAACTCGTGCAGGCGCAAACGCCGGCCGGCTTGCCGGCCTTCACGACGAGCCCCGGCCCCGGCGGCGGCACGACCTACTCGCTGAGCGTGCAGACGATGCTGCTGCTCACGATGCTGTCGTTCCTGCCGGCGATGGTGCTCATGATGACGAGCTTCACGCGCATCATCATCGTGCTCTCGCTGTTGCGCCAAGCGCTCGGCACGAGCACGACGCCGCCGAATCAAGTGCTGGTGGGGCTTGCGCTGTTCCTCACCCTGTTCGTGATGTCGCCCGTGCTGAACAAGGCTTACGAGGACGGCTACAAGCCGTTTTCGGACGGCGCCATTCCGATGGAGACGGCCGTCCAGCGCGGCTTGGCGCCGTTCAAGCAATTCATGCTGAAGCAAACGCGCGAATCCGACCTGGCGCTCTTTGCCAAGATTTCCCATTCGCCGCCGCTCCAAGGCCCCGAAGACGTCCCGCTGCCGCTGCTCGTGCCCGCATTCGTCACGAGCGAATTGAAGACCGCCTTTCAAATCGGCTTCACGATCTTCATTCCGTTTCTCATCATCGACATGGTGGTGGCGAGCGTGTTGATGTCGATGGGGATGATGATGGTCTCGCCCGTGACGATTTCGCTGCCTTTCAAACTCATGCTGTTCGTGCTCGTGGACGGCTGGCAGTTGCTCATCGGCTCGCTCGCGCAGAGCTTCACCTGAGCGTGCAACAACGAGGACCGCACTCATGACGCCCGAATCCGTTCTGACGCTCGCTCACCGGGCGATGTACGTCGCGCTCTTGCTCACGGCGCCGCCGCTGATCGTCTCGCTCGTCGTCGGTCTGCTCGTGAGCTTCTTCCAAGCGGCCACGCAGATCAACGAGGCCACGCTCTCGTTCATTCCGAAGCTGATGGCCGTGACCATCACGCTCGTCATTGCCGGGCCCTGGATGCTCTCGATCATGCTCGATTACATGCGCCAAACGTTGACGGCCATTCCGTCGATGGCGGGGTAGCGCGCCGGCGCCCGCACTCGGACCGGCCGATGTTCACTGTCACCTACGCGCAACTGAACGCCTGGCTCACGGCGTTCTTGTGGCCGTTTACGCGTATCGCCGCGCTCGTCGCGGCCGCGCCCGTGCTCGGTCATGCTTCTTTGCCCGCGCGCGTGAAGATCGGGCTGGCCGCGTTCATCACGCTCATCGTCGCGCCGACCCTCCCGTCTATGCCGCAGGTGACCGTCTTTTCGGCCGCAGGCGTTTGGGTGCTGGTGATGCAGCTTTTGATCGGCGCGGCGCTCGGGTTTGCGATGCAGCTCGTGTTCGCCGCCGTGGAAATGGCGGGCACGCTCGTCGGCTTGCAGATGGGGCTCGGCTTCGCGACGTTCTTCGATCCGAGCTCGAACGCATCGGCGCAGGTCATCTCGAGCTTTTTGAACATGATCGCGATGATCGCGTTCCTCGCGTTCAACGGGCATCTGCAGATGATCACCGCCCTGATCGGCTCGTTTCAGTCGGTGCCGATCGCGGCCGCGGTATACGGACCGCCCGGGATGCGCACGCTCGTCGAATGGGGCGGCGCGATTTTCTCGGCCGGGCTGCTGCTGTCGCTGCCCGTCGTCATCGCGCTGCTCGTCGCGAACCTCTCGCTCGGCATTTTGAACCGCGCCGCGCCGCAAATCGGCATCTTTCAAATCGGATTCTCGGTCACGCTCATGGTCGGCATGCTGCTGCTCCTGCTGATGCTGCCGAATATGATCCCGTTCTTTGCCCGGCTGATCGATGCGGGCGTCGATGAAATGGGGCGTGTGGCCGCGGCGCTGCATGGGTAATGGCTCGCTAGCGCGCCTCTCCCACCAACGCTAAAAAAGCGGCCGAAGCCCAATGAAGCGGCTTCGGCCTTATCGCTCGCCCTTGCGGGCGAGTGGCTTCGTCAAACGCTAATCCAATCAACCGCCGATGTACTGGAACAGCGACATCCCCTGAATCTTCACGAACGATTCCTGCGCCGCCTGCAGCGCGTTCTGCGTCAGTTGGAAATTGCTGATCGCCGAGACCATGTCGACACCCGTCAAATTCGCTAGGTCGCTCTGCGTTTGCAGCGAATTCGTTTGCGTCGTCGTTTGCAGCGCCTGCAATTCCTGCTCGCGCCCGCCCACCGACGCTTGCACCACCGTCACGTTCGTCAACGAGTTTTGGAACGCCGACAAGCCCGTCGTCAATGCATTGGCGAGCGTCGCCGTCGCAGCCGGATTGTTGCTGGCAGGCTGTTGCAATGCCGCGATCACCGAATCGATCGTCGAGAACACGCTGCTGTTCTGCGGCGCCGTCGAGGGCGTGACCGAGAACGTGTCGCCCGGATTCGGCGCCCCCGTGATCGACACCTGCATGCCCGTGCCGAGCTGGATCGGCGTATTCGCACTGAATGCCGTCGCCGCCGTCGTCGTGGCGGGCACCACCGTGTTGTCCGTCACCGTGTAGGTCGGGGCCGCCGCCGGGCCGCCGAACGTGATCGTGTAACTGTCGCCGTTCGTGGCGATGGCCGGATTCGTGATCGAGGCGCGCCCGATCGTGCCGGTGCCCGTATTGGCGGCGTTGCCTGCCGAGACCGGCGACGTTCCGACCGAAGGCACCGTCATGAAAACGTTCGAGCCGCTATCGTTCGTCGCAATCTGACGCGTGTCGGCCACTTGCGCTTCGCGGATGCCGTTGTCGCCGTGATAGTTCACGCCGCCGCCCGCCGCGCTCGTAAACGGCTGCGTCGTCGCTTGGAAACCCGAGAACACATAGTTGCCCGCGCCGTCGCTCGTGTTCGCGAGCGTCATCAACTGATCGCGATAGCCTTGAATCGCCTTGGCGATTGACGCGCGGTCCGAATCGTTCATGCTGCCGTCGCCGGCGCGCACGATCTCCGAGCTGATGCTCTGCATCGTGCTCGTCACGCTCGAGAGCGTCTTGTCCTCGAGCTGCAACGATGAAAGCGCCGCGTTCTGGTTCGTCGTGTATTGCGTGTAGGTGGCCGACACCATCGTCAACTGCACGGCTTGCGCGGCGGCAAGCGGATTGTCAGCCGGCGTCGTCAGCGCGGTGCCGCTCGAGAGCTGCTGGTAGTACGTCGCCAGTTGGCTCTCCTGGTTATCCATCGTCTGGATGTTCTGGTTGTAGAACTGCGAGGTCGAGATGCGCATCGCTGACAAGCCTTATTGGAAGATGCCCATCAGGGTCTGGAACATCGACTCGGCCGTTTGAATGACCTTGCTGTTCGCCTGATAAGCCTGCTGGTATTGCAACAAGTTCGCCGCTTCTTCGTTGAGGTTGACCCCCGAGACTGCTTGCTGCGCCGAAGTGATCTGAGCGACGAGCGCCGTCTGCGACGTATTGGCCGCCTTGAGCTGGCTCGCGGCGTTGCCGATGTTGTTCACGTAGGAGGCGTAAGCGGCCGTCAGCGTCGAGGTGCCCCCGTTCAACGACGCGTTCGACACGAGCTTGGACATCGCGAGCGCGTTGCGCCCGTCGAAGGTGCCCGTGTTCGGGGCGATCGTGAAGGTGTCGCCGTTCGCGGGCGTGCCGCTGATCGACACGGTCACGCCGTTCGTGATGCCGGCCGGCACGGGCGTCGTCGTGCTGTTGATCGTCAGCGTCGCACCTTGCGCAGCGCTGTAGGGCACGGTCGTCGCAGCCGACGTGATCGGGATCGTGGTCGCGGGCGTGCCGGCGATCGTCACCGTCGTGCCGACTTGAAAGCCGCTCAGCGTGCCCGTGGACGCGTTGTAGGTCAGCGTCGTCGTGCCGCCGATCTGGTAGCCCGCCGTCACGGTGCCTTGCGTAATCGCGCCGGTGCCCGTGTTCGAACTGGGCGCCGAGGCAAGCACGGGCGCGGAAGCCGCGATGGCCGATGGGTTCGCCGTGGCGAGCGCGAACGTGCTCAGCGCGCCGCGCGTCGGTTGAATCGTGAACGAATCGCCGGCGTTCATCGAGCCCGAGGTGATGTTCAAGAGCAAGCCGCCGATCGGCGTCGTGCCGTTCGGCGCCGTGGCCGAGGTGCCGACGACGGAGCCCGTCGTCGAATCGGTCAGCGTGTAAGTGCCGCCCGCGAACGACAGGGTGTAGTCGTCGCTCGTCGGTTGTGCGGGGTTGGCGAAGGCGACCGACAGCGCCGCATTGCCGGTGTTGGCTTGGTTCGAGTAGACGGTCGGCGCGCCGACGGTGAACAACTTGCCGCCCACGTTGCCCGACAGGTCGAGACCCAGCGCGTTTTGCGCGTTCACCTGAGCAGCGAAGCTCGTGGCGACCGCGCCCAATTGCGACTCCGCCGGATCGAGCGTCTGGCTGACGAATTGCAGCAGGCCGCCGACGGTGCCGCCGTTGATGGCCGACGACGGCAAATATTCGACCGGCGGCGTCGGTGTCGCGCCCTTCATGCCGTTATAGGTCACGGCCAATTCGCTCGGATCGCCTTGCGAGGTGGCGGTGCCGAGCTGGAAGTTCTGCGCGCCGACGACGAGCGGCTGCCCGTTGCCGATGAATACGCTGTAGCCGCTCGAGTTCTGCACCACCGACACGCCGGCGAGTTGCGACAAGCTGGCGACCGCCTGGTCGCGCTGGTCGAGCAACTGGTTCGGCGGTTGCCCCTGGGCCGAGGCCGCAGCGATCTGGCTGTTCAAGCTAGCGATCTGCGACGAATAAGTGTTGATCGACGCGACCGCCGTCTGCAGTTGCTGATTCACGCTCAAGCGCAGTTGATCGTACTGCTCGCCAGCGGCGTTCAGTTGCGTGGCGAGGGTCTGCGCGGCGCTCAGCGCGGTTTGACGCGTCGGGATGCTGTTCGGGCCGTTCGAGACATTCTGCAGGCCGGTGAAGTACGCCGTGATCGCCGAGGAGATGCCGGCCGTCGGGCTGCCCACGAGATTGCTCAGCTGCGAAGCCATCGCATAGTTGGCCGAGAGCGCGCTGTTCGTCGACGTGGCGTTGTTCAGCTGCGTGCTCAAATACTGGCTGTAGTTGCGGCGCACCGTCACCGTGTCGACGCCGGAGCCCAGATAGCCCGAGCCCGTATATTGGCCGCTCGCTTCAGCGTAAACGGGGTTTTCGACGGTATAGCCGGGCGTCGAGGCGTTGCTGATGTTTTGGCTGGTCGTCTGCAGCCCCCACTGGGCGGCGCTGAGCCCGGACAACCCAATCGTGAAAATATCGTTGGACATGCGTCTTCCTGAAGGGCGGACGGCGCAGTGCTGTCTGCCTCGTTGAGGGAACACATGTATAACGGCCGCGTGCGCGGAAATTTAAGGGAGCCATATAGGTTGGCCCCCGCTTTTTTTTACGCTCTGACGAGCGAGCGCCGCCGCATTTCCAGTTGGGTGATGAGTCGCTGCAGCGTGTTTTCGGCAGCGCCGGGCAGCGATACGAAACGCATGCCGAGCTGGAAGCGCCGGCCGCCGTTCGGCAGTTCGGTTGCGCGCAGCGAAACCAGTTGGAGATCGAGCGAGAGCATGCCGTGGCCGTTCAAATGCACCTCGACGTCGGGCAGCATCACGCCCATCGGCAATTGCGCCACCCGCTCGTCCGTCGTGCGCAGCCCAATGCCACCAAGCGAAAGGTCGTGCACCTCGAAGCGGAAGTCGTCTCCCTCGGGCAGGTGGCCACGGCAGAAATACGGATCGAGCACAGGCGCGTCGACGCGGAAGTACTCGCGGCGCTGCACGTAGAACAGGACTTCGGGGAAGGGCGCTTCAAAGGCGGGCAAGCCCTCGAACTTCGTTTCGATCGGCGTGGCGGTGGAGAATTCGACGCGTACGCCGTCGGGCGAAGCACGGAAGGTGCAAGTGGGCGAAGCAAGCATGCCTTTGTTCTGCTCGGGCAGCGCACCCCAGTCGAAGGAGAACGTACGCATGCGCACATCGACATCGAGGATCTTCGTGACAAGCTGCCCGTTCTTGTACTGAACGGTCAGGAAATCGCCGCGATTGGCCAAATTGCGGAGTTGAACGCCGATTTCGAGCGGATTGCGGCGGCCGAAATCATGATGACTTTCGGCGGCATCCTCCGTCGGGCCATTCGACTGGTTGGTATCCATGGGCTCGGTATGCGTACTTGCGCGGCGCCTTTCATGCACCGACGTCAATGCTTTCAGATCCATTTCAGCGGATCCGAACAGGGTCTCGTCTGATTAGCGGCATCGGACGTGCAAAGTTTAGAGGGACACCCGAAATAATTTTTTAGTTTTCGAGCCGGCGCGCGGTTATCGGCCCCTGCCGACGCTCGTCGCTATATCCCGCTTATCGATGCTGGGCGCCATTATAGTGCGTCATGCGACGCATCGGAAATGCGGCTTGGCCGGCCGCCTCTCGACGACCGGCCTCGATGCCGTCTTCTGCTTGGCCCCGCCGCGCTTTGGTGCGCTCCCCGTAGTCCACCGGTGATGGCGGCGAGGCCGCACAATACCAGTGAAATCCCTTAGTCCCTTAAACCATCTGCTGCATGATCGAAATCAGCTTTTTCGCGTAGTGCGGATCGGTCGCATAACCGGCTTTCTGCATGCCGTGCGCAAAGCTGGCTGCATCGTGCGACGTGGAGAGCACCGATGCATAACGCGGATTGTCGCGCAGCATATTGGCGTAATCGGTCATCGCGTCGGCATACGAATCGTAAGCGCGGAATTTCTGCACGACCCTTTGCGCCTTGCCGTGCACGTATTCGGTCGTGACTGCGGAAACCGTCTTGCCGGTCCAATCGCTCGTCGCCTTGATACCGAACACGTTGTGACTCGGCGAGCCATCGGCATTCTTGATCTCGCCCTTGCCCCAGCCAGATTCGAGCGCGGCCTGACCGACGATGAAGCGCGCCGGAATGCCCGTCGCCGCGCTCGCGGCCTGCGCGGGCGCCGCCATCTTATTGACGAACGCATCGACCTTGCGCGACGCGCCGCTGCCGCGCAACGGCGGCGTGAGCGCGCTTTGCGCCGAATAGCCTTTACCCGCCGCGAGCGCGCCGTTCGCATGCGCATTCGCGTAAGCGCGCGCGAGCGCGTTCATCATCGCCGCATCGCCAGGATTGCTCGCGCCGCCGCCGAGCATGCCGCCGATCGCCTGACCGCCCGGGATCGTACGAGCCCCGCCCGCGCCGCCCGCGCCCAAGTCCACGCCGGCGTTGCGCGAAAGCTGCGTGATGAGCGCGTTGGCCACGCCGACGCCCTTGGACGAGAGCTGCTGCGAGAGCTGCTGATCGAGCATCGACTGGTACTGCTTGCTGTCGTTCGAATCGAGGATGCCGTCTTGAGGCGTCGCCTCGCGCATGCTCTTGAGCATCATCTGCATGAACACGGCGTCGAATTGCTTCGCCGTCGATTTCAAGGCTTGTTGCGGCGACGTTCCCGCTTGCGAGCGCATCGCGTCGAAGCCTTGCACGTCGAGCGCGAAGCGCTGCGAGATGTCGCCGCCGGTGTCGACGGTGCCGCTGTACGTGGTATTCGGGTTCATCGTCACGCCTTCTTAGATGATCTCGAGATCCGCGCGCAACGCGCCCGCGGCCTTCATCGCTTGCAGGATCGACATCAAATCGGCCGGCGTCGCCCCGAGCGCATTGAGCGCCTTCACGACTTCGGCCAAGTTCGCGCCCGCCGTGACGAGCTTGAGCGAACCGTTGTCCTGCTTCAATTGAATCTGCGACTGCCGTGTCGCCACCGTCGTGCCGTTCGAGAACGCGCCGGGCTGGCTCACCGCCGTCTGGGTGTTGATGATGACCGACAAGTTGCCGTGTGCGACCGCGCAGCTTTGCAGCGTCACCATCTGGTTCATCACGATCGAGCCCGTGCGTGCGTTCAGGATCACCTTGGCCGCGGCCTGCGCCGGACGCACGTCGATGTTTTCGAGTTGCGCCATGAAAGCGACTTGCTGTCCGGCATCGGCGGGTGCATGCACTTGGATCGTGCGGCCATCGAGCGGCAGCGCCGTACCCGGGCCAAAAGCATTGTTCACGGCCGCCACGATGCGCTGGGTCGTGTCGTAGTCCATCTCGTTGAGCTCCATCTGCATCGTGCCGCCCGCTTGCGCGACCTGCGTCGGCACCGAACGCTCGATGATGGCGCCCGAAGCGATCCGCCCCGCTGCCAGTTGATTGACCTGCACCTTGCTGCCGTTGGCGCTCGCCCCCGCGCCGCCGATCGCGACGTTGCCCTGGGCCAGCGCGTAGACCTGCCCGTCCGCACCTTTGAGCGGCGTAAGCAGCAACGTGCCGCCGCGCAAGCTCTTGGCGTTGCCGAGCGAGGACACCGTGACGTCGATCGCTTCGCCGGGGCGGGCGAACGGCGGCAACACCGCGGTCACCATGACAGCCGCGACGTTCTTGAGCTGCATGTTCGAAGACGAGCCGCCATTGCCGTTGTTCAGCGAGATGCCCAAGTTGGCGAGCATGTTCGTGAGCGTCTGCGTCGTGAACGGCGTTTGCGTCGTTTGGTCGCCCGTGCCGTCCAGGCCGACCACGAGGCCGTACCCGATCAGCGGGTTGTCGCGCACACCCTGGATCTGCACGAGATCCTTCAAGCGCTCGGCGTGCGCCGTGCCGGAGAACGCCAGCATGAGGGGCAAGGCGGCGAGGACAAGGGCGAAACGTACGCAGTGGACGTAGCGGATGTAGCCGATGTGGCGGAAGCAACGCGCCGCGCGCAGGATCGAAGCCGTCATCGCGCTCACCACGGGGCTATGTTGAGGAAGAAACGCTGGAGCCATCCCATCGTTTCGGCTTCGTTGATATAGCCCTTGGCCGAATACTCGATGCGCGCGTCGGCCACTTGGGTCGACAGCACCGTGTTCTCGCCCGAGACCGTATTCGGATTGACGACGCCCGAGAAGCGTACGAACTCGTTGCCCTGGTTGATCAGCATTTGCTTCTCGCCGCTCACGACCAGATTGCCGTTGGGCAGCACATTGGTGACCGTGACGGTGATCGTGCCGTTGAACGTGTTCGATGCGTTCGCCCCGCCCGAGCCGCTGAACGCATTCGCGCCCGAGGCCGACAGATTCACGTGATTGAACAAGCCCTTCAGGAAGCCCGCCGTCGGCACCGACAGATTCGAACTGCCGTTGCGTCCGGCGTTGGCGCCCGACGATTTCGTCGCGTTGATGTTTTCGGCGATGACGATCGTGAGAATGTCGCCGGTGTTGCGCGGACGCTGATCTTCGAACAGCGGATGGCCGGCATAGCCCGGGTTGTAGATCGAGCCGGGCGGTTGCAACTGCGGCGGCACGGGCGGCGCGGCCGTCATCGGCTGCTGCGTGATCGGCTGGCGGTGCTCGATCTGCGCGCAACCGGCGAAGGGGCCCACGACCACCATGGCTAGCGCACCCGCGTAGGTGAGCGTGGCTGCCGCGCGCAACCCACGCACGCGAAAGGGAATTCGACTCGTTTGCGACATCTTCGTCTACCGCCTGCTGTTCAAAAGCCTACTGTCCTACTCGCCTCAAGGAAACGCCGGGCTGTCCCAAGTTTCCTTGCCCCCTCGGGGGGGGACCTGTCGCGCAGCGACAGGCCGGGGGCGCTCTTAAACCGACATCTGGCTCAAGGTTTGCAACATTTGATCCGAAGTCTGGACCGCCTTGCTGTTGATCTCGTACGCGCGCTGCGTCTCGATCATGTTCACCAGCTCTTGCACGACGTTCACGTTCGACGCTTCGACATAGCCCTGGTTGAGCGTGCCGGCGCCGTTCAGGCCCGGGGTCGAGACGTTCGGCGCACCCGACGAAGTCGTTTCCGCCAGCAGGTTCTCACCCTTCGATTCGAGACCGGCCGGGTTGATGAACGTGGCGAGCTGAATCGTGCCGATGGTCTGGGTGTTGGTCGAGCCGGCCACGGTGATGCTCACCGTGCCATCGCTGCCGATCGTCATCGACGTCGCATTCTGGGGAATCGTGATCTGCGGCATAACCGGATAGCCGCTCGAGGTCACGAGTTGGCCTTGCGCGTTCGTCTGGAACGAACCGTCGCGCGTGTAGGCCGTCGTGCCGTCGGGCATTTGGACTTGGAAAAACCCGTTGCCGTTGATGGCGACGTCCTTCGAGTTGCCCGTCTGCTGCAGGTTGCCCTGCGTGTACAGGCGCTCGGTGGCCACTTGCTGCACACCGGTGCCGACCTGCAAGCCCGAGGGCAGCTCGGTTTGCTGCGTCGAGTTCGCACCCGGCTGGCGCAGCGTTTGATACATGAGATCCTGGAACACCGCGCGCGAGCCTTTGAAGCCGTCCGTGCCGACGTTGGCGAGGTTGTTCGAAATCACGTCCATCTTGGACTGCTGCGCATTCATGCCGGTGGCGGCGATGTAGAGCGAGCGGTTCATGGTCAATCTCCTGGTTATTGCGTTCCGTTCGCGGCCGCCTTCGCGGCGGCGCGCAACCGGTTAGGTGAACGACAGCAGTTGGTTGGCCGTCTGGTCGTTCTGGTCGGCCGTCTGCAGCAATTTCGTCTGCATCTGAAACTGCCGCGCGTTGGTGATCATCGAAACCATCGCCGCGACCGGATTCACATTGCTGCCTTCGAGCGCGCCTTGGGCCACGCTCACGGTCGGATCGGCGTCGGCCGGTTGACCGTCGGTGGTGCGGAACAAGCCGTCGTCACCGCGTGTCATCGTGCCGGGTTCCGGGTTGACGAGCTTGAGCTGGTCGAGCACGACGATCTGCGAGGGCGAATCGCCCGCGCCGAGCGCCGAAACCGTGCCGTCTTTGCCGATCGTGACGTTCGCGCCCGGCGGGATCGAGATCGGGCCGCCATTGCCGAGCACCGGCTGATTCGTCGCTGTGACGAGTTGACCGTTTTCATCGACGTGCAAGTTGCCCGCACGGGTGTAGGCCTCGTTGCCGTCCTCCGTTTGCACCGACAGCCAGCCCGGACCTTGAATCGCGACATCGAGCGGGCTGCCCGTCTGCGAGATCGGACCCGGTGCGAAGTCGGCGCCCGGCGTGGCCGTCACGACGAAGGTGCGGGTCGTGTCGTTGTTCACCGTCGTGCCGTCGCCGAAGCTCATCGGCACCTTGCGAAAATTCGCAAGCTCCGCACGAAAGCCCGTCGTCGACGTGTTCGCCAAGTTGTTGGCGACGACGGCCTGCTGCTCGAGCGCCTGCGCGGCACCCGTCATCGCGGTGTAGATCAGTCGGTCCATGGCTAGCCTTTATGCCGCAGCGCTTAGAGGTTGATCAGCGCTTGATCGACCGCCTGCTGCGTCTTGATCGTCTGCGCGTTCGCCTGGTAGTTGCGCTGCGCCGTGATCAGATCGACGAGTTGGCTCGTCAAGTCGACGTTCGAGTTCTCCACCGCGCCGCCCGTGAGCGTGCCGTGGTTCGTGCTGCCCGGCGCCGAGATTTGCGGCACGCCCGACGCGGCGGTTTCGCCGAATTCGTTGTTGCCGAGGTTCTGCAAGCCGTTCGGGTTGTTGAAGTTCGCAAGCACGATCTGACCGAGCGATTGCGTGCGGCCGTTCGAGTAGGTGCCGGAGATCGTGCCGTCGGCGCCGATCGAGAAGTTCGTCAATTCGCCGCTTGCAAAGCCGTCCTGCGACAGGTTCGTCACGCCGTCCTTGCCGCCGTACTGCGTCGTGCCCGACATGTCGAGCGTCAGCGATTGGGGCGTCGCGCTGCCGTCCGTGTTCGGGATCGTGAAGGCGAGTTGTCCGGTGCTGGGGCTCGTCGCGGGGGCCGTCGCCGTCGTCGACGTCAGCGTGCCCGCCGTGCTGAAGCCGACCGAACCGACCTTGCTGATCGCGCCCGAGGCCGGCCCGGAGTAGACGTCCCACGCATTGGAGGCCGTCTTCACGAAGTACATGTTGACCTGCTGCGAGCCGCCGAGCGAATCGTAGGTCTGAATCGAGGTCGAGTAGTTGTACGTCTGCGAGTTCGTCGCCGAGAACGGCGTGACCGTCGGCACCGCGTCCTGCGCGTTCAGGTTCAGCGTCGCCGTGATGTTTTGCGTGGCGATCGGCGCGATGTTCGTCGTCGGGACTTGGATCGGCACCGTCTGCGCCGAGTTGATGACGCCGTTCGCGTTCGCCGCGTAGCCCATCAACTTCAGGCCCTCGGAGTTCGTGATGAAGCCGTTCTTATCGAGCTGGAACACACCGTTGCGCGAGTACGTCAGCGCCCCGTTGTTCGACATCTGATAAAAGCCCGTGCCGTTGATCGCGACGTTCAACGCCTGCCCCGTCGTGTTGAAGGTGCCCTGCTTGAAGTCTTGCTGAACGCCGGAGAGCTGCGTGCCGATACCGATCTGGTCGTTGACCGAGGTCGCGATCGTGTTCGCATACAGATCGGCGAATTGCGCCGTGCTCTGTTTGAAGCCGATCGTGTTCGCGTTCGCGATGTTGTTGCCGATGACGTCCAGATCGTTCGACGATGCGGACAAGCCGCTCAAGCCTTGCTGGTAGCCCATTTAGCGGTCTCCTTCGGATAAATTCGTTGGTTCGTTACAGGATGGCGACGACTTTGGTCATATCGACCGTCGTGCCGTTGTTGAGCAGAAGGCCCGTGCCGCCGCCGCTTTGCTGGACTACGCTTTGCACTTGCGCACCGCTGAGCGTCGTTTCGGCCGTCGTCGCGCCGGTGGTGCTCCGGCCCGCGGCCGAGATCGTGTAGGTGCCGTCGGCCAGCGTGTTGCCCGAGGAATCCACAGGCCTGAAGGCAACCGGAATCGTTCCGGCTTGTTGTGCGCCCAGATCGAGCGTGTTGACGATTTGACCCGACGAGTTCTTGATCGTGACGGTCAGATCCGCGACGCTCGAATCGAGCGACACGCCGAAACCGGAGGACGCGCCGCCTGCGACCGTCGTCGTCGAACCGGGCACGAGCACGCTCTGGCCGATCAGCAGAGAGGCCTGCGCGTTTTGGCCGGCCGACAGCTGCGAGGAGAGCGAGCTGAGCGTCGTATTCAATTGGCTGATGCCCGTCACCGTGTTGATTTGGGCCAGCTGCGACGTCATTTGCGAGCTGTCCATCGGGTTGGTCGGGTCTTGGTTCTGCATCTGCGTGACGAGCAGTTTCAGAAACGTCGTCTGCAAGTCGCTGCTCGACGAGCCCGTGCTCGAGGTGCTGCTCGAGGACGTGCCGTTGATCGTATCGAGCAGTTGCTGCGAAACCGTGCCGCCGCTCGAAATCGTGGTGTTGGATGACGTCACAAAGTTTCTCCTCAGGTGCCGATCGTCAGGGTCTTCAGCATCAGGTTCTTGGCGGTGTTCAGCGTCTCGACGTTGGCCTGGTACGAGCGCGAGGCCGAGATCATGTTCACCATTTCCTGCACCGGGTCGACGTTGGGCATCGTCACGTAGCCGTTCGCGTCCGCGGCGGGATTGGTCGGGTCGTAGGTCGTTTTCATCGGCGTCGGATCGTCGATGACGTTCGACACTTGCACGCCGCCCACCTGTTGACCGCTCGCCGTATGCGCGCCGCCGATCGGCTTGACCGCGAACACGACCTGCTTGGCCCGGTACGGCTGCCCGTCGGGGCCGGTGGTGCTGTCGGCGTTCGCGAGATTGGACGCGGTGACGTTAAGCCGCTGCGATTCGGCCGACAGCGCCGAACCTGCAACGGTGAAGATGTTCATCAATGCCATGGCGTGAGTGCCTCTTTCGATTGACGCTTAAGGATGCTCGATGCGTGATTCGTAATAAGGAGCGGCGGCGCGGATGCGCTTAGCCGCCCGACGTGATCGCCGCGAGCATCTGCTTGAGCTGCTGGGTCATCACGGTCATGCCCGATTCGTAATGCAAGGTGTTGTCGGCAAATTGAACGCGTTCCGCGTCGAGATCGACGGTGTTGCCGTCCAGCGCAGGTTGCGTCGGCACGCGGTAGGCGAGCGTGCCGTAGTCCTGCGACTGGCCGCCCGTCGGAATCAAGGAAGCCTTGCCGGTCATGTGACCCGCCTCGGTGGAGGCCATCGTCATGCCGCTCGTCACGCCGGCGCTCTGAGCCATCGCCAGTTGCGCCGTGCCCGAACTGGCCGTGACGCTCGTTCCCGTCGCGGCGCCGGTGCGGTTGAGCGCGCCAGCCAGCGCGGACGAGAAGTTGACGTCGCGCGCCTTGTAGCCGGGGGTGTCGGCGTTGGCGACATTCGACGAGAGCAGCTCCTGCCGATAAGCGCGCACATCGAGCGCTTGGCGGCCGAATGCGAATTCGGCATCGAGTTTGTCCAGCATCGGTGTTTCTCCGTACCCAAGCGTCGGCCGCTTGTTGCCGCTTCTCGGCGTCACCTTGGTTCGGGACAAGGCGTGCGCCCCAAGGGGACTTCCTTCGGGGCGCCGGGAAGGCTTTTTTGCATGAGGTGCATCTTAGGGGCGGGAGGCAAGAGGCAATCGAACGAATAACCGGGGAAGCCGCCCTCTATTCAACGTTTGCGCGCGGCGCGCGAGTCCTAGAATTCGATTCGTCGTCAGAATTGTCTCGATGGAGAAAGCCGATGTCCGTGTCCGCCGCATCCGATCCCGCGCGCCACCAGGCGCTGCGCGCCCTCGGCCGGCGGCGTGCAGCCGTTTCGCGCTTGGCGCGGGCGGCGCGCTGCGCGCTCGTAGCCGCCTTGGCGCTACCGGGGGCTGCAGCCTATGCGCAAAGCGCGGCCGCGAACGGGCAGATCTATATTCCCGGCCCGGGTGAAACCCGCGGTGCTACGCCGAGCGGGATGATCTCGATCCCCGGCCCGGGCGAGACCCATGCAGCGACGGCCCACGTCAACGGGGCGGAGACGAACGCAATGATCGTCATCCCGGGCCCCGGCGAAGCACGAGCGGGCGTACAGGCCGCAGCGCCGCAGCGCATCGGCGCGCTCCAGCACCCCACGCCAAGCACAACCAACGCGGCCGCGGCCGCAATGCCGGCCTCCGGCCGAACCTTTCCGGTCGTCGTCACCGCGCCGCAGCGCGCCGTGCGCGCCGCCCAGCCGATCGCCGTGGAACCGGCGGCGCACGCCGGATTGGCGGCGCCCGTCGCGGCATCGTCCGGCACGCCTCGCGTGCAAGCGGCGGCAGTTGGCGCACCCGCCCCGGCCGCAGTGGCCGCCTCGGCGGCAACCGCACCGGCCGGCCAGGAAGACGGCGAAACGATCCGCCTCGCCGCGCTCGCCTACCTCGAACAACAGACGGTCGGCCTGCCCGGCAAGGTTGCCGTCAACGTGAAGCAGGTCTTCCCGCGCGGCCTGGCCGCCTGCACGACGCTCGAGCCGTTCATGCCGACGGGTGCGCGACTCTGGGGCCGCACCACGGTGGGCGTGCGCTGCGCCGGCGCCAAACCTTGGACGCTGTACCTGCAGGCTCAGGTCTCGATCGAAGCGACCTATTACCTGGCCGCGCACCAAATCGAGCCGGGCGCCGTGGTGACGACCGAGGATCTGCTCGCGCGCAATGGCGATCTGTCGAATCTGCCACGCGCGATCATTACCGACCCGTCGCAGGCGGTCGGCGCCATGGCGCTGGCCCGGATCAGCGCCGGCATGCCGTTGCGTCAGGATCTGCTCAAGAGCGCGAGCGCGGTCACGATCGGACAGACGGTGCGCGTGGTGGCCCAAGGGCAGGATTTCACGATTTCCTCCGAGGGCAGCGTGATGAACAACGCTTCGCCGGGACAGCAGGTGCGGGTCAAGATGGCGGGGGGCCAGGTCATTTCCGGCATCGTCAGAGATGGGGCGACGGTGCAGGTGCAAATGTGACGGCGCTGGTTGCGAGATGTGATGGGACCCGATGAGGGTCGATCGAGTCGAAACACGCTTGAAAGACGCTTGAAAGAAATTTGAACAGGACGGCCGGTCGATACGGCCCGGGAAGCTACGGGGCCGGTCAGCGGGTGAATTTCCCGATTGCGCTAAAGTTTCGATGGGTGTCGCCGTTATCACACTCAAATCGAAATCGTTCGGGAAGCCATCGTGAAAGTCGATTCAACCTCCAGTTCCAACCTGACCTCGCCCAAGGGCGCAGTGCAGAGTGCACGCCAAGGCGGTCAAGCCACGGCCAGCACGGCCTCTGCGGGCGGCAGCGCTGCGGCATCGGCCTTTGCGTCCGCCTCGGGCGGCGACGCCAGCGTCAATCTATCGGCGCTCTCGTCGCAGCTGCGTTCGCTCGCGGTTTCGGGCGAAGCCGACATCGACGTCGCGCACGTCGAGTCGATCAAGAAAGCGATTGCCGACGGTACGTTGACCATGGATGCGAGCAAGATTGCCGACGGCATCCTGTCCACGGCCCGTGAACTGTTGAAGAACCCGTCGACGGGCGGCTGACGGCGCACTGGCTGCCGCAGAAGGCTCGTCGACATCCATTGAGCGCGCCTGCGCATACGTTTTTGGCGGATGAGATGAGAGACGCCCTGCTTGCCACTGTGACCGAAGAACACGCGACGCTCGAAGCGTTTGCGTCTTTGCTGATGTACGAAGAGAAAGCGCTCGCGGCCGTCTCGCCGCTCGAGACCCTGCCCGGCATCATCGAGAAAAAGACCGAGCTCACGGAGAAACTGGCTTCGCTCGAAAAGACGCGCGACAGCCAATTGCGCCAGATGCAGTTGCCCGGCGGCTGGAAGGGCATGGAACTGGCGATTGCCGACGATGCGCGGCTTGCCAAGCAGTGGCAGTTGTTGCAAGCCGTCGTGGAACGCGCGCGCCGCGCGAACGCCACCAATGGGCTCATGATCCGTGTCCGAATGAATTACAACCAGAACGCGCTCAATATCTTGCGCGGCGCGGCCTCGCGCCATGCGGCCAGCGTATATGGGCCGGATGGGCGGATGGCGGTGGTTTGAGACGACTCGTTTCCTGCGGGTCTGCGGACGTGAAGCCTCGACAAGCCTGATCGGTGGGATTTCCCGATGCAAGCCGGGCGCAGGTGGCGGCGGCCGCACCGCATGCTTCGGTACCATTTTGTGGTACCATTTTCAAATGAAGCGAGCCAACGCCAAGACCCTCGAGTTGATCTTTGCCCGCCCCGTTTCGGCCAACGTCCGATGGAAAGACATCGAGGCGCTATTCGTCGAGCTGGGCGCCAAGATCGTGCAGCGAGAGGGTTCACGCGTGGCGGTTGTGCTGTTTGGGCAAGTGCAGGTCTATCACCGCCCACATCCGCAGCCCGTCACCGATAAAGGCGCAGTAGCCAGCATCCGCAAGTGGCTCGAGTCCAATGGGGTGAAGCCATGAATCTCTTGACCATCGGCAATCAACGCGCAGTCGTGACCTACGATCCCGATACGGATATGTTGAGGGGGGAATTCATCGGTCTGAATGGCGGCGCCGATTTCTATGCAAACGACATCGCCACCCTAAAGGTGGAAGGCGCTAAGTCGTTGGCAGCGTTTCTCGAAGTTTGCGCGGAAAACGGGATCGAACCGTACCGCCATTTTTCGGGGCGCTTCAACGCACGGATCGACCCAAATCTGCATGCGCGTGCCGTGGAGGCGGCGGCAGCGGAAGGCATCAGCCTCAATCAGTTCATTGAACGCGCGATCGAACACGAAGTGGCGGCTTAGGCGTGAATTCGATTGCGCGATTGCACAATCGCGCCGCGGAAGCGCATCGAATGATCTCCGAATCTATTCCTACCCGTCCAACGCCTCGATGATCTCGCTCGTGGATCTCACCGCCGCGTAATCCATCGCGATATTCGCGAGCGATATCGCATGCACGTCCTCGGCCGGCCAAAGGCGGCCATTCAAATCTCGTTGGCCGAAAGTGAACGCAGCGTCCGCGGCGACGATCGCATCGAATCCGAGATTGCCCGCGCTTCGCGCCGTCGCTTCGACGGAGTTGTTCGTGATCACGCCCACGATGACGATTTGCTCGATGCCGCGCACGCGCAGCCACCGCTCCAACGCCGTCGCGGCAAAGGCATCGGGGACGTTCTTTTCCACCACATGCTCGTGCGCCAAAGGCGCAAACCGCGGTTGAAACTCCGCGCCGGTTTGCCCAGGCCAAAAGATCGACTCGGGGGAACGGGATAGATGCCGCACATGAATGATGGGCCGCCGCGTCGCACGCCAAGCCGATAGCAGGATCTCGATGTTGCGCTCAGCGTCGGGATTGTTGCGCCGGCCAAGCGTCGGCCGGTTGATCCCGTTTTGCATGTCGATGAGGATAAGGGCGGCGTTGGCGGCAAGCGGTTTCATCGGCATCGCTTATTACGCTCCGGTCGATTTCACTCCACGCCTGCCCAAGCCATTTCCCGCAATTTGGAGCGCAGCCGCGCAACCGCCTGGCTATGCAGCTGGCAAACGCGCGATTCGCTCACTTCCATCACGGCGCCGATCTCGCGCAGATTCATCCCGCGCTCATAATACAGCGACATCAGCAACTTTTCGCGTTCCGGCAACTTGTCAATCGCGTCGACCAGCGCCGCACGCAAGCTCTCATCGAGCAGCGCCGAGAGCGGGTCCGTATGGTCGACGCAGTAGCGATCGAGGAACGGCTCGTCGTCGGCCGAGCGGTCGAAGTCTTCGTAATAGATCAACTGGCTGCCGTGCAGATCCTGCAGCATCGACTGATACGAGTCGAGCGGCATCTGCAGATGGTCCGCCACCTCGGTCTCGCTCGCCGAGCGGCCGAGCCGTTGCTCGACTTGATGCACGGCCGATTCCACTTCGCGCGACGTCTTGCGCAAACTGCGCGGCAACCAATCGTTGCTGCGCAACTCGTCGAGCATGGCCCCGCGGATGCGCTGACTCGCGTACGTCTCGAATTGCGCGCCCTGATCTTCCTTATAGCGACTCGCCGCATCGAGCAAGCCGATCATGCCCGCCTGAATCAGGTCGTCAAGATCGACGCTCGCCGGCATTTTCGCCACGAGTTGCAAACCAAGCCTGCGCACCAGCGGCGCGTATTGCGTCAAAACATCCGTCTGGGACATTTTCCCTTGAGCGTTGTACATCGAGGGCCCCCTTTTCCTTGTCCCTAACCTTTCAAGCATGTTGGCGCGCGGCCGCGGTGTCGGCCAGCGCCGACGCCGGCATCGCCGTGCGCACCGAAGCCTCGGCGCGTGGCGAGCACAACGCCGGGCGCATCGGCCAATACAACATCTCTGACGCGACGTGACGGTAATCACGTGCCGATTGCGCCGACGGATAGGCGTCGACGACGCAGCGCCTGAGCTCGAGCGATCGCTCCATCAGCGGATCGGCCGTCACGCACCCGGCATCCTCGATCGACACCGACAAGTACCGCGCCGCAACTTCGGCGAGGTTCTCGAACGTCGTGTGCGCATCGGCCAAGCTCGATACGTGATTGACGAGCACGCGAAACTGCGCGATCGCATGCTCGAGGTGCAAGCGCTTCATGCAGGCATACGCTTCCGTGATGGCTTGCGCTGCCACGCGCGTGACGATCATCACGTCGTGCGCCTGCGCTGCGAGCGGCGAGAGCGCCCCTTGCCGGTCGAGCCGCACATCGACGAGCACGACGTCGGCCGGGCCGGCAAGCAACATGCCGAGCTGTGCGCCGCTATAGCCCGCGCAGTTCTCGCGCGATGCAGCCAACACCGAAAACCCCAACTCGTGGCGCGCGCACGCCTCATCGAGCGCAAGCTCGCCGTCGAGCACGGCGCGCAGCGAGCCCGCTCCACGCATGCCGCCGAGCATCGTCGACACGCTGTTTGCGCCCAGCCGCTCGTCGATCACGAGCACATCCTTGCCGAGCGCAGCCAGCGCCGCGGCCAAGTTGACCACCGTCGACGTACAGCCGACGCCCACCGGGCCGCCCGTAACCGCAACGACACGCGAACCGCTCTTAGCGAGCAGCCTGCGCAGCCCCTCTGCCTGATCGGTGACTTGTTTAACCAAAGCGAACCTCGTGCAGCTCGGCGCTCGTGCGGCTCGACAGCGCCGAGAGCAATGCAGGAATATCGTCGTCTTGCGGCACGAACGGCGAGCCGTCGCGCGGAATGCAGAACGCGCTCTTGATCAAGAATTTCTTCGTCGCGACGTAAAGGTTCTCCGGCACTTTCTGGCCCGTCGACACGTAATGCACGGGCAGCTTGTAACGGATCACCGTATCGAGCACGCTGCCCAGATTCGTCGCTTCGTCGAGCTTGGTCAGAATGCAGCCGGCCAATTCGGGCTGACCCTTGGCGCTGCTGTACGCCTGCACCACTTCGTTGAGCGTGTCGCCGTGGCTCGTCGCATTGAGCAGCAAGAGCCGCTGCACGGGCAGCCCCGCGCCGCACAGCATGGCTATCTGGTCAGAGACCGTGCGGTCGCGCTGGCTCATGCCGATCGTGTCGATCAGCACGATGTGTTTGTTGCGCAGCTCGGCCAGCGCCAGCTTCAGATCCGCGCCGTCCTTCACTGCATGCACCGAGACGCCGAGGATCTTGCCGAAGATGCGCAGTTGCTCATGGCCGCCGATGCGATAGCTGTCGGTGGTCAGAAGCGCCACCTTGCTCGCGCCGAAGCGCATCACGCAGCGCGCGGCGAGCTTGGCCGTCGTGGTGGTCTTGCCCACGCCCGTCGGCCCCATCAGCGCGAACACGCCGCCGCGCTCCATCAGCGCGTCTTCGTTTTCGAGCACGGGCAGGTTCGAGCCCAGCACTTGATGCACCCACTCCATCCCGGCGTCGACGTTCTCGACTTCCGGCATGTGGTCGACCACCATGCGCACGAGCTGGGCCGAGAAGCCGGCCGAGAACAGCGCCTTCGTGACTTCGCCTTGCACGGGGCTGCGCCGCTGGCGCTCGCCCCACGTCAGTCCGGCGAATTGCTCTTCCATCATGCCGCGCATGGCCGACAGCTCGCTCATCACCGTCTGGTTGACGATTTCCTCCACGCGCGCGCGGATCGCCTCGGCCATTGCCTCCGTGTCTTGCTCGGCCGGGCCTTCGAATGTGGGCTTGGTCACGCGCGGCGCCGCGCGGCGCGCTGCCACGCGGGCAGCTTCGTGCGCCCAATCGGGCACTTGCGCCGTCTCGAGTTCCTCGGGCGAGAGCACGCGGCCCGGCGCGCCGAGGCCCTTGGCCGCCGCCGCGGACGGCGTCATGGCGTGCGCGCGCGAGCTGTGCGCGGGACGCTCGTTTTGGGTCGCGATGCGGTGCGCGTGGTCGATCAGCCACGGGTTGGATTCGCCCAGCGTGCGGGCATCGCCGCCGGCATCAGCGCTCGTCTGCGCGCCGCTCGACGTGCGGCCGGCTGTCGACGCGCCCGATGCGCCGGAGCGCTCGTTCGTATGCGGTGCGGCGATCGCAGCGGCATCGGTTGCAGCCGGACGGCTCGTTTCGTTGCCGTTCGCGCCCACCTCAGGGCTCGCGCCGAACACGGCCGAGAACACATCGGGCATCCCGTTCGCGTACGGATTGGACGGCATCGCGCGCGGCTGAGCGGCCGGGCTTGCCGAGCCGCTCGCATAGGGATTGGCGGTCGACGTGAAGCCGAGGGGGTGCGTTGCGCTTTGCGTCGTTGCTTCGCCCGCGTCGGGCGCAATGTGCGCGAAATCGGTGTCGGCCAGCGCGACGATTTCGACGCTGCCGTCCTCATTGGTCCGGTTCGACAACACGACGGCGTCGGCACCGAGGGCTTCGCGCACCAGGCGCAGTGCGTCGCGGCTCGTGGCGCCGATGAATTTACGAATGTTCAAGCGTGACCCCCAATGAGGTTAACGACTTTGATCGTGCGTGTTTCGGGCACTTCGGCATACGAGAGCACTTTCAATTGCGGCAGGCTGCGGCGCAGGAACCGCGCGAGCATCGCGCGAAGCGCGTGCTGCACGAGCAGCACCGGAGGCAGCCCGGCGTTTTGTTGGCGGGTGATCGCCCTTTGCGTCGCAGTCAGGAGCGTGTGCGCGAGGCCCGGCTCGAGGCCAGGGTTCGCACCCGTCGAGAGCGCTTGCGAAAGCACGCGCTCGAGATTCGAATCGAGACCCATCACCTGCATTTCGGTGGCTCCCGGATACCACTGCTGCGTGATTGCGCGGCCCAGGGCCAGGCGCACGCTTGCGGTCAGGTCGTACGCGTCGGTCTGCTTGCCGGCGTGCTCGGAGAGCGCTTCGAGGATCGTGCGCATATCGCGGATCGGCACCCCTTCCTCGAGCAGGTTTTGCAACACCTTTTGCAGCGTTGTGAGCGAAAGCGTCTTGGGCACCAGATCTTCGATGAGCGAAGGTGCGTCCTTGCCGGTGCGCGTGATCAGCGCTTGCACTTCCTGGCGGCCGAGCAATTCCGCGGCATGCTGCACGACCAGATGGTTCAAGTGCGTCGCCACGACGGTGCTGGCGTCCACGACGGTGTAGCCGTACACTTGCGCTTGCTCGCGCAAGTTCGTGTCGATCCAGATGGCGGGCAGGCCGAAGGCCGGGTCTTGCGTCGGCTGGCCCGGCAGCGCGGCCGTGACCTGCCCCGGATTGATCGCGAGCCACTGGCCCGGGTAGGCTTCGCCCACGCCCACTTCGACACCCTTGAGCGCGATCCGGTAACCGTTCGGGCGCAGCTCCAAGTTGTCGCGAATGTGGATGACGGGGGGCAGAAAGCCGATTTCCTGCGCGAACTTCTTGCGGATGCTTTTGATGCGCTTGAGCAGTTCGCCGTCGCTGTTCTTGTCGACGAGCGGGATCAAGCGGTAGCCCACTTCGAGGCCCAGCGTGTCGATGAGCGTGACGTCGTCCCAGCTCGCTTCGTTGTTCTCCGCGGGGGCCGCGATGGCCGGCGCCATATCGACGAGCGACACGCCTGCCTTGGCCGCTTCGCTGCGCTTTTTCATGATGCGCCCGAGTTGGAGCGCGCCGCCGCCGAGCAGCAAGAACGCAAAGTGCGGCATGTTCGGGATCAGACCGAGCAGGACGATGATCGAGCCCGTGATCATCAACACGCGCGGGTTCGTGAAGAGCTGGCCCGTGAGTTGGGTGCCGATGTCTTCGTCGGTGGCGACGCGCGAGACGATCACGCCCGCCGCCGTCGAGATGACGAGCGAAGGAATTTGGGCGACGAGGCCGTCACCGATCGTGAGCAGCGTATAGGTCTTGCCGGCCGCGGCGAAGTCCATCCCGTGCTGCACGACGCCGACGATCAGGCCGCCCAGCACGTTGACGACCATGATGATGAGGCCCGCGATCGCGTCGCCGCGCACGAACTTCGATGCACCGTCCATCGCGCCGTAGAACTCGGCTTCTTGCGACACCGACTGGCGACGCTTGCGCGCACCGTCTTCGTTGATGAGGCCGGCGTTCAAATCGGCGTCGATCGCCATCTGCTTGCCCGGCATCGCATCGAGCGTGAAGCGGGCGGCCACTTCGGCGATACGCCCTGCGCCCTTGGTGATCACCATGAAGTTGATGACCATCAGGATGGCGAACACGACGATACCGACCGCGAAGTTGCCGCCGACGAGGAAGTGGCCGAACGATTCGATCACTTGGCCGGCGGCGCCCGGGCCCGTGTGGCCTTCGAGCAGCACGACGCGCGTGGAGGCGACGTTCAGCGACAGGCGCAGCAGCGTCGAGAACAGCAGCACCGCCGGGAAGGCCGCGAAATCGAGCGGCTTTTGCGTGTACATGCTGACGAGCAGCACCATCACCGACAGCGCGATATTGAACGTGAAGAGCAGATCGAGCAGGAACGGCGGCAACGGCAAAATCATCATGCCGAGGATCATGCAGATCAGGATCGGACCTGCGAGCGCGCGCAGGTTCGCGCCGCTCAGCATTTGGCTCTTGCCGAACAGGGCGCCGACGCGGGCGTTCATGCCGATGCTCCTTCGTTGGGCTCGCCGAGCGCTTCGTCGGCTTCTTCACGTTCGTCGGACTCGGAAATCGGGTCCTTTTTGTCCAGTTCGGCGGGCACGTCGAGTTCGGTCGGTGCGGCCGGAACGTCTCCGCCTTCCTCGCGGAACTTGCGCAGTTGATAAACCCAGGCCAACACTTCGGCCACGGCGTTGTAGAGCACGCCCGGGATTTCGCGATTCAATTCGACGTTGTGATACAGCGCGCGCGCGAGCGGCGGCGCTTCGAGCATGGCGACGTTGTTTTCGGCTGCGATTTCGCGAATGCGGGCGGCGACGAGGTTCACGCCCTTGGCGACGACCTTCGGCGCGCGCATTTCGCCGTCTGCGTACTTGAGCGCGACCGCGTAATGCGTCGGGTTCGTCACCACCACGTCGGCCGTGGGCACGGCGGCCATCATGCGGCGGCGGGCGATTGCGCGTTGCTGCTGGCGGATCTTGCCCTTGACGTGCGGGTCGCCTTCGTTTTCACGGTGTTCCCGCTTCACTTCTTCCTTCGTCATGCGCAGCTTCTTGTGGTACTGCCAGAGTTGATAGGGAACGTCGGCCGCGGCGATCACGAACATGCCGGCGACGGTCGTCGCGCAGCATGCGGCGACGATCGACAGCCCATGGCCGAGCGCCTTATGCACCGGCTCGCCGGCCAGCGCGAGGATTTCCGCTTTGCGATGCCAAATGGCCATGGCGCCGATGATGCCGACGACGAGCGTCTTGGCGAGCGACATGCCGAGTTGGATGACGCCGTTGATCGAGAAGATGCGGCCCATGCCCGCGATGGGGTCGACGCGCTCGAACTTGAACTCGAACACCTTCGGCGAGAGCAGCCAGCCGCCGAGCGCCATCGGTGCGGCAATCGCCGCCAAGCCCGTGAGCGCGAGAATCGGCGTGACGGCGAGGAACGCTTCACGTCCGGCGTTGCCCGCGCCGATCAGCATGCGGTTGGTGTCGGTCAGGCTCGCGTGGTTGAACGTGAATGCGCCGCGCAGCATGGCTTGCAGATGCAGGCCGATCGGACCCGACAGGCCCCACACGCCGAAGAAGCCGGCGCCCAAGAGCGCGAACGTCGCCAATTCCCGCGAGCGCGCAACCTGCCCCTCCGAGCGCGCCTTTTCTAGGCGCCGGGGGGTTGCCGCTTCGGTTTTGTCGAGGTCGCTGTCCTCTGCCACGGGGAATTTCTCCGAAAGAATCGCGGCAACATGCCGTTATCCAGTGAGAGCGATTATTCCCGCACCGGTCAATGGACGATCGGCGGATAAGGCGGGGGAAACGGGTGCATTTCGAGTGATCGGCGCGGCGGCCGGGCGCGCGCCGCAGTGGGGGCGCGAGGGCGCAACACTCGAGCGCAGCGTCCGCCGCGCTCGAGTGTCGCAAGAAAGGTTATCGAAAGAAACGGCTCCGTCGAGGCGGGGGCCGTGAACTACCCGTGAACCACCTTAGAACGCGACGAACGGGCTCGCGCCGCCCGAGGCCGTTTGGTCCATGCCGTAGTAGACCGTCTTGCCGTAGAAAAACGGCATGCCTAGATCGACGAAGCTGAGACTGCTACCGAGGCTGCCGGCAAGGTTGTTCAGTGCGTAATTGCCGTTCGCGAGCAGCGCGCTCGCGTTGCCCACCGACATCGACAGCGCGCTGCCATTCGGCGCGCCCGGCGAACCGCCGTTGTAGTTTGCAACCGTCACCGTCCGCGTGACCGTCGAGCTCGGGCAATAGAACGAAGACGCGTTGCCCGAGCAGTTAGGCAGCGTATTGTCGGTGAAAAAGTACGCATTCGACCCCGAATCGAAGAACGCCGGGAGCGCGTTGCCGTTGAAGGTGGCGTTCACGTCGCCGGATCCGTTCGTCGCGAGCTTTAGCACCGTGCTCGGCAGCCCATTGTTCGATTGCGTGTTGATGCCGAACGTGAGCATGCCGCTGACTGTGCTCTGCCCGGTCGGGCCAATGCTCGGCATCGATAAGATCACGCCGTTGTTGTCGGGCGCGAACTTGACCACGGGATTGGTCACTTGCTGCGCTTCTGCCACGGCCGTCTGTGCGCAGTTCGCTCCATTGGGGCACGCGTAATAGCCCGCCGACGCAGGCGCGCAGCTCTTGCCGCAATCGGTGGGCGCGACGCCCACGCCCAGGATGCCGTTCGCGCCGAGATCGGCGGGCGTCAGTTCGAGCGTGCCCGTCGAACAGCTGTTCCCTGTGAGCGCAGCGCTTTGTGGCATATCGCCGACGATCTGAATCGGCAGGCTGCTGGCCGTTTCTTTGCCGATGGTCACGTCGGCCGTGCGGATCGAGCCCCAGGTGAAGCCATCGGCGAACCCCGTGCATTCGGCCAGTTGGGCTCCGGCGACCGTCTCCTTCGGCAATGCGCTCAGCACTTGGCTCGCCGCCGAGCTGGCAAGCCGAAGCCCGAACGATTCCGTATCAACTTGAATGTTGTCGACGGTTTGGCACGTGGACGAACCCGGCGCGCAGATCGTCACGCTGACTGTTGGGATATTCGCGACGCCCTCGACGCCCCGAGCCACCGTCACCACGGCTTGGTTCGCAGCCGGTTGCACCCCGCCCGCGCTGCCGCCGCCGCTTCCACCGCTATCGCCGCCGCCACCGCCGCACCCTGCGACCACGGCGGCGAGGGTTGCCACACCGAGCGCCCTGGCCGCCCGAAAGAGTTTGCTGTGAGTGCGCAACATAGTTCTCCCTGGTTCTTTCGCTGGCTTAGGAGTTCGTCTGGTTCAGCCGGCTTATTTGATGTCGGCGCCCGTCATGCCTGCGGGCAGCGCGCTCGGCAGCCAGGCTTGGCCGAAGAACGATCCCATGTGACCGCCCGAATGCACGACGAGATCGGATTGCTCGACGGCAACTGGCCCCCGTGCGTGACGGGCGGCGCGCTGCGCTTTGACCCCGCTTGCGTACTGCGGGAAATAATTACCGAGCAACGTCTGTAAATCGGGCATGCGCGGCCCGTTCCAGGCGATCCCGAACACGGTGCCGCCCGCGCCGATGTATTCGCGCACTTGAGTGCCGGTCGAGAACGTCGTGGAACGGACGGAATAAGGCGAGGAGGCGGTGGCTCCGGACGAGGTTCCCCCCGTTGCCGCGGAAGCTACGCGGGCCGCGGTGACCACGCTGTTGGTCGCGTCGTTTGGGGTGGCCATGGGTGCGCCGCCGAGGACGGCCCAAGCAAAGGAAGGCACGGCAGCTAACGCGCCGACAGTGAGAGTCGCGCGAACAACGGCGCGTAAAGGACGATTCAACATCGGATCGGGTCCTCCTGGTTGGAATCCGTGAACGCACGTGGCTGTCACGTCGGCACCATCGACGCCGACGATCCAATGTTGTTCTTCTTAAGAATCTAGTACATCTCGCCGCAGACAGCTAATCGCAAGCATGCAGCAAAATCGATGCCCGGAAGTCAATCTCGGAGCTCGCCTGACGAATCAGCAGGCACTGAATCTGCCGCGGCGTAGGAAATGCGCAACGGGGCAGCGGAGAGGGAATCGAGGGGGAGATTTGCCTGCAGCGTCAAACGAAGGGCTGCACGCTGCAGGCGACAGTTGAACAGATCGAAGCTACGCGCCGCCGATCATCCGCGAGCGGCGTCGTGGCCGCACGCGGATGATCGGCAGTAATGGATAAGAGGCAGTCGCCTCAGAAGGCGACGTAAGCCGCCGTCCCCACGTTGAGCGCGCCGCTGCTTGCCGTGTCGTAATTGAAATAGACCTTGCGACCGTAGAAGAATGGCATACCGAAATCAACCGCCAACAACCCGCCGTTGCCGCCCAGGTTCGAGAACGCAAAGCCGCCGCCGTTGCGCAGGTCCAACCAATTCCCAATGCTGATCGGGATCGTCGCGGTCGCGCTATTGAATCCGGTTACCGAAGGCTGCAACGATACGGCGGACGCCGGGCAAAAGAAGCCGCTCAGATCGGAGCAGGCAAGAATACCGGGCGTATCGGGGAAGAAGAGCCCGTTCGATCCGGTGTCGAAAAATGCCGCGCGCTGAGTCGACGACGTGTCGTTATAGGTCGCACCACCCAGCGAAGCACTTTGGACGTCGCCATAGTGATCGGTCGTGAACTCTTGGATGCCTGAGGACGGCACCGCATTGTTTGCTTGCGTACCGAGCCCGAAGGTCAAATAGCCGGAAGCGCTCGTCGCGCCAGTGGCCCCGACAGGCGGCATATCCAAAATCACGCCATTGGTGTTGCCGCTCGCGAAAAACTGAACCGGGTTGGCCACTTGCTGGGTGTTCGGCACCGCCAAGTTGGTGCAGTTGCTCATCGTGCCACCGCTCAACGTGCATCCGTAATAGAGATCGTTGTTGGTCGTGACCTGGCAACCCGTGCCGCAGTCATATTTCGCCGTCCCGATACCGAGAATGCCGTTGGCGGCGAGAGAGGACGGCGTGTCGTGAAGCGTCGTTGGGCTTGCGCACGCGTTGTTGCTGCCACCGGCCGCCGATTGCGCGATGTCGCCAAGAATCTGGATAGGCATACCCGAGGTCGCCGTCGCAGTCTCGCCACCGATCTGCACGTCCGCCACGCGCACCGATCCCCATGACGAACCGTCGGCGAAGCCCATGCATTCGGCCACGGCTTGTCCCGACACCGTCTCGACCGGCAACGCATTGAGCATGGTACTGTTCAGTGCACTGGAGGTCAGCCGCAATCCGTACGATCCCGTGTCGAGTTGGATGTTGTTGATGGTCTGGCAGACGCTCGTGCCGTGCTGGCAAACGGTTACGCTCACCATCGGGATGTTTGCCGCCCCCATCGCGGAAGACACCAGGACCGCCACCTGATTGGTGGCCAACGAAGCCGGCGTGCTCGAGACAGGGCCGCTCGCGACGACGCTCGAGTTGCCGCTGGTGTTACCGGACGGGGTTCCGCCCGTGCTGCCGCTACTAGACGTCGTGCTTGCAGTGCTGCTCGAGCCTCCTCCGCCGCCGCAACCCGCGACAAGACCGACGATTGCCGCCAACCCGAACGCACTCAGCGTGCGGGCCAATGCTTTATTGATCTGCAACATGGTTCTGCTTGCCCTCGATCGTTTATTGGATATCGGAAGCACTGAGGCCGACCGGCAAAGCCGAGGGCAAATAGGCTTGTCCGCCGAACGCGCCCATGTGGCCGCCCGAGCGCACCACAAGACCAGGCAGTTCGATCACGAGAGGGCCGCGGCCTGGATGCGCCGCGCGCAGCGCGTTACGCGCGCTATCGAATTGAGGGAAGTAATTGCCGAGCAGCACCGCCAAGTTGGGCATCGCAGGGCCGCCCCACGCAATACCGAATACGGTGCCGGCTGTCGAGGTGTACTCGCGCACGATCGTGCCGCTGCCGAAAGTCGTTTGCGTCACCGTATAGGAAGCGGTGCTCGCGCTCGCAGCGCTCGCCGCACCCGATGCGGCATGAACGACAGAAGAGACAGAAGAGACGGGAGACACTGAAACCGACGTCGCGCCGGCAGGCGGCGGCGTGGGGGTGCCGCCGAGCGCGGCGAGCGCGGGCGCGGCCACGCCCATTACCCCGCAGGTCAGCGCGGCGCAAAACGCGGCGCGCATGGTTTTATTCGACATTTTTAATAAGCCTCTTATGGGTTGACTTTTTTATCGCGCCCCTCGGCGCTTTAGCTTTCATGCCGGAGCCATTTTTAAACACCTTCGGCGCTCGCACCGACGCGCCGGGCGTGCGGGAAATGGACCGAGCGTCGTCCCGCGTCGCGCATGCACAGGGGCGGCGCCGCGTTCGGCGGCCCGCCCCTGGAAACCTGAAACCTGAATTCTGAAACTCCGAACTCGAACCCTGCGACGGCGCAATGCCGTCAGAAGCCCAAGCTCGCGAGCAAATCGTCGACGTCGGATTGATCTTGGACGACGTCGGCACGTCCCTCGGGGTTGATCTGAGGACCGTTGAGCAAGTGCTCGGGCGTCCCCGTCGCGCCCGGCTCGGCCGCGAGCGCGGCCGCCGTCTGCGCGAACTGCTCGCGCCGCTCGGGCGCGATGTTTTCCACGAGCACCGTCAAGAGCTGCTGCTCGATGATGTACACCATATCCATGATCTTTTTGATGACCTGGCCGGTCAGATCTTGGAAATCCTGCGCCATCATGATTTCGAGCAGCTTTTGATTGGTGGCGGAGGTGGCGTCGGGCACACTCGTGAGAAACGCGCGCGTGTCGTTCATCAGCGTGCGCACTTCCTCGCGCTCGATCGGGGCGGCGTACCAGTGCTCCCAGCGCGTGTCGAGCGCGGCCGCATCGGCTTGCAGCTGCTCTTGCAGCGGCTTGGCGATATCGATCGCCGTCAGCACGCGCTCGGCCGCTTGCTCGGTCATGTTCGCGACATACTTGAGCCGGTCGCGCGCGTCGGGCACCGCCTCGGCGGCCTGCTCGACGTGCTTGTCGAGCCCCAGCTCGCGCATCGAATCGCGCAGCGTCTTCGTCAGTTGGCCGATGCGCGCGAGAATGCGGTCGGTCGTCAAATCGGGGCCGTCGGCGCCATCCGATTGCAGATTGGTGGCTTCGTTCACTTCAGCTCCCGGTCTTGGCCATCTTCTCGATAATCTTCGTGAGTTTTTCATCGAGCGTGGCGGCGGTAAACGGCTTCACCACGTAGCCGCTCGCGCCGGCCTGCGCCGCCGCGATGATGTTTTCCTTCTTCGACTCGGCCGTCACCATGAGCACCGGCAAGTGCGAAAGCGAGGCATCCGCGCGAATGCGCTTGAGCATTTCCAAGCCGTCCATATTCGGCATGTTCCAGTCGGAAATGACGAAATCGAACCCGCCGCCCTGCAGGCGCGATAAACCCGTCGCACCGTCCTCGGCTTCGTCCACGTTCCCGTAGCCGAGCTCCTTCAAGAGGTTGCGGACGATCCGGCGCATCGTCGGAAAATCGTCCACCACCAAAATTTTCATGCTTTTGTCCATCTTCGTTCCCTTTAACCTGAATTGGTCGGCGCAAGAAACCGGGCTCGCCCGGTCACACGCGCTGCACTCGATCGCCCATCGCCGCGAGACGTGCCATCACTCTGCGGCTCATTTCCGATAAAGGCGCGATCTCGTCGGCCGCGCCCAACGCGATCGCCTCGCGCGGCATGCCGAAGACGATGCAGCTCGCCTCATCCTGCGCGAGAGTGTATGCGCCCGCATTTCGCATGTCTAACAATCCAGCCGCACCGTCGCGGCCCATCCCCGTGAGGATGACGCCCACGGCGTTCTTGCCGGCATGCTGCGCCGCCGAGCGAAACAGAACGTCGACGGAAGGCCGGTGGCGGTTGACCGGCGGGTCGTCCGACAAGTGTGCAATGTAGTTCGCCCCGCTGCGCGCAAGCAATAGATGTGCATGGCCCGGCGCGATATAGGCGTGGCCCGGCAGCACACGCTCGCCGTGCTCCGCTTCCTTGACGGTGATCCGGCATAGCCCGTTCAAGCGCTGCGCGAACGACTTCGTAAAACCCGGCGGCATATGCTGCGCGATCAGGACAGCCGGTGCGTCGGGCGGCAGCGGCGTCAGCAGTTCGCGAATCGCCTCGGTGCCCCCCGTCGAAGCGCCGACGATGATCAGCTTTTCGGTACTGACGAGCGGATTGTTGAGCATCGGCGCATGAGCGCTCGCGGCCGGTGCGCTGCCGGCGGCCGGCGCCGGAGCAACGGTGCGCGCGCGCACGCGTGCGCGGGCGGCGGCGCGGATCTTGTCGGCCAGCTTTTCCGCGTAATCGAGCATGCCGTCGCGAATCCCGACCTTGGGCTTCGTGACGAAGTCGACCGCGCCCAGTTCGAGCGCGCGCAGCGTGATTTCCGAGCCGCGCTCGGTGAGCGAGGAGACCATCACCACCGGCATCGGGCGCAACCGCATCAGCTTCTCGAGGAAGTCGAGCCCGTCCATGCGCGGCATTTCCACGTCCAGCGTCAGCACATCGGGGTTGTGCTGCTTGATCAGCTCGCGTGCGACGAGCGGGTCCGGCGCCGTCGCGCAGACCGCCATGTCGGGCTGACCGTTGATGATCTCCGTCATCAGGCTGCGAATCAGCGCCGAGTCGTCGACACACAATACTTTGATTTTCTGCACGGCGATCATGCCTCCCGCCGGGCCGCCCCGAGGCAGGCATGCACCCCCTCGGCAGGTAGAGAACGAATGTGAACGCGGGGGTAATTCATTAAGCCTCCTCTACGGTCTTGGCGCTGTTGCTCGGGGCCGTCGCGGCGCCGCGTGCGCTCGCGCCGAATAGCTCGACGCGCGGCTTGGCCGCGGGCGAGCCGAACAACTCGACCCGCGGCTTTTGCGCGGGCGCCTGGCCGTTGTTCGTGAACAATTCCACGTGGCCGAGCTCACGGGCGGCACGCGCGTGCCGCGCGGCGCGCGCCTCGGCCACTTGCCTGGCGAGCGCCTGCTCGCGCTCGGCGACGTTCGGCTCTTGCTGCAGCCGCAGCTTCTTGACCATCGCTTGCCCTGTGTCGGGCATGAACGCGACCTTGCGCGGATGCACGCCTTGAAGATCCTCGGCAACGATGCGGATTTTTTCGAGGGCCAGGTAGCGCCGCACGAACTCGGCGTTGCGATCGCCGATGTTGATCGTCGTCATGCCCGCCAGCACCGCCGCCCCGCCGAATACCTTCGCTTCGAAACGCTCGCGCCGCCCGCCCATCTTGATCAGTTCGTTGATGAGCACTTCCATGGCGTAGGCGCCGTAGCGCATCGAATCGGATGCCGCCTGCGAGGGTTGCTCGCCGTCGTCGGGCAGCATGAAGTGGTTCATGCCGCCGATCCCGGCCGTACGGTCATGAATGCAGGCGGCGACGCACGAGCCCAGCACGGTCACGAGCACCATGTCCTCGCGCGTCGTATAGAACTCGTTCGGCAACAGCTTCACGCCGCGCCGGCCGAAGTGATTGTCGAAATACAGATTCGTGGCGATCGGTAAGGCGCTCATGCTATGGCCTCCCGCCGGGCCTTCCCGTGGGCGGCCGATGCTGGCTCGTCCCCGCGTTCCTCGCGCGCGCCGCTGGAGCGCCCACCGCCATTTGCCGGCAGATCGCGCGAGAGCTCGTATACCGTCTGGCCGCGCAAGCGAAACGCCTGCGTGACGTAGGTGAAATTCTCCGAGTGGCCGGCGAAGAGCAGCCCGCCCGACTTGACGAGCGGTTCGAAACGCGCGAGCACTTGCGACTGCGTCGGCTTGTCGAAGTAGATCATCACGTTGCGGCAGAAGATCGCATCGAACGGCTGACGCAGTCCGTAATCGGCGTCGGTCAGGTTCAACTGAGCGAAGCGGATCATCGAACGCAGTTCGGGACGCACCTTGACGAGGCCCGCATGCGCCCCGGTCCCCTTCAGGAAGAAGCGCTTCAGCTGCTCGGGGCTCAGCTGCTTGACTTGGTCGAGCGAATAGACGCCCGCCTCGCCTTTGGCGAGCACTTGCGTATCCAGATCGGTCGCGAGCACCGTCGTTTGGCGCGCTTGCGATTCGCCGAGCGCCTCGACGAGCGTCATCGCGATCGAGTATGGCTCTTCCCCGGTCGAAGCGGCCGAGCACCAAATCGAAACCGGCTGCTGGCGGCGCTTGACGAAATCGGCGAGGATCGGGAAGTGGTGCGATTCACGGAAGAAGGCCGTCAGGTTCGTGGTCAGCGCGTTCGTGAACGCCTCCCACTCCGCCGCGCTGTTTTCCGATTCGAGCAGGTCGAGGTAGTGCCGAAACGAATCGAGGCCGCGCGCGCGCAGCCGCCGTGCGAGGCGGCTGTATGCCATGTCGCGCTTGTGCTCGGACAGCGAGATGCCCGCGCGCCGATGGATCAGCTCGCGAATGCGGGCGAAATCGGCGGCGGTGAACTCGAAATCGCGATCAGCGAAGCCAGCGCCGGAGCCGGCTGGTCGATCGTCGAGGCCGCCCGACTCGCCCCGCTCGGGCCGAAGAATTGCGCGCGCTGTCGTCATGGTGCTTCTCTCACGTCATAGATGCCAAGCCGTGCCGTCGCCTGCACAGCCCCCGCTCGCGCGGGCTCGCGCCGCGCAATGAATCGCCCGATTGCGGGCGGGGTGCCGAAACGCCACATGCTCGTCTGCCTTTCCTGCTAACGGCGCGCGCAACGAGCGCGCGCCGCGGGTTCAAAACGTTTCCCAGTCGTCGTCCGACTTGCTGCTCGAGGCCGTGACGGCGGGAGCCGGGGCGATCGCCGCCGGGGCGGCCTTCACGGCCGGTTTGGCAGCGGCCGGGGCGCTTCGCGCAACGGGAGCCGGCTTAACGGCGAGCGCAGGCTTCGCGCTCGGTGCTGCCTGGGCGGCGCTCGTTGCATCGGCTGCCGCTGCCGCACCGCTCGTCCCGTGCGAAGCTTGCGCCGCGCTCAGTGCCTTCGGCTCGCTCGTGCGCACCGAATGAGCCTTCTGCGCCGAGGACGACACGCGCTTGGCGGCCGGCTTCACACTAAGCTGCGCCGGCGTGCTGCGTGCGCTCTTCGCCGTGTGCGACGCCGGCGCCGCGCTTGCCGCGTGTCCGCCTTCGATGCGCCATTGGCCCACGACGGTCTTCAACTGCCGCGTTTGCTCCTCGAGCGACGCCGCCGCTGCCGCCGCCTGCTCGACGAGCGCCGCGTTCTGCTGCGTCACGTCGTCCATCTGCGTAAGGGCGCGATTGACACCCTCGATACCGGTCGATTGCTCTTCCGAAGCCGCGCTGATCTCACCCATGATGTCGGTCACGCGGCGCACGGCTTGAACGATTTCGTCCATGGTCGTGCCGGCGCGGCCCACGAGCTCGGAGCCGCTCGCCACCTTATCGGCCGAATCGCCGATCAGCCCTTTGATTTCCTTGGCCGCGGCCGCACTGCGCTGCGCGAGGCTGCGCACTTCGCCGGCGACGACCGCGAACCCGCGCCCTTGCTCGCCCGCGCGCGCCGCTTCCACCGCCGCGTTCAGCGCGAGGATGTTGGTCTGGAAGGCGATCCCTTCGATCACGCCGATGATGTCGACGACCTTGTTCGAACTCGTCGCAATGTCCTGCATCGTGGTCACGACCTGGCTCACGACCTCGCCGCCGCGCATCGCGATGTCCGACGCATTGACCGCAAGCTGGCTCGCTTGCCGGGCGTTCTCGGTGTTCTGCCGCACGGTGCCGGTGAGCTGGCCCATGCTCGTCGCCGTTTGCTGCAGCGAAGCGGCTTGCTCTTCGGTGCGTTGCGACAGATCGGTGTTGCCGATCGAAATCTCGCGCGCGCCGACGTCGATCGATTCGGTGCCCGTATGCACCGCCTTGACCATGGTCGTGATCGCGCTCTGCATGCGCAGGATGCCGGCGTATAGGCGGCCGATCTCGTTGCTGCCGTACACGCGCACGCTGCGCGTCAGATCGCCGTCGGCGATGTGTTCGAAATGAGCAATCGCGTCGTTGATCGGCTGCACGATCAGCCCGCGCAACGCGAAACGAAAGAACACGACCAGCACGATCGCGAGCGCCGTCATGGCGATGATCAGCGAGCTCATCAGCGTGATGCTCTCGGCCGATTGTGCGCGCTGCGACTCGGCATGCTGTTGGCGCGCATTGAGCACCGTGGCGGCCACTTTGTCGAACGCGACGAACATCGGGCTGATCTTGGTATCGGCGATGGCGTGATAGGCAGCCAGATCGCCCGCTTGCGCAGCGGCGAACTCGGGCTCGACGCCGTCGTGCAGCAATGTCGCGTGGCGCGCATTGAGCTCGTCGACGAGCGCGCTATCGACGCCTTCGCGGGGCGTGCCGGAGAAGGTTTGCCACGCCTGATTCGAGGCGGCGAGCAAGGCTTGGGCGCGCGCCAGCACCGTCTTCGCTTCGTCGGCGTTGCCCGCCTCGGACAGTGCGCGGAAGCGATCGAGCGCGATGCGCGAGCGCAGCAGATAGCTGCTCGCTTCGTCCAGCGCATGGATCGTCGGCAAATCGCCGCGCGCGAGCGAATCGAGCGAGCGGGTCGCGCCCGAGAGAGCGGTCAGCCCGAGCACGCCGACCGCAATGGTCAGCGCGACGAGCGCGGCGCCCAGGGCCGTCAACGTCGTGCGAATCGACCAGTTTTGCAACATCGTCAATCTCCGTTTGATGCGCTCGAGCTTTGCGCGTTACTGCGCGAAGGTTTCGATGAGCGCCATTTCCTTGCTGACCATCAGTTTCTCGATGTCCATGAGGATCAGCATGCGCCCTTCGACGGTGCCGAGGCCCGTCAGATACTCCGCGGTCAGCGTCGCGCCGAATTCGGGCGCGGGCATGATCTGGTCGGCCGTCAGCGTCAGCACGTCCGACACGCCGTCCACCACCATCCCGACCACGCGGTGCGCGACGTTCAAGATGATCACGACGGTTTGATGGTCGTACTCCACGCGGCCGAGCTGGAACTTGATCCGCATGTCGACGATCGGCACGATGATGCCGCGCAGGTTGATCACGCCCTTGATGAATTCGGGCGCGTTGGCGATGCGCGTCACGCTGTCGTAGCCGCGAATCTCTTGCACCTTCAAGATGTCGATGCCGTACTCTTCCGCGCCGAGCGTGAAGATCAGAAACTCTTGCCCGGCCGCATCGGCCTGCAATGCGTCGCGACGGCCGCCCGCGACGAGCGCGCCGCTTGCACTATTGGTTTGGACTTCAGCCACGTTAGCCCCCAAACGGTTAGGGAATTACGAAAAATTCATGGCGCCGTGCGACGCACGGCTCTCACGGTTCAGTGCAGCGACGTCCACGATCAGCGCGACGCTGCCGTCGCCCAGAATCGTGGCCGCCGAAATGCCGCGCACCTTGCGGTAGTTCGTTTCGAGGTTCTTCACGACCACTTGCTGCTGGCCGACCAACTCGTCGATCAGCATCGCGAAGCGACGGCCCTCGGTTTGCATGATCGTCACGATGCCTTGGGTCGGCTCCGTGCGTGCGCCCTCCACCGAGAACGCCTCGTGCAGCGGAACGAGCGGCAGGTATTCGCCGCGCACGCGCACCACGCGCTCGCCGTTGGCCACGGTGTAAATGTCCTCCGCCACGGGCTGCAGCGATTCCATGACGAAGTTCAGCGGCAGGATGAAGATTTCGCTGCCGACCTTCACCGACATGCCGTCGAGAATCGCCAACGTGAGCGGCAAGACGATGCGCGTCGTCGTGCCCTTGCCCGCGTGCGACGTGATCTCGACGTGACCGCCCATCGATTGGATATTGCGCTTGACGACGTCCATGCCGACGCCGCGGCCCGAGACGTCGGTCACCTGTTCCGCCGTCGAGAAACCCGGCATGAAGATGAGGTTCCAGACTTCCTCGTCGCTCATCGATTCGCTCACCGGCATGCCTTGCTTCATGGCCTTGGCGAGAATCTTGTCGCGACGCAAGCCCGCGCCGTCGTCGCTCACTTCGATGACGATGTTGCCGCCGTGATGCGCCGCGGACAGCACGAGCTGGCCCGCGCCGTCCTTGCCTGCTGCGCGCCGCGCCTCGACCGTTTCGATGCCGTGGTCGAGACTGTTGCGCACGAGGTGCGTCAGCGGATCGATGATCCGCTCGATCAAACTCTTGTCGAGCTCCGTTGCTTGACCGAAGGTAACGAGTTCGACTTCCTTGCCGAGCTTGGCCGCCAGATCGCGCACGAGGCGCGGGAAGCGGCTGAAGACGTAATCCATCGGCATCATGCGGATCGACATCACGGTTTCCTGCAGATCGCGCGCGTTTCGCTCGAGCTGCGCCATGCCGTTGAACAGCCGATCATGCAGCGCAGGATCGAAGGTGCTCGTCGTTTCGGCCAGCATCGCCTGCGTAATGACGAGTTCGCCGACGAGGTTGATCAGTTGATCGACCTTTTCCACGCCGACGCGAATCGAGCTGCCTTCGCTTGACGCCGCAGCGCCGGCCGGACGCGCCTTCTTGTCCTCCGCCGAGGCTGCCGCGGCCGGAGCCGCGACCGCCTTGGGCGCCTCGGCTTTGGGCTCGGCCGCCGGCGCCGCGCTGACGGCCGGCGTCGCGGGCGCTGCCGGCGCAGCTGCCGGAGCGCTCGCCTGGGCCGCAGGTGCGGGTGCGCTCGCTTGCGGCGCGCTCGCCACTAGCGCCGGCGCTTCGGCCTCGCCTTCAGGAGCGGCGCCGCGGCCGATCGTGATCTGGCTTTCGTCGATCACGAAACAGCACACCGCCGTGATGTCCTCGGGCGGCACGTCGGTGTCGAGGTAGACGACCAAGTCGCCCCCGCTCTTCGCCTGTCCCACGATGTGTCCCAGATTGCCCAATTCTTCGATCAGGAGTTCCTGGTCCTTCTCCCCCACCCCCCGTAGCGTCACTTTCAGGTGAGGTTCTGCATTGTTCGCATCGCCCGCCGACGAACCGCCGGCCACGCCGTGCGTCGCCTCGACAGCCTGTTGGACCACGTGCTCGGGCGTGCCGCCGGCCGCGGCAGCCGGAACCGGCGCCGCACTGACGGCCGGGGCCGGAGCCGCGGTCGGCGCGGCAGCCGCTCCGCTCGCCTCGGCATGCAAGCGCTCGAGTTTCGCGCAGATGGCGGAGGCCGCGACCGCATCGGGCTCGGCGCTCGCGCGGTAGGCGGCGAGCTGATCGGCGAGCACGTCCTTGGTTTCGAGGAACGTATCGATCATGTCCTTGCGCAACGTGAGTTCGTTGTTGCGCGCGCGATCGAGCAGCGATTCCAGGATGTGCGTCGTTTCCGTCAGCGCCGTGAAGCCGAAGGTCGCCGCGCCGCCCTTGATCGAGTGCGCCGCGCGAAAGATGGCCGCGAGATCCTCGGGGTCGGGCGTGCCGACATTCAGGTTCAGCAGCAACTGCTCCATCTGCGCGAGCAGTTCATCCGCCTCGTCGAAGAACGTCTGATAAAACTGGGTAATGTCGAGTGTCATGCTTCAGTCACCGCTAAGAGTCGTGTGCTCGCTGGTGCGCGTTGTTCGTTCATTGCGCGCGCCGTGCGCCGCAGATGCCCTGTCTTTGCCTATTTCCCGCCGGTTCATACCGGTTCATACCGGTGCATATCGGTTCGTATCGATCCGTATTCCTGTCTCTCGCCCGTCACGCGCCTTGAGCGTTGAGCGCGTCGACGAGCTCCGTCAGCGTGTCGGGGTCGAGCGGCTTTTCGATCCAACCGCTCGCGCCCGCCGCGCGCGCCGCATCCTTGAAGGCAACGCCGTCTTCGGTCGTCAGAACGAAGATCGGCGTGGCCGCGTAGGCCGGCTGCGCGCGCAGCGCCGCGATCACATCGAGCCCGCTGCGCTTGGGCATGTACTGATCCGTCAGCACGAGATCGAACCGGCTCGCCAAGGCGCTCGCCAACCCTTCGTCGCCGTCGGCGGCCACCGTCACCTCGTAGCCCGCGCTGCGCAACGTCGCCGCGAGGATTTCACGCATCGCGACCGAATCGTCGATCGCCAAAATGTGCTTGATCATGTATGCCTCACCCCGCTCCCGCTCCCACGCTCGCCGCTCATTGCTTCGCTCCTGGTCCCATGGCGCTCACGGGCGGCGGCGCCACCGCCGGCACGGCTCGCGGCGCGATCTTGCCGACGAGCGGCGCCGCGCTGGCTGCGTCGTCCGAGAGCGTCGTCGGCGTCGAGTCATCATGCATCAATGCGTCCTCGGCCTTTTTGTTGAGAACGATGATGCTGATACGTCTATTCTCCGGATCGAGCGGATCGGCCTTGTTCAGGTTTTGCGTCGATGCGAGTCCCAGCACGCGCAGCACCTTGTTCTCGTCCATGCCGCCTGCGATCAATTCACGGCGCGACGCGTTCGCCCGGTCGGCCGACAGCTCCCAATTGCCGTAGCCCTTGCCGCCGCCCGCATAAGGCACGGCATCGGTATGGCCCTGCACGACGATCCGGTTGGGCACGTCGTTCAGCGTTTGGCCGATCGCGCGCAGAATGTCGCGCATGTACGGTTCGACCTCGTCGCTCGCCGTCGCGAACATCGGCCGCTTCTGGCTATCGACGATTTCGATGCGCAGGCCCGTGAGCGTCGAATCGATGCGAATCTGCTGTTTGAACTGGCGCAACACCGGATTGGACTCGATCGCGGCCATCAACTTGACCTGCAGATCGTGCAGCCGCGCCTGCTCGCGCCTCTCCAGCGCGCCTTGCAGCATGTTCAGCGCTTGATCGTCGGCTTTGGTGGCCGTATGCGTCGCCTGCGCCGTCGTGCCGTCCGAACGGCGCGTGACCCCGTCGGTATCGGTGGAAATGTCGCGTCCGCCGCCTTTGATGATGCTCGACTCCTGGGCGCTGCGATCGCCGCCGCCGAGCAGCGCCGCCTTCAACGGCTGGTTGAAATACTCGGCGATGCCCTTGAGCTGCACCGGCGTGACGGCGCTGAGCAGCCACATCAACAGGAAGAACGCCATCATCGCGGTCATGAAGTCCGCGTAGGCGAGCTTCCATGCACCGCCGTGATGCCCCTTCTTGGAAGGCGCCACGCGCTTGACGATGATCGCCCTGTCCTTGCCCTTGGTCATGCTCGCGCGTCCTCGTTTTCCTCAGTCCGTGCCGCTCATTTCGCCTTGACGCGGCGCACGTGCTCTTCGAGCTCGGCGAACGACGGGCGCTCGGGAGAGAACAGCACCTTGCGGCCGAACTCGACGGCGATCGCCGGCGCATAGCCGTTCAGACTCGCGAGAATCGTGACCTTGATGCACTGGAACATCTTCGTCGACTCGGCCACGCGCTGCTCGGCCAAGCTCCCGAGCGGCCCGATGAGCCCATACGAGAGCAGGATGCCGAGGAAGGTGCCGACGAGCGCCTGCGCGATCATCGCGCCGAGCACCGCGGGCGGCTTGTCGGCCGAGGCCATCGTATGCACAACCCCCATCACGGCCGCGACGATGCCGAATGCGGGCATGGCGTCGCCGACGCGGCTCAGCGCATGCGCCGGGCCTTCGCCTTCGGCGTGATGCGTCTCGATCTCCTCGTCCATGAGGCTTTCGATCTCGAACGCATTCATATTGCCGCCCACCATCAAACGCAGATAGTCGGTCAGGAATTCGACGATATGGTGATCGGCGAGGATCTTCGGGTACTGCGTGAAAATCGGGCTCTTCTCGGGATCGTCGATATCGGCTTCAAGCGTGAGCGTGCCTTCCTTGCGCGCCTTTGCAAGCAAAACGTAAAGCAGCGCCATCAGCTCCATATACGTGTCCTTCGTATACTTCGAGCCTTTGAATAGCGTCGGCAACAGTCGGATGGTCGCCTTGATCGTCTTCATGCCGTTGCCGAGAATGAACGCCCCCAGCCCGGCGCCGGCGATCATCAGCCCTTCCTCGGGTTGCACTAGCGCGCCCAGATGGCCGCCCGCGAGCGCATAGCCGCCGAAGACGGACAACACGGTTACGAGTGTTCCAACGAAAATCAGCACAGCTGGGATCCTCACAAGGTCGACGGGAGACCGTCGTTAATCTGGTTTACGGCAGGCAAGCCGAAAACTTTGGGGGCAAATGAGGGCCGGAAACGCCGTGTAAACCAGGACGCCGCCCGACTGGACAGGCCTGTCCGCCTGTCGGGACCGCAGGCGGGGGTGGGGAGCGGGCCGCATGCCGGCCCGCGGTGCGCGACAGAGCCCGACTGGGCGCGCTAGGCCGCGAGTTCGGACGCGCCCGGCTGCGCGAGCGCGACGGCCTGCTGCGCCTTGGCGGCGGCCGATTTCTTGGTCTTGCCGGCCCGCGAAGGCGGCTGACACAAACCGCAGACGAAGGCGTGCCGCGGATCGTGCGCATGCGCGACGAAATGCCCGCGGCACCGCGTGCAGGCCGTCATCTGCAACATCCCGGACTCGAAGAAACGCACCAAAGTCCAGGCGCGCGTGAGGCTGAGCAGCGCTTCGTCGCCATTGAGCGCCGTATGCTCCAAGTAAAGGCGATAGCTCTTCACGATCGACTGGATGGTCTCGCAGCCTCCATGCTCGGCCATGAAGCGGTAGATATTGAAGAACAGCGACGAGTGAATGTTCGGCTGCCAGGTCATGAACCAGTCGGTCGAGAACGGCAGCATGCCCTTGGGCGGCGACGCCCCCTTCAACTCCTTGTACAGCTTAATGAGCCGGTCGCGCGACAGGCTCGTTTCCGCTTCGAGCAGTTGCAGGCGTGCGCCCAATTCGATCAACTCGATCGCCAGCGTGATTTCCTTGACTTCGAGCACGACGCTCTTGGTTGCCATATCGGCCGTGTGCCCCGGTTACTTGATAGCTAATCGCTGGTGTGTGTTCTGTTCAACCGCTTGGCCGCGCTAAAGCGCCCAGACCGCGGCGACGGCGACGATGGCCGCGGCACGTGGCGCCGCGTGGGCCGGTGCTCAGCCCATCGAAGCGGCGGGTTGTCCGGCCATCAGGATGGCCGAATGCGCTTGGGCCACCGACGCGCTCTTGCCCTTGTCGGCCAACGACGAAAGCACGGCATGGTCGTCGAAGCGGAAGCGGCACAAAAGTTGATTCGATGCGGCCAGCTTCACCGTTTGCGCGAACGAGAGGCTGGTGAGGACATCGGCCAACTGGCCGCCGATCCCCATGCGGAACATCCCCATCGCCTTGTCTTCCCGCAACAGGCGCTGTGCGAGCAACAGATACGAGAGATTGATTTCCTTGATCTCGCTGAGCATTTGGCTGGTGGCGCTCATGATTCCCCCGGGCTGGTCTGTGCTGTGTCGTTCGGAAACGTTTGCTCGGCAGCGTGCGACTTACCACGGTGCTGCCGCCCGTCCTCGTGTTGGGCAAATTGTGTCTAATTGTAAAAGGGGTGGAAATAGGAAGAGCACCGCCGGCGCATGCCGGAAATGTCTATAAAGCATGTAGGAATTTTTCTGACATTCACACCCCATATGGGTTTGCGGGTATGGGCGGGTTCGTCGAGCCGCTGGAAGGGAGGCGTTCGCCAAAACCGATCGTCGTATCGATACAAATGATCCTTACCAAGGAGGCGATCGACATCTATCCGCAACATATGCCGGCTAACGAAAGCGCCGAGCCCGCTTTTTACCGGATTTCACCGTTGAAATAAGGGCGCGCTGTTTCTGCGTGTAACAAGGATTAAGGGTTTGAAAACTTACTCTTAGCGGCCGGGTTCGGTCCTGATAATGGCTGGGCAACCCAAAAGCCATCGGCGGCAAGGTTGCGCGCGCCGCCCACTGAAAGGAGATTGACGCAATGCGAATCGCTCAGATCGCGCCGCTTTACGAAGCCGTACCGCCGAAGTTCTACGGAGGCACCGAACGCGTCGTGTCGTATTTGACCGAAGCGCTCGTCGAGCTCGGACACGACGTCACGCTGTTCGCAAGCGGCGATTCGCTTACCTCGGCGACGCTCGATGCCGCTTGGCCGAGGGCGCTGCGCTTGGACCCGACGATCCGCGATCCGCTCGCGCCGCATATGCTGCTACTCGAAAAGGTGCGCCAGCTCGCAAGCCAATTCGATGTGCTGCATTTCCACCTCGACTATTTGCCGTTCTCGCTGTTCGCGGACGCGGCCGCGCCGTCTTTGACGACGCTGCACGGCCGGCTCGACCTGCCCGAACTGCAACCCGTGTTCGACACGTTCTCGCAAGCCAATGTCGTGTCGATCTCGCAGTCGCAACGCGTTCCGTTGCCGCAAGCGCGGTGGTGCGACACCGTCTATCACGGGCTGCCCGAACGCCTGTTGACGCCGCAACCGCATTGCGAGCCTGAATATTTGGCTTTTCTCGGGCGAATTTGCCCCGAAAAGCGCGTCGATACGGCAATCAAAATCGCCGCAATGAGTGGCTTGCCGCTGAAAATCGCAGCCAAAGTCGACAAGGTCGATCGCGATTACTTCAAGGAACAGATCGAGCCTCTGCTATCGCAGGCGCATGTCGAGTTCGTGGGCGAAATCGACGAGGCGCGCAAGCCCGAGTTCTTGTCTCGCGCGAAAGCGCTCCTCTTTCCAATCGATTGGTGCGAGCCTTTCGGCCTCGTGATGATCGAAGCCATGGCGTGCGGCACACCGGTCATCGCATTCAATCGCGGCTCCGTGCCGGAGGTGATCGATCACGCGGTGACGGGCTACATCGTGGAGGACGTTCAAGGCGCGGTGGCGGCGCTCGAGCGCTTGCCCGAATTGTCTCGCGAGGAAATTCGCGCACAGTTCGAGCGGCGCTTTACCGCTCGGACGATGGCGAGCAACTACGTGAAATGCTACGAGACGCTGCTCCAGCAAAGCGCCGGACGCCCGCAGTTGCGCAGCGTGGCAGCGGGATAAATCGTATTCGCATAGCCCGGCGTCGGGTGCGGGGCTATGCGAGGAGCGCGCCGTTCGGCGCGCTTGGCAGCCGTGAGCGAGTGAGCGCGTGAATTACTGCGCGATGAGGAAGCGATCGCGGTTCTTGCCGGCAATCCACTTGGGCGGCTTGCCGCGCCCGCTCCACGTATTGCCCGACTTGGGATCCTGGTACTTGGGGGGCAGCGGGGTTTTCTTCGCCGGTGGGCGGCCGCGCCGCGGCGCTTCGGCGAATCCCAAGTCACTGGCGCCGAGCCCGAATTCGGCAATCTTTTGCTTGATTTCCGCGATCACATTGACGACTTCTTGGCGGCGCGCCTCGTCAGCCTGCGCCTGCAGCTTTGCGATCTGAGCCTTGAGCTCTGCGTATTGGGACATCGTGGTCTCCCTTGTTTGAAAAGAGTTTGTTCGGAGGTTAGTCGGAACTTTACCGGCTGGCAATGCCGAATTTACCCGAGATTGAGCGAAATGAAATCGTACGATAATTCTTAAATGTGCGTGGACCGTGCGAAAAACCTCATTAGCCGGCCAATAGCCGTCCCTCGCCTGCGATGCTATTGATGCGAATGCCGGGAAATGAGCGCGGGTGCGTCGCTGTTAGAATCGGCTCGATCGCTAAGCCTATTGGGCCTCGTCACTTATTGCACTGCGCTCGGCAACGCAAGCTCGCAAGCCTGGAACTGGCGCGAACCCTAAGCGCGGTCTACCTCTCTTGAAAGGGAAGCGCCATGAAATGCCGGTGGGAAGTCGATCCAAATACCGCGCAAGCGCCGCGCCGTCTGTTTCGCCTCTGGCTTTCGCGCTCGCTCACGTTCGCCGCTGCCGCTGCCGCTGCGGCCGGCACGGCACAGGCGGCAGCACCACTGAGCGAAACCATCGTTTTCGTCCGTCACGGCGAAAAGCCGGCTCATGGATATGGGCAATTGGACTGCGAAGGGCTTAATCGAGCATTGGCATTACCCGCCGTTATCGCAGCGAAGTTCGGCAAACCCGATGCCCTCTACGCGCCCAATCCGTCGATCCGAAAGAAGGACGAAGGCGTGCCATACGACTATGTGCGTCCGCTCGCGACGATCGAACCCACCGCCATTCAATACGGCATGCCCGTCGATACCCGCTTCGGATATGCCCAAATCGATGCGCTCGAAAAGGCGCTCATCGCGTCAAAACGACGCGGCGAGCTCGTCGTCGTGGCGTGGGAGCACCATGAGATCGAAGCGCTCGTGCGCCGGATCATGCAGCAATACGGCGCTTCACCGCAGGCCGTGCCGCATTGGCGAAGCGGCGACTTCGACGCGATATACGTAGTCAAGCTCGATTGGGCTGCGCAGAGCGCCGCACCGACCGCGACGTTCGCGCTCGATAGCGAAGGCCTCGATGGGCGCACCAAGGACTGTCCTTGCGCGGCGCTGCCCGATGCACCCGCTCCGTCGTCATCTATTGCCCCTTCTGCCCCGCGCGGGGCCGCTGCGAATGAGCCATGATGGGAGCTCGGAACGAGCCCGCCGTGCATTACGAGGCGGTTAGCTCATCCGTTATCGAAAACAGCTTGCGCAGGTGATGAGCGACACCCGCCTCGAAGTTGTTGCCGATGCGCGGCACGAACGGTAGCCGCGCCATCAAATCGGGGTTGGCGTTGTTCATCATGAACGGATGTCCCGCGGTTTCGAGCAAATCGATGTCGTTCATGTTGTCGCCGAACGCGACGCAGTGCGCGGGATGCAGCGCGAGGCGGCTCAACACGAATTGCAGCGCACGTCCCTTCGAAACGCTCGACGTCATCACTTCCAAACAATCGGGAAGCGAGTAAGTGACATAGAGCGCATCGCCGAATGCGCGATCGAGGCGCGCGGCAATGAGCGCGAGATCCGCGGGTTCGCCGATATAAAGCACTTTCGCGATATCCGCGCCATCGTGCGCATGCATATCGACGACTTGATAGCGAAAGCCCGAATCCTGGTGGTAGGCGAGCAACTGAGGCACGTCACGATCGATGAGCCAGGCGTCGTCTGCGAAGAGATTGACGATCACGCGGCCATGCTCGCCGACGATGGCGGGCTGCACGAGCTGCTTCACGACTTCGGCGGAAAGGTTACGCGAATGGATCAACGTGTCGTCGGGCGCGTGAACGCGCGCGCCGTTGGATGTCACGAGATATGGACGAATGCCGAGCACGTCGCGAATGCCCGCGACATCGCAGTAGTGCCGCCCCGTGGCGATCACGAATTGGATCCCCGATCGCTCGAGCCGGCGCACCGTCGCCACCGTGAACGGGTCCAATTGATGATCGCTGTTGAGCAGCGTTCCGTCGAGGTCAGTGGCAACGAGCTTGTACATGGAAATGGCCGAACGATGTTTTTCAAGAAAGGCGGCGTGATGAATCGCGCGGTGACTGCACTATCATTTTATGCCGCTTAAGCAAGCGTCGCGCGCCGCGCGAGTTCGAGCGCGCCATGCGCCGAGTCGGCCAGCGGCGCACGCAAACGGGCCCGATGCGACGCCGGGACATACCCAGCAAGCGCTGTAGCGAGCCCGCCGCACAGCGCGACCGGCATCCGGCCGAGCGGATCCAACGCATCGACGAGCTTCGCAATGTCGGCCCCCGCCTGCGCCAGCAGCGCCGCCGCAAACGGATGGCCGCAGTGAGCGAGCACGACAGGCGCCAACCCGGCGTAGTCCGTCTGCTTCGCTTCGCAGAGCCAGAGCACGAGCGCCTCGCGATCGGCAGCGCCGATATGGGCGAGCAACGCCCGCGAAAAAGCATCGGCGCTCGCACGCCCATCGAGCGCTTGCTGCGCATGGACGATCGCGCGCAGCCCGAGCCATGCGCCGCTCGCTTCGTCACCCGACGGAAATCCGTAACCGCCCGCGGTGCGGCACGCGCCGTCTTCACCGAGTGCGGCCGCGATGCTGCCCGTGCCGACAGCGACGATGACGCCCGCTTCGCCCCCATGCGCGCCGAGCACGGTGGTGTAGGCATCGCTTTGCACGTCGAGCGCGGCAAGATGGGGCGCGCACGCCAAGAACGCCTCGAGCCAATCACGGTTGTTCACGCCCGCGAGCCCGCAGCCGAGCGCGCAATGCCGCCATTGGAGCACGAGCCCCGCCGATGCGAACGCTTGCGCGCACGCCGCCTCGATGGCCTGCCAGGCGCGCTCGACGCCGAGCCCGAGGCCCGAGGGGCCGCCCGCGGCCTGTGCGAGTTCGACGCCGCGCGCATCGGCCAGCACGACACGCGTGCCGGTGCCGCCGCCGTCGACGCCGATCAGAAATTGCGTTGTTTCCATGCTTACCACCCGCGGCGCCGAGCCGCATCGTCGATATTCGGTTGATTTACGCCGACCGAGAGATTATCGGCTTCGCGCGTCCCCGCCAATTCTCCGATCGGCCTAGTGTCGCTCGGTGGGCGATCCGCTATCCTTGCGAGCAATTCGGCCCCGCGAGCCATCCTCCCGGGCCATCGATCCAGACTCAGACCACCCGGCAAGCGAAGACGCTTGCGCGAGCACCAGCGAACAGAGGCATCCATGACCGAACGTTGCAACTGGGTAAGAACGCCGGCAGACGAGCACTACCACGACACCGAATGGGGCGTGCCTTCGCACGACGATCGCCATCTGTTCGAGATGCTCGTCCTCGAAGGCGCACAAGCCGGCCTGTCATGGTCCACCATCCTCAACAAGCGCGAGAACTACCGCCGTGCGTTCGATCACTTCGACGTCGAAGCGGTCGCGCGCTTCACGCCGGCGAAAGTCGAGGCGTTGTTGCAAGACGCGGGCATCGTGCGCAATCGCGCCAAAATCGAAGCGGCCATCGTCAACGCGCGAGCCGTCTTGAACATTCGTGCCGAGCACGGCTCGCTCGCCGATTTCGTGTGGTCGTTCGTCGACGGCAAGCCCATCCAAAACGATTGGGCGCTTTACAAAGAGCACGCGCCCGCTTCTACGCCGCAGTCCGACGCGCTGAGCAAAGCGCTCAAAGGCTATGGCTGCAAATTCGTGGGCTCGACGATCTGCTATGCCTTCATGCAGGCGATCGGGATGGTCAACGACCATCAAACCAATTGCGCTTCGCGAGCGCGGTGCGCCGCGCTCGCCTCGCGACGGAGCAAGCGCAAGAGCAGCTAGTGATGTGCAGGGCCGGGTATCCCCTCGTGTCGCGGGAGCAACATTCGGAAAAAAGTGCTTGATTGCGCATCTTGGTCTAGGGAATATCCCCGAAAAGCTGCAATTGCGCCCGCAACCGCCGTTATAAGCGTCACGAGCAACAACAACATCGCTGCCGATAGACAGCAGACCAAGATCATGAAGACCCTGCACTTCCTGACGCACCAGGACCTATTCGATCACGCCGTCGATCATCTTTTCGCGCAACAGCAGGCGGCCCTGCTGCCGCGCGGCGGCGGCGCTTACCACGGCGTCCGCGGGGGTTGCCCGATCGGCAGGCTGATCCATCCGCGCGATTACACGACTTCGATGGAAGGCGTGCCCGTTCGCTACATCGATAAACCCGCTACGGTGGTTCCCGCCTACATGGACGCCGGCGTGGCGGCGCTGAAGAAAGCGTTGCTCAAAGCGCGCGTGAACATCTACGATCCGACCACGGTCAACTTATTGAGCTGCCTGCAGAACGTACATGATGCGTTCGGCGTATGGGAATGGCGCGAACGGCTGTTGTCCATCGCGCGCCAATTCGGGCTCTCGACCACACGGCTCGAAAAGCACGCGGCCTAAGGGCTCTTCGCGCTGGCGCCAGGTTTGCGCCCGCCCGCTTGTAGGGCGCGGCGCAATCTGCCGCCGCGCGGGCCATATCCGTCGCAACCAACGCCACAAAAGCAAACGGCGGTGTCGCTTCTCTCGAAGCACACCGCCGTTTGTTTTCACAGCCGCGCCACCGCCTCGGCAGCGCTGCGTAGCGTTTAGTGCAGCTTCTTCGGCAGCATTTGGCTGCGCAGACGCTTGTGCAGGCGCTTGACCGCAGCGGCCTTCTTGCGCTTACGAACAGCCGTGGGCTTTTCGTAAGACTGGCGTTCACGCAGTTCGGCGATCAGGCCGTTCTTTTCGATGGCGCGACGAAAGCGGCGGATCGCCACTTCGAACGGCTCGTTTTCCTTCAGAAGAATGGTCGTCATGAATTTCCCAAAGTTACGTTCAAATGCGTAGCGCGCTTTCGCCCACGCGCCGGTCCAGAGGCCACCACCCAACCGTACGATAGACGGCGCGGACACTGCCCCGTTCGGACTGGCCTAGAAAAGAGAGAGCGGAGAATTCACCGCGCACGCCGGCCGGCTAACTTACCGACGCCGCGTTTGGCTGCCGGAGCTGAACCTGCCCATGCCGCTCGCGAAGTGACCGCGAGCCCGCCGCAGGACGACCGATGGTGCGTGGCCGGTGCAACGAAAGGGCAGCAGATCTCAAATGAAAACGGCAACGATCTCAATTCGACCCGAGATAATAGCAGGTAAACCACGGTCGGGCCACTTTTCGCGTCGATCGCGCGGCCGAGTCACGCCGAAACAACAGCCGAACGCCACCTTAAGCACGGCTTTTCGCAAACGTTTTGTTTTCCTGTGAGCCTTACCCTACAAGGCTTGGCAGCCCATTTTTCGCTCTAAGCACACGAATTCCTCGTTCGGTCCCTAAAGTTTTTTCTCGGCCTCGCCGACAACCAGGACAGGCGGGCAGCGCCATTCGCGAAAGCGCGACGCCGAACCCCGAACCAGCCTAGTCCCTGGACCGTTTTCCAAACGAGGAAGCAAAATGCTGAACATCAACACCAACATCCTGTCGCTGACGACGCAGACGAACCTGTCGGGTTCGCAAAGCGCCCTGGCGCAAGCCATCAACCGCCTCTCGTCGGGCAAGCGCATCAACACGGCTGCGGACGACGCTGCCGGCCTCGCGATCGCCACGACGCAAACGGCGTCCATCAACGCGTTGAACCAAGGCGTGATGAACGCCAACAACGGCATCTCGATGGTGCAAACGGCTTCGGGCGCGATCTCCGCTACCGTCGCCAACTTGCAACGTATCCGCCAGCTCGCCGTTGAATCGGGCGACGGCTCGCTCGGCACCGCCGCTCAAGCGAACCTGCAAACGGAAGTTTCGACCCGTCTGACGGAAATCAACCGCGTCGAATCGCAAACGTCGTTCAACGGCCAAAACGTGCTGAGCGGCCTGGGCAGCGTGAACTTCCAGATCGGCGCGAGCGCCAACCAAACGATCACGGCCAGCTTCGGCACGACGGCGTGGACGACGACGGGCCTGGGCGTGTCGGGAGTCGACATCGGTTCGACCTCGGGCGCGCAAAACGCGATCACGGCGATCGACGCAGCGCTTGCTCAAGTGAACAACTTCCAAGCAACGCTCGGCGCAACGCAGAACACGTTCCAAGCGGCTATCACGAACACGCAAACGCAATCGACGAACCTGTCGGCCGCCAAGTCGCAGATCGAAGACGCGAACTTCGCGGAAGAAACGGCAAACCTCTCGAAGGCGCAAGTGCTGCAACAAGCCGGTATCTCCGTGCTCGCACAAGCGAACTCGCTGCCGCAGCAAGTGCTCAAGCTCCTCCAGTAATATGGTTGGGGGCCGCATGGCGAGCCGCCGTTCGGCCCGCCATGCAAACGGAGCCGGCGCGTGCGGTGCCCCTGCGCACACCGGCCTCCCAGTAACACGGCACCAGTAGTAAAAGTAGGAAATGCGTGAGCGGGAGGCATGCCTCCCGCTCACGCATTAAAAAAGAAGCCGCGCGTTTCACTGACGGCATCACATGAAACTGCACTGAATTTCGCGGGAACGCACGGAGCCTGGCATGAGCACGACATCGACGAGCACCACCTCGCTGCTGCAACAAGCGGCGCAATCGATCTTGAGTGGCGCGACCAAGTCGACGCTCGACGTGAACTCGCTCGTCTCCGCACTCGTTACCGCCAAAACCGCGGCGCAAGCCACGACGCTCGCCAATCAGCAATCGAGCGACAACACGACGCTCTCGGCGATCGGCCAAATGAAATCGGCGCTCACGGCGCTGCAAAATTCGCTGACATCCACCGGGCTTTCCGACGGCAGCATCTTCACCCAGCTCGGCGCGACGATGAGCGGCACGGGCATCACGGCGACGACTTCGACAGGCGCCGCGGCCGGCTCGTACTCGGTCAGCGTCCAGAATATCGCCACCGCCAACCAGATTTCCTCGGGCGCCTATGCAAGCGGCGCCACGCTCGGCACGGGCACCGTGACGATTGGCGTCGGCTCGGGCTCGATGACGGTCAACCTCGATTCGACCAACAACACGCTGGCCGGTCTAGCCTCCGCGATCAACGCATCGACGAGCAACCCGGGCGTGACCGCTTCGGTGGTGACGGCCGCAAACGGTCAGCACCTCGTGCTCACCTCGACGCAAACGGGCGCCGCGAACAAGGTGACGATCGCCGCGGGCGCCGGCGTGGATGCGGGCCTGAACACGGCCAGCTTCGCGCAAGTGACGGCCGGCCAAGATGCACAGCTCACGATCAGCGGCAACGCGGTCACGAGCGCGAGCAACAATGTGACCGGTGCGTTGACCGGCGTCACGCTGAGTCTGACGTCGGCTTCGGTCGGCACCACGCAAACGCTGACCGTCGCGACGAACACATCGGCCATCACCTCGGCCGTGCAAGGCTTTGCCAATGCCTACAACAGCTGGATTTCTACGCAGAAATCGCTGTCCTCGTATGATCCGTCGTCCTCGACCGCGGGGCCGCTGCTCGGCGACGCGATGTTGAACTCGGCCGTCAACGGCATTGCCTCGATCATGGCAAGCGGCGTGACGGTGGGCAGCACGAGCTACAGCATGGCCCAGATCGGCTTGAACCTGAACAACGACGGCACGATCACGTTCAGCTCTTCGACGCTGCAATCGACGCTCACCTCGTCGCCGACGATGGTGCAAAACGTGTTCAACGGCACGAACGGTATCGGCGAACAGCTCAACGCGTTCATCAACTCGTACACCGAGTCGTCGGTTGGCCAGATCGATCAGCGCTCCGCGTCGATCAACTCCGATTTGACGAGTCTCACGCAGCAGCAATCGTCGTTGACGGCTTATCAGCAAACGCTGACCGACCAATACAACGCCCAATTCACAGCATTGAACACGTTGATGACGCAGATGCAGAGCAATACGACGTATCTGAACCAATTGTTCGGCGGCAACGGGTCCGCGGGTACGCTGAACAAAGCGTAATCGCTCGGCTCCACGAGGAAAGGCAAGACATGGTTTCCGAATCGCTCACGCGCGCTTACGAATTGACGCGCACCCTCGCCGTCGCCGTGGAATCGGGCGACTGGCAGTTGGCGGCGGATCTCGTCGAAGCGCGCTCGCCGTTGATCATGGCGCTCGGGCGCGATCAAGACGAAGCATCGCTCGCGACGATCCGAGCCATTCAAGAATTGGACGCGACCATCATGGGCCGCGCCCACACCGCGCATGCCGCGATCTCGAATGAATTCTCCGACGCCAAGCAAAGAATCGCCGCGGCCGGCTTTTATCAATCCACGGGGCAGTTGCGTTGAGACCAGACGGCGCGCGCGTTGAGCGCCAACGCCGTTGTTTCGAATAACGAAAAACAATCCGCATGTGTCAGATGCGGCGCTGTACCCTGAAGCCGCGGCAACGCGGCTTTTTTATTGATTTATTGACCAGTGGTTAGCGCAAATTGCGCCCGAATCGGCGCGCTATTCGGACAATACCGAGCGCGCGGGGCCTGGCACACTTGCCTCTGGCCGCCATTTTTCCTAGCGAACACGAACACGCGCACTGTCGACGACGCTTCATTCCAACGATCGAGACTCCCCATGCATCCACCGTCGAGCATTCCTACCGGCCAGCGTCGCGTCGAGATTCGGCAGATTTTCTATTCCGAGGCGACGCGGCAGCAGCTCGATCCCGGCTTCATCCCGCTCGACAACTGCAACCAGCGGCCCGATTGGCGCGAATATTGGCCGATTCGCAGTTTCCTGCAGCAGCACACGCTCGACGAGAACACACTCTATGGGTTCTTCTCGCCGAAATTCGGGCAGAAGACGACGCTCACCTCCACCGCCGTGCTCGAGTTCCTGGCTACCGTGCCGCGCGAGGTCGACGTCGTCGGCTTTTCACCGTTTTTCGATCAGGGCGCCGTTCATCTGAATACGTTCGAGCAGGCGGCCAATAACCATGCGAACAGTTGGCCCGTGTTCGAGCAGGCCGTAGCGTTCGTCGCACCCGGCCTCGATCCGCACAACGTCGTGATGGATTCGCGCCATAGCATCTTCTGCAATTATTTCGTGGCGACCGCCGCGTTTTGGCGGCGCTGGCTCGCCGTCAACGAGGTGTTGTTCTCCGTCGCCGAAGCCGGCACGAGCGCACTTGCGCAACTGCTCAACGCGCCGCTTCCCTATGCGAACGGCTTCGTGCCGGCCAAGGTGTTCGTCCAGGAGCGCATCGTGTCGCTCCTATTGCTCGGCGAGCGGCACTGGCGCGCGAGACACTTCGACCCGCTGCGCCTGCCGATGTCGGGATCGATCGCCAGCGCTTATCCCGCCGATCTGCTCGTGCTCGATGCGTTGAAGACGGCCGCGATCGAAACCGGCCACCACAATTACCTGCAGCTGTTCCAGCAAGTGCGAAACACAATGCTCGATACGGCGCGCCGGGCGAACGGGATGCAAGCGGGCGCCGTATAGGTCTGTTCGCGTTCGCGCGACGCCAAGCTGCGGGAGCTAGCCGCGCGCGCCGACCAACTTCTGCGAGCGAGCGACCTTGGCGCAGATATGGCTTCGTGTGGAAGGGTGGATTGGCATGTTGTGCGCCACTTGCGGGAGATGATCCGCGGCCTCGCGCACTTCATCGACGACCGCAACCGCTGCCGTCTTCTCGAGCCCTGCTTTCGCCGCGAGGTCGAGCAAGTGCGAGCGCTCGATCTGCTTCGCCTCGCCGCAAACATCCATCTGGTGATAGCCGCCCGGCCCTTCGTTGAAGGTCAGATCGTACCCTGGAGCAACGCACCACGAGCCATCGCGTCGCATCAGGAACGACAGATTCTTAGAATGGTCGTCTCGGTTATGAAAGACCACATTGAATGCACAGCGGCGGTACATCTGAAGCACTTCACGCTCGTCCGCCGTCAAGAAGCGTGTGAGTCTGAGCACCGACAGATAGTCGAGCGTGGGATGCCTGAAGTCGGCATGCGCCAACCCGGAAACCGTATGCACGGGAACGCGCATTCCGCCCACGCGGTCGAACCGCTCGATGCCGAAAGCCGTCAAGTCGCCGCCAAGACAGAAGTAGTGTGTCGCCGGCATGGGAATCCCGGCCAGACGGGCCATGTCGGCGTAGACATACTCGATCGCGCAAACCTCTGGTGCCTCGTTCTGCCCTGGGAATTTGACGAGCCACGGCGCCCCACCTCCCTCCTCCGACATGGTCGCGATGCTCGTCGTCCAATCGAGGTTCACTCGCACTTTGGGGCGCGCGCCATGGGGAGAACCACCCATCAGCGCCAGGTCGCGCAGCATGTCCTCACTATTGCTATTGCCCGAAAAAACCTGGCGCACGCTGCCGGCGATCCGCAGCAGATCGACGTCGTGCTTTTCGAGGTGCTGCGCGGCCGGCGGCTCGAACGCCAGCGCACCCATGGCATCCTCGCCGATGAAGGCCAGCCTATCGAGTGGGGATATCGAACCGGTGTCGACGCCATTCTTGCGAAAGAGACGGTCCATCACCAACATGCCCCAACCGTCCGGCAATGCATCGCTCACCAGGCCCGGCAGGCGTTGCTGATGCAACGGAAAGCCGCCGTAAGCCTCGCGGGCAAGCCCCAAATGGAACGGTGACAGCTCGAGCGCGCGAGCCAGCGCATCCGGCGTGTATTGAAACAGCAGCTCGCGGCCATCGTCCGCCAGCTGCGCAAGCGGGAAGCGTTCGCCCCACCCGGCGTACATGACGGTGAGCTTCTTCACGTTTCGTCCTTTTTGTGGCGGGCACGGCGACGCGAACGATTGGCAGCTTCCATCTGCTCGATAGTGGCAGGACGGACCACGAATACCGGCTCCAATTGCTGAAGCAGCCCAAGCGTGCCGGCCACGCGCAGCAGCACCTCCACTGTAACCAGGCCCGTGCGTTCGAGGCTGCGCAAGGCGCCAAGGGATACACCCGCACGCGCCGCTACCTCAGCTTGCGATTGATTGAGCGACAGGCGACGCGTTCGCAAGCGCCGCCCGAGTTCGCTCGCCACTTCGAGAGGGGTCGCAAGCTTAAAGAGCATTAAAATGACAATTATCGCCGAAAAACACGGATAACTGTCATTATAATGGTTGTTACGAGACACGCAACACGATGACGACTCCCATCGAGATGTTAGGCGATAGAGGCTCGCCACATCCGCTCGAACTCGCTTTCCAGCGTGCGCGCAAAGCGGTCCGGGCTGCACAGCGTCGAATTCAACACACGTTCGCGCAACCCGCCGCGCAACGCCGCCAGCGCTGGCCGCTGGCGCACGAAGGCGGCGGCGAGGGCCACGTAGGCGTCGTCGTCGGCTGCGATCCAATCGCCAAGGTCGGCGCTATGGAGCACGCTTTCGCACAAGTGCCCGAGGAAGCGATCGCCATGCCGGCACAACACCGGCACCCCCATCCACAAACTTTCCGCAGTGGTCGTCCCGCCCGGATACGGGAAGGGGCTCAACGAAATGTCGACGCGGTTGTAAGCGGCCAAGTAGTCCGCCCGCGGCGACGGTCCTTCCATCACCAAACGATCGGCCGCGACGCCATGCGCGGCGAAGCGCTCGAGCGTGGCCGCGCGCTGCGCGGCGTCGGCGAGTTGCTGCGCTTTCAAGAAGAGTTTGGCGTCGGGCACGGCATGCAGAATGCGCGACCATACAGCCACCACGCGATCGTTGACCTTTACGAGATCGCTGAAGCAGCCGAACGTCACGGGGTGCGCCGTATCGGCGAGCCGCGCGGCATCGATCTCGACAGCAGGCTCAGGAGGCGTAAAGCACAGATAGCCGTGCGGCAACCGCCACGGCCGTTCCACGAAATGCTCGGCTTCCTCAGGCGGCAGCACCCATTGATCGCCGAGCACATAGTCGATCGCCGGCAATCCCGTCGAAGCGAAATAGCCGATCCAACTCGCCTGCACCGGCGCAGGCTTCCATGCGAACACGGGTAGGCGATTGCTGTCGGTGTGGCCCGACATGTCGAGCAAGATATGCACGCCGTCGTTGCGTATCGTCGCCGCCGCCGCTTCGTCGGCGAGCCCGACGAGCGAGCGCCATTGCGCGAAGCGCGGCTTCAAGCGCTGCGTCAGCGCGTCCTCGTAAGGGCGCGTCGAATAAGCGAACAATTGCACGCGCGCGGGATCCAAATGGGCCAGCACGCTTTCCAGGAAGAATCCGACCGGGTGCGTGCGGAAATCGCCCGATACGAAGCCGATGCGCAGCGCAGTGCCCGGCGCTCGATCGACGAGCCAATCCGTAAAAGGCCGGGCCTGCGCTCCTGCGTATCGGCCAAATGCCTGCGCCTCGACCAAGTAATCGCGCGGCGCGACATCCTGGGCGAAGCTCAACGTAAAGAGCAGATTGCTCCAAGCCTCGCCCCATGACGGGCGCAGCGCGAGCGCCTGCCGGAACGCCTCGATCGCCGCTTTGTGCTCGCCCGTCTCGCGCAGCACGATGCCCAGGTTCAAGGCGACTTGCGGCTCTTGCGGCAGCAGCGAGCGAGCTTGCAGATAGCACGCGGCTGCATCGGCCAGCTTGTTCTGCGTCTTCAACGCATTGCCCAGATTGTTGTATGCCTGGCCGAAGCCCGGCTGCAACGCGATCGCCCGGCGGCAGTGATCGGCGGCCGCCTCGGCTTCGCCGAGTTCGCGCAGCACGTTGCCGAGATTGCTGTGCGCTTCGGCGAAATCGGGATTGATTGCAAGCGACTTGCGAAAACTCGCCGCGGCCGCGGCGGGCAGGCGCATATCGAGCAGCGCCATGCCGATGTTGTTGTGCGCCCGAAAATGATTCGGATCGAGCGCGACCGCCTGCTCATGGCTTTCGACCGCAGCGGCAAGCTTGCCCCAGCTTCTGAGCGCGCAGCCGAGATTGTCGAAGTAGACGGCCTGCGGGCTGATCTCGATCGCACGGCTGATCGAATCGAGCGCATCGGCATAACGCGACTCCTGCATCGCGACGACGCCCAGCAGATGCCAAGCATCGGCATGCCGCGGCATGCGCGCAAGCGCCGCCTCGTAGCGGGCGCGGGCCTCTTGCAAGCGGCCGCTTCGATGATGGACGAGAGCGTCTTCGACGAGTGCGTTGGCACCCTGATCGATCGCCGTCATGCTGCGATCTCCTTCAATTTCGTTTGCCACATCCGTTCGATCGCGGTCATCCAATTGCCGGCGAAGCGCTGCGCGTCGGCTAGCGGCGAGCGTTCCACGCGTTCGCGCAAGCCTGCTCGCAGTGCCGCCAACGCCGCCAGATTGGCCGTCGCGGCGATAGCGCGCGCCACGTAGTCTTCGGTATCGGCGGCGATCCAATCGGTGAGGCCAACCGTCTCGAGCACCATTTCGCCGAGGTGCGAGAGGAAACGATCGCCACGCCGAGTCAGCACCGGCACGCCCATCCATAGACCTTCGACGCTGGTCGTGCCGCCCGGATAGGGAAACGGATCGAGCGCGAGGTCGACGCGATGATAGGTCGAGAAATACTGCTCGCGCGAGGATGGCCCTTCCAGCAGCAGACGCGATGCATCGATGCCGTACGCCGAGAAGCGCGCGAGCGTATCGCGCAAGATCGACGGTTCGCCGAGCTGATGGTTCTTCAACAGCAAGCGCGAACGCGGCGCGCCGTGCAGGATCCGCGACCAGACCTCGAGGACCCCATCGTTGAGCTTCTTATGGTTGTTCAAGCACCCGAACGTGAAGCCATCGTTACCGAGCGCGGGCAGAGAATTCACCGCGATAGCTTCGCTCGGCAGCGTGAAGCACAGGTAGCTGTCGGGCAGGCGCCAAATGCGTTCGGTGTACTGCGCTTCCTCTCCGGGCGGCACGACATGGGGATCGGCCAGCACATAGTCGATTTCCGATAGGCCCGTCGTCGCGAAGTACCCGAGCCAACTGATCTGCAACGGTGCGGGCCGCCATGCAAACATCGGCAGCCGGTTGCGCCCCGTGTGCCCCGATAGGTCGACGAGTACGTCGATGCGATCGTCGACGATGCGCTGCGCGAGCGCGGCGTCGTCCATTTCGGCCACATGGCGCCACAGTGCGAAGCGCGGCTTGATGCGGGCCGTGAGCTCGTCGCTATGCAAAGCGTTCGAGTAAGCGATCGGCTCGATGCGGCTGCGGTCCAGTTGCGTCAGCACCGATTCGAAGAAGTAGCCCACGGGGTGCTTGCGCAAATCCGCCGACACGAAGCCTACGCGCAGCGCACGGCCCGTACGCGCGCCATCGCCCAAGGCCGGCCACTGCGTATAGGGCTTCGCGCGCGCACGCATTCTTTCGCCGAAGTACCGGGCGTCGGCTAGATGTGTTTCGGGCGACCATTCCGGCACGTACGATTGCCCGAACAGCACACACGTATGCGATTCGCCGAAATCGGGGTTCAAGGCAAGGGCGTCGCGATAGCAGGCGAGCGCGGCATCGGGCTCGCCGAGATCGGCGAGGATCGTGCCGAGGTTGTTGTGGAACGACGGCGTGTCCGCACGCAGCTCGATCGCGCGACGCGCATAGGCAAGCGCGCGCTCGGGCGCGTTCAAGCGCCGCAGCGCATTGGCGAGGTTGTGATAGGCATCGGCGAAATCCGGATCGAGTGCGATCGCGCGCTCGTAGCAAGGCAAAGCCTCTGGCACGCGCCCGGCGCCGTTCAGCGCATTGCCCAGCGTGTTGTATGCCTGCGCCGATGCGGGCGTGAGTTCGGCGACGCGCCGGTACGCTTCGATCGCGCCGGCGATATCGCCGCGATGCATCAGGATGCCGGCGAGCTTGTCATGAGCGGCGGCCAACTGCGGCGCGAGCTTGACGCTTTCACGCAGGCATTCGAGCGCCGCATCGCCGTGGCCTTTCGCCTGCAAAGCGACGCCGAGGTTCAAGTGAGCCTCGGCAAACTCCGGCTTCGCTTCGATCGCCTTGCCGTATGCGGCGATGGCGGCATCGAGTTGCGCCAGGTCCTTCAGCGCATTGCCCAGATTGTTGTACGCCTCGGCATAGCCTGGCTTGAGCTCGATCGCGCGAGCGCAGCTCGACATCGCCGCGGCGGCGTCGCCCGTTTCGCGCAGCGCGTTGCCGAGATTGTTATGCGCTTCGGCATAGTCGGGCTTGAGCGCCACGGCGCGGCGATAGGCGTCGATGGACTCATGGAGCGATTTGGCGTCGCGCAGTGCGTTGCCCAGATTGTTGTAATAGATCGAGCTCGGCGCAAGCGCGATCGATTCCCGCATCAGCGCGATGCCGGGTTCGGTCTGACCGATCTGGCACGCGAGCAGCCCCATGAAGTGGAGCGCATCGGCGTGCTTCGGCTGCTTGGCGAGGATGCGCGCGTATAGCGCTTTGGCATCGGCAAGCCGCCCCGCCTGGTGATGCGCCAGCGCGGCGTTGAGCCACTGGGCCGTGTCTTGCATGGTCGATCCGGTTAGGGAAGATCGATATGGCGCGCAACGGCGCGCCGAGTCTCGTATGCCGTCATGTCGTCGCCTTCGATAGCGACGCCGCGGCTGAGGCCGAGCCGGCGATGCGGGCGACGCCGTCGCGCCACATCGCTTCGAGCGCGGCTTCGAGGTGGCGCGCGTAGCGTGCTGCGTCGCACAGTGGCGACGCAAGCAGCGCCGTGCGCAGGCTCGAACGCAACACCGCCAGCCGCGGCGCATCGGCTGCGAAGGCGACGGCCTTGGCGACGTAATCGTCGTCGTCCGCGGCGATCCAATCGACGAGGCCCGCCGAATGCAGCATGCTCGCGCAGATGTTCGACAAGAAGCGATCGCCGCGCCGGCACAGCACGGGCACCCCCATCCACAGGCCTTCGACGCTCGTCGTGCCGCCGGGATAGGGGAAGGGGCTGAGCGCGATGTCGATGCGGTTGTAGGCCGCGAAATATTCGGCGCGCGGCGAGCGCCCTTCCAACGTCAGCCGCGATGCATCGATGCCGCGCGCGGCGAACCGGGCAAGCGTGGTCTCGCGCGTGGGTGCATCGTCGAGCTGCTTGGCCTTGAGGAACAAGCGCGAATGCGGAACGGCGTGCAAGATGCGCGCCCAGACATCGACGACGCCCTCGTTCATCTTCATCAAGTGGTTGAAGCAACCGAACGTCACGTGGCCTTGCGAGGCGAGCGGCAACGGACCGATGGCGACTTGCTCGGCCGGTGGTGTAAAGCACAGGTAGCTGTCGGGCAAGCGCCACAGCCTTTCCGTGTAAAACGCTTGCGCATTGGGTGGCAGCACGTGCGCGTCACCGAGCAAATAGTCCATGGCCGGCAAGCCCGTGCTGGCGAAATAGCCGAGCCAGCTCGCTTGCACGGGCGCGGGACGCCAGGCGAACAACGGCAAGCGGTTGAAATTCATGTGGCCAGATAGATCGAGCAACACATCGATGCGATCGTCGCGGATGCGCGCGGCCGCTTGCTCGTCGTTCATCGAGGCGAGCGGCGTCCAGGCAGAGAAGTACGGTTTGATGCGGGCAGTGAGCGCATCCTCCAAGCGGCGCGTCGGGTAAGCAACGAGTTCGATTCTGCTGCGGTCCAGATGCGCGAGGATGCTTTCGAGGAAGTGGCCCGTGGGATGAGTCTTCAGATCGCCGGAGACGAGGCCGATGCGCAGGGGCGCTGGCCGCGGGCCGAGGGGGACGAGCCACTCGCGCCACGGCTTCGCTTTGGCCGTGGCGATGCGGCCGAATTCGGCGGCCTCGGCCAAATAGTCGGCCTGGCTCAAATCGTCGCGGTAACTCAAGATGAACAACAGGTTGCTGCGCGCTTCGACGAGATCGGGCTTGAGTGCGATGGCGCGGCGGTAGGCCTCGATGGCGGCGTCCAGGTCGCCGAGATCGACGAGGGCGTTGGCGAGGTTGTTGTGGGCTTCGGCGTAGTCGGGTTTCAACGCGATGACCGTCCTGAAGCACTCGACCGCTTCGGCAAAATGGCCCTGGTCGCGCAGCAAGTTGCCAAGGTTGTTGTGCGCGGGCACGTAGTCGTGCTTCAGGGCGATGGCCTGACGAAAGCTCTCGACCGCCGCCGCCCGCATGCCGCGCGCCGACAAAGCATTGCCGAGATTGCCGTAGAATATCTCGCTCTCGCGCTGATTCAGCGCGCGCATGATCCATTCGATCGCCTCAGCATAGTCACCGTTGTGATAAGCGACGAGACCGAGCAAATGCAGCGCATCCGCGTGGTTGGGATCGGCGGCGAGGATCTGCCGATAAACGAACGCCGCATCGGCGAAGCGTCCTGCTTGCTGCAGGGCTAACCCCGACTCGATTGGGGGCACTGCCAACGGCGAAGGCGAAACTGGCGGGAGCGCAGACGACGCAAGCGAGCTCGATGACTGCGCGACCTGCAATCGCCCAGCGATCGCGGGGGGCTCAATGAACCGCACGCTGCCGGCGGCGGACTGCACCGCCGCCGGCAACGCGGCTTGTATCAGCTCGCCTTCCCGCCCCGCCCCCGACGTTTCGAGAGGATCGGCGAAGAGCTGGCGAGTGATCCGCTTATGCTCATTGTCCATACTTGCGCAGATAGCGTTCGTAGGCGGCGCGCCAAGGTGGCGAATTAAACGCGCCGGCGCTCTCATGCACGACGTTGATCGGCCAGGTGCCCATGCGCAGGCCCTTGAGCTCAGCTTGCCGACAAAAGTCCATGTCGTAAAAGTGGAACTCGAACTGCTCGTCGAAGCGCGTACCCGATTCGATCAAATGCGTGCTGTCGGCGATCAGCATAAGCCCGTCGAGCAGCTTGCATTCGACACCGGACGGCCCGAAATACGAGATCTCATCGCACGGAAAACCCTTGCCGTGCCCCACCGTGCCACTCAGATACTCTGGGCTGTCCCACTTGAAGTCAGACGTCGCGAACGCCCACGCGGGCTGAAGCGGCAGGCGGCGGCGGTTGCCGGCGAGACCAACGATATCGAATTGCGCGAGCGCTTCATGAATACGAGTGATCCAGAAGAAATCCTGGATCGATACGTCGTCGTGCACGAATACGAGAATCGCGGGGTTCGATGCAGCCTGCTCGATCGCAGCGTTGTAAAGCGTCGCAAGGCCTGTCGTGTTGTTATCGAATAGCAGCACCTCGGGCGGTCGTGCATGACGCTGCACAGCCAGTGACCGACCCAGCGCCGTCTCACGCATGAAACTCGCCCTCGAGCAGCGCGTCGCGCAAACGAGGCGAATCGGCTTGTCGGCCGAATCCGCAGCGGACGCGACAGACCTAGCCGGCGCCTGCGAGGCGGCCGCGGTAGCTTGCGCAGCCGGCTCTCGGACGCGCTCCGTCGGAGGCCCCTCACATTGCGCCACGCGGGCCGCGACAATGCTCCGGGCATGCGCGAGATCGGCCTGGAAGCGCTCGCTGTCGAATAGCTCGTGCGGCGCACGCGTCGTCAACTCGGGGAGATTGGCTTGGAATCGCGCGATCTCGGGCAGGCGGTCCACATAGGACGCGTAATACTGAGATAAGCGCTGCGTAGCTGCGGCGAACGCCCCCCCGCTCAAGGCGCCGCTCGCGGCTTCGCCGCGCACCAGCAACTCCCATTCGTAGAGACCTGCGCTATACGTAGGCATCGTCTCCGGCGAAATCTGCTTGCTCTCGGGGGAGCGGCGCAGCATGCTCCAATAGCCGCCGACTGCCAGCAGCGGACCGCGTGCCGCGAGGTTCAAGTACGTTGCCACGTCGGTCAGGAAATCGAGCCTGACGGAACGGTATGCGAACAAGTCAGGCTCGGCCACTCGCTGTCGATCAATCATGACGTTGCTCATCTCGCCGACAAAATTTTGCATCGGCGCCACCATGTCCCTGACAAGCAAATCGTGGCCGATCAGCGCCCGCTCTCCTACCTTCAACAGCGGCGCCGGCACGTGCACGATGGCGTCATGCTCGTCGACGAGCACGCGCCCATGAAACGCGAGCGTCGATTCCGGATGCAGGCGCAGTGCTTCGACCAGTACCTGAATCGACGTCGGCATCAACATGTCCGCGTCGGCCAGCCACTTCACATACCGGCCTCGCGCGCAGGACCAGAGCGCCAGGGCAGTACGCGTCTTGTCATTGAAACCACAATGGACGTATCGAATACGCGCGTCGTCCAGTGCGTCAACGATCGGCGCCAATGTGCCGCCGGGCGTGTCGTCGCCCACCACAATCTCGATGTCGTCGAAGGTTTGGTGCTGTGCGCTGACCAACGCCCGGCCTAAATAATCGGCTCGGCGCGCGGGGATCAGAATGCTGACGGTAGCCATGAAACAGGGATCTCGTTGAAGTGACTTGCTCGAGGGCGGCCGAATCCGCTGCCCTCACGCCGGGCTACGCCTGCCCGGAGGCCCGTTCGAGCAGCAGGTAATACTGGAGGGCACATAGTTCGACCAACTCGTCGCGGCTCACGTTCTTGAGCGTCATGCGCTCGAGATCGATGTTGACCGGCGCCGTGATGTTTTGATTCTGCTGCCAAATACCCGCGAGACGCCCATCGAGTGAATAGCTGGCCTGGATCACGCGATAGCCGGTCTCCTCTGCGAACTTGATCATTTCCTTACGCGTGAAGAACCGAATGTGGGTGATGTCGAGCAACCCTTCGCCCCTATACGTCCAATTGCCCTTGCTTAGCTCGTCCATGAGCCAAAGATTCCGGACGTTTGGAATGCTGAGCACTAACTGGCCAGTGGGCGCCATGTACGGCCGCAATTTCACCATCACGTCCCAGGGGTTATACATGTGCTCTAGTACGTCGGTCAGGAGCACCGCATCGAGCGTCCCGTGTGCGATACCCTCCTTGCTCAGATCGAAATCCTCGAATCGACCCTGCAACACGCGATCGAGCTTTTGCTGCGCGAGAGCGGCCGCGTCTCGGTTCATCTCGATGCCCCACGCGCGACTGCCGGGGAAGCGCGCCTTCAGAAGCGCGGCATTGCTGCCTGCCGAGCAGCCGACATCGAGGATCAGCGACGGCACGTTGGTGAACAGCTGTGCGAGCTCGCCACGTCCGACGGTGTGGTAGAGATTGTCGACCGCCCTCGACTCGACATCGAGATATTGCTGCCAAACGTAGCGAGCCTTGCGCTCGGAGAGCGTTGCGGCCATCGACGTCATCTGTTGCGCCACGCGCACAGCTGCGGTGCCGTCTAAGGTCTCGTTGTAGTGCGCCACGCGCTTTGCCGCCATGGCGAGCACCGTATTGCGCGCATTGCCGTCCGTCAACAGCAGCCGCATATTGGCGGCCAAATCCTGCGCTTCAACTTCCAGAACGCCCGTTTCCGAATCAAAACACGGCCCCATGATCATGCCGGTCTCGTTCATCAGGTTGATCACCGGCGTGCCGGCGAGCATCCCCTCGACCAGATAGTTCGAATCGACCGCCACGAGCAGATCGGCCCCCGCGGCAAACAGCTGTGCGTCGTCGGTGCAATAGAAGTAGTCGTCTCCAGGAGCGCCCAGTTCGCTCAGAATCTGCGCACAATGTCGTTCGCCGAAGGCTTTGTTGGACAGCCGGTCCTTGATGACGGCATTAAAGCGCACTCCGCAAGCGCGCAGCGCCTCGCAGCTCGCCATGAAGACCATGACGGAATCGGCGTAGATGTCGTCGTTGCAGTGCGCGCTGAAGTTCGCGGACCAGGTCGTGCCAAACACGATCAGCGGCACGCCAGGCTTCAGACCGTACTTGGCGTCGAGCTGTTTGCGGCTGCCTGCCTTGTCGTTGCGCAGCCGCGCATAGCTATCCCACGCGGGATTGCCGGTGATAACAAAACGCTCCTCAGGGTATCCGAGATCAAGATAGCCTTCCATGCCGCGTCGCCCAAACACCGCGAGCTTATCGGCGATCAATTGGTCATGCACCGTATAGGGATCGGCTAGCGCGATACCGTGTGCCACGTGCAGCGTGGGGATGCCGAGGGACTTGGCCCAAGCGGTTGCCGCCTTGCCGTTGCCTGTCACGTCTTCGCTCGTCACGAGCAACGCAATGTCGAACCGGCTTGCTGCTTGCTTCAGGCACTCCAGCAACGCGGCGGTAACCGGCAGCGTATCGGTGAGCGTGTCGGCAACGGCGGTCGATATGAGCCGCGACGCGCGCCCCAGTGCGCGCTCTTCGCCGGCAAGCGTATCCAGGTACCGTGCAAATTGCGTCTGCAGCTCTCCCGTCTCGGCCTCGAAGCGCCGCACGCCATCCGCGTCGAGCAGGCTCTCGATATCAACGACGGCGCTACCAGCGCTCTCGATTGCACCGCGCATCTGGGGGCTTGTAGCTCCCGAACAGACGAGCACCACCATCGGCTCGTGCATCGCGAGGAATTGCCGCAGCGCTTCGAACTGCGTGCCCCACAACAGGCTGACAATGGCCTTTTGTGTCATTGCCGACCTCCATCGAAAATGCCGAAATGTTTTTCCAACAACGCCTTGACGAGGTCGTATTCCGCGCCAATGCTAACGTCGATCCCGTCCTTGAACCGGAACGGCGCCCCCTCCGCCCAGCCCCGCGCGATGCGGGTCGCGCGCTGATCGATCTGCTCATGCTCGAGCCACGAGAGGTACTGGCTGAGCACCTCGGGCGCGATCGTGCCGCGCAAGTCGAAGTCGGGCATGCGCGTCATGAGCGTCTTGAATAATCCGAAGAAAAAGCGCCGGCTGCGCAGCGGCTCGAGCAATGTGCCGAGGCGTGCTGCGTATTGCTCCTGCGTGTACGGCAGCCAGGGCTGCAGCGCCGCGAAGTCGCGCTTGCCGAGGGCCGCATCGCGCGCGGCCACCTCGGCCGCGAAACGTGCATTGGCCTGCACGTCGGGGCGTTTGTCGAGCACGACGAACATGCGGCCTGTCACACGGGGTGTCAAATGCCTGATGATCGCTTCTTCGAGAAAGTACCCCAGGTCGAACAGCGCCTGGTCGCGGGCGAACCATGACAACAAGCGCTTCCACCGGTATGTGGCGTCGAGTTCCGCATAGGACAACCAGTTGATATTGCCGCCGCCCAAAAATGCGCCGTAAGGCTCGGCCGCGACAATCGCGAGACCCGCGCCATTCGCAAACTCCACCAGATCGTCGACGCTCACCCGCGACATGTAATGCGTAAAGTCGCCTTTGCTCTGCGTACGCTTGAGCGCTTGGGGCCAACGCGATTCGTCGGCGCCGTATGCGGCGTGCACATGATCGAGCGAATGAATATCGAAGATCATCCGGCCGCCGGCTCGCACGACGCGCTTCCATTCGAGCAGCGACTCACGCCAGTTCGGGAAGTGAACCAGCACGTTGAGCGCGACGGCGCAGTCGAACGCGTCGGCGTCGCAGGGCAGTGCGGCGAGATCGCCAACCTTCAGCGAGATCGGCGCGCCCGCGGCCAGCCGCCGCGTCTCGTCGAGCATCGCTTGCGAGCTGTCGATGCCGGTCACACGATAGCCGTCGGCAACGAGAGGCAGCGCCGCACGACCTGTGCCGACGCCGATATCGACGAGATCGGCCCCCTTCGCGAAGCGTCGGATCGCCCCGATTTCGAGCGCATTTTTTAGGCTGTTGGTCGATTCGCTTACCACCATGCGGCTCGAATACCAGCTGACCATCCGAGGGTCCTGCCAGGCGTCGGTTTTCCAATGGATGAGGTCGGACAGATCATCTTCGGAGGGCACATCCGGCCGATCGTTCATTTCAGTACTTCCCAAGAAAGAGGGGTGCCTCGCTTGAGGCTTTGTCGGACCTTCGTCCCCAGCACGACGTCGAAGTATTTCGGGGACAAGCCAAGCCCGGGGCGGATCGCGCGTACATTGTCGGTATTCAGCGTCTCGCCCGCCTCGACGTCGCGGACGATGTACAGTGAGCGCCTGAACACCGACGACGCATGCTCTTGCCGTGTGGGGCCATAGGTGACTCGCCCCAGGGATTGCCAGGCTCGCTTCGTTTCGACGACGAGCGTGTTCATTTCGTCGGGCTCGAGCGAAAACGCCGAATCGACGCCGCCGTCGGCGCGGCGCAACGTGAAATGCTTCTCGATCACGCTCGCGCCGAACGCCACGGCCGCAACTGCCGCCCCCGTCCCCATCGTGTGGTCGGACAACCCGACTTCACATCCGAACAGTTCGCGCATATGCGCGATCGTGCTGACGTTGCTGTTCTCGGGTGATGCCGGGTACGAACTCGTGCACTTGAGTAACACGATCTGCTCGCAGCCCGCGAATCGGGCAGCGCGAACGGCTTCGTCGAGTTCGGCGACGCTTGCCATCCCCGTGGAGATGATCAAGGGCTTTCCCGTGGCCGCCACACGCCGAATCAACGGCAGATCGGTATTCTCGAAGCTCGCGATCTTGTAGGCGGGCACATCGAGGCGCTCGAGGAAGTCGACGGCCGTTTCGTCAAACGGCGTCGAAAAACACAGCATACCGAGCGAGCGCGCACGCTCGAAAATCGGCTCGTGCCACTCCCACGGCGTATGCGCCTGCTCGTAGAGTTTGTACAGCGAGGTACCGGACCACAGGCTCCCCGGATCGTCGATATGAAACTCGCCCATATCGAGATCGAGCGTCATGGTGTCGGGCGTGTACGTCTGCAGCTTCAGGGCGTGCGCACCGGCCGCCGCAGCCGCCTCGACGATCTCAAGCGCCCGTTCGAGCGACCGATTGTGATTGCCCGACATCTCGGCGATCACGAACGGGGGATGGTCGCGGCCGATCAGCCGCCCCCCAATCTTGAATGCGCTCATCGCGCGTCTCCTTGCCAATATCGACGGCAGCGTGTCATGACGATGGAGTCGTCTCAGCAATCTCACCCGCGGCTTTCAGCGCCGCGTAGATCCACTGCGCACGCTGCCAGTCTTCAATCGTATCGATGTCCTGCACAAGATGGCGTGGCAGCGCAACCGGCAATGAGGCGGGCGAGAACAGCGTATCGCCGCGCCGCCAAGCGTCGGCGCGCCCCCAGTAAAACTGGCCCGCGTCGTGCCACGCGGTGTCGAGATCCTGCGAGCGCACGAGGCGGTACTCGGGGTACATCGCATCGAGCGCCCCGTCGGCGGTCACGAGTAGCGCGCGCTGCACCGGAAAATCGAACGTGGTTACCGAAAACGAAAATGACTTGCCCGCCTGCGCCTCGAGCAGTTGTAGGCCTTCACGCAGATAGCGGGCCTGCAAAAATGGTGCGGTCGCGTAGATGCAGCAAGCGAATTCCGGTGTCACGCCTAGCTTGCCAAGCTCGGCGAGCGCATGCTGCACGACTTCCATCGTGCCGGCGTAGTCGTCGGATAGCGACTGCGGCCGGATGAACGGTGTCTCGCCGCCGTGTTCCCGCGCAATCCGTGCGATCTCCTCGTCGTCGGTCGTGACGATCACACGCTCGAAGAGGCCGGTGGCAAGCGCCGTGCGAATCGAGTACGCGACAATCGGCAACCCGTGGAATGGCTTGATATTCTTGCGTGCGATCCGCTTACTGCCGCCTCGCGCGGGGATGATCGCCACGCGTGTCATGCCGGCCTCCGCCGGATCGCCACGAGCAAGCCGAGTGTGCCCCCGGGGTGCAGCGAACGTGTGGCACGTCTCACGTCAGCACCTTTCGCAATTCGTGCGCGACGATCGACTGCGCCTCATCGGTCAACCCCGCGTACATCGGCAAGCTGAGCGCCTCCCGGTAGTACTGCTCCGCTTCGGGAAACTGACCCGGAGCAAAGCCGAGGCGGCAATAGTACGGCTGCAAGTGCACGGGAACGTAGTGCAGGTTCACACCGATATTGGCCTGCCTCAAGCGCTCAAAGACTTGGCGATGCGTGACATGGGTGGCATCGAGCTTCATGCGCACGACATAGAGGTGCCACGCGGATTCTTCGATCACGTCGCTTTGCGGCAGCACGAGCGGCAGACCGTCGAGCAATGCCGCGTAACGTCGAACGAGCGCTCTGCGACGCGCAAGAAACGTGTCGAGCCGCGCGAGCTGAGACAGGCCGAGCGCGGCCTGGATATCGGTCATGCGGTAATTGAAACCCAACTCGACCATTTCGTAGTACCACGGGCCGTCGCTTTCGCGCTCCATTGCCGCAGGGTCCCGCGTGATACCGTGGCTGCGCAAACTCTGCAGCCGTGCGCACAGCGCATCATCGTTCGTCAGCACGGCGCCGCCTTCGCCGGTCGTCACGATCTTGACCGGGTGAAAGCTGAAGACCGTCATATCGGCAAAATCGCCGCAACCGACCGGGCGCCCCTCATAGGTTGCCCCCACCGCATGCGAGGCATCTTCGATCACGGTGAAACCGTAACGGTCGGCGAGCCGCTTGATCGCGCGCATGTCGGCACTGCGGCCCGCGAACGCCACCGGCATGACCACCTTTGGCAGCGTCCCCGCCCGCTCGGCTTCAGCGAGCTTGCGCTCGAGCGCTACTGCATCGAGACACCAAGTGTCCCGATCGATATCGACGAAGTCCACGTCGGCACCGCAGTAGCGCGCGCAGTTCGCCGAAGCGACGAACGTATTCGGCGTGGTCCACAATCGGTCGCCCGGTCCGAGACCAGCAGCGAGGCACGCGATATGCAGCGCCGCCGTCGCATTGCAGACCGCAACCGCGTGCACAGCCTGGGCGCACTCGGCAAGGGCGGCCTCGAACGCTGGGATCGCAGGTCCTTGTGTCAGCCAATCCGATTCGAGCACGCGCGCAACCGCGGCAAGATCCGACTCATCGATCGATTGACGCCCGTACGGAATCGTCGCGCTCATACGGTTTGCTTGTCGAGCGTGCGCAATTCGTCAATGGTCAGGAACCGGCCGTTGTTATCGGACGTGTACATGAAACCCTCCTGCGCAGGCTTGCCGACCTCGCCGAACCCATTTGCCGCGTAGTCGCTTTGCACGACGAAACGCACCGATGGAGTAATGACGAAGTGATCGTCGTAGACGATCGTGTTCATGCTGTCGTCGCGAGTGATCATCATTTCATGCACCTTCTCGCCCGGACGAATGCCGATAACGTGGTGCGGCAACTCGGGGGCCATCGCGCGGGCGAGATCGACGATCCGAACCGAGGGAATCTTCGGCACGAACAGCTCGCCGCCCTGCATGCGCTGGAAGCTCTTAATGACGAAATCAACACCATGGTCAAGCGTGATCCAGAATCGCGTCATACGCTCGTCGGTAATCGGCAGGCTTTGCGCGCCCTCCGCCATCAGCTTGCGGAAATACGGCACGACCGATCCGCGCGAACCCACCACATTGCCGTAGCGCACCACGGCAAAGCGCGTTTTGTGCCTACCGACCAGATTGTTGGCCGCGACGAACAATTTATCCGACAGCAGCTTGGTCGCGCCATACAGATTCACCGGGCTCGCGGCCTTGTCGGTCGAGAGCGCGACGACTTTCTCCACCCCGTTCTCGATTGCCGCGTTGATAACGTTCTCGGCGCCGTTGACGTTCGTCCGAATGCACTCGGTCGGATTGTATTCGGCAGCCGGCACTTGCTTGAGCGCTGCAGCATGCACAACGTAGTCGATCCCCCGCATCGCTTGCCGCATGCGCTCGGCGTCGCGCACGTCGCCGAGGAAATACCGCATGCAGGGCGCCGAGAACGTTTGCTGCATCTCGAACTGCTTCAGTTCATCGCGTGAGAACACGACTACACGCGCCGGGCGCCACTTCGCCAGCAGCGCCTTCACGAACTTTTGGCCGAACGAACCCGTTCCGCCCGTGATGAGTATCGATTTGTCGTCAAACATCGCCCAATCCTTCTAGCCCACATCGTCTGCCGCGGATGCGGCCAGCCGAGAAACACGCGCGCCTGCCGCCAAGCACCGAACGATGCGCGCTTTCCGATGGATTCGTATATTAGTGACGACCGGCAAGCGCCGTAGCTCCGATTTGAAGGCTTTTTGGCCTTCTAATCGACAAACTGGAGTCCGGGTGGGGTGCGACCGACGGCCTATCCGGCCCAGCCGCGATCTGAAATGACGCGATTACGCCCCAATCGGGTCTCTTTTTCACAGATTGGGGGGATCGTGGCGATGGTAGATTGGCGCCATACGCCGAGGACTTCGCAAGCCGCTCGCCGCGACGCAGACTCATACGAATGGATTTACCATGACCGACACCCGTCCACCGATTCATGGCCACGCCCGGATCGCGATTCGCGCCGACGCCTCGATCAATTGTGGAAGCGGCCACGTCATGCGTTGCCTAACGCTCGCGGATGGGCTGCGCTCCGAAGGCGCGGACGTCCATTTCATCACGCGCGCTCATCAGGGCAATCTCGATGCGCTGATCGAATCTCGGGGTTATCGCGTTCATTCGCTTGGAACGAGTCGCCCGGAGTCGGGTGACAAACTCGCCATCGTCGGGGGGCCACCCCATGCCGCCTGGCTGGGCTGCGACTTCACGACCGATTTGAACGATACTTCACGGGTACTGGAATCGATCGGCAACGTCGACTGGCTCGTGGTCGATCATTATGCACTCGACGCTCGCTGGGAGACACCCCTGCGCGAATTTGCGGACCGGCTGTTCGTGATCGACGATCTAGCCGACCGGGACCACGACGCCGATCTTTTGCTCGATCAGAATATGGTAGCGAACGCGCGGCAGCGCTACGTCTCGCGCTCGGGGCCTCGATGCCAACATCTGCTGGGCGCCACCTATGCGCTGCTGCGCCCGGAGTTTGCCAAGCTGCGTGAAACGGCGAAACATCATCGTCTGGAGGGGCCTGCCCGTCTGCTGGTATTTTTCGGGGGTGTCGACGCCACGGACGAAACGGGTAAGTTCCTCGACGCTTGGTCCGCTGATAGCGCAAAACGCTTTGTGGCCGACCTAGTAGTCGGGGCTAACCATCCCCGTCGAGCACTTCACGGGCAATGCGCGCTACCCGGGGTGAACGTGCACGGCTATGTCCCGGCAATGGCCGCGCTGATGGCGAACGCGGATCATGCGTTTGGCGCCTCCGGCACCAGCAACTGGGAGCGCTTTTGCCTAGGGCTGAATGCGTCAGTCGTTTCGGTCGCCGACAACCAGTGGGCCATTGCACGATACCTCGGCGACGGAGGATGGGTGGACAGTCTCGGCGACGCGGGCAACACCACCGCCGAAACCTACCGCGAGGCGCTGCGCATGCTGGTTCCTGCGTCGGAGGCAGCCCGCGCGCGCCGTGAACGTCTCATGCAGGCGGTCGATGGTCGCGGCGTGGATCGCGTTGTGCGACGCTTGCTAGACAAGCCGGAGGAGAAATGAGCGAAATCGCTTTCGACCCGTGTCGCGACCGCTTGCGCCCTATCGGCGACGCTGACCTGGCCCAGATACTCGAATGGCGCAATTCACCGGACGTGCGCGTCTTCATGTACACGAGCCGCGAGATCTCACTGAGCGAACACAAGGCATGGTTCGAGCGCATTGCGCACGATCGCTCCAGGCGCTCGTGGATTTTCGAGGCCGACGGCGAACCGATGGGCGTCGTCAATCTGACGCGTATCGACATGGCGAGCCGCGATGCGCACTGGGGCTTTTACGTGCGCCCGGGGGCGCCGAAAGGCAGTGGCGTCCGGCTCGGCCGGCTCGCGCTAGCCGAAGCGTTCGGGCATCTAGCGCTGAATAGGCTGATCGGCGAAGTGCTGGCATCGAACGACGCTTCTCTGCACTTTCACCGCAAGCTCGGCTTCGAACACGAGTGCATTCTCGAAGGACACCATCACGATGGCGACGCGGCGCATGACGTCCACGTTTTCAGTTTGACGCGCGCGGCTTGGCTACGAGACTGCGCGGCAGCCGTTGCGAACGGGCGCGATCGACCGACGAACCCGCAGTAGAGACCTACGACACCCTTCCCGCCCGCCGCATCGCCACCGGCTTCACCGCATCCTGCAGCGCCGGCGCCGCAGGCGCCGAATCATCGATCGACGTCGCCCGTCCGCCATCGCGGAAGAACGCCTGCTCGGCCGCGCGGTTCATCACCAAAATGCTGATCCGGCGATTGGTCGGCGCATTCGGATCGTTCCCCTGCAGCGGCTGCACATCGGCCAGCCCCCGCACTTGCAGCAGTTTATCGAGCCGCATCCCGCCCGTGACGAGCGCGCGCCGCGCGGCATTCGCCCGCTCCGACGAAAGCTCCCAGTTCGTATAGCCGTCCTCGCCGCCTCCGTACGGCACGTCATCGGTGTGGCCCGCGATCGAAATATGATTCTCGACATCGTTCAGCGCCCCGCCGATCTGCGAAAGGATCGTCACGGCATACGGCTGCAGGCGCGTACTGCCGAGCGCGAACATCGGCCGCTTCTGCGAATCGACGATCTCGATGCGCAGGCCCTCGGCCGTGATCGAGATCCGAATCTGATCCTTGTACGCATTGAGCGCTGGCACGTGCTCGATCAACGCCGTCAACTTCTGCTTCAGTTGCTGCAACCGCTGCTGATCTTCCGGCGCAGGCTGCGGCGTCGCAGGCTGCGCCGTCGGCGCATTGGGCTGCGTCATCGCGCCGGCGCCGGGCCGCGTATCGGAGATATCGCGTCCGCCGCCCTGCACGACATTGGACTGCGAAGCATTGGAACTTTCATTACCCGAAAACAGCGCCGAGAGCGGCGTGTTGAAGTATTCGGAGATCCCTTGCTTGTCGTATTTGGAGGTCGATCCGAGCAGCCACATCAACAAGAAGAACGCCATCATCGCCGTGACGAAGTCCGCATAGGCGATCTTCCACGCCCCGCCGTGATGGCCTTCGTGATCGCCACCCTTCTTGCGCCTAACGACGATGCTCATCGGCCGCTTGTCCGCGGCCTCTTTGGAGAGTCTGTCACCCATGGCTCGCCGCTCGTTAAGAAACCGTAACCGGCTTCGAGGCCTTCGTCGCGCGGACGGTGTCGTCGAGCTCCTGGAACGTCGGGCGATCGTTCGTGAACAACACCTTACGGCCGAACTCGACGGCCACCGAGGGCGCATAGCCGCTCAGCGATGCGAGCAGCACCGCCTTCACGCACTGAAACGGCTTGGCCGCCGCGCGGCCCTTGGCCTGCAGCATGTCGGCCAGCGGCCCGATGAATCCGTACGAGAGCAAGATGCCGAGGAACGTACCGACCAACGCCGCCGCGATCATCCTGCCGAGCACAGCCGGCGGCTCGCCCACGGAAGCCATCGTATGGACGACGCCCATCACGGCCGCGACGATACCGAACGCCGGCAAGCCGTCGGCCATCTTCTGCAGCGCATTGGCGACGACCGATTCTTCCGCGTGGTGCGTGACGAGCTCCTCGTCCATCAAGTCCTGCATCTCGAGCACGTTGATGTTGCCGGTCGACATCATGCGCAAATAGTCGACGATGAAATCGAGCAAATGGTGTTCGCTCACGATCGCCGGGTATTTCTGAAAGAGCGCGCTCTGCTCCGGCGCGTCGACGTCCGCCTCGAGTGCCATCATCCCTTCCTTGCGCGCCTTTTGCATGAGCTCGTAGAGCAGCGCGATCAGCGCCAAATATTTAGCTTTGTCGTAGCGCGGGCCCTTGAAGCACGCGGGCAAGCTCTTGAGCGTCTTCTTCAACGTATGCACAGGGTTCGCAACGACAAATGCGCCGATTGCCGCCCCGAAAATACAGAGCAACTCGAACGGCTGAAGCAGCGCGAACAAATGACCGCCCTCGCCGACAAAACTGCCGATCACGGCGCCCAGCACCATGAGCCATCCAATCGCCACAAACATAATTTCTCCCAAAGCTCCATGCTGCGCCAATGCACCGGCCAACCGCGCACGAGCGGTGCGACGAACGAATCGTTCGCACGCCTATCGATCGCTCAAACGGAAACAACTCGATGAAGGCAGTCGATTTTTTGCCGATCGCGGCCACGCGGCGGCGAGGTCTGATATTCGTCCATGCCTAGCTAACGGCGCGAGCGCGCCTAGCTAAAGGGCTAGATGTCATTGAATTAATGGGGACGCGGCCGAAATACGACGATGAATCGGTATCGACGACCGATCTCATGGAACTTTGATTTGGATCAAACGGTTGAGACAAAATGAGCTTAACCGTTCATGGCAAACAGGACGTCGTCGGTTGTCCGCACATGGCCGAGCCGCGGAAAGATAAAGCGAACCGAGGCTTCGTGCTGCTCGGCCGAAGCGCAGCTCATCGCATCTTCGACGAGCACCAGCGAATAGTTGCGCTCGAACGCCGCTCGTGCAGTCGATTCGACGCCGATATTGGTCGAGATCCCGCCCAGCACGATCGTCCGAATGCCGCGACGGCGCAACTGCAAATCGAGTTCGGTGCCATAGAACGCATTCCACTGCCGCTTCGTGATCAACAGGTCGCGCTCGCCCACTTCGAGCACGCCGGGAAAGGTCCACCAATTCGATGGCAAACCGCTCTCCGGTATTGCCGTGGGTTGATCGACGCTTTGCTTGAGCGCATCGCCAAAATCTGGGCTAGGACCCACGCGGACGAACACGATCGGCGCACCCCGGTAGCGAAAACACGCGATCAGTTGCGCGCTCGCGGCGAGCACGGCCTCGCCGGTCCGGGGCCCCTTGGCGTAAGGCAAGATGCCTTCTTGCAAATCGATGAGGACGAGGACGGTGGTACGTGGATCGAGCTTATCCATGATGGGTGGTTACGTTCAGTTAGGGTGGAGATGGACGGGAGCCGAATCGATGATTCGAACGGAAAAACGGCTGTCCTTCCTCGATCATTGAGAACGGATCGTAAAGCGGTTCTGATTATGAGGGCAACCTCGCAAATGGACAGACGGCGGTGATCCAGCAGCTCAGCGAAAGAGCACGCGCGACGCGGGTATTGCCCCCGTCGTTCGTAACCGCTCGTAATGGTGCGCAGGCCGACGCGCCCCACTCGTCGTTCATCCGACAACCACGCGGCTATAATGGGTACGATTCCGTACAGAGCCGTCTCCAAGAGGTAACCGATGTCCGCATCGCCCCTCGCCGCCCCGCCGCGGCGCGCCCGCAATCTGGCTGAATTCGTCGTCGGCCGATTGACCGAGCAGATCGAAACGAGCGCGCTCAAGCCTGGCGACAAGCTGCCCACCGAATCTCAGTTGATGGAGACAATGCATGTGAGCCGCACCGTCATCCGTGAGGCGATTTCGCGCTTGCAAGCCGCGAAGATGATCGAGACGCGCCACGGTATCGGCAGCTTCGTGCTCGAATCGCGCGCGTCGAAACTCGACATCGACATGATTCCGGCCACGACGCTGCGCGACGTGCTCTCGATTCTCGAGTTGCGCATCAGCCTCGAAACCGAATGCGCCGGTCTCGCCGCGCAACGCGCTCAGCCGGACGATATCTCGCGCATCCGGAATGCGCTCGATGCATTGAACGCGTCACGTGACGCGGGCCGAGCCAGCGTCGATTCCGATTTGAAGTTTCACATCGCAGTCGCCCGCGCCACGGGCAATCGCTACTTCATCGATATCCTCACGCAACTGGGCACCGCCTTGATTCCGCGCGAGCGCATCGATTCAGCCGGGATCGCCGACGAAGACCCGCAAGCCTATCTCTCGCACGTCAATCGCGAGCACGAGAGCATTCTCGACTCCATCGCACGGCACGACGCCGAAAGCGCACGCGCCGCCATGCGCATGCATCTATCGAACAGCCGCGAGCGACTGCGCCGCGCCTACAAGCGCGCAAGCGGGAACGACTAGCGCCACGTTTTAGGGCCTGTTCGCGCCAATTCCCCACTTGCGCTGGCCACCTGCAAGCCCTAGCGCGCAAAAGCGTTGCAGCCAGCCGACACCCGTTAGCGCATACGCGCGGGGCGCGGCGGCTCGCACTCGGTGCTCGCCATCCGCGCGTTGGCACCCTCCCGCGCGAGCGCCTGCTGCCGACTCCCCGAGCCCACGCTAGCGCACCGCCAGGCCCCGGCGAGCGAGCCCGGCAGTCCGCCCGAAGAGGCCTTCTCACACCAGCATAAGTCATCGTACAACTGGTACACGACACCTCGAAATTCGTCTTCTTGGTAGTTTCCCTACTAATATGCGCTCCATTTCCCTGGTCACAATGCGACTCGCCGTCAGTTGTACGATGACTTACAAGATAACTCTCCGACAACGGCGGCAAGCGAAATTCGGGCGCGCGGCACTGTGCCGACGCCGTTGGGACGTAGCGATCAACCACGGAGACTCAATTGAACAAGCGCGTATTGGAACTGTCGGCCCTCGCTCTGGCTGCCGGCTTCGCAGCGGGTGCTGCGCAGGCGCAGACCAGCGTCACGTTGTACGGGATCGTCGATACGGGGATCGGTTACCAAAGCAATCAGGCGCCGGCAATGGGCGCGACCTCGGGCGGCAAGGCCGCGACGAGAATGATCAACGGCATCTGGTCGGGTAGCCGCTTCGGCTTCAAGGGAAGCGAAGACCTGGGCGGCGGCACGAAAGCGGTGTTCCAGCTCGAAGAGGGCTTTAACAGCGCGACGGGCGGACAAAGCGTGAATGGCCTTGCGTTCAACCGGCAGGCGTATGTCGGCCTGAGCGATGCCCGCTACGGCACGCTGACGTTGGGGCGTCAGTACACCTCCTTTTACACGCTGCTGTCTCCGTGGAGCCCGACGACGTGGCTGACGGGCGCATTTGGGGCGCATCCGGGCGATATCGATTCGTTGGACACGAACTATCGCGCGAACAACTCGTTCGTCTATACCTCGCCGACCTTCAGCGGCTTGACACTGAGCGGCTCGTACTCCATGGGCGGCGAAGCGGGCAGCTTCAACGCGGGCTCGACTTGGAGCGCCGCGGCGCAGTATAAGAACGGCCCCCTCGGCGTCGCCGCGGGCTTTCAGCGCGTGAACAATTCGGCGGTCGGCGGCGGTGCTTGGGGCTCGTTCTCGACCGTCACCAACAACGGCAGCCAGCCTGCCGTGTCGGCGCTGAACAACGGTTATCAGTTGGCGCAAGCGCAGCAGCGGATCGCGGTGACGGGCGGTTGGCAATTCACGCCGTCGTGGGATGTTTCGGTGTCCTACTCGAACGTGCAGTACATCCCGGGCGCGAACTCGAAGTTCGCCAGCGAAGCCGTGTTCAATACGTACGGCGCGGTGTTGCATTGGAAGGCGACGCCCGCGCTGGATCTGGCCGGCGGCTACAGCTATACGAAGGCGTCGAAGGCCAACGGCGTGACCGACGGCGCGCAGTATCACCAGTTCGTGCTCTCGCAGTACTACTCGCTGTCCAAGCGCACGGCGTTCTACTTGCTCGAAGCCTACACGCGCGCGAACGGTCAAACGCTCAATGCGGCGGGCGGCGTGATCAACGCAACGGCCACGATCGGCGACGGCTTCAACGGAACCCCTTCGGCCTCGCGCAGCTTGTTTGCCGCGGGCGCGGGCATCGTGCATCGGTTCTAAGTCTTTGAGTTTTCCGAGGTAGAAGAGAAGCAGTGTTGGGCGGCTATCTGCGGGCTTTCCGTCGATAGCCGCATTTTTTGCTCACCGAACTTCATTCGCGCTCGCAAAGCGTTCGATGATGGCGGTTAATCTGCTGTTCGACGTTTCACCACCGTTGCATGAGGGCTGCCACCTGAGACGCCGCCATCGCGCCACGGTAGAGGCGAAAATCGTCGATCAAGCCGGCGAACAAAGGATCCCCACTCCATTGCGAGCGGCCGATCCAGTTTTGCGCCGTCTCACCAATGCGCCACGGAGCGAAGATGAAATCGCTCGAACTGTCGACCGCTGCGCCATTGACGTACAGCGTCGCCGTCGTCCCCGATAGCGTGACGGCAACATGCACCCACTGGTCGAGCGGCAGCGCGGCCGTGCCGTCGAGACGCCGCTCGCCGTATGGCCCGTTGGTCGTGATCGCGAAGCGTACGACGCCCGCCGAGCCCATCGGCGTCAGGAACATATAACGGCCGGTGCCGGCGCCGAAATCGAACACGCGCGCCCACCGGTTCGCACGTTTCCAATTGATCCATGCCGCGACCGTGAAATCGGATATGTCCGCAACGATGTCGTCGGGCAAGCTGACATAGCCGGTTGCGCCATCGAGCGAAACTGCGTTGCCGATTTTTCCGGCAACCTGCGTCGCGCCACCCACGAGCGTGCCCGTATGCCCGTTGCCCGTGGCGTCAGCGGCCACCGTTCCGCTCGCTTCGTCGAAGCCGAGCAGTGTGTGCGCTGCGAGCGCTGTCACCGCAGCCACCTGCGCACTGGTGCCGCTCTCACCGGAAGCCGTCGCAGCCGTAACGACGTAGTACCAGGTGCCCTGGCCGGGATTATCGGTGTGACTGAGCGGGTCGACGATGCCGGATGCGACGACGCCGTAGGGACCGCCGGTCGTCGCGGCGCGCTTGACCGTGTAGCTCGATGCTCCCGCCATGCCCCACCACGACAACACGACTCGTCCCGCTTCGGGCCACGCCGTGAGCCCCGATGGCGTCGCCGCCCCCGCAACCGCATCACGCGTGCAAGTCAATGTGCCGTAACCGAGTTGATCGTACCCACCGCTGGTCGAACCGTAATTGCCGCCGCCTCCTTCGGGCTGGATCGCAAGCGCGAATTTCGTCGACCATGGGGCGGCGATGCCCCTGCGGTTCACGTAGTGGTTGTATACGAGCGCCCAACATGGGCGCACGGTCCCTTGGCTAGCGGTCGAAAACGCGGACTGCGTCACGTCCACATTCGAGTATGTGGCGTAGGGCACCGTCAGATATGTGCCGTCGGGCTGCACCAAATTCGACTTCGCCACGTATTCTGCGCCGGCAAGAAACCGGTTGTTATCGTGCCCGTAGGCGTCGATGCCTTGATTCCATGCCATTTCGCAGATCACGCCGCCCAAGGCGATGCCAAGCGTGTTGTGGCCTTGGTCGCGGCCGCTCTCCTGCCATTGACCGAGATAGCCCGGATGCACGTAATAGACCGCCTGTGCGATCGCGCCGTTGCCGGGGCCGTTCAGGAAGTAGTTGATGCCCGAATCGAACAGCGTGCGATCGTCGCAGAGCACGCCGATCGCCATCACCGAGGCGATGTTGCACAGATCCCAATTGGCCCAGTAGTGCGTAATGTCCGTACCGTTATGGCGACTCAAGAAGTCCGCGTTAATCGGATAGAAAATGTTGCGCATCATGCTCTGGAACGCCGCAAAATCGGTCGGCGCCCAACCCGCGTAGCCGCGCATGATCTCGCCGGCGTTGGCAAATTCGTAGCCGTAGATGCCGGCCGCGAGATCGACGTTCGTTTCGCCGCCCAACCGTTGCAGCGTCGACGACCACGCATTCATGATCTGCACGGCTTTGTCGGCATAGCGCTGATCGCCGCCGATTCGCCAGCGCAGTGCGCATGCATAGGCGGCGGCAATATCGTTATAGAGCACGGGATAGTTTTGCGGACCACTACCGCCGCGATCGACTTCGACTTGCGGGCGCGGCGACCAAGACAGGCTCGCATGGCCATTCGCAATCAGGACATTCCAGCCATCGATCCAAGGCGTTGTTTGCGTCGAGACTTTCAGCGCCATGCGGTCGAAATCGCCCCGCGTGTGCAGCAGACCCGGGTGTACGAACGCACCGCTGGTGACGATTTCGGCCTCGCCGGTGGCCGCGTGCGTCAACGCACGGGCCGATGCCGTGCCACCCGCTGCGGAACGGATGAGCGATGCGGCGGAGCCCGCCTCCCCGCCGCATGCGGCAAGCGCCATCGCGCCAAGGCTATAAAGAAAGGTGCGCCGAGAAACATCCGGCGTCGGATCGTTCGTTTTCGTCTCGTTCATAGAGGTCCGTGTGGGAATCGTTGCCGCGCGCCGTTGCAGCGATAGCTGTGCCGTTGCCTGCCGGTATCGATGCACTTACGCACGCGCCACGCAAACGTTAGCGCGTACGCAGCCGTGCGCACCAACATGGGCGCCAGCGTCATCGATTGTTGCATCAACGGGTGAACAGCCGTGGATGAAGAAAGCGCACGGCGACGTCAGGATCGACGGAAAATGCGGTCAGGAAAACCTCAGGGCGCGGTTCAATGCACGGGCGCCAGTTCGTGCTCTCGCAGTAATACTCGCCGGATAGCCGCTTTTCTTACGGAAGCGCCATTCGCGCTCGCAATGTGCTCGATCGGCTGGTCATCGCCTTCGCATAAGTTCCGGCGCCGTCAATGCCGCCGCGCCTCTACCATCTCTCGCACGAGCGCCGGCGAAACATAATGCGGCCCGTCGAACAGAAAGACGCGGTACCCGCGATAGGCCTGAAGTTGCGGCCTCAACTCGCTCGCGCTCGCCGCGCGAACGCCCCCGCCCGGCAATCCGCGAAATGCCTCGGCAATGATTCGCACACGCTCGGGTCCTAAGCGCTCGGCCAGCGCGTCGGCGTAGGCGCGCGCCACAGCGGGCTTGCGCACGTAGTCGCCGCAACCATCTTGGAACAACACGCCGACATCGCGCGGCAGCCATCGGTCCAGCCACGCCGCGAGGGCGGCGCCCCCGATGTTCGAATTGTCGTAGACGCTGATCCAGAGCGGCTTGGGCAGCCGATCGAGCAACGGCGCGAGCGATGCGGCATCGCGCCAGGTCGGATCGACTTCGACCGGAAAATACCAACCGGCCACATGGACCGGCCATTTCACCGCTGCCAGCGCGAGCGATTGCTTGACGAGCTGTGCGGCATTGCCCCTCGCCTGAGACTCGTCGAAGCGGCCCGCCAAGCCGACGATCACCTCGCGCGCCCATGGCTCGCGGCCGATGCGCTTCCAGTCGGGCAATCGTTGCGCCGTCGGCAAACCTGCGCCCGGTACAAGCGCTTCGTCGTCCACCGCAGTCCATTGCACGAGCAGCTCGCGCACGCCAAGCGCGTCCCATTGCCCGTGCGGATTCACGTGAGCGGCATCAGGCTGCCAGACCATCCCTTGTGCGACGCCGGATGCCTCGACCATGCGTGGGGTCGCAGCAATGCAGTAGCCCGCCGCCATGGCGAACGTACAAGCAGCCAACCTCGCGCCGCGGCGCCAGTGCCTTGCGCGCGTGAGCACCGGTGCCTTATCGACCATGGACGCGCACGAGCGTGTCCGTCATCGCGTGCCGGTAGTCGTCGGCCAAACGCGCTCGATCGATTTTCGCGTTGACGGTCAACGGCAGCATCCGGCAAGGGATCAATTCGGAAGGAATCATGTACGGCGGCAGCCGCTCGCCCAAGCGCGCGCGCCAATCGCCCGGCAACACGCGTTGCGCGCCGCGCAGATCGTTCGCGCCCGTTTCGACGAAAGCCACGATGCGCGCTACCGTGCCATCGGGGCGCCGCAACGGCACAGCGGCCGCATGGACCCCGCCCGGCATCGCCGCCAGCGCCGCATCGATTTCCGCCAGTTCGATCCGATAACCGTTCAGCTTCACTTGATCGTCGATACGGCCGTGGCAAAACAGCAACCCATCGGCATCGACACTACCGAGATCGCCGGTGCGAAACGCACGCTCGCCCGCGCGAGAGAACATCCGCGTGGCGTTCAGATCCGAGCGGTTCAGATAGCCGCGCATGACATAGGGTCCCGCGATGCACAGCTCGCCGCCTTCGACGAAAACTTCCCCGCCGCGCCGCGCGAACCCGATCGGCAAGCGCTCGGAATGCGCGGCGAGCACGGCGTCGTCGACGACGATCCACGTCGCCGCCACCGTTGCCTCGGTCGGACCGTAGGTATTGATGATGCGTGCGTCGGGAAAACGCTCGCGCAATCGCCGCGCCAGCGCAACGGGCAGCATCTCGCCGCAGAACAAAAACGTGTTCAACGCCGGCAGCGCAGCCTGGGCGAAGCGCGGATCGAGCAATTGCTGCTGAGCGAACGACGGCGTCGAGACCCACGCACTCACGCGCGCGAGCGCGAGCTTATCGATGAAGGCGGCTCCCGGCAGGCAGGCCGCACGCGACATCATCACGATCGCCCCGCCCGAGCTCAACGTGCCGAAGACTTCATACATCGATAGGTCGAAGCTGAACGGCGCCTGGTTCAGAAAGACCGGCGCCGTGCCGAGCCCGAAGTCGGCGGCCATCCACTCGGCCAACAACTGCACGCTCTCGCGGCCGATCTGCACACCCTTGGGCTCGCCCGTCGTGCCGGAGGTAAAGAGCACGTAGGCGAGATTTTTTTCCCGCAATGCCTGCGCACGATCCGGCGCCGGTTCGTTCTCGCCCGCCCAATCGAAGCGTTCGAAGCTCGCTCGACGCGCGTCGAAATAGACCAATGCGCCGAGCGCGCGCGCGATGCGCCGCATACGCTCGTCGGGATAGACGGTGTCGATCGGCACGAACGGCGCGCCGAGCATCAACGCGCCCGTCATGGCGACGAAGAACTCGGCTTCCTTGTGTCCGCGCACGATCACCGGCACGTCGCGCGCGATGCCATGAGCGATGGCCGCGTCGCACCAGGCGAGCGCGGCTTGCTCGAGCTCGCGCCAACTGAGTGTGCGCTGCGCCGCGACGACGGCCGGCGCGTCGGGACACAGATCGGTTTGAACGAAGCGGCTTTGCGCGAGATCGAAGTGCATCGCCGCCGCCTATTGGAACGATGGGAACGATGGGACCGAGTGGTTCGCCCCGTCCGAACCCTGAGCGGCGATGAACGACGCGAGCGCGGTTGCGCTCGCGAGGTGTTCGGCAATCTCCGTCGGCGGCACCGATACGCCGAACACCATCTCGACCCGCAGCACGATCTCGACGGCGAGCACCGAATCGACGAGTCCCGAATCGATCAGCGGCGCATCGGCATCGACGCTTCGCAACACGACCGATTCGACGAGCGCTTGGACGCGTTCGAGCAATCCGTTTTCTGTTGACATCAATCGAATCTCCTTCAAGACAGCTCGATCAAAACTGGAAATAGAGGAAGCGCGTTTCGCCATGCAACTGCGCGGCGCATACGAGCAAAACGAGTACGATCGTGGCCGTCCAGCGCCAGGACGGCGACCAGCGCCAACGCGGCGCAACGGTGTCGGCGGCGCGCTCCAACGCCGGCGAGAACCGGCCCATCCATTCGTGCGAGTTCGGCAAAAACCAAGCGATCGCGAGCAGCAGCGCGAGGTGCGGCGCAGGCATGCTCCGGCCCAAAGCCAGCCGCAACCAGCCCCAAAGGCCGCCGCCGTCATCGATCGACGGCCAAGCGGGCGGTGCGAACCCGCGCAGGCCGGCCATGCCTTCGAGCATCGCGAGCGCATCGCCCACCCCGCGCGCGCGGAAGAAGACGAACGCGACGAGCGCCGCGACGAAGGTGATCAGCACGCTCGCAACGCGCCACGCGTGCGATCGCACCTTCGCCGCTGCCGTGTCGAAGGGCCGAGCAGCGGCACGGCCGTCGTCGGCATGGCGTGAATGTCGCCAATTGCGCCACGCGTGATTGACGGTCAGATAGCCCGCGTGCAGCAAACCGTAAATGAGGTACTGCAGCCCGGCGCCGTGCCAGATTCCGGCGAGGCCCATCGTGTAGAACGTCGGCACGGCCACCGTGGCGGCGAAGCCCATCGGCGAGCGCTGCGCGGCACGGCCGATCGGCCGGCCCCGCTGCGCGCGGCGGCGGTTGATCCGCATCGAGAGCGGGTAATAGAGGTAAGCGGTCAGGTAACGCGTGAGCGTGATATGCCAGCGCTGCCAGAAGTCGATGATGCTGGTCGCTTTGAACGGCGAATTGAAATTGAGCGGGAAGCGGATGCCGAACAGTTTGGCCAGACCCACCGCCATGTCGGAATAACCCGAGAAATCGAAGTAAAGCTGAAGCGCGTAAGCGAGCGCCGTGCCCCACGCAGCCCAGCCGTCCAATGCCGCCGGCGCCGCGAAACCCGCGTCGGCGTAGGCGGCGATCGGATCGGCCAGCAGCAGCTTCTTGGCGAGCCCGATCGCAAACACGCTCGCGCCGATCGAGATGTTTTGCGCGCGCAGTTGGTACGTCTGCGCTTGCGCGAACTGCGTCATCATCTCCTTGTGATGGAGGATCGGTCCCGCGATCAGATGCGGAAAGAACGTCACGAACTGCACGAAGCCGAGCGCGTCCGATTGTTTGACGATCCGCGCACGGCAATCGAGCAGGTAACCGATCTGCGTGAACGTGAAGAAGGACACGCCCAGCGGCAGCACGACGCTCGAGGCGTGCTGAGCGAGCCAGCCTTGTTGCGAGAGCCCGCACCATTGCACCCACGCACCGGCCATCGCCGCCCAATACTTGTAGCGCACGAGCACGGCCAGATCGACGCAGATCGCCGTGATCAGCCAAATGCGCGCGCTGCGCGACCCAGGCGCGGATGCGAGGATCGCGCGGCTCATGCCGTAGTTGAATGCGATCGACAGCGCAAGCAAGCCGATGAACGCCGGAGCCCACGCGCCGTAGAACACGAGCGAGGCCAGGCATAGCCAGAACGCCGCCAGGCGTGGCGAACGCGCGCCGGCTAGGTAGTAGAGCGTCAACGCAATCGGCAGAAACAGCGTGAGGAAGATGAATGAGTTGAACAGCATCGACGCATTCCCTCACTGACGGCGGGTCGACATCGGCAAGGCCGCGACCGACGGGCCCGATGCGATAGCGGCAGGCGCAGACAGCGCGTCTTCCGACATCTCCCAAATCACTACGCGCACGCTGGACGGCCAACTCGCTCGCTTCTCCCAGATCGCCGCAAGCGCGCGGTCGAAGCGTCCGTCGTCTTCGCTCACGTTCCATACCTCGCGGCCCAGCGCTCGGCCGAGCCGGTCGGCAAAGCCGCTGCGTCGCGAGAACGAACTGCCGGCCAGCAGCACTTGCGCCGGCGCGGTGTCGTCGAGCAAGCCGCCCGAGGCTACGGGGCGGATCGTTTCGGGCATTTCGATGTCGGGTGCGGGCCGCCATTCGTCCGTGACATCCGCAAGGCCGGCGAGCCGCAGCAGATCGCCCACGCGCGCACGCACACCCGATTCGTGCTCGACTGTGAATCGCGTATCGCCGCGTGCACCCAGGAACGGCTGCACCTCGGCCGCAACGGCGTTCGCGGCCGCTTGCGCGCCGCGCCGATTCCAATGCACGTCGGTGCGATAAAAGGCGGGGCGGGCGGCCGTCAACGCGCCGAGCAAGTCCACTTGCGCGACGCCCGCTTGCGCGAGCGCTTGCCGCCACGCCCGCCAGCGCGCGGTCAGGCGCGCGTCCTGGCGCAAGCCGCAGAGCGCTTGCGTCTCGACGCGCGCTTTGTCAGGGACGGTCGCAACCACGAGCGCGATGCCGTCGCGGCGCAAGGCGTCGGCGTAGCGATGCAGCGTAGCGAACTGTTCGCGCATCGCCTCGTTCACGGGAATCGTCTCGTCTTGCGACGGTGCAGGCTGCAGGCCATCGGCGTAGAACAACCAGCCGGGGCAGCCCTCCCGCACTTGCGAGCCCAGATCGCCAAGCACGCGGTAGCGCAGCGCGGCGCTCACGCGGCGCAGTGTGGCAGCGTACGGCACGTCGATGGCGCGATCGATGCGGCGCATCGCTTCGCCGCTGCGCCATGCGGCGGTATCGCCGAGCCTCGACGCCGGATCGGTCTTCGCGTGCGTGATGAGCGAGGCGATGCCGAGCACGAACGCACCGGCGAGCAAGGCAGACACGCAAGCGGCCATCGGGCGATGAGCCCGCTCGGGCTCTGCTACGCGTGGCGAGCCCGCCGCTGGGCGGCCGCGGCTTTGGGCGACGGTCTCGCTCATCGCGCCAGCGCCTTGTCGATGTGGTCGAACCAGGCGGCATCGGCCATGATCGACGAGGCGTCCCACTGGCCGGAGGCGCTCGGGCCGTACGCCATCTGTCCTTCGTTGAACTGCCAGACGATCGCTTGCGGTTTTTGCTGCGCGAACGCGGGGGATTCGAGGTAATCGAGCAGCGTCTTCCACGGCCCCGTATCGCCGAATTTCCAGGTGAGCCCGACCGGGCGCGCGAGCGCATGCGAAAGCCGTTGAGGAAACCCGAGATACGGCTGCACCATGCTGTTGCCGACCACCTGCACGACAGGGGCGGCATCGGCCAGCAAGCCGGCGCCTTCGGTCTCCTCACGCACGACGAAGCGATCTTTACCGATGGTGCGCTTGCGCTCGGGGGGCAACAGCGCCGCGAGGTCCCCGTATTCCATCTCTTCGGTCCATTCGCCCAGCTCCGTCGGCTCGCGCGGCTCGCCCGGCAACGGCCCGGATGCCGCTAGATGCCGCGCCGTCGCATCGGCCGCCGCCTCGGCCGTATGCGCGGACCAATGGTAGTCGGCCCGAATATAGGTGCTGTCCTCGCGCGTATCGACGTCCGCGAGCGTGGCCGCGGCGTCGACGAAATCGAGTCCTGCCCGCCGCGCATGCGCGAGGATGGCCGCGTAGCGTTGCGCGACGCTCGTCGAAAGCGCCGTGCCGTCGGGCAACTCGTCGGCGGCGGCGCGCGCCTTCAACGGCGCGACCACGATCGTGCAACGCACGCCGTGCGCGCTGAGCTTGCCCACGGCCTTGCCGATCAAGTCGACCACGGTCAGGCAAGCAGACGTATCGTCGGCCGTCCAGCTTTCCCACGCGGGGAACAACCAGCGGTCGCGCCCCTCGATAACGCCCTGCGCCGCGCGCGCCATGCGGGGCGTGAACGTCAAACCGGCGGCTAGCGGCGCAGCGGCCAAAGCCAACAACAAGCGGCGGCGGCGCGCGCAAATGGCGGCGCCCGGATCGTGGGCGAAGTAGGTGGGTCTCATCGGCAAATATTCTTGTGGGTGGATTTCAAAAGAGCGAAATCATCGACGGTCGGGGCCGCGTCAGGCTTACGCGCGTCAGCGCCGGCCCGGCCATTCGAGCGTGTCGGGCACGCCGCCCAGCACCGGGTGCGCGGCAGTGCCGGACAGAATCAAGGTGTAGCTGCGACCGGCAGCCAGACGCGGGAGCGCGAACGGTGCGGAAGCGGCGTCGCCGCAAACGGCGACCAGGGTCGCGGCAACCGGGTTGATCGAGCGCGCCGCTGCGTGCGCCGGAGCGACGTGATCGAAGACGACCGTGCCCGCATTGCGCTCGAGCGCGACCTTCCCGTCGCATCCATCGACGAAATTGAACAGCCGCAGTTGCGCGCGCAACGCATCGGCGCTCGCCGCCGGCGCGGCAATCGGCAGCGCTCGCCAGCCGCGCGCACCGTCACGCTCGATTGCCACGGTGATCGTCGAGCCGGTGGTGTCGCTACCGGCCACCCGCGCGGCGGCGGCTTCTTGCGCCGCAATCGCGCCGTCCACCTCGACACCGAGCGGCGTGCCGGGCCGAACGACGTCGAGCGCGGTCGCCGCGCCGGGCGCGAGTTCGATCGCGCGTGCGCCACCCGGCAGCGCAACTTTGGCGGCGCGCGTCGAAAGGTTGACGACGCGCAGGTAGGTGGCGTCTGCCGGCGGTTGGGGGCCGTATAAGCTCGCGACATCGTCAGCCGCCGCCATAGCCGAGAGCGGGGCGGCGGCAATCATCGCTGTCAGGGCGAGTAAGCACGCACCACGGCCTCCCAGGCTCGGTTTCTGTTTCAGGGCTTCGGTTCGAATTTCGGTTCGGTTCGTCATCGCTAGGATTGCAATCGTGGTTCAAATACTTTGAGAACGAGCGGCGAGGCTCGAAGCGGTCGCCTTCAATAAGAAAACACCGCGCTGCAAAACGCGCCGCGCGCACGGTCGTCGCCGGTCAGCTTCCAGCGGTACTGGACCGAGAGCTCGACCGACGAGCGCAAGGTGTCGTACTTGCCGTCGCGAAATCCGTAACGCACGGTCACGCCTACGCCCGCGCCCACCGGCACGCTGCGATCGACGCTCGTGTCGTAATCGGCGCCGAGCACCGCGTAAGGGAACACCGTCAAGCGCGGGCTCACGCGGTCGATTCGGTAGCTGCGCCCCGCTTCGACGAGCGCCGTCGCGTAGTTCGATTCGTGCGTCAAGTAGCGGCCGCCCTCCGCGTAGACCGACAACGTCCACCACGACGGCACGTCGACGCGCCGCTCGGTGCCCATGCCGCCGGAGTAGGCGAGCCGTGCGAGCCAATCGCCCTGCGTCTGCGAGCCGATCGGGACGATCCGCTCGAACGCGGCGATCGCGTCGACGCTCGCGAACGGTTTGCCGCGCACACCGAATGCGGCATCGAGCGAGCTCGCGCCGCTGGCCCCGCCGTTCGAGACGCCGAAGCCCTCATAGCCGCGTGCATACAGCTCCAACATGCGGTCGCCAAGGCTGCCGAGCGGACGCCAATACACCTCCGCACCCGTTTGCCAGTTGTTGCTCGCGGTGGCTGCCGGCGTGCCCGGATAGCCCGACTGCAATCCCGCGCCGCGGTAGTCCAGCGAGACGTCGAAACCCCATCTGCGAGTCGCCTCGGAATGCGCCGCTCGCAGGCCTTCGAGTTCCTGAGCAGCCTCGCCCTGTGCCGAAGCGGCCTTTAGCTGACGCTGGTCCTGACCTCGAACAGGTGGTTGCCGATAGGCCGTGCTCGAACGTTCGGGAAGGGGAACGGGAACGGGAACGGGAATGGAACCTGAAGCCGAGGCTGGCGCGAGCGCGTCGATCGCGCGCTCGAAGTAGCGCGCCGACTGCGCGTCGCGATCGGCCGCTGCCGCGGCATAGCCGGCGTCGGCGAGCGACAGCCCGGCCAGCTTGCCCTGCGCGTCGGCGTGCTCGAACGCGGTCAACGCGCGCGCATCGTCGCCCGCTTGGCGCGCGACGTAGCCTGCCTCCAGCGCGGGCAGCGAGTCGAGCAAGCCGTCGTCGATCAGCCCGCGTGCTTCGTGAGTGGCCTCACGCGTCTGTCCCGCCTCTTCGAGCGCGTTGATCAACGCCGCGCGGTGCTGTGCACTCTCGGGCGCGGCCGCCACCGCTTCGCGTGCATAGCGCACGGCTGCGCGCTTATCGCCCCGTCCGCTCGCGGCGTCGCGCGCACGGCCCGAAGCAAATGCAGGATCGGCAGGCCATACGTCGCAGCTCGCACCGAAGTCGGGATCGTCCTCGCAGTCGGCGATGGGCCGCACTGCGCTTAGCGCCGGTGCCGTCATGCTTGCGTTGCGCAGGAGCCTGCGCGCGCGGCCAAGCCGCTCTATGACGAGCGCATCGGTATCGTCGCCAAGCGGCGGCATCGCCGAGAGCCTATCGAGCGCATGCTGCGCCCTGCCTTGCGCCATCCATATGTCGGCCGCAATCGCGCGCGCGCTGTTCCGTGTGGAGCGGGTGGCGTCTTCGCGGTGCAAGGCCGCGTCCAAGTCTGCGTCGGCGGGTGCGAGACGTTGCTGCTCGGCGCGCGCGAAGGCGCGAAAGACAAACGGCAGGACTTCCGTGTCGTCGTAAGCGATGGCGTCGCTGGCCGCTTGCTCGAGGCCGGCCCAATCGCCGGCCGCAATCAAAGCGTCGAACAAAGCGACGCGATAGTCGATGTTGTCGGGGGCATAGGCCACCGCTTCGCGCGCCGCGGTGGTGGCCTCGCTCAAGCGTGCGCCTTGGCGTGCGGCGAACGCACGGTGCGATGCCTTGGGCGCCAGGCCATTGCCGATGAAGGTGCGCCGCAGCCTGAGGTCATCGCTATCGCCGAAGCGTTGCACCGCTTCGACATCGGCCTGCCATGCGAGCGCGTCGCTGCCGGCCGCGCTTGCCGAATCGATCAGCAACAGACGCAAACGCAGCACGTCGGGCCGCGCCGCGATCGCGCGCTGCGCGTCTTGCACGGCGTCGGCATAGCGCTTCTCGCCGTAGGCGCGATACGCCCGCTGCGCGGCTTCGAATGCTTCGCCCGTCAAGATATCGCCCGGAGCGCTCGGCGTGCTCGACGTGCTCGGCCGCAGCGCGGGCGGCTTGGCCGTCGCAGCGACCGCGTCGATTTGCGCTCGGCGCTTGATCAAGGGGCGACGTGGCCCCAAATCGCCGATCGCCTGACCGAGCGCGGCGCTCGCCGCGGCATAGCGGCGCTGGGCCGCGAGCGCATTGGCTAGCAGCAATCTAAGCTCGAGCACGTCGGGGCGCTGACGGATCGCCTCTCGCGCGAGCGCTTCGGCCTGTCGATAGTCGCGCCGTTCGAACCCGGCGTAGGCTTGTTGCGCCACGCGATAGGCCGCGCCGCCCAGCGCCGGCGGTTCGACGTCGCGCTCGCTCGCGTGCCCCGCCGCTGCCGCGAAGGCGACATAGACCAGACAAGCCTGGGCCATACGCCGCAGGCGCACGGCACGACAGAGCGGCAACATCGAGGTTCGCGCCGCGCGCGCCACGGCCGCCGTGGGTTGATGAACGTTCACGTCGCGGTTCATGCACTCGCCCCCGACAAGCCGCCTAGACGGTGCTGCTCATCGACGACGCGCTCGATCGCTTCACGCGAAACGACGCCGCGCGCGACCATGAAATCGCCGATACGACCATGGCGGTCGGGATGGTACTCGGTCAGGGCTGCTTCGAACGCTTGCCGGCGCACGAACCCGCGCTCGATGAGCAAATCGCCGATGAGCGGGATGCTGCGCAGCGCCCAAGCATGCGGTTGCGGTTGCGGTTGCGGTTGCGTGTTTGCTCCCGGCGCATCGTCCAAGCCCCCGCGCAGCCGCCTGAGGCCGAATGCGATCTCGCCCTCGCGCACGATCCTCTGCTGCACGCTCGCGCCGATTTGCGCTTGAAGCTGCGCGAGCAAGGCGTCGCCGAGCGGGCTCGCCGTCAAGACTACCGCGCGCCCGGCCGCATCGACACCTTGCGGCAACACGCGAAAGCGAATGATCGTCTCGAGCGGCAATTGCTCGCGATGGCGTTCGAGCGCATCCGCATCGAGCACCCCGCGTTCCAACTCGGCCTGAAATGCGATGGCTTCGGCGAGGGTCTCGTCATCGAGCCAGCCCTTGGCCATCAGCACCCGGCCGAGCGGCGCTTCGCGCGCGTGCGCCTCATCGAGCGCGCTGCGCAGCTTCTGTGCATCGATGGCCTGCCAGGAGATCAAGAGCTCGCCCAACCGTTGCCGCCTATCGACCAAGCCATCGGCGGACGGAAAATCATGCATCGTCTTGTCCCAAGCGAGCCGCTTGCCGGTCGCCACATGCACGACGAACAAACGCCAGGCGCGCGCCACGGCCAAAAAATTGATGAAGTTGGCGATCACCATGCGCGGCGCCGACAGCAAGCCATGCTCCCAGCCATATAGGCGCGTCACGAAGTACATGCGCTGCACGGCGCGCAGCGCCAATGAGACGGCATTGAACCAAAGCAATGCGCGAAACCAGCCGGCATCGGCCAGCGCCGAGGCGGCGAACGGCGGCGCCATGCCGAGCGCATCGGCCAGGGCGAACAGCAGGAATTGGGCGACGAGGACATAAGCGAGCATGCCGACGATCGCCGTCACCGTGCCCTTGCGATCGCGCAGCAACAGATAACGATTGGCGAGCGAACCCGAGAACCCGGTTTGACGCCACCCTTGCAGGCCGATGCCGAGCGTCCAGCGGGCACGCTGCCGATACGCCGTGCGCAGCGTGTCGGGGAAGAACTCGCGCACGCAAAGCGGCATCGTCAACATGAATTCGCGCATCGGGCCAAAACCGAACCAAGTCTTGCGTCGCGCGGCGAAGGTAACGGGAAAGCGTGCAAAAATCGACTGCATGCCGAGCTTGGCCAGGCGAGTGCCGACGTCGTAGTCTTCGGTGAGGCTCTCGGTGTTGAACGGTTGATTGTTCGTCTGCTCAATCAAAGCGAGCAGTGCGCGGCGCGAGAAGCACGTGCCGACGCCGGCCGACGGCACCGCACCGGCAAGGCTCTCGCGCACGACGAGATCCTTCGCATGCCACTCGGCGAATTCGTCCATATAGGTGCCCGCGACGAGCTCGAACCAATGACGTTCGAGCGAGGCGACAGGCAGTTGAATCATGTCTTTGCGCGGCAGCAAGTAATTGAAGAACTTCAGTTCGAGCGGATGCAGGACGTCCTCGCTGTCGTGCAGCACGACGCCCGCGAACTCGATACCGCTTTCCTGTTCGTGCTTGAAAATTGCCTGGATGACCCAGTTCAAGCAATCGGCTTTGCAGGTAGGGCCGTCGTGCGGCACCTCGACGCGCCGCAACTGCCGGTAGCGGCGCCGCATGCGCTCGACTTGCTCGATCGTGCGCGCGTCGTTGCGATAGGTGCCGACGAAGACGACATAGCGCCGGTAGTCGAGCACGCGCACCATGTCTTCGAGCATCGCCGCGATCACGTCGTATTCGTGCCAAGCAGGCACCATGATCGCGATCGGCTGCTCTTCGCGCACATGCAATTGCTCAACGGTCAGCGCACGGTAGCGCCGTTTCACGGTGAAGTGCCGATAGATCTCGCGCGACCAGTACCAGAGATCGACGAACAAATCGTCGAGGCTCGAGACGAAGATCACAACCGCGACCACGGCCGAGAGCGCCTCGAGCGTCGTGAAATAGCGGCTCATGGCATAGCCGCCGTACCAGTGCAGCGCGGCGAGGCTCATCGCTCGCCATCCTTCGCCCGATGGCGGCGGCGCTCGATGCCCGCGATCGCGACGAGCGCAATCAGAAAGGCGACGATGCCCGCGACGACGAGCCACGGCAAACGACGCGAGAAGACTTCGGCGCGCGTGCTATCGGTGACGACCTCGCCCGGATGACGCGAATCGAACAACCGCGCCACGCCATTCGATGCGACGAGCGCAACGTCCCCGCGCACGAGGCGTAACGCGGCGGGCAATTGCGGCGCCTCGCGGCCGAGCGAGCGATAGGCGATGCCGGTGGCGCCGTTCGATTGCGCGACGTCGATCACGGCAAGCTTGGACAAACCGGAGACATCGACATAGACGCGCCCCGATGCGTCGACGAGCTTGAGGCGATCGGCAGACCATTGCGCGCGAGCGTCCTCTTGCTGCAACGCTACGTCGGCAGCGAGGAACGGGCCGCTCGGGGCGGCCGCCGCACCGTCTTTCACGACGGCGAGCGTGGCGCGCGACGGCGCGAGCCCGGCGGCATTGGCCAAGCGTGCGAGCCGTGGCAGCGCCTCGGTTGCATCGTCGAGATAGGCCGCGGGCACGAACACGCTCGCGGCCGTGGCAAAGCGCGGCAGCATGCCGATGAAATCGTCCTCGACGGCGGCACGCGCGAGCGTCAGATGACTCGTCGGCAGCACGGCTACCGGGTAGCCTTGCGAGCGCGCCTCGCAGCCGCCGTCGGGGCGGCGCTGGAACACGACGCGCAAGACATTGGTCGGCGCGAGCGCGAAGCGCGGCACATGCGCGACGATCGTGTCGGGCTTGCCGTCCTCGCGCAGCAGCTTCGAGCCGATCAGCACACTGTTGAAATACACGGAGGCGATGTCGCCATCATGGTGCGGCGTCGGTGCGGCCGCGAGGTCGAGCACGACTTCATCGGGAAGCTTGCCGCTGCCGGCGACGGCGGACAGATCGAAGCTCGCCTCCCAGATGGCGCGACCGAGCACATCGAGCGTGCGCGGCTCGCCGCCCAGCGCGGACAGCGCGATGCGATCGGCGTCGGGTGCGAGCGCGTCGTCGAGACGATGCACGACGTAGCGATCGGCGAGCCCGACCGCGCGCCAGTCGCGCGCGAGCGCTTGCGCGGCGCTCGCATCGCCGACGACGATGGCCGCTTGCCCCGGCAAATGCGCGACGCGGATCTCGCCGGCTGCGAGCGGCTGCTCGATGGGCGCAAACACCCGCGCGCGCCAAGCATCGAACGCGACTGCGCCGGCGGGCGCGACCGCCGCAATCTGCGCACGCAGCGCATCGAGCGCCGCACGCGTTTGCCCGCGCAGTGCGTCGTCGGCGATCACGACATCGGGCGCGAAGGCCTGGTGCGAGGCAAGCGTCAGGAGCGCGCCCACCGTCGCCGCGTCGGAGACCTTGACGCCGCCGCCCGCAGCAAGCGCGGCGAAGGCTGGGATCGCGCGCAACGCAGGCGGCACGTCGGCCGTATCGACTTGTGCCGTCTGGCCCACCGCGGGCCACGAGCGCGTGACCGGCGTTCGGCCTTCGCGTTCCATCAGCGCTTGCACACGCCAGGCGGTGTCGAAGGCGGCTTCGCCGACATGCTGCCCCGAGATCGCAACGACGGGCGCGAGCGGCAAGGCGCTCCATGCCGTGCGCACATCGGTGATGGCCTCGGGGTCAAAGCGATAGGAAAGCCGCGAGCCAGGCGCCACGCGCAACACGTTGCCGATGGCCGTTTGATCCGTGCAAAGCCTATCGTCGATGACCGACGCCCATTGCAGGCCGACGCGCACGAAGCCGCTCGCCCGCGGCGCCCCGTCCACGCCGATGCTCGCTTGCGCATCGCCTTGCGCTTGCGTGAAGCTGCGCGCGAGCACCGGCGCGCCGTCGAGCGAAACGACCAGCGTTTCGCGTCCGCCGTCGGCGTGCAGGAAGCCGCCGTCCAACTGCAGCGTCGCATCGTCGATCGGCACGCCGGCCGGAACCGGCAGATACAGCTCGTGGCGTGCATCGGGCGCCGACAGGACGAGCGGCTCGCGCACGCCCAGGTCCGAAAGCGCCACGCTGCGCGTCGTCACGCGATGCTCGCTCAGATGACGAAAGGCGTCTGCGATGCCGGTCGCCGACGCATCGCTCGTGGCGGCGCAGACACCATGGGCGAGAACCAGGAAGGGCGCGGCGGCAAGCGCCAGGCGAAAGCGCACGGCGGTGCGCGCGGAGAGATCGGAGGTCACGATAGTTCGGGTCGGTTCGGTTCAGTGCTACGAATACTCGGAAGAAGAAGACCGGGACGATCCACCGGCTGGCGGATCGCCTCGATGGGCCGCCCATCGCGTCGATGGCGCAAACGGCCGGCGACGCAGCGGCGCGGCGGTGAGCGCACTAGAGCGCCATGGCGTGCTCCAAGGCCTCGGTGGACGTCGCGTAGGGCCGCGTGAAGCTCGCGAATTCGATGAACGGGCGACCCGCGACGGCGGCGGCGATGCGCTCGGCGGCGTGGCCGTCGCCGTAGGGGCTGATCGGCTCGCACAGGGATGCGCCGTTGTTGCACCCGCCGAGCAATGCGCGCACGCCTTGAACGATCTTCTCGGTATGCGCGCCGACGAGACGCACGGCCCCTGCTGTGAGCGCTTCGGGCCGCTCGGTGACCTCGCGCATGACGAGCACGGGCTTGCCGAGCGCGGGGGCTTCCTCCTGCACGCCGCCCGAATCGGTCAGCACGATGGCGGCCCGCTGCATGAGCCGCACGAAGCCGAGATAGTCGAGCGGCTCGATCAAATGCAGGTTGGGCGTCGCGCCGATGCGGGCGTAGGCGGGGCCGCGCACGTTCGGGTTCAGGTGAATCGGATAAACGATTTGGACTTCGCCGCTGCGCGCAAGCGTGTCGAGCGCCGAGCAAATCGAGGCGAAGCCTTCGCCGAAACTTTCTCTCCGATGTCCGGTGACGAGCACGATCGGCACCGCCTCGTTCAGTTCGGGCAAACGGGCGTCCAGCCGCTGGCGCAGCTCGGGGTCGGCGTCGATGCGAGCCGCCGCCATGTAGAGCGCATCGATCACGGTGTTGCCCGTCACGAAGATGCGCCCCGCGAGCGACTCGGTCATCAGGTTCGCCTTGGCGCTTTGCGTCGGCGCGAACATGAGATCGCTGATGGCGTCGACCACACGACGGTTCATTTCCTCGGGCCAAGGGCTCGACAGGTCGCCCGTGCGCAAGCCTGCTTCGACGTGGCCGACCGGAATCCGGCGATGAAACGCGGCCAACGCCGCGGCGCAGGCAGTCGTCGTGTCGCCATGCACGAGCACGCGATCGGGCCGCTCCTGCGCGAGGATGTCGTCGAACGAGAAGATCAAGCGGGAAGCGAGCCCGTTGAGCGTTTGATTGGCCGTCATCAACGCGAGGTCGTAGCGCGGACGAATATCGAACAGTTCGAGCGCTTGCTCGAGCATCGATCGGTGCTGACCGCTCACGCAGACGATCGACTCGAGCCCCGGTGTTTTATCCAATGCTTTGATGACGGGCGCCATCTTGATCGCTTCGGGACGCGTGCCGAAAACGGACATGATTTTTGTTGCCATTGTTGATAATCCCCGATCCGTTCAATGCTTTATGCGTCGCCGAATAAAGATAGTTTTCGCGCACGATGCGTCGTGCGCATGCCGTGCGAATACAACCATTCGATGAAGCCGTGACGAATGCCGGCGCTTGTATCGGCGCCGGGCGGGGCGCGGTTCACATCACAGATCGCAATCGCGCCGAGGGTGAATTTTCCGAATTTCTGAGACTCGGCTTGCAAACAATCGTTATCCCTATAACCAAACAAACGTTAAGACGTATGACGCCTGGCGGGCAAACGTTTTCGCAGTTTTGATTAACTCGTCATCCGCATTTAGCGGCGAGTGTCACTCTAGGGCGACACTGCCGAAAATCAAAAATTGCGATTGATTCACCGACGCCACGGTCTTACGAAAAGCATCGCGCATCCGAAGACCATTGGACGGACAGGCACACTAGATCGTTAGGCACGACGCGCCGGTCGAGTGTCTTGATATACTCGCTGAGTGTATTTTGGGAGGGCCACGTGCCAACAATCAGTGTATTTTTTGGCATCGTCATCAGCATGTACTGGCGAGATCACAATCCGGCGCACTTTCACGCCCGGTAAGCGGACTTCGAGGCCCTGATCCGCATCGACACGTTGGAAGTGATTCGGGGATCGCTGCCGAAACGGGCGCTCGCGCTCGTGTTGGAATGGGCGTCGGAACACCGCGCCGAACTCAACGAGGATTGGGAACTGTGCCGCGCCCTCGCCGCACCGAAACCCATATCGCCCTTGGAGTGACCGTCATGATTGCATGGAGCGTAACCACGTTGAAGGTATTGCCCGGCCATCGACTAGAGGTGTCGTTTGCGGACGGCGTGCGAGGCGTGGTCGACATGTCGCGGGATAATTTCAGCGGCGTCTTTGCCCCCTTGGCCGATGAAGCGTATTTTGCGCAGGCAACGATCCGTGATGGGGTGGTGGTCTGGCCCAACGGCGTCGATATTGCACCGGACGCGATGTATGACGAAGTACTGGGGCACAAGCCCGGGATCGCAGCGTGAAGAAGCGAACGCCCAGACGCCACGGGATCTTTACCTCAGACAATGAGCGAGGTTTGCGTGACGCGCGGGAAGTTCCAGAGAACCGAAAGGAAAGCGGTTGAAATGACTCGATGAGTCTACCCAGCGAGCAGCTTCCACCACGACGAACTACGCCATGGCGTAGCCGTCGCGGAGAAGCGGATGCATCGTTGCCGGTTGCCGGCCCGCCTGACGCGGGCCGCAACCGTTCATGCAGTTACATACAAACGCTCAGAAGAACCCGAGCGCTTCGGCTTGGTAGCTCACGAGCAAACACTTCGTCTGCTGATAGTTCTCGAGCGCCTTCTTGTGCGTTTCGCGACCGATGCCCGACTGCTTGTACCCGCCGAACGCGGCATGTGCGGGATACAGGTGGTAGCAGTTGGTCCAGACGCGGCCCGCTTCGATCTCGCGACCCATGCGGTACGCGCGCGTCCCGTTGCGCGTCCACACGCCTGCACCGAGGCCGTAGAACGTATCGTTGGCCAGTTCGATCGCTTCTTGCTCGTCCTTGAACGTCATCACCGACGCCACCGGCCCGAAGATCTCTTCCTGGAACACGCGCATCTTGTTGTTGCCGAGCAGCATCGTCGGCTGAATGTAGAAGCCCGTGCCCAGATCGGGCGCCGGCGCCGTGCGTGCGCCGCCGGTCAAGCATTGCGCGCCTTCGCCGCGGCCGATATCGATATACGAGAGGATCTTGTCGAGCTGCTGCTGCGAAGCTTGAGCGCCGATCATCGTCTGCATGTCGAGCGGATGCCCCGCCTTGATCTTGCCCACCCGCGCGATGGCTTTTTCGATGAAGCGGTCATAGATCGACTCTTGAATCAGCACGCGCGAGGGACACGTGCAGACTTCGCCCTGATTGAGCGCGAACATCGCAAGCCCTTCCAAGGCCTTGTCGAGGAACGCGTCGTCTTGATCCAAGACGTCGGCGAAGAAGATGTTCGGGCTCTTGCCGCCCAACTCGACCGTCGAAGGAATCAGATTGTCGGCCGCGGAGCGCAAGATATGCTTGCCGACGGGCGTCGACCCCGTGAACGCGATCTTCGCGATGCGCTTGCTCGTTGCGAGCGCCTCGCCGGCTTCCTTGCCGAAGCCGTTGACGATGTTGACGACTCCCGGCGGGAACAAATCGCCGATCAGCTCCATCAGCACGAGCACCGACGCGGGCGTTTGCTCGGCCGGCTTCATGACGACGCAGCAACCGGCCGCAAGCGCGGGCGCGAGCTTCCATGCCGCCATCAGCAGCGGGAAATTCCACGGGATGATCTGACCGACCACGCCCATCGGCTCGTGGAAGTGATAGGCCACCGTGTTGTCGTCGATCTCGGAGATCGCGCCTTCCTGCGCGCGGATGCAGCCGGCGAAATAGCGGAAGTGGTCGACGGCGAGCGGCAGGTCGGCGGCCATCGTTTCGCGCAGCGGCTTGCCGTTGTCGATCGTCTCGGCCACCGCCAGCAGCTTCAGGTTCTTTTCCATGCGATCGGCCACGGCGAGCAGCGCGTTGGAGCGCTCGGTGGTCGAGGTCTTGGCCCACTTGCGGCGCGCCGCATGTGCGGCGTCGATCGCAGCGTCGACATCGGCTGCGCTCGAACGCGGGATCCGGCAGAACGGCTTGCCGTTGATCGGCGAAACGTTTTCGAAATACTCGCCCGCGACAGGAGGCACCCATTTGCCGCCGATGAAATTGTCATATTGCTTGCGATACGGGTACTCGACGTCCAAACCGAGCTGTTTCAGGTCAAACAGGTCCATTGCGTGTCTCCTTCGATCATGTATTCGAAAATTCGCGGCGCCGGAGCGGCCGCCCTATCAGGCAACAAGCATGCCAACTGAAAGTCTCGGTATGCGCTATAAAAGCCGCTTCGCCGGTCGGCTTCACATTGCTTCAATTTCGAACAGTTCTGCCTCGCTCGCCTGGTGACTGTCGCAATTTGGGACAGTCGCGGCGAACCGAACTGCGTTCATTTCACCGACATCGAGGCCATCATCCCTTGCCCTGCGCTCAGCGGGCCGGCATTCAGCGGCGTGGTCGAGGCGCGCGCCGCGTCGGCCGTCAGCTTGGCGCTAGTCGTCGGATAGCCGTTGGCATTCAGCAAATACGCCATCAGGTCGGCGTATTCGCTGTCCTTGAGCTTTCCGGGGCGGTCGGCCGGCATGTTGGTCGCCATATAGTTATAGATGCCGCCGATGGTCAGGTGGGAATTACTTGCGGGTGCAAACGCGGCGCCGCTCAGCGCGGGCGCGGTTACCCCTTGCAGATCCGCGCCGTGGCACTTGGCGCAGTTCGCCGCAAACAAGCGTTTGCCGTGCGCAACCTGCGCCCGGTCGAACGAAGGCGCGGCGGCGGTCGCGGTCGCGGCCGCATCCGACACTTTGACGATACGCCCGCGCATGCGAGCCGAGTCGCGCGCCTCGCGTAACAGGCCGCTGTGCGGGCCGGGAACGGGGCCATCGAGATAAGCGAAAACCGTCGTCTTCGCCCGCGCGTCTTGTATCGACGCGGGCGGCATCCAGGCTCGCGTCAGATCGGCAAGACGCCCGTCGGCTTGCATCGTGTCGAGCGCGGTGTCGACCTTGCGCTGCAACACGTTCGCCCCTGCTTTGAATGCGAAGACGAGTTGCCAGTCGGAGTAAGGCGAGTGGGTCTTGCGCACGTCGAATTGGCGGCCCGCATGCGCTTTCTCGTATGCGACCACGGCGGGATACCAAACGATTGCGCGGCCCGCGCGGCCGCTTGCCACGGCATCCACGGTGCGCTCGGGCGTGTTCTCGAGAACGAAGCGCACGTGCTGCTCTTGCACGGCAATCAACTGCGAAGGACTGCCATAGGTCGCGGCCACGGTCTCGCGCGGTGCGATCTCGGATGCGCCGGAGGCCGTGCCGACGCTAACGTAGCTCGCGTTTAAATAGCCTCGCGAGAACAGCATCTTGCCGTCGGAAGCATCGGCGGCGTGCGAGCGCGGAAAACCCGCGATCACATCGCAGTCGCGGCCGAGCGTCGCGTGCAGTTCCTTGAGCGAGACGCCGTCGTCGTCGCCCGCATCGCCGAATTGAACGAAGGTGCTATCGATGCCGGCCGCTTTGAAGGTCTCAGTCGCCACGAGCTTGTCGAGCGCCGCGGATGGGCTGCCCTTGAACGTGCAGATGCGGACGGGAGAGGCAGCCGCGCTCGAAGAAAAGAAGGCGAGAGCCGCGGCGACCGATACGGCTGCCGCGCCAAAATTGAAGTGCGTGTTCATGATGGTGCTTTCGAAAAGCGCCGCGCCGCATGCGACCGCCGTGCCTGGCAGGCGGTCGCGGCATGAGCCTAGCGGTTGAGCGCGGTAATGAAGTGACCGATCAGCCGTGGTGCAGGGCGAAGACGTACAGCGTTCCGCCGCGGGGCACCTTGTCGGCGATCTTCGCCATCGGGCCGCCCCAGATCGGGTTCGCGCCGCCGTAGCCGGCGAGCACGGCGACATACTCTTGCCCGTCCGCTTCGAAGATGGCAGGCTGCGCGACGATGCCGCTCGCCAGTTGCGGGCTCTTCCAGAGCACCTTGCCTGTCGCCGCATCGAACGCATAGAGGTGGCCGTCGAGCCCGCCGCTGAACGCAAGGCCGCTTGCCGTGCTGGCCACGCCGCCGTTCCAAGGCATCTTGCTCCAGTGGCTCCACACCTTCTTGCCGGTGTTCACGTCGATGGCTTGCAATTCGCCGTAGCCATGGCTACCCGGCTCGGGCTTGATTTCGAAGCCTTCACCGAGGTACGGCAAGCCTTCCATGTAGCTCACGGATTTACCCGACAAGCTCATGCAGGCGTGCAACGACGGCACGAACGCAAGGTGCCGCTCGGGATCGTACGAAACCGACCACCAGTTCTTGCCGCCGAGGAAGCTCGGGCAGGTGTTGATCGTCGTGCCGACGTTCGGGTACTTCGACTTGTCCTCGATCGGATCGCCCTCGCTCGTGTAGCCGGTGACCGACGTGGCCTTCACGAATGCGTTCGCATAGATGAGCTTGCCCGTCGTGCGATCGATAGCGTGGAAGAAGCCGTTGCGGTCCGCATGGATGATCGCGTCGTAATCCTTGCCGCCGTACTGAATGTTGGCGAGGATCGGCGTATTGACGCCGTCGTAGTCCCACGTGTCGTTACGCGTGTACTGGTAATGCCACTTGATGTCGCCCGTCTTCGGGTCGAGCGCGAGCAGCGAATCGCTGTACAAGTTGCTGCCCGGGCGCAGCGAAGCGAGCCACGGCCCCGGATTGCCCACGCCCCAGTACAGGGTCTTGGACGCCGGATCATACGTGCCCGTCAGCCAGGACGCGCCGCCGCCGTGCTCTTGCATGCCGTCGGGCCAGGTGTCGCCGCCTTTCTCCTTCTGCGAGGGAATCGTCACGCGCTTCCAGAGCACATTGCCATTGTCCGGATCGAGCGCGGCGATGAATCCGCGCGCGCCGTATTCGCCGCCAGAGTTGCCGACTACGATCGCGCCGTCGATCGCGAGCGGCGCGAGCGAAAACGCATAGCCGACACCGGGATCGAACATCCGCTTCCTCCACGCCACGGCGCCCGATTGCGCATCGAGCGCGACGACCTCGCCATCGAGCATGGCGATATAGACGTTCTTGCCGTAGAGCGCGACACCGCGATTGACCACGTCGCAGCAAGCATTCTTGAATGCCTCCGGACCCAGCTTCGGTTCGAACTTCCACAGCGCCTTGCCCGTGATGGCATCGAACGCGTAGACGTTGTCTTTAGGAGTGCTAACGAACAGGTACCGGCCGTTGACGATCGGTGTCGCTTCGAAGCCTTGCTGCAATTCGGCGGGGAACTTGTAGGTCCAAGCGACGCCGAGCTTGCTCACGTTGGACGGATCGATCTGCTTGGCCGGCGAATGCGACTGGCCGCTGTACGTGCGGTAGTAGGTCAGCCAACCGGGATCATTCTGCGCGCCTGCTAACCGGTCGAAGGTCACCGCCTCATAGTCCGCAGCCGCGATCGATGGCTGCGACGTGAGCCCGACGGCCGCGATGGCTGCGACGGCGAGCGCCGCGCGGCCCCAGGCCGAAACTGAACGTCTCTTCATGTATGTCTCCTGTGTCGGCGCAAGTCGTTGCTTCGCCAATCGGTCGCAACTCGTGCATCGGATCGAGCTGCGACCCTGTGCAACGCACTCGGGCCGCTCTCATGCAAGGCTTGGTTGGTCGATTTATCGCGGCGCGCATTACTCGAGTCATGTCGCTCGATATGCGAACATTCGCCGCGGGCCACGCTGACGCAAGTCATATGCCATCGCTTCGAAATCCTGTGCCCATGGGCTTGCGCCGTCGCGCGCATGGATCGAAGCCGTTGTCGCACGCGACAGGACGCCGCCGCGATGCGTTCAAATCTGAAACAGATTCGGCCAGCCGGTGTCGCGAAACGAAACACCCGAGTGCACACGTCGACCGGCGATCGACCCGTAACGCCTGCGCCGATCAAGCGATGTCAGATCGAGCATGACCTTACCCGATCGATTGCGACCCATTGGCACGGTTCTCGCGTTAGAGTGTGCGACGCCGCCAGCATTGACGGCACAATGAGACGCGGCGCTGGGAGGACATCATGAGACGGTTGCGGATGGTGGTGGACAAGTGGCTGGCGCCTGCGCCCGAGGCATCGATCCGCGTCGAGCGCTGCGCCGCCGGCTCCCAGGGCAAGCATCGCGTCCGCGTGCAGGTGGACGGGCCGCGCGGCACGACCGCCCTGTACTTCTTCCGCCACGACGACGGCGCGTGGTATGTGTTCCCCCCGGAACAAAGCGGCGTCACGATGGGTGTACGGGCGGCGTGACGCATGATGCGCGCTCGTGGTTCTTCAGTTCGTGGTTCCTCAGCTACCGCTTCGCTGCATCGCGGGCGTGCCCTAAACCGACGCAAGCGCGCAGGCGGGCGTCTAGCGACGGCTGCGTTGCTGGGATTAGCGTTGACGTATACGGCAGCCAAAGCGCAAACGCCGAGCGTGATCGAGCCGACTAGCCCTGCCGCCCCGAATTCGTCGAATTCGCCGAACGCACCGAACGCACCGAACGCGAACGCAGCCGCGAACCCTAGCGTCACGCTTGCACCGATCGTCGTGGTCGGCACGACGCCGCTCCTGGGCGTCGGCTTGCCGCTCTCACAGGTGGCGGCGAACGTGCAGATCGTGCGCGCCGCGCAACTCGACGCGCAGCATCGCACCACGCTCACCGATTTCTTCGAGAAGAACCTGCCGAGCGTGAGCATCAACGAGGCCCAAGGCAACCCCTATCAGGTCAACGTCAACTATCGGGGCTTCATCGCCTCCGCGTTGCTGGGCGCGCCGCAGGGCTTGTCGGTGTTCCTCGATGGCGTGCGCATCAACGAGCCGTTCGGCGATGTCGTCAACTGGGACTTGATCCCGCAAGCGGCGATCGACACCATCGAGCTGATGCCCGGCTCGAATCCGACCTTCGGCTTGAACACGCTCGGCGGCGCGCTCGCAATCACCACGAAAAACGGCAGGGACTACCCCGGCGGCGAGGCGCAAATCACGGGTGGCTCGTGGGGCCGCAAAACGGCCGAAGTGCAGCAGGGCGGCAAGCTCGGCGACCATCTGGACTACTTCGTGACCGGTAACGCCGCGAACGATAACGGCTGGGCGCAAAAGAACGCGAGCCGCGTGCGGCAGGCCTTCGGCAAACTGCGCTATACCGACGCCGATACGACGCTCGCGCTGTCCGCGGGCGGCATCGACAACAACCTGCTCGGGATGCAGACGATTCCGCGCTCGTTTCTCGGCGACCCGCGTCAACCCTATACCTTCCCCGATCAAAACCTGAACCACGCCGGCTATGTGACGCTATCGGGCGAGCACGATTTCAACGACGCCGTCCGGCTGAGCGGCACGGCTTACTATCGCCGATTCGTCAACAGAAACATCAGCAGCAACAACAACGCGAACTTCGGTGAAACGCTGCCCGACGGCTCGATCAATACGCCGCAAGCCACCAACGTCGATTCCACCGTCGCGACCGACAGCTACGGCGCGAGCCTGCAACTGACGTTGCTCGGCAAGCTCGGCGGCATGGACAATCAACTCGTAGCGGGTATTGCCGCGGATTTCGCGAACTCGCACTACACGTCGGCGTCGCAGGACGCCGTTTTCACGGCCACGCGCGCAGCGATCGGCATCGGCGGCTTCACGCAGCGCGTCAATGCGAAAACCCGCGACGCCAATCTCGCGTCGTACCTGCAAGACACGCTTTCGCTAACGAAGCAATGGGCGCTGACGCTTTCGGGCCGCTATGACTGGGCCAAGAAAACAATCGGCGACGAGAGCGGCAAACAACCGCTGCTCGACGGCAGCCATGTGTTCTCGCGCTTGAACCCGGCGATCGGCGTGACCTGGCACCCGGCGCGCAGCTTCACGGCCTATGCCACTTACAATGAAGGCATGCGCACGCCCACCGCGATCGAACTGGCCTGCGCCGATCCGAACGCGCCCTGCTCGCTGCCGAACGCGTTCATCGCCGATCCCGCGCTCGCCGCGGTCGTCTCGAAGACGTACGAGGCCGGGGCGCGCGGCAAAATCGGCGCCGCAACGAGCTGGAGCGCCGCGCTGTACCGCACGACGCTCGTCGACGACATCCAGTTCATCAGCGCCCCGGCCACTGCCCAAGGGTACTTTCAAAACGTGGGCAAGACGCGCCGCCAAGGCATCGAGCTTTCCGGGCGCTCGCGATTCGGGCCGCTCGGCGTCGCCGCGAGCTACAGCTACATCGACGCCACCTATCGCTCGAGCTGGGTCGAGAGTAGCCCCAGCAATTCGACCGCGGACGGCAACGGCAACATCGTCGTTCACTCGGGCGACAAGATCCCCGGCATTCCCGAGCACACGGTGAAGCTGCGTCTGGACTACGCCGCCACGCCAAAATGGACGATCGGCGCCAACGCGACTTATCGCGGCGGGGTGTACGCCCAAGGCAACGAGAACAACGCCGACCCGAACGGCAAGATCGGCGGCTACGTCCTGATCGACGTCGATACGGCCTACCGCATCACGAAGCGCTTGCAGGTGTTCGCGACCGTATCGAACGTGCTGAACAAGCGTTATGCAAGCTTCGGCGCGCTCGGACAAAACTTCTTCAACGGCCCGAACCACACCTTCGACGGCTCAGCGCCCGTGAACGAAGCGTTCGTCGGGCCGGGTGCGCCCAGGGGCGCATGGTTGGGCGTGCGCTATGCGTGGGATTGAGGCGGTGCGCCGGGTGAGCCGGGAGCCCTCGCCCGCTCGCCGGAATGGGGATAACCCCCGATACCGCCCGGCAGCCGCCGAGTGCATCGTACGAAATAGGCGCTCCCTAGACATGTTCTGACTGAAGCAATCACGCGGCCGGTGCGGCGATCTGGCGCAATTCTTGCTCTTATCGGTGACCGAAAGTGTAGGCCACGTGCCGACGCTCGCCCCGGAGGAGACAATGCGCAACCTTGTTCATCGCTCGCCGCAGCCCGTTGCGGTTGGCGAATCGGGCTGGCTCACGCCGTCTATACAAAAAGCCCACGAACGCTCGACGGGCTACGGCCTGACCACGTGCACACAGCCTGACTACGACGTTCTGCCTTCCTCGGAGCTTTCGCTGCGAGTGGAGCAGAGCCGCATCCTCTGCGCGCATGCAATGCCGGTGATGGAAACGCTGCGCGAGCAGATCGTCAATACCGAAAGCATGGTCGTGCTGACCGACGCGCAGGGCCTCATCCTGCATTCGATCGGCGACGACGATTTTCTCGAACGCGCCGAGAAGGTGGCGCTGCGCCCCGGCGCGCAATGGTCGGAAGAAAAGCAAGGCACGAATGCGATCGGCACGACGCTGGCCGAGTGCAGCCCGACCGTCGTGCATGGCGATCAGCATTTTCTCGAAGCGAATCATTTCCTCACCTGCTCGAGCGCACCGATTCTCGATCCCTACGGCGACCTCATCGGCGTGCTCGACGTGACGGGCGATTACCGCAGCTACCATCAGCACACGATGGCGCTCGCCAAGATGTCGGTGCAGATGATCGAAAATCACCTGTTCGCCTGGACCTTTCGCGACACGCTGCAAGTGGCCTTTCACAGCCGCCCGGAGTTTCTCGGCACGCTCATGGAGGGCATCGCCGCGTTCACCGGCGACGGGCGCTTCCTCTCGGCCAACCGCAGCGCGCAATTCCAGCTCGGCATGCCGCTCGCGGCGCTGCGCGCGCACACGCTCTCGTCGCTGTTCGGCATGACGAGCGCGCAATTGATCGACCGCATGCGGGCGAGCCGCGATTCCATGCTCTCGCTCAATCTACACAGCGGCGCGGTGGTGTGTGCGAACGTCACGTTCCGGCGCATGTCGGTCTCGAGCAGCGGCGTGCAGACCGAGGCGCGGCGGCAAACGAGCGCGGACAGCTACACGAGCGCGAGCGCTCGCGCGAACCCCGCGCGCGCCTTGCGCCTCGCGCAGCTCGATACGGGCGACCCGCAGATCGCGGCCGTCATCGCGAAGGTGCGCAAAGTCATCGGCAAGGACATACCGGTGCTGATCACGGGTGAAACCGGCACGGGCAAGGAACTGCTCGCGCAGGCGATCCACTCCGATTCCCCGCGCCGCGCCGCGCCGTTCGTCGCCGTGAACTGCGCATCGATCCCGGAAACGCTGATCGAATCGGAACTATTCGGCTATGAGGAAGGCGCCTTCACCGGCGCGCGCCGCAAAGGCGCCGTCGGCAAGCTCGTGCAAGCGCACGGCGGCACGCTCTTTCTCGATGAGATCGGCGACATGCCGTACCCGCTGCAGGTCCGCTTGCTGCGCGTCTTGCAGGAGCGCGTCGTCAATCCACTCGGCTCGGCCAAGTCGATTCCGGTCGACATCGCCATCGTCTGCGCGACGCACCGGGACCTGCGCGAGATGATCGCGCAAAACCGCTTCCGGGAAGACCTCTACTATCGCTTGAACGGCTTGGTCGTGAAGCTGCCGCCGCTGCGCGAGCGCCAAGACCTCGCCATCGTCATCGACCACATGCTCGAGCGCGAAGCGCTCACGGGCAGCGATGGCCAACGCTTGTCGGTGGCCCCCGAAGTGATGACGCTGTTCGAGCAATGCGTGTGGCCCGGCAACTTCCGCCAGCTCGGCAACCTGCTGCGCACTGCGGCTGCGATGGTGGAGAACGATGGCGAGATTCGCCGCGAGCATCTGCCGGATGACTTCTTCGACGATCTGCAACGGCGCGACGCAGCATCCGCCGCGGCCACGCCCGCTGCCGCCCCGCCCGTCTCACAAGCGCCGGCGCCGAACGGCACCCGGCTGCAAGACGTCGCCGCCCAGGCGATCGCGACCGCCCTCGCTCGCCACGGCGGCAACGTATCGGCGGCAGCCCGCGCGCTCGGCGTATCGCGCGCCACCATTTATCGCAACATGCCGCCTTCCGCCACGGCCAAGCGCGGCGAGGACGAGTAAGCCAGGGCCGATTCGTCCCGCTCGCGCGTTGCACCGACAGTACACACTGTCGCAATTTGCGACACCCCTGTCGCCGAATGAAACAGTGTCCGTCGCATGATGGGCCGGAGCACGCACCGGCCCGCCCTAATTCCCCCACGAGCCGCCTGCGCGAATGTGTCGCCCCTCCTGGCCGACCGAGTTCATCGCATCGCGTCGTGTTCGATCCCACGCTCGGCATACCCCTTGCTTAATCGATGCGACCGCAACGAACGCTTGCGGTTGAGCTTGCTCACCGACTCGATCAAACAAGGAGACAACCATGCAGTGGACTACCCCGACTTATACCGATCTGCGCTTCGGCTTCGAAATCACGATGTACATCGCCAACCGATAAGGAGCCGGCGAGCGCCGCGCATGAAGACGATGCTCTTCGCGCGCGGCCACTCCCGAGCGCATCGCCATGTTGATTAAGGTTCTTGGTTCCGGCGCCGGCGGCGGTCTGCCGCAATGGAACTGCAATTGCGCCAACTGTTCGCAGGCGCGTGCGCGCACGGGGCCGCTCAAGCCGCGTACGCAGTCATCGATAGCCGTGAGCGAGAACGGCGACGATTGGGTGCTCGTCAACGCATCGCCCGACATCCTGACTCAACTGCGCGCCCACGCCGAATTGCAGCCTGCTCGCGCGCTGCGCGATAGCGGCATCGCCGCCGTCATGCTGTGCGATGCGCAGATCGATCACGTGACGGGTCTGCTCATGCTGCGCGAGCGCACGACACCGCTCCCGCTTTATGCGACGCAGCCCGTGCTCGACGATTTGTCGAGCGCGTTGCCGCTCGTTCCCCTGCTCTCCCACTACTGCGGCGTCGACCAGCACGCGATCGTGTTGGGAGAGCCGTTCACCATCTCGCCGCTCACCGGTTTGCGATTCACGGCGATCGCGATCGACAGCGCACCGCCGCCCTACTCGCCGCATCGCGGCTCGCCGGTGACGGGCGACAACGTCGCGTTCGTGATCGAAGATGTCGCCACCTCGGCCACGGCGTTTTACGCGCCGGGACTTGCGCGCACGTCGCCTGCGATCCTGGCGGCGATGCGATCGGCCCAGCTCGTGCTCGTGGACGGTACGTTTTGGACCGATACGGAGATGATCGATCTAGGTCTATCGAGCAAGCGCGCGGCCGAGATGGGACATCTCGCGCAATGCGTCGTCAATGGCGATCCGGGCATGATCGAACTGCTCGACTCGCTGCCGAGGGCCTCGCGCAAAGTGCTGATTCATATCAACAACACGAATCCGATTCTCGATCCTCGTTCCGATGCCTACGCGACCGTGCGTGCGCACGGCATCGACATCGCCGAAGACGGAATGGAACTGCAGGTATAGCCGTGAACGAGACCTCGCTTACCCCGCCGCTGCACGACACGCCCTGGACGCACGAACAATTCGAAGCGCAATTGCGCGCGCTCGGTGCTGGCTATCACATCCACCACCCTTTCAACGTGCGTCTCAATAGCGGCCGCTGCTCGCCCGATGAAATCCGCGGGTGGGTCGCAAACCGCTTTTATTACCAGATCAACATTCCGCTGAAAGACGCGGCGATCATGTCCAATTGCGACGATCGCGCCACCCGCCGTCGTTGGGTGCAGCGCATTCTCGACCACGACGGCTATGGCGACGACGCGGGCGGCATCGAAGCATGGGTGCGGCTGGCCGAAGCCGTCGGCATCGAGCGCGATCGCTTGTGGTCGTTGTCGCAGGTGACGCCTGGCGTGCGGTTCGCCGTGGACGCCTATGTCAACTTCGCTCGGCGCGCGCCTTGGCAAGAGGCCGTCTGTTCGTCGCTGACGGAAATGTTCGCGCCGCAGATCCACAAGGACAGGCTCGCAGGCTGGCCCGACCTCTATCCTTGGATCGCCGCGCCGGGGCTGCAGTATTTCCGCAGCCGCATTCCGCTTGCCCAGCGCGATGTCGAACATGGCCTTGCGGTCACGCTCGACTACTTCAAGACGCCCGCTGAGCAGCGGCGGGCGCTCGACATACTTCAATTCAAGCTCGACATTCTCTGGTCGATGCTCGATGCGATCGAACAGGCGTATTCGTCATGACCTACTCCAACGCCTGCAACGCCGCCGGAGGCGCGCCGCTGCGCCCGCGCCTTCGCCCGATCTTTCGCCTGCAGTGGGAAGCGGCGCAGGATTCGTACGTGTTGCTGTATCCGGAGGGGATGGTCAAGCTCAATCCGAGCGCGGGCCAAATCCTCGTGCGATGCGACGGCACGCGCGAGCTCGATGAAATCATCACGGAGTTGGAAGACCTGTTCAACGCTTCCGACCTCGCGCCCGACGTCTATCGGTTTCTCGATCACGCGCGCCAACGCGGCTGGGTCGACTGACGAGCCCTATCGATCGCACCGCCATGAACGAGACCGCTTCTCCTTCGCCGCCGCTGTGGTTGCTGGCCGAACTCACCTATCGGTGCCCGCTTCACTGCGCGTTCTGCTACAACCCAGTGGACTTCGCGAGTCATGGCCCCGAGCTCGATACCGATGCATGGCGGCGCGTCATCACTGAAGCACGCGCGCTGGGCGCGGCGCAGATCGGTTTTTCCGGCGGCGAGCCGCTCGTGCGCGACGATCTCGAAGTGCTGGTGGCACATGCGCGCGCGCTCGGCTACTACACCAATCTGATCACTTCCGGAGTGGGGCTGAACGAAGCGCGCATCGCCGCATTGAAGGATGCGGGCCTCGATCACATTCAACTGTCGTTTCAGGATTCGACGCGCGAGCTCAACGATTTCCTTTCGAGCACGCGCACGTTCGAACTGAAGCGCAACGTCGCGCGCTTGATCAAAGCCTATGGGTACCCGATGGTGCTCAACTGCGTGCTGCATCGATTCAACCTGCCGCACGTGGCGCAGATCATCGAAATGGCGCTCGATATCGGTGCCGAATACCTCGAGCTTGCCAACACGCAGTATTACGGTTGGGCATTGCTCAATCGAGATCAACTGATGCCGACGGCCGAGCAATTGCGCGAGGCCGAGGATACGGTCAATCGATATCGAAAGCTCGCCGGGGACCGCTGCAAAATTCTATTCGTCGTCCCGGACTACTTCGAACAGCGCCCGAAAGCCTGCATGAATGGCTGGGGCTCGGTCTTTCTCGGCATCGCGCCCGATGGCGCTGCGTTGCCTTGTCATGCGGCGCGGTCGTTGCCTGGGTTGGACTTGCCCAATGTGCGAGACGCCTCGGTCGCCGACATCTGGTACGAGAGCGCGGCGTTCAACGCATTCCGGGGCGAGGATTGGATGCGAGAACCGTGTCGAAGCTGCGACGAGCGCAGCGTCGATCACGGCGGTTGCCGGTGCCAGGCGTATCTGCTGACGGGCGACGCGCGTGCCGCCGATCCCGTCTGTTCGAAGTCGCCCCATCATGGCGAAGTCGAGCGGGCGGTCACGCTCGCACGGCGCAGGCCCGGCGGCGAAGAGCGCCCGCTTTTGTTTCGGAGCATGGCGGCTTCGCGCGGGCGCAATTAGCGCGGATTAGCGCCCGGCTTTCGGATTTCGGCTTTCCGAAGGTGCCGTCACCACTGGTGATGGACATAGGGCGCGATCTTCTCCAGATACAACGTGCGCAGCGCGGCCATCGCGGCATCGGTCAGCGGCGGCAAATCGCTCGCCACATTGTTGGCCTTGGCCTGCTCGGGGTTCTTGGCCCCGGGGATCACGGTCGTGACGCCCTCGTTCATCAGGATCCAGCGCAGCGCGAACTGCGCCATGGTCACGCCTTGCGGAACGAGCGGCCTGATTTCGTCGACGGCCTTGAGCGCGATGTCGAAGGGCACGCCCGCGAACGTCTCGCCTTTGTCGAACGCCTGTCCCTCCCGATTGAAGTGCCGATGGTCGTCGGCCGCGAACGCCGTATTCGCCGTCATCTTGCCGGTCAGCAGGCCGGACGCGAGCGGCACGCGGACAATCACCGCGATCCCTCTTGCACGCGCCTCGCGCAAAAACAGATCGGCGGGACGCTGCCTGAACACGTTGTAGATCACCTGCACCGACTTGACGCCGGGGTATTCGATCGCTTTCAGCCCCTCCTCGACCTTTTCCACCGAGACGCCGTAATGGCGGATCTTCCCCGCTGTCACCATGGCGTCCATGGCCTCGAACACTTCCGGCCGGTAGTACACCTCGGTTGGCGGGCAATGCAGTTGCACGAGATCGAGACAATCGGTGTCGAGGTTCGTGAGAGACCGGTCGACAAACGCGTTCAGATTCGCCGCGGTGTAGCCTTGCGCCACATGCGGGTCGAGCCGGCGGCCCGCCTTGGTTGCGACGAAGGGCTTCGGCCCGCCGCGTTCTTTGAGCACGGCCGCGATGATGCGCTCGGAACGGCCATCGCCGTAGACATCGGCCGTATCGATGAACGTCGTGCCGCTATCGAGCGCCGCATGCAGCGCCGCCTTCGCATCGCTTTCCGACACGTCGCCCCACGAGCCGCCGATCGCCCACGCACCGAAGCCGATCTCCGAAACGAGTTGCCCTAGGTTGCCAAATGGCCGTTGATTCATTGTCTTTCCTCTTTCAAGGCATGAGTTGCCCGCCATTCACTTCGATGATCTGGCCGGTGATATACCCGGACAGGGCGGGAGAAGCGAGAAACAGGAACGCACCGACGCACTCCTGCGGCGAGCCTTCTCTTCCCATCGGCACCGACGCGGTTTGCTGCGCAAGCAGCTCCGGCGGCGTGTATTTGTCGTGGAACGGCGTCTGGATGAGACCAGGCGCCACTGCGTTGACCCGGATGCCGTCGTGCACGAATTCCTTGGCATGACCGCGCGTCAGACTACTGACAAAGCTTTTCGAGGCGCCGTACAGCACGGCGCCGGCGCCGCCTCCCGTGCGTGCAGCCACCGACGAAGTGTTGATGACATACCCTGAGGCCGCCTTGAGAAATGGATGGGCCGCGACGGTTGCCTCCCACACGGAGCGGGCGTTCAGATTGACCACTTCATCGAAATGACCGGGTGGCATTTGCGTCGACGCAATGCGCCCCAGCATGCCGCCGGCGTTGTTGATGAGGCCGTCCAGGCCGCCGAGCATTTGCGCCGCGGCCTGCACGAGGCGCGATGCAGCGCCGGGCTCGCCCAAGTCGCCTCGAATCAGGTGAATGCGCTCAGGGCATTCGGCGCGCAGCCCTTCAGCGGCCGCCTCGCTCCGGTTGAAGTGCGCCACGACATGCGCGCCTTGCGCCGCGAATGCGTGGGCCACCGCGGCGCCGATTCCCGTCGACGCGCCCGTGACGAGAACCTTCGTGCCGTCCAAATCGCTGATCCGCATGTGCTCGAAGTTAGGCATACGTTTCCTCTGAAAAGATTCGCTCACCGGTGGCAGGCGTCGCACGTTGCCAGCATGGCATCGGCTAGGAGGCAAATGATTGCACGGCGTAGAATGAACCGGATTCATTGGCCTATTGAATGGCATTCACCATGAGCAAAACGGATCGGATCGACTTCGCGGATCTGAAGTCTTTTCTAGCGATCGTCAGGTGCCGCAGCTTCAAACTCGCCGCGATCGAACTGGGGCAAACGCCGTCGGCCGTCAGCCACGCCATGCGGCGACTCGAAAATCGCCTTGGCGCAAAGTTGCTCAACCGAAGCAGCCGATCGGTGTCGGCCACCGCGGCGGGGCGCGATCTGGCGGGGCGGTTGGAGGACGGGTTCAATCTCATCGGCTCGGCGCTCGAAACGTTCGAAGCGCCCGGCACGGCGCGACTCGGAGAAATCCGTTTGAACGTATTCGCGGATGCAGCGCATTTGTTGATCGCCCCGGCATTGCCCGAGTTTGCGCGCCTGTGTCCCGACGTGCGCTTGACGGTGGTCGTCGAGAACAGGCCGATCGACATTGTGGCCGAGGGTTACGATGCGGGCGTGCGCTACGGGCACTACGTCCCTGAAGACATGGTGGCGGTGCCGCTCACGGGGCCGCAGCGATGGGTCATGGCGGCCTCGCCGGACTATCTCGAGCGACACGGCTCGCCGCGCAGTCTCAAGGACTTGGCCGGCCACACGTGTCTTCAACTGCTGCTCGGCGACAACTCGAGCTACCGATGGGAGCTCAATGATGGCGGCGAGGCGCGCCGCCTGCGGGTGCCCGGCTTACTGACGATCAACGACACCGCGACGACGATCAGCGCATGCAAGGCTGGCTTGGGCATCGCATATGTGCTCGAAGCTCGCATCGCCGCTGAATTGGCGCGGGGGGAGCTGCGAGTCGTGCTGGAGAAGCACGCGTTCGCCGAGGACCCGTTTCATATCTATTACAGCAGCCGCCGTTACAAGCATCCGGCGCTGATGACTTTGATCGATATCGTACGTCGACAGCAGTCGCTTCCGAAGCTGCCGAGGGATGCAGGGCGCTGATGGCCGGTTTGTGCCGGCCATCCGAGACGGTCTGGATCCGCGCTTACTGCTCGTACGCCCCGATGTCGATGTTTGCTCCCTGAACCCGCGGGTTGCCGGCAAAGTCGACGGTGCCCACCACCGACGACCCGAGGTTGATTCCGGCGCTCACGGCAGGCGAGCTTGCCCCCACACGGAAATTGGGGCTGGTTAAGCTCATATAGAGCGGATTCGCGAACGAGGAATGGCCGTCATTGGCGGAGATCGAACGATAAGCCGGGAGTCCCGTGATCGACGCACCCTTCCAATACCAGGCACTGGCGGCTGCCCCGCCGGTGGAGAAGTACACGTTGTAATCGGCGTCGACATCCGAAGAACTCGTGATCCCAGTGACGAACTGGTTCTGCGCACCTTCATACACGATGTTGTTCTTGAAGACGTTGTTCGTGGAGAAGTACTGGATCTGGAACTCGCCCGAACCCGTGTTCTGCGTGTCGTTGTTGTAAAGGGAGTTGTTGACCAAATCGCAGTGATCCGTGCCGCCTCGGCTGGAATCGTATCCGCCGATCGTGAGGCCCGACAGGTTGTTCGCGTAGATGAGGTTGCTGCGAACGGTCACATAGCTGCTGAGCTTATTGGCGTGCTCGCTGGCTACCTCCACACCGAAGTCGACGTTATGCACGACGTTGCGTTCGATGGTGACGCGCGTGCAGCCGTCGCAGTAGATGCCGTCGGCGCCATAGGAATTGCCGTAAGCCGGATTCCCATATGACGTGATGTTGTAGACGGTGTTGCCGCTGATGGTGCCGTCGCGGGCCAGGTCGGTGGCCGTGCTGCTCGAAACGCCTTCGAATCCGATCGCGGCGATGCCTATGTTGTTGGTGTCATGGACGACGTTGTTCGTGATCGTCCAGTTCTGGACGTTGCCATCGACAGTGAGCGACTCACTCGATCCTAGCGTGAGGTGATCGATCTGATTGCCGTCGATCGTCAGTTGGCTGATGGCGCTCGTCGCGTTGCTGCCATAAGCCGCCAGCCCCATGGCGTTTGCGTTCGTGCTCCGCGCAGTATTCGCGATGTGGTGGATGTGGTTGCTCAGGATTTGGATGTTGGTGCTGGCTCCGGTGATCCATACGCCGAGGGGAACCCGGGCTGTGCTGGCCGTGGCGTAGTTGCGGATCTCGAGTCCTACGATCTTGATGTAGCTTCGGTCGATGATGTTGAAGAGCCCGCTCTGTCCCGAAGGCGGGACCAAGCCAGTCCCGTCGACGATGGCGGTTTCACCCGGATAGTTCTGGAACGTGATGTAGCCGCCTGAGGCCGAGCCGGAAACATTGACGGTGACGGACTCCTTGTAAGTCCCCCCGCGGACGTACACGGTATCTCCGGCGCGCGCCGCGTTGGCCGCGTGTTGGATGGTTCGCCAGGGGGAAGTGCTCGTGCCGGGGTTGGCGTCGTTCCCGCTCGTCGCGACATAATGTGCAGACGCCACCACGCTTGCTGAACTCGTGTTTGGGCTGGCGCTTGAACTGGCGCTACCTGAGCTGCTCGAGATACTGGCGGCACTGCTACCGCTCGTTGCGACATCGGACGTGGAAGAGCCCCCGCCACAGGCAGCCAAAGAAGCTGCCAGAGCCACGGAAATCACCGTGAACGGACGCATCGACATGCGTGCTTCCTTATTAGGATGAGTTGTGGGAAGTGCGCGCGCGGGCGTCCGCGCGTTGGCACAGGATAAACGAGCTGTGTGAACAGTGCGGTACGAAAGGATAGAAAGTTGTGAGGATTTGTCACAGCGCGGGGTGGGCTACGGTCCAAGAGCAAGCTTGCCCACGACTCACTACAATAGCGGGCAATTCGCATGTTCCCAGCCGTTGGCCATAAGCGCCGGCGGACCGTTGCCGCCGCTTCCGACGCCGTGATGACTCCCGATATATCCGACCGCATTGCCGCTATCGCGCGGCGCCCGAACTCGCCTCGCTTCCTGCTGTTTCTGATTTGCTTGTTCTCGTCCGCGGGACAATTGGCGATCGACATCTACGTGCCGGCGCTGCCCGCGATGGCGCGCTACTTCGGGACGTCGCCGCAGGCGATCCAATCGAGCGTGTCGAGCTATATGGCCGCCTACGCGCTCGGGCAACTGATATTCGGGCCGATCGCCGACGCCTACGGACGCAAGCGCGTGCTCGCCTTCGGACTCATCGTTTACACGATGGGTTGTGCGTTGTCGCTGGCGGCGCCGAACCTCGAAACGTTCATCCTCGCCCGCTGCCTGCAGGGCTTTGGCATCGCGGCGACGAATCTGCTGGCGAAGGCGATCGTCACCGATTCGTTCTCGGGCCAAGCGTTGATGCATGCGTTCACCTACATGGCAACCGCTTGGGGGCTCGCGCCGATCATCGCGCCGGTAATCGGTGCGCATCTGCAAACGTGGTTCGGTTGGAAGTCGTGTCTGGTTTTCTTGCTCGTTTATTCGCTGGCCATGTTGGGCGTACTCTGGCGCTATCGTGAAACGCTGCCGTCACCGGTGCACCTCGAGCCGCGCACGCTGTTGAAGAATACGGCGATGGTGCTGTCGAACCCGGTATTTCAAAGCTGCTTTCTTGCACAAGGGCTTTGCTACAGCATCCTGCTCGTTTTCAATATCGTCGGGCCGTTCATGGTGCAGAACACGCTGCACCAACAGCCGACGTTTTTCGGCTATCTGGCCCTCGGCATTGGGTTGATGTACTTCCTCGGCGGGCTGTCGAATCGTCTTCATGGCCCGCGATTGCCGAGTGCGGAAACGCGGCTGCGCGTCGGCTCGCGCGTGATGGTGGCCGCATCGATCGTGATGGTCGCGCTCGCGTTGACAGTGGGGCTGCGAGTGTGGACGCTCGCCGTGCCGGTACTCGTGATGGGCCTGTGCGCGGGAGCGATGTACCCGACGCTGATGGCGAAGGGTAACTCGTTGTTTCCGCATATCGCCGGTTTGACGAGCGCAATTCTCGGCTGCGCGTTGTTGCTCGTGTCGTCGGCCATGATGGCGCTTGCGGGCTTTGTGTCCATCCATGTGCTGCTGCCGCTCGCCGTGTTTTTCCTGTTGCTCGCGATTACCGTTGTCGTGATGGTGACGAAGCTGTTGCGGTATTTGGGGCAGGTTTGAGCGCGCCCGAGTTTCCGCCGAAATGTGGCAACATCCGCGCACGGCTCATTCAATAAGAGCGCGCGCAACTACGCCTATCTGACGGGGGATCGGCATGCCTGTAAAAATCTTGCAGTGCGGATATATGTCCGGGGACACCTATGCCGCGGCCGCTTTACTGGCGGCCGACACGACGGCCCGAATCATTCTGGTCAAGGATACGAGGGCCACGGGCCAATACGCCGATAAGAGCGGCTTGATCCAAAAGATCTACGGCGAAAGCGGCGTCATGGGGCGTGTCCATGTGTTCGACATCACGTCCGGTGATCTGCGCGTAAACGATTTTTGGCAACTTTATAAAGACGCCTACGCGACACATAGGGCGGCGCCGCAGCGTGGTCCCACCAACGCGAGCAAGCTCTATTACGATCGGATGCCGGTCGGCTGGCCGCGATCGATCACTGCCGTCACGGGGCTGCTCGCGTCGAAGTGGGAGACCGACCCTGACGGCACGAGTGCAGCTATCGCCATCGCGTGGAAGATCGGCAAGCTACCCACCGAGCAAAAATTTGCTTTGTACGGGTACATGGGCCGCAAGTTTCAAAAGAATAATTTCGACATCAAACCCAACATTGTCGTGTTGTGGAGCCGACAAAGCGGCAAGCGCGGCGGCGCTCACCCCGAACTCGATTCGAGCTATGCGGGCATTCGCCAACTTGCGCGAGCGTTCATGGCTTACGGCAAACCTGTAACGGTGTTGCTCGCCGGCGACGAGCGCAACGACAAGCTGAATGATTTCGCGAACCTGCCGGGCATGGACGACGTGATCAGCGTATCCGACATGTGGGAAGACCCGGTCTGGAAAGAGCAGTTCGGCAGCGCGAAGTTTCTCGCGCAATTTGCCTTTTATAAGTATCTGGCGGAGGAGTACAACGTCATTCACATCGGCATGCGCAGCGGGATGCTCGAATCGATGGCACTGCTCGGCATGAAGACCTTCTATCTCGAAGGCGCCGGCTCCGGCTCGTCGGGGCGGATGGTTGGATTCAGCAAGGCCGGCATCACCTATTCCCGAATTGTCATCGGCGAAGCCCCTGGCATCACGGGCCGCATTTCCGAGCAGCGCAAGCTCTATACGAGCGAGGTCCTGAACGAGCGCATCGACCAGCGCGCCCGCGTCCATTGGGACCGCAATGGCTTCTGGGACCTTTTCGGAGATTCCGATTCGTCCAACTGGGCGGCAGTCAGTTACGCGAAGGCCGATCTGCTCGGGAGCCCACGTCGGGATTCGTCATATTACCGGACCGATCAATGGGCTGAATTGGCGAAGGATATGGCTAGCATGCGTGGCTTTACCAAGAAGGACGTGACCAATATTTTCGATGCGGTGGGACCGCTGCTTAAAGACGCCTGATTCTGCGTTTGGATGTTCGGTGAAGTCGGGCGGGAGATAAGCCGCGCAAGGTTTGGCGCACTCGACGGTTGTACGGCTATGCGAGCCGACGGGCGACGCGCCTGCCACAAGTCGACCATGCGGCGCTGAACATTCGCGAGTGTGAAGATGGACGCCGTATCGGCGCTGAACCGGCGCATCAACTGAGGAGGCTATTGTGGAGCAAGGTGCTGTCTTCAAAAGCAACCGCAGCCAGGCGGTACGCCTGCCGAAATCCGTAGCGTTTCCTGACAATGTGAAACGGGTCGACGTGGTGGCCGTCGGCCGCGCACGCATACTCACGCCCGCTGGGGAGTCATGGGATAGCTGGTTTGACGGGGAAGGGGTAAGCCTCGATTTCATGTCCGTTCGCGAGCAGCCTAGCGATCAGGAACTGGAAATCAGCGGGCACCCCCGTCAGCGAACTGAGAATTGATCAGTGCCCAGGCTACTCGGATTGCAGTTGCACTGCGCAAAGTCCGCTTGAACGAGCTTCGCTCCGCTAACCGATCAGCGCCATCGTTTGGTTGGCTCCCGGGAGGTTGTCAAACCGCCGGATCGTGCCAAGCACAGCAGTCGCACTTGCGCGGAAAAACAGCGAGACGCAAATCGCGCTGACGCAATGCCGGCCACTGAACTGCGAAAAAATATGGCGCGCCCGGCTGGGATCGAACCAGCAACCCCTGCCTTCGGAGGGCAGTACTCTATCCATTGAGCTACGGGCGCTAAGACATGTTGGCGCGAGAGTGGAGAGTGAAACGAGAAACCGCAGCGCCAAGCAAGACCGAAAGCATACCTGTTTTCGCCTAATGCGTCCACCGCGCCCCGCCCGGCGCGGGCCTGCCCCATCGCGCGCACATACCCGCAGCGCCCCTCCCATCACCCCCACCGTTACCGCCCCACTAAATCAAGCCCGGGTAAACGCCGCCCCCGCGCCGCGCGCGGCGCTCGCCGAGGCCAAAACGTTGCGTCTATAATCGTCCGTGTTTTGACCGAATTAATTAAGTCGTTGCCGACTTAGCGGTTTAGGTTTTTTAGCTGTTGCCGTCGCGCTGTACCGCTCACCAACAAAATTCCCCGGGAGACGAGACAAGCATGAGCGAAGCACCACACGGAGCCCCGATCAAAACGCCCGGCCAGTTGATCGCCGCGGTCGTTGCGGCGTTCGCCGTTCCAATCGTCGTCATCATCCTGCTGGCGTTTTACGTCAACCAGTCCGTGCGCACAGGCGCCGGCACCAACGGCCTAGCCGACGCCACAGTCGCCAGCCGCATCGCGCCGCTCGCCCAAGTCACCGTCCGCGATGCCAATGCACCGCACGTGTTCAAGACCGGCGAAGAAGTGTTCAAGGCCGTATGCACCACCTGCCATACGCCAGGCGCTGCCGGCGCACCCAAATTCGGCAACAATGCCGATTGGGCGCCCCGCATCGCCCAAGGCTACGACACGCTGCTGCACAACGCGTTGACCGGCAAGAACGCCATGCCACCCCGCGGCGGCACGAGCCCCGATGACTACAGCGATTACGAGATCGCCCGCGCCGTCGTCTACATGACCGATCATGCCGGCGCGAATTTCCCCGAACCGGCCGCCCCCGCATCGGGCGCCGCCGCCACCGAAACCGCGGCCGCATCGGCCCCGCAAAGCGCCAGCGCCGTCAACGACCAAGCCGCAGCCGCCATCGCGGCATTGCCGAGCGCACCGAGCCCCGCATCGTCGAGCGCGGATAAGGCACAAGCCGGCAAAGCGCTCTACACGCAAGTCTGTCAGGCGTGCCACGCCGCTGGTGTGCTGGGTGCGCCGAAGTTCGGCGATAAGGCCGCATGGGCGCCGCGCCTGAAAGACCCAATGGACGTGATCTATAACTACGCCCTGAACGGAAAAGGACAGATGCCGCCCAAAGGCGGCTCCAGCGCATCCGACGACGACGTCAAAGCCGCCGTCGACTACATGGTCAGCGCCGCGAAGTAAGTCCGAGAGTCCACGAGTGGTTTAGGCCCCGAGCGTCAGCTTGGGGCCTGAACGCCTGAGCCATGCGCCGAAGGCGAACCGCCGCGACAAGCACCGCAGGCAGCCACGACCGCGCAGCCGCCACAAGCCCTTCGGCCGGTCCACCCGCAAGTCCCATCAACCTCAAGGCTTCTGCAACAGCGCCTTCAGGCTAGCAAGCCGATCCTTCGGCGTCATCGGCGCCTCTTCGGCCGTGGGCGGCGGCGCTTCGTCGAGACCCATCTCGGGGATGAAACGCGACGGCTCGCACACCACGGTCTCTCGCGCCCGCTTGCGCTTCTTGCACCAGTTCAAATGCAAGCTTCGCTGCGCGCGCGTGATCGCCACGTACATCAAGCGTCGCTCTTCCTCGATGCGTGCATCGTCGATCGGCTCGTCGTCGGCGCTGCCGCGGTGCGGCATGATCCCTTCCTCCACCCCCACCAGGAACACGTGTGGGTATTCGAGCCCCTTCGATGCATGCACCGTCGAAAGCCGCACCGCATCGGGATCCTCCTCCTTGCCCTCGAGCATCGACATCAACGCCACGGTTTGAATGAGGCCAAGCAGGTTCTTGCCCGTATCGCCCAATCCGTCCGCGTTGTCGTAGCCGCTCGCCTCGCCATCCTCGGCTTGTTCAGGCTCGGGCTTGGTGCCTTTGCGCTTGAGCCATTCGAGAAACTCGAGCACGTTCTGCCAGCGCGACTGTGCCTGGCGTTCGTCGAACGTGTCGTAAAGGTAGGCCTCGTAATGGATCGCTTCCATGAGGTCGTCGATCAGCGTGGTGGCCGGGTCCTTGGTCGCCCGATCGGCAATGCGCTGCATGAAATCGCAAAACACCCGCAGCGGCTCGACCTGCCGCGTCGAGAGCCGCGCTTCGATTCCGCCCATGTACACGGCTTCGAACAACGACACCTTCGCCTGCCCCGCAAACGAGCCCAGCGCTTCCAGCGTCGTATTGCCAATACCGCGGCGCGGCGTGGTGATCGCGCGGATGAACGCGGGATCGTCGTCGGGGTTCGCGATCAAGCGCAGATACGCGCAGATGTCCTTGATTTCCGCTTTATCGAAAAACGATTGCCCGCCGGACAGCACGTACGGAATCCGCTCGCGGCGCAGCACCTGTTCGAAGATGCGCGCCTGAAAGTTGCCGCGATAAAGAATCGCGTAATCGCGAAACTGCGCGCGCCGCTCGAACTTGTGCGCGGAAAGCCGAAACACGACCGATTCGGCCTCGTGCTCTTCGTCGTTGCATCCCGTCACCGTGATCGAATCGCCCATGCCATGCTCGGACCACAACTTCTTCTCGAACAGCTTCGGGTTGTTCGCAATGACGTTGTTGGCCGCAGTTAGAATCCGCACCGTGGAGCGATAGTTTTGCTCGAGCTTGATCACGTGCAACTTCGGAAAATCGCGACCGAGTTGCGCCAGATTTTCTAGCGTGGCGCCACGCCAGCCGTAGATCGCTTGGTCGTCGTCGCCCACCGCCGTGAACGCGGCGCGCGGCCCCGCGAGCAACTTCAGCAAGGTGTACTGGCACGCATTCGTGTCCTGATACTCGTCGATCAACAAATAACGCAGCTTGTTTTGCCAACGGTCGCGCACGGCCTCGTTCTGCGCGAAAAGCTCAGCGGGCAAGCGGATCAGATCGTCGAAATCGACCGCTTGATACGCGTGCAGCGTGGCCACGTAATTGCGGTAAACGATCGCGGCCTGGTGCTCGTCTTCGTTCGCCGCGCTCGCTTGCGCCGTCTGCGGATCGATCAGCCCGTTCTTCCACAGGGAAATGATCGATTGGATCTTGCGGATGAAGCCCTTATCGGTAGAGCCAACCTGCTCTTGGATCATGCCGAAGCAGTCGTCGGCGTCCATGATCGAAAACTGCGGCTTGAGGCCCAGATGCTCGGCTTCCTGCCGCAAGATCTGCACGCCCAGCGAATGGAACGTGCAAACCGTCAACTGGTTCACGGGCACCTTCCGGCCCTCTTTGCCCGGCGTCGTCAGCGTTTTGCCTTCGAGCAACTTACCGACGCGCTCGCGCATTTCGGCCGCCGCCTTGTTCGTGAAGGTAACGGCTGCGATATGGCGGGGCTCGAAGCCCTTGTTTTCGATCAGGTGCGCGATCTTCTGCGTGATGACGCGCGTCTTGCCGCTGCCTGCGCCGGCCAGAACCAGGCACGGGCCGTCGAGGTAGCGCACCGCTTCGCTTTGCGCGGGGTTCAATCCTGCGGACATCTTCGTGTGGATGGTGTAACGAGGTTGGCGGCCCGCGCCGGGGCGCATCGATGCATACAGCGGATGCGGCGCGCGAAGCCGTGAGGGCAAGTGCGCGATGTTAACACGGATGCCCGCCCAAACCGGGGCTCATGGTGGGATCGGTTCCTCCCGGCGAGCGATGCATGCCACAATGCTCGACTCTCTTGCCGCGCGGCCGGTCCGGCCCTTTTGCCGCACATCGCCGCGCGAGCCTCATTCACCTGTCGTCAGGCGGAGGAAGCACGCATGGCTTCGACGTTGAAAATCGGTTTAATGGGCTACGGATTCGCAGGCGCGACGTTTCACGCCCCGGTCATCGAACATTGCGGCGCGCCGCCCGATGCCCCGGGGGTTCCCTATGCGCGCGTCGCAGCTATCGCCACCAGTCAGGCCGAACACGCCCGCGCCGACTACCCGCACGCGGCGATCGTCGCCGATATCGACGCGCTGATCGCCTCGAGCGAGGTTCAATGCGTCGTCATCGCCACGCCGAACGACACGCACTATCCGCTCGCGGTCAAAGTGCTCGAGGCCGGCAAGCATGTCGTCGTCGACAAACCCGTCACGCTCACGGCGCAGCAAGCTTGTGCACTGGCTCGGCTCGCGCGCGAGCGGGGGCTCGTCTTCGCGCCGTTTCACAATCGCCGCTGGGACGGCGATTTCTTGACCTTGCGCGAACTCGTCGAAAGCGGCACGCTCGGCCGCATCGTTCATTTCGAGTCGCATTTCGATCGCTTTCGGCCGCAGGTGCGTGAGCGTTGGCGCGAGGAGGCATCGCGCGGTGGCGGCCTGCTGTTCGATCTCGGCCCTCATCTCATCGATCAAGCGCTCGCCCTGTTCGGCGCGCCCGAATCGGTCTACGCAAGCGTCAAATTGCATCGTGACCACGCCAGCGCGCCGGACTACGTCCACCTCCTGCTCGGCTATCCCGACAAGGAAGTTATCCTGCACGCGAGCGCGCTGGCGGCGATCGAGCCGCCGCGCTTTACCCTTCACGGCACGCGCGGAAGCTACGTCAAGTTTGGCCTCGATACGCAAGAGGACCAACTCAAAGCCGGACTGCGCCCCGGCCAAGAGGGCTTCGGCGCGGGCAACACGGCAGGCACGCTACGTGCTCTAGAGGGCGAGCGAGAGGTCGAGCGGGCGGTGCCGACGTACGACGGTGCGTATGTCGACTTCTACCGCGCGCTCGCTCGAGCGATCGCCGGTCGCGCGGCGTTTCCCGTCACGCCGCAAGACGCCGTCGATGTCATGTCGATCATCGAACTTGCGAACGAAAGCGCGCGCGAAGGCAAGCGGCTGCCATTCGTGCGCCTTGTCGCTTGAGGCGGGGCGCGCCGCTCGGCAAAGCCGCCGGGTCCGCACGCCAGAGTTCGTGCGCCGCTTGTCATCGGATAGGGGGCGCCGAACGTTGGACGTGACATGGTTCGTACGGTCGATCCCCCACGGACCCCATGCACAATCAGAAGGAGAGATGGGATGCAACGCTCGATTCGCGTACTCGTTGGCTGCGCGCTGATTTCCGCGTTGGCGGCATGCGTGGCGCCGCGGCCTGCGCATAGGCGCGCCCCGCCGCCTCCGCCCCCGCCGCCGCCGGTGGTCGTGCGCCCTGCCCCGACCCCGAATCCGCACGAGGCCGACCTGGCACGGTATGCACAGGTCGATGAGCGCATCGACAGTCTGAACCACCGCATCGACGAGCGCGTCAGCCAAGGGTATTACCCGCCGCCGACAGGCAGTGCGTTGCATCATCGGCTCGATGTGATCCATCAGGAGATGCACGACATGGCGGCGCAACACGAGGGCGGCATATCGGCTGACGAGCAGCGCGTGCTCAATCAGGAACTCGATAGCGCAGCGAGAGTGATCGGCAATTGACGTCGAACGAAGCGGCACGGACTCGCTTCGATAGCAAACGCGGTGGCGCCCTCAGGCCTGCCGCGTTTTTTGTCGACTTTTCCGTGCTCGTTCATTGGACTCACGAGCGGGCGGTCGATCACCCCGCCTTGGAACGCGTTCGTGCGAAGGCTTAGCGGCGCGCCTGCGTCGCCATCCGGACAGCCAGCCCGGCCAGCACGGTGCCCATCAGCCAGCGCTGCACCGTGACCCAGCTCGGCCGCGTCGCCAGAAACGCCGCAATTGAACCGGCCATCATCGCGACCACCGTATTGACGGCCAGGCTAGCCGCGATTTGCAGGCTGCCGAGCGTGAGCGACTGAGCGAGGACGCTGCCGCGGTGCGGATCGATGAATTGCGGCAGCAGCGACAGGTAGAGCACGGCGATCTTCGGATTGAGCAGATTCGTCACGAGGCCCATCACGAATAGCTTGCGCGGGCTGTCCGCGGGCAAATTGCGCACTTCGAACGGCGAGCGGCCGCCTGGCTTCAACGCTTGCCATGCAAGATAAGCCAAGTAAAGCGCACCACCGAGCCGCAGCACGTCATAGGCGAATGGAACAGCCAGTAGCAACGCAGTGATGCCGCATGCCGTGCTGACCATGTAGAAGACGAAACCGAGCACGACGCCGCCGAGCGAAATCATGCCCGCGGCCCGGCCTTGGCACAACGAGCGCGAAACGAGATAGATCATGTTCGGGCCGGGCGTCAGCGCGATGCCGAGCGCGACTAGACCGAAAGCAAGCAAGGAACTGGACGTGGGCATTGCATCTCCTCGATAGGTAAAAGATGGCCATTCATGCCCAGGCGCGCGGCCAATTCGGTCCCGCGCTCCCCGATGGTGAACTCCATCTCGCGGCGCCAGTCGCGCGGTCCGATCGATTATTCCATGCTTCGCGCGAATGCGTCGCGAGTCGCGCGCAGCCGCGCTGTCATCATGCAACAGCGGCGGCGCTGGCCTCGGATCCCAGCCGCGCCTGGACTTCGCGCATCAACCCGTCGATCCAGCGGCGCAGCAGGCCGTCGAAGCAAACGGCGGCCGTCGAGCCGGCGATGAGGCGGTAGACGTCGTTGCGGCGCACCTTGGAGATCCGCTCGGGATCGAGCCAGGCTTCGTTCTCCGCCAGCAATTTCAATGTCTCCAAGCCGATCAGGATCGGCCATAGGCAAGCCAGTCGCAGACGGATCGACGAACGCGGAATCGCGAGCGCATAGTCGAGCGCGTCGCGGTAATGCGCGAGCGCGGTCGCCATCAGTTCGGCCAGAACCGGCTTGGCCCGCGACGATGCATCAGGCGCGAGCAGCGCAGCCGGCGTGAGCCCGTGACGCTCGAGTAGGGATGACGGCAGATAACAGCGGCCGATGCGCAGATCCTTTGCGCAGTCTCGTAGGATGTTCGTCAACTGCAGCGCTTTGCCGAAGCGGATGCCGCGTGCGACGGCCGCATCGTGCGGCGCGGCGAATGTGCCGGGCACATGTGCACAGGTCATCCTCGTCCAAAACTCGCCGACGCAGCCCGCGACGAGATACGTGTAATGGTCGAGTTCGGCCGGCTCGCGCAGCGCTTCGATCCGCCCCGAATCCTCGGCAGGGAACGTGCACAGGTCGAACTCCATACCGGTAGTCAGGGTAATGACGATCTCTCGCACCGCGGCGCGATCGGCCGGCGCGAGTTGCTCGAGTAAGCCGAGGGCCGCGGTAAGCGATTGGAGCAGGCGCTTTTCGTCGGCGAGCGCTTGCTGGCCGGCCACTTCATCGGCTACTTCGCCGATCGCGGCGAGCGTCGGCGCGCTCTTGTCGCCGCCGACCGCCGCGCGCAGCGCCAGCAGCAAGCGCAAGCGGCGCGTGGGGTCGATGAGAGAGGTATCGGCGATGGTGTCGGCTGCCCGGGCCAGCAAATAGGCAAGCCCGACCGGCTCGCGCATCGGCCCCGGCAAAATACGCAACGTCAAATAGAACGAGCGCGAAACACTCTTGAGCAGGGGGCCGAGAAGGTCGGCCCGGGCAACGTTGGACATGAATCGGACGAGAAAAAAGAGGCGCACGGCTTGGGTGCGCCATTGTAGCCGCCCGGCTCGACCGCCCGCTTCGCGCCGGAAGCGGCTGGACGGCGAGGCAGGCGGGTGGACGAGCGCAGCCCCGGCCCTCCCGCCTATCGGGCGGACCGAGCCAAATTCGGCGCGCGCTCGGCTCCAAGCACGAGCGCGAGCCCGATCAAGATGGCGGCCATCCCGGCGAGTTCCGACGCACGCAGCCGATTGCCGAGAAACGCATAGTCCATCAACGCCGTGACAATCGGCACGAGGTAAAACAGGCTCGTCACGTTGACCAGGTCGCCGCGTTGCACCAATCGATAAAACAGCAACTGCGCGAAGACCGAAATCACGAGCCCGAGCCAAATCAACGCAACCAAGAGCGGCGCGTCGAAGTGAGCGGCGAGCGGCATGGACGGCGCGATGGCCACACACAGTGCGAGGCTGACAGCGTTCTGCAACGGCAGCACATCGATCGGAGGTTGCTTGATCTGCTTTTGCAACAGCGCGCCGCAGGTCATACAAAGCAGCGCCGCCAGCCCAAACGCGGCGCCGCTAAAGGAGACGCTCGCCCCTGCCGCCCCCGGATGGACCACCAGCGCAAGGCCCAGCAGCGACATACCCAGCCCGGCGATGCGTCGCGCACCGTAGCGCCGCTGCGTGGCGAGCAAGGTCAGAATCGGCTGTGCGCCGAGGATCGTTGCGAGCAATCCTGGCGTGAGCCCGCGCGAGAGCGCGAGCAGATAGCAGATCGAATACCCGCCGGTGATCAGCGCCCCCGTGAGCGCCACGCGCCAGCGCGTGCCGGGCGCGGGCAGCCATCGCCCGCGGCGTGCGCCAAACGCGGCCAGAACCGCGCAGGCCAGCGCAAAGCGCATCAACAGGAAAGCGAAGGCGCTGGCGTGCTCGATGCCGATCTCGGCAAAAATCGCACCGCTGCTCCAGAGCAAAACAAACAGCGAAGTCGTACCGTAAGCCGTCAGTGCGGCTCGAATCGAATTCATTTGAAGACCACCTGTGCAAGGTTGCGTGAACCCCGCGAACGCTTGTCATGCGCGTTCGGTTCGCGCTCGCGGTCGAGCGCGAAGCAAAACGCGGCAGCGTTGGCGGGATGCGGGAAAGTCGGGGGTTAGACGCGCGCCTTCGGGGGCGCGGCGATACCGACTACAGCTTGCCTCGGAGGGGGAGGCGAGCCGGCTTGCACGGGTACGGCCAGGACTGCGACGGTCGAACGCGACGCGCACCGAACACCGACGTGTGCGTCGGACGTACGGTCGAGTAGGCTGCGTGTGCGCTTGGCGTTCGTCATCGATGTCGAATGGATGAAGGCTTGACGGTCAATCGGATCGAGCCGAATACGCTCGAAACCGATCCAAATTGATCCGAATCGATCAACAAGGCTGCGGCGACGGCATCGACCGAAGCGGGAAGGACTGACCGTCCGATAGCCTACTCGCGATTGAACGACTGAGCAACGGGCGCAACGCGGATGCGATCTCGCCTTCCCGGTATGGATTTGTTGATGCTCGTGGGCCGCGGCGAGTGCCATACTGGCCACCTTCCGCCAATGTCGTCCATCCCCATGCATGCGCCCATGACCGTCTTGGCCGATGCCGTGCTCCTCTTGCATGCGCTCGTCGTGCTCTTCATCGTCGGCGGGTTCGCCGCCACCTGGCTTGGCGCCGCGTGGCATTGGGAATGGGTGAGAGACCGGCGCTTCCGGTCGGTGCATCTGGCTGCCATCGGCATCGTGGCGCTACTCGCGGCACTCGACGTTCCGTGCCCGCTGACCGTGCTCGAAGGGCAGTTGCGAACAGGCCCCGCCGGCAACGAAGGGTTCATCGAGTATTGGGTCGGGCGACTGCTCTACTATTCGCTGCCGACGTGGGTCTTTACGCTCGTATATGTGTCGTTCGCGCTAGCCGTACTGCTAACGTGGCGCTTCGTGCCGCCGCGCGCGCCGCGATCCTCTCGCCGATAAAGGCGCGTTTGCATCGTAGGCCTGAGCTGCTAGGCCGCATCGTTTAATCTCCCTCTCAATGCGCCACCGCTACGGTGCGTGTTCGGCACTGCGCAACTGGCTCGCCGCTTCCTGCGCGGATTGCGCCTCGCGCCTTCTGCCCATCTCCGCGTAAAGCTTCGCCAAGTTTCCGAGCACGCGCGCATAGTCGGCGCGATAGGCGGCCGGTTGCTTCTTGGCGAGGCCGGCATACAGCGCCGCTGCCCGCCGATAGGCGCCTTCGGCTTCCGAGGGGCGGCGCGTCTTGCTGAGCAGCACTCCGAGATTGTTCAGCACGCGCGCCTGGTCGGCGCTGAACGTCCCGGGCGCGGCGCGCTCGAGCGGTTGCAGCGTGCGCAGCGCTTCGCGGTAAGCCTGCTCGGCTTGCTGCGCCCGGCCTTGCTTTCGGTACAGCACGCCAAGATTCGCCAGCGTGCGCGCCATGTCCGCCCCGTCCTGTGACGGGCTCTCGCGCGCCAGCAGGCGACGGATCGAGAGCGCTTCGCCATATGCTTGCTCGGCGTCGTCGAGCCGCCCGCCATCGCTGTAGAGGTTGCCCAGATTGTTCAGCGTCCGAGCAAGCGCGGCGCGATGGGCGAGCGCATTCTCGCGCACGAGCGCGCGTTGCAAGCCGAGCGCCTCGGCGTAGGCGCGCTGCGCATCGTCCGCGCGGTGCATCGTCGCGTATAAGACACCGAGATCGTTGAGCGTCGTCGCCAAACCGGCGCTATAGGCCGCCGCGTCGTATTGCACGAGCGCTCGCTCGAGCTTGAGCGCCTCGCGGTAAATGTCGATAGCGTCGCCCGGCCGATCGGCGTCGCGATACAGCGCGCCGAGCGCCTCAAACAAGGCGGCGACATCCGGCCCATACCGCTCCGGCCGCTCGCGCGCCAAGCCCCACGTCACGCCCAGCGCGTGCAAATAGGCCATCTCTGCGTCCTGCGGCAGCGCCAATTCCACGTACAGATGGCCGAGCCGAGTCAGTTCGCGCGCATATCGCGGCCGCCATCGGTCGGGCTTGTCCTGCGCCAGCGCCCGATAGCGCAAGGCGAGCGCCTCCACCACGGGTTGCGCTTGCTCCGGCAACTTCATCTCTTCGAGCAGATCGCCATAGAGTTCGGCGATATCGGCATCGCCCGGTTGCATGGCGTGCGCAAAGCGCATGAACGTAAGGGATCGCTTCGGGGAAAACCGCAGCCATTCGACGAGGCCCGCTTCGAAACTGCGCGAGGCGGTCAACTCGACGGGCGCACCCGGCTCGATGAGCTCCGCCGATAGCAGCGTCGAAGCGGTATCGAGGTCGAGCGCAGCGACCGCGGCTTGCGCTTGCGGCTCGAGCGGATCGTCGGTCCATATCACGCGCATCTGCCGCAGCAGCAGGCCATAGCGGGCAACCCAATTGCGCGCGAACGCGACGAAATCGAAGCCGGGCCGGCCCGCGCCTTGGGCGGCGAGCGTCAGGACGAGCGGCGCGACGCGCTCGAACGCCTGAGGCGCAACGGCAAACATGAGATCGGCGGCTTCGGCGAAAGCGACCCGCTCACGGCCCGACAGATGGACACGGCGCGCGGCACGCTCGGCATCGAGGGCAAAGCGCGCCAGCCGCCGCGGCTCGACATCGCAACCGCGCTCGAAACGAAATCCGTGCTCGACGTCGTTGGCCGACAGCGCGGGCACGCAAACGGGCGGCGGCGAGGCCGAGTCCGCAGCCGCCGCGCTCAACGCCGCCTGCGCCATCGCTAGGCTGGCCAGCCATCGATGCGCGCGCCGATTCGTCATACTCGCCTTCTTGTGCCGGGTGGCCGTCACACATATGAGGGACGGTCCTGGCGCGGCTGTAAGTTAGCCAGCGCACGCCCGCAGGCGGTCGCCCCAGCACGGATGCGCCGCTTACCGCCAGCATAGGCGCATCGGCCCGCTCACGCAGCACGCAGCACGCAGCACGCAGCAGGCAGCAGGCAGCAGGCAGCGGAAGACGCGAACGCGAACGGCGGCGGCTATCGCCCGGCGCTCGCTCGCGCGCGCCGGCTTTGCTCGCGAATATCGCCGAGCGTTGCCGTGGGCGTGCTCACTTCCTGAGGCACGCGAATCTCGATCAGCGCGGGCAAGCCGCTCGCCGCACAGCGATCGAAGGCGGGCAGGAAATCGGCCGTGCGTTCAACGGTTTCCCCGTGCGCGCCGAACGAGCGCGCGAACGCGGCGAAGTCTGGGTTGGTGAGGCCAGTCCCATGCGTGCGCCCCGGATAATGCCGCTCCTGATGCATCCGGATCGTGCCGTAATGAGCGTTGTTGACGACGATGAAGATCACGTTCAGGCCATACTGCATCGCGGTGGCGAGTTCCTGCGAAGCCATCATGAAGCAGCCATCGCCAGCAAGCGCCACCACGGTGCGCTCCGGATAAAGCGCCTTCGCGGCAATCGCCGCAGGCACGCCGTAGCCCATCGATCCGCTCGTCGGCGCAACCTGCGTGCGCCATTGCCGATAGGCGAAGTGCCGATGGAGCCAGATCGCGTAATTGCCCGCGCCGTTCGTGACGATGGCGTCGTCCGGCAGCCGTGCCCGCAGTTGCGCCATGATCTCGCCCAGTTGCACGTCGCCGAGCATCGGCCGCGGCGCGCGCCACTCCAGGTAGGCCGCGTGGGCCTGCTGCGCCGCGCCCGCCCACGCCGGCGCGCCGCTCGGTTCGAGGGCCGCCAGTTCGGCAGCGATCTCGGGCATGCCCGAGACGATCGGCAGATCGGCTGCGTACACACGCCCAAGTTCTTCTGCGCCTTGATGGACGTGCACGAGCGTTTGCTTCGTCTTCGGAATGTCGAGCAACGTATAGCCGCCTGTCGTCGCCTCGCCCAAACGAGGACCGACGACGAGCAGCAAGTCCGCATCGCGAATGCGCTGTGCAAGCACGGGATTGATGCCCAGGCCGACGTCGCCGGCGTAGTTCGGATGATCGTTGTCGATCGTGTCTTGATAGCGGAACGCGCAGCCGATCGGCAGTTGCCAGGTTTCGACGAAGCGCCGCAGATCGGCGCATGCCTGCGCATTCCAGCCGCTGCCGCCCGCAACGACCATCGGCCGCTGCGCGCGTTCGAGCAATGCGCGCAACGCTTCGATTTGCGCATGCGACGGCGAGGCGGCGATGCGCTTGAACGGCGGCGCGGCCGGCATGCGCGGGCAAGGATCGGACAGCATATCCTCGGGCAGCGCGAGCACGACTGGCCCCGGCCGCCCCGCGCAGGCCGTATGGAACGCATGGCTGAGATATTCGGGGATGCGCCTTGCATCGTCGATTTGCGCGACCCATTTCGCCATCTGCCCGAACATGCGCCGATAGTCGATCTCTTGAAACGCCTCCCGGTCCAGATGCTCGCGCGCGCACTGGCCGATCAGCAAGATCATCGGCGTCGAATCTTGAAACGCGGTATGCACGCCGATCGAGGCATGCGTCGCGCCGGGCCCGCGCGTGACGAGCGCGACGCCGGGCCGCCCCGTGAGCTTGCCCGTCGCCTCGGCCATATTCGCGGCCCCGGCCTCGTGGCGGCAGACAAACGTGCGAATGCGTTCCGTTTCATCGTGGAGCGCGTCGAGCACAGCGAGAAAGCTTTCGCCGGGGACGCTGAAAACACGATCGACTCCATGCGTGATGAGCGCGTCGACGAGCAATCGCGCTCCGGTCACGTTGGTGGTATCGGCGGCATTCGACATGTGCGGCAACCTCCTGACTATCGGGTGATGTTGTTCGAAGGAAGTGGCAACGGGGCAAAGCGCGTTGCGAGAGACGGCGCCGACAGCTTACGCCTGCGCCGGCCGCACTGTCACGGCCGAAAAAGGTGCAAAGCTGCGGCGCTGCGGCCGGATGTCGCACGACACCGCCGGCGCGATTCTGCGAGTTTTCCTCTGCGGTGGACGGCGCCGCGCGTACGCGAAGCGCAAGGCACGCAACAATGCGTGGCGCGGTACGCCGAGGAGCGGCACATCCGCGAATGTGCGCGCGACCATTCGATTCGTCTGTCGTTCGTCGTGTAGCTCGCTGGCCCATGCGCCTTCGGCCGGCGCATGGGCATTCAGCACTCGACGATGTTCACGGCCAGCCCGCCGCGCGACGTTTCCTTGTACTTGGTCTTCATGTCGGCCCCCGTCTCGCGCATGGTCTTGATCACCGAATCGAGCGACACGTAGTGACTGCCATCGCCACGCAGCGCCATGCGCGCCGCGTTGACGGCTTTGACCGCCCCCATGCCGTTGCGCTCGATGCAGGGAATCTGCACCATGCCGCCCACCGGATCGCAGGTCAGCCCGAGGTTGTGCTCCATGCCGATCTCGGCGGCGTTCTCGACTTGCCGCGGCGTGCCCCCCGTGACGGCGGCCAGGGCGCCGGCCGCCATCGAGCAGGCCACGCCCACTTCGCCTTGACAGCCCACCTCCGCACCCGAGATCGATGCGTTCAGCTTATACAGAATGCCGATTGCGGCGGCCGTCATCAGAAAATCGATGACGCCCTGTTCGTTCGCACCCGGCACGAAACGCGTGTAGTAGTGCAGCACGGCGGGAACGATGCCGGCGGCGCCGTTGGTGGGCGCGGTGACGACGCGTCCGCCCACCGCGTTCTCTTCGTTCACGGCGATGGCGTACAGGTTGATCCAGTCGACCATCGAAAGCGGGTCGCGCAGCCCCTGCTCCGGGTTGCTCGATAGCGTGCGATAGAGCTGCGGCGCGCGACGCTTGACTTGAAACGGCCCCGGAAGCGTGCCGTCGGCGTCGGGATTGCCGATGCCGCAGCCACGCGCAACGCACGACTGCATCACGCCCCAGATCTTCAGCAAACCGGCGCGCGTTTCTGCCTCGGTATGCCAGACACGTTCGTTGTCCCACATGAGTTGGGCGATCGATTTACCGGTCGATGCGCACAGCGCCAGCAGTTCGTTGCCGGTGCTGAACGGGTGCGCCCGCTGGTCCGCCGCCTGCAGCACTTTGGTGTTGGGTGCGCCGGCGGTCACGACGAAGCCGCCGCCCACCGACAGATAGGTCGCCTCGCGCAGCACCTCGCCCGCCGCGTCGCTCGCCCGCAGCTTCATACCGTTCGGATGCTCGGGCAGCGCTTGCCGGTAGAAGGCGATCTGCTCTTTCGGGGTGAAGGCGATCTCGTGCTTGCCTAGCAGCGTAAGCCGTCGCGACTTCTGCACGACGTCCAGGCGAGGGGCGATCGTCGATGCATCGACGGTATCGGGCGCCTCGCCCATCAACCCGAGAATGACGCCGCGATCGGTGCCGTGCCCCTTGCCCGTGGCGCCGAGCGAACCGTAGAGATCGACCTTGACCGCGGCAGTGCGCTCAAGCAAGGCGTCGCGCTCGAGCCCTTGGACGAACAGCAGGGCCGCGCGCATGGGCCCAACCGTATGCGAGCTCGATGGGCCGATGCCGATCTTGAATAAATCGAAGACGCTGACTGCCATTGCTGCTCCACAAGGTAATTGTTCGAAGAGGCGTACGCGGCGAACGCAGCGCGTTATCTCGCCGGCAGCGGCAGGCACACGGCAAGCCAAGCCGGCGGCGTGGGCGCAAGCCGCAGCGCGACGCCCGTATAGCGGCCCGAAAGCCGGGCCGCCAGATGAAACAGCTCGGCCCCGTCTTTCGGGTCCCATTGCCCGGCGTAGCCCGGCACGCCGGCCTCCCGGCGCTTCGCATCGAACGCCACGCTCGAATGCACGAACTCTTCGTGCGTCTTCTCTCCAAGCGCATACGGCATGAGCCAATCGAGCGCCAGTTGGAGCGTCGCGCCGTTTTGCGCGCGCAGCACGAGCCAATTGCGGTTGTGACGCCGCGCGGCGAGCGCCGCGATCACGAGCGGCTCCAAATCGTACGTCACGTAATGCAGCGCATCGCGCTCGGCGAAATCGACCGTGGCCCCGTCGGGCGCAACGTTCGCCCCGATCTGCTCGACGAACAACCGCTGCGCCGCGTTGATGAGCTTGCGATCGTCGAGCGCAAAGGCCGCCATCGCGACGAGCTTCACGCGGTGGCTCTCCCAGTTGTTGCGGTACGTGCCCGTGAGCGGACGCGGCTGTGCATCGACGCGCTCGACGTAGCCGTTCGCGAGCTTGGCGATGAACGCGGAGGCCGCGTTGCGCGTCTTCACCGACAACGCGCTCGCCGTCATGTCGTACGCGAGGATCATCGCGTCGAAATGCGTCTCGTCGATCGGGTCGAAGCTCGGTTGATAGGTGCTCGCCCAGGCGAACAAGAATCGATCGACGAGGCGCAGGTACCGCTCGTCGCCCGTCGCCCGCCAAACGAGCGCCGCATCGCGCATGAGCGCCAGGTCTTGCTCCGCGGCGATGCTCTCGTCGTAGATGCCTTCGTGCGGCAAAGTGCCTTCAGTGTGCAGCCGTGCGAGCGGCTTGGGCTGATCGTTCAATCGCGCCGCCACGCGTTTGACGAGCCCTTGCGCAATGGGCGCGGCGCTCGTGCGCTCGCTCGTTTGCATCGCAGGGGCCGCGCAGAGGTTCATCGCCGCGCGCGCCGAATCGACGGGGACGAACACGGCCGCGCAGGCGAACAGGCACGCCGCAAGCGATGCCCGCGATGTCAATTTGGTGTCGGCCGCTTGCCCCATCCGTCGCTCCTTCATTGGCTTGATTTCGGAGACGAATGGTAGCCCGTATTGACGACGAAGGACGCGCGGTCGCGCTCGCGGCCTACGCCGTTACGCGTAATCAGCCACCGGCACGCACGAACAGAACAAATTGCGATCCCCATAAGCGTTGTCCGCGCGACCCACCGGCGGCCAATACTTGCGCGCCACCAACGACGGCAGCGGATAGGCCGCCAACTCACGCGAATAGGCATGCGGCCATGCATCGGCCGTCACGACGGCCGCCGTATGCGGCGCATGCTTGAGCGGATTGTCCTCGCGGTCGATCCGCCCTTCCTCCACGGCCCGGATTTCCTCACGAATCGCGATCATCGCCTCGATGAAGCGATCGAGTTCTTCCTTCGGTTCTGATTCCGTCGGCTCGACCATCAGCGTGCCGGGCACCGGGAAGCTCATCGTCGGCGCATGGAAGCCGTAATCGGCCAAACGCTTGGCCACGTCGTCGACCGTGATCCCGCTCGTCTCCTTGACCGGGCGCAGATCGAGAATGCACTCGTGCGCAACGAGCCCGCCTGGGCCGGCGTAGAGCACGGGATAGTGCGGCGCGAGGCGCTTGGCGACATAGTTCGCATTCAAAATCGCGACTTCGGTCGCCACCGTCAATTGCTTCGCGCCCATCATCGCGATGTACATCCACGAGATCGGCAGAATCGAAGCCGACCCATAGGGCGCAGCCGATACGGCCCCAATGCCGTTCTCGGCGCGGCGATAGCCCGACGAGATCTGATTGGGCAGGAACTGCGCCAAGTGCGCGCCGACCGCCACGGGGCCGATGCCGGGGCCGCCACCGCCATGCGGAATGCAGAACGTCTTGTGCAAGTTCAAGTGCGAGACGTCGCCGCCGAACTGGCCCGGCGCCGTGAGCCCGACCATCGCGTTCATATTGGCGCCATCGACATACACCTGGCCGCCGTGCGCATGCACGATCTCGCAAATTTCGCGCACGTTCTGCTCGAATACGCCGTGCGTCGACGGGTACGTGATCATGATCGCCGCCAGGTTGGCCGCATGCTCGGCCGCCTTCGCCTTGAGATCGGCAATGTCGACGTTGCCCTGTTCGTCGCACCCCACCACGACCACTTTCATGCCCGCCATATGCGCCGACGCCGGGTTCGTCCCGTGAGCCGACGCCGGAATCAAGCAGACGTCGCGGTGGCCTTCGCCGCGCGAAGCGTGATAGGCGTGGATGATGAGCAAGCCGGCGTACTCGCCTTGTGAGCCGGCGTTGGGCTGCAGCGACACGGCCGCATAGCCCGTCGCGGCGACCAGCATCTGCTCGAGCTCGTCGATCATCTCGCGGTAGCCGACCGTCTGCTCGGCCGGCGCGAACGGATGGATCTGCGAAAACTCGGGCCACGTGACGGGCAGCATCTCCGAAGTCGCGTTCAACTTCATCGTGCACGAGCCAAGCGGGATCATCGAACGATCGAGCGCGAGATCCTTATCGGCCAGGCTACGCAGATAGCGCAGCATCTCCGTCTCCGAATGGTGACGGTTGAAAACGTGGTGCGTCAGATAGGCGCTCGTGCGCACGAGCGTCGCCGGAAGCGCGGCCGCCTCGCTCGCGCGGCCTTCCTCCTGCGCGCGGGTGAGCGCCGTGTCGAGCACGTCGACGTGCGGCACGTCGATTGCGCCCGCTGCGTTCGCGAACACGCTCAAGAGATCGGTCAAATCGGCGCGCTTGGTAGTTTCGTCGATCGATACGCCCACGCGCGTGTCGCTCACGCGGCGCAGGTTGATGCGCATGCGCTTGGCCGCGTCGTGAACGGCGGCCGTGCGCGCGCCGGTTTCGATCGTCATCGTGTCGAAGAAGGTGTCGTTCACGAGCGCATAGCCGAGCTGCTTCACGCCCGCGGCGAGCAGGCTCGCGATGCGATGCACGCGCTGCGCAATCGTCTTGAGTCCTTGCGGCCCGTGATAGACCGCATACATGCTCGCCATGATTGCGAGCAGCGCTTGCGCCGTGCATACGTTCGAGGTGGCCTTCTCGCGGCGAATATGTTGCTCGCGCGTCTGCAGCGCGAGGCGCAGCGCGCTCTTGCCCTGGGCATCGACCGTCACGCCCACGAGCCGGCCCGGCATTTGACGCTTGAACGTGTCGCGCACCGCCATATAAGCGGCGTGCGGGCCGCCGAACCCCACGGGCACGCCGAAGCGCTGCGAGGTGCCGACAGCGACGTCCGCGCCCCATTCGCCCGGCGGCGTCAAAAGGGTCAGTGCGAGCAGATCGGCCGCCACCACGACATGGCCGCCCGCCGCATGCACGGCCTCGGTCAAGGCGCGATAGTCGCGCACGTCGCCGCTCGCGCCCGGGTATTGCAGCAAGACGCCGAACGCGTTCGCGGCGGCCGCTTCGTGCGCCGGCCCCACTTTCACTTCGATGCCGATCGGCTCCGCGCGCGTGCGCACGACTTCGATGGTTTGCGGCAGCACGTCGTCGGCCACGTAAAACAGGTTCGATTTGGCTTTGCCGACGCGTTGCAAGAGCGTCATCGCTTCGGCGGCCGCCGTCGCCTCGTCGAGCAGCGATGCATTCGCGATCTCGAGCCCCGTCAAGTCGCCGATCATCTGCTGGAAGTTCAACAGCGCCTCGAGCCGGCCTTGCGAGATTTCCGGTTGATACGGCGTGTAGGCCGTGTACCACGCCGGGTTTTCCAGCACGTTGCGCAGAATGACGGCCGGGGTGTGCGTGTTGTAGTAGCCCTGCCCGATGAAGGAGCGGAACACCTCGTTCTTGTCTGCGAGCTGGCGCAGCATGGCCAGCGCCTCGGCCTCGCTGCGCGGCTCGGCGAACGGGCCGAGCGGCAGCGCATCGGTGCGGCGGATCGCACGCGGGATCACCGCATCGATCAGCGCGGCGCGCGATTCGAAACCGAGCGCGGCCAGCATCATGCGCTGGTCCGCGCTGTCCGGACCGATGTGCCGCTCGGCGAAGGCGTCATGCACTTCGAGCGCGGCGAGCGAGAGGGGGGTGCGGTTCATCAGACGATCCGGGTGTTCGAGCTTCATGATAGGGCGGGGCTGGGGCGCGGCGGTTCGGCGTCAAGCATGCCGGAAGCGCCGCGCGGCAAAAACGAGAGAAAGGGTTAGCCTACGAGCTTCTCGTAGCCGTCGGCGTCGAGCAATTTGTCGAGCGCGGCGCCAGCGCCGAGCTTGACCTTGAAGAGCCAGCTCGCATAAGCGTCTTGGTTGACCGCATCGGGCGTATCGACGAGCGCTTCGTTGACGGCCACGACCTCGCCCGAGACCGGCGCATAGATGTCGGAAGCCGCCTTGACCGATTCGACGACGCCCACGGCGTCACCGGCCGCGAAGCTCTTGCCGACTGCCGGCAGTTCGAGGAAGACGATATCGCCGAGCGTCTCTTGCGCGTGATCGGTGATACCCACCGTCACCGTGCCGTCGGCTTCGGTTCTGACCCACTCGTGTTCTTCGGTGTATTTCAGATCGGCCGGGACGTTGCTCATGTGTTGCTCCTGGTGAAATAGGACATGCGTTGAATTGAAAGCGTAAGGACCGAAAAACGCGCGCAAGGCCCGTTAGGCGGCAAGCACCTTGCCGTTGCGCACGAACGGCAGTTTTACCACGCTTGCGGGCAGCGCTTTGCCCCGAATCTGAACCTGCACGAGATCGCCCGGCTTCACGCCTTTGGGCACACGAGCAAAGGCGATCGATTCCTGCATCGACGGCGAAAACGTGCCGCTCGTGATTTCGCCTTCGCCGTGCGGCGTCACCACGGTCTGATGCGCGCGCAGCACACCGCCGGCCTTGCCGTCTTCCTTCTGCAAAATCAGTCCGACGAAATCGCTGCGCGTGCCGTTTTGCTCGAGCGCCGCCCGGCCTACGAATTCCCGGGGGGCGGTCAGATCGACCGTCCAAGCGAGGCCGGCATCGAGAGGGGAAACATCTTCATCCATGTCTTGGCCGTACAGATTCATGCCGGCTTCGAGCCGCAGCGTATCGCGCGCGCCAAGCCCGCATGGACGCACGCCCGCCGCTTGCAGCGCCTGCCAGAGTGCGGCGACATGCTGCGCGGGCACGATGATTTCGAATCCGTCTTCGCCCGTATAGCCCGTGCGAGCAATCGTCAGATCGCCGAAAGCGGCGTCGCTCACGCGCGCCGCGTTGAATGGCTTGAGCGGCTCGGTCGCGCTGCGCGCCGACGGCAGGACGTGCCACACTTTGGCGCGCGCGTTCGGCCCCTGGACGGCGACGATCGCGAAATCGCGGCGCGGCGTGATCGTCACGCCGAAGCCGCGCTCGGCATTCAAACGGTTGAACCACGCGATGTCTTTTTCCGCGGTGCCGGCGTTGACCACGACCCGGAAGCATTCGTCGGAGAAAAAGTAGACGATCAGATCGTCGATGACGCCGCCCCGCTCGTTGAGCATGCACGAATACAGTGCACGGCCCGGCGTCTGCAGCTTGCCGACGTTGTTGGCGAGCGCATATTCGAAGAACGCGCGAGCGCGCGCCCCCGTGAAATCGACGACGCACATGTGCGACACGTCGAACATGCCCGCATCGCCGCGCACGGCATGGTGTTCGTCGATCTGCGAGCCGTAATTGACAGGCATGTCCCAGCCGCCGAAATCGACCATGCGCGCATTGAGGGCACGGTGAACGGCGTTGAGCGGGGTATGTTTGAGTTCGGTCATCGGGGCCTCGGCGCGCAAAGGTATAGGCGAAAACAAAAAAGGGCCATGCCGGCCGATTTACGCGCACAGCTCGATAGCTGCAATACGCGACCTATACGGTGCATGACCCCTCTGTCCTCGATACCTGAGAGATTGCGCCGCCGAAAAAGATTTCCCTCTTTCAGCGCTGCGCGCGCCCCTTCGGTGGGCGGCTTGCCAGCAGGGGCGGCGTCGGAATCATGCCGCCGTGCCGTTGCGAGCTACCGCCTCTCTCCAGAGTGCGAAAAGCCGCGCGATGCGCAAGCCCTTCGACGCGGTCGGTCCTTTTGCCTGAGAGTTTGCGGGTGTGCCCCTTCGGCGGCGCCCCGGCGGGTGAAAACCCTGCCGCGAACACGCTCTCCCGACGCGTGCGCGAAATTTACGCGAGCGTATGGGTGTTGTCAAATGACCGCGCTTGCGAAGCGGCGATCCTGCAGCTTCGACCAAGAAGCGCTAACTTACTCTTATGCGCGATGAACTACGTACGCGCCGCACGCGTCCATAGTTAACTCATACATCGTTAACCTCGACGGGAATAGCGGCGCGCCTCTCGCTCGTCTAACGAAACGTGACGTAGTCGATTGCGCCGGCAGCAAAACAGAGGAGAAACTTCATGTCGAACCGTTTCTGCTGCACCGACCCCGACATTCGCCTGTTGGCTGCGGGCCGGGTGCAGTTCGCCTCCAGCGACGCGCTCGAACGCGCGATGGAGCCGCTCATCGAACGTTCGCGCGCCGTGCCCACGGGCACCCTCGCCGATGTTTTCCGCGACGTCGATGCCAATGCCCTGCTGTTCGTCGCTGCATGGCGCGTGAACCGCTTCGAGGCGGCCGAGCGCACCATCGTCGACGCCATCGCCCATGCAATCGAGCCGCTGCGCGGCGAAGCCACGCCGGCCTGGGTCGACGTGGCCACGCCCGCGGGCGCCTGGACCTCGGGACGCAGCGGGCCGGGCGAGTGTCTCGTGCTCGTGCGCCAGCCGCTCGAAAAACCCAACCCCGTGATCCAAACGAGCTGGATCGACCGCGTCCTGCTTGCGCTCAATGGTGACGCCGAGCCGCCCGACGGCTTGATTTCGGCGAACTTCTTTGCCACCACCGATGAAGCCACTGTGCTCAACTTCGCGCGCTGGACCAGCGCCGAGGCGCACCGCATCGCATTGGCGCGGGGCCACTATGCACAACACGGCAGTGTCGGAAAGTCGCCCCTTTGGCAAGCCACGCGCGCGCACCCCGGCATTCGTGCCGAGCACGAAGTGTGTCGATACATGCGTGTGTCATAGCGCCGCTAGACGAGCACGCCGACGCGATACTTCGTGATCTGCCGATACGGCTTGTCCGGGCGGGAGATCACGTCTTCACGGTCGGCCATGTTGATCTGATTGGGAAAGCCGCCCGCTTCGAGGCAAAGCCCGGCGTGCGCGCCATACGTCATTCCATTGCGTCCGCGCACGCCTTCCAAATAATTGCCCGAGTAGAACTGCAAGCCGCGCTGATCGGTCGATACCGTCATCACGCGCCCGCTCGCCGGCTCATAGAGCCGCGCGACCTCGCGCAGCGCCGGCCGCGACTCGCGCAGGACATAGCAATGATCGAACCCGCGCGCGAGCGAGAGTTGCTCATGGGGCCATTCGAGCCGCGCGCCGATCGGCGCGGCCTCGCGAAAATCGAACGCCTTGCCGGCGACGGCCGTCTGCCTCACGGGAATCAGGCCCTCGTCCACTTCGAAAAACGCATCGGCATCGATCGACAGCACGTGGCCCTTGATATCGGCGCCCGCCTGCGCGGCCAGATTGAAGTACCCGTGGCTGGTCAGGTTCAGCGGCGTGGGGGCATCGGTCGTCGCGCGATAGTCGATCGTCAATTCGCCGTCATCGTCGAGCGTGTAGCGCACTTGCACGCGCACGTTCCCGGGAAACCCGGCGTCGCCCTCTTCCGAATCGAGCGTCAGCACGAGCGCGCCATCGTCTTCGCGCGCTTGCCACAGCGCGCGATGAAAACCCGTTGCGCCGCCATGCAGCGAGTTCTCGCCCTCGTTGCGATCGACGTTGTGCTCGATGCCGTCGAGCGTGAAGCGCGCGCGGGCGATGCGATTGGCCCAGCGCCCGACCAGCGCGCCCATGTACGAGGTCGCGGCCCAGTAATCGGCGGGCGTGTCGTGTCCGAGCATGATGTCGCCAAGCCGGCCCGCGCGGTCCGGAGCATGCCAGGAGACGATCGCGCCGCCCAGTTCGCTGATGGACACGCGCATGCCATGCGCGTTGCGCAGCGTGAAAAGATCGACGGTTTGGCCATCGGGCAGTACGCCCCACGGTTCGTGCGACAACTTGGCAGTGCTCATCATAGGGACGGGTAGGGTTTGAATGTCGGGTGAAAAGGGTGGAATACGGCGCCCCGCAGGCTCCGTTCAGATTGTCTCTTGCGCACTCGCGCGCAGTTGGTATTCGCGCGGCGTGCACCCGAGCTCCCGGCGAAATACCGCGTGCAAATACTGCACCGATTTGAAGCCGCAGCGCACGGCGACATCGATGCTCGACACGTCGCGCTTGACGAGCAGCGCCTTGGCCGCATCAAGCTTTTGCCGCAGTATTTCCTGGTGAACGGTGCATTGCAATTCGCGCCGGAAATGCTCTTCGAGCGAGGAGCGCGACACGCCCACGTAATCGGCCACCTGATCGGTGCGGATGCCTTGGCACGCGTACTGCCGAATGAAATGCCGCGCCCGCGCGACGTAGGGGCTCGCAAGTGGCTGATGTTTCGTCGAATCGAGCACGTTGATGCCGACCGGCGGCACGAGAATCGTGCGGCCCGGGAAACGCGCGCCGTGCAGCATCTGATGCAGCAAATGCGCGGCGGTTCGGCCCATTTCCTCGGTGCCTTGGATGACCGAGGACAAGGGGATGCGCGTCAGCGTGCGCGTGAGCGGATCGTTGTCGATGCCGATGATGGCCACATCCTCGGGCACGGGAATACCGGCGATCAAGCACGCTTGCAACAGATGCCGCGCCCGCGCGTCGGTCACGGCAATCACGCCCACGGGCTTGGGCAGTGCGTCGAGCCACTGGGTCAATTGCTCGATCGCTTGGTTCCAGGTTGGCGCGCTCGTCGATAGCCCGCGATAGATCTCGGCATCGATCTGCTCGCGCGTGCGCCCATCGGCCTCGCGCAGCCGCGCAAACGCCAGCTCGCGTTGGTGGGCCCAGCGGTGCTCGTTCGCGGGCGGCAGGCTGTAGAGCGCGAAGTGCCTGAGTCCCGCCTCGATCAAATGGGTGTAGGCGAGCGAAACGAGCTTCAGATTATCGGTGGCGATATAAGGCACGCCCGACGGATAGTGCGAAGGATCCTCGAACGACGAACCGACGGCCACTATCGGCAGAGGGCAGCGCGCGAGCGCATCGCAGACGGCTGGGTCGTCGAAGTCCGCGATGATGCCATCGCCGTCGAAACGCTCGATGCCTGCGAGGCGGCAGCGGAAGTCTTCTTCGAGAAAGAGATTCCAGCCCACGCGCGTGGAAAGCAGATATTGGCCGACGCCCGCGATGATCTCGCGGTCGTAGACTTTGTTCGCATTGAACAGCAGCGCAATACGATGCGCCTTCTGCTGCATGGCCGGTTTGGTCATCGCGCGAGCCTGGCTCTCGGTGCTGCAGCGCGTTCGTGCTCGCGCATGAGATCGTCTCCTATTGTATTGATTGCGCTCGCTCGTCGATGGCGCCGCGAGTGGCCGGGCAGCCCGCCCCGGCTGCCTTGGGCCGCCGTGCGCGTGATCGAACTAACTAATGGAACGCTACCCGCGATTCTAGGCGGGAATGCCGCGCCTGCGGGAAACGGCTCGCGCACCGGCAAGAAACGTTAGCGCCGCTGCGCAATTTCGCAATTGTGGCCGGCGCGGCCCCGCTGGCACCATGGCCGCACTCCGATAACCGGCCGCCGCTCGATGAACGGCGTGCCGGCCGGCCACCGCAGGCATCGGCCTGGGCTCGCGCGAGTCGCCGCGCGCACGGCTATTTCTAATCGGCAATACAGGCGACGCCCAATATACAAAAATGGAGTGGAGACATGGCATTCGCAAAGCGTCGGTCCATCTTAGGTTCGCTCGTCGCAGGCGCGGTCCTCGCGAGCATCACGCTGGCCGCACCGCTCGCGCACGCGAGTAAGGATCATCCCGTCATCGGTTTTTGCATCGACGATCTGCGCGTCGAACGCTGGTCGCGCGACCGCGATTATTTCGTCGCCGCCGCGCAAAAGCTCGGCGCGACCGTATCGGTGCAATCGGCCGACGCGAGCGAAGAGCGGCAAATCTCGCAGATCGAGAACTTGATTTCGCGCGGCGTCGACGTGATCGTCATCGTGCCGTTCAATTCGAAGACGCTCGGCAATGTCGTCGCCGAGGCCAAGAAGGCCGGCATCAAGGTCGTGTCGTACGACCGCCTGATTCTCGATGCCGACGTCGACGCCTACATCTCGTTCGACAACGAAAAGGTGGGCGAACTGCAAGCCAAGGGCGTCTACGATGCCCAGCCCAAAGGCAACTACTTCCTGCTCGGCGGCGCGCCGACCGACAACAACGCCAAGATGCTGCGCGAAGGCCAGTTGAAGGTGCTCAAGCCCGCGATCGATCGCGGCGACATCAAGGTGGTCGGCGAGCAGTGGGTGCCCGAATGGAGCGCGGCCACGGCGCTGCGCATCGTCGAGGATGCGCTCACGGCCAACAGCAACAAGATCGATGCGATCGTCGCGTCCAACGACGGCACGGCCGGCGGCGCGATTCAGGCGCTGGCCGCGCAAAAGCTGGCGGGCAAAGTGCCTATCTCGGGTCAGGATGCCGATCTTGCCGCCGTCAAGCGCGTGATCGCCGGGACACAGACGATGACCGTCTATAAGCCGATCAAGCTGATCGCCACCCAAGCGGCCCAACTGTCGGTCGATCTCGCGAAAGGCGTGAAGCCGCAGTTCAACGCGCAGTACGACAACGGCAAGAAGAAGGTCGACACCATCTTGCTGCAGCCAACCGTGCTGACCAAGAAGAACGTCGATGTGGTCGTCAAAGACGGCTTCTATACGCAAGCGCAGCTCTCGAGCCAATAACGCCCGATGCGATCGCGCGGCCTGCTTGGAATGAGGCCGCGCGGCATCGGCGCCTGTTTAGTCGAATCAAGGAACGAGACGCATGGCGCAAGCACAACCGTTGCTATCGCTCAATGGCATCGTCAAGACTTTTGGGGGCGTGAAGGCGCTCGACGGCATCCACCTATCGGTGTCGCCCGGCGAGTGCGTCGGCCTATGCGGAGAGAACGGCGCGGGCAAATCCACCCTCATGAAAATCGTCTCGGGCGTGTATCCGCACGGAACCTGGGACGGCGAAATCATCTGGGACGGCGCGCCGCTCAAGGCATCGAGCGTGCGCGACACCGAGCGCGCGGGCATTGTCATCATCCACCAGGAACTCATGCTCGTGCCGGAGCTCTCGGTGGCCGAGAACATTTTCCTCGGCAACGAGATCACGCTGCCCGGCGGCCGCATGAACTATGCGGCAATGCATCGGCGCGCCGACGAGTTGCTCCGAAGCCTGGGCATCGAGGGCATCAACGTCGCGCAGCCGGTGCTGAACTTCGGCGGCGGGCATCAGCAACTCATCGAAATTGCGAAGGCGCTCAACAAGGACGCGCGGTTGTTGATCCTCGACGAACCGTCCTCGTCGTTGACGGCGGCCGAGACGCGCATCCTGCTCGACATCGTGCGCGACTTGAAGCGCCGCGGCGTCGCTTGCATCTACATCTCGCACAAGCTCGACGAAGTCGAAGCCGTCTGCGACACGGTCACGGTGATCCGCGACGGGCGGCATGTGGAAACGGCTCCGCTCGCCGCCATGCCGGCCCCGCGCATCGTCGCTTTGATGGTGGGGCGCGAGATCACGAACCTGTTCCCGCGCGAGGCGCACGAGATCGGCGAGGTCGTGCTCGAAGCGCGCAACGTCACCTGCTTCGACGTGACCAACCCGCGCCGCAAACGCGTGGACGACGTCTCCTTCAGCGTACGGCGCGGCGAGATCCTCGGCGTGGCCGGGCTCGTCGGCTCGGGCCGCACCGAGCTCATGCAGGCGATCTTCGGCGCGTATCCGGGCACGAGCCGCGCCACGGTGCTCGTCGAAGGCAAGCCGATCGCCGTGCGCGCACCGGGCGATGCGATCCGGGCCGGCATCGGCATGGCGCCGGAAGACCGCAAAGCGCATGGCATCGTGCCGGACCTCGGCGTGGGCCACAACATCACGCTCTCGGTGCTGCGGCGCTTCGTCAAACGGGGCTCGATCGACGCGGCCGCCGAGCTCGACACGATCCACAAGTCGATGAGGCAACTGTCGGTGCGCGCCGCGCATCCGTTCTTGCCGATCGCCAATCTGTCGGGCGGCAATCAGCAAAAGGCCGTGCTCACGCGCGTGTTGCTGACCGAACCGAAAGTGCTGATCCTCGACGAGCCGACGCGCGGCGTCGACGTCGGCGCAAAGTATGAAATCTACAAGCTGATCTTCGCGCTCGCCAAGCAAGGCATGGCGATTGTCGTCGTCTCCTCCGAATTGCCCGAAGTGCTCGGCCTCGCCGATCGCGTGCTCGTCATGGGTGAAGGCGAGCTGCGCGGCAACTTCCTGAACGACGGCCTCACGCAAGAGGCCATTCTCACGGCCGCCATCGAACCGGCACACCGGGCCGCGGCCTTGCCCCCCAACGAAACGGCTCCCGTATGACACCCGACCTTTCCTCCACTCGCCTGCGCGGCGACACCGCCCAAGGCGGCGCGGACCGCGTGCGCCAATGGTTCGCGCGCTACAAGATTCTTGCGCTGCTGCTGGCCGTCGCGCTCATTTGGTTGTTCTTTACGGTACTCACGCACGGCGCGTTCGCCACGCCGCGCAACCTGTCGAATTTGCTGCGGCAGATGGCGATCAGCGGCACGCTCGCGTGCGGCATGGTGTTCGTCATCATCGCGGGTGAAATCGATCTGTCGGTCGGCTCATTGCTCGGGTTGCTCGGCGGCATCGCGGCGATCCTCGACGCCAATCGCCACTGGCCGATCGAAGCGACGATCCCCGCCGTCCTGGCGCTCGGCGTACTGGCCGGGGTGTTCAACGGCTGGCTATCGACCTATCGGCGCGTCCCCTCGTTCATCGTGGGCCTGGGCGGCATGCTCGCCTATCGCGGCGTCCTGCTGGGCATCACAGGCGGCGCGACGATCGCCCCCGTCTCCGATCGCTTCGTCTTTCTCGGCCAGGGCTATCTGCCGCGCCTTGTGGGCGATGCGCTCGCCCTGCTGCTGTTCGGCGTGCTCGCGTTCGTGACGGCGCGCCAGCGCGGCAATCGGCGCCGCTACGACTTGCCCGTTCCGCCGCTCTGGCAAGACGGCGTGAAGATCGTAGGCGCAGGCGCCATCATCTTTGCGTTCGTCGCGACGCTCGACAGCTACGGCGGGCTTCCGGTGCCGGTGTTGCTCGTCTTGCTGCTGCTCGGGGTGTTCACCTGGGTCGCCACGCAAACCGTGTTCGGGCGCCGAATCTACTCGGTCGGCTCCAATCTCGAAGCCACGCGGCTGTCGGGGGTCGATACGAACCGCGTCAAGCTCGCGATCTTCGCGCTGATGGGGCTCATGTGCGCATTCGCGGGCATCGTCAATACCGCACGGCTCGCTGCGGGCTCGCCGTCGGCGGGCACGATGGGCGAGCTCGACGCGATCGCGGCCTGCTTCATCGGCGGCACGTCGATGCGCGGCGGCTCAGGCACCGTCTACGGCGCACTCATCGGCGCACTCGTCATGGCGAGTCTGGACAACGGCATGTCGATGCTCGACGTCGATGCGTACTGGCAAATGATCGCGAAAGGCGCGATCCTTGTCCTCGCGGTGTGGATCGACGTCGTTTCACGCACCAACCGGCGGTAGGGAAAAACCCGAGCTTGTGCGACCCGTGTTGCGCTGCAACGCAGCCGCGCAGCGCGCGGCATTTTCTTCAACCATGGAATTTCGCATGTCGTACGCCATTTATCCGAGCCTGGCCGGTCAAAACGTCGTCGTTACGGGAGGCGGCAGCGGTATCGGCGCGGCGATCGTCGAAGCGTTCGCCCGCCAAGGGGCGCGTGTATTTTTTCTCGACATTGCCGAGAGCGATTCCGAAGCGCTCGTGCAAAGCCTACGGGATTGCGCCTACCCGCCCACGTTCCACCGCTGCGACTTGCGCGACACCGACGCGATCGAACGCGTATTTGCCGCCATCGCAGCCAAAGCGGGTGCGATCGACGTCCTCGTGAACAACGCGGCGAGCGACGACCGCCACCCGTTCGGCGCGATTACGCCCGCCTATTGGGACGAGCGCATCGCCGTCAATCTGCGGCACCAATTTTTTTGCGCCCAACATGCAGCCTCCGGCATGAAGACTGCGGGTAAAGGGGTGATTCTCAATCTCGGCTCGATCTCGTGGCACCTTGCGCTGCCGAGCCTTTCGATCTATATGACGGCCAAGGCCGGCATCGAAGGCCTCACGCGTGCACTCGCCCGGGAACTGGGCGCGTGCGGCATCCGCGTCAACGCCATCATCCCGGGGGCCGTCCGTACGCCGAGACAGATGAAGCTGTGGCAATCGCCCGAAAGCGAGGCGAAGCTCGTCGCCGACCAATGCCTGCCCGAGCGGGTCGAGCCCGAGCATGTCGCAAGAATGGCCTTGTTTCTCGCATCCGAAGACGGCTCGCGCTGCTCGGGACGCGAATACTTCGTCGATGCGGGGTGGTATGGAGCATCTTCATGATTTCACCGGAATGTATTTGGCCGCTAGGCGCCGAACTCGGCGAGGGACCGGTATGGAGCAGCCGCGACAAAGCTGTCTATTTCGTCGACATCAAGCGCAAGCACGTTCACCGCTATAGCACCGAGACGCGCGAGACGATGACCTGGCCCGCGCCGAGCGAGGCCTGCTTCGTCGTCCCGAGCGCGGACGGTGCGTTCGTCTGCGGGCTGCGCAAGGGACTGTATCGATTCGATGCGCACACGGGCGCCTTCGACAAGCTCAAGGACGTTGAGCGCGACGTCGCCGCAAACCGCCTGAACGACGGCTTCGTCGACCCGCAAGGCTACTTGTGGTTCGGTTCGATGGACGACGAGGAAGAGGCGCCCACGGGTGCGCTTTACCGCGTGGGCGACTCAGGCGCGATCGAGCGCTGCGACGATGGCTATGTGATCACGAACGGCCCCGCGACGAGTCCCGATCGACGCACGCTCTATCACACCGACACGCTCGGGCGAACCATTTACGCGTTCGACCTGGACGAGCGCGGTGCGATCTCCAATAAGCGCGCGTTCATCCATGTGCAAGGCACGGCGCATCCCGACGGTATGGCCGTGGACGCCGAAGGTTGCCTATGGGTCTCGCTGTTCGGCGGCGGGTGCATCGAACGCTATTCCAACGACGGCACGCAGATCGACACCGTCGCTTTTCCGTGTTCCAACATCACCAAGCTCGTGTTCGGCGGCGACGATCTGCGCACCGCCTATGTGACGACGGCCCTCAAGGGGCTCAGCGAGGCCAAGCGCGAACGCGAAACGCTCGCGGGCGGCTTGTTCGCGTTTCGCTCCCCGGTGCCGGGCTTGCCCCAAAACGTCCTCATGCGGGGGCTCGTGCGCGCGGCGTGAACGGCTGCGAGCCTCGCTAGGCTTTCATTAGGAGAACTGAACACTTATGTCATCGACGCCCACTCGCCGGCTGCGCAGTCAAAACTGGTTCGACGACCCGACCCATGCCGACATGACCGCGCTCTATGTCGAGCGCTTCATGAACTACGGCCTAACGCGCGAAGAACTGCAATCGGGCCGGCCGATCATCGGCATCGCGCAAACGGGCAGCGATCTCGCCCCCTGCAACCGGCATCACATCGAGCTGGCCGCGCGCACAAAAGCGGGTATCCGCGATGCGGGCGGCATTCCGATGGAGTTCCCCGTCCACCCGCTGGCCGAGCAAAGCCGCCGCCCCACCGCGGCGCTCGATCGCAATCTCGCCTACCTCGGGCTCGTCGAAATCCTGCACGGGTATCCGCTCGATGGCGTGGTCTTGACCACCGGTTGCGACAAGACCACACCGGCCGGCTTGATGGCCGCGGCGACGGTCGATATGCCGGCCATCGTGCTGTCGGGCGGCCCCATGCTCGACGGCTGGTTCGAAGGCCAGCGGGTCGGCTCGGGCACCGTCATTTGGCATGCGCGCAACTTGCTAGCCGCGGGCGACATCGACTACGAAGGCTTCATGCGGCTCACGGCCGCGGCCTCGCCGTCCATCGGCCACTGCAACACGATGGGCACGGCGCTGTCGATGAACAGCTTGGCCGAAGCGCTCGGCATGTCCTTGCCCAGCTGTGCGTCGATTCCGGCGGCGTATAGAGAGCGCGGGCAAATGGCCTACGCCACCGGCAAACGTATCGTCGAGCTCGTGCGCGAGGACATCCGGCCCTCGCACATCCTCACGCGCGAGGCGTTCGAAAACGCGATCGTCGTCGCCTCGGCGCTCGGCGCCTCGACGAACTGCCCGCCGCATCTGATCGCGATCGCACGCCACATGGGCGTCGAGCTCACGCTCGACGATTGGCAGCGCCTTGGCGCCAACGTGCCGTTGCTCGCCAACTGCATGCCCGCGGGCGAGTACCTGGGCGAGAGCTTCCACCGTGCGGGCGGCGTGCCGGCCGTGCTGCGCCAGCTCGCGCAAGCAAGCTTGCTGCACGGCGGCTGCCTGACCGTATCGGGCCGCACCATCGGCGATATCGCGCAGGCAGCGCCCGATGCCGACGGGGACGTGATTCGTTCGTTCTCCAAACCTTTGAAGCACGGCGCGGGCTTCATCGTGCTCTCGGGCAACTTCTTCGACAGCGCCATCATCAAGATGTCGGTCGTCGGCGAAGCGTTTCGCCAGACCTACCTGAGCGAGGCGGGCGACGAGAATGCATTCGAGGCGCGCGCCGTCGTGTTCGACGGCCCCGAAGACTATCGTGCGCGCATCGACGATCCGTCTCTGGAGATCGACGAGCGCTGCATACTCGTCATGCGCGGCTGCGGCACGCTCGGCTATCCGGGCAGCGCCGAAGTCGTCAATATGGCCCCGCCTGCCGCGCTCGTGAAGCGCGGCCTGACGTCGTTGCCGTGCATGGGCGACGGCCGGCAAAGCGGAACCTCCGCAAGCCCTTCGATCTTGAACATGTCGCCCGAATCGGCGGCCGGGGGCGGGCTATCGCTGATGCGCACGGGCGATCGCGTCCGTGTCGATCTGAATGCGCGGCGCGTCGAGTTGCTCGTGGATGAAGCGCAGCTCGCGCAGCGCCGAGCGGAAGCGCCGCCGAGCATGCCGGAATCGCAAACGCCGTGGCAAGAAATCTACCGGCAGTTCGTGGGGCAACTATCGACCGGCGGGTGCCTCGAGCCCGCCACGCTTTACCTCAAAGTGATCGAGACCCGCGGCGATCCGCGCCATTCTCATTGAGTCCTCAACGCAACCCATCCTTATGCATATCGACCCCGCTTCTTGTCTCCCCTCGGACCTCGATCGGGCGGTCCTCGTCGGCCGCGTCTGGCGGGGCGCGCCCATCGACGGACCGTCCGTCGTCGTCGTTCGCGGCGGCGAGGCATTCGACATCACGTCCTGTGCCCCTACGACGAGCGACCTGTTCGATCGCGACGACGCCGCCGCGTTTGCGCGCCGCGCGCCGGGCGAATCCCTCGGCCCCGTCCAGGCGCTGCTCGCCGGCGCTGCGGGTGAGCCAGGCGCGTCGCCGCGCTTGCTGGCGCCCTGCGACGTGCAGGCGATCAAGGCCTGCGGCGTCACCTTCGCCGTCAGCTTGCTCGAGCGCGTGATCGAAGAGCAAGCGGGCGGCGACCCGGCGCGCGCAGCCGAGATTCGCGCATCGCTGCACGAGCTCATCGGGAGCGACCTCGCACAGATCAAACCGGGTTCAATGGCCGCGCTGCGCTTGAAGGACGAGCTCAAACGCCGCGGGGCGTGGTCGCAATACATGGAAGTGGGCATTGGCGAAGATGCGGAAGTCTTCACTAAGTCGCAAGCGATGTCGGCGGTCGGCTTCGGCGCCGACGTGGGCCTGTATCCGACCTCGGCATGGAACAATCCGGAGCCTGAAATCGTGTTGGCCGTCAACGCCACTGGGCAGGTGGTCGGCGCGACGCTCGGCAACGATGTGAACCTGCGCGATATCGAAGGGCGTTCGGCGCTGCTGCTCGGCAAAGCGAAGGACAACAACGGCTCGTGTGCGATCGGTCCCTTCGTGCGGCTGTTCGATGGCGACTTCACGCTCGATGCCGTGCGCGCCGCGAGCGTGTCGCTGCGTATCGTCGGCGAGGATGGCTTCGTGCTCGAAGGCGTGAGCCATATGCGCGAGATCAGCCGCGACCCGCTCGACCTCGTGGCGCAAACTTGCGGCGCGCACCATCAGTACCCGGACGGCTTCATGCTGTTTCTCGGCACGATGTTCTCGCCGATCAAAGACCGCGACGCCAAGGGCGGCGGCTTCACACATCATCTGGGCGACATGGTGACGATTGCGACGCCCGCGCTTGGCGCGCTCGTGAATACGGTGCGGCTCTCGACCGAGATCGCACCGTGGCGGTTCGGCGTACGCGCGCTGTATCGGAATTTGTCGACGCGTGGCATATCGATGTAGACCGCGGCGTTGGCCCCGTAACGAAGCCACTGAAGAACGGGATTCGTTGCGGCCGCCGGCATCGCCCAAACACCGTCCGGCCCGAAGTCCCAACCGGCGAATCTGGCCGGATCGATCATCTGCGCGCTCGTGAGCCCATTGGCCACCGCGACGCCCGGGCCACCGGCGGGTTGCCCGCTCGTCTCTTTGTTCCAATAGACGTCCGAGTCGATCGTTCCGGTGTTCACCGCCGCAATGCCCGCTAGCTTGGGCACCATCGTGCCTTCGGCGACGCCGCTGACGCTGCCGCTCGCGAACGATTGCGTGATGGTGCCGGTATTTTCGGCGACGAGGCCGCCGCCTTCTAGCGATATGCCCGAGACCGCGCCCGTCGCATAAGACTGCGCGATCGTGCCCGAATTGGCGCCTACGAGGCCGCCCGCTTGGCCCAGGCGATTCGTCTCGCCGCTGTACGGATTGGTGAGCGCGCTCACACCGCCCGTCGCGTACGACTGCAAGATGGTGCCGGAATTTTGCCCGACGAGACCTCCGGCAAAGCCGGCGTTCGACACCTCCACGTTCGCGCCCGAGCGCACGATCAAACCTTCGTTCGTGCCGACCAAGCCACCAACCGGCGGTGCGCCGCCCGCGCTGTAATCGAAGAGGTTGCCTTGCATCGATCCGGATACGACGACGTTGGCGATCGTGCCTTGGTTGTCGCCGGCGAGCACGCCGCCCGGCACACCTTTGGACAGCGTCGACCCGACCGCATTGGTGATGTTCAAGTTGCGCACGACGCCGCCTTGACCGATGGTGGTGAACAGCGCGTTGGTGATATCGACCGCGTTGGAAATCGTGCGCCCCATCCCATCGAACTGGCCGGTGAACGGCCCGCCGATTTCAATCAGGGCCCAAGACGGCAACGCGATATCGTTGCCCAGCGCGTAATTGCCCGCCCCGCCGACGTTGTTCAGATCGTCCATGGAATTGACCCATTGATAGGCCGAGATCTGCGTCTTCAAGCCGCTGTACTGCGGCGCGCGCCAGGCGGTATTGGCCAATTGCGCGCCGGCCGTATAGCTGCCCTTCTGGTCGTAATACGCCGTGACGAGGCCCGTGCTCTTGGACCAATCGAGCGTACCGTTGTTGACGACGCCGCCGCCGTTATCCATCGCACCGGCATCGGCGCGCAGCATCAAGTTGCCGGTCCCTTTGTTCTTGATCGTCACGTCTTTGTCGACGGTCACGTTGTGGAAAGCGCTCAGCGTGAACGATGCGGCGCCCTTCCAGCCAACCGTGGACGCCACCTCGATATCGCCCGCGGCGCCCTGCGCTCCCGTCGCTTGCACGTTCACGCTGGCGCCGTTGCCGAGGCTGCGGGAGAATGCGTGCGCCATGCCGGCGCCGATCGTCACGCTCGGCATGGAAACATTCCAGACGCCGGCCGATACGCTCGGGCCGCAACCAAAGAAGGAGAGATTTGCAGCCGCCGTATCGACCGTGCCGCCGGAGCCATCGACGTTCTTGGCCGCTATGCGTCCGCCCAGTTGCACGTGGCCCGTATCGGCAACGAGCCAAATATGGCCATCGCGCGTCGCGGTGCCCGTTGCGCGCAGGGCCGCGTGATTGCCTGAGAATGCAAAGACGTTGCCGTCCGCGGCCTGCAAGCTAATTTGCGCGGCGCTGATCGTGCCGCGATTGAGCACGCTGCCTTTATCGCCGAGTGCGACAAACACTTGTTTGCCGCTCGATGCATCCTGCAGCAGGACCGCTTCCGCGGCCACGAGCTCGGCCGTCCCGTTCGGCGCGTGAATGGTGCCGCTGTTTTCGACTTGAGCGTCTGCGATCAGGAAGACGTCGCCTTTCGTCGAACCGATCTTGCCGAGATTGACGACTTTCGCGCCAGATACGCCGATGAGCGCCATTTGGCCGCCGCTCATGAACGATGTGTTGTCGGTATCGAGCGCGGAGGCGACGAAACGGCCGCCTGTCGAGACTACGCCGCTCGATCCGATGACGATGCCTTGCGGATTGATGAGGTAGAGGCTGCCGGTGGCGGAAAGCGTGCCCATGATCGACGAGGGATCGCTGCCTGTGACGCGATTGAGCGTCGCGCCGTTGCCGTTATCGAACGTCACATGAGCGCCCTTGCCGATGGAAAAGCTATTCCATTCGATGATGCCGCGCGGCGTGCTCTGCACGATCGAGAGCGATCTGCCGTTTTGCTGGAGCGTTCCGCTGCCGGCGACAAATCTGCCGCCGCTCGGCAGGATCTGCGCATGGGCATGCGCAACTGAGATGAAGCCGCACAGCGCGGCGATGGCGCCGCGCACGAGCGATGCGATTAATTTCGGTTCCGCGCAACGATACGTACTGCTTCTGCTTTTCATGAAGCCTCCGCACTCGACCGATTTCGATGTTCGCCGCGGCTCGGATGTGTAGAGTCGGTGCGTTTTTGAACCAATTTTTATGCGCCTTAGCGTAAATCATTTACAAAGCACTATTAGGTCGCATTCGGGTGAAATATGCCGGCAAATACGGACGACCATTCGTCGTTTTGCGCCACGACGCCTGCGGGTCCCGTTCGGGGTGGAGACCCGCGGCGCAAACGTTTTCTCTTAGATTACACATTCGTAAAGTAAGCAAGCGCATCGGCTCACCTAAAGTTTTTGTTGATCCGTCCGTAAACCGTGGGGATAGAAGCCCCGAGAAGGCGGAACGCTGCCGGCGGCAGAAATCGAATAGAACGCGAATAAACCGAACCATACGAGGACCTGACATGGCCGTTCGCCTTGCCCGCCTGCTGCTCATTGGCGCGCCTGCCGCACTGCTCAGCGCTTGCGCGCTTGTGGCACCACAATATTCCCCTGACGTCGACAACATCGAAACGCTCAAGAGCGTAACGAATGCGAAAGCGCATATCGGCGCATTCGATTCAACGCCGGGTCCGGGCAACTACTATCCGGTGCCGCTGCGCGCGAACGTCTTGCGCTCGCCAGTGGGCCATTCGTTCGGCGATTATCTGGCCGATGCGATGACAAAAGAACTGACGATGGCCGGCAAGCTGTCACCGCAAAGCGACGTGGAAATCAAGGCTACCCTGATCAAAAACGATATCGACGTCGGCATCGCGACGGGCGGTGCGACGCTCTCAGCTCGGTTCATCGTGGTACGCGGCGGCCAAACGCGCTTCGATAAGGTCGTATCGGCCCAAACGCAGTGGGATTCGGCATTCGCCGCAATGATTGCCGTTCCAAAAGCGCGCGAGGAATATCCCGCTGCCGTGCAAAAGCTGCTTGGGCAACTCTACGCAGATCCCGCCTTCCGCCAAGCGATCGAATAACGCGTCATTGCGATTGCCTCTTGGCTATTCGACTTACAACACGATTCACCCACCCCCGAGGAAGACCAAACGATGATGTTGATTCGCACGCTGGCCGCGACCGGCCTGATCGCACTGATGTCGGGCTGCGCCCATGAGATTTCGCTTACCGGCGACACGAGCAAACTTCCGACGCTCTCGAGCGCGCCGCTCGACAAGACCGTCGCACTCGTGATTTCGCAAGAGCAGTCCGCACGCGAAGTGATTACGCCGGGCGGCGGCGGCGACAAGGTCAGCTACCACCCGTATCATGACCTGGAGTTGCCGCTGTACATCGAGTTGGGGCACGTGTTCAAGAACGTGAAGAAGCTGAAAACCGCTCCGGATGCCAATGTGGTTCGCGAGGACCACCTCGACTACGTCATCGTGCCGACGATTACGACCACTTCGTCTTCGCACAGCCTCGTGACGTGGCCGCCGACGGACTTCTCCGTGACGCTCGTTTGCACGGTGACCGATCCGACGGGGCAGGAAGTCGTGACGAAGAAAGTGACCGGCAACGGGCATGCGGAATTCAGCCAGTTCAAGCACAACCTCGGGTTGGCTGCGCAGTTGGCCACCGCCGATGCGGTCGGGAAGCTGCAGGATGAATTGGCGAATGCGCCGGAGTTGCGGAAGTAAACGTCGTTGTCGGTGCGCGTGGCTCGGAGCCGCTTATGCGGCCCACGTGCCGGCCGCGCGCATCGACTGTTGCAAGCGAATTAGCTTTGTTTCCAGCAAGGTTGCGCCGTGCGGTCCCGCGGAGGGGCGGCAATATATCGTCGCGATGTCATCCCTGATCGACGTATGACATCAACTGCCAGACGACGTTTTCGGGCTGCTCTCTCGCGCCCATCCAACGGTCGAGAATGGCAATCTGTCTCGGCGCTTGAATGGCAAGCGGCGGCAATGTTTCGCCTTTCGAAAATCGGCGTTGCGCATTCGTAGCTTGCCGCGCGCCTAGGTTTGCGCACCAGATACCGTCTTCCGGACATTTGTCGCCAGTGAGTGCAACTGTGCCCAGGGGGAGCCGATCCACATGCTCTTCTGCCAAAGTCGGTTGCTGCTCCAGCTCCGATGTCTTTGCCGTCGAGCCTGGTAGCGGCAAGCCTGTCGCCGGATCAAGATGCTTCTCCTTTGCCAATCGATTGACGAGTTCGTCCGATGGCTTCTCCGGGGGCTTGGCCGCGGCTTGCTCTTTCTCCCACTGGAATGTGCCATCCCAGGCAGGTAGCGTCGCAGGCGGGAGCGGGACAATTTTTTCGATATCGGGGACCTTCGGATTTCGGCCGTCGTTCCTGTCAATAAAGTCGCCGATCAGTCTATATCGCCTCGATCGCTCGGGATCATTAGCGAGCCCGAGATAATTGATCTTGTCGGACGGCGGTGGCCCTCTAAACGCTTGCTCGAGACTGTAAGCCGATTGCGTCTCGCCCGCCTGCACCCCAAGTTGAAACGCCGACAGCGCATCCTCGAACCTACCATCAACGGATAAAACGACGCCAAGCTGATTTGCCGCGTGCCCATAACCTTGCTCCGCAGCGCAGCGCCACATTTTTCTAGCAATATCCGGCGCCATTTCAACGGGATTTAGCTTGCTAGCCACATAATCCTGGGCTTCTGGACTGCCAAGATCGGCTGCCTTGCGCATGTAGCGCATCGCAGCGCCCACGTCCTGCTGAACGCCGTACCCGATCTCAAGGTAGTGGCCCAGGTCATAGTAGCCCCCAGGAATTCCCTGTTGCACAAGCTGCATCGCGAGATCGACGGCTTCCTTTCGGCCCGTCGGCGAAAGCGCAAGACCTTGCGTGATTAGCAATTGCGCGTTGTGATTGGCCTTGTAATGACCGTAAGCTGCGGCAATGCGGTAGTACCGCAAGATGTCGTCGAAGTCCTTCTGACCTGCTTGCTTCTGCAGGTATCTTGCATATAGAAACAGCTTATCGGCGTCCGGGTCCAGTTGAGGCAGGTGCGACGTCTCACGCACACAACTAAATGCCAGGTTTTCTCGCAATGCGTTCAAGTTGGACGACTGAGACACGGGTGGTTCCTTTTTTGTACACGCGCAAAGCAAAACAGCAATTGAAAATATGACGAGTTGGCGTTTCATTACCTAGTCTTTGTATGAGCGGTCGTTCGATGACCGAAAAAATTCGACAAGCGAGCTCACTGGCACGGAACCCGCGTCGCTACGAGCCTTGTTTCGCGCGACGATATTCGACCACCCTTTGAACGCCTCTGCTGAACCATTCTGCCCGGTCGCATTTGCGCCGTCGACGGCCTCCTGTTGACCGCCTTTGTGCGATCCGCCTGAGTCGGACATGCGCGTATGCAGCCCCCACAACTCCTGCCGCAACCCGCTAGCAACCTGCCCATTCTCAAGCGCGATATTGATTTCGCTATCCACGTTCATGCTGCGAAAGTTGACATTCGCCGAGCCCAACGTCGTAAAGGCATCGTCGACGATCATCAGCTTTGCATGTACGTACACAGGAACCCACGCTTTCGGGGGCGAGTCCGGCGCCACGAGCGTGCAGATGATTACCTTGAGCGTAGGCGTGCCGCCCGGAGACGTCACGCCAAGATCCGCGCCCGGTGCCGGCGTCTTTGCCGTAGGTGCCTGCTGCTCAAGCGATTTCTGCTGATTCTCAATCTCACCAATCTCCGCCCACATCTGACGCTGCCGAATCTCGCTATCCTGCAGATAGTTCATCACCCCGATCGCCGACGCAGGATCCACCCCCTGCGTCCGCATGCGTTGCTCGACTTGTTGCTCCTTAGCGAGGGCCGCTTGCAGCGACGCCTTTCTCTCCGCCAGTTGATCCACGGTTTCCGCACGCTTCACACCAGGCATCCGATCGCCATAACCCAGCGACTCGAGCATCTGATAGGTCGTCAGCGTCCCCGAGCCCACGGCAACATCGCTCGAATTCGTGATCACAAACAAATAGATCGACCCATGCTCCCCCGGATCGCGCCCCGCCTGTTGCTGCTTGATCGCCGCGGCCTTGATCGTGTCGGCGAAGTCCTCCCAGCGAAAGTATTGGTTCTGCACGAACACATACTGCGTCGCATTGTTCAGCGCCTGCAGATAGGCCTTGCCGATATCGGTCTTACCGTGTTGCGACTGCGTGCGCAGCACTTGGGCCATCATCCCCCGTGCGTTGCTCGATCCCCCGAGACAAAGCTGATGCTTGCCCGCGACGCCTACCTTCTTGCGCGCCTCGCCCAGCTTCTGCCCCGTGGCCTGGTCCCACGCTTGGCAGAAATTCGAGTTCAAATCCTGCAGCACCGGCCCCGTCACTCGGCTTGAGATGTCCTGCCACGGCGAAGGTCCGCTTCGTCCCGTCTTCGGCGTCGCAGGCGCAGCCTTATGCTCGTCCGTATCCCAGTACTGATCGAGCATGTTGTGCCCCATCACATAACCCACGGCCAGTTCGGGATGCTCGTAGTCGATCAGCACCATTTTCTGGTGGTGAGTGGGTATACCGCCCATCCCCTGGCACATGCCGTTGATCAGCTTGCTGCTCCATCCCGCCGCTTTACCGTGGGCACGGATTCTCTCGACGATCTCCGTGCGCTCCGACACGTCGAACGTTCGGGTCGCCAGCTCCAGGTTGTGGAACCCGACGGCGGCGTTCATCAGATAGTTCGATGCGTCCCCTAGCAAAGTCGTCGGCATAAACCGCGATATGGATATATCGTCGAGGGCTTGATCGCCCGCGCTCTTGTGAACGGTGTTCGTCACGTTGTTCAAATTGGCGCGCCAATACCATTTCAGATCGAACGTGGTCTCCTCGTCGGTTTGGTAGTCGGGACTCATCATCGAGATCTTCTCGTACACAACGTCAGGCAGCGCGCGTTTCGTCGTCGTGACCTTACCGTCGAAACCCGGCATGTTGTTCTCACCAGCTTCCGCCACATACGTCGGATCATGCCAACACAACAACCGCACCTTGACGTTATCCTTCTCCCCCTTATGCGCCAGCAGTTCCCCAACGCGCATCGACTTCCCCCCGTCGCGTACGAAGTACATCGACGGTTGAAAGCCCCAGCAGATGATGTCGATCGAATGCTTCGCACCGAGCATGTCTTGGTAAAGCGAACCAAACGCCCGCTGCCCGTTCACCAAGTATCTGAACTCGCACCACCGTGGATCGTATTCGGTCTTGTGCACGAACCACCGCATCGTGCTCTTCGCCGTGTTGGTCTCATTGAGCGCCATCGGCGTCGTGATCTTGCAGTCGAATGTGGGCGTAGCCATGACTTATGCGTCCGACGGAGGATTCAACAAATCGTTATAACTCGAGCGATGCTGCGCACGGTCCCCGGCCGGCGCATCGCCGCCGCCCAATCCTTCGTGGAATTGAAAACCTTGGTTCGCGAGCCGGCCGTTGTCCGCATCGCCGCGGTATTCGCCGGGCACGGGAATCTCATGCGTCGTGCCATTGATCATCTCGAGCCGATAGTTTTGGGTCGTGACGTGATGATCGATCGGCAAGTACCCCGTGCGGTCGATTACCCCTTGCTTGACGAGCGCGCCGTCCGCGAAAAGCTTGTACGGCATCCCGGCCGGCACGCTGCTCGGCGCATCCGGGGAAGCATGCAGCTTGAGCGCAAGCCGCTTGGTCGGCATGTCCTTGAAATCCGGATGCGTGACATCCATCCGCGTCGGCCCGGCAAATACGCGCTGCGCCCCCTTCACATCGACACTGCCAGGCCCATGGATTTCGATGTTCCCGTCCTTGATGCGGATATACGCGCCGCCCGACGTCAACAAGATGCCCTGCTGCGCCGCGACCTTGACCATCTCCGTCGTGGCGAGCATTCGCACGGTCGTCTTGCCCGTCAATTCGATCGTGTCGGTATGCGCCTGAATCTCGACCTTGCCCTTCCCGGCGAACAGCTTCATGCCCGCGTTCTGGACGAACAGGCTGATCTTGTCCGACACGCTGGCGACGAGCGACTTTCCCGCCACGATGTGCGCGCTCTGCCCGCTGACGATGTTCAAGTGCTCGTCGCTAGAGACATGGGTCGATTGGAACGTCGACGTCGCGATGCTGTCGGGAGCCGCAACCAACATGATCGGTTTGGTGAAGCCGTTCGCACGGCCAGAACCGCCGCCCGCGGTGCGCCCGCGCGAGGCATCTCCGGTCACCGCGTGTTGCGCAGCGTCCGTGAATGCCTTTAGCGAATCGTGCCCTTGCTGAAGGCTCTCCGCTTGATGATTCACGCTGGTCTGCGACAGCGCATCGATTACGCTTTGCGCTCCCGCAAGCTGCGATACCGCAGGACGCGCGTCGAACGGTTGCGTCACCGATGCCGGATGCGTCGAGAGATAAAGCCCCTGCCCCGCCCGAATGGCGCCGTAGGCGTTCGACTTCAAATCGAACCCAGCACCCAAATATTCGCCGCGTTTGTTGCCCGTGTGATCGACGAGATAGCCCAGATGCAGATGCGAATCCTCGCTCGTCGTAGCAAGGTGAATGCGGTTCTGACCCGTGGCGTCGTCCAACACCAATTGATTGAACCCGCTGCCGCCGTATTCCTTCGACCGCAGCCCTGAGAGCAACCCTGTCGTATGCCAAACCGGCGGCGTCGTGCCGCCGTGCATACGGCCGACGATCACCGGCCGATCGCAATCGCCGCCGATGAAACCCACCAGCACCTCATCGCCTGCTCGCATCGGGAAATGCCCGCCGCGCGTCGAACCGGCATCGGCGAATCCGGCGCGCACCCAGCACGAGGCCTTCTCGTCGCGCTCGTTCAAGCGATTCCATGGAAACCACAGCTTCACGCGGTTCAATGCATCGGTGTAGACCTCTTCGCCCTCAGGGCCTGCAACAATCGCAGGCTGCCACTGCATGACCGGCTTCTTGTGCTCGGGCGGACTGCGAAACGGTGCACGCCGCCGTTGCGCCTCGATTTCCACTTGAAAGAACCCTTCGCTGCCGTCGGCGTGTTTGATGACGCCGCCGTCGCCGCGCCTCGCCGACGACGACACTTCGGCGATCTCGCTTCTCAAGCTCCCAGAGAAATCCGCGATCTCCTCCATGCCGGGCAGATTGTTTCGGATCGTCCAAGCCGTCGAAAGAATGGCGAATTCACGATCTTGCGGCTGGCCGCGATCATGCACAGGGTGCCCTTCGAGCGTGAACCAATACCCCGGCATCGCCGAGCGCAAGCTGCCGATGCCATGAAAACGCTGAGCCTGCGATGCCCATCCTTCGAGACGGACGGCCGCTTGATCGTCGCCGTGCTCGCGCGCGCCCCACGTGTACCCGCCCGTGTAGTCGTACACCTCCCCTTGAGCCGGCACCACGCGACCCGGGCGATTGACGTCGCCGCTGACGTGCTTCGGCCAATCGGGACGCTTGTAATCGAAGGTGCGCGTCGTCAGCGTCGCGCTTTGAATCTGTTGCCGCTCGTTCCATTGCGTGAAGCCGTCCGTTTCCTCGCGCAAACCGGTGCGCACGAAACGAACCGGTTCAGTACCGAGCGCCGGGACGAAGTACAGATCGTCGATGAGCACGAGCGTGTGCGATTTGCCGTCTTCGGCCTGCTCGAACCGGCCGAACACACCCGCTTCTTCGAGGCTTCGATGCACGAAATTCCAGTCGTGCTCCCATTGAACGCGGTAGGAATACGACGGCATCGCTTGCCGCAAGTCGAACCGATAGGCGCCGCCCGCTTGGGGATGCGCGTCGAACACGTCCGCAACGATTTGCTCGCCGCTTTGCTCCTGCCAGTCGCGCATATCCCTGCGCAAATGCAGAAAATGCAGCCACGAAGAAAAGCGAAGCTGATAAAAGCTCAGGTAACCATCCCCGCCGAGACGCGAGCCGGTATGAACATAGCCGTGATGCGGGCGGTACGTCCGATCGGCTTGCTGAATCCACAGCGTGACCGGCGCACCGATCAACGCCTTGACATCGATTGCTTCGGTGCGCGTGGATACTGCATCCACGACGAATTCATAGTCGCGCCCAATACGTGAGACACCTTTCACGTACAGCGGCAAAAGCCGGTCGTCACCGAGTGGCGTGTCCAACTTCAGCAGCCGATTGTGTTGTATTCCCCCGTCGTACGCTGCGTCGATAAGCTTATTGGAAGCCATGCCACGCCCCTCTTTTGCCGACAGATTATTCTGAGAAGCGGCGATTTTAATCGACTTGCCACAATTAATCGATAGCAGCAACTTGGGAAATGCTTTTAAACGCCCGATTTATGCAAATGCAATGTATGAGCCTTTTGATGATATCGACAGGAAAATAATACCTCGCCATTGAATTTCGATCTCAGATGAATCGGGTGTTTTTGCCGAACGGTGGACGTCAGCTGGCACGCGGTGTTCCCGAGCGTCGCTATTTGTCCGTAATCATCGCCACCATCGTCGCGAGCAATTCCTTCACCACTGCGGGGAGCCTTCTTTCGCGCATCGTGCTGATTTGCAGCACGCGCTGATTCAACACCGGCTCGTCGATGGGCCGCCACACGACGGAGGCCTCGTTCATCATGCCTTTCAACGCCACCGAACTACCGAGGGTGATCGCACCCGCAAGCGCCGCAAAAGCGTGCAGCGCTGCGGAATTGTTGCTGCTCAGTACGGGTTCGATGCGAATGCCGCGCGTCGAGCAACATAAATCGAACAATTGCCGCACGGTCGTCCCGCGCTCGAGCAGGGCGACGGGATAGGCCTGCAAATCGGCCAGCGTCAGCGAGGCTTGCGCCGCAAGCGGATGGTCGGCGCCAAGCAAGGCGCGCACCGGCATTTCGATTGAATACGCGACATCGAGCGCAGGCGTATTGCCGCTTGAAAACGCCACGCCGATATCGACTTCGCCCACCGTCACCCAATGCTCGACCTGCGCGGGCGTGCCCGAACGCAACGCATAGCGCGCGCTCGGCGCGCCGGCGTGATGCCGCGCGAGCACAGCGGGCAGGAACGAGCGCGTGAACCCTTCCGTGCACGCGACGCGCACGAGCCGGCCGCCGCGCGTCTTGCCAGTGGAAATGTCGCCGAGCACCGTGTCGGCCTCGAGCAGCGTGCGCCGGGCGTGCTCGGCGAGCAATTCGCCCGCTTCGGTCAGCACCATGCCGCGTGGGAGCCGCTCGAACAACGGTGCGCCGACGTCTTCCTCGAGCTTACCGATTTGCCGACTGATCGCGGAGACGGCGACGTGCAGATGCTCGGACGCCGCGGCGAGCGACCCCGTGCGCGCGACTTCGACGAAGTAGCGCAGGGCGATTCCGTGCAGCATGTGTCTCACTCCAAAGATTGCGTTGCCTTTTCGGCAAGCCTAATCGACAAAATTGAAATTGTTGCGAATTTTTGGCGTTCCTAACCTCGGTTTCATTAGCCAGCCGAGGACATGCCATGAATGGGAGTCAGTTCACCAAAAGTCGACGCGCGGACGCAATCGAGCGCGCCAGGCAGACATACGACAGCGGCCGACTGCTCGACGAGCTGACACGTCGTATCGGCTTTCGCACCGAAAGTCAGAACCCGTCTCAAGCCGAGGCGCTCCATGCCTACCTTGCCGACGAAATAGCACCGACGCTGGCGCGGCTCGGTTTCACGTATCGGATCCTGGTCAATCCCACCGGCGAGCGTGCGCCGTTTCTCATCGCCGAACGAATCGAGGATCCATCCCTGCCGACCGTGCTGACCTACGGCCATGGCGATGTGGTGCGCGGCTATGACGAGCAATGGCGAGCCGGTCTCGCGCCGTGGCGAGTGACAGTGGAAGGCGATCGCTGGTACGGACGCGGGAGTGCCGACAACAAGGGCCAACACTCCATCAATTTCGCGGCGCTCGGCGCGGTGCTCGACGTGCGCGGCGGCAGGCTCGGCTACAACGTGAAGGTCATCTTCGAAATGGGCGAAGAGATCGGCTCGCCGGGCCTCGACGAAATTTGCGCTCGAGAGCGCGAGGCGCTTGCCGCCGACGTATTCATTGCTTCGGACGGGCCGCGTGTCAGCGGCGAACGCCCCACGGTGTTTTTAGGTTCGCGCGGCGGAGTGAACTTCGATTTGACTGTCGATTTGCGCGAAGGCGCGCACCATTCCGGCAACTGGGGCGGGGTGTTGCGCAACCCGGCGATCGTGCTTGCGCATGCCATTGCAAGCCTCGTCGATAGACGCGGGGCGATCATCGTCGATGGGCTGCGTCCGCCGCCCGTCTCCGACGCAATCCGCGGCGCCCTTGCCGATATCGAATTGGGCGGCGATGCGAACGCTCCCGAGATCGACCCCGAGTGGGGCGAGCCGGGCTTGACGCCGACCGAGCGTGTCATCGCTTGGAATACGCTCGAAGTGCTGGCGTTCAAGGCGGGCAACCCCGATGCGCCTGTCAACGCGATTCCCCCCGTTGCGCGCGCGACTTGCCAATTGCGCTATGTCGTCGGTACCGACAGTGAGCACATCGCGGAACATCTGACCGCGCATTTCGCCCGCCACGGCTTCCCCGAGGTGCAAGTTTGCGTGACTCGCACGGCGGCTGCCACGCGCCTGGATCCCGAGGACCCATGGGTCGATTGGGCGCTGCGTTCGATTGCGAACACGACGGAGAAGAAGCCCGCGTTGCTGCCGAACCTCGGCGGCACCGTGCCGAACGACGTTTTTGCCGACACGCTCGGATTGCCCACGCTTTGGATCCCGCACTCGTACCCCGCATGCTCGCAACATGCGCCGAACGAACATCTGCTCGGCTCCGTCGCACGCGAGGCGCTTAGCGTCATGGCGGGAATCTGGTGGGACCTCGGCGAAGACGCGCGACGCATCGTCGAACTACGCACGATTAGCAGCGAAGCGTCGGCTCCCCATGCTTGCGGTATCAAATAGGCCGATTCGTCCGCAGCCACCCACCTTCGGCGTCGAGGTATCTCGACGCCGGTCTTCATCATCATGAAGCAACAGATCGAGGTCGCGATGAATCCCACCCGCTCGTCTTCGCCCGCTGCCACGCGCAAGCCGCTGAGCCTCATGCAAATCGTCTTCGCGACCTCAGCCGGCAACGCGCTCGAATGGTTCGACATCGCGATCTATGGCTTCTTTGCGATCTACATCGGCAGGCACTTCTTCCCCACCACCGATCAAACCGCGTCGCTGTTATTGACGTTCGGCACCTTCGGCGCGTCGTACCTCGTCCGGCCGATCGGCGGCATGGTGCTTGGCGCGTATGCCGACAGGCGCGGACGCAAAGCCGCATTGATGATGTCGGTCAGCCTCATGATGGTGGGCACGGCGATTATCGCGCTGATGCCGAGCTACGCGACGATCGGCCTTGCGGCGCCGATCGGCGTCTTTGCTGCGCGGTTGATACAAGGCTTCTCGGCCGGCGGCGAATTCGGCGCATCGACGGCGATGCTGATCGAACATGCCCCGCACCGGCACGGCTTCCTCGCGAGTTGGCAATTCGCGACCCAAGGCCTGTCGACGTTGATGGCGGCCACGTGCGGCTTCGCGCTCACGCGATGGTTGAGCCATGAAGCGCTCGACGCGTGGGGTTGGCGAGTGCCGTTCTTCTTGGGCTTGCTGATCGGCCCGGTGGGGTTGTATCTGCGCCGCTTTCTCGAAGATGCCCCCGATTTCACCGAAGCGGTGCGCACCGAAACGCCCGTGCGCGATGTCTTCGCCACGCAAAAGCGCATGATGCTGGTCGCCACCGGAGCGCTAGCCGTATCGACGTCGGTCAATTACCTGCTGCAGTACGTGCCTACCTTCGCGATTCGCGAGTTGCATCTACCGGCGTCGACTAGCTTCGCGGCGACGATGATCGGCGGCGTCATCCTCACCTGCGTGACGCCGGTTGCCGGATATCTGTCGGATCGCATCGGCAGACTCGCACAGATGACGACGGTCGGGCTGCTCTTCGTCGTCACCTCGTATCCCGCGTTCTCGTACACGCTCGACCATCTATCGAAGCTGACGCTCTTCGCGCTCGTTGCCTGGCTCGCGCTGTTGAAGTCGATCTATTTCGGCGCGTTGCCCGCATTGATGTCCGAGGTGTTTCCGGCGGCGACGCGCTCCACCGGCATGTCGGTCGCGTATAACGTGGGCGTGACGGTGTTCGGCGGGTTCACCCCCGTTATCGTGACGTGGCTGATCAGTGCAACGGCGAGTCGGACTGCACCGAGCTTTTATGTCATGGCGACGGCGATGATCAGCCTCGCGGCGCTGGCATCGGTGAGCCGGGTGAAGGGCATAGCGGGGAACGGGCGGCTCGCGACGCAAGGGTCGCAGTGACCCCACTCTGAGCAGCGCGCACCGCTCAATGTTGCTCGGGTGTGGGTGTGGATGTGGGCGCGTTCGAGAGCGGCTCTTTCCGCCTAATCGGTATAAAGCCGACGCGCACTCCGAACAATTTCGCGACGCTATTGAGCGAGTCGACGGTTGGATTGCCCGTGCCGCGCTCTATGTCCTGAATGACGCGGCGGCTCACGCCGCGATGCGCGGCAAATTCTGCTTGCGTGAGGCCTGTCATCTCGCGCATGGCCTTGATGGCCTCAGCAATGGTCAACTCGCCCCGCTCAATCTTTTCGTAGAATGCGCGGCGCAGAGCGTTCTGCTCGTCACGAGTCGGTCGGGTACGACGGGGCATGGCGGACCTCTGCGGATCAAAGCGCTTTCAGTTGTCGAACCTGCGTGTCGATGAAATGCATCAGGAATTCGATGATGTCGTGGTCGAATTCCAGTGGCAACGGTTGTCCTCACCTTCGATCTGCGCGCAGTCGATCCATGCATCGTTTAGGAAAATTTGCAGCGTGCAATTCATGAGGATGACTCCTTAAGCCTCATAAATGTAGCACGATGCCGCCTTTTTTGACCTTTACGCATCTTATAAGAAGCGTACGAGTATCAGCGTGACACCCGCTCGCCCCCATCAGACCGATCCCACGGCGGCACTTCGCCGAACGCCTCCGCCAGGAAATCGATCATCGCGCGGATCTTAGCGCTCAGATGTCGCCTGCTCGGGTACAGCGCGAGCACGTCGATGTCGGGCAAACGATATTCGGGCAATACCTGAACGAGCGTACCGGCGCGCAAATCGTTGCCGACAAGAAACGTGGGTTGCCGAATGACACCGTGCCCTGCGAGTGCGGCGGCGCGCGCGGTATCGCCATTGTTCGTATGCATGTGACAGTCGACCTTCACCGTGTGCGCCTTGCCGTCGCTGTCGATCAGTTGCCATTCGTCGCCGGTAGCTGCGTACGAGTAGCCGATGCATCGATGCTCGATCAGACCCGCCGGCGTAGCCGGGTGCCCTGACCGCGCAAGATACGCGGGCGATGCACATAAAACGTTTCTCGATGTCGCCAGCTTGCGCGCCGCCTGGTTGGTCGAGCCTGCGCGTGAGATACGAACGGCGAGGTCGAAGCCTTCGTCGACGATATCCACGACGCGGTCGATCAGCGCAACGTCAAGCTCCACCTCCGGATACCTCTGCATGAACTCGGGCCATAGCGGCGCAAGGTATCGAATTCCGAAGCTCACCGGCGCATTGACGCGCAGACGGCCGCGCGGCTTGACCGACGCGGACGACACGAGCCCCTCGGTTTCCGCCACCTCGTCGAGGATCGATTTGCAGCGGGCGTAAAAGGTTTCACCACCCTCGGTGAGAGAAAGGCTTCGAGACGTGCGATTCAAAAGACGCGCGCCCAGATGCGCTTCCAATTCATTGACATAGCGGGTGACGTTGGCGGGCGACGTGTCGAGCACAGCGGCCGCGCGCGTGAAGCTGCCGCGGCTCACCACCGTCACGAAGACTTCGAAAGCGCGCAGCCGATCCATGAAACGCCCCATCATTCACAATTACTGAATGATATACCCATGTTTTATGCCTTCCTGCGCATCTAGCTGAAGCCTATATTGCATCTCACGGACCGAGGCACTGAGCCCTGGTCGGCAAACTGCAGAAGGAGATTGAGCATGGAACGCTTGAAAGGAAAAGTCGCCATCGTTACCGGCGCGAGTGCGGGGATCGGCCGTGCCACGGCTAAGCTATTCGCGGCGGAAGGCGCAAAAGTGGTGATCGCGGCGCGCCGTGAAACCGAACTGGAAACGCTCGCGGCCGAGATCGCGAGCGCCGGCGGTGAAGCCGCGTTTCTGGCCGGCGACGTGCAGTCGGAGGACTATGCGAAAGCGTTGGTTGAGCTCGCCGTCAGCCGTTTCGGCCGCCTCGACATCGCGTATAACAACGCCGGCACTTTGGGCGAAATGGGCCCGACCACGGGAGTAACCGAGGCTGGCTGGTCGGCGGCATTGGCGACCAATTTGACGAGCGCCTTTTTGGGAGCGAAGCATCAGATCCCCGAAATGCTGAAGCATGGCGGCGGATCGATCATCTTCACGTCGACGTTCGTTGGTTATTCATTCGCTTTCCCCGGCACGGCCGCGTACGCTGCTAGCAAGGCGGGTTTGATTGGACTGACGCAAGCGCTTGCCGCCGAGTACGGACCGCAAGGCGTGCGTGTCAATGCCATCCTGCCGGGCGCGGTGGATACGCCGATGTACCGGGACATGAACGACACGGCCGAGTCGCAAGCCTTCGTGACGGGGTTGCATGCGCTCAAGCGCGTTGCACTGCCAGAGGAACTTGCTCGTTCGGTGCTGTATCTCGCGTCCGACGATTCGTCGTTTGTGACCGGTACCGCGTCGCTTGTCGATGGCGGCGCATCGATTACCCGTACGTGAAGGGGTTGCGGCACGAATCATCGAAATCGATCGCAATTGTCGAGACGACCGCCCTTCGTTCGTCGTAGTCGTGAAGCACCATTCAACTCAGGAGAACGACGATGCGATTCATCATCACGGCCCAGGCAAGCGCGGACAATGACTCAGGGGATGCCGGCGGCGGCTTGGACGAAGCCCTTCTCACGGCGTACATGAGATTCAATGAAGAGATGCACAAGGCCGGCGTTCTGGTCGCATCCGAAGGGTTGAACCCGGCGGCGCCCGGAGCGCGAGTTGCGGTTAGGAAGGGGAAACGCTACATCGTCGATGGTCCGTTCGCCGAGTCCAAGGAACTGGTCGGGGGCTTTTACATCATCGAAGTCGGATCGCTAGAGGAGGCGATTTCCTGGGCATTACGCGCGCCATCCGGCCTTGGCACAGACGATGTGCTCGAGGTGCGCCAACTCACTGGAGCGGGCGACCTCCCACCGGAAGTCCTGGACATCATCCGGGCAGCGGCCCCGACCTGGAGCGAGTCGGTTTGGCAGGCGCGGACGTGAAGGCTACATACGAAACCGCGGAGTCTTCACCGAGTCAGGTGCTGGAGCCGGCATCTGCAGGTGATCCTTCCCGCTGTAGCCAGCTCTGGGGGCCCGGGGCCGCTGATAACGTCCTCTCAAAGATGAATGTGCCAAAGCAACCCGAGGGTGGGCATTCGGCGATTTTCGTCGGCTGGCGACCTTCCCGGTCTAGGGATGAATTGTTTCGCCGCGATTGAGCATGCCGATGAACTCCTCGATCTTGCGCAGCCGTGTTGCGGGCTTTTTGGCATTCTGTATCCGAAACAAGATGGCGTAACGGTTTCGGCCGTTCAGCGTTTCAAAGAATGCGCGGGCCTTGGGATTCGCATCCAGTGCAGCCAGCAGATCGTCCGGCACGACCGAATTGCTGGGGGACGTATAGGCCGCCTCCCAGCGGCCGTCCTCTTTGGCTTTCTCGATTTCTCGCATGCCCGAAGGAAGCATTCGCCCTGCGGTGATCAGCGCTTCGGCCCGTTCTGTGTTGAGCCGAGACCAGATGCTTTTTGCGGAGCGTCGAGTGAAGCGTTGCAACCAGAATTCTTCGCTTTCAGTCTGTTTTTGACCGTCGATCCAACCATGACACAGGGCACTTTCGAGCGCCTGTTCGTAAGTCAAGGTGGGTTGCCCGGCGCCCTTTTTGGCGAGGCGCAGCCATATCCCGGTCGACGTACTGCCGTTTTGCGTCAACCAGTTTTCCCATCCATTCTGGTCAAGCAATGTCAGACGAGGTTCAGTCATGGAAGATCCGAATGATTGCATTCAGGCAGCAAGGCATTTCCGTTCAGTGAAACCTCGCACGTTACCGATTTGCGCGGATTTGGCAATGCCCGAATCATCGACGATTCAGCATGTATCCGTCCCCCGCCGGCGCTCAGTTGAGCACCCTTTCCTCTGAACGCAGCGTCAACACGCGCACACCGTCGCGCGTCACGGCTACGGTGTGCTCGAATTGCGCGGACAACTGCCCATCGCGCGTGACAACGCTCCAGCCATCGTCTTCCGTTCTAACGGCATGGCGCCCTTGATTGATCATCGGCTCGATGGTGAACACCATCCCTTCCTGCAGCACCAGGCCCGTCCGAGGTCGGCCCCAATGCAACACCTGGGGCGGTTCATGCATTTCACGCCCGATGCCGTGCCCGCAATATTCCCTTACGACCGAATACCCGTTTTTACGAGCATGCTGCTCGATGGCATACCCCACATCGCCAAGCCGAGCACCTGGGCGAACGGCCTTGATGCCTTGCCACATCGCTTCGTAGGTGACTTGCACGAGCCGCTCGGCCTGCGGCGATACCGTGCCGACGAGATAGGTCTTGCTGGAATCGGCAATGTAGCCATTCTTCTCTAACGTGATATCGAAATTGACGATATCACCGCTTTGCAATATTTCTGTAGTGGACGGAACGCCGTGGCAGACCACGTTGTTGCGAGACGAATTGAGCGCGTAGGCGAATCCGTATTGCCCTTTGCTAGCCGGACGTGCATTGAGCTCGTTCACGATGAAGCTATCGACGAGGTCGTTCACCTGCATGGTCGACATGCCGATCAAGTCGAGCCGATCCAAGTAAGCGAACACATCGGCCAGCAGCTGGCCGGACTGAGCCAGCAGCGCGATCTCTTCCGGTCGCTTCGTCATGAGGACGGTGCCATGATGGCTTTCTCGACGACGCCCGCAGCGCGCAGTTCACGCGAGACGATCTCATTGAAACTGCGCGTCGGATTCATTTCGCACAACATGCCGATCTTGATCCAGAAGGCCGCTTGCGCGTTGATCGACCGGCACGAGACCCCGCTCGCTCTGCGGATTTGATCGTGCAAGTCGTCGTCGATGTTGACTATGCCCATGTTGGCCTCATATATGAAACGTATATGAAGCATATGCGATGATGGGGCCGCATGGCAAGGCTCGCATGAGGGCTGCTACAAAAACATGCGCAACGTTTCTCCCGCAAGGACGTACCGCCGCCCGCAGCGCAATGACAGTTATCACGGAGCACGCGATCGGATTTCTTCCTCTGCAAGCGCCCGTGGAACCGAGTGATTTCGCGACCGCTTATCGGGCCAGTATCGACGGGCCCTCTTTACTGTTTTCAGTAGTTTTAAAAAAATTACTGAAAACAGTAAAATTTCAGTAGAATTTTGAAAACTACTGAAACGTGAGATGGCGGTGCCGACTCTATTCCATTCCCACCTCTATGAGCAGCACGACCAAGCATACTGCTCCCAGTTCGCCAACATCGAGCAGGCTGCCGCGTCGCAAGGCGAGGTGCTGATCGGCGCCCCCGGATCAATCATCGAGCACAAACGGGCAGGGGCTGTCTACTACGCACGCCAATATATGGGGCCGGATGGAAATAAATTGGAAGAGAATCTCGGCGGCCCTAGCGGAGAGGAAGCGGTCGAGGCTCGCGTCGAACGGGTTCGAGAGAGGATAGAGTCGACCAAGAGCCTTATCACGCGCATCCGAGCGTTAGCGAAACTTGGTTTTCAAATAGCAGACAACAAGACTTTCGCGACGATGGGTGTCCTTTCCAACCACGGACTATTCCAAGCCGGCGCAGTGCTGATTGGGTCTCACGCCTACGCGGTGTTACTCAACAGCCTCGGCGTCAAAGCCGTGTCATACGAAACAGAGGACATCGACATCGCGCGGGGCCACTTCCTCGCTCTGAGCAATGTTCCGGAGGGCGGACTCCTTGAGATCTTGAAGGAGACGGGAATCAACTTTGTCGAAGTTCCGCCCATGGCGAAAGGTATGCCGTCGACATCGTTCAAGCAAGCGGGCGCGACTCGTTTTCACGTCGATTTGCTCGTTCCGTCCAGCGACGATAGCTTCCCGGTCATTGCCGTGCCTGAACTGAACGCACATGCCACAGGTTTGCCGTACCTGGCTTATCTGCTTGGCGAGTCGCAGATGGCTACCTTGATTTCTAGGCATGGCGCAGTGTCCGTTCGTGTGCCGACGCCGGGAAGGTTCGCCATTCATAAGCTGTTGGTCTCAAGGCTGCGAACGAACATGTTGATTAAATCGCAAAAGGACGTGCATCAAGCCTGTGTATTGCTCGCGGCGATGGGCGAGCACCGGTCGGGAGATATCGAGGACGCGTGCGCCGCTTTGCCGAAATCGTCGCGTCAGGTCGTCCGCCGTGTGCTGCCGGAGGTGCGCAAGCTCATGGAACAAAGACACGAAGGGGCGTTGAGCGAACTCGAAGCGAGTCTCGCATGACGGGGTCGGGCGTTCGATTCGTTTCGGTGTGGCGTAGCCGGTTCCGTGCGTCATGACGGACTTTGCGGCTGAGCACGCCTTGAAGCCGAGCGCCTTTGATTCACCGACTTACGAGCCGCCCCTTAGGCGGAGGCAACTGTCGAGTTGGCAACGGCTCATCCGGCCAGGAACAGTTGCTCATCGACACGTTCGAAGGACACTTGGGCGTCTGTACTCGTTCATTAGTGGACAGATTTGCGCTCTTTGTACCCCGGCCGACCTGCAGGCCAGCCGGATTCCACAGCCGAGGCTCTGCGGTCCATTCTGACCAAAGCATGGTCTGCTCGCGCCCGCATTCCTCAAATCTCATTTTCGCCGCGAGCTGCACGCAGCGAAAGATGGGGGCGACGTCAAGCGGCCGGAACGATCGGTGCGTTCGAGGAGCGCAACGTGGTGACCTTGCGTCCCTTAAATGCAGCCGACACCCGATTTATCTTCAACTGGCTGCTGGGGGGCTTACCAGAACGCAAGTTTGTCAAACGCCCAGTTGAAGAAACCACCTATAGCATTACGTACGCCGCTCCACGCTTCGGTGCCTAGATTTTTAATAGCGTCCATCGCCCGACGCAAGAAGCCCTTCGCCGTTTCGACGACTTTCGTGATCACGTTGCCGACCACTTCTTTGATATACGCAGGTATGCTTGAGCCGCCTTCAATTCCTGTGACAGTGTCAAAAAGTCGCCAAGTCGCGAACGCGGCTACTGCAACCGCGAACTGTGGACCTGTCATCGTGACGCCGGTGATTTTTGCGACTGCGGCCAAGCCTTTGTTGATCAATTGGGATGCACCCTTGAGTGCGGAGTGTTCCAGTGCCTTGGCGGCAAAGCGGGCCATCGTGGTTGCGATGCGCTGGACGAGCGCGCCGGTCGCTTTGGAAATGGCTTCCTCTGCGTGCAATTCAAGAGCCTTCGCGGCCTTGAGCACGGGCGCCGATAGGCGATACAACTCGTAGCGCGCCGCTTCGTACATCGCATTCTCCACCCGCTTGTTCCAGCGCAGGCCCTTGATGCACCAGGTGACGAAGTGTTCGCAGTTGTTGAGTTCGACGTTGGAGAACTTTTGGTTCAGGCGCATGAGCGCGCGTGACACGCTCATGGTGCGACCGAACCGCCGACTGCTGTAGGTGCGGACGTTGACCCTCTCACCTTGGCTGAACTGCTCGATGCTGACGAGTTCGACGCGGCCCATCGCATCGCTGTCAGAGCGCACGGAGTAGCGGGCGACGGTGCCATCGCCGATATACAGTCCGTGATGGTTATAGCCGCGATGCGGTACGTAAATGTGATCGCCGACGTTGAGCTCGTAAGTCGTTTGCACTGTGATGGTCTCGGTCTTGTCAACTTGAGACTGCCCGCCAAAGAAGATCGCGCAGCCGCTTTTCTTTTCCAATGCGATATCGGCATGGGAGCGCAATACTTGAGCTCCGCCATGCTTGGCTCAGACCTGCTTCAACACGAATTATCAAAAGTTCACGAGCCGGCAAATTTCCGACTGCCTCTCGAGCGACTCCACAGCAAGCCAATAGGGCACTCAAAGTTAGGGGTTCTTCAGCCGAAAGTGAGCAGAACGCGCCCGATTGCAACGCGATGGATGTCTGCCACGGGCAGCTAGCGAACATGGCAGTGTCAATAAGGCGGGATAGCTCATGATCGACCTCCCGTCTTCCAACGCGACTAAACGAACGTCCGTGGCACTCTTAAAGCCGTCTTATACATTGTCCCGGGTCGACCGCCGCAATGGGTCGGCTCCGGAAATTTGGGGCCGACCCGGCGACGCGCGATCATCGGCGAGCCCCGAATTTCCGGGATCGGCCACTCGACCTCCCGACCCGGATCGTCGACAATCGTGATTGCTCGAAAAAAAGCACGATTATGGAAGCGTGGGTGGCCGTCGGCGTCGTCGCCGAGGGGCAGCAAATAAGCGTCTTGGGGCTGAATCCTTGGTCTTTCGATTGGACGCGTTCGACCGAACCCCCAGTTGAGTGGACAGCGACAATCATCTTGGCCGGTGTGGCGGCGACGGTCTTGGCCGGTGGAGAGGCGTAGCGGCTGCATAGTCAGCGCATAGTCTTTCCACTGGCGGCGCCGAGTTGGCCGGGCTC
>SCRN01000015.1 GCA_004322045.1 Paraburkholderia sp.
GACGTCCGTCGCCCAGCGCTGTTCGAGCGCCCTTCCGATGTCCCGGAGCTGTCGCACGTGATCGGGCTCCCTGATGGCCCATCGGAGCAGCTTGCCAAGCGCGTTGCTATAAGCCGAACTCTTCACATGGTAGTCCGCTCGCGTGCGGCCAGTGCGATTGGCCGACGCGCACCACTGAAACACATTCAAACTGCCGCTTGAATTCGCCGGATACCCTGGCATCGGCGCAAGGATATCGAACAAACTGGCGATCAGGTATTCCCCGGAATGTCGGCCCGCCTTCCGGTCGGGGGATTCTATCGGCTCGAGCTCCGAAATCAGGTCGAGGACACCGGCATAGTCCCTCCACCATTTGTCCAGCACTCCAAAGTGAGCGGCAAGCGTGCCCGACTGATCTCTGAGATCGATGTGATCGTTCAGATCCGGCGCGGCTCCCGCCAGATATTGGTCACAGAAAACGCAGCGCATCCATCGCGCGTTGTAGCGGAAATAATCGTTGACGATCAACGTGCCTGCGCCGCAATAGGCGCAAGTAGGTAGCAACTGGCATGAGTGAATCGGGCAGATGTGGAGTCCTCGAAACTGGTGCCAGACACTGTGGTAAGCCGATTCGAGACAAATCGGACAGATTCGTAGCCGCTTCTCGAAGAGGAGGTCGTGCAGCTTGGCTGAACCTTGGCTGACTTCGGTCGCGTTCCAGCCGGTTGCGTTTGAAAACTTGCCCACATCGACCATGCCGAACTTCCGTTGTCCTGCCGTGCAGGAAAAAAGGTCGCGGGCGTCCCGGCGTCCAAGAACGTTTCGCCAGCAAGATCGCCAGAAAATGGAGATTGCTGATTCGAAAGGCAACGGGCCCAGGTCCGCCCCCGCCCATCGGTGGTGGTCATCGTCTCGAGCCGAGAAAGCGAAACCTATCGGTGCCATGACGTTTGAGCGCGTGTTCCATGAACGTGTCGGACTGGCTCGCAGCTCATCACGTTGAATCGGACCGCGTGCGATTCACCTCTCTAGAGAGCATGTCATGCCCTTTGAAGGTGGGCACGGCATGAACGAACATGATCACGGGGAGACGACGAAATGCAGGCCAGCCAAGGTCTCAGGCAATCGCTCATTGTCGAGGGCGAGTCGCCAAAGGCGGTTACTCCAGACGGGAGCCGGACGCTTACCGCAAGGTAGCGTGTGAACGCCCATCAGGCGACATACTCTTTGTTCCCGTGACGCGCAGCTTCCGTTACCTCACGACACCGGTCGAGCGCATCTCGGGGTGCCACAGCGTCGCCTTGGTGCTCACCACAGCCGGAAATCCATCCGTTGGGGAAATGAAACCAGGCCGCTATTCTCCAACTATCGGCTACCGGACCAAGTATCGCCAAAATGTCCCGCACGACGGGTAAAGGTTGGCACATTGCATCGAACTGATACCCAGCGAAATATTCGTTACCCTCCAATGCCACACTGAAGATGCGACCTTCGCGTTTCCAGTCACCGGCGGGTTGCTCCTTATTCGCTGGCGGCATTGCTTGCAGCCCGTTTACCTGCTCAGCCGTGAGCCAGTCGCCTCTGGCAAAAACCTCGCGCATAGTCTTCTGGCGCCGCATGCGCTCCTCAATGAGTGGCGCATCCGGCGCCACGAGACCCGTGAAAGCACGGGCGATATCGTCAGCACGTTGAAGAATCTGCGCCTCGAACTGGGGCAATGCCACAACAATGGTCAGCAACTCCTCCATCCCGCGTTTCAGGGATGAAGCAATCGCAGGGTCGGTTCCGGGTGGAAGACGCAAGCTCAACACGGCGTCCACAGTTGGGTCCTTCGGGATTTGCGCCATGATTACCTCGGCTGCCTGCGCATCGAAGAATAAATATACCGCGGACCTTGACAACGGAGGGCTGCCCGCCACGACACACCCGTTCCGGGATCGCTGACGACTTACATGGTCAACATAGCAACCATTCGTGCAATTTGGCTATTTTAGTAACCAGGTTCGCACGTACTTCCGCCTCGATGAGGCTTATGCTGTGGCGCCAAACGTTGAGCGCCTGCTCTTTCCCGAACGACGCATCGGACGGAAGCCGGTTCACACCTCGATCAGCAGGCCTGGACCGAAGTCCGGGTTCAGATGTCGGGGCGCATATCCGCGCGGGTTGCAGACCACACGAGTACCGCGCTCGCTGGCGTCGTCACCGAATGAGTCCTTTCGATGCAAAATCTGGCGCTTCAGCCGGCGGCAGCTCCCAGACCCAGCTGTGTCCGGTAGTCGGTAAGTAGCAGCTGATGCGCGTCGATCTGCGCCGCCAGCTTCGTCCGCTGCTCCGTCACTACCTCGAGGGACGCACGTGCACTATGAAGCTCCTTTGTTTGCAAGCTGACCGTCGCGCGCAAGGCGTCGCGCTCGGCTTGTGTGCGGGCGTGGTCAGCCAGTACGCGGTTCAGCATTTCCTGCAACTGCTCTGCGCGCGCGAGCGTTTCGCGCAGTCGTTTGCCTGCCGTACCGGCTTCAGTGAGCAGCCGCGCGTTGTCCTTGTTCAGCTGGGTAATTTCGTTCTGCTTGACGATCGCTGTCTGGTTCACCTGGCGCAGTTCGGCCTGCAGCTGCTGGACCTGCAGCTCATGGCGCCGGGCCTCCTGTTCGCGTTGTTCGCGGCTGGCGTTGCGGTAATGCTCGAGGGCGTCGTGCGCGTGCGTGAGCTTTTCTTCGAGCGACTGGCGGAACCCCTCCTGCTCGGCCAGTCGGGCAGTCTGGTCGCGCACCTGCTGCGTGAGACGTTCGACGTCCAGGTCCCGCTGATGCAGCACCAGGCGCGTTTCGGCGTGCGCGCCCTGCTCGCTTGAAAAGGCGGCGGCTGCGGCCGCGAGCTGCGCCTGCAGCGTGGCGAGCTCCGTCGTGAGCTTCGCCATCTCGGTCTGTGCCTGCTGGTGCTGCGTCGCCGAGGCGGCTGCCTGCTGGTCGACGAGCGCCTGCGCTTCCTCGTGCAGGCGAGCCGCAAGCCGTGCGACCAGGTCCTGGATAGTGTCGGAGAGCGATGCCGCGCGCGTGAGCGACGTGCCTTCCTCTTCCTCGAGTTCCTTCAGATAGCGGTGGATCGTTGTTTTCGAGCCCGTGTTGCCGAGCGCGATACGTATCGCGTCGATCGACGGATGCAGCCCCTGGGCGACGAGTGTGTCGCGGGCACGTTTGATGGCTGATCGAGTGAGGCCAGCGCGGGCCATGGGCGGCTCCTACAATTTCATACTGTAATACGTACCATGTATATACGTATCAGTATGCCGCGTCAAGGCACCTCCATCCCGGAAATTTATAAGATTGGATAATCGCCCATTATCGAATGTTAGACCCTGGAATCGCTGCGTCCTGCTCATCCTCAGTATCAAAATGGGGTCGCCGGATACTTCGCGCCCCAACCGTGCCGGCTGCCAGTTGGCGCTATCATCGAAAGCGAATTGTCGAAGGGGAACCTTGCCCATGGCCTGGGGATGCTCGAACGTCCGATCCACGACGGCGACGGAGCGCGGCACTGTCCGCACCGCGCTCCTCCTCAATATGAGCGTGGCGGCCGTCGTTGCCGCAGCGGGATGGCTCGCGCAGTCGACTGGGGTCCTCGCCGACGCGCTTGACACGTTGACCGACGCGATCTCGTATGCGCTCGCACTGTGGCCATCACGCGCGGACTCGCGTTCAAGAGAAATGCAGCCCGGTGGATCGGTGCTGTCCTCGTTGTGCTCGGCGCGGGAATTGTCGCGGACGTCATTCGCCGCTGGTATCGGATGGGTCAGTGTCCACGCCACGTTCAACTGACGATACACGCATACCTAGCCGCTCCGTCACCATCGCGACGAAGCGACACACAAGGGAGATCGATATGGTCAGCGGAACAGCGAAACCGTTACGGCCATGCACGTGATCTATCCGGGCATTGGGATCGTTGCGATCGCCGTCGTTTTGTTCCTGCTCGAGCGCCGTTTTGCTTTACGCCGCCAGCGGCATGCACTGCTGCGCCGGCTGGCCGTCAACGTCGTCGTTACGGCGGCTGGTTTGGCGACTGCGTTTGCACTGGTAAAGCCGGCTGCCACACTCACCATGCAGCATGTCGAAAGCGCGCGCTTCGGCTTGCTTCAATGGTTGGGCTTGCCGCCGGTGATCGCTTTCTTGGGGGCGCTGCTCTTGCTCGATTTCACTTTCTATCTCTGGCACTACGCCAACCACCGCGTGCCGCTGTTGTGGCGCTTTCACGTCGTGCATCACATCGATCCGGACCTCGACGTTTTCACCGCCTTTCGCTTTCATTTCGGTGAGGTCGCGCTCTCGGCCGTGTTCCGCGTAGTGCAGATTGCGCTTATCGGCGCGCCGCCGCCCGCCGTGATGGTCTACGAGTTTCTCTTTCAAGCGAACACGCTTTTTCAGCACAGCAACGTGCGCCTGCCCATACGCGTGGAGCGCGCGCTAAACTGGATTCTCGTCACGCCGCGCATGCACGGCATCCATCACTCCATGGTTCGGCAGGAAAACACGTCGAACTTTTCCGTGGTCTTTTCGATTTGGGACAGGCTTCGCCGCACCGCGACGTTGAACGTGCCGCAGCAGGAAATCGTGATCGGTATACCCGCGTATGAAAAGCATTCGGACAACGCAGCGGCGACCCTGCTGGCGCTTCCGTTTCGCCACCAACCGGACGCGTGGCGGCGAGCGGATGGAAGTACGGTCACCCGCGAGCGTGCGCGAAGCGACATGCCGGTGCGTCGTCTGGCAGCGTAGAAACCGTCGCGCGAACCCGCGGCGCCGTCTCTGTTATAAAGCAATGCCTTTTTGCGCGGAAACCCGGGGCGTCGCTTCGGGCGCGCCGGATCAGCAATCATAAGCCGCGCTTGAACCATGAGAGCGCACTTCGGGCGGCCTTACGCACGCACCAGTGTTGGGAATTGGTCTGTGTGTGCGCTTTTTCGGCAGGAGTGGGATTTTGCAACGCGTCCGCAGTTCAGCGTTGACGCACCAGTACATCGCAAGCGCCATGATCCTACTTGCCGGAGCACAAGGCGGAGACCATCGCAGCGCTGAAGAAGAACGGGGAGGTGGTGGCGATGGTCGGCGACGGCATCAACGATGCGCCTGCGCTAGCTGCCGCCGACGTCGGCATCGCGATGTCCACGGGTACGGATGTCGCCATGCACGCAGCCGGCATTACCCTGATGCGGGGCGACCCGACGCTGATTGCGCACGCCGTGGATCTTTCCCGGCGGACATGGAACAAGATTCGGCAGAATCTGTTCTGGACCTTCGCGTATAACATGGTCGGCATTCTACTGGCGGCGTTCGGTGTCCTCGATCCGGTGATCGCCGGTGCGGCGATGGCGGCCAGCAGCGTCAGCGTGGTCAGCAACGCGCTGTTGCTAAAGCGCTGGAGACCCGCGGACAAAACGAAAGCGACGGCGGACGTGCGGTTGTCAGCCATCGCGGGAGCGAATACGTGAACATCGGTCAGGCAGCACAGGCCTCGAGTGTGTCGGCCAAGATGATTCGTTACTACGAGGGGATCGGCTAGTTGCACTCGCGCGAGAGAACGGCAGACGGGTATCGCGTGTTCGTGCCCACAGACGTGCACACATTGCGGTTCATCCGGAAGGCACGCAATCTCGGATTTTCGGTCGAGCAAATCCGGCTGTCGGGCGCTGGTCAGCGCGACGGATAGCGTCCCGCTGAGGAAACAGCGAGTCTCACTATCCCTTGCGGGCCGAGCCAGCAACTGGCGTGACTTTACGTCGCACCTACATAAAGACACCTGCCTTGAGGAACCCCTGTACGGCTCGATTGCGGTCAAGTTGCTGACCCAGGTGCCGCGGACCTGTCATCCGTGGATTGCCGCGACTTCTGCTGGATGGCGCGTTCTTTTCTGATATATTCGAAATTGCTAGATTTGATTGGGCAAGCTTTCATCTAACCGCCGTCATGCGCGCCACACTACGCTTTATCCTGTCGCTGCTGGTTTGCGTCGCTTTCCTGACGCAAACGGGCATCGTATGGTCGGCGCCGTCGGCATGCCCCGCCCATGCGACGACGGATTCGACGGCGATGATGGCGAATTGTCAACAGTCGAATACGAACCAGCATGAGCCGATAAGCAAGCTCTGCAAAGCCGCTGCGGCATGCAGTCTCACGGTGCCAGTGTTCAGCGCGGCATCCGACCTCCCGGATTCCCCGTACCAGCCATTCAGCTATCCCCACATCGCTGCGCATTTCATCCTGCAGGACTTCCCGCAGACGCTCCTGCGTCCACCCCGCCTCATCTGATCTCACGCCTCTCGCAGCGTGGCGCCAACGTGCCCTCGTAATCGGCTGTCAGTTCGACTCTGAGGACTGCTGTGCCTGAGGTACGCCATTCGCCGCGCCCCCTCGCTGAGAAACATTAGCGTTTGCCCCGCATCCCACGCGCGAGTGAAAGTTCGCGCACCGTGCCGAATCTGATTGGCCGATTGATCGTCGCAGGCGACATCACGGCACGATTCGGACGCACGAGGGATCGTCGGCAGACCGACAGTTTGTCGTGGAGTATTGGATGAAGTGCCATGAAAGGGATCCGCGCCCCATCCCGGCGCGGCGCAAGATGCTGTCCGGTGTAGTTGGCATCGTCGCCCTCGTCGCCAGTTTGCTTACCTCCTACGCCGCGAACGCGGACGCCTCCACTACTGCGAGCACCCGTATCGTCGCGCTGGGGTTCGATGCTCCGAGCCACACACTGCTGAAAGCTACCCCCGAAGCGCTCTTGCGCAGTGCAGACGACGGCCGTCACTGGACGCGGATCGCATTGCCGCCGAGCGCGCACGGCCGCATTTCCGCCATTGCGACGGCGGCTCGGCGACGGGGCCTCGTGTACGTAGGCGGGCCGGGCCTCGGTATCCTGCGCAGCGGCAACGACGGCCGAAGCTGGGAAACCCGCGACGCGGGTTTGCCGAATCGTTCCGTCACGACGCTGGCCACGCATGCCGATCAGCCCGGCACCGTATACGCCTATGTGGCCGGGCGAGGGATTTTCCGGAGCCAGCAAGGCGGCCTGGATTGGCGCCTGATGGATCGGGGGCCGCGAGAACCCGTTGTGCGGCTCATTCATTCGAACATGCCCGGCAGCATGCAGACGGGGTGGCTCTTCGCCGCGACCTCGAACGGCGTGCGTCGCTCGATGGACTGCTTCTGCGGCTGGCGCAACGCAGGCGGGCTGGCCAGCAAGGTGAGCGCGATCGCCTACGATCCGCAGAAGCCGCAGCAGATCTACGCGGCGATCGGATCCGGCCTGCTGATCAGCCAGAACGGCGGTGAGCAATGGGTGCATCTCACCGGCCCCGGCCCCATCATCACCGCGTTGCTGGTCACGCCAGACGGCGTGCTCTACGCGGCCGGAGGCGGGGCGGTGTATCGCAGCGAGGAGCATGCCGGCGCGTGGGAGCGGCTCAATGATTAAGCCGTCGCATGCCACCGTAATCGGCCTGTTCTCGCTCGCATCGTGGGCCCATGCCAGCACGACGCCTGTGCTTGCGCGAAGTCTCGACCCGACAATGGCCGGTCGGGCGATTTATCAGCAAAACTGTGCTTCCTGCCACGGCGTGCGTGGCGAAGGAGCCCCGAACTGGCAGCGGCTGGACGCACTTGGTGAGATGCCTGCGCCGCCGCACAACGCAAACGGCCACACCTGGAAGCATGGCGACGGCATGCTGTACCGGCTCGTCCACGACGGCTGGCGCGATCCGTTCGACAAGACGAGCCGCCTAACCATGCCGCCTTTCGGCAGCAAGCTGACGCCACTGCAGATTCGCGACGTGATCGAATACCTCAAGACGATGTGGACACCTGAGCAACGAGCTTTCCAGCGGGTGGAAAGCCGGCGGAAGCCGTTTCCGCCTGAAGCACTGACGCGGTGAGTGTCATGACACTGTTCCTTTCTCCACCAAGATCCAGCGCCCGCGCCTCACTCGCGGCCGAGCACGACTCCGCTGTGCCATCCCCAGAGTCGCGGCGCTTCGTTCGCCCGATACGCCTCGACGCCCGGCGCACCGCGCTACGCCGGCTCCTTGTCGTACCAACGGCGATGCTCCTGTTTGCATGCAGCCGGAAGCCGGTTTTCAAGGGTATGGACATCAGCGGCGCTTCGATGACCATGACAGCCGCGATGACCGATCACAACGGCAGGCGCCGTACGCTCGCGGACTTCCGTGGCAAGGTGATTGCCCTGTTCTTCGGCTATACGCACTGCCCGGACGAGTGCCCGGCGACGATGGCCCAGCTTGCGCGCGCCATGCAGCTTCTCGGCAAGCAAGCCGATCAGGTGCAAGTGCTGTTCGTGACCGCCGATCCGGCGCGCGACACGTTGCCCGTCCTGGCGAAGTGGTTGACCGGGTTCGATCCGCGCTTTCTGGGGCTGCGCGGCACGCCGGACGAACTCAGGGCGGCGGCGAGCCAGATGAAAGTCGTCGCCGGCCCGTCCGGGAAGTCGGGTGACGAGACCATCATGCACAACGGCAATGTCTTCCTGTTCGACCGAAACGGGGCCGTGCGAGTGCTCGAAGACAGCGGCGTGGACGCGCGGACACTCGCTGCGGATATGCGCCAACTGCTGGAATGAAATCAGGGAGCACGACATGACAGTCAATCACGGATTCCGGCTTTCGATCGGCAAGGTTGCAGCCGTGCTCGCGGTCGTCGTTCTCCTCGTTTCGGCCTACCTGGCGCTGGGCCGGACGAAGTCCGTGCCGGATGCGACGTTCGTCCTGTTGTCGGGCGACAAGCTCACGACGCACGACCTGCGCGGCAAGGTGTACATCGTGGATTTCTGGGCGACGAGCTGCGCGACCTGCATCAAGGAAATGCCTCAGATGATCGAGACGTACAACAAGTTCAAGGGACCGGACTTCGATTTCGTCGCGGTGTCGATGAAATACGACCCGCCGGCGTACGTCGCGAACTACACCAGAACCCGGCAGTTGCCGTTCAAGGTCGCGATCGACGCCGACGGGAGTCTCGAGCGGAAATTCTCCGATGTGGAAATGACGCCCACCACCTTCGTGGTCGACAAGAACGGCAGGATCCTGAAACGCATCCTCGGCGAGCCGGATTTCCGGGCCTTCCACCGCCTGATCGCGCAGGCGCTCGCCCAGCCCGCCTGACGAGTGCACACCGACATGTCGACGATGCTGACCGTTCAGATCCTGCTCGCGTTCGGTGCGGGCGTCCTGCTCAACCTCACGCCCTGCGTGCTGCCGGCCATCCCGCTCAAGGTTCGCGCAATCCTGCGCGAAACGGGCGGGCAGTTGGGCGCGCGCGTAACGTCGGCCGTCCTGTTCGCCGCGGGATCGGTGCTTTTTTTCGCTGCTGTGGGGCTTGCGACGGCGCTGCTGCATTTGCAGTGGGGAGTGCTGTTTCAATCTCGGCTCCTGCTGGTGCTGCTGAGCGCACTGATGTTCGTGCTGGCGATCGTGAACTTCCGCTGGCACGGCCTGCGCCTGCCCTCCGCACTCGCGTCGTTGCACGGCGCGCGGTTTCTCGAGCCTTTCGTCTCCGGCCTGATGGGCGCGCTGCTCTCGACCCCGTGCACGGGTCCGCTCCTGGGCGGCGTGCTGGTGTTCGCGCTTGCCCAGCCCGCCCCCGACATCGTCGCCATCTTCGTGTCGATCGGTTTCGGGCTCGCGTCGCCCTATGTTTTTCTGATTCTCCGGCCCGCCCTGATCCAGCGCCTGCCTCGCGGGGCCGCCTGGTCCGACGTGGTACGCCAGAGCTTCAGCTGGATACTGCTCGGCGCCGCGATCTTCTTCGTTCGCAGCGTCCTGCCCCCGGCCTGGGAAGCGCCGCTCTGGATCGCGTTCGGCGCGGGCATGCTGGCCTGGGCGGTGGCGATCTTCGCTTGCCGCAAGGACGCCGGCTCGCGCCGTGCCGTGATGATCATCGGCGTCATCGCCGCGGCTTCGGTCTACGTCGGCGCGAGCTTCGGGTTCTCTCCGGCAATTCCATGGCAGCGGCTGCGCGACCGCGACGTCGCGGTGCTGCCGACGCTCGGGCGACCGGCCATCGTCGAGTTCACCGCGCAGTGGTGCCTCAATTGCAAGATCCTCGAGCACACCGTGTACCGATCCGATCCCATCGTCCAGGCCATTCATCGGCACGGCGTCGCCAAGTTCGAGGTCGACCTGACGCGCCCCGACCCTGCGCTCGAGCATCTGCTTGCCTCTTATGGCGGAGCGGGCCTCCCATTCCTCGCAGTGCTCGATCGCGACGGCCGCGAGGTGCACAGCTTTTCCGGGCTGTTCACGAGCGACAGTCTCGCGGACGTGCTGAATACGCTCAAATCAAGGAGAACAGACGGTGAAACGTAACGTGAATCGCATCCTCGCCGCGACGGCGGCCGCGGCCGTGCTGGCGGGTGTCGCGCTCTGGGCTTCGTTGCAGTTCTGTTCGTCGCAGCACGCCCCGGCATCCGTCGTTGCTGGCAGCAACGGCATGATCGATTCGTCGAAATATGTGAGCGCGAGCATCGCCGAGCATGAGCGCCAGGCCACGCTGACGCTGACGTTGCACATTGCGGCCGGCTGGCACGTGAATGCGAACCCGGCGTCGCTCGAATACCTCATTCCCACCACGCTGTCGATCGAAGGGGATGGTTCGCCGCAAGAAGCGAAGGCGGTCTATCCGCCCGGAAAGGACAGCGGCATCGTGCTCGACGGCAAGCACATCCAGGTCTACGAAGACGGCACGGTGATTCCGTTTTTGCTGCCCGCCGGCCTCGCGAACCCGCGCATCGTCGTGCACGTGCAAGCCTGCAGCACGCAGGGAATCTGCCTGCCGCCCGCGAACGTCGTCGCGTCGGGCAATCGAACCTGAACCGGCAATTCGAATCGCCCCCCTCACGATAAAGGAGTGAAACATGCGTTACCCGAAACTAGCCCTGCTGACCGCGCTCGCGATCGGCATACCAATGTCCGCGATGGCCGCCGGCATCCCCGTGACGCTGTACAAGAATCCGAATTGCGGATGCTGCGATGCGTGGGCGAGCGACCTCGCGGCGAATGGCTTCACGGTGAAGACGGTCAATACGGAAGACCTGGCATCGGTCGCCCAGCGGTACGGCGTGCCCGAAAACCTCGAGGGATGCCATACGGCGATCGTCGGCGGCTATGTGGTCGAAGGCCTCGTTCCCGCGAAATACGTGAAGAACCTGCTGCAGCAGCGTCCCGCCATCAAGGGCATCGCGCTGCCCGGCATGCCCACCGGGGCTCCCGGCATGCCCGGCGAGCGCTCGGGACCGCTCAAGATCTATTACCTCGAGTCCGCGCCTGCGCCCAGGGTCTTCGCGACCTTCTGAGCGCTACGGCCGCCTTGCGCCGGCCGGCACACGGCGGCGCCGGACACTCAACCCAACCGAATCCGTAAGGATTCGAAGGAGCACGACATGAACACGAAACGACTCACCCTTTCCGTTCTCATCGCCGTGGCGGTGGGATTCGCCGGGCTCGCCGAGGCGGCGAGCAATTCGTCCGCCGGACAGGAGACGGCTCCGCCGACCATGCAACCGGGTGGCATGGACATGATGGGCCAGGGCGGCATGGGCATGATGGGCATGGGTAGCTGCCCGATGAGCGACACGCACTTGAGCGGCAAGGACGCCATGCTGATGCATGCGGACATGCTGCAGGCAATGAGCAACATCATGCGCAAGTACGCCGACCGGGCGAAAAGCTCGACCGAACGATGACCCTTGCGCGCCTTCGATCCGGCAATGCCACCCTCGACAAGACAAAGGAGGCTTCGATGAAATGCAATGCAAAAGTCATGCTGACGAGTGCATCACTGCTGGTAGCGCTCGCTGCCGTCGGCTACTGGGCTGCTCCTCAATTCAGGAGCGAAATTCTGGGACTGATCCCATTCGCTTCGCTGCTGATCTGCCCGCTGTCGATGGCGGTCATGATGTGGTTGATGAACCGGCGGGACCATCGGCATGACTCGCCATCACCATCACCGAGCGATCGAGAGATCACACGCTCAGCCCGGCATCTTCGGCATTGAGCTGGGCGCACGCGCAAGCAAGGTGCGTCGATTGAAGACGGCGCACCCGAACCATGGAGGAAAGACTTATGGATAGCACCTCGTGGATTCTGAAGGTCATCGTCATCGTGCTCGCAGTGATCGGGCTTCTCGCCGTTCTGAGCGTCGGGGGCATGGCCGTCATGCACTTCGGCATGATGGGTACGTCCGGGGCGTGTTTTGACGCGATGCGGGCATGGCGATAATCGACGACGCGACGGCCACTGCGGTGCGCCTCAGCGCGGTGCAAGACTGAGCCGATGGAGGAAGGGAATGGATAGCAAGACGCTGATCGGCGCGGTATGCCTGACGGTGGTTGTAATGGCTCCGGTTGCCGTCGCCCGCGCCCAGCGGGCGAGCGGCGACGAGGCCGAGCGTGGCCGGATCATCGTCCAGGCCGAATGCGCTGCCTGCCATGGCGCCGACGGGAACAGCGCCAGCCCGCAATTCCCCAAGCTTGCGGGGCAGAAGGTGGCCTACCTCGACGCCCAACTCGAAGCGTTCCAGGCGGGCGAGCGCCCCTCCGCTGTCATGACAAAGGTGGTGGCGAGCGTATCGGACGCCGATCTGGCGGCTGCGGCGCGCTATTTCTCCGAACAGACGGTTCGGGCCGGATAAGGTGGACGATCCCGCGCTGGCCTCGGCCGGCGAGCGCATTTACCTGCGCGGGACAACGGACGTGCCGGCCTGCGCCATGTGCCACAGTCGAAACGGCATGCCGATGATGGGAAATGGAATGATGGGGATGATGGGCGGCGGGATGGGGATGATGGCGGAAGTCCCCCGCTTGGAAGGCCAGCATGCCGCTTATATCCTTTCCCAGCTCCATGAGTTCTCGACCGGCGAGCGCCGCGGCATGATGATGAACCGTGTCGCAGCCGCCTTGAGCCCCACTGATGCCAAGGCGGTGGCCGCCTATCTTTCGGGCCAGCGCTGATGGAGGCATCCGGCCCGATGCCATGTTCGCCTCGACCCTCTCGAGAAAACGCGGAGACATTCATGGAATCTAGATGCATCGTCGCGATCGTCCGGCCCGAGCGGCTGCACGCGCTCGAAAAGGCGTTGCAAGCGATCCACACCCACGGCATCACGGTCAGCAAGGTGAAGGGTTTCGGACAGCATCTGAACCCGTATGCCGACGACTGGACAATGGAGCACGTGAAGATCGAGGTCTTCGTTCGCGCGGAGGATGTGGACGAAGTGGTCGCCGTCATCATTGAGGCTGCGCACATCGGCGCGCCGGGCGACGGCATCATCGCGGTGATGCCGGTCGCTCACTTCTACAGCATCCATATGAAGGCCGAAGTTCAGCCGTGACCGGGCTCCCTCGTGCGGCGCATTGGCTTCGCGGTGGCACTTCGCGAGGCACGCTACATCAGTGCAGCGTGCCTCGCGTCGTCACTTCGTTACTGCTTCTCGAGCTTCACGATGGTCAGCGTGCCGTTTACCTTCTCGACACGAACCTTGACCTTCTCGCCCGCCTTGGCCGCCTTTAGCATAGCTGCGTCCTTGGCCTTGTAGGCCATCGTCATCGGCGCCATCCCGATGTTGGCGAGTTCGCCGTGTTTGAGCGTGATCATGTCCGACGTGGGATCGATTTTCGTGACCTCGGCATCGGTAAGCGCTGCGTTGCTGGCCAGCGCCATCTTCGTGCCGGGCTGCATCTTCATGGCGCCCGTATCGGCGGCGAGCGCCACGCCAGACAGCGAAACGGTGGCACAGAAAACGGCAGACAGGGTCATCAACTTCTTCATCGAGTTTCTCCAGGGTTGGATTGCGGCACGGACGTGTTAACGGGTACGACCAAAGCTTCGGCTTGGCGCCGAGCCCGAGCCGCACGGCGGCGTTGCAGCAGCAGCCACGCGGCGGGAATCACGAACATCGAGAGGATCGGCGCGGTGACCATGCCGCCCACCATCGGCGCCGCGATACGCTGCATGACCTCGGAGCCCGCACCGTGGCCGATCATGATCGGGATGAGGCCGGCCAGCACGACGGCGACCGTCATCGCCTTGGGGCGCACGCGCAGCACGGCCCCTTCGCGGATCGCGGCGACGAGCGTCGCGTCGGTGAGCGGTTCGCCTTCCTCTAGCCGGCGATTCAGCGCGCCCTTCAGGTACAGGAGCATCACGACGCCGAACTCTGCAGCGACGCCCGCCAGGGCGATGAAGCCGACCGCGGTGGCGACGGACACCGCATGCCCGAGGATCCAGATCAGCCAGAAACCGCCGACGAGCGCGAACGGCACGGTCGACATCAGCAGCAGCGCATCGGCCGCCGAGTTGAACGTGAGGAACAGCAGCACGAAGATCACGACGAGCGTCACCGGAATCACAGTGCGCAGCTTGGCCGCTGCGCGCTCGAGATACTCGAACTGGCCGGACCAGGCGATCGAGTAGCCGGGCGGCAGCGTCACCTGCTGCGCGACGGCATGTTGCATGGCTTTGACTGCGGTCTCGAGGTCCGTGTTGCGGATGTCGACGTAGACGTAACCCGTCAACCGCGCATTCTCGCTGCGGATCATGGGCGGGCCGTCGGCTATCGTCAGTTTCGCCACGTCGCCGAGCATGATCTGTGCGCCGCGATCGGTCTCGATCGGCAATTGCCGCAGCTTGTCGAGCGAGTCGCGAAAGGCGCGCGGGTAACGGATGTTGATCGGGAACCGCTCGCGCCCGGCGATGACTTCGCCAACGTTCTCGCCGCCGATCGCCGAGGCGACCACGTCCTGGATGTCAGCCACTGAGAGGCCGTAGCGGGCGGCGGCGAGCCGGTCGATGTCGACGTCGACGTAATGACCGCCGTCCAGGCGCTCGGCGAGCGCCGAGTTCACGCCGGGGACGTGCCGGACCGCCGCTTCCGCCTGCGTGGCGATGCGGTCTATCTGCTGAAGGTCGGGCCCCGAGATCTTGATGCCCACCGGCGTCTTGATGCCGGTCGAGAGCATGTCGAGCCGGTTGCGGATCGGCGGCACCCAGACGTTCGAGAGGCCCGGTACCTTCACACGCGCGTCCAGTTCGTTGACCAGCTTCTCCGGCGTCATGCCGGGGCGCCACTGGCTGCGCGGCTTGAACTGGATCGTCGTCTCGAACATCTCAAGCGGTGCGGGGTCGGTCGCCGTGTCGGCGCGTCCCGACTTGCCGAACACGGTCGCCACTTCCGGCACGGTCTTGACGAGGCGATCCGTCTGCTGCAACAGCTCGGCGGCTTTCTCGGTGGAGATGCCCGGCAGCGCGGTCGGCATGTACAGCAGGTCGCTCTCGTCGAGCGGCGGCATGAATTCGCCGCCGAGATGCGACACGGGGATCACGGTGATGGCGAGCGCCACGGCGGCGAGCCCGATCGTCAGCCACGGCCGGCGCAGCGTCGCTTCGAGGAGCGGCTTGTAGAGGCGCACGAGCACACGGTTGATCGGGTTGGCCGTCTCGGGCGGGATTCGGCCGCGGATCATGTAGCCCATCAGGACGGGCACGAGCGTCACCGACAGGCCCGCAGCGGCCGCGATCGTGTACGTCTTCGTAAACGCGAGCGGCGAGAAGAGCTTGCCCTCCTGTCCCTCGAGCGAGAAGACGGGAATGAACGAGAGCGTGATGATGAGCAGCGAGAAGAACAACGCCGGCCCGACTTCGGCCGCCGACGCCGCGATTAGCTCCCAGCGTCGCGCGGCAGTCATCGGCACGTCCGGGTTGTCGTGCGTGTACGCTTCCAGGTGCTTGTGCGCATTCTCGATCATCACGATGGCCGCATCGATCATCGCGCCGATCGCGATCGCGATTCCGCCCAGCGACATCAGGTTGGCGTTGACCCCCTGATAGCGCATGACGATGAACGCGGCCAGCACGCCGAGCGGCAGCGACAGGATCGCGACGAATGCGCTGCGAAGGTGAAAGAGGAACACCGCGCAAACGAGCGCCACGATGATGAACTCCTCGATCAGCTTGTCCTTGAGGTTGTCGACGGCACGCTCGATGAGCTGCGAACGGTCGTAGGTCGGCACGATCTCGACGCCCGTCGGCAGCGAGCGCTTGAGGTCCGCGAGCTTCGCCTTGACTGCTTCGATCGTCGTGAGCGCATTCTTTCCGGACCGCATCACGATGACGCCGCCGGTCACCTCGCCTTCACCATTCAGTTCGGCAATGCCGCGCCGCATCTCCGGACCGATCCGGATGGTGGCGACGTCGCCGAGCAGGACCGGCGTGCCCGCGTCGTTCGCGCGCAGCACGATGTTGCGAAAGTCGTCGAGCGATTGCAAATAGGCGGTCGACCGCACCATGTATTCCGATTCGGCGAGTTCGACGACCGAGCCGCCGGACGCCCGGTTCGCCTTGCCGATGGCGTCGGCGACCTGCGCCTGCGTGATGCCGTAGGCGCGCAGCTTATCCGGATCGAGCACGACCTGGTACTGGCGAACCATGCCGCCGATGCTCGCGACCTCCGAGACGTCCGGCACCGACTTGAGCTCGAACTTCAGGAACCAGTCGTTGAGGGCGCGAAGCTGGCTGAGGTCGTGGTGTCCGGTGCGATCGACGAGGGCGTATTCGTAGATCCAGCCGACGCCCGTGGCATCCGGCCCGAGCGACACGGTCGCCCCGCGCGGCAGGTGGCTCTGGACCTGATTCAGATACTCGAGCACGCGCGAGCGGGCCCAGTACTGGTCGGTCTTGTCGTCGAACAGGACGTAGACGAACGCGTCGCCGAAGGACGAATAGGCTCGGATCGTCTTCGCACCCGGCACGCCAAGCAGGGTCGTCGTCAGAGGATAGGTCACCTGGTCCTCGACGACCTGGGGCGCCTGGCCCGGATACGAAGCCTTGATGATGACCTGCGTGTCCGACAGATCGGGCAGCGCGTCGAGCGGCGTCTGCCTGACCGAGTAGACGCCCCATACCGCGACGAGCACGGTTGCGAGCAGCACCAGAAACCGGTTGTGAATGGACCAGCGAATGATGCGCGCGATCATTGTGTGCCTCCGGTCGGCTCGACCTTCGTCAACTGGTAGCCGTCGTTCGTCTGCTTGAAGACGAAGTGCACTGTCTGGCCGACCTTGATGTCCGGAAAAGCGTTGGCGGCTGGCTTGTTGAAGGCCATCGTCATCGCTCCCCAGCCGAGCGCCGGCACCGCCTGGTGCGAAAAGGTGATGCCGGCGGCGGTGATTTGCTCGACCTTTCCCGTCGTTTCGTAGGTGGGAGACGCGGCGGCCGTCGAAGCGGGCGCGGGCGTCGATGCGCTGCCGGTGGGCGCTGCTGCGCTGCCTGCCAGTCGCGGCAGAACCGATTTGAGGTTCGCTTCGGAGTCAATCAGGAACTGGCCTGAGGCGACGACCTGTTGCCCCTCGTTGAGACCGTCAGTGATCTCCGTGTCGTTGCCGACATCGTTGCCGACCGTGACGATCGCGGTTTGCAGGCCGCCGTCGGCGTTCTTGACGATGACGACCGACCGCTTGCCCGTCGTGATGACCGCTTCGGACGGCACGACGAGGCGAGACAGCGGCTTCGCCGCGCCGATGCGGGCACGCATGAGCATGCCGGGCGTGAGCCTCATGCCCGGATTGTCGATCTCGAGACGTGCCTGCAGCGTGCGCGTGCCGGTGCTGATGCCCGGCAGGATTTCGCGGATGTGGCCACTGAAATGTCGTGCGGCGTCATCGGCGACCGTCGCATCGACTGTCATGCCGGGACGCACCTGCAAGGCGAGCGCTTCGGGAATGTCGATGACAAGCCAGAGTTTCGACAGCCCCTCGACCTTGGCGAGCGTCTGGCCGGGCGCCACCATCGCTCCCTCCCTGACGTTCAATTCGGTGAGCACACCGTTCTCGGGAGAGACCAGCACCACGTGCGTCTGAGGCCTGCCCGTCCGGTCGAGCGCAGTCACCACGCCGTCCGGAATCGACATGGCGCGCATGCGGGCACGCGAAGCGGAAAGCAGGGTCGCGTCGGCGCGGCTCGCTTTCAGGGCGAGGTACTCTTCCTGCGGGGCGAGCCAGTCCGGGACGAAGATCGACGCAATGGGTTCGCCCTTGGTGACTTGCTGCATCGGCGCACGGGTGTAGAGGTGATCGATGTAGCCGGTCGTGCGCGCCTGGATCACGTCGGCCATCGATTCGTCGAACTGCGTGGTGCCGACCGCGTCGAACCCTTCGGTCACTTCGCGCCGGCGCACCGTGGCGTAGCGAATGCCGAGGTTCTGCTGGAGTCCGGCGTCGATTCGGATGCCGCTCGAGCCGCCTTCGTCCGCATAGACGGGCACAAGCTGCATGTCCATGAATGGCGACTTGCCGGGCTTGTCGAAAAGCTGATTCGGGACCATCGGGTCGTGCCAGTAGAGGACCTTGCGGCCCGTCTTCGGATCGATTTTGTCGCCCGGGGCCAAGACTGAAGCAGCGGGGCTCGTCGTCGCCGCATGGCGGGTTCCCGCCAGATAGCCCGCGGCAACGAACGCCGCCGCACCGCAAAGCGCGAACGCCGTCCGCGCAAGAGATTTTTTGTTCATGAAGACTCTTTCACTGTGCGATGGCCATCGCCGGCGGGATCACCTGATATTCGAGCTGCGCCCAGTCGAGTGACACGTCGCGCTGCAAGTCGAGCACCTGCAACTGAGCCTCGAGTTGGGCACGTCGCGCGGTGAAGGTGCCGGCGAGCGAACCCGTGGCGCCCCGATACGCCGCATCTGCGAGCTGTACGCGGCGAACGGCGGCCGGCAGCAAGGTTTGTTCGAGCTGCGCGAGGCGTTCGCGCCCGCTGGCGAGCGTCGCCGCAAGATTCTGGATGTCGGCCTCGACCTGGCGTTGAGCGTCGTCGTACATCAGGCGAGCCTGCGTCGCAAGCTCTGCCTTCTCGGCCACGTCCCGGTCCTCCCGATCCTTGCGGTCAAGCGGCAGCGGAATGGTCACGCCCACCGACACCATGTTCGAGTACGCGCCCCCGCGCTGCTGGTAGGCCACGTTCCAGGTCCAGTTGGGGCTGCGGTCGCTGCTGGCCACCGCCGTCGCTGCATCGGCCACGTCGATCTCGGCGGCAGCCTCAATGAGTGTGGGTTGTACCTGCCGGAGCTGGTCCGGCGGCAGCTCCGGGACACCGGCGCGGGGCGCGGGGGGCTCTCCGACGACATCGCTGACGGGCATCGCGGTCCAGCGCGAGAGCGTGATGAGCGCCGTGCGATACGTCTGCTGGGCTTTGAGCGTCTGGTCCTGCGTCTGCGCGAGCATGACCTGTGCTTGCGCGACATCAGCCGCCGATGCTTTGGCACCTCGGTAGGCGGCCTGCGTGGCGGCCAATTCCCCGATCATCTGGGTCGCGAGCGACTGCTCGAGCGCAACGGCCTTCTTTGCATAGACCGCATTCAGCCAGGCGACCGCTGTCTGCTCGCGCACGCCGGCAAGCTGCGCGAGATAGCCGGAGCGCGCTCGGTCGACTTTTCGGCTCGCAAGCGACGAGCGCAGCCGGCGTTTTTTCGGAGAGACCCATTCCTGCTCGATGCCGATGCGCCGCTGCGTCATGAAGTCCTGGCCGATCGTGAACCGTTGCGGTCCGTTGATCGGCAGATTGTCCACGCCCGCTGAGAGCATCGGATCGGGCAGTTGCCCGGCCTTGACGACCGCTTGCGAGCCGGCCTGTACGGCGGCTTGAGCCGCTTGTATGGCGCTCGAGCGGTCCGTTGCTGCCTGGAGCGCGGCCTCAAGCGTCATCGCCGCGTCCTGAGCGTGGGCCGTGGCACCCGCAAGGGCCAGAGCCACGCAAAGGGCACGCACGCGTGCCCGCGCGCGCCGGAAAACCGGCGCGTTCATTCTTGAAAACATGTTCGATTCAACCCCGGGTGGTCGAATGCCGAAAGGCATCACGTTCCGCGCGCGAAGCGCGCGGAACAACCTAGCCGCGCAGGCGGCCGCTGACGGGCGGAGGGATTAAATCGCGCGCGGAGGTCGCCACGGTCCGTCCGGCTCACGGACGGAGAGCGATTGCGTGTAATGGAACTGAACCGGAATAGGGAGTGTGGCGCGACGCGGCACGACAGGCGCCGCAGCCGGATGATAAAGGCTATTGCCCAGTTGGCACGGCGCCGCGATCTTGCACAAGGGTGCCTTGCTCTTGGTGTCGCGAGCCGGTTTCGTGGATTCGCAACCGGTCACGCCGCCTTCCATCATGCCAGGGCTGCCTGCATCCATCGTCATCTGCATTGGACAAGATTCCGTCGCGCTGCTGGCTGCCAGCCCGCTCAGGGGCAGCACGGCGCACAGCAACAGCACGAGGAGGGTCCGCAGAATTTTCATCGGCGCAAGTATAACTGAGTCATTTCAACATGAGTTACTTGCCGGGTATGCGTTATGCTCGAACATCGAATCCAAGAGGCGAACCAGCAGTCTGGCATGACTGCTGGCCATGGGTCGCCACGTTGGCATAGTTCCGATATGACGGGATTGCTCTATAAATCGATGCAGAAGAAGCCGTGGTGAACGTCGAACGTTACATTGAAGCCGCAACGCGTGAAAACACCCGGCGCAGCTACCGGTCGGCGATCCGCCATTTCGAGGTCGAATGGGGTGGATTTCTGCCGGCGAGCGCCGACGCCATCGCACGGTATCTTGCCGAGCATGCTGAATCGCTGTCCGTCAACACGCTGCGCACGCGGCTCGCCGCCCTGGCTCAATGGCACCAGGCGCAAGGCTTTCCGGACCCGACGAAGACACCGCATGTACGCAAGGTGCTCAAGGGCATCGCGACGCTGCATCCGGCAACCGAGAAGCGCGCCAAACCCCTGCAGTTGGCGCAGCTCGAGCGCCTCGCGGCCTGGCTCGACGTGCAGATCGCGCATGCCGAGCAGGCCGGCGATGTGCGCATGCACCGCAGCCACCTACGCAACCGGGCCCTGGTGCTACTCGGCTTCTGGCGCGGCTTCCGCTCCGACGAGTTGAGCCGCCTGGGCAACTGCTAGTCGTACAGCAGGTCGCGGCAGTTGCACCGTTCGCACGGACGCGGAGCGCGACAAGACAGAAACGAGTTTTACCGCCTACTACTCCGCCTGACGCGCGGCCGACGGCGACACGTGTCGCACCACGAAAAGTACGATTACCCCCATAGCGACGGATAGCGCACGACGGATAGCGCCGTAGGGCGTGTCCGGCTCGGCCAGCAGTCCCTTGCGCTGATAAAAGCGAATCATTTCGACCGTGACGTTCGCTGCCTTGGCCAAACCTCCGATGGTCGGGTTTTCGTAGATCGTTGACATGTCGCTTGAGTCCGTACCGGGCTACGGAAATATGCTTACCTCATCGCCCACTCATCATAAAGGAGACGCCAATGTCGGAGCCGAAGGAAACATTGGCCGACCTCACCTGTCCTCGGCATCTGCCTCTCCTGGCGCCGAGCATCCGCACGGCAACTGTTACATCGCCCATTGCGAATTGCGAACGTTCGCGGCATAGGCTGATGACGCTCCATCTCAGAACGCTCCTCTCATGATCACCCCCGAAACTTCTTTTTTTGCACCGCCTTGCGCGATCGGACCTGACGGCAATCAGCCGGTCGTCCCAATCCGCGATTACGCGATCGTCGGGGATTGCCACGGTGTGGGATTGGTGAGCCGTTACGGGAGCATCGACTGGTGCACCCTGACGCGCTTCGACGAAGCTCCGGTCTGCTGGCATCTGCTCGATGCCACCCTGGGCGGGTACTTTGAGATTCGACCCACGAAAAGCGCGCATGCCACACGTCGCTATCTTCAAGATACAAACGTGCTGCAGACCACATTCTCGACTGATCGGGGCTGTATCGATCTGACGGATTTCATGCCCATCCGCGCGGCGGCAGGCGGAGTGTGCCCAGAGGCGGCGGCGTTGCAAACAGAAGTGCGTCTGGTCCGCATTGTCGAAGTCACGCAGGGTGAAGTGGAGCTGCGGATTCAATTCGAACCCGGCGCCAGCGGGTTGTTTCCGGCAGTCGATGGCAGCAACGCGTTAAATCGCGAGGCCATACTCTCGAGCGACTGCGGATTATCGGGAACCTGGGTGAACGCGACACTCAGACTCGGTGCAGGCGACCGATGCTCTTTCGCTCTCGCCGCGCAGCCAGTCGACCCATGGTCAGTCGCCAACGCCGGGCAGCTGCTTCACGCGACGCTCACCTACTGGCAGGAGTGGGTCGGCCGCTGCCGGTACGACGGTCCTTACCACGCTGCAGTCCACCGCAGTGCCCTTCTGCTCAAGCTGCTGACCTATGAGCCGACCGGTGCGATCGTGGCTTCGCCGACGACATCCTTGCCCGAGGAAATCGGCGGGACGCGCAACTGGGATTACCGGTTTTGCTGGTTGCGGGACTCTCGCCTCGTACTAACCGCGCTGGCCACACTGGGATATCGCGAGGATGCGTCGAGATTCTGCGATTTCCAGCGATTACGCTGCTCGTCGGCTCCGCCGGAACTGCAGATTCTCACCGGTATCGACGGCTCGGCTGCATTAACCGAAAAGACACTTGATCATGTGTCAGGCTACTGCGGCAGTCGGCCGGTACGCATCGGCAATGCAGCGTCCACGCAACGGCAGGCAGATATCTACGGCGAGGTGCTCGATTGGCTCGCGGTACTACGTGAACTGACCGGTCGTTGGGACAGTGTGCAACAGGAACTGGTGCACCGGATAGCCAACCACGTCGCAGCGCACTGGCGGGAGCCCGACCAGGGACTATGGGAGACGCGTTGCGAGCCACGCCACCATATACACAGCAAGCTCATGTCGTGGGTGGCACTCGATCGCGCACTGCGCCTTGCGGGAGAAAATTCCCACTGGCGGCATGAGCGGGACACGATCCTGGCCACAATCCTTGCGCGAGGCACTCATCCGCGGGGCCATCATCTGGTGCACGCATTCGGTTTCGACGTGACCGACGCATCGTTGCTATTGGCCCCGACGCTAGGCATTCCGCTCGATCGGGCTCTGGTATCCCGAACGGTTGCCGCGGTTCGCGCCGAACTCGCCTGTGGCGACTATGTGCGGCGCTACCGGGCGGACGATGGCCTCCCGGGAACGGAAGGTGCGTTTCTGATGTGCAGCTTCTGGCTGGTCGATGCGCTGCTTTTTTCAGGCGAGGCAGAGCAGGCGCGGCTACTTTTCGAACGTCTTCTGGAAAGAGGCAACGACGTCGGTCTGTACGCCGAGGAGATCGATCCAGAGACGGGCGATTTTCTGGGCAACTTCCCGCAGGCCTACACCCATCTCGCCCTCGTCAATTCCGCCGTGAATCTGTCGTTGTATGCCAGAGGCGGAAACGACGCGTTGCAGGGCACGTTGGCTCAACGATTGCGTCGGGCGATGGCCGGTCGTCCCTCTGCAAGCGGCTGTCCAGTTGACGATGCATATACAGGGCAACGTTAGTCGGGCCGATTGCGTTGTTCGAGCCCGATCATTGAACGCCGCGCAGGCGGCAAAGGAGTCGGTATGACCACGAAGTACGATCTCGCAATCGTCGGAACCGGAACGGCGGCCTCTGTCACCGCTAACCGCTGTCGTGCCGCCGGCTGGCGCGTCGCGGTCCTGGACTACCTGCCGTTTGGCGGGACATGCGCGTTGCGCGGCTGCGATCCGAAAAAGGTACTGGTCGGTGCTGCGCAGGCCATCGATCATGTAGCGCGCATGCACGACAAGGGCATACACGTT
>SCRN01000053.1 GCA_004322045.1 Paraburkholderia sp.
CGCGCGGCGCTTACCGAGTATCGATCTTTGCGAGAGGCTGTCAATCAGGCGGCTCCACTTCATCATGTCAGCCTAAAGCTCCCTGCGAAGCGCGCGATCAGCGCTATTGCCGTTGAACGCGTGAGTTGAGCGGCGGCGGAGCCGTCCGCCTCGAAGGAACTGTTAGAGGTTTGTTGCGATGTAGCAAGCTTTTGACGGCTGCCATTATGGCTCCGCGAGCGACGATGTAGGAGTCGTGGTGGGTTCCGCCTGGCACAGTAATTATGTGTGCCCAGCGAGGAAGCGGAAATCCTGCCCGCAGCGGTTCCAGCGGAGTCTGCTGATCCTGGGTGCCCTGGAACACTAGCACTGGTACGGCGGCTGAAAGTCTCAGCGCTTGCGTGAGAGAGTAATCGCGGCGCAACAGGGATCGGGCTCGGAGCATCCACAATGGGTAAAGATACCAATGCGACCTCACTTTGACATCGATCGCGGACGAGAGCGATGGGGCCGCGCTTACCAAGATCAGCCCCGCCACGGGGTTGTGGGCTACGGAGTAGGCCGCAACCATAGTGCCCAAGGAGCGGCCCAGAACAACGGTGTGTTTCGCTCCGCAGCGACTTGTGACAAGTGCTACTGCTTTAGACGAAAGAATATTTACCTCGGCGATGGAGGCGCGACCCGGTGCGCCGTCTTGGCCGGGGTACGACGCGGCAAAGACTCGGATGCCCTGTGCCGCGAGCAAAGGGAACAGAGTTCGCTCGTAAGTAGCGACGCCGCCATGCTGCCCCGGGAAGAACACTACACAGCCGAGCTGACCTGTCCCGTATGCGCGGACCAGCATACGGCTCGATGTAGCTGGCTCGGCCGATATGGTTGCTACGATTGTTGCGGAGGAGGTGCCGGATACCTCGGGGAACAACTGCCGATCCAGCCGATAACGAACTAGGTACGCAAAGGTGGCGAACCCAAGTGCGGCAACGACAAGCACCGCAACTACGCTTGTTTTCCAATTCACGATGTTGTCCGGCACATATCTAACGCCTGAGTTAAGCGGTCGCGGAACGCGGTCCGCTTGGACGAATAGTTATGCATTGCTTGGGCGGAATCCTCGGCGTATCCATGCGGCGCCAAGGCCTAGAACCAAAAGTAGAACAGAGATGATTGCCACAACTCCAACCCTCAAGCCTGCATAAGGTAGCCGCACAGATGCTACATACCTCGCCATATCGGTAGTGATTGTACGTGCAGTTATTTCTTTGCCATCCAATACGTCGAGTGAGCTTTGAGCTGGCATTGACCACCCTTTGGGTCCACGCCACTCAATTCCAACTTGCGTAATGCTGCGCTGCTTTGCCAGTTCTTCAATGGTCAGTAGCGGATCGACCATTGACGAGCTACAAACCTGCTTCCCGATGGCTTGATCCTTGATGGAGCCGATAAGAGCCTGGTTTTGGGCGGACAGATTCTTTGCGGGAGTGATGCTCACGAATTGGTAGCATGGCGGAACTACCCAGACGTAATACGCAGCCCAGCCAACAGCGACCGCGAGCGCGAACGCCGATAGAACCGCCCAGAGCCTTGCCCAGCCATTGCGAAACACGACTACCCCCTTGGCGCATAACGCTTGAGTTAAGCGGCGGCCCGAATGGGCCGTCCGCTTGGACGAGAAGTTAGACGGTTGCGACGCAGCATGCTCGTGCGACAACGACTGCCACGACGAACGCACAGCCTGAACAACCGACTACCCCAAAACTACCAGCTTTGAATGCCCAGGCTTGCGACGATCCCGCGCGAAAAGTTGCGGCGGCGACGGGCGACAAGCCAGCGCGAAGCTGGGCGAAACACACCACACGAAGAACCTGCACGAGCTACCGACTAACGCCGGAATTAAGCGGCGGCGTAGCCGTCCGCTTGAATGATTTGTTAGCGCCAACTAGCTAAACATTGATTTCTGCCGCTCTTTGTCGGAGTGGGGCTGTTCCAATGAGTCCGGAAGTAAAACTTGCATGAATCGCGCTGACGACATTGCACACTCGGCCAAGAGATTTAGTCGATCGAGTGCGACATAGGTTGCACATGACCGAGCTTGGCAATTTATCGATTTCTGTGGGTTGAACTCAATGTCGGTGAATCCCGCATAGTGTTGAAGTCGCTGTAGAAAATCTCGATATGGATAGAGCGCGCGGATGTAGAGCCAGTCATAGAATACCGTTTTTGGGATCAGGGGGAAATCCTGTTCCTCAAATTGAAAGCCAACCAGTTTGCCCGAATTAGACAGCCGAGCATCGCGTTTTGCATCACGGCTTTCAGCGGCAAAAATATCTGTATAAGGTCCACCATTTTCAAACATTTTGCTACCCTGAAAGGCACACTCTAGTGAGATGAATCCACCCCCTCCAAGCTCGACTTTCAGGTTAAAGGCACTCAATCTTTGCCCCAGCTTCTCTTCGGATTTCGTAGAAACCTCCAAGAGCGGCTCATAGCCGAGCTCCGCTGCGGCGGCGTGTAGCTCCAATACGTTCTTCCGCTTTTGAAATGGGGCCATTCCTTTATGCCAAAGGAATGCCACACCTACTTCCTCCACGAGACGGTGAGCCTTTCGTGAGGGTAAGAAGATCGGGCGCTCAGCCATCTTATAAGTTCCTAATATATTTATCTGCGACGCTGTGCGGGACTAGAAGCTCGTACTTCCGCGCAGCAAGCACCCGTTGCATTTGTGTTGCGTCGCTCAAGTCCATGCGCGTACAGACTACCTCAAAGTCGAGTTGGTCCATGGCCTCTCCCAATGTTAAAAGCCTAGCGCCATTGGTGTTTGCCATGATGGAGGTAAATCTGATATCGGGCTTTTCCCGAAGTACTTCCCTGTCGATTTCCAAGAAACGAGATTGTAGTATCCGGCCATCTTGGCGCGCTCGATATTCCATAGGATGTTGGTCGAACATGCAAAGATGCACATACTTATCCATGCCTTTTCGTTTGTCAGATAGCTGACTGTTGGAGTCTCCTCCCAGAGTGGCGATGGGAATCTGTGCGGCCGCGATTACGTTTGTGGAAAAAATCCCGCGCGCCGCCTTAATGATGGGAATATTCCTTATGTCGGTGAAGTGAAAAAAACTCACAATGGGGTAAAGGGAGAAGAGGCGGTCCACGGCATCTGAGTGGCTCTTCAACTCTCGATAGCCTTCATCTGAGAAAGTTCTAAAGACATGCTTAGGACGAGTCACAAGCGTTGCTTCGTCAAAGCAGTTTTTAAGCCAAGAGCCCAAGTCCGCCTTCGATGAAATCCATGCGTCGAACTCGTCAACCTCGTCCTCAAGCCAATCTGATTTGCCAAGCGCCAGATCGCTGACGAGGTAATCTGAGCGAATCGCCATGCCATCCGGAGGGAAAGGGCCGTTTTGGTCATACTCAAGAACTGAGGCAAATTGTAAAAAGTCCATAGGACGGTGGACGTGCAGTCGAAAATGTATATCGGTGCCATAGTGCCGTCCGCCCGGAGGAGACCTGAGCAAGCGCATATATGGCTCAAAGCTAATTCCAACGGTGCGCCCGCTTTTTAGACGAGGCATATAGGTACTCCAGTGAATACTCTTCAGACTTATTGCTGCTTATAAAGTGCTCTTTGCCGTCTTGGATGCGAGTGGTTTGGAGGCGCGCTAACGCTGGAGTTGAGCGGCGGCGTAGCCGTCCGCTTGAATGACGGGTTAGACGGCAGCACGCTACGCCGTCGGTAACCTGCACGATAGCGCTACTTTGAATGCCCGGCAATGGCGCGAA
>SCRN01000016.1 GCA_004322045.1 Paraburkholderia sp.
CGTGGCGTTGACGCTGCAAAAGCCGATCGTTTGCGATGCCTACGAGGTGCATCCGGGCACGGGCGCCTTCGTGTTGATCGACGAAGCGACGCATCACACCGTGGCCGCCGGCATGATTCGTGCATATTCCGCGTGACTGACGAAGGCGGCGCAGGGCGCGCCGCTTCACACACGCGAGAGGATGGAAGCGCAATGGGCAAGGTGTACTTGATCGGTGCAGGACCGGGGGCGGCGGATCTCATCACGGTGCGCGGCGCCCGATTGTTGGGCACGGCGGGCGTCGTGCTGCACGATGCGCTCGTCGAGCCGGCGATGCTCGAATACGCCCCGCATGCCCGCAAGATCGCTGTCGGCAAGCGCTGCGGCCAGCGTTCGACGGCGCAGCATTTCATCAACAAGCAGATCGTCGATGCCGCGCACGCACATGACGTCGTCGTGCGGCTCAAGGGTGGCGATCCGATGCTGTTCGGTCGTGCCGATGAGGAAATGCGCGCGCTCGAGGAGGCGGGCATCGACTATGAAGTCGTGCCGGGCATCACCGCCGCCCTCGCCGCCGCTGCAACGGTCAAGCGCTCGCTCACGTTGCGCGGCGTCTCGCGCAGCGTCGCGCTGGCGACAAAAAGCCGCGCACCCGATACGGAAGCAATTCGCGAGACACTGAACGCGGATTCGGTGGTCTTCTACATGGGCCGCGACAGCGCGCCCGACATCGCCCAGCAGTTGATCGATGCGGGGCGCTCGGGCGCGACGCCCGTGGCCATCGTCGAAGCCTGCAGCACGCCGCGCGAACGAACCTTGACGCTCACGCTCGAGGCGCTGGCGATGGGCGAAGCGCAGCCTTGGCTGGACCCGACGCAGCCGAGCTTGTTGATGATCGGGCGGGCGTTCGCGGAACGCGCATCGGCGAAAGCCGGGGGCGAAAGCGAGCGGCAGGCGGATGCCGATCGCCCTGGCGAACGGCGCGACGCGTTCGCGCGTGCGGCCTAGGCGGCCGCAGCGGCCTTGGCCCTAGGCAGCACGAGCGGCATCAGCATCAGCAGCCGGCGAGGCGCCGGCGCATCGTTTCGTTCAATCGAACTTTCCCATCGCAGCGGCCTTGCCACGCTGCCGAACATCCACGCGCCGATGCGCGCGACATCCGAGTGATCGCCGATACGTTTTACGCCTGACGCAGGCAATACGCGGCCAGGGCGTCGAGCACTGCGTCGTCTTCGCCCACCGGCCCGGCCAGATGAATGCGAACGCCCGGATGAGCGGCGCGGCAGGCATCGACGATGAGCGGCAAGTCGCGCCGCACGTGGCCGCCTTGTCCGAAGAACACGGGTATGACCGTGATCGCGCTGCAGCCGCGCGCGGCTTGATCGGCCACGGCCGCCTGCAAATCCGGCGTCATCAATTCGAGGAAGGCGAGCGAGACCACGGTGTCGTGGCCGGCGAGCGCGCGCAGTTTATCGGCGAGCCGCGCGAATGGCTCGGCCCAGCGCGCATCACGCGCGCCATGTCCGAACAGCACGATACCGCGAGAGACAGCTTCTGCGTTCATCGCATCCTCCGCGATCGCACCGGCGTCAGTGCCGATCGACCCACTTGAGCCCCGCGAGCCCGAGCGCGAGATAGATGAGGGCCGGCAGCGCGGCCGTGGCGGGAGCCGGCCACGTGTTGAGCATGCCGATGTGCGAGAACAGCGTGTTGATCAACTGAAAGCTCATGCCGAGCATGATGCCGCCGAACACCTTCACGCCGACGACGCCCGCGCGCGTATGCAAATAAGCGAACGGCAGCGACAGCACGAGCATCACGAGCACCGCGAAGGGATAGAGCACCTTCTTCCAAAGCGCAATATCGTAGCGCTGCGTGTCCTGATGGTTCTCGACCAGATGTTGAATGTAGCGGAACAGGTTGAACATCGACATGCGATCGGGCGAGACGAGCAGCACCGACAGAATCTGCGGCGTGAGCTCCGAGCGTAGCGAGTATTCGGGCAGGTCGATTTGCTTCGCGCGATAGACGGGGTTCAACGCATCGGCCCGCGTATTGCCGGCCGACGGCAACATCGCCAGTTGCGTATCGGTCACGCCCGTGAGCAACCAATGGCCGTTGCCCTCGTAGCGGCCCGTTTTCGCGGTGCGCACGTTCGTCAATCTGAAGCCGGGATCGAATTCGTAGATGCGTACATCGCTCACCGTCGCATCGGGCATGAGCTCGCCTACGTTCACGAAGCGCGTGACTTGTTGGCCGTCTTCGCGGGCCGTCAGCGTATCCTTGACCCAGACACCGGACGCGAAATTGCTCGAGACGGCCGAGCCGAGCGCTTCGAGCCGCACGCGTTCGGAGAGTTGATCCGAATAGGGGCCGACGACTTCACCGATGAAGTACGTGAGCGCGACGAGCGGAATGCCGATCTTCATGAGCGAGCGCAACGCTTGACCTGTCGACAGCCCCGAGACGCGAAAAATCGTGTACTCAGAATTGGCGGCCATCTGCGCAAAGACATAGATCGTGCTGATGAGCGCGGCGACCGGGATGATCTCGTAAAAGCGCGACGGCGTTTGCAGTGCGACGCGCAGCACCGCATAGCCGAATTTGTAGTTGCCGTGGCCGACCGTGTTCAGCTCGTTGATCAGGTCGAAAAAGAAGAACAACCCGGAGAACGCGAACAAGATGAAGATGAACGCGAGATAAACCTGGCGGGCGAAGTATCGTTCGTAGATGCGCATGGCGGTCAGGCTCCTCGCTCGGACGCGAACCACGAGCGCGGGATCAGCGGCCGGTTGCGCACGCGCAGCCAGAACACGAACACGACCAGCGCGGCGGCGAGGATATGCAACCCGACGAGCCCGAGCACGAACGACATCTTGCCTTGCTCGATCCACGATTGCACGACATTGAGCAAGTTCGAATAAGTCAGAAAAATCAACACGGCCATCACGAGATTGATCGTGCGGCCGCGCCGCGGGTTTTGATAGGCGAGCGGGATGCCGAGCAGCATCAAATTGATCGCCATGAGCGGCAGCCCCGTGCGCCAGGCGAATTCGGCGAGCTTGTCGCGCGTCGGGTGCCGCAGCAGCGCTGGCGTCGACATGCCTGTCGTAGAAGTCGGATTGACGACGGGCGGGTGCGTGACCTTCACGCCGTAGCGCTCGAACTCCATGATGCGGAAATCGGGCTTGCCGGGCTCGCCGTCATAGCGGCGCCCGTTCTCCAAGACGACGAAACGCGAACCGTCTTTCATGGTTTCGGTATGGCCGTTTTGCGATACGACGACGCTGACCTTGCCGTGCTCGGTGCTCGTGACGAACACGTTCTGCACGTGCGCTTGATCGGGCGTCATCTTTTCGATGAAGAAGACGCGGTGGGTGGCCGGTGACTCGCGAAACTGCCCGGGCGCGAGCATCGAGACCTCGTCGCGCTGTTGGAAGCGCGCGCGAATGAGCTTGCTTTGCGTATTGGACCAAGGCCAGCCGACATAGGCGAAGAAGGCGACGAGCACGATCAGCGGGGCGGCGAACTTGGCGATCGGCTTGATGAAGGCGGTCAGGCTCACGCCCGAGGCGAGCCAAACGACCATCTCGGAATCGCGGTACCAGCGCGTGAGCACGAACAAAATCGACACGAACATGGTCACGACGAGCATCACGGCGATATAGCCGATGACGGTCAGCCCGATGAGGACGACGACGTCCTTCGGATCGACTTCGCCCGATGCGGCGTAGCCGACGATGCGGATCATCATCGTCGTGAGAAAGATGGTCAGCAGCACCATGAATACGGCGCCGGCCGTGTAGGCGAGCTCGCGCTGAAGGGAGCGTTCGAAGATCATCGTCGGTGCGAGAGGGCGGGCCGGGGCGCGCGTCGAGCGCGGCACATTCCGACGCCGGAGAAAAAATAGCGGATAATTGCGGCTTTGTTGCGACGAAGTTAAGCCGATTTTATCCGAGGACAAGCGCGATGGACTTTAGCATAAAAGCCTGTGACTGGACGAAGGGCACGACGGGCGGTTTTCTGACGGGGAAATCCGATTGCATCGTGATCGGGGTGTTCGAGGGGCAATCCCTCTCGGGCGCGGCGCTCGACATCGACGCGGCCACCAAAGGGTTGCTTCAGCGCATCGTCAAGGCGGGCGATATGCAGGGCAAGAGCGGCACGACGCTGTTCCTGCACGAAGTGGAAGGCATCGGCGCCTCGCGCGTGCTGCTCGTTGGCCTCGGCAAGCAGGACGCATTCGGACAAAAGGCTTACGGTGAGGCGGTGCGCGCCGCCTGGCGCGCGATCCTCGGCACGCGCATCGTCCAGGTCACGTTCACGCTCGCGCAACTGCCGATCAAAGAGCGTTCGGCCGAGTGGGGCGTGCGCGCCGCGGCGCTCGCGCTGCGCGGCGAAACGTATCAATTCACGCAGCTCAAGAGCAAGCCCGAGGCGGCGAAGTACGCACTCAAGCGCATCGTCGTGACGGTCGATCCGGCTGACGAAAAGCTTGCGAAGCTCGCCGTCAAGCAAAGCCTTGCCGTGGCGAGTGGAATGGAGCTCGCGCGCGATCTCGGCAACTTGCCTGGGAACGTCTGCACGCCCAGCTATCTTGCCGAAACCGCCAAGAAGCTCGGCAAGCAATTCAAGTTCAAGGTCGACGTGCTCGGTGAAAAGCAGCTCGAAGCGTTGAAGATGGGCTCGCTCTTGTCGGTTACGCGCGGCTCGGACGAGCCCGCGCAGTTCATCGTCATGCAATACCAAGGCGGCGGGGCGAAGGCTGCGCCGATCGTGCTCGTCGGCAAGGGCGTCACGTTCGACAGCGGCGGCATCTCGCTCAAGCCGGGCGATAGCATGGACGAGATGAAGTACGACATGTGCGGCGCGGCGTCGGTGTTCGGCACGCTGCGGGCCGTGGCCGAGCTCGGCCTGAAGCTGAACGTGGTCGGCATCGTCCCCGCGGTCGAGAACATGCCGAGCGGCAAGGCCACGAAGCCGGGCGATATCGTGACGAGCATGTCGGGGCTCACGATCGAAGTGCTCAATACCGATGCCGAAGGGCGCTTGATTCTCTGCGACGCGCTCACGTACGCCGCGCGCTTCAAGCCCGCGGCCGTCGTCGACATCGCCACGCTCACGGGTGCGTGCATCATCGCGCTCGGCCACCACAACGCGGCGTTGTTCTCGAAGGACGACGCGCTCGCCGGCGAATTGCTCGATGCCTCGCGCGAGGCGTCCGACCCGGCGTGGCGCATGCCGCTCGACGACGAGTATCAGGAGCAACTGAAGTCGAATTTCGCCGACTTGGCCAATATCGGCGGGCGTCCGGCCGGCAGCGTGACGGCTGCCTGCTTCTTGTCGCGCTTCACCGAAAGCTATCCGTGGGCGCACCTGGACATTGCCGGCGTGGCATGGAAGAGCGGCGCGGCCAAGGGCGCGACGGGGCGGCCGGTGCCGCTTCTCACGCAGTTCTTGATCGACCGCGCGGGACAGTAATGGCGCAGGGCAGTGCCGCTTGCGAGGAGGTGCGGTGACGCGCGTCGATTTTCATACGAACGTCGGCGATGCGCTGCTCTATGCATGCCGGCTCGCGCGCAAGGCATACCAGGCTGGGCAGCCGCTCGTCGTCACGGCCGACCCGCAACGGCTGCGTTTGTTCGACGAGCGGCTCTGGACGTTCTCGCCGCTCGACTTTCTGCCTCATTGCATGGCCGACAGCGCGCTTGCCGCGCGCACGCCGATCGTCCTCGCGGCCGATCTCGAGCACGCGCCGCATCACCTCGTGCTGCTCAATCTCGCGCCGTCCGTGCCGGCCCAGTTCGCCCGCTTCGAGCGCTTGCTCGAAGTGGTCGGCAATAGCGAGGACGAGCTCGCGGCCGGCCGCGAGCGTTATCGCTTCTATCGCGATCGCGGCTATCCGCTCAACAATTACAAGCAAGGCGCGTAATGTGCTGCCGATGGGGCATGCCGCCAATGAATGAGGGAGACAAGCATGACCGATTCCCACGACCCTAACGACCCCGATTCGATCCCGATGCTCACGGACGTCATCGTGCCGGGGCGGCCGCCGATCGCCCGGCCTGGCGCCGCGCAGGGGCCTACGCTCCCGGCGCAGGCGCCTGCCCCCGACGATCCGTCGCCGCTTGGCGACGCACCGGCGCTCGGGCTATCGCAGTCCGCGTCACCCGGTGCTTCGGCGCCGGAGGCAGCCGCCGATGTGCGCGGCGCGGCGTTCGATGCGCGCGACGTCGAATTCATCGCCGAACGCTTGCGCGGCCGTCTTTCGAGCTATTTGCGCGAGGATGCCCGCCGCGTGGTCGAAGCGCGTTGCCGCGATGCTGTCGAAGAGCACACGAACTGGCTCGTGCGGCAAGTGACGCGCGAAGTCGTCTCGGCGCTCGAAGCCGAGGTGGCGGGCTGGGTGCGCGATGCCGTGCGCGAGGAACTGGCGCGGCATACGTCGAACCGATAAGCGCATCGCCGCACCGGTCCCGGTGCGGCTGCGCCCCGCATTGCTGCTGCGGCTGCAGGCTCGCCGGTTCGACCCTTGGCCTTCGCCGCTGCGCACGGCGGTTCAGCCCGTCACGGCACCCTTGTCGGCGGGCCGTGCCAACGCCGCGAACTTGGCCAGCACGCCGCGCGTATAGCGAGGCGCGGGCGCTGTCCACGCCGCTCGTCGTCGTGCCAATTCGGCGTCGTCGACATTCAACTGCAACAGCAACCTGTGCGCGTCGATCGTGATCGAATCGCCTTCCTGGACGAGCGCGATCATGCCGCCCACGAACGCTTCGGGCGTGACGTGCCCGACCACCATGCCCCATGTTCCGCCGGAAAACCGCCCATCGGTGATGAGTCCCACCGATTCGCCCAGCCCTTTGCCGATCAGCGCCGAAGTTGGCGCGAGCATTTCCGGCATGCCGGGGCCGCCTTGCGGGCCGAGATAACGCAAGACGAGAACGTCGCCCGCGCGGATTCGATCGTCGAGGATCGCGGCGAGCGCGCTTTGCTCGTCGTCGAACACGCGCGCCGGCCCCGTGATGACCGGGTTCTTCAGGCCCGTGATCTTCGCCACCGCGCCGTCGGTCGCCAAATTGCCCTTCAAGATGGCCAGATGTCCTTCCTTATAGAGCGCGCGTTCGATCGGGAAGATCACTTGCTGATCGTCACGCGGCGCGCTCGGCACGTCCTTGAGCGCTTCGGCCATCGTCTTGCCGGTAATCGTCATGCAATCGCCGTGCAGCAGCCCCGCGTCGAGCAAAATTTTCAGCACTTGCGGAATCCCGCCCGCGCGATGCAGATCGGTCGCGACGTATTCGCCCGAAGGCTTCAAGTTGCAGATGACCGGCACGCGCTTGCGGATGCGCTCGAAGTCGTCGATCGTCCACTCCACTTCGGCTGCATGGGCAATGGCGAGGTAGTGCAGCACCGCGTTGGTCGAACCGCCCGTGGCCATGATCAGCGCCACCGCGTTTTCGATCGACTTGCGCGTGATGATGTCGCGCGGTTTCAAGTCCCGCTTCACCGCCTCGACCAGCACGCGCGCCGATTCGGCGCTCGATGCGACCTTCTCGTCATCGGGGTTCGCCATTGTCGATGAGTAGAGCAACGACATGCCTAGCGCTTCGAACGACGAGCTCATCGTGTTGGCCGTATACATGCCGCCGCACGAGCCGGTCGAGGGACAAGCGTTTTGTTCGATGCCGTCGAAGTCTTCCTTGGACATGCGGCCGGCCGTGAATTCGCCCACGGCTTCGAACGACGACACGATCGTCAAGTCCTTGCCCTTCCAATGGCCGGGGCGAATCGTGCCGCCGTAGACATAGATGCCGGGCACGTTCATGCGGGCGAGCGCGATCATGCCGCCGGGCATGTTCTTGTCGCAGCCGCCGATCACGACGACGCCATCCATCCATTGGCCTTGCACGCACGTCTCGATGCAGTCGGCAATGACTTCCCTCGAGACGAGCGAATATTTCATTCCTTCGGTGCCCATCGACATCCCGTCGGAAATCGTCGGCGTGCCGAATGTCTGCGCGTTCGAGCCGGCTTCGCGCACGGCGGCGACGGCTGCGTCGGCCAGCTTCTGCAGGCCCGCATTGCACGGCGTGATGGTCGAGTGGCCGTTCGCAATGCCGATCATCGGCTTGTCGAAATCTTCCTTTTTGTAGCCGAGCGCGTAAAACATCGAGCGGTTCGGGGCGCGCGCGACGCCTTGCGTGATGTGCTGGGAACGGCGGTTGTTGGCCATCGAAGAGCTCCGGTTCGTTCATGAAACGTTCACGGGAAACGAGCGCGGCGGCCGCCTGGGCGGGTGAAAAGGGCGCCAAGCATGCGGGCGCGCGGCCGACGCGCATCAAGCTCGGGCCAGCATGCCCTCACTCGTTGCACCTGTCCAATATATGATTCAGGGTGAATTAGGTCGAAACACATATATCAATGACCGCTGCCGGACTGCCGCCATGACCCCCGATTTGCGCCAACTTCGCTATTTCGTCGCCGTTGCCGAGGAACGGCATTTCGGGCGCGCGGCGCGCAAGCTGTCGATGACGCAGCCGCCGCTGTCGCAGGCGATCCGCGCGCTCGAGGACACGTTGGGCGTCGAGTTGTTCGCGCGCACCAAGCGCTCAGTCGAACTCACGCCGGTGGGCGCCGACTTGCTGCCGGAGGTGCGCAAGCTGCTGGCGCAGGCCGACGCGCTGCGGCCCCACGCGCAAAGTTTGGCTCGCGGCGAGGCGGGCGCGCTTTCGCTCGCATTCGTGTCCACGGCCGATTACGGCTTGCTGCCGCATTTGCTGCGCGAATTTGCGGTGCGCCATCCGCGCGTGCGGTTGAATTTGGCCGAAGCGACGAGCGACGTGCAAATCGAGGAGCTCGCCGCGGGTCGAATCGATGCGGGCCTCATCATTCCGCCGCTGCCGCCGCGCCACGCCGCGACCCTGTCGTACCTGCCCGTCATGCGCGAGCCTTTGGTGGCGGCGCTGCCCGCAGCCAGCGTTGTGCACCGGGGCCGCGGCGCGCCGCCCGATTGGATCGACTCGCCCATCTCGCTGGCCGAAGTGGCCCAATTGCCGCTCGTGATCTTTCCGCGCCGTTTGGCACCGGGCTTTTATGACATCATTACGGCCTGCTATGGCGCGGCAGGGCTCACGCCCCGCATCGGGCAGGAGGCGATTCAGATGCAAACGATCGTCAGCCTGGTATCGGCGGGCATGGGCGCCGCGCTGGTGCCGCAATCGTTGCGTAATTTGCGCCGCACGGGTGTTGTCTATCGGCCGCTCACCGAGCGCACGCCGCTTGTCGAGACCGGGCTGGTTTGGAGAACGGCCGATGTGAGCCCGGTGCTGGCCGGCTTCCTGGACATCGTGCGCACGCACGCGAAAACTCTAACCTCAAGGGCTTGAGCCTTACGATGCTGATTCATCCGAATTTCGATCCCATTGCAATTCATTTCGGCCCGCTTGCCGTGCGCTGGTACGGACTGATGTACCTCGTCGGCTTCATTTTGGCGGTCGTCATCGCCCGGCTGCGGCTGCGTTTGCCCCATGTCGCGGCGCAAGGCTGGACCGCGAGGGATATCGACGACATCTTGTTCTACGGCGTGCTCGGCACGATTTTGGGTGGCCGGCTCGGCTATGTGTTGTTCTACAAAGCCGATTACTACTTCGCGCACCCGCTCGATATCTTCAAAGTGTGGCAAGGCGGGATGTCGTTTCACGGCGGCTTCCTCGGCGTCACGCTGGCGATGGTGTTGTTCGCCTATCAGCGCAAGCGCACGTGGCTGCAAGTGACGGACTTCGTCGCGCCGATGGTGCCGACGGGGCTTGCCGCCGGGCGCTTAGGTAATTTCATCAACGGCGAACTGTGGGGACGCGTGACCGATCCGCAGGCGCCGTGGGCGATGATGTTCCAAAGCGCATCGAACGACGACGCGCTCTGGCTCGCCGCGCACCCGCAGCTTGCGGCGAAGTGGCATCTTGCGCCTATCTTCGCGCAATATCACATGCTGCCGCGCCATCCCTCGGAGCTGTACGAGATCGCGCTCGAAGGCATCGCGCTGTTTCTCGTGCTGTTCTTTTTCACGCGCAAGCCGCGCCCGGTCGGCGCGGCTTCAGCCGTGTTTCTGATCGGTTACGGGCTGGCGCGCTTCACCGTCGAGTTTGCGCGCGAACCCGACGATTTCCTGGGTTTGCTCGCGCTCGGTCTGTCGATGGGGCAGTGGCTGTCGCTGCCGATGATCGTCGCCGGCATTCTCTTGCTGATCTGGTCGTATCGGCGCGCCCGCGTGGCGCCAGCCGGGGCGTCGCTGCGCTGAGCGCGTAGCCGCTTTCGCCGGCGCCCGGCTATGGCAGCCGCGCGCCGGCGATAGGCGCCGCTCCTTCGCTATCCGGGCTTGAATGCGCCCAGCGATCGGCCCTCGGCCCTCGGCCCGCCGCCGTCAGCGCGTCATTTGCACCGAGCCGGATACGGTTACGGTCACCGTTGATTTGCCGCCTTCGACAGGCAACGGTGCTGGCGCAGATCCGGCCGCCATCGCCCGCATGGCGAACATCGGCCGCGGCGGCGGCGCATTGTTGCTGCCCACGTTGACTTCGCGAATCGTGTAGCCGGTGTAGCCGAAGGCATGCGCGGACGAATCGGCCTGCCCTCTGAACTTCTTGATGGCGTCGGCGGTCAGCGCGTCCGCCGCTTTGCGCTGCGCCTCGGGCGAGAGCGAGAATGCCACGCTGCCGATCTGCATCGTGGCGTTGATCTGCCCCGCGAGCTTGGTCGCCGCCGCGAAATCGCGCGATTCGAGGACGACTTCGGTGCGGCCGCGCCAGGAGGCGAGATGGCCGTCGCGGTCGGTCGTCGGGTAGACCGTAAATGCGCCTGTGTGAGCCGTGACGTCGGACACGCCGCGCGCTTGCTTGAGCGCCGCCTCGGCATGCCGATTGAGCGCATCGGTGAGCGAGGCGGCATCGCGTGCCTCTTGCTCGTAGAACAGCGTGATTTCCACGACGTCCTGCGGCACGTCGGTGCTCGCTTGCGCCGACAGCGACAGCACGCCGGAGGGCTCGTGTTGCGTCATGACAGTATCGGCACGCGCCGGCAGCGCCGCTAGGGCGAACGGCGCGGCGGCCGCGGCGGCCAGAACCAAGCTTGCGGTTGTTCTTTTCATTTTCGTCGGTGCTCCGAGTGGGCTACGTTCCTAAACATTGGGATCATGAGAACCCGAGCGAGCCTAGTACTCTCAATACCCTAATACGAGCCAATGGCTGCCGCGTGTCCTGCCCGATGCGTCATGCGAGCGCTTTCGTGATGAAACGCCACTCGTCTTCGGTCACGGGCGTGATCGACAGCCGGTTGCCTTTGGCGAGCACGCGCATGCCGGCCAACTCCGGATGCGCGCGCAACTGCGCGAGCGACACGAGCGGAATTTTCTTCACGAAGCGCACGTCGACGAGCATCCAGCGTGGCGTTTCGCGCGTCGACTTGGCATCGTAGTACGGGCTCTTCGGGTTGAATTGCGTCGGATCGGGATACGCACCCGACACGACTTCGGCAATGCCCGCGATGCCAGGTTCCGGACAACTCGAATGATAGAAGAGGACGCCGTCGCCGAGTCCCATCATGTCGCGCATGAAGTTGCGCGCTTGATAATTGCGCACGCCTGTCCATGGCAGCGTGCGCTTGGGCGCGGCGGCGAGATCGTCGATGCTGGCTTCGTCAGGTTCCGATTTCATGAGCCAATAGCGCATGGATGCAGGCCCCAAATGAAAACGGCATCGGTAGCACCGATGCCGTTGAATAAAATCCCCGCCTTAGCCGCTAGGCCGGCATCCTGAACCTGAGGTTCAGAATTGGTCGCAGTTAGCAGCACTTCGGGTACATCAGACAGATGTGACGCGCACGCCCGTGCTACAAATTTCCGCAACCATGCACATGGCATTGGTTCAAGGAATTTATGACCTTGGCGAACCAGGCAGGGAAGCCTTAAAACCTGTTATTTGAGAACTGCCGCTCGTTACGTTACAGCGCCTCGTGTTGATCGAGCACCGCACCGAGCTTGTCGTTCATTTGGCGCATTGTACGCCGGATTTCTTCGGCGGGGAACGCTTCGCCATGACGCACGCTTTGCTGCAGCTTGAGCAGCTCCGATGCGAGCGAAAGCGCCGCCATCACCGCGATGCGATCGGTGCCGCGAATGTTGCTCATCGAGCGGATCTTGGACATTTCCGCATCGACGCGCGCCACGGCTTCGAGCAGCGCCGCTTCGGTTTCCGGGGAACAAGCGAGGCGATAGCTCTGGCCGAGAATCGTCGCTTCGATCTGTTTCGTCGTCATGCATCTTCTCCATGCGCGGCGGCGCCCGCAGCGCTCTGGTGCTGCTGCGTGGCGAGCAAATCGAGCTGGCTGTCGGAATCGTAGGGGCCGTTCGTGCGCGGCAATTTTTCGAGGATGGCGTTCAAGCGCACCTGCGCATCGTCGATTTTTGCGACGAGCGCATCTCGTTCGGCTTGAAGCGCGTTACGCGCTTCGCGCAAGAGCGCGAGCTCGGCATGGGCCGCCCCGTTTTCTTGGCGCAATTGCGCGAGTTGCTCTTCGAGCGCGTGCCGTGCCTGCTGCTGGCGCTCGTTGATCGCGATCAGCCGGCCGATATTTTGTGAGAGGGATTCGAGTTCGTTGAGCATCTGCTGCGTCCTCTAAAGACCACGCATTTTAGCGCTAAATATGGGCACTTCCGATCGCAGTCTCGTATCGAGACGTAACCGTTGTAGGCTTTTTTTGCAGAATGGACCGTTTACGCACGATGTTTGCGGGCGTTTTGGCCGTTTCTTGACGCCTCCTGCCCCCGCTCCTACACTTGCGGCACTTTGGTGCTCGCGCGCTAGGCTGCCTATGCGCGCGGTTAAACGGGAAACAGGGAGCGAAGTCCGCTCGGACGAGCCAACCTGTGCTGCCCCCGCCAACGGTAAGCGACACGCGCGGTACATGACACCTGGCCGCGCAATACGCCTCCAATGCCACTGCGTGACCCACGCGGGAAGGCGGAGGCGGTTCGTCGTCAGCCCGGATACCGGCCAGAGTGGGAGTGCGATGCCGCGCTCGCGCCGCCTCGCGTCGCGCGCCGGTGTCGCGCTCGATGACAAAGCAGTCTGCGGGGAGCAGGCTGCGTGCCGATCCCACAGGAAACCACACGATGTCCACGCTTACCGTCCGTGCGGCGCTGCTTGCGTTCGCCGGTCTGCCCCTTGTCGCGCTCGCGCAGAGCGCGCCGAGCGATCCCGCTTTTTCGTCGTCCGAGCATGCCGCCGCTTCGCCCCCTGCCGCGCCCGCCGGTGCAACGTCGGCAGCCGCCAACGGCGGCGCGCTCGCGCCCGTCGTCGTCACCGCTCAGCGCGGGCCGCAGTCGCTTGCCGAAGCGATTCCGCAAACCACACGCTTCTCGCGCGAGGACATCGAAGATTCCACGGCGACCGATCTGCCGGGCTTGCTCGCCGAAGCGCCGGGCGCGCAACTCGTCCGCAACGGCCCGCCCGGATCGAACGTGACGCTGTTTTTGCGCGGCGGCTCGGCGACGCAATCGCTCGTGCTGATCGACGGCGTGCGCGTCGATTCGGTGAGCCTCGGGCAGGCGCAAATCGGGCAGATTCCACTGTCCCAAGTCGATCGCGTAGAAGTCGTGAACGGCGACGTGTCGGCGCTGTACGGCTCGGGCGCGATGGGCGGCGTCGTGCAAGTGTTCACCAAGGACGGCGGCAATCATCCGCCGCGCTTCGATTTCTCGCTCGGCTACGGCAGCTATCACACGCAGACGCAACAGGCCGGCGTGCAAGGCGCACTCGACAAGGACGGCAAGACGACGTTCAGCTTCAATGTGTCGCGCTCGAAAGACGACGGTTTCTCGGCCATCGATCCGCGGCTCGCGCCCAGTGCGAACCCGGGCCCGGACGGCTACCTGAACGAAACGGTGTCGGCCATGGTGCGCCACAAGTTCGACGAGCGCTGGGACGCGGGCGTACGCTACTTCCAATCGAACGGGAAGGACAGCTTCGACAATGCGTTCGGCGCGCCGACGGACGTGAACTACCTCTATAGCAAAGTGCGTGAAGCCTCGGTCTTCGCCAACGGCAAGCTCACCGATTGGTGGACGACTCACTTGACCGCGGCGCTCGGCGACGATCGCGCGATCGACAAGACCAACGGCGTCTACAACAACCGATTCGACACCGACAATCGTCAATACACATGGCAGAACGATTTCAAGCTCGGCGCGCAGCAGAAGCTGCAACTCGGCTATGAGCGGCTCGATCAAAGCCTCGACTCGGATCAGTTCGCGGCGCCCGACCGGCACGTGAATTCGGTGTTCGCGGGGTACGCGGCGCGTTTCGGCGCGAGCCAGATCCAGGCGAACGTGCGGCGCGATCAATATTCCGATTTCGGCGGCGCCAACACCTACTATCTGGGCTACGGCTTCGATTTCACCGAGCATTGGAAAGCGACGGCGAGCTACTCCAGCGCGTTTCGCGCGCCGAGTTTCGACGATCTGTACTTCCCGGGCAGCGGCAATCCGTCGATTCGCCCCGAGCGCAGCCACTCCGTCGAAGCCGCGCTGCAGTATGCGTCGGATGCGCTCGGCATCGTGCGGCTTACGGCGTTTCAGACGCGCTACTCGGATCTCATCAACTATGTTCCGACCCAAGGCGGCTTGTTCTATCTCGCCGAAAACGTGGGCCGGGCGAAAGTGCAGGGGCTCGAAGGCTCATGGGCCGGCGAAGTCGGCAAGACCCGCGTGCGGGCGGCGCTGACGGTGCAAAATCCGGTCGACGAGGATACGCATACCGATCTGCCACGCCGTGCGCGGCATTTCGCTTCGTTTTCGGCGAATCGTTCGTTCGGCGGCTGGCGCGTCGGCGGCGAGTGGATCGTCAGCGGCCCGCGCGACGATAGCGGCGCCAATCTGGCCGGGTTCGGTCTCGTGAATTTGTCGGCGCGCTACGACATCACCAAATCGTGGTATGTAAGTGCCCACATCGATAACCTGTTCGACAAGAACTATGAGCTCGCCTACACCTACAACACGCCGCGCCGCAGCGCGTTCATCACGATCGGTTGGCAGCAGCAGTAGCAGTAGCGCGCGAGCCGGCAGGGCGCTTCGCGCAAGCCGCGATGGGCTTGCGGTGCGTCTCGCGCTCACCGCTTCGCGCGATCGCGGCGGCGAGGCGAGCGTGCGCCGATGAACCTGCCTGTGTCGCACGCGCGCGCCCCGATGAACGCGCGCCGTGCGTGCTCCGTTTGGGTCGTGCTGGCGCTGACCGGCCTGGTCGTTTTCGTTGCTGCGCTTGCGCTCGGCAGCGTGACGATCTCGCCGTGGCAGGTTTTGCTCGCCCTCGTGCATGCCTCGTCGCACGTCGCCGATGGCGGGCCGGCGGGCGATCTCGCCGGCGAAATCGTGCGCGGCTTGCGCTTGCCGCGCGCGTTGGCGGGCTTTTCGTGCGGGGCGTTGCTCGCGCTCGCCGGTGCGTTGTTGCAGGTGCTGCTGCGCAATCCGCTCGCCGAACCGTACGTGCTCGGGGTATCCGGGGGCGCGGCGGCATTTGCCGTGGCGGCCTTGTTCGCCGGATGTGCTTGGTGGTTCGTCGATCTGGCATCGTTCAGCGGCGCATTGCTCTCGATCGCGCTCGTGCTGGGCCTCGCGCGGCGGGAGTTTTGGCGCGGCGAGCGCCAGGAAGCCTCGCCGCGGTTGCTGCTGACTGGCGTCGTCGTGGCGACGGGCTGGGGCGCCGCCATCACGTTGTTCATTGCGCTCGCGCCGGACGACCGGCTGCGCGGCATCGTGTTTTGGCTCACCGGCGATTTGAACGGGGCCGCGAGTCCGTGGCCGGCGCTCGTTGCGCTGGCCGTCGCGCTCGGCGTGGCCGTGCCCGTCGCGCCGCAATTAAACGTGCTCTTGCGCGGCGATGCGTTGGCTAGCTCGCTCGGCGTGCCGGCTGCGAAGCTGCGGCTGCGCATTTACATCGTCGCCTCGCTTGCGGCGGCGGCGAGCGTGACGACGGCCGGAACGATCGGTTTCGTCGGTCTTGTCGTGCCGCATGCGCTGCGGCTCGTGCTCGGCAACGATCAGCGCATGCTCGTGCCGGCCAGCGCGCTCGCGGGCGGGATCGCCGTGATGGGTGCGGATCTCGCCGCGCGCACGGTGATCGCACCGGCGCAACTGCCCGTCGGTGTCGTGACGGCGCTCGTCGGCGTGCCGGTGTTTCTGTGGATGTTGCTTGGGAAACGCCGATGAAGTCGCTCGCTAGCGTGGATGCGAAGGCCCTTCCGGGCTCGCTCTCGGCGCAACATTTGACGCTGCGCGCCGGCGATCGCGTATTGCTCGAGGATTTCACGCACACGTTTTTTCCTGGCGAGATCTGGTGCATCGTGGGGCCGAACGGCGCGGGCAAGACGACGCTGATCACGACGCTCGCAGGGCTCGCTCGACCGGCGCACGGCCATGTCGAAGTCGACGGCGAGCGCATCGACGCGTGGCCGAGCGCGGCGCTGGCGCGGCGGCGGGCGTTGATGCCGCAGCATTCGCATGACGCATTCGGCGCGAACGTGCTCGATGTCGTGTTGCTCAATCGCTTCCCTCATCTGACGGGATGGGGATGGGAGCGACGGGAAGATCGCGCGGCGGCGCACGCGGCGCTCGAGACGCTCGGGCTTGCCTCGCTCGCTGCGCGCGATGTGCTCTCGCTCTCGGGCGGCGAGCGCCAGCGCGTCGCCTTGGCGGCCGCGCTGTGCCAGGCCGCGCCGCTGCTGCTGCTCGACGAGCCGCTCGCGTTTCTCGACTGGCACCATCAAATCGATTGTTTGACGGCGCTCGTGCGATGGACGCAGGCGTTGCCGCGCACGATCCTGTTTTCCTGTCACGACCTCAATCTCGCGAGACGCTTCGCGACCCACGCGCTGCTGCTCGAGGGTAACGGCGTCGCCCATACCGGCGCGGCACGCGATGTGCTTACGCCCGCGCTCGCGAGCCGCGCCTTCGGGTATCCCCTCGTCCTGATCGAGCAAAACGGCTATGAGGCGCTCGTCCCCGCTTTGCCGGAAGCCCCGTGCTGAAAGCGCGCACACGCCACACACCGGAAATCGACATAGTGATGTCCCTAATACCGCGCTGCGGGGACGATGCGGTTTTACCGAATTGAACCGCCCCGACCGATGCGAGTATGGTGAGACCTTTGCGAAGCGCGCGCCTGCAATGCTGTTATGGACGTTATGGAAACTGGCCGCGCATCGCCGGCTATTCGGATCGAATTGAGTATGAACGCACCCCTTCCATTGCCTGTCGTCGAACCGCTCGATCGTTCGTTGCGCGATGAACTCTCGCGCCTGATCGACGCCAAGACGAAACCGCAAGGCAGCCTCGGCATGCTTGAAGTGCTGGCGCGCCAAATCGGCATGATTCAGCGCAGCCTGCGTCCCACCATCGAGCGGCCCGCGATGATCGTGTTCGCCGGCGACCACGGCGTCGTGCAGGAAAGCGTGAGCCCGTACCCGCAAGCGGTGACCGCGCAGATGGTCGCGAACTTCCTATCGGGGGGCGCCGCGATCAATGCGATCAGCGGCGTCTCGGGCCTGACGCTCGAAGTCGTCAATGCGGGCGTGGCGACCCCGCTCGCGCCGCTACCGGGGCTCGTCGACGTGCCGATCGCCGCGGGCACGCGCAACTTCGCGCGCGAGCATGCGATGACGCGCGACGAGGCCCGCGCCGCGCTGCGCGTTGGGGCCTCGCGAGTGCGCCATCACGCGGGGCTTGGCACGAATGTGATCGGCTTCGGCGAAATGGGGATCGGCAATTCGTCGTCGGCCGCGTGCCTCATGAGCCGTCTATGCGAAGTGCCGATCGACGATTGTGTGGGCCGCGGCACGGGGCTCGACAACGCGGGCCTCGCGCGCAAGCGCAATGTGCTGGCCTCCGCGCTGGCGCTGCACCGGGACGTGACGGAGCCGATCGATGTGCTGGCGACGTTCGGCGGCTTCGAAATCGCGATGATGGTGGGCGCGTATTTGGCGGCGGCCGAGGCGAAGATGACGATCCTCGTCGATGGCTTCATTGCGACCGCGGCGCTCGTCGTGGCCGATGCGATCGCGCCCGCCGTGCGCGATTATTGTGTGTTCGCCCATTTGTCGAACGAGGCCGGTCACCGGCGCATGCTCGACTACTTCGGGGCCAAACCGTTGCTCGCGCTCGACATGCGCCTCGGGGAGGGCACGGGGGCGGCGCTCGCGTTACCGGTGCTGCGCGCGGCGGTCGCGTTTTTGAACGAGATGGCGAGCTTCGAATCGGCCGGCGTGGCAGGGCGCGAGGCTTGATGACAGTCGAGCGCGGGCCGGACCGGGCGAGCGCCGGCCACGCGAGAGCCGACGTGGCTGATGTGGTCGACGTGGCTGACGTGGTTCAAGAGGGAGCCGATCCTGCGCCGCGTGGTCAGGCGGGCGCCGACACCGCAACGGTTGCGCGGCGGACCGGGTATCAGGCGCAGTGGCGATACCTCGTCGCCGCGCTCGGCTACTTCACGCGTGTGCCGATCCCGCATGCGATCGCATTGGATGCGCACGATCTTGCCGGCGCGTCGCGCTACTTTCCGCTGATTGGCGTGCTCGTCGGCGCAGTCGGCGCGCTCGTCTATCTCGTGGCTTTGTCTCTGTTTCCGGCGGGCGTTGCCGTGTTGCTGTCGATGGCCGCCACCTTGCTGCTGACGGGGGCGTTGCACGAAGACGGTTTGGCCGACTGCTGCGATGGTCTTGGCGGCGGCATGACCCGGGACGATGCACTGCGTATCATGCGCGACCCGCACTTGGGCGCATTCGGCGCGATTGGGTTGATGCTCTCGCTCGCGCTCAAATGGCAGACATTGACGGCGCTGCCGGCGGCGACGGCGGCCTGGGCCATGGTGGGCGCGCACGCGGCTAGTCGCGCGCTCGCCATAACCTATCTGGCGACGCACGCTTACGCGCGCGAGCACGGTAAAGCCAAACGTGTCGCGCAGCCTATGTCGAAGCGCTCGCTCGCGGTGGCCTTGATGCTCGGCTTGCCTTGGCTATTCGTACCGGATTGGCGCGCCGGGGTGCTCGGCCTTGCGGTCATCGCTGCGCTGCGCCTCCTGCTCGGGCGTTACCTCGCTCGCCGGCTCGGCGGTTATACGGGCGACTGCCTGGGCTTTGCGCAGCAGGTGTTCGAGCTCGCGCTTTACCTGACCGTGCTTGCGTGGACCTCATTCTGATCCGGCACCCCGCCCCGGCGATCGATGCCGCGCTCTGCTACGGCAGCACGGACGTGCCGTTGGCCGGCGATGCGCGGGATTCGGCGCTCGCGCTCGCCGCGCGGTTGCGCTCGCTCGGAGCGCCGTCGCCTCTGCATCTGGTGACGAGTCCGTTGCAGCGATGCGCCCATTTGGCCGGTGGGCTCGCCACGGAACTGGGCTGCACGGTGCGCGTCGACGCGCGCTTGCAGGAAATCGACTTCGGCGCGTGGGAGGGGCAGCACTGGGATTCGATCGATCGCGCTGCGCTCGATGCCTGGGCTGCGGATCTGCGCCACGCGCGGATGCATGGCGGCGAGAGCGTCGCGCAGTTCGAAGCGCGCGTCGGCGCATGGCTAGCGTGCTGGCGCGAGCCGACGGCGCCGCCGGTACCGCACGTGCATGCGGTGACGCATGCCGGCGTCATGCGAATGATTGCATCGCTTGGGCTCGACAAGCCTTTGGAGGAGACCTTGAAGTGGCCGCTCGACATGGCCGCTATTGTTTGGCTGCGCTATGAGGCGATGGACGGCGCGGGAAGCTGGCGGTTACTGCATTGGAACGCCTGAGCCGCTGCTCGCGTGTGATCGGCAAGCTCAGCGAATGCGGTCTGATCCGGGTGTTTCGCGCGGCCGCCGCGCTCGCGCCAAATCCAGATCGCGGCACAGTTGCGCGGCGCCTTGCACGAGGCGCGGGCCGGGCCGGTTGATGAGGTCGCCGTCGAGCGCGAACAAGTTGCCGCGCGCGACGGCCGTCATGCGCGGCCATGCTCGCCACGCCGCTAGACCGTCCGGCAATGGCGCGCCGGCGGGAGTGGGGCCTTGGCCCGTCGTCACGATCGCTTCGGGATCGGCTGCGACGACGGCTTCGGTGGATACGGTGGGCACGAGCGGCGCGAGCTGGGCGAAGACGTTGCGACCCCCGCATAGCGCGATGATGTCGCTGACGACGTGCGTGCCGTTCAGCGTCATGAGCGGATCGTCCCACACCTCATAAAAGACGCTGACGGGCGCACGTTTGGCGTACCGCGCACGCAGCGCGGCGACGTTGGTGCGATACTCGGTCGCGGCAACATCGGCTTGCGAGGCGGTGCCGAGCAGCGTCCCGAGAGCGGTGAGGTCGGTTGCGACGTCGTCGATCTTGCGCGGCTCGCTGTGATAGAGCGCGATGCCTAGCGCGCGCAGCCGGTCCAGTTGTCGCTCGTCGTTGCCGTGGCGCCAGACGATCACGAGGTCGGGCCTGAGCGCGACGATGCGCTCGAGGTCAAGCGCGTTGTTATCGCCCACGCGCGGCAGCGTTTTTGCAGCGCCCGGGTAATCGCTGTAAGACACCGCGCCGACGAGTTTGGCGCCGCCGCCGGCCGCATAGACGAGCTCGACGGCATGGGGCGACAAGGCGATGACGCGCCGCGCCGGCGCGGCGAGCGTGACGCGATCCCCGGCATCGTCGATGACGGAAATCGATGCGTAGGCGTGCTGGCAAACGCCCAGTGCGACGCCGAACGCGAGGGCAAGGCCGGCCGAGCGCCACGCCGCTCGCCTGTGCGTGGGCGAGCGAGCCTCGCGCGCGCTGCCGGTCGTGCCGATGCCCCCACCGGTCAGCCACTGCTGCACCGTGCAAGGGCCATGCTTGCCATGCGCCGCTGCCGGAGCCCTCATGGCGTCGAATCCCCTTTCACCGCCATCGGCAATCCCGCCACCATCAGCGTGACGTTGCGCGCGATGGCCGCGACGCGCTGATTGAGCCGTCCCAGTTCGTCGACGTAGCGCCGCGTCATGGCGCCGAGCGGCACGACGCCCATGCCGATCTCATTGCTGACGACGATGACCGGCCCGTGCGCATGCGCAAGCGCCGAGGCCAAGGCATCGAGCTGCGCGCGGCAATCGTCGGGCGACAGGGCGAAGGCCTCGCCGCGCGCCGGGCAAATGAGGCCGACGAGCCATAGCGTCAGGCAGTCGACGAGAATGCAGTGCTGGCCGTCGTCGGCCTCGTCGATCGCTGCCGCCAGATCGATGCCGGCTTGCACGACGCGCCAATGCGCCGGCCGCCGTGCGCGATGATGGGCGATGCGCGCGGCGAACTCGGCGTCGTCCGTCTCGCCAGCGGTGGCGATGTAAGTGACGGGCCGCGCGGTGGCGGCCGCCAGCCGCTCGGCATGACCGCTCTTGCCGGAGCGCGCGCCGCCGAGCACGAAGCTGAGATCGGGTGGGGTCATCGGCTAGAGCAAAATCATCTGCGTGCAGCGAAACAGCGCGATCGTGTGCCCATCGGGATCGAAAACGGACGCGTCCCACACATGCGTGCTGCGCCCCAGATGAACGGCGCTGGCCACCGCGCGCACGGTGCCCGCCCGGCAGGTGCCGAGGAAATTGCTTTTGAGCTCGATCGTCGTGAAGCCGCGCGCGTTGTCGGGCAGATGGGCCATGCAGGCATAGCCGCAGCAGGTATCGGCCAGCCCGATCACGGTCGCGGCGTGCAAGAAGCCGTTCGGCGCGAGCAGTTGCGGCCGCACGGCGAGCTTGCCCGTCAGCGTGCCTTGCGCGAGCGCGACGACGCGCACGCCGAGCAGCTCAGGCAGCGTCCCTTCCTGATGCTCGTGGATTGTTTCGATCGTGAAGTCGGGGCGTAGCGTCGACATGAAAGAGCCTCTTCGAGATGGGGACGGTGACCGCATTTGCCGATATTATCGGGGCCTGCGATGCATTTCGATAGCGTAACGGGCCGCTTGCCTTGCCGGCGAGGCCGGCCTCGTGACGCAACCGGCTAACCGGTCGCGCTGGCGACCTTCTACTCGGGAGTGTTCATGACGGTGATCGTGGTAGCGAACCCCAAGGGCGGCGTGGGCAAGAGCACGTTGTCGACGAACTTGGCGGGCGCCTTTGCGGCGAACGGCGAATGGGTGGCGCTGGCCGACCTCGATCGGCAGCAGTCGTCGCTCGGGTGGCTCGCGCTGCGCCCGGAAGGCTTGCCCCCCATCGAAACGTGGCGTTTGGATCCGGACGCGCCGGCCAAGCCGCCCCGCGGGCTCGAGCGCGCGATCATCGACACGCCGGCCGGGTTGCACGGCAGCCGGCTTGCCGCCGCGCTCGAATTGGCCGACAAGGTGCTCGTGCCGCTGCAACCGTCGATGTTCGACATCCTCGCCACGCAGCATTTTCTAGAGCGGCTCGCCAAGGAAAAAGCGGTGCGCAAGGGCGACATCGAGGTGGGCGTGATCGGCATGCGCGTCGATGCACGCACGCGCTCGGCGGAGCAACTACATCGCTTCGTCGAAAGTCTCGACCTGCCCGTGCTCGGTTTTCTACGCGACACGCAAAACTACGTGCAGCTCGCCGCGCATGGCCTGACGCTGTGGGACGTGCCGCAAAGCCGTGTCGAGAAGGACTTGGAGCAGTGGGAGCCGATCACGGCGTGGGTTTCGAAGTAGGAGCGTGCGCCGCGGCGGCCCCCGCCGGGACGCTCGGCGCGACCGCCAGGCGCCCTCGCGCCTCAGCTCCAGCTTTGCACGGGCACGTGGGCGCGGCTGCCCTTGATCTTGTTCTGTTCGTCGACGAATACGAGCTTGGGCTCCCAGCCCGCCGCGAGTTCGGCCTCCTCGACCATCGCGAACGCCGCGATGATGACGAGATCGCCTAGCTGAGCGCGGCGCGCGGCCGAGCCGTTCAGCGAAATCATGCCGCTGCCGCGCTCGCCGCGAATGGCGTAGGTCGAGAAGCGCTCGCCATTGTTGACGTTCCAGATATCGATGCGCTCGTTTTCGACGATGCCCGAGGCATCGAGCAGATCTTCGTCGATGGCGCACGAGCCTTCGTAATGAAGCTCGCAGTGCGTCACGACGGCGCGGTGGATCTTCGATTTAAGCATGTGTCGCTGCATGATCACTTCCTTCGGACTTCAGACGATTCGGACGATTGCCGCGGGCAACGTCAGATTTCGAGATTATCGATGAGCCGGGTCGGCCCGATTTTGGCCGCGGCGAGCACGACGAGCGGCGCATCGAGCTCGTCCGGACGCGGCGCGAGCAGATTCACGCGTTTGCGCACGGCGATGTAATCGGGCGCCCAGCCGCGCGCTGCGAGGCTTTCCATCGCTTCGCGCTCTAACGCAGCGAAATCGCGCCGGCCGGCAAGCACGCCTTCGCGCACGCGCGCGAGCGTGGCGGCGAGCATGGGCGCTTCGGCGCGCTCGGCCTCGCTCAAATAGCGATTACGCGAACTCAAGGCGAGGCCATCGGCGTCGCGCACCGTTTCGGCCGCGATGATATCGGTGGGCAGGGCGAATTGCCCGCACATCTGCCTCACGATCATGAGCTGTTGATAATCCTTCTTGCCGAACACGGCCACGCGCGGCTGCACGCACGACATCAGCTTCATGACGACCGTGCAGACCCCGGTGAAAAATCCGGGGCGGAATTCCCCTTCGAGGATGTCGCCTAGATCGTGCGGCGGATGGACGCGGTATTCCTGCGGCTGCGGATACATATCGCGCTCGGTCGGCGCGAACAGCACGTAGACGTTTTCCCGTTGCAGCTTGTCGATATCGGCTTCGAGGGTGCGCGGGTATTTATCGAAATCCTCGTTTGGCCCAAACTGCAGACGATTGACGAAGATGCTCGCGACGACCGGGTCGCCGTGCTGGCGCGCGAGCCGCATCAGCGACAAGTGCCCTTCGTGCAGATTGCCCATCGTCGGGACGAAGGCCGTTCTGTTTTGGCCGCGCAACTGGTCGCGCAATTCCTGGATCGAGCTGATGACTTTCATAACGGATGAGGTGCACGCGGCGCTGGCGGGGTGAGGCCGCGCCGATTGTAGTGGATTTGACGGCCCCTTGGCATCGAAAAGAGCGGTTGCTCGACGAGGGTGCGCCGGCGCGGCATGTGCCCGTTATGCGGGCAAATACGCGAGGCGCACGTAGATCGGTGCGAAAGGTTCGGGTTGGGTGATCTCGATCAGCGATTCGCGTGCGAGCTCGAGCATCGCGATGAAATTGACGACGACGACCGGCACGCCGCGCGTCACGTCGAACAAATCGGAGAACTCGACGAAGCGCGCATTCTGCAAGCGCCGCAAAATCAGGCTCATATGCTCGCGCACCGAAAGCTCCTCGCGCGAGATCTTGTGATGCTGCACGAGCTTGGCTCGCTTGAGCACATCCGCCCAGGCGGCGCGCAGATCGTCGATGCCGACGTCGGGAAACCGCGGCGCCATGCTCTGCTCGATGTACACCTCGGCGCGCAGGAAGTCGCGCCCGAGCTGCGGCAACTGATCGAGCTGCTGCGCCGCAAGCTTCATGCGCTCGTACTCGAGCAGGCGCCGCACCAGCTCGGCGCGCGGATCTTCGGCTTCCTCGCCCGTATCGGCTTTTTTCACCGGCAGCAACATGCGCGACTTGATCTCGATCAGCATCGCGGCCATCAGCAAGTACTCGGAAGCGAGTTCGAGATTGGTCTTGCGCAACTGCTCGACGTAGCCGAGGTACTGCGCCGTCACATCCGCCATCGGGATGTCGAGCACGTTGAAGTTCTGCTTGCGGATCAAGTAAAGCAACAGATCCAGCGGGCCTTCGAAGGTCTCGAGAAAAACCTCGAGCGCATCGGGGGGAATGTACAGATCCTGCGGCAGCTTGAACAGCGGCTCGCCGTACAGGCGCGCAAAGGCGATGCCGTCGACGATGTCGGGCGTCGTGTCGGTCGCGGGCGCGGTCAGCGCCGAATCCCCGCGCTGCCCTTCGTCGGCGGCGTTCACTATCAGAAGTTCTGGTAGTAGACGTACGGGTTTTGCTTCACGCGCGCCTGCTGTTGCGTGGCGCGCTCCTCGAGATCGATGGGCTGCTTATCCCACAAGAGCGAGCGGCCGCGGCGTTGCTCTTCTTCGAGCGTAGGCTTTTGCTGTTTGAGTTGATTGATGAACTGCGTGATGTCCGATTGGTACAACATGATTCGATCATCCTGAAAAAGGGGGCAAATCGGCGGGGCGCCAACTCGAGCAAGGTGCGATTTTAGCGCATGCGGCTCGTGCGGAACACGGCGCGCGCTCGCGCGTCCAAAGCGGCGCGAGCGGTGCGGCTCGCGGTCCGAGGCGAGGCCGTTATGGTCAAATGATCGCTTTCGTCGGAGCGCTCGCTCGTTCGGCCCCGGCCGCGGAGGGTGCGGCATGGGCCATGACCCGTCCCATAGCGCGGGGCGAGCGCCTTCGGCTGTTCAACGTGGGGAGGTTCTATTTGCGGGAAGCCGTGATCGATACGTCGCGCACTAGGGCAAGGCCATGCGCTGGGCGCGGCATGCGCGGCGGGACCGCGGCGGGCCGCCCGATATGGCGGCGCCTGGCCCTCGGGGCGTTGCTCGCGTTGCTGTCGGCGCCGGCGGCGGCGAAATACGACGTGACGATCGATGCGCCGCGCGCCATGCGCAAGCTGCTGGAAAAGCATCTCGACCTTGCGCGCTTCGCCTCGCGCGAGGATGTCACCGAGGATCAGTTCGACTTTCTCGTCACGGCCACGCCCCAGCAAGTGCGCGATTTGGCCGCGACCGACGGCTATTTTTCACCGGTCGTGCGCACGGACGTGCGCCAAGGCGGCAAGGGCAGGAAAGACGTGACGGTGCACGTCGACCCCGGCGCGCGCACGATAGTGTCATCGGTCGCGCTGAGCTTCGCCGGACCGATCGAAAGCGAGGAGCCAACGCGCGAGAACGCGGCCCGCTTCGCTTTTTCGCTCCATACCGGCGACCCATTTACACAGTCGGCCTGGACCGACGCGAAGGACGCCGCGCTCAAAGCGCTGCAAGCGCATCGCTATCTGGGCGCGAAGATCGCGCAGTCTCAGGCGCGGATCGACCCGCGCACGCGCCAGGCGGCGCTCTCGGTCGCATTCGAAAGCGGCCCCACGTTTACGCTCGGCGCGCTCGATGTGTCCGGGGTGCGCCGCTACCCCGAGCGCATCGTCGGCAATGTCAATCCGTTGGCGATCGGTGAAGTGTACGACGCCGATCGCGTGGCCGAACTGCAGCGGCAGTTGCAGAACACCCCGTACTATGCGAGCGTCGCCATCGACGTGGGCAGCGACGTCGACAAGCCGAACGAGACGCCGATTCACGTGAAATTGAGCGAGTACCCGTACAACAGCGTGCGCGGAGGGGTCGGCTATGCGACCGACACGGGCGCGCACGTGCAAGGCTCGTACGCTTACCTCGATACGTTCGGCGCCGCTTGGCCGTTTTCGGTCCAAGGCCGGCTCGACCAGATTCAGCAGTACGGGCAGGTTCAGTTGGCCATGCCGCCCGGCAAGCGCGGTTGGACGAACGCAGCGCTCGCCTCCTATACGAACACGCAAGTTTCCGGCACGCGCATTTACAGTGCTCGCGGCGGCTTGCAGCGCACGCGCACGGCGCAGTTCATCGACTATGCCTATTCGATCCAGTACTACGCCGACCGTCTCGATCAGAATCTCATCGGCCCGACGACGAGTCACGCGCTCGTGCCGCAATGGTCGTGGACGCGCCGCAACGTCGACGATCCGCTGTTTCCGCGCAAGGGCAATCTGCTCCACGTCGAAGCGGGCTTCGCGGTGAAAGGCTTGGCTACCGATCAAACGTTCACGCGCGGCTATGCCCGCGGCGTGCAATACGTGCCCCTCTTCAAGCGCGACCTGTTTCTCATGCGCGCGGAGCTCGGCGGTGTCTTTACGAGCGGCGGCTCGACCGGCATTCCGGCATCGCTTTTGTTTCGCGCGGGCGGCTCCAATTCGGTGCGCGGCTATGGCTTCCAAAGCATCAGCAACAACGTGGACGGCTCGGTGCTGCCGACGAAGTACCTCATCACGGCCACGGCGGAATACCAGCACTGGTTCACGCATGATTGGGGCGCGGCCGTTTTCTACGACATCGGCGCGGCCACCGACACCTGGGGCGAGCGTGTGTTCTATCCGGGCGCGGGCATCGGCGCGCGCTGGCGCAGCCCCGTCGGCCCAATCAACGTCGATCTTGCTTACGGCGTGCGCAACCGCAGCGTGCGGCCCTATCTGACGCTCGGTATCGCCTTTTAAGAGAAAAAATCGCATAAGGAACGCCTTCGGATGACGCACGATTCGCCGCCACCCCCGCCGCCGCACGACGACGCCTCGGACGCCGCCGGTGATGGCTCCGGCGCGCTCCCGGCGCAAGCGGCGGGCGCGAACGGCGCGGGAACGCCTGGCGGCCCGCCGGCATCCGGCGCGCCGCGGCCCAGACGCCGGGGGCTGCGTGCGCTCGGATGGACGGCGCTGGCGATCGCGCTCGGCTTGCTTGGCGTTGCGGCAGCGCTCTACGGCGTGCTTGCCACCGAGTCCGGCACGCGGCTTGCATGGCGCACGGCCGTTGCGCTGACGGGCGCTCGTTTATCGGGCACGTTCGAGGGCGGCACACTCGCGCGCGGCGTCACGCTGGCCGACGTCCGCTGGCGCGGATCGGCGAGCGCGGCGAGTGCGCCGCCGACCGACATTCGCATCGATCGCGTGTCGGGCCGATGGGCCCTCACGCGCTCGCCCTGGAGGCTGACCGTCGAGACGCTGCGCGCCGGAACCATCGACGCGCGGCTCGCACCGTCGACGAGCAAGGCGCCGGTGCAACTGCCGGCGGATTTGCGCCTACCGCTCGAGGTCGACTTGCGGGCCATCAGCGTCGACAAGCTGCTCGTACGCAACGGCGCTTCGACGACCGAGATCGATCGCTTGCGCGTCCACGGACGCAGCGACGGCAGGCACCATGCGTTATCGATCGATGCTCTGGATACGGCCTACGGCGCCCTCGTGGCGCAGCTCGCACTGGATGGCGCACGGCCGTTTCCGTTGACGGGGGCATTCTCGGCGTCAGGCACGCTCGGGGGCGCTCCGGTGCAGGTGCAGGCGAAGCTTTCCGGAACGCTCGAATTGCTCGTCGCCGATGTGAACGCCAATGGAATGAAACTGGCGGGGCGGGCGCATATCGAGGCGACCCCGTTTGCCGCGGTGCCGCTCAAGCGGGCGACGATCGCGTTCGACCACGTCGATCCCCGCGTGCTCAGCGCTGGGGCGCCGCAAGCCGATCTTTCGCTCAGAGCGGCGCTCGCGCCGGTTCCCGGTGCTGGGCCGCTCGTCGTCGCGGGTCCTGTCTCGATCGTCAATGCCGCGCCCGGGCCGCTCGACGAACATCGCTTGCCGTTGGTGCAGGCGCACGCCCAGGTGCGTCTGGACCCGCGCGCGCAGCGCCTCGATGGCCTCGATATTCGATTGATCCACGACGCCGCGCTGACCGGTTCGGGCAGCTACGCGGGCGGTCACGCGCGCTTGGATTTGACGGCAAGCGGCATCGATGTCGCGACGTTCACGCCGTACGTGCGGCCGACCTCGTTCTCCGGGCCGATCGTCGTGACGCTGGACGGGGCAACGCAACAGGCTTCGCTCGATTTGACCGACGCGCGCGCACGCTTGCGGGCGCGCGCGCATGTGGCGTTGGAGCCGGGGAGCATCGCGCTGCACGACGTGCGCATCGACGCGGGCGACGGGCGCTTGCAATTGAAGGGCGCGCTGCAGCGCGACGCGCGCAAGGGCTATGAACTCAGCATGACGCTGACGAACTTCGACCCGCGGCTCGTCCTCGCACATGCGTTGCCGACGACGCGCTCAGCGGCGCCCGAAGCACGGTCTACGGGTGCGGGCGCCGCGGCAGCCCGAGAGGGCCAGGCGCCCAAAGCATCGAAAGCGCTCCAAGCGCCGCGCGCCAAGGCGCGCGCGACGAGCTCGGTCCCCGAGGCCCACATCACGGGGCGCTTCAGCGCGGTCGGCGCGCTGGCTCCCTCATTCTCGACGAAGCTGCGCTTCGATCTGGGCGATAGCGTCTACGACGGCTTCCCGTTGACGGGGGAGGGCACGATAGAGTTGGCCGGATCACGCCTGCTGCCGAGCAATGCGACCTTGTCCATCGCCGGCAACGACGTGCAATTGCACGGCACCTTCGGCGCCCCGGGCGACCGTTTGCGCTTTCACGTCGATGCGCCGCAGCTCGATCGCCTGGGCTTCGGCGTTTCCGGCGCGATGTCGGCCGATGGCGATTTGACGGGGTCCTTGGCGCACCCCGACGCGACGCTGAGCTACAACGCGCGCGATGTGGTGATCGGCGATAACCGCATCGGCGCGGCGAGCGGCAACGCACGCATTCGCGACGGCGCAAAGGGCGCGCTCGAGTTCTCCACCGACGCGCGCGACGTGCAGGCCGGCGCGGTGACGCTTTCGACGCTGAGCGCGCACCTCACGGGCACGCGCGCGAAGCATGCTTTCGATGCCCAGGCCAAGGGCACGGTGGGCGGGCGCGCCGTCGACATGGCGCTTGCGGGGACGGGCGGCCTGTCCGATACGCGCGAGGGTCCTCGCTGGGACGGCGTGCTCGCGCGCTTGTCCAACCGTGGTCTGCCCGCGCTCGAATTGCAAGCGCCGCTCGCGCTGTCGGCCGCGAAGCAACGGGTCACGGTCGGCCCGACCCGAATGATGATCGAAGGTGCGACGCTCGAGTTGAAGTCTTTCGTCTACGACCACGGCGCGATCAGCTCGGCCGGTAGCGCATCGAACCTGTCGGCGGCACGCTTGATCGCCATTCGACAAACGCTGACGGGCACGCCGTCCAAGCTATCGAGCGATCTGATCCTCGGCGCCGACTGGAACTTCGCGCTGGGCGCAACCGCTAGCGGATACGCGCGCATCGAGCGCCGCAGCGGCGATGCGACGCTGTCGACGGGCTACGGCGTGTCCGCGCTCGGCATTACGGCACTTGCCGCGCGCGCCGATTTCGAAGGCGGGCGGCGGCTCAAGATCACGGCGCACGCGGCCGCGAGCCGCATCGGCACCTTCGACGCGAACCTGAGCGCAGGGCTGAGCCCCGATCCCGCACGTGGCGGCGTGCTCGGCCTTGCCGCCGATGCGCCGCTCGCCGGCACGCTTGCCTTCGACGTGCCGGCGCTCAAGACCACCGGCGGCTTGTTCGGCCCGAGCTACGTGCTCGACGGCCATCTGGCGCTGAACCTCGTGCTGGCGGGCACGCGCGCCAAGCCCACGGTATCGGGCGCGCTGATCGGCGACGGCCTGTCGGCCACGCTCGTCGATCAGGGCGTGCAGTTGAAGGACGGCATCGTGCGCGTCGCGTTGACGGAGAACCTTGTCGATCTGCAGCGTGTCGAGTTCCATGGCGGCGACGGCACGCTGCGCGTGACGGGGAGAATTCGGCTCGACCAAGACGAACCGGATTTGACGGCCCAGATCGTGGCCGACAAGCTCGAGTTGCTCGCCGCGCCCGATCGCCAGCTGTCGCTCTCCGGCAGTGCGACGATGGCGAACGGCGGAAGGAGCGGCGGGCTCGATATCGATGGCAAATTCCGGGTGGACCACGCGCTGTTCGATCTGCCCGAGCAGCCGGCGCCGCGGTTATCGGACGACGTCGTCATCGTGCGCGACCATGTCGTCGTGCGCGGGGCGCCCCCGCGGCCGACCGAATCGACCAACAAACCCGTGGGCCCGTTTGCGCCGCGTGCGAACGTCGACATCAACCTAGGCGATCGCTTCCGTTTCCGCGGTCGGGGCGCCGATCTCGGCCTGCGCGGCACGGTCACGGCGCTATCGGCGCCGAATCAGCCGTTGCGCGCGATCGGCAACGTGCGCGTGACGGAAGGGTCCACTTACACGAGCTTTGGGCGCAAGCTCGCGATCGAGAACGGTTATTTCACGTTCAACGGACCCGTGGCGAACCCCGGCATCAATATTCTCGCCATGCGCCGCAATCAGGAGGTGGAGGCCGGCGTGCAGGTGACGGGCACAGTCCGCGCCCCGGTGGTCAAGCTCGTGTCGGAGCCCAACGTGGCCGATAACGAAAAGCTCTCATGGCTGCTGTTCGGCCATGGCACCGACCAGGGCAACAACCTCGGTCAGCAAAGTTCGATGACGACGGCGTTGGCGTTGCTCGGCAGCGCGACGGGCAAGCGCGTTGCGCAAACCTTCGGGCTCGATGAGTTTTCGGTCGGGCGCAGCGAAGTGGGCCTGACCGATTCGCAGGTGGTGATGTTATCGAAGGCGATCAACGAGCGCCTCGTGCTCGGTTACGAGCAGGGCTTGCAATCGGCGAGCAACGCGTTCAAGGCGACGGTGAACCTCTCGCGGTTCTGGTCCGTCGCACTCTATACGGGCACCTTCCAGGGCCTGGACATCAACTTCACGCGCCGCTTCGACGGCTGGCACGGACGCCATTGACGCCCTAGCCCGGAAGGGGTTTCAGCGCACGCGCATGCCGGGCTTCGCGCCGCTGTGCGGCTCGAGGATGTAGAGGCCCGGCTCGGCTTTTTCGTCGGCGCTCGATGCAGCCAGCACCATCCCTTCGGAAAGGCCGAACTTCATCTTGCGCGGCGCGAGATTGGCGACCATCACCGTCAGCTTGCCGACCAGATCCTCGGGCAGGTAGGCCGACTTGATACCGGAAAAGACGTTGCGCGTCTTTTCTTCGCCGACATCCAACGTCAACTGCAGCAGCTTGTCGGAGCCTTCGACGGCCTTGCAGTCGACGATGAGGGCCACGCGCAGATCGATCTTGGCGAAATCGTCGATCGAGATCGTTTCGCTGGTGGCTTCTTCCTTAGCGCTCGTAGATGCCTTTTTCGCTTTGCCTGCGGCAGCCGACGCGGCCGCCGCAGCCGCGCCGGTTTCGGTGGGCTGCAGCGACGTGCGGTTGGCTGCGATCAGCGCTTCGATCTGCTTGGGATCGATGCGGGTCATCAAGTGCTGATAGGCGTTGATCGGCTGGGCCGACGAGAGCGGCACGCCGGCATCGTCCCAAGCGAGCGGCGCGATGCCGAGGAACGCCTCGACCTTGGCCGCGAGCGTCGGCAACACGGGCTTGAGCGCGATGGTGAGCAGCCTGAACGCTTCGAGGCTCACGCTCACGGTTTCATGCAGCAAGGCTGCATTGGCCGGGTCCTTCGCCTGATCCCACGGCTTGGCCGTGTCGACGTACGCGTTGACCGCATCGGCCAATTCCATGCTCTGGCGTACGGCGCGACCGTATTCGCGCGCTTCGTAGTGCGCCGCGATGGCGGGGATCGCCGCCCGCAGCGTGGCGAGCAGCGGGTGCTGCATTGCCTTGTCCTGCACGCGCGCATCGAAGCGCTTGAACAGAAACCCCGCCGCGCGGCTGGCGATGTTGACGTACTTGCCGACCACATCGCTGTTCACGCGCGCCTGAAAATCTTCGAGATTCAGGTCGAGATCTTCCATCGTCGCGTTCAGCTTCGCGGCGAAATAGTAGCGCAGCCATTCGGGGTTCAGCCCCGTCTCTATAAAGCTGTTGGCCGTGATGAAGGTGCCGCGCGACTTCGACATCTTGGCGCCGTCGACGGTCAAAAAGCCGTGCGCGAATACGTTGGTCGGCGTGCGATAGCCCGCGAATTCGAGCATCGCGGGCCAAAACAGCGTATGGAAATAGAGGATGTCCTTGCCGATGAAGTGATATTGCTCGGTATTCGAGTCGGGCTTGATCCACTCTTCGAATTCGAGCCCGCGCTTGGCGGCGAGGTTCTTGAAGCTCGCGTAGTAGCCAACCGGCGCATCGAGCCAAACGTAGAAGTATTTGCCCGGTGCGCCCGGAATCTCGAACCCGAAGTACGGCGCATCGCGCGAGATGTCCCAGTCGCCGAGCTTGGCTTCGCCTGCGTCGCCGAGCCACTCGCGCATCTTGTTCGTCGCTTCGGGCTGCGCGAGGCCGCTCACCCAGTCGCGCAGGAAGTTCTCGCAGCGCGCATCGGAGAGGCGGAAGAAATAGTGCGTCGATTTGCGGCGCACCGGCGCCGCGCCCGAAATGGCCGAGTACGGGTTGACGAGATCGGTAGGCTGATACGTCGATCCGCATACCTCGCAACTGTCGCCGTATTGGTCCTTGGCGCCGCATTTCGGGCATTCGCCCTTGATGAAGCGGTCGGGCAGGAACATTTCCTTGACGGGGTCGTACGCCTGCTCGATCTCGCGGGCGTCGATGAGCCCGGCCTCTTGGAGCCGCCCGTAAATCGTGCCGCACAGCGCCCGGTTCTCTTCGGAGTCGGTCGTGTAGTAGTTGTCGAACGAGACGAGGAAGTTGCTCAGATCGCGTGTGTGCTCCTGCCAAACGCGATCGATCAACTGCTTGGGCGTGATGCCTTCCTTTTCGGCGCTGAGCATGATCGGCGTGCCGTGCGTGTCGTCGGCGCCGACGTAGTAGATTTCGTGACCGTGCATTCGCATCGCGCGCACCCAGATGTCCGTCTGGATGTACTCGACCATGTGGCCGAGGTGGATCTGTCCGTTCGCGTAAGGCAGAGCGGACGTCACGAGAATGCGGCGGCGGGCGGCGCCCGCGCCGGCTTGCGCGGCGGAATGAGGGGCGGATACGGTCATGTGCGTATAGAAGGAGGGACTGCTCGAGGGAAAGCGTCGATTTTAGCAGGCACGCGCCGTGCCGCGAGGCGGCGCCGCGCGATCGACGGCGATGAGGCCGTCAAAAGTGCCGAAACAGCGCCGAACGAGTGCAAAAAATGAACGCGGGGCCGCGATGCGCGTGCGGGGGCGGCGCGCGGCCTGTATGCCGCCGGGCGAGCAAGCGTATCGGGACGGGACGGCGCCGGTGGGCAAGCTACCCTCTGCGGCTGATCGCGCGGTGGCGATGGTCCCAAAAAAAAACCGGGGCGTTCGGCCCCGGAGCAACAACGACAAGAGGAGAATGGTGACGCAGCGGCGTTGGCCAGCCACGTACCGAACATAGAGACAAGCAAAATGCCGGCGAGTTCGAAAAATTTTTCGATTCGTTTACCGGCGACTTGTAGCTGCCTTCCGGCGCTCGCTTTCGATCAGTCCTCTACCCTCGAAAGGCTTGCCGGGCGTCGACCCGCTGTAGCCGCGCAGCGGGCCTTTGCTCACGCTCAGCCCGCCGGTTGCGACGTTGCTCGCAAGTAAACCTCGACGCGCCGGTTCTGCGCTCGGCCAGCTTCCGTGCTGTTGTCGGCGACCGGGTTGCTCGGGCCGAAGCCCTGCGCCACGAGGCGGTTCGGCGCCACGCCGTGCTGGCTCAAGTAAGCTGCCACGCTCTGGGCACGGTTTTGCGACAGGGTTTGGTTCAGTTGCGCGCTGCCGGTGCTGTCGGTGTAGCCGCGAACTTCAGCCACGAGTTCCGGGTGCTGCTGCATCTGCGCCGAAAGTTCGTTCAGCGTCGGATAGAGCGCCGGATTGATCTGGTAGCTATTTGTCGCGAACGTGACGTTGCTCGGAATGTTCAGCTTCAGCGAGCCGTCCGGCTGCTCGGTCACCTGCGTGCCGGTGCCCTTGGATGCGCCGGAGAGCCTATTGCGGATGTTTTGCCAGTTGTAGCCGGTGATGCCGCCCACGGCCGCGCCGACGCCCGCGCCGATGGCTGCGCCCTTGCCGCCGCCGAAGATCGCGCCGAGCGCCGCGCCGGTGCCGGCGCCCACGCCCGTGCCGACCGCCGTGTTGGTGCCTTGCTCAGTCGCACAGCCGGCCAGGATCGCGCCGGTGACGGCAAAAGCGGTGAGTCGGGTGACGATTTTTGCATTCATGTTCAAGTCCTCTTTGGAAAAACGCTCGCTCACGCGGTTAGCGCGATAGGGCAGCGCAATCGGCAAACGGGCGGATGCTGCACCGGCGCCGGCTACCGGCATGACTCCCATGCAACGCCCGCGCCAAGATGCCCGCTTGCGCTTGCTGCAGCGCGAAGTTGCCCTGCCGACTTCGTTTTGGCAATGTCGCGCAACAATTGTTTTCAAATTTTTGCGGTTGCGGCAATGCGAACCATAGCCGGCAGCGACCGCAGTCGATTGCATCCCTCCCTGAAGTGGCCGCGGCGCGTGCGACGCCGCGAGAAACCCGACGAGGGGCGGGGTATCGGAGCCCGCGTCCCATCGCTAACCACTACAATAGTGCGCGTCGGTGGCCGATGCCGCCCTGTCTGCGGCAAGTTGCGGGGGGAGCGCCAACCCGCAGCCCACCTATTGGCAATAATAGGCAACATTGCCCGTTAACTTCTTGTTTTGACGCAACATTTCGTTTGTGCCGCGTGCTCGTGCGGTGCTGCGCCATTTACCCCTCGGAGTCGAATCGATGAGTATTGATCGGGCCCTGGTCGACGCCGCTCTCGCGGCCGTCGTCGATCCCAACACGGGCCGCCCGTTCGCGGCCGGCAAGGGCGTCAAGAATGTGAGCATCGACGGTGCGGCCGTCAGCGTCGAAATCGTGCTCGGCTATCCGGCCAAGAGCCAGTTCGACGCGGTGCGCTCGGCCGTCGAGCAGGCGCTGCTCAAGGTCCCCTGCGTCGAGCGGGCGGGCGTCACGGTGTCGCAGTCGATCGTCGCGCATACCGTGCAGCGGGGCGTGAAGCTGTTGCCGAAAGTCAAAAACATCGTGGCCGTGGCCTCGGGCAAGGGCGGCGTCGGCAAGAGCACGACAGCCGTCAATCTCGCGCTTGCCCTGGCGAGCGAAGGTGCGGCGGTGGGGATTCTGGATGCGGACATTTACGGCCCGTCGTTGCCGATGATGCTCGGTATCGAGGGCCGTCCCGAGTCGCCAGACGGGAAATCGATGAATCCGATGAAGGGGCATGGCATCGAGGCCAATTCGATCGGATTTCTCGTCGATCAGGACAACCCGATGGTCTGGCGCGGCCCGATGGTCACCTCGGCGCTCGAGCAGCTATTGCGCCAGACGAATTGGAGCGAGCTCGATTACCTCATCGTCGATATGCCGCCCGGAACCGGCGACATTCAATTGACGCTCGCGCAGCGCGTGCCGGTGACGGGCGCCGTCATCGTGACCACGCCGCAGGACATCGCGCTCATCGACGCGAAAAAGGGCCTCAAGATGTTCGAGAAGGTCGGCGTGCCGATCCTCGGCTTGGTAGAAAACATGAGCATCCATGTCTGCTCGAACTGCGGTCATGCCGAGCATATCTTCGGCACGGGGGGCGCCGAGCGCATGGCCAAGGATTACGGCGTCGAAGTGCTCGGCAGCTTGCCGCTCGACATCGGCATTCGCGAACAAGCGGACAGCGGCCACCCGAGCGTCGTAGCCGACCCGCACGGCCGCGTGGCCGAGACCTACCGCACCATCGCCCGCAAGGTCGCGATCCACATCGCGGAGCGCGCCAAGGACATGAGCTCGAAGTTTCCCACGATCGTCGTTCAAGATACGTGAGCCTGGCGCGTCCCACGGTTTGCGCCTGCGCACGGCCCCGGCGCGGCTCAAGGACTCGATTGTGCTTGCGCCGTGCGCGTCGCGGTATCATGTCGGCTTCGCTTGAGTCCGGCTCGGCGGCGCGACGGGCGCCGCGTGCCGGCATGAGGATCGCATGAGAGAACCCACCGGCGGACGGCGTCCGCAGCGCGCGGGTGTCGTGGCGGTGGCCGGCATGGTGCTGGCGGCCAGCGCGACGCTTGGCGGCTGCGCTGCCTTGTTCGGCCCCCACGAAAAGCGTGCCAACGCGCAAGTATTGCCCACGGTGGGCAACACGGCGCGCGGCTCAGTCACGTTCATCGAACGCTCGGACGGCGTGCAAGTGACGTACAACCTCGTCGGGCTCCCGCGCAACAGCGATCACGCGCTGCAAGTGCGCGAGCGCGGCGATTGCAACGCGGCCGACGGCTCGAGCGCCGGCCCCGTCTTCGCGCCGGCGGCCGATCGCTTGAAAGCGGGGGTGCGCCGCGCGGGCGATTTGGGCAACATCCATGCGGACGCGGCGGGCGTGGCAGCGGGGTTCATCGTCGCGCCCGACGTGGCGCTCGACGGCGTGCGTTCCGTCATTGGCCGCTCGGTGAGCGTCGCCCGCGAGGCGGGCGATCCGGCGTTTCCCGACCGCAATGTGGGTCCGGCGCTCGCGTGCGGCGTGATCCGGCAGTAAATCCGCTTTTTTCAGCGTCTTTTTATGACAATCAAATCCGACAAGTGGATTCGGCGCATGGCCGAGCAGCACAACATGATCGAGCCGTTCGTGCCCGATCAGGTGCGCATCTCCGAAGACGGCCGCAAGATCGTCAGCTACGGGACGTCGAGCTACGGCTACGACATCCGCTGCGCCGACGAATTCAAGATCTTCACGAACATCAATTCGACGATCGTCGATCCGAAGAATTTCGACGAGAAATCGTTCGTCGATTTCAAAGGCGACGTGTGCATCATCCCGCCGAACTCGTTCGCGCTCGCGCGCACCGTCGAATATTTCCGGATCCCGCGCAACGTGCTGACGGTGTGCCTCGGCAAATCGACGTACGCGCGCTGCGGCATCATCGTCAACGTGACGCCGTTCGAGCCCGAATGGGAAGGCTACGTCACGCTCGAATTTTCGAATACCACGCCGCTGCCGGCGAAGATCTACGCGAACGAAGGCGTGGCGCAAGTGCTGTTCTTCGAGAGCGACGAAGTGTGCGAGGTGTCCTACGCCGATCGCGGCGGGAAATATCAGGGGCAGCACGGCGTGACGCTGCCCAAGACTTAGCGCTGCGGCTTCGCTTACCGTCACACAACGGACGCGTAGCGCAGAGAAACTAGGCAGTTTCAGCGGCCGCTGGCACGTGGGATGCGAGAACCCCGGGCCCGCGGTCGTAGTGTTTTGGAGATTCGGTCCATGAAGTTTCGTTTCCCCGTCGTCATCATCGACGAAGATTTCCGCTCCGAGAACATTTCCGGATCGGGCATTCGCGCGTTGGCCGAAGCGATCGAGGGGGAGGGCGTGGAAGTGCTCGGCCTGACGAGCTATGGCGACCTCACCTCATTCGCGCAGCAATCGAGCCGCGCCTCGTGCTTCATCTTGTCGATCGACGACGACGAGCTGATGCTCGGCGAGACGGGACCGGATGGGGAGTTGCCCGAACTGGCGACGGCGATCTTGGAATTGCGCGCGTTCGTGGCCGAGGTGCGCCGCCGCAACGCCGATATCCCGATTTTTCTCTACGGCGAGACGCGCACCTCGCGCCATCTGCCCAACGACATCCTGCGCGAGTTGCACGGCTTCATCCACATGTTCGAGGACACGCCCGAGTTCGTCGCGCGTCATATCGTGCGTGAGGTGAAGGTCTATCTCGATTCGCTCGCGCCGCCGTTCTTCAAGGAACTCGTCAAGTATGCCGACGAAGGCTCGTACTCGTGGCACTGCCCTGGCCACTCGGGCGGCGTCGCATTCCTGAAAAGCCCGCTCGGGCAGATGTTCCACCAGTTCTTCGGCGAGAACATGCTGCGCGCCGACGTCTGCAACGCCGTCGACGAACTGGGCCAGTTGCTCGATCACATCGGCCCGGTGGCCGCATCCGAGCGCAACGCCGCGCGCATTTTCAGCGCCGATCATTTGTTTTTCGTCACGAACGGCACGTCGACGTCGAACAAGATCGTCTGGCACGCTACGGTGGCGCCGGGGGATATCGTCGTGGTCGACCGCAACTGCCACAAGTCGATCCTGCACGCGATCACGATGACGGGTGCAATTCCCGTGTTCCTTACGCCGACGCGCAACAACTTCGGCATCATCGGGCCGATCCCGCTTGACGAGTTCAAGCCGGAGAATATTCGCAAGAAGATTCTGGCGAACCCGTTCGCGCGCGAGGCGCTCGAAAAAGATCCGAACCTGAAGCCGCGCATTCTCACGATCACGCAGAGCACGTACGACGGCGTGGTCTACAACGTCGAGATGATCAAGGGGTTGCTCGGCGATTTCCTCGATACGCTGCACTTCGACGAGGCGTGGCTGCCGCACGCCGAATTCCACCCGTTCTATCAAGACATGCACGCGATCGGCGCGGGCCGTCCCCGCACGGGCGCGCTCGTGTTCGCGACGCACTCGACGCATAAGCTGCTCGCGGGCATTTCACAGGCTTCGCAGATCGTCGTGCAAGACTCGGAGCATGGCGTATTCGACCGCCACCGCTTCAACGAGGCGTACTTGATGCATACGTCGACGAGCCCGCAATACGCGATCATCGCCTCGTGCGATGTCGCGGCCGCCATGATGGAGCCGCCCGGGGGCACGGCGCTCGTCGAGGAGTCGATTGCCGAAGCGCTCGATTTTCGCCGCGCGATGCGCAAGGTCGATGCCGAATACGGCGAGGACTGGTTCTTCCAAGTGTGGGGGCCCGATGCGCTCGCCGATGAGGGCATCGGCTCGCGCGACGATTGGATCTTGCACGCCGAAGATCGCTGGCACGGTTTCGGTCCGCTGGCCGATGGCTTCAACATGCTCGATCCGATCAAGGCGACGATCGTGACGCCGGGCCTCGACATGGCGGGCGACTTCGGCGAATCGGGCATTCCGGCCGCCATCGTCACGAAGTACTTGTCCGAGCACGGCATCATCGTCGAAAAGACGGGCCTCTATTCGTTCTTCATCATGTTCACGATCGGCATCACGAAAGGCCGATGGAACTCGATGGTTACCGAATTGCAGCAGTTCAAGGACGATTACGATACGAACCAGCCGCTTTGGCGCGTGCTGCCCGAATTCGTCGCGCAGCACCCGGCTTACGAGCGCATGGGGCTGCGCGATCTGTGCCAGGCCATCCACAGTGTTTACCGCGCGAACGACATCGCGCGTTTGACGACCGAGATGTACTTGTCGAACATGGAGCCTGCGATGAAGCCGTCCGACGCCTTCGCCAAGCTCGCGCACCGCGAGATCGATCGCGTGCCGATCGACGAGCTCGAGGGGCGTGTCACGAGCATCTTGCTCACACCGTATCCGCCCGGCATTCCGCTGTTGATCCCGGGCGAACGCTTCAACAAGACGATCGTGAACTACCTGCGGTTTGCGCGCGAATTCAACGAGCGCTTTCCCGGTTTCTCGACGGATATTCACGGGCTCGTGGCCGAGACGGTGGGCGGGCATACCGAATATTTCGTCGACTGCGTGCGCGTTTGACGATGTTGCATTCGATGAATCTCTTCGGCGCTCGGGTGATATCGGCGGCACTGGGCACGCTAATCGCCGCCATGATTGCGGCCGCGCCAGTTCACGCACGCGCGGAAGCTGCGCGGGCCGATCCGATCGATACGACGATGCAGAATTGCTTCGCGCGGGCGGATCGATCGACGACGGCTGGGCAGGTGCAATGCATCGACGCGGCGCGCGATGCGTGGCAGGCGGCGATCGACGGAGCGATGCGCGGGATCCAGAACGACGCCCCCGATAGCGCGCGGCGCGCTTGGGATGAGAGCCAGAAGCGCTGGCTGGCCTGGCGCAAGGAAGAAGCATTGCTCGTGCACGCGGTATTCGAGACGACGCGCGGCAGCGCGTATTCGATCACGCAAGCGAACGTGCTGCTGCAGTCGGTGCGCGACCGTGCGCTGGGCGTGCGACATGCGGCGTCGAGGTTTGCGCCGCCGGCGCCGCCTGCGGCGGCTTCCTCGGCAGCCTCGGCGGCCTCTGGATCGGCGGCTTCGGCGGCGTCCGGGGGCGGTGTTGCTTCGGCGGCGACGGCTACCTCGGTGGCGGCGCGCGCTCAGAGCGACGATGCTCGGGCGCATAACCAGCGCATGCGTCCATGCACGGCCGACGCGGCCTGCGAGCATGCCCAGTTCGACTTACGAAGGTACACCCGAGCGTTGCGCGACAAGCTGCCGGCTCACGCACGCCCGGTTTTGGCCCGCGCTCAACGGGCATGGACGGCCTATTTCGACGCGACCGCCGCGCTCGGGACGGAAGCCGAGCGCGCAGATTTGATCGGCGAGCGCGTGGCGACGGTCAAGCGCTTGTCGGAGACGGTGGGGAACGACTGAGATTTCAATCGCGGCCCCAGCGTTGCAGTCCTCGATTGCGCGGCGGCGTCGTGCGCCGCCAGCGCTCCGAACTACAACGTCTTGCGCACCGCGGCCAGCGCCGCCCGCACTTGCTCGGGCGCAGTCCCGCCCGGATGATTGCGGCTTGCGACGGATCCTTCCAGCGTCAGATAGCCGAACACGTCTTCGCCGATCAAGTGGGCGACGTTCGGCAACTCTGCGCGCATTTCATCGAGCGTGAGATCGGCCAGATCGCAGCCGCGATCGACGCAAATCCGTACCGCGTGCGCGACTGCTTCGTGCGCGTCGCGGAACGGCAGCCCGCGCTTGACGAGGTAGTCGGCCAAATCCGTCGCCGTTGAAAACCCTTGCAGCGCAGCGGCGCGCATGGCTTCGGGCCGGACCGTGATGCCAGCCACCATTTCAGCGAAGATGCGCAGCGTGTCGGCAACGGTATCGACCGTGTCGAACAACGGTTCCTTGTCTTCCTGATTGTCCTTGTTGTAAGCCAGCGGTTGGCCCTTCATCAGCGTGAGCAGCGCCATCAGGTGCCCGTTCACGCGCCCCGTCTTGCCGCGCGCGAGCTCGGGTACGTCGGGATTCTTCTTCTGGGGCATGATCGACGAGCCCGTGCAAAAGCGATCGGCCAAATCGATGAAGCCAACGCGCGGGCTCATCCACAGCACGAGTTCTTCGGATAAACGCGAAACGTGCGTCATGACGAGCGCGGCGGCTGCCGTGAATTCAATCGCGAAATCGCGATCGGAGACGGCGTCGAGCGAGTTCGCGCAAATGCCGTCGAAGCCGAGCGTCTTCGCCACCGCGTGCCGATCGATCGGGTAGGTCGTGCCCGCGAGCGCCGCCGCGCCGAGCGGCAGGCGGTTCACCCGCGTGCGGCAGTCGCGCATGCGCTCGGCGTCGCGGCCGAACATCTCGACGTAGGCGAGCAGATGGTGGCCGAACGTGACGGGCTGCGCCACTTGCAGATGCGTGAAGCCCGGCATGATCGTTTCGGTATGGCGCTCGGCCAGATCGACGAGCGCCGTGCGCAGATCGGCGATGAGGCCGCCGATGCGATCGATTTCGCCGCGCAGCCACAGGCGGATATCGGTCGCCACCTGATCGTTGCGCGAACGCCCGGTATGCAGCCGCTTGCCCGCATCGCCGATCAACGCCGTCAAGCGCGCTTCGATGTTCAAGTGGACGTCTTCGAGATCGAGCTGCCACTGAAATTCTCCGCGCTCGATTTCGCCCTTGATTTGCGCCATGCCGCGCTCGATCGCCGCCAAATCCTCTGCACCGATGATCTTTTGTGCGGCCAGCATCTTCGCGTGCGCGAGCGAGCCCTCGATGTCCACGAACGCCATGCGCTTGTCGAAGAACACCGACGACGTGTAGCGCTTGACGAGCTCCGACATCGGCTCGGAGAAGCGAGCCGACCAGGCTTCGCCTTTTTTGTGCAGTTGAGACGTCATGATGATGGGCAGTAGGAAGGTGCGCCGAGGCGGCGGGAAGCCGTCGATTTTATCACCGCTGCCCCCGCGCTCGGCCGCGGCGCGCGCAGCCGCGTGCGCGAGGCGGCACGCCCAGTGCTCAAGCCGTCGCCATCAACGCGCCTTCGCAGACGACGGGACCGCTCGGTCCGTCGGCGCGGCGCGAGCCGCCCATGGGCTCGACCGATACGGCAAGCTTCACGTAGGCGTTCATTTCGTGCACTTTCATGTCGACGACGGCGCCGGCCGGCAGCATGCCGAGCGACACCATGCGGCCGTCGCGCATGACCCCCCACAATTGCTCGCTCTTGCCGGGCGGCGGCGCGTCCCCGCCGCTCATGCGATGCACGCTGGCCATCGCGTTCTTGTCGTCCCACATCACCAACGCCATGGTCGGGCTCCTGGGCTGATCGGGCGGCGCGAGCGCGGCGACGTACGCCACGCGCTCGATCTTTGCCGTGCCGGAGTGCGAAGTTTGAGCGGTTTGCTCGGCCGGGGCACCGCTCTGAGGCACGAACGGCCGCAGGGTTACGGCAAGCGCCACGACCGCGGCCAGCGCCAAGCCCGTCGCGCCGATCGACCAACCGCGCCAGAATGCCAGCGACTCGAACCAGCGTGCGCGCCCTTGTCCGAGCAGAGCGCGTACTCGGCCCGATTGCGGCGCCGCGCGTTCGACGGGGGCGGCGGAGCTCGGCGCACGCGCGAAGGCAAGCCGACGCTCGATGCCGGCCCAGATTTCGGGCGGCGGGGAGACGCTCGGCGCCAACTCGGTCATGGCCTCGATGCGCGCTTGCCACGATTCGATCGCCGCGCGCACGCGCTGGTCCTGCCGCGCCATATGCTCGAAGCGCTTGCGTGCGCCGCCCCGCAGCACACCGAGTGCGTATTCGCCGGCAAGGCGATCGAGGAGGTCCGGATACCGGTGCAAATTCAATTTGCCCTCCCATATACCGGGCCGATTATCTTCCGACGATCGCCGCGGCTGGAGCTAGGGACCCGCCGCTTCGACAAGGTGGACGACGGTCCATTGAGCGCGAGGCTGTTCATGTTACGGATGTCCCATGCAAATCTTCAGTTTTTCCAAACCGCGCCGCACCCACGATTTCACCGTGCCGAGCGGCACCGCCAGATCCTGAGCGATTTCGCTGTGGCTCTTGTCGCGCAGATACGCCAGCGCGACCGCCTGGCGCTGGCCGGATTCCAGGCGCCCCATGCAGACGCTCAGTTGCCTCGCCTGCTCGGACATCATCGCCGAGTCGGCGGGGTCGCGTTCGTCGCCGGGGATCGTCTCGTCGAGCGCCTCGCTCCATTCGGCCGTCAGCCCCGTGCCGTCGGAGGACGCGGCCTTGTGCCGGCGCAGGTAGTCGAGTGCACGGTTGCGCACGATCGCGGCCATCCAGGTGAGCGGCGCGGAGAGCGGCTCGCGATAGTCGCCCGCATAGCGCCAAATATTGACGAACGACTCCTGCAAGACATCCTCCGCCCATTCGCGTCTCACCAATATACGCAGCGCGACGCCAAACAGTTTCGCGCTCGTCATCTCGTAGATCGTGCGCAGTGCGGCGGCATCTTCTGCCGCCACACGCGCAAGCAGGGCTGCGAGGACGGGCGGCGTGGGTTCGTTTGGCATCGTGGTCATAGCGAGCGCGCGGCGTGGCAGGCAACAGCAATGGGGTGCAATGGGCGCTATCTTACTGCCGGCGCGGTGTGCTGAGGCATGCGGTCGCGCTAACCCTCGTTTTGTTTCGCCGGCGCCCCTTGCGCCGTTCACGCGCGCACGAGCACGACCAGCAGCAGATCTTCGCGATGCGCAGGCCGCAGCGTGATCTGATCGTAGACGAGGCGCCCATGCCGCGGATGGTCGAACGCCCGTTGGCCGCCCTCGCGCTCGCCGACATCCTGCGATGCCCAAAAACGCCCGAACGCCTCGCTCCCGGCAGCGAGCGCGTCGATGAGCGCACGCGTGGGGCCGTCATTCAGATGACGAATCGAATCGGCGCGGAATTCGGCGACGAGCCGCCGCGCGCGCGTCTCCCAGTCGACGATCAGCGTGCGTGCGGCCGGTTCCAAGAAGGTGTAGCGCAGCAAATTGCGCTCGTGCGCGGGATCTGGCGGCCCGTCGAGCCAGCCGACGAACAGGTCCGCTGCGGGCGGATTCCACGCGAGTGCATTCCATTGGCGATCGAGCACGTAGGCGGGAGCGTTCACGAGCCCGACCGTTGCGATGAGCGCGGCCGGCGCGTCGTTCGAGGCGGGCGTCGGCTCAGCCGGATCGCGCTCGCCCGCGAGCTCGAACAGATAGGCTCGCTCGGCCCGCGACAATTGCAGCGCGACCGCGATGCGCGCGAGCGCATCGGCGGACGCCGACACGGGCCGTCCCTGCTCGATCCACGTGTACCAGGTCGGGCTCACGCCGCACAGTTGGGCGACTTCCTCGCGGCGCAAGCCGGGCGTGCGCCGTCGCGGGCCGGGAGGCAGGCCCACGGCCTGTGGCGAGAGCCGCTCGCGATGGGCGCGGATGAACTCGCCGAGCGCGCGCGCGGGACTCGCTTCGAGCGGCGCACCCCCGCCTGCGGCGGACGCGCTAGGCTGCACGGCGGCGACGGATGGCGCGCCCGCGCGCGGACGGGACGACTCGGCGATGGTCATGGCGATCGATTAGGGCGACGAAACGAAAGGGGAGCGACCGAACACGCGGGTAGATTTCATACCGGGATATTTGCTTGGCTTGTACCGGTACCCGCGTGGTCATATTGTAGCGGCACGCGCGGCCGTAGTGCGCCCCGATGTGGGCGACGAACGGCGGCGCGCTCGCCGGCTTGCCGGTCCTTTTTCGCCTATCCTTCGCCCAAGGAGCGCACCGATGAAACATCACGACCAGGTCGCCGACGCATTTGGCTCGACTGCCGCCGCTTATTTGACGAGTCCGACTCACGCGAGCGGGGCCGATCTGGAGACGCTGGCTGCCGAGATCGGTTCGACGCCGAACGCCGACGTGCTCGATCTGGGCTGCGGGGCCGGTCACGCGAGCTTTGCCGCCGCGCGCCATGCGCGCTCGGTGATCGCCTACGACCTCGCCGCGCCGATGCTCGCGACGGTGGCCGCCAGCGCAAAAGAACGGGGCTTGTCCAACATCCGCACCGAACAAGGGTCGGCCGAACGGCTGCCGTTCGACGATGCGTCGTTCGATTGGGTGGTGAGCCGTCTGAGCGCTCACCATTGGCACGATGTCCCGCGCGCGCTTGCCGAAGTGCGTCGCGTCTTGAAGCGCGGCGGCCGCGTGCTCTTCATCGACGTCGTGGGCGCCGACCATCCGCTGCTCGATACGCACTTACAGGCCGTCGAAGTCCTGCGTGACGGCTCCCACGTGCGCAACTATCGCGCCGACGAGTGGTTGGCGTTCTTCGCGGCTGCTGGGTTCGATGCGAGCGTGCTTGAGCGTTGGCGTTTGCCGATTGAATTTTCCTCGTGGGTGGCGCGCATGCGCACGAGCGCCGAGCGCGTGGCTGCCATTCGATCGCTGTGGCGCAGCGCGCCCGATGAAGTGCGCGCGTACTACGGCGTGCAAGAGGACGGCTCGTTCATGCTCGATGCGCTGATGGTCCAAGCGCGCTGAGCGTCGGCGCGGCTACTTTGCCAACGCCGCATAGCGCTGCGCCCAGTCCTGCGCCCATTGCGGCAGCGCGTCCCCAAGCATCGGCGGGCCGACGAAGCTGCCTTGCGCGACCTCGCACGACATGTCGCGCAGCACTTGCCAATCTTCGAGGTCGTCGATGCCTTGCGCGATGGTCCGCATGTTCAATTGACGCGCGAGCAACAGACTTGCCTTGACGATGGCGTTGAGCGAGGCGTCGCGGCTCGCGCCGTGGACGAAGCCGCCGTCGAGCTTCAGTTCGTCGAACGGAATGTCGCGCAGGTGCTCGAGCGACGATTGCCCCGTGCCGAAATCGTCGATCAGCAAGCTGATGCGCTTCAAGCGCAGGCGGGTGAGCACGTCGAGCGAAATCAGGCGGTCGCGCGTGAGGCGTGCTTCGTTGATTTCGAGCACGATCCGCGACAGCGAAAAGCGGGCGCGCGCCGCCGCTTCCACGATGAAGTCGGGGAAATCGAGCGCGGCGAGATCGTCCATCGACAGATTGATGCCGACGCGGAAATCGTCGCCCAAGTGCTGCCACTGCGCGGCCTGCTCGAGCGTGGACTGCAACATGCCGCGCGTGAGATCGTTTAGGACTCCATAGTACTCGGCACCACCCAGCAGGCGCTCCGCCGAAACGAGTCCGTCGCGCGGATGCGTCCAGCCCACCATGGCCTCGACGCCCATGACTTCGCCGGTGGCGAACGCCACTTGCGGTTGATAACAGGCGACGAGCTGCCCGGCCGCGATGGCTGCGCGCAATTCATCGGGGGGGTAGGGCGCGGTAGCGGTTTTGAGCGGCTCGGGCTGTGCGTCGCCGTGTAGACGCTGCTGCAACTGTTCGCGCGTAGCCGGCTTCGCCAATGAGCCGAGCACGCGCAGCCCCCGTGAATAAGCGAGTTTCTCGGCGCTCTTCAAAATGCGCGCATCCTCGCCGCTCACGAGTACGACTTGCCCGTCGTAGCCGCGCTGCACGAGTTGGCGCAGAAATTCGACGCCGTCCATGCCCGGCATCTGCAAATCCGTGAACACCACGTCGACCTGATGGTTGTCGTGCTGCAGCACGTCCAGCGCGTCTTGCGCATGCTCGTACGAGAGGATTTCCTCGTAGCCGAGTTGCGTCAACTGGCGCACGAGGACTTTGAGGACGAATGGCTCGTCGTCGACGACGAGGATTCGGCGAGGGCGGGTCGACTGCTCCATGTGCGTTACTTCACTTCACAGACTGCGGGTTGATACGGTGGCTTGCTCCACTAACGGAACGGGACATCGCGTGCGAATCAAGTCGTCGCCAACGCAGGCAGAAACTGCCGTAGCTTCTCGTGAAGCGTGTTTTTGTCGAACGGCTTGACGAGAAAATCGGCGGCGCCGGCCTTTAGGCTGTCCACGACGATGTTGCGTTCGCTGTGCCCCGTCACCATGAGAATGGGCACGTGCCCGAATTGCCCGATCGACTTGATCTTGCGCGTCGCGTCGACGCCGCTCGTATCGGGTAGGCCAACATCCATCAGCACCAGATCGGGCTTGTGCTCCCACATCTGCTCGATCGCCTCGGCGCCGGTGCCGGCGAACAGGACGTCGATGTCCAGGCCGTTCATCAGGCGGCCGATCAGCTTTTGCTGGAAGCCGTCGTCCTCGACGATGAGCACGGATAGGCGCTGCGGCGCTTGGGGCGCTTGAGCCTGCGCGCTCTGTTGCGCGCGGGCGGCGGACAGTGCCGTCGCTTGCAAGTCCTTCGCGGCGGCGCCCAGCACCACGGTGTCGGTATCGGCTTCGACGCGCTTGGGCTTGGGCGGGGACGGCGCGTCCACCCCGCTTGGCGCTGCGCGCGGTGCGATGTCGCCGGCTTCGGCTTTGGCCGCCATGATGCGCAGCGCTTGATGCACCGACATACGGATGCGCGGCGCATCGTTGGTCGCGGGCCAAAACAGGACGTAATCGTCGAAGTGTCCCTTGCTGCACAGGTCGTACACGTTCCAGACGTCGTGCTTGTTGCACAGGACGACGACGCGATGACGCGTTTCATGCACGACCGAGCTGAGGCGATAGAGGCCGATGTAATAGCGCTGCGCCGCCTCCAGCGTATCGAATGCGAGCACAAGCACGGTCGGCCGATGCGCTTCGAAATCCTCGACCGCGAACTCGGGCTTCGTCGACAACTTCACGTTATGGAATTCGTCCTGCAACAGCTTGCCCACGAGCTCGGCGTCCGCGACGGATTCGCTCGCGACGAGTACCGCGGCGCGTTTGGGAGTCAGATCGGTATCTTCCATGATGATTTGATCCGCAGTCCTAATCGTTTATTTGTTCATTTCATTTCCGCCGCGAGCAACTGCTCGAGCGACTCCTCGACGGCGGCGAGCGCCGCGTCGAACTGCTTCGCCCAATTCGCAAGCAGGGCGAGGTCGCCGGCCTTGCCGGCGTTTTCCAATTCGGCGCAAAGATCGCCGAGCGTCAGCGCGCCGACCGAGCGCGAGGACGATTTCAACTTGTGCGCGATCGCGCCCGCCTCCCGGCCACGGCCCGCGTCGCAATGTGCGCGCAGTTCCGCGGCGAGACGGCCGACCGATTGCTGATAATCGCAAAGCAACTCGCGCACGACCTCCGGGTCGTCTCCGACGATCCCTTTGAGGACATCGAGATCGACCGCGCATGCGTGTGCCGTTTGCGGCAGCGCGGCCGGCGCGACGTCGGAGGGCGGGTCGGCCGCATGCGCCGGGAAATGCGAATCGAGCACCGCCTGCAAACGCGCGAGTTGCAGCGGCTTGGTCAGATAGCCGTCCATGCCGACCGCCTTCGCGCGCGCCGCTTCGCCCTGGACCGCGTTTGCCGTCAAGGCGACGATGGGCAGTCGCGTGCCGGGAGCCTCTTCGCGACGAATCGTTTCGACGAGCTCATAGCCGTCCATTTCCGGCATGTGCAGATCGGTCAGCAACAAGGCGTAGTGATTTGCGCGCCACATGCCGAGCGCTTCACGGCCGTCGCTCGCGATCTCGGCGACGTGGCCGAGCAGGCCCAATTGGCGCAGGATCACCTTTTGGTTGATGGCGTCGTCTTCCGCCACCAGAATGAGGCGCCCCAGTTCACGCGCTTGCGCCACCGACAGCGCGGGGCCGGCCGCACTGAAGCCCGCCGCCGCACCGGGGCGCTGCGTGCGGCTGGCGGCGCCGTTCGAATGCGACAGCGCGCGTCCGACGTCGGCCTGCTCGCCGATCTCGAGCGGCAGGCTCACGATGAACGTGGATCCTTCGCCCTGCACGCTCTGCGCCGACACGTCGCCGCCCATCAACTCGCACAGGCGGCGGCAGATGGCAAGGCCAAGGCCCGTTCCGCCGAAGCGGCGTGTCGTCGATGCTTCGGCCTGGGTGAAGGGTTTGAACAGCTTGGGCAGCGTATCGGCTGACATGCCGATGCCGTTGTCGCGCACTTTGAAGGTCACCTGCACGCGGTTCGGCTGCGATGCGTGCGGGCTCGCCTCGACGCTGACGGTGACGGCGCCGGGCTGCTCGGGGCGGCCGCCGGAAAACTTGATCGCATTGCCGACGAGGTTGTAGAGCACCTGCCGCAGTCGCGTATCGTCGGAGAGGACGACCGGCGGGATATCGGGCGACACCGATTTTTGCAGATTCACGCCGGCGCGTTCCGCGACGGTTTTCAACGAATGGCAAACGCCGTCGACGACGTGGGCGATGGAAAGCGGGACCGATTCAATGTGGAGCCGGCCCGCTTCGATCTTCGAAAAGTCGAGGATATCGTCGATCAAGGTGAGCAATGCATTCGCCGATTCGCGGATCGTCGTGACCATGTCCCCCTGATCGCCCGACAGTGGCGTTTGCGACAGCACCTCGATCATGCCGATGACGCCGTTCATCGGCGTGCGGATCTCGTGACTCATCGTTGCGAGGAAGGCGCTCTTGGCGCGCGAGGCCGCTTCGGCATCGGCGCGCGCTTGCTCGAGCTGGCGCGTGGCGCGGCGGCTTTCGGTCACGTCGCGGGCGGTTGCATAGATGAGCCCTTCGAGCTGAATCGCCTTCCACGAGAGCCAGCGCGTGCTGCCGTCGTTGCACAAGTAGCGATTCTCGAATTGATCGATCGGCTCGCCGGGACGACGGCCGCTGATTTCCGCCATCGTGCGCTCGCGGTCCTCGGGATGGACGAAATCGATGAATGGCCGCGACAGCAATTCCTCGGCCGACCAGCCCAGCACCGTGGTGAACGCCGGGTTGACGCGTTTGAAGCGGCCGGCCGGATCGGCCAGGCAGGTAAGGTCCAGCGACAGATCGAAGAGGCGGTCACGCTGGGTCTCGGCTTCCTTTCGGCTCGTGATGTCTTGCAGCATGACGAGCGCGCCGCGCACGCCATCGAGTTCATAGGGAACCGCCGACATTTCCCCGATGAAGGCGTTGCCATCGAGCCGCAAGCATTTGACTTCGCGCGCGGGCGCCGCCGTGTAGCGCAGGAGGAGACGGCCGATGCGCTCCTCGACGACCTCGCGGTGCTCCGCATGAACGAACTCGACGATCGAGAGCCCGCGGATCTGCGCGGCCGAATAAGCGCCGAGCATGTCCAGCGCTTTCGGGTTGGCGAACGCGATCGTGAACTCTTGGATCAAGAAGACGGCATACGGCGAGAGCTCGATCAACTGACGGTAGCGCGCCTCGCTTTGCATCAGCGCCTGCTCGTTCGCGTGCTCGCTGCTCATGTCGCGGATGAGCGCGACGACGCCGTTCGAATTTGCGCCGCGCCGTTCGACGCGCATTTCGTACACGCAGGGGAACGGCGTTTCCAAGTGGAACACGGCGCTTGCCGAATGATCGAGCGCCGCGCCGTGCAGCAAGGCGGCGAAGCGAGCCGAATTTTCGTCGCGCTCGGCGCTGCGATCGTCGCGGAAGAAGGCGCGCGCGACCGTCTCGGGCGTGCCCGTCTGAACTTCCTCGCCGCGCCAGCCGAGCAACTCGAGCAGCCGCGGGTTGTAGCCGTCGATGTGGCCGTCGGCGGAAAAGCCGAGCGCCGCATCGGGAATCGCGGTGAATAGAGCGTCGGCGCGCCTCGCTTCGCGCGTTGTGCGCGCCAGCGCCTCGCGCTCGCTCTTCGAGGCGGCGCGCAGACGCCGGAAGAGGCGGCCTTGATAGACCTCCGCGACCAAAATCAACCCAGTCAGCATCACGCCGGCAAGGACGAGTGCAAGCGTGCGCAGGCGAAACGCTGCGAGGAAGTCGGCATTCGAGAAGCCGGCCAGCACGACGAGCGGATAGTCGGGCAGTGTTTCGTAGGAGACGGTGCGCAAAATGCCATCCACCGCGCTAGGCGCTTGGAAATGGCCGCGCGGCGCTTTCGCGAGCGCCGCGCGCAGCGGCGCCCCCGCGGGCAGGCGCTGCCAGTCCAGGTTGCTGCGCGCGCCGGTGCGGCGCGCCCTGAAGGCGAAGTCGCGAGCTCCGATGACGGCGACGACGCCCTCCTGGCCGATGCGCAGCGGCCCATAGAACTCGGTCAGGTATTCGGGCGGCACGGAGACGACGATCACGGCCAGAAAGCGTCCCTGTTCATCGTTGATACGCCGGGACAACTGGATCGACGGCTGTCCGCTGATGCGCCCGATGACGGGACGGCCGACGACGAGCCGCGTGCTGGGATCGTTCAGATGGGCGCGGAAATGTTCGCGATCGGACAGGTCGATCGGCGTGAAGCCAGGGATCGTCGATGCCCGCAAAATGCCATGCTTATCGATGACGGCCACTTGAATGAACACGTCGAGATCGAGCAGTCCCGAATGCACGTAGTCTTGCAGCGGCAGGGCCACCCCGTTGCGGCGCACCTGCCACGCGACGACCGATGCTACCTGATCCGCCTCCTTGATGACGCGAGAGGTGTGCGCGGCGAGCGCGTCGGCGAGCGTGTCCGCTTGCAACTGCTCGTTGGCGAGTTCGGTTTTCGCATCCCAGGTCGCGAAGGCGCCCAGCGCCAACCAGACGGCCAAAATCAAGCCCAGCGCCATCGCGTGGTTGACGCGAACAAGACGCGGGAGCGCAGACAGCAATCGTTGGAGACGCGAAAGGGATGTCATCGTTAAACAAGCATTCTTTACCGGTTTTATGGGTTTGCCGAGAAAACCGGGTTCCTGCCGTTTTTAACGACTGGAATGGGGGAAAACTTGAACGCTGGACGATGGTGTAAACGCTTAAGGGTGGACCGAAGCGCATTGCCTTCAAGACAAATAAAAAGGGTTGCGCCCCGCGCAATACGGGGGCAACCCTTGAAACTGCATTTTTGATCGGCCTGCGTCAGCCCGTATTGCGCAATCCGGCGGCAATGCCGTTGATCGTCAAATGAATGCCGCGCCGCAACCGCGTATTCGTATCGCCCGCGCGGTGCCGCTTGAGCAATTCGACCTGCAAGTGATTGAGCGGGTCGAGATACGGAAAACGGTTCTTGATCGAGCGAGCGAGCAACGGGTTATCGGCGAGCCGCTCGTCTTTGCCCGTGATCTCGGATAGGGCGTGCGATGTGCGCTCCCATTCCGCCACGATTCGCTCGAATACGTGCTTGCGCAGCTTCTTGTCCTGCACGAGTTGGGCGTAGCGCGAGGCGACGGCCAGGTCGGTTTTCGCGAGCACCATGTCCATATTCGAGAGCAGGGTCGAAAAGAACGGCCAGCTCTTGTACATCTTGCGCAGCATGGAAAGCCGCCGTGTGCGCTCCGCTTCGCTCGCGGCGCCCTCCAAATGCGTGACCACGGCGCTACCGAAGCCGTACCAGCCCGTCAGCAGCAAGCGGCACTGTCCCCACGAGAAGCCCCACGGGATCGCACGCAGATCTTCGATCCGGCGGTTCTTCGGATCTTGCAGCTTTCGTGAAGCGGGGCGGCTGCCGATGTTCAACTCGGCAATTTCCGAGATCGGCGTCGAGGCGAAGAAGTAATCGGTGAAGCCCGGCGTTTCGTAGACGAGTGCGCGGTAAGCGGCCATGGCCGCATCCGACAGCGACTGCATCGTCTCTTCGAAGGCGGCCAGGTTCGCCGGTGCGTTGCCTTGCGGCAACAGCGATGCTTCGAGCGTGGCCGCGACCACGGTCTCGAGATTGCGCCGGCCGATCTCGGGATTGCCGAACTTGCTCGCGATGATTTCGCCTTGTTCCGTCAGGCGGATCTGGCCATTCACCGTGCCCGGCGGCTGCGACAGAATCGCTTGGTAGGTCGGGCCGCCGCCGCGGCCGACCGTGCCCCCGCGGCCATGGAACAGCCGCAGCGTGATGCCGCGTTCGCGAAAGAGGCCGACGAGCGCCAGTTCCGCGCGATAGAGTTCCCAGTTCGACGTGAGAAAGCCGCCGTCCTTGTTGCTGTCGGAATAGCCGAGCATGACTTCTTGCTCGCCGCCTTGATGCGCGACCAGCACATCGACGCCCGGCAACGCAAAGAACTCGCGCATGATGACGGGCGCGTTGCGCAAGTCGGCGATGGTTTCGAACAACGGGATCGCCATCAGCGCATTCTTCGCGCCCGCGCTATGCGCGCTGCGGCCGAGCGTGCCTTCGAGCAAGCCCGTTTCTTTCTGCAGCAACAGCACTTCGACGAGGTCGCTGACCGTTTCCGTATGCGAAATGATGTAGTTGCGCACGGCCCGAGCGCCGAACCGCTCGCGCGTGGCGCGCGCCGTTTCGAGCACGCGCAGCTCGCTTTGAACGAGCGGCGAATACTCGAGGTACGGCGAGCGCAGCAGTCGCGGCTGCTCGAGCTCGGCAAGCAGCAGGCGCAGCTTATCGGCCTCGGAGAGCGAGGCGTAGTCGCGCTCGACCCCGGCGCGCGCGAGCAACTCGGCGATCACGGCTTCATGCACGTCCGAGCTTTGGCGCAAGTCGATCGACGCCAGGTGGAAGCCGAAGACCTGCGCGGCGCGCGCGAGCGGCGCCAAGCGCGGCGTGGCGAGCGAGGCGCCGTGATGCGCGGACAGGGAATTGACGAGCACGTTCAGATCGTGGGCGAACGCTTCGGCGTCGGCGTACGGCGCGGCATCGCGATTGACGCCGCTACGCGTATGCACGAGGCCTTCGTCGAGCAGCGCGCGCGCCGTGGCGGCCAAGCGCGCGTAGACGCCGATCAGCGCGCGCCGATACGGTTCGTCGACGCGGTGCGGCGAATGATCGGGCGATGCGGCGGCGAGTGCTTTGAGTGCATCGCTCGCGCCGGCGAGCAAGTTCGACACCGACAGCTCCGCTCCGAGCGCATGCACTTCTTCCAAGTAGTGCTCGAAGATGACAGCCGCTTGCCGCGTGACGGCGTGTTCGAGCGTGGCCGCGGTGACGTTCGGGTTGCCGTCGCGGTCGCCACCGATCCAACTGCCCATTTGGAAAAAGGCGGGCACGTGGGCGGGCGCGCCGGTGTGCTCGGCGAGCGCCGTTTCGATATCGGCGTAGAGCCCGGGGATTTCGTTCAGGAACGTGGCGCGGTAATACGACAGGGCATTTTCGATTTCATCGGCCACGGTTAGGCGCGAATCGCGCAGCATGCGCGTCTGCCAAAGTGTCGTGACGCGTGCGCGCAGCATGGCTTCGTTCGCGGTCCGTTCGCGCTCGGTCAGCGGCTGATCGCGCTCGGCCAAGAGCCGCGCGATGTCGTGCTGTGCATCGAGGATGCTCTTGCGCTGGACTTCCGTCGGGTGCGCCGTGAGCACGGGCACGATCAGTGCGTCGTCGAAAAAGCGCTTGAGCGCGGCGGCATCGAGCGCACCGTTCGGCGCCAGGCGGCCGAGTGCATAAGCAATGGTGCCCGCCTGCGGCGCCGACCCCGCGAGCGCGTGGATGCGGCGGCGGCGGTTGTGATGGCGATCTTCGGCGATGTTGGCCAAGTGCGAGAAGAAGCTGAACGCGCGCACGACGCTGACCGTTTGCTCGGGTTCGAGCGCGCGCAGTTGCTTTTCGAGCGACTGCGCGGCGCTCGTGTCGTCCTCGCGCCGGAATTTCACGGCGCTTTGGCGAATCGTCTCGACCACGTCGAACACGGCGTCGCCTTCTTGTTCGCGCACGACATCGCCTAGCAGACGGCCGAGGTAGCGAATGTCTTGGAACAACGGCTGATCTTTGTCTTCGCGGCCGCGGCCGGCCGGTTTGGATGGGGCAGGGCGAGTGGCGCCGTTACTACGGGCGCCGGCGTCGGCCGCTGCGGCGGCGCGCGCAGCGGGCGACGCGGCGGGTTTTGCGGATGAGCGGGGCGATGCATCGTTGCGGCGGGCGGTGCGCGCCGATCCGGAAGACGTCACGGTGGGTTCCTCAGTGATGCCAGAGTGAAAGGGACAAACGGCAGACAGCTACAAAACTGACGAAAACGACTGCAAAGGTGCTGGCGCGCCCTAGATTCCGGCGGCGCGGCGCTCGTGGCGATGCGTCCGGATGCCGGCGGCGCGCGGTGGACGCGGCCGGGCGCCGGCAAGCGCAAAAATGGGGCAAGGCGTGCGTGCTACCATTTCTCGATGTTCGATCCCGTCCTTCCAAGTATTGACTTATGAATTCCGAGACGCTTACAGCCGCACCGCCTACCGAACTCGTGATCGCGTCGCGAGAGAGCCGTCTCGCGATGTGGCAGGCCGAGTTCGTCCGCGATGCGCTGCGGAAATTATATCCATCTTGCGACGTCCGAATTCTTGGAATGACGACGCGCGGCGATCAAATCCTCGATCGCACGCTCTCTAAGGTCGGCGGTAAAGGGCTCTTCGTCAAAGAACTCGAGACGGCGCTGGCCGACGGCAGGGCCGATTTGGCCGTGCATTCGCTCAAGGACGTGCCGATGTCGCTGCCCGAAGGCTTCGTGCTCGCCGCCGTCATGGAGCGCGAGGATCCGCGCGACGCGTTCGTCTCCAACGATTACGACTCGCTCGATGCGCTACCGGCAGGCAGCGTCGTCGGCACCTCGAGCCTGCGCCGCGAGGCCATGCTGCGCACGCGCTATCCGCATCTCGTGGTCCAACCGCTGCGCGGCAACCTCGACACGCGGTTATCCAAGCTCGATCGCGGCGACTACGCGGCCATCATTCTGGCAAGCGCCGGACTGAAGCGGCTCGGTTTGGCCGCGCGCATCCGCGCTTGTCTCGATGTCGAGACGAGCTTGCCGGCGGCGGGGCAAGGCGCGCTCGGCATCGAAATTCGCGCCGGCCGGCCCGAACTTCAAGCGTGGCTCGCGCCGCTCAAGCACGAGCCCACGCGGCTTGCGGTCGAGGCCGAGCGCGCCGTCTCGCGCGCCCTGGGCGGCAGTTGCGACGTGCCGCTCGCCGCCCATGCGAGGTGGCAGGGCGAGCGCCTGTCGCTGGTCAGTTGCGTCTCCATGCCTGACGGCAGCCGCGCAGCTTTCGGCGAGGCCTGCGCGCCGGTGGCGAACGAGGCCGAGGCGATCGCGCTTGGCGACACCGTTGCGCGCACTCTGGTTGCGCAGGGCGCTCGCGCCGTCGTCGACGAGCTCGCGGCCGCGCGCGGCGCCGAGCCCGCCGCCTGAGACGACGCTGCAACCGTGACGAGCGTCGATCCCAGCGGCTTGCAGGCGACCGAGCGCAAAGAGCCGCCGCGCTTCACGGCGGTATTGACGCGCCCGCCCGGGCAGTCCGCCGAGCTTGCTGCCGCGCTCGAGCGTGAGGGCATCGCAGCGTTCGATTTTCCGTTGATCGAGATCGCTGGGGCCGAAGACGCCGCTGCGCTGCGTGCGGCGCTGGCCGCGCTCGATCGTTACGCGTTGGTGGTCTTCGTTTCGCCCAATGCGATCGAGCGCGCGTTGGATGCCGTGCCGGGGCTCGCCTGGCCCGCGGCCGTTCCCGTCGCCGTGGTGGGGCCGGGGAGCGTGGCTGCATTGGCGCGGCGCGGGATCGCGCCCCCGGCGTATCAGGTCGTTGCGCCGGACGGGGCGCAGGCCGCGGCCCCGGCTGCGGCCGATGGCCGGGCCCCGATGGACGAACACCGCCCGGACGCCACGGCGCCGGTAACACCCGCATCGACGGCAATCGCGCCCCCTAGCCCAACGCGGGCGGCGAGCGAGGACAGCAATGGCGATGCCGCCGCACGCTTCGACTCCGAGGCGCTGCTCGCAGCGCTCGAAGAACGGCTCGGGCTCGCCTCGCTGAGCGGCCGCCCGGTGCTGATCGTACGCGGCGACGGTGGCCGCGAGTGGCTTGCCGATCGCCTGCGCGAGGCGGGTGCGCAGGTCGAAGCGGTCTGCGCCTACCGGCGCGTTGTGCCTGCACCCACCGCCGCCGCGTGGGCGCGCGTGCGCTCGCTGCTGCAAGGCGCGCCGCATGCTTGGCTGCTCACGAGTTCGGAGGCCGTGCGCAACCTCGACGCGCTCGCGCGCGCGCAACTCAGCGAAGACGAGCGGCTCGCGTTGCTGCGCGCGCCGGTCGTCGCGCCGCACCCGCGTATCGCCGAGACGGCGCGCGCGATCGGTTTTGATACGATTACGGCATCCGGCTCCGGCGATGCTCGCATCCTCGGAGCATTGCGCGCCTTATCCGCATCGTCTCGCGCCTTCCTCGAACAACCGGCCCCAGCCTCTTTCTCGACCCATCCGCGCATGACTGATACGAACCAAGAATCGGCTTCCTCGTTCCCGCCGGCCCCGCCGCCGCCCTTCCCGCCGTTGACGCCTCCGGCCTACGACGTGCCGCGCCGCCGCCGGGGCGGCCTCGTCTGGATCGTCGTCGTCTTGCTGGCCGTCGCGACGGGGGTGGCGGCTTTCGCCTTCAACCGCAAGCTGGACCGGCTCGATGCGCGGCTCGCGGCCCGGCAGCAGGCGCTCGACGCCCAAACCGCCGAGCTGCGCGTGAAAACCGAGCAGGCCGTGTCGACGGCGCATCAGACCGACGCGGAACTGACACGGTTGCAAGGCAAGCTCGCCGATGCGCAGACGGCCCAGCAGGCACTGCAACAGCAGTACCAGGACCTCGCGCGCAATCGCGACGATTGGACGCTCGCCGAGGTCGAGCAGATGCTATCGAGCGCGAGCGAGCAACTTCAGCTCACCGGCAATACGCAGCTTGCGCTGTTCGCGCTGCAGAGCGCCGATACGCGCTTGGCGGCCTCGGCCAGTCCCCAGGCTGCCGTCGTGCGCCGCGCGATCGCACAGGACATCGATAAGCTGAAGGCTGCGCCGTCGACCGACTTGACCGGCCTTGCAATCAAGCTCGACGATGCGATCGAGCAGGTCGACACGCTGCCGCTGCTCGGCGAAGCGGCGAACGCGCATGCCGGGTCTGCGCCCGGCGCGTCGGCCCCGGCTGCCGCGAGCGCAGCGGCCACCGGCGAGTCGCGTCTCGCCCACTGGTGGCATGCCGTCTCGAAAGCAGCCGCAAGCGAGTTCAAGAGCCTCGTGCAGGTGCGGCGGCTCGATAATGCCGATGCCATGCTCAACACGCCGGAACAGGGCGAATTCATCCGCGAGAACGTGAAGCTGCGCTTGCTCTCGGCGCGCTTGGGCCTGCTCTCGCGCAACTCGGCGACGCTCAAGTCCGACTTGCGGGCGGCCGACGCCGCGCTCGCACGTTACTTCGACGGCGCATCGAAACGTACGCAGACGGTCCGCGCGCAGGTCAAGGACGTGATGCAGGGCGCGGCCACGGTCGAAGTGCCGAACATCAACGCGAGCCTGCAGGCCGTCCACAACTACAAGAGCCGAGGCTGACGATGGCGATCCGAGGACTCGTATGGCTCGCCTTGTTGTTCCTGCTTGCGGTCGTGTTGGCGACGGTGGGCCATTTCGACGCGGGACAGGTGCTGATCGTCTATCCGCCGTACCGCGTCGATCTATCGCTGAACCTTGTCGTCGTCAGCGTGATCGCACTCTTCATCGTTCTTTACGCGCTCATTCGCATTGGACGCAACGTATGGACGATGCCGCAGCGCGTCGCCGCCTATCGCGTTCGGGCCAAGGAAGCGAAGGCCCATGCGGCGCTGCGCGAGGCCATCGGCAATCTCTATGCGGGGCGGTTTTCGCGTGCAGAAAAAGCGGCTCGCGAAGCGTTGTCGCTGCAGGCGAATAAAGGTGCGGCCGGCCTCGTTGCCGCTGTAGCCGCGCATCGGATGCGCGAATATGTGCGCCGCGACGAATGGCTCGCCGCCATCGATTCGCCCGATTGGCAGGATGCGCGCTTGATGGCCAGTGCCGACATGCGCGCCGACGGTCGCGATCCCGAAGGCGCGCTTTCGGCGCTCACGGAAATGCAAGCCCAAGGGACGCGCCGCATCCATGCGCAGCAGATTGCATTGCGCGCCCAGCAGCAGCTGAAGAATTGGGCCGAGGTGCTCAAGCTCGTGAAAACGCTGGAAAAGCGCGAGGCGTTGCATCCGGCCGTTGCGGTGCGTCTACGCCAGCAAGCTGCGGAGAACCTGCTGCGCGATCGTCGTCACGATGCCGATGCGCTGCTCGCGTTGTGGCATTCGCTGGCGCCGGCCGAACGCCAATCGCCGCGCTTGGCCGATTTGGCGGCTGAACTTTTGATTACTTCGAACCGGCAGCAGGAGGCGCGCAAGATCGTGGAAGACGCGCTGGCGCACAACTGGGACGCGCGGCTCTTGCGCCGCTATCCCGAAACGGCGGCCGACGATACCTTGCCGTTGATTCAAAAAGCGGAAGCATGGCGTAAGGAACGCCCCGAGGATCCCGACCTGCTGTTCGCGCTCGGCCGTCTCTGCCTGCATCAGCAACTGTGGGGCAAAGCGCAGTCTTTTCTCGAATCGGCGCTGCGCTTGGCGGGCGAGAACGACGCCCTCGTGATCCGCACGCATCGCTCGCTTGCGCGCCTGTTCGAGCAAGTCGGCGATACGGCACGGGCGGGCGAGCACTATCGTGCAAGTGCGCTGTCGATGAAGATCGTTTGAGCGTCCCACGGAGCGCGCCGTCGGCGCGCTCGCGGCGGCGTCGCGAATACCTTCCGCCGGCGCCGCCCGGGCTGCGAGCAGACGCTATTTGTTGACGAGTCGCGCCGGCACGCTGAGCGCGAGCACGGCGCCGAGCACCATGAAGGCCGCGAGCATATACATGCCCGAATCGTTGGCGCCCGTGACCTGTTTAAGCCAACCGACGGCGTAGGGGCTCAGAAACCCGGCGAGGTTGCCGATCGAGTTGACCATGGCGATGCCGGCGGCCGCACCGGCACCGGCGAGAAACGCCGTCGGCAGGCTCCAGAACAAGGGCAGGGACGTAATGATGCCGGCGGTGGCGAGCGTGAGCGCTGCCATCGCAAGCGCCGTGTCGTGCGCCCAAGTGACGGAGAGCACGAGCCCCAGTGCGCCCGCGAGGCCCGGCAGCGCGATGTGCCAGCGGCGCTCGCGGCGTTTGTCCGCGCTGCGTGCGACGAGCACCATGGCGACGACGGCCACGGCGAATGGAATCGCCGACAGCAAGCCGATCGCGAACGCGTCTTTCACGCCTGTCGCCTTGATGATGGTCGGCAGCCAAAAGCTGACGCCGTACAGCCCCATCACGAACGACAGATAGATGAAGCTCATGAGCCAGACGCGGCCGCTCGCGAGCACGGCCAGCAGCGGCAATTCCTCCTTGCCCGCATCCTCGGCGCCGATGTTGCGCGACAGCAATTGCTTTTCTTCGGCGCTGAGCCACTTCGCATTGTCGATGCGATCGTCGAGCATGAAGAAGACGACGATGCCCGCGACCACCGAAGGCAAGCCTTCGAGCAGAAAGAGCCATTGCCAGCCTTGCCAGCCGTTGGCGCCGTCGAACGTTTTGAGGATATAGCCGGAGACGGGGCCGCCCACCACGCCCGAGAGCGCGACGGCCGTCATGAACCACGTCGTCATGCGTCCGCGCCGATGCGCGGGATACCAGTAGGTCAGATACAGGATGATGCCGGGGAAGAAGCCCGCCTCGGCGAGTCCCAGCAGGAAGCGCATTGCGTAGAACATGGCCGGCGTCGTCACGAACATCGTCAGCGCGGAAATGACGCCCCATGAAACCATGATGCGTGCGATCCACAGCCGCGCGCCGACGCGGTGCAGAATCAAGTTGCTCGGGATTTCGAAGAGAAAGTAGCCGAGAAAGAAGATGCCGGCGCCCAGGCCGTAGATGGCGTCGCTCAAATGCAGGGCGGACGCCATCTGCAACTTGGCGAAGCCGACGTTGACGCGGTCCAAATAGGCGACGAGATAGCAGATGAGCAGTAGCGGCAGAAGGCGCCACGACACCTTGCGGTAGGTGGCTTCTTCGAAGGTCGACGCGGGCGTGCCGGCGCCGGGCATGGCGACGGGATCGAGGGGGTTGGGGCTGGCCATACGGTCTGTCTCCTCTTCGTTATGTGAATGCGATCGTGAGGTGAAACTGGCGGCAAGCTATCAGACGCAGCGGCCACCGTCGACTTCGAGGCTCACGCCGGTGATGAACGCGGCCTCGTCGGATGCGAGATACAGCGCGGCGTTGGCCACGTCCTGCGGCGTCGAAAACCGGCCGAGCGGGATGCCGGCCAAGAAGCGTTGGCGGTTTTCTGGAGTGTCTTCGCAGCCCATGAACTCGGTGAGCAGGCCGGTTTCGCCGATTACCGGGTTCACGCAATTCACGCGAATGCGATCGGGGCCCAGTTCGGCAGCGAGCGCCTTGCTGGCGACGATGACGGCGCCCTTGCTGCCGTTGTACCAAACGAGCCCGGGGCGCGGACGCACGGCGGCCGTCGAAGCGATGTTGACGAAGGCGCCTGCCTTTTGCTCGCGAAAGTACGGCACGAAGGCCTGCACGCTCCAATAGATGCTCTTCACGTTGACCGCGTAGACGCGATCGAATTCGGCTTCCGTCACCTCCATCACGGGCTTGTTTCGATGCGTCGTCCCCGCGTTGTTGACGACGATTTGCACGCTGCCGAAGTCTTCGAGGGCTGCCTCGCGCAAGGCATGCCAATCGTCGATCTTGGTCACGTCGCCGGCGAGGAAGATCGCGCGGCCACCGGCCAGCGCGATCTCGCTGGCGACGCGTTCGGCGGCCGCGCCGTTCAAATCGTTGACGACGACATTGGCCCCTTCGCGCGCGAATGTCTTCGCGATCCCCTCGCCGAAGCCGGAGCCTGCGCCGGTGACGACAGCCGTCTTGCCTTGCAATCGCATGATGTCTTTCTCCTGGCCTCGTTGGCCTCGTTTTGGTGTGATGCCGTTGCAACGCTAGAGAAGCGCTGCGGCGCGGCGTTCGGGCTCGATGGGCCCTGTGCGTCTGCGTGATCGTCGCGCCCGCCCGCGCGACGCGTGCCTACTACTGTCTTAACCGTGCCGAATCGCGATCGTCTTGAGCGTGGTGAAACCGTAAAGCGCTTCGAAGCCCTTCTCGCGCCCGTGTCCCGATTGGCCCGTACCGCCGAACGGCAGTTCCACGCCGCCGCCTGCGCCGTAGTTGTTCACGAAGACCTGTCCCGCGCGCAGACGCCGTGCGAGGCGCAACTGACGCGCGCCGTCGCGGGTCCAGACGCCCGCGACGAGTCCGTAGCGCGTGCCGTTCGCGAGCGCCAACGCTTGGGCTTCGTCATCGAAGGGCGTGGCCGCGAGCACAGGCCCGAAGATTTCTTCTTGGGCGATGCGGTGCTCTGCCGGGACGTCGACAAAGAGGGAAGGCGCTTGATAGAACCCGCCGCGCGGCGCATCGGGGGCGATCTGCCCTTGAGCCGCGAGGCGGATACCGTCGCGGCGAGCGTCGTCGACGTACTGCGCGACGCGGCCATGCTGCTTGGCGTTGATGAGGGGGCCGCAGTCGAGATCGAGCGCGCTCGGGCCTACGCGCAATGCGTCGAACGCCGCGCAGAGGCGCCCGACGAGCGGCGCATAGATCGCGCGCTCGATCAGTACGCGGCTGCCCGCGGAACAGGTTTGCCCGGCGTTCTGCACGATCGCGGCCACCAGCACGGGCAACGCCGCGTCGAGATCCGCATCGGCGAAGACGATCTGCGGCGATTTGCCGCCGAGCTCGAGCGTGACCGGCGCGTGATGCTCGGCGGCCAATTGCGTGACGAGCGTGCCCACACTGGGCGAGCCCGTGAACGAAATGTGGTCGACGCCGGGATGTCGCGCGAGCGCCGCGCCCGCTTCGGTGCCGTAGCCCGTGACGATGTTGAGCGCACCGGCGGGCAGGCCCGCTTCGGCCCCAAGCGAGGCCACGCGCAAGAGCGACAAGCATGCATCCTCGGAGGGCTTGACGACGCAGGCGTTGCCGGCAGCGAGCGCTGCGCCGACGCTGCGCCCGAAGATTTGCATCGGATAGTTCCAAGGCACGATATGCCCCGTGACGCCGTGGGGCTCGCGCACGGTCATGACCGTGTAGCCGGCTTGATAGGGGAGCGTCTCGCCGTGGAGCTTGTCGCACGCGCCGGCGTAGAACTCGAAGTAGCGCGCGAGCGCGGCGGCGTCGGCGCGCGCTTCGCGCAGCGGCTTGCCGGTATCGCGCGCTTCCAGGCGCGCGAGTTCCTCGCCGCAGGCCGCTATCAGCATCGAGAGCCGAAAGAGGATGCGGCCGCGTTCTGCGGCGCTCGCATGGCCCCACGCACCCTCGTAGGCTGCGCGGGCGGCGCGCACGGCTGAGTCGATATCGGCCGCGTTGCCGCGCGCAATGTGCGAAAAGACCTGCCCGTCGGACGGATCGATCACGTCGATCGACTCCCCGCTCGCAGGGGATGTCCAGTTGCCGGCGACGAAGTGCTGCGCGTCTTCCATTCAGGGCTCCTTTGGGGTACCGCGAATCAGAACGGTCAGTCGTAACGTTACGCGACGGTGATTATGGCCCTATCTGCTGCAAAGTGGGTATGCGCCGCTCGGCTATAATGGCCCGCAATGCTTGCCGCCCGCGCCGGCGGCCTTCGCCCGGCGAGGCTGCGCCCCAGTTGCGGCCGTTTGCGCGCGTCTGTGGCGGCTCCGGCGGCTCCGGCCGCTTCCCGGTTCGGCGTCGCGAGCCTACGTTTTCCCGTTTCCATTTCGTCAAGAGAACGCCATGAGCTTCAATCACGTCCCCGCGGGCAAGGACCTGCCGCAAGACTTCAACGTCATCATCGAAATCCCCGCGCAAAGCGATCCGGTCAAGTACGAAGCGGACAAGGAGTTGGGTATGCTCGTCGTCGACCGTTTCATCGGCACGGGCATGCGCTATCCGGTCAACTACGGATACATTCCGCAAACGCTGTCGGGCGACGGCGATCCCGTCGACGTGCTCGTGATTACGCCGTTCCCGTTGATCCCGGGCTGCGTCGTACGCTCGCGCGCGCTCGGCATGTTGCAGATGACCGACGAATCCGGCGTCGATGCGAAGCTCGTTGCCGTGCCGCACGACAAGCTGTGCCCGATGACGGCCCACATGAAGTCGATCGACGATGTGCCGGGCTATCTGAAAGATCAGATCAAGCACTTCTTCGAGCAATACAAAGCGCTCGAGAAGGGCAAGTGGGTGAAGGTCGAAGGCTGGGCCGATGTCGACGCCGCTCACAAGGAAATCACGGAAGGCGTCGCAAACTTCAAGAAGTAACGCGTGTAGGGCAGGTTACGGTTGCGCGAGGCCACCGGCCTCGTGCTCGCTTCCCGCTCTCTCGGAGTCGGGCAGCACCGAGGCCAATGTACGCGTGCCGGCTGCAAGCGCACGCTTGTCGGCCGGCGAGAGCTGCTTGACACGATATTCGGCGCGCAAGGCGCTCGAACGGTCCGCAAGCTCGAACGACGCGAGCAGCGCAATGGGCTTGCGCGCGCGCGTGTAGCGGGCGCCCTTGCCGCTTACATGCTTGGCATAGCGCGCATCCACGTCGGTCGCGATGCCCGTATAGAGGCTGCCGTCCGCGCATTCGATCAAATAGAGAAACCAAGCCATTGGCGATTGATTGGCGGTTGTTGGAGCCGGATTCCGATTTGCGAAATTGTATGTCAAGCTCTGGCTCGTTCGGAAAGTGTGCTTGAGAGAGCCTTCCGAGCAAGAAAGCGAAGAAACAAAACTAATCCGAATCCGAGGGCTTCAAATTGTCGACCGAGACGATTACGGTTCCGATCGCTCTGAACGAAACCAATCAAGGGACGGCTACGTTGCGATGGTTCGTGCAACGTACGGAATACGACCCTAAGCATGCGACGTTCCGGCCGCTCGTGAACGGCGAGGAGGCATTCGGCGCGGTCTTTGACGCCATCATGGCCGCCAAGCACAGCGTCGATATCATTTGCTGGGGTTTCCAGCCCTCGATGTACTTCAAGCGGGGCGGCAGCGATGCAGTGCCGATCGGCCAGTTGCTGGAAGCCAAGGGCAAGCAGGGCGTCAAGATTCGATTGCTGGTGTGGTGCGATGACCTGCGCGTCGCCCAGTTCTCCGAGAACATGATGCCCGGCAACAACCTGGCGTCCCTCATTGGCTCGGATACACGCAACTCGACCCAGCGGGAGTTCGACCAACTTTGGTACTGGCGCGCCAACCTCAATAACGTGACCCGTCGCACCTGGTTGCAATCCCTAGATCTGGTGAGTGAGTCGCAACATCTTGTCACTTCCGCTGCGAATTACGCGCTGCGCCACAAGTCCTTCGACAACATCGAATTCGCCACGCGAGACTTCACCTTGGCGGAGCGGGTGGAGATCGCGTGGCGCTCATATACCCAGGCCGCCGACACCACGCGGAGCAGGGCATCCAAGGATGCGAACGCTGTCGCGATGACCGCCGAGCCAACGCATCACCAGAAAATGGTGCTGGTCGACTACGAGAGCCCCGCGGACGCGGTCGGGTTCGTGATGGGGCACAACACGCTCGATGCGTACTGGGACCGCGACGACCATAGCAGCATCCGCATGCATCCGCAGATGGGGCGTTGCGGTACCCATCCCCGGCAAGACATCTCCAGCCGCGTGACAGGCCCCATTCTCGACCCTCTGAACCGGAATTTTTGCGAGGCGTGGGACGACGCGACCGGGCAGAGCCTGACTCAAGCGCGGCGAGGGCTAGCGTCTCAGTTGGCATTGCGCCGCGACTTTGATACGCCGCTGATGGCGCAGATCCTGCGCACCCAGTCACAGGACAAAAAGCAGGACATCAAGGCGTTGTACCTAAAAGCCGTCAACAATACGGCCAACTTCGTCTACGTCGAAAACCAGTATTTCCGGTTCCCGCCGCTGGCCGACAAGCTCAAAGCGGCGGCGAAGCTCCAGCTTGCGGGGGGACGCGATCCGGGAAAGCACGGTCCGCTACGCCTGTTCGTCGTCACCAATTCGAACGATGAAGGCATCGGTGCGGGAACCGTCAGCACGTACCGGATGTTGGAAGCGCTCGGGCGCGCCGACGCGATTCCGGGCGTGGCCACGCTGGAGCGCGAGGATGCGCGTCAAGCGCAGCTGCGCAGCGAATACGACGAAGCATTGGCGCAGCAGGAGCAGGCCAACGACGCGATCGTAGGCGCGTACGAAATGCAGCAATACGCGGACACCGACGCGGTGCGCAAGCAGATGGGCGATGCGCAACAAAAGCTCGCGCAGGCAAAGGCGAAGCGGGCCGCGCTCGAGAAAGAAATGAAGAAGCCGCCCGAGAAGACCATCGTGCCAAACGACATTCCTGGCCTGAAGGTGCACGTTTGTACGTTGGTCGCGCCGGACTCCCCGCCGGACAAGTGGGACTACGTGTACGTGCATGCGAAGCTGATGATCGTCGACGACGCGTTCATGACCTTGGGGTCGGCCAACGTCAACATGCGCAGCATGGAAGTCGACAGCGAGCTCAACATCTGCCACGAAAACGGCGAGGTGGCGTCGTCGCTGCGAAAGAGACTGTGGGGGATTCACACGCGGCCGAGTTCAGCGCAGAGGGTCGCCGATCATGGTGCAAACCCCATCTATTCGATGGCATCGGGCGACAACGTGGCTGACGCCTTCGACGCATGGGGAAACATCATCGATCGCAATACAAAGAACGAGAACGCGAAAACGGCTCCGGTTGCATCGCTCGTCGGTTTTGTGCGCACGTCGCCCTCCCGCAGCTATTTAGATTGACCTATGAACAAACGTGTATTGATCACATTGCTGGCGGGACTCATCTGCGCCTGCAATTACAGGGAGGACCCGTTGGCTTCGCTACCCGACATGAGCGCCGTGCGCGCTAATCTTGCGTTTACCTGTGTGCATGAGGCGGACCATTTACCTTCGTTGGATGCCGACGCGGATCGGCTGTTTCAGTACGGACGCTATCTGCAGAAGCAAGATGGTGAAAAGAACTTCAACGACATCGCGAGGTATTACCGGATTGCCGCTGCGTACGGACATTACAAGGCGAACCAAAACTTGCAGCTACTGGTGTCGCAGGGTTTTGCGGATTCGCCGGACGCGCCGAAGGAAACGATCGATCTCGCTGCGCAACTCGTGAACCAAGGTGTGCCGGGGGGCTATTACGACATTGGTCATTATCTGGAATTGGGGTATGGCCTGAAGCAGGATCCGGAGATGGCCTTGCGCTATATGCGCAAAGCGGCAGACTTGGGCAGTCCGGACGCGCAATACTACGTCGGGCAAAAGCTGGCGCCGATCGACAACGCCCCCGCGATTGCGCGGCAGATGTGGCAATGCGCGGCGGATCAAGGCCACGGCAAAGCCGCGAACACGTTGGGCATCGATTTCCAAGCAGACAAACACTATCCGGATGCGATCATTGCATTCCAGAAAGCGGTAGCGGCGGGAGAAGTGCAAGGCGCACTGTCGTTGGAGGCCGCGTTTTCGGGTGTTTCTGAAGGCGACAGGCTCAGCTATACCGGCGTGGGGAAAGACGCGGAGCGATCGAGACGATATCGCCTCATTCGGCAATTCATCAACGACAACGACGGGCGCAATCCCAAAGTCCCCGACATCGACCGTATAGTGCCGTTGCCCCCGGCAAAGCTCCCCCCATGGGACGGCACCTTCCAGTGGGAAAAGGATCAGGCCGCGGCCGTACCTCCGCAAAAACCTTCCGACGACCTGATCAATCGCCTAAGCCAAGAAAAACACCTCGATCCGGCTACCGGCTTGCCTCTGGCCAAACCCGATCACGTCTCGCAGACGGAAATCGCCCCGCCGGCCGCAACGCGATTGCCGATCGGGACCATAGCGCAGACGGGAGAATCATGCCCAGAAAGGGGCGTGTGGCGTGCGACTTTGTCGAAAGGGATGGTCGCCGATGCCGAATATCAATTTCCCAAGGGGGTAGAGTTGCCTTCGCTTACGGTCTATCGGCCGCGCGCATTCGCCTGGCTGGATGACAGGCTGGGCGTCCGTAAGCAAACGGTGGCAGTAGAGTGGCGGTTGGTCAGCTACATTAACGAGGCATAGCCAGCATGACGCGGAAGATGCTACCGGCGCTAGTGCTCCGCTAGTGCTCATCTTGCGCCCGACGGTGTGCCACGCGAATGTCGGCGATCTCGGCCGTATCGCGGGGACTTAAATATGGCGGAGCGGGGCGGATTGGGCGTTCGTGAGCGACTAACGTCAGCATTTGCGCGTGACGCCCCTCCACTACCGCTTCTTAAACGGATCATGCTCGCGCAGTTCGTCGAAATGCGAATGAATGAGGTTCGATTCGTTTTCCAGAAAGCGGGCGACGGCATCCGAATAGGCCGGATGCGCAAGCCAATGCGCCGAATGCGTGACAGTCGGCATAAAGCCGCGCGCCATCTTATGCTCGCCTTGTGCTCCGCCTTCGAACACCGCGAGTTTTTCCTCGATGCAAAACTCGAGCGGCTGATAGTAAGCGGTCTCGAAGTGCAAGCACGGCACGTGTTCGAGAGCGCCCCAATAGCGGCCGTATAACGCACCGCCCGACGCGTCACGCTGATACACGATCAGCGAACTGGCGATGGCGCGCCCCTCGCGCTCCGCAATGATGAGCAACAGATTCTCAGGCATGGTTTGCCCAATCATGCGAAAGAAATCGAGACTCAAATACGGCGACGAGAAATGCTCCCGATACGTCTGCCGATAACAACGATTGAAAAACCGCCAATCGGCGTCGGTGGCGTCCTCGCCGCGCACGCGCCTGAGCGTGACGCCGGCTTCACGCACCTTGCGTCGCTCGGCGCGAATGTTCTTGCGCTTCTTTTGTTCGAGCGTAGACAGAAATTCGTCGAAGTCCCGATAGCCGTCGTTGAGCCAGTGAAACTGGATGCCTTCGCGCCGCATCATGCCTAGTGCTTCGAGCGTGTCCGCTTCGTATTCCGTGGGAAAGAGCACGTGTAGTGACGACACATCCGATTGCTCCGCCAGCGCAACCAGGGTGGCCGCCAGTCGGCTGCGCGCTTGGTCGTCGACGGCGATGAGTCGCGTCCCTTGCACGGGCGTAAAAGGCACGGCGCAGACTAGCTTGGGATAGTAGGCGAGCCCGTTGCGCTGATAGGCATCGGCCCAGGCCCAATCGAACACATACTCGCCATAGGAATGGTGCTTGACGTAAAGCGGCGCGGCGGCCACGAGCGCGCCCGTTTGGCCATCGACTAGCGTCACGAAGCGTGGCGCCCAACCCGTTTCCTCGGTCGCGCAGTTCGTCAGCGTCAACGCACTCAAAAACTCGTGCCGCAAAAACGGTGTCGGCTGGGGCTGCCGTGCGACGAGCGCGTTCCATTCGCGCGCATCGACCTCGAGCGGCGAGTCCAGAAGCCCCATGCGATAATCGATGCGTTCCTGTTTCAACTGTTGTCCGACCGTGTTCTTTCGGGATGGCGCGAGGCGTATGCGTCGCGCTTCACGCCCGTCGTTTATATCGCCGAGTCGTCCGGCCACAAGGGCGACAACGACCACAAGGGCCCTAACTGCCATAACGGCCGCTTGCCGCTAACTGCCATGAACACCCGTATTGCTCTAGCACAAATCAACGTTACCGTCGGCGATTTCGCCGGCAATATCGCCAAGATCGTCGACGTCTCTCGAGCGGCTCATCGTGACGGCGCCAAGCTTGTCATCACGCCCGAGCTTTCGCTATCCGGGTATCCGCCGGAAGACCTGCTGCTGCGCCCGGCCTTCTACGCGGCCAGTGCGGCTGCATTGACCGAGCTGGCCGAACAACTTGCGCCGCTTTCAGGCCTGCGTGTGATCGTAGGTCACCCACACCGCGCGGCCGATGCCGAAACCTCAGCGGCGAGCGGTCATGGTAATGCAAACCGGCCGATCGAGCGCGGCGCGGCGCCCGTCGACACGTACAACGCGGCGTCGCTGATCGTCGACGGCAAGATCGCGGGCACGTATCTGAAGCAGGATTTGCCCAACACCGAAGTGTTCGACGAAAAGCGCTATTTCGCGTCCGACACGACGCCGTTCGTTTTCGACCTGGACGGCGTCAAGTACGGTCTCATCATTTGCGAGGACGCCTGGCATGCATCGGCGGCGCAAATGGCGAAGGCAGCCGGCGCGCAAGTATTGTTGATCCCCAACGGGTCTCCGTACCATCTGAACAAGGAGGCGACGCGCGTCGACATCGTGCGCGCGCGCATCACCGAAACAGGTCTGCCGGTCGTCTACGTCAATCTCGTAGGCGGGCAGGACGAGCTCATTTTCGACGGCGGCTCGTTCGTGCTCGATGCGCAAGGGCAGATCGTGGCGCGCATGCCGCAGTTCGTGGAAGGGCACGCCATCGTTCAATTCGATGGCGCACGTCCTGTCACGGGCGAGATCGCGCCGGCCGAATCGCTCGAAGCGCAGGCGTACGCGGCGCTCGTGCTCGGCGTGCGCGATTACATCGGCAAGAACGGGTTTCCGGGGGCGATCATCGGCCTATCGGGCGGCGTCGATTCGGCGCTCGTGCTCGCGATCGCTTGCGACGCGCTCGGCCCGGAACGCGTGCGGGCCGTGATGATGCCATCGCGCTACACGGCCGACATCTCCACCTCGGACGCGGCCGAAATGGCCCGGCGCGTCGGCGTGCGCTACGACGAAATTGCGATTGCGCCGATGATGGACGCATTCGGCGGTGCGCTCGCGAGCGAATTCGAGGGGTTGCCGCAAGACGCCACGGAAGAGAACATTCAGGCGCGGATCCGCGGCACGATGCTGATGGCGCTGTCCAACAAGTTCGGCTCGCTCGTGCTGACGACCGGCAACAAGAGCGAAATGGCGGTCGGCTATTGCACCCTGTACGGCGACATGGCGGGCGGCTTCGCCGTCATCAAGGACATTGCCAAAACGCTCGTCTATCGCCTGTGCCACTATCGCAACGGCGCGAGGCAGTTCGCCAAGCGAGACGTGATTCCCGAGCGCATTCTCACGCGTGCGCCGTCGGCCGAATTGCGCGAGAACCAGACCGACCAGGACAGCCTGCCGCCCTACGAGGTGCTCGACGCCATCATGCGCATGTACATGGAAGAGGACAAATCGCTCTCGGACATCGTCGCAGCCGGTTATGCGCCCACGGATGTCACGCGCGTCACGCGTCTCATCAAGCTGAACGAGTACAAGCGGCGCCAGGCGCCGATCGGCATCCGCGTGACTCATCGCGCGTTCGGGCGCGACTGGCGTTATCCGATCACCTCGCGCTACGCGGAGCCGATTCAAGCGTGAATGCGTCGCGCCGCGGCGCCGGCCGGCTCGCGGCGGCCGCGGCGTAGAATCGCTTCATCCGTTCGTCCATTTGTTCGTTCTCAGTTCGTTGATCTCACGAGGCACGCTATGAAACGCATTACCGCCATCATCAAACCGTTCAAACTCGACGAAGTGCGCGAAGCGCTGGCCGAAGTGGGCCTGACAGGCCTAACGGTGACCGAAGTGAAGGGGTTTGGCCGCCAAAAGGGGCACACCGAGCTATATCGCGGCGCCGAGTACGTCGTGGATTTTCTACCGAAGGTGAAGATCGAGGTGGTGGTGGCCGCGGCCCAGTGCGATCAAGTGATCGACGCGATCATCGGTGCGGCGCGCACGGGCAAGATCGGCGACGGCAAGATCTTCGTGACCGAAGTCGAGCGCGTGATTCGCATCCGCACCGGCGAGGAAAACGAAGCGGCGGTCTAAGGGCTGAGGCTTTTCCGTCGCCTGGCGCCTAAGCCGCAGCGAACGATGACGCCACAGGACGGGGCGCGCGGCGAATGGAACGGCCGCTTGCTTCGCGCGCGCTCGGTGCGAGTGCGCAATTCGCTCGTCGTCTAACCGCTATGTCGCTATATCGAAAACATAAGAACAAAAAAAACGGTGCGACGCCCTGACGGGACATCGCACCGATACGCGCCTCTCGCAGCAGCGTGAAACTGTAAAGCTGATTAAGTCTGTTCTTTTAGGCTATGCCGCTCGTTTAGAACGAGTGCTGAATACCGGCGTAGACGCCCGATTGGCTGTGGCCGGGCAGCGGATTGTCCGCATTGCTGACGCCATTCGCTTCCAGGCTGAAGTTCGCATTCTTGCTGTTGCGGGCAGTCGCGATCTGGATGTCGAGCAACGTGCGCTTGGACAAGTTGTACGTGCCGCCGATCGTGTAGATCGTCGCGTTGCCTGCACCGTTGTTGCCGTTCACGTGATAGACCGCAGCGATGGCGGCGAGCGCCGGCGTGGCTTGCCACGTCACGCCACCCCATTCGTGGTCGAGCGACGTCGGCGTGCCGGCGGCTAAACCGCTTGCGCCCGACGTGCGGATCGCTTGGTATGCGGCTTGGAGCTTGACCGGCCCGAGGAACACGTTCGCAGCAGCCGTGTACTCACGCGAGAACGAGAATGCGCCGTCCGCGCCGTTCAGCAGGCCGTTTGTCGGATTGCGGATTTCGTCGTAAATGCCGCGCACTTGGAACAGCGAGCTCGTGTACGTCAGTTGCAGACCGTCTTCACGCCCTTGCACGCCCGTGCCGTTGCCGTTCCAGCTCGTCTGATTCGACAGCGAGTACTGGCCGTAGATGTCGAAACCGTTCCACTTCGGCGATTGATACGCAACGTTGTTGCTCGACTGCGGCCAGTTGCGGCCACGCACGAGCGATGCCGACGACCAGCTCGATTGACCGAACGGATCGAAGTCCCACACGCCGTTCGAGATGTAGAGCATGCGGCCCATCGTGAACGTACCGTAGTTCGCGTTGGCGATACCGACCGTCGCCCACCGATTGAACAACGAGCTTTGGAGCGCGCCGTTCATCAGGTTGAAGCCGTTTTCCAACTTGAAGAGGACTTGGTTACCACCGCCGATGTCTTCGACGCCCTTCAAGCCCCACAGGCTCGTGCCCCAGTCGCCGCTTTCCGCGCGGAAACGCGAGCTCGAGCCGCTACCCGTAGTGTTGGGGATGCCCGTCATATACTCGATACCGGCATCGACACGGCCATACAACGTCACGCTGCTTTGTGCGTGCGCGATGACGCCAGCCGACATGAGCGCCGCGGCGAGCAAAGCTTTTTTCATCTTCTCCTCCATTTCCCTGTCAAAAGTGAAGCCACTACTGCGAATAGCGCTCGGGCGAGAGCATCGCCCGAGCGGGAATCTTGTTCTGGAGGAGATCCATCGGAACGCTCGAAGGCCAGCTGCGGGCTTGGTGGGCCTTTCGCGCTGCGCTCGGGTTCGAGGCCGCTCGTCGGGCGGTGTCTCCTCGTTTGAAGTAAAACTACATTTGTAGAACTTTGTTTTGCTACTTTGGTTACTAATTTAGCAAAAATACATCCAGGTCGCCAAGCAAATCGTAGTCTTGCTAGCAGGTGTCTCTAAATTGCCATATCCAGATGCTGGGACGCGTGGCCGCGCTCGCCCGCCGCGCCTTGCCGGATGTAGTGCAGCAATGCACTCACAGGTTGTGCAGCGGTGTCGTTCAGGATTTCGGGTATTGACGGGAAATATTGGGCGAAGTAGGCGTGCAAGCCCCGTGTGCACCCAATGTGTAAGGAATGTGCGAGAGATGGTCAGAACGCGCGGCGAAATGGCTGCGTTCGGCGGGTGCGGACCGATTTCGAGGAGACTTTGCGCAGCTTAGCAGCCTCGAATCGTCTGGATTAGGGTAAAGCGGGAATGGCGGCCACGCCCGGTTCCTTGGTTGAGCTGAGCGCTTCGATTGGAAATCGCCTGCGCGAGCCGCCTTACTTCAAGCTTCCCGACAAAAACTGCCGAAGCCGTTCGCTCTTGGTGTTGCCGAACACTTCGTCGGGCTTGCCTTCCTCTTCCACGCGGCCCTGATGCAGGAACATCACGTGGTTCGATACGTTGCGCGCGAATCCCATCTCGTGCGTGACGACGATCATCGTTCGCCCTTCCTCGGCGAGCTTCTGCATGACCTTCAACACTTCGCCCACAAGCTCGGGATCGAGCGCGGAAGTAGGCTCGTCGAACAGCATCACGTCGGGATTCATCGTCAAGGCCCGCGCAATCGCGACGCGCTGCTGCTGCCCGCCCGACAGGTGCGAGGGGTATTGCTTCTCGAGCCGCGGCGCAAGCCCCACCTTTTCGAGATACATCCGCGCGCGCTCCTCGGCTTCGCGCCGGGCCAGGCCCAAGACATGCATGGGCGCCTCGACCACGTTCTCTAGCACATTCATATGTGCCCAGAGGTTGAAGTGCTGAAATACCATCGACAGCTTCGTGCGCACGCGCTGCAACTGCTTCTGATCGGACACGCGCAGCGCGCCGGTCTTGTCTTTATTCGTGCGCACCTCCTCGCCGTCGACGTAGATACGCCCCGCGCTAGGCTGCTCCAAGAAGTTGATGCAGCGCAGCATCGTGCTCTTGCCCGAACCCGATGAGCCGATGATGCTGATCACGTCGCCGGCGTTCGCTTTAAGCGAGACGCCCTTGAGGACTTCGTTGTTGCCGTAGTGCTTGTGCAGATCGTCGATGAAAAGCTTATGCATGAGTTACTTGCCTTGCGGGCGCAGATAGGCGAGCCAACGCCTCTCGGCGCGGCGAAACAGTGCGACGAGCGCAAATGAGATACCGAGATAAAGCAGCGCGGCGATACCGAACGCCTGAAACGACATGTAGGTCGCCGAATTGACGTCCCGCGCGATCTTCAAAATATCGGGCACCGTGGCCGTGAATGCGACCGTGGTCGCATGCAGCATCAAAATCACTTCGTTGCTGTAGAGCGGCAGCGCACGCCGCAGCGCCGACGGTAAAATCACGCGCCGGTACAGCGTGAAGCTCGACATGCCGTATGCGCGCGCCGCTTCGATCTCGCCGTACGCCGTCGCTTTGATGGCGCCCGCGAAGATCTCGGTGGTGTACGCGCAGGTGTTCAACGTGAACGCGAGCAGCGTGCAATGCATGCCGTCGCGGAAGAATGCGTTCAGCAGTTCGTGGTTGCGCACGACCTCGAGGCTATAGAGGCCCGTATAGCAAAGCAGCAACTGCACATAAAGCGGCGTGCCGCGAAAGATATACGTGTAAAGCCAGACGGCGCCTGCTATCAGCTTATTGCGCGAGACGCGCGCGACCGATAGCGGTATCGACAGGCAAAAGCCGATGCCGATCGACACGACGAGCAGCCACATCGTGATGGCAAGGCCTGTGATGTGATAGCCGTCGGTGAACAGGTAGTTGCGCCAGTAGTCGTGGATCAGCTCGATCATGGTGATGTGACGTACCTTATAGCTCGGCCTTGCGTACGCCGATCGAGTAGCGCTTCTCGAGCCAGAGCAGCACGAGATTCGATATCGTCGTGATCGCGAGATAGACCGCCCCCGCGATCAGCGTGAAGAAGAAAAACCGCAACGTGCCTTTGCCGGCGTCCTGCGTCGCTTTGACGACGTCGGCCAGCCCGATGATCGACACGAGCGCGGTTGCTTTGACCATCACTTGCCAGTTGTTGCCGATGCCGGGCAGCGCAAAACGCATCATCTGCGGGAACATGATGCGCGAGAACGTCTGCCAGGGCGTCATGCCGTAAGCCGCTCCCGCTTCGAGCTGCCCGCGCGGCACGGACAGAAACGCGCCGCGAAACGTCTCGGTGAAATAAGCCCCGTAAATGAAGCCCAGCACGATGATGCCGGCGACGAACGGATCGATATCGATCTGGTCCCAGCCGACGAGGTCGGTCAGGTTGTTCAGCCAGATTTGAATGCTGTAGAAGAGCAGCAGCATCAGCACGAGATCGGGCACGCCGCGCACGAGCGTCGTATAGACCGTGCCGACGCCGTTGGCCAGCCGGTTTCTCGAAAGCTTGGCCGCCGCGCCGACGAGTCCCAGCACGAAGGCGAGCGCAAGCGATAGCACGGAGAGCTTGACGGTCTGCCAAGTGCCGGCGAGGATCAGCGGGCCGTAGCCTTGTAGAAGCATGGTAGGAAGTGCGGTCCTTGGCGGTGCGCCGAAATGGCGGCGCGCCGCAAAATTCTAGGCGGACAAAAAAAGCGTGCCGTTGAGCCGGCGGTTCAGCCGGCGTCCGGCTGCGAGCCTGCGAGGACGGGCTACGCCGCTCTCGCCGCGCTTCGCGGCGCCGTTTTTTCGTTTGCCCGCGCGCGAGCGAGGTCGTGCAGGGCGAAAAGCGCGGTATTTTACCCGAACGCGCGGTCGGTGCTACTGCGGCGAACCCGGGGGAGGGCGTGCGGGTAAGCTTTCGCGTGGCAAAGCCGTGTTTGGGTGCTTTGCGCTCGCGCGCCGGTACACGCATTGGGCAGCAGCGAAAGCCGCCGGCGCGCCGATGCTCGCATGCGTAAACAAGCAACGCCGCGCCCTGAAAGCGCGGCGTTGCTCGGTTGTCAGTCGTCAGTTTCCGGTGCATCGCATTGCGCGAACGGCGCGATGCGACCGGCAAGACTATGCTCTAAGCGTCATTGAAGTGTCATTGATTCGACGGCGCAGCCTGCGATGCGGCGCCGTGTCGCTGTTGCCAGCGCTCGCGCATGTGGTCGCGCATCGACTCCAATTTCGAGAAATGCTGCTTGAACGAGTCGCTGACCAAGGTCTTCTGCTGGTCGTCGAGTGCGTTGTAGACGGCGAGCCACGCGCTCGCCGTCTCCTCGTGCAGGCGCTCGCCGTCTTGCCGCGCCTGCATGTGCGCTGCGTGCAACGCGTTCATGTCGAGGATCGGTTGCTGCATCATCGTCTTCAGTTGCGCGTGCAGCTTCTCGTGCTCGGCGCGCCCGGCGGCGCCATCGTGTTTCATGGTGTCGACGGCGCTTTGCCAAAGCTTTTCCTGCTCCGGCGTGAGTTTCAGGCTGGCGTGCAAGTTCGCGAGCTGCTTGTCCATCATGAAGCCGCCACGGTGATGCCACCCCGCGCCCGGACTGCCGTCGGGACCCGGGCCCATTTGCCCGCCGGCCGCGTAAGCGCCGAGCGAGAGGGTCAATGCCGCGGCAGCCGCCGTGAGCCAACGTAAGGGGTGGCGAGTAGTGCGAGATAAAGCGTTCATTCGATAAGCTCCGGTGATCGACATCGGCGGCGCACTGCGTTGGCGTTCGCCGTCCGTTCCGCCAAGTTAGACCGGGCTTCGATCGCGGGTGTTACCTGCGACGAGCGCGCCGTTACGGTGCATTACGGATGGCTTTCGCCGTAACGTCCAGTAACCCTTCCGGCGGGCGGACGGCTCGTTTCGCGCGCCGCCGGCGTTAAACTTCGTTCCATGCCTACCCAAATCCTTGTCGTCGACGACGACGCCGAACTGCGCGATCTGCTGCGCGACTATCTCGTCCGTCAGGGCATCGAGGTCTCGGTGCTGCACGACGCCGCTACGCTCGAACGCCGGCTCGAACGCGAGCGGCCCGATCTGATCGTCCTCGATCTCATGATGCCGGGCGTGGACGGACTCACCGCGTTGCGCAAGCTGCGTGCGACGGGCGACGACATCCCCGTCATCATGCTGACGGCGCGCGCCGATGACGTCGACCGCATCGTCGGCTTGGAGCTTGGCGCCGACGATTACCTCGGCAAGCCCTTCAATCCGCGCGAATTGCTGGCGCGCGTGCAGGCGGTGCTGCGCCGGCGGCGCACGATTCCGTCGGCGGCGCCCGAACAGCGCGAGCCCTTCGCCTTCGGGCGGTTCCAGCTCGATTTTCAATCGCGCACGCTCAACCACGAAGGGCGGCCGCTCACGCTTTCGGGCAGCGAGTTCGCGCTCTTGAAGATCTTCGTCAATCACCCGATGCGCACGCTCACGCGCGAGCGGCTGCTCGAGCTGCTGCATGGCCCCGAGTACGACGGCACCGACCGCGGCATCGACGTGCAGGTTTGGCGTCTACGGCGCATTCTCGAATCGGACCCGTCGAGCCCGCGCTTCGTCCAAACGGTGCGAGGCCGCGGGTACGTGTTCGTTCCCAACGGCGATCCCGATGCGGCGCCCAATTGATTCGCTATTCGGCAGGCTCGCGTTACTCGTTGTCGCGGTCTTGCTGTTTTCGCATTTCGCCTGGTTCGTGCTCATGCGCGTCGAGCGCAGTCAATCGCAGGCGCGCTATGCCGTCGAGGAAGCGGCGTTCCTGATCGACGCCGTGCGCCAACACGTCGCCCGCACACCGTCCGTGCCGCTGCCTTCACGCGTGCGGCTCGTCGATCCCGTCAGCCCTGAAGTGCCCCCTGCCGCTCAGGATCTCCCCCCGCCGCTCAAACGCTTCGTGGAAGATTTGCGCGAGCGTTTGCCGCCCGGCTCGCTCGTGCGCGTCGGCACCCCGGGGCGGCCCCCGATCCTGTGGGTGCACGAGGCGGCCGACCGCGATTGGATCGTCGTGCCGATGCTCGCGCTGCATCCGCCGCGGCCGCGCGATCAGATGCTCGTTTGGCTCGGCACCATTTTTTCGGTCGCGGTCATGTGCGCGCTATTCGTCGCTTGGCGGTTGCAGCAGCCGCTGGCCGCGTTGGCGGGCGCCGTGGTGCGTTTCGGGCGCGGGCAAAACGTTCCGCCGCTCGCCGAGCGTGGGCCGCGCGAGTTGCGCGAACTGACGCGCGGCTTCAACCAGATGGTGCGGGAGGTGTCGCGCACCGACCAGGACCGGGCCGTCATGCTCGCCGGCGTGGCGCACGATCTGAAAACGCCGCTCGCGCGCTTGCGCCTGCGCGCCGAGATGATGGAGGAAGCGAAGCTGCGCGATGGCGTCGTGCGCGATGTCGATTCGCTGGCGCATATCGTCGACCAGTTCCTCGTGTTCGCGCATGACGGCACGGACCGCAGCGAGCTCGTCCCCGTCGATGAGCAATGCGAGCGCATCGCGCGCAGCTATCGTGCGGTCGCGCCCGGCGGCCCGGCGGTGCGCACGGAGCTGACAGCGGGGCCGGGCTTTCGCCTGCCCACGGCGACGCTCGAGCGAATCCTGTCGAACCTGCTCGATAACGCGCATGCGTACGGCGCGCCGCCCGTGGTGGTGGCGACGGCCCGCACGCCGGCGGGCTGGGAGCTATCGGTCAGCGATCACGGTCGCGGCATCTCGCCGCACGATCTCGTCAACGCGAGCAGACCGTTCGTGCGCCTCGACCCCGCGCGCGGGGGCAACGGGCACAGCGGGCTCGGTCTGGCCATCGTCGAGCGTCTCGTGCGCCGGGTGGGCGGCGCGTGCGAAATCGGCAACGCCCCGGGGTGCGGCCTGCGTGTGGCGATGACGTTTCCCCTCGAAGCGGCGACGCGCGCCGCGACGCAATCGGAAGGCGCCTGGTAAGGGCGATCGCCGCGCTTCGATCCCGGCCGATCCGCTTCGATCGAGCCGTCAGCGCGGCGTCATTCGGCGAACAACGCGTCGAGTGCGGCGGCGGCGTCGCTATCAACCGTGTTGTAGGTGACGCTGTTCGCCTCGAAGATGTAGTGGGTGGTGTACTTGCCGAGCCGGGCGAGAATCTCTTCCTGGACATCCTCGGGCTGGCTGTCGAGCTTCAAGTACCACGCGGTGGACGAAAGCCTCGTCTGAAACGCGCCGTATTCGGCCATGAGCTCGTCGAAGGCGGTCGCATCCTGGTCGCGACAAACGATGACCAGATTTCCTTTCATTGGACATCTCCCGTTAGATCGGTGAGGTACTCGCCATGAGAAGCCGATGATACCCGCTTCTCGGCGAAGTACCGTTCGTTCGCCGTTGGCGCGGCGAGGGCGGGGCCGGCGGGCTTTCCCCCCGCGGGTTCCCGTCGAGGCTGCTTCACGGCATAATTTCACCCGGCGCGGTTGTGCCTGAAACACAGGTTGTAGTAGTGTCGTGCCGTCAAAAAGAAAGGCGACGAAGGCCGGCAGTCGGATCGACGGCTCGATCAGTCGACGATTCGCGCTCAAACGCGTCACCGCAACCCTACGCTCGTCATGCTCGTATTTCGTGTCACGGATCGTTCCGCCGCCTCGCGCGCGGGCTTGCGCATGCTCGTCGGCCCAGGCCTGCTTGCGGCGCCGGCGCGCCCGGCGCTCAGCCCCCGTTCGCCGCGCGGCGCGAGGGGGGACTGATGGATTTCGGCTTCAATCTGAACCGCACCGCGAATGCGTCGGCGTGGCGCATCGCCCCTAATCGCTGGGATTTCGTTGCCTTTCCGCTCATCATCTGCGCGATCGCGATGGCCGCGATCGGCTTTCACCAGACGATGGCGCCGATTTCGACGCTCAAGACCCAGGTTATTTCGCTGAACCCCGCCATGCTGCCCGAGTACGCGCTGCGCACGACGCTGCGCATGCTCGCGGCCATCGTCGCGTCGTTCGCGTTCACGCTCGCCTACGGCACACTCGCGGCCAAGAGCCGCCGGGCGGGCATGGTGCTCGTGCCGATCCTCGATATTCTGCAGTCGGTGCCCGTGCTCGGCTATATCTCGTTTACGGTCACGTTCTTCCTCGCGCTCTTCCCCGCCCGCGTGCTGGGGGCGGAACTGGCCGCGATCTTCGCCATCTTCACGAGCCAAGCGTGGAACATGACGTTCAGCTTCTACCAGTCGTTGCGCACGGTGCCGCGCGATCTGGACGAAGTCTCGCGCGGGTTCCATCTGACGGCATGGCAGCGGTTCTGGAAGCTCGAGGTGCCGTTCTCGATGCCGGGCCTCATCTGGAACATGATGATGTCGATGTCGGGCGGCTGGTTCTTCGTCGTGGCATCCGAGGCGATTACCGTCGGCAACAACACGATCACGCTGCCCGGTATCGGCGCGTATCTGGCGCAGGCCATTGCCGCGAAGAACCTTACGGCGATCGGCTGGGTGATCGTCACGATGTCGGTCGTGATCCTCGCCTACGATCAACTGATGTTCCGCCCGCTCGTCGCCTGGGCCGACAAGTTCCGCATGGAGACGACGAGTTCGGGCGATGCGCCCGAATCGTGGCTGCTCGATCTCGTGCGCCGCACGCGGCTCATTCATCTGCTGCTCGTGCCCGCCGGCTGGATGTTCGCCAAGCTCGCGCGGATGCCGCTGCGTCTGCCGCGGGTCGATGCCGTGTCGTTCGTACGCCTTGCCCGCGGCGAGAAGCGCTCCCGTGTGGGCGATGCGGTGTGGGGCGTGGCGGTCTTGCTGGCAACGGCATATGTCGCCTGGCGCGTCGTAGCGTACGTGCGCACCGGCGTGACGGGTGCGGAAGTCGGCCACGTGCTGATGCTCGGCTTTATCACGCTCGCTCGCGTCGTCGTGCTGATCGCGATTTCGTCGCTGGTCTGGGTGCCGGTGGGCGTGAAGATCGGCCTGCGGCCGCGCATCGCCGAGAAGGCTCAGCCCATTGCGCAATTTCTGGCTGCGTTTCCGGCGAATTTGCTGTTCCCCGTATTCGTGATCGTCATCGTGCGGTTTCATTTGAACCCCGACGTGTGGCTATCTCCGCTGATCGTGCTCGGCACGCAGTGGTATATCCTCTTCAACGTCATCGCCGGGACGATGGCTTATCCGAACGACTACCGCGAGGCCGCGACGAACTTCCGCATCCGGGGCTGGCAGTGGTGGCGCCAAGCGATGCTGCCGGGCATCTTTCCCTACTATGTGACGGGCGCGATCACGGCGTCCGGCGGCGCATGGAATGCGAGCATCGTGGCCGAGTTCGTGCAGTGGGGCGACACCAAAGTGGCGGCGCACGGGCTCGGGGCCTACATCGCCGAATACACGGCCGCCGGCGATTTCCCGAAGATCATTCTCGGTATCGCCGTGATGTCGCTGTTCGTGACGCTATTTAACCGGCTGCTCTGGCGTCCGCTCTATGCCTATGCGGAAGCGAAGCTGCGGCTCGATTGATCGAGAGCTAGCTTTCGGGCGCGCGAACGGCGCGCCTACCCAGTGCTCAATTCAAGAGTGAAGCGCAATGCAAAATCCCAAAGCTGACCTCAGTGCCGGCTCATTGACCAGCGCCGCGACGCCCGCGCTGCGCCCGGGCGCAGAAGTACTCGACGTCAAGGGCGTGCGCCGCGGTTTTTCGAAGGCGCAAGGCGAGTTGCTCGTGCTGGACGACGTCAATCTGACGTTGCGCGAGGGCGAAATCGTCGGGCTTCTTGGGCGTTCGGGCTCGGGCAAATCCACCCTTTTGCGCATCATCGCGGGCCTCATCGAGCCTACCGCGGGCGAGGTGCGCTACCTAGGCGAGCCGCTTTCCGGCCCGGCCGAAGGGGTGGCGATGGTGTTTCAGACGTTCGCGCTGTTCCCGTGGCTCACGGTGCTGCAAAACGTCGAGGCGGGCCTCGAAGCCCAAGGCGTGGGGGTGCGCGAGCGCCGGGAACGGGCACTGGCGGCGATCGACCTGATCGGCCTCGACGGTTTCGAGAACGCCTATCCGCGCGAGTTGTCGGGCGGCATGCGCCAACGCGTGGGCTTCGCGCGCGCGCTCGTCGTCGACCCGACGCTGCTGCTGATGGACGAACCGTTCTCTGCGCTCGACGTCCTGACGGCCGAGACGCTGCGCACCGACTTGTTGGACCTGTGGACGCAACGGCGCATGCCGATCAAATCGGTGCTGATCGTCACGCATAACATCGAAGAAGCCGTGTTCATGTGCGATCGCATTCTCGTGCTCTCGTCGAACCCTGGGCGCGTGCTTGCTGAAATCAAAGTGCCGTTCGCGCACCCGCGCAACCGGCTCGATCCCGCTTTCCGCCGGCTGGTCGACGAGATCTACGCGAAGATGACCGCGCGCCGCACCGACGAGGCGACCAAGAAGGGGCTCGAGTTGGGCAGTTGGTTGCCGAGCGTGTCGACGAACTTGATGGCCGGCTTGATCGAGACGCTCGCGGCCCCGCCTTACCATGGCCGAGCCGATATGCCCGAGATCGCGCGTTCGCTGCACCTCGAGGTGGACGATTTGTTCCCGATCGCGGAAGTGCTGCAGCACTTGGGTTTTGCCGACGTGCGCGAGGGCGATATTTTCCTGACGCCGCCGGCTCGTGTATTCGCCGAATTCGGCACCCAAGAACGCAAGATGATGTTCGCCGAGCATTTGCTGCGTCACGTACCGTTGGCCGCGCGTATCAAGAAAGTGCTCAACGAGCGCCCTGGCCATCGCGCGCCGCGTGTGCGCTTCGAGCAAGAACTCGAGGATTTTCTGTCCGACAGCGCGGCGGAGGAGACGCTCGACGCCGTCGTCAACTGGGGCCGTTACGGGGAAATCTTTTCGTACAACGACCAGACGGAAATCTTCAGCTTGGAAGACGTCGAGTCGTAAACGGCGGCCAAGTCTGCGGGCGCTCCGTCTCTCTGGCTATCTGAAAGAAAGACGCGCTGCACCGCCCTTCTCCGGGCGAGTGCGGGGCGTTTGCGTTCAGCCCTCGGGCGTACCGGCGCCCTCGTCTTCTTCCTCGTAAGTGCCCAGGCGGTTATAGAGCGTCTTCAGGCTCACGCCGAGCGCCTTCGCCGCGCGCCGCTTGTCGCCGCCGCAGTACTTGAGGGTGCCGAGGATCATTTGCCGCTGCGCCTCGGCGAGTGGCGTACCCACCCAAATGCTCATCGCATCGCCTTGCGTCACCGCCTTCTTCGAGCGAGCGGCAAGCCGCGGATGTTCGATCTCGACCGTTTTCTCGGCGAGGATGAAGGCGCGGTAGACGCTATTCTTCAGCTCGCGCACGTTGCCCGGCCACGAGTAGGTGCGCAGTGTTTCCTTCGCGCGTTTGCTGAAGACTTTATTCGTGCCTTCTTGCTTGTTCAGTTCCGCCAGGAAGTGCTGTGCGAGCAGCTCGCGATCGCCTTCGCGTTCGCGCAACGGCGGCGCGCGCAGCGGAAACACGGCGAGCCGATACATCAAGTCTTCGCGTAAGCCGTTTTCCTTCACCGCCACGAGCGGATCGCGATTCGTGGCGGCGATGACGCGCACGTCGCTGCGCAGCAGTTCGGTGCCGCCGACGCGATAGAACGTGCCCGTTTCGAGCGCACGCAGCAGTTTGACTTGGCGCACCGGCATCATCTCGGTGACTTCGTCGAGGAACAAGGTGCCGCCGTTCGCGTGCTCGAAGTAGCCAGCGCGGCCCTGGATAGCGCCGGTGAAGCTGCCGCGCTCGTGGCCGAACAGCTCGGCCTCGAGCAGGCTGTCGGGAATCGCGCCGCAGTTCACGGCGACGAACGGCCTATCCTTGCGCGCGCTGCGGTCGTGGATCGTGCGGGCGACGAGCTCCTTGCCCGTGCCGGATTCGCCGACGACCAGCACGGTCGCGTCGGTTGCTGCGACGCGCTCGATTTGCTCGTACAACTCGAGCATCGGCGGGGAGGAACCGTATAGCAGCCCGTACGATTCGAGTCCAGCCGCGTCGCGCTCGAGGTTCTTTGCGCAGCGTGCCGCAGCGCCGTGCTCGGGCGATGCGGCTGCAGGTTCGATCTCGGTAAACTCGGCCATGTGGTTGCAGTCCAGAGGGCGCTTACGCGCCGGAAATGAGGGTGCTTGTTTCCTTCGGCGCCAACGCGCGTGGCTAGTTCCAAAAGAGTATTTAACCACGTCACGCGCGCGGAACGTAGCCGCTTGCGAGCGGACGCGCTGGCACGAAAGCTGCGGCTCAGGCAATTCGACGATCAGCGGAACTCCACGTTCCCGGATCGATCCCACAGGGAGTCGGGCGGAGCGCAAGCGCCGCTCCAGCTCGTCGATGAACCGAGCAAATGCTAGGGGGATATGATGGCTCGTCCCAGAATCGGCGTTTTCGGCGCCTTGATCGCGGTTGGCGGCATGATCGCGTGGCGTTGGGCGCAAAAGCATCGCGCATCGCAGGCACGGCTCGCGGGCGAGCTGAGCCGGTGGGAAGGCGAAGGCGGCGCAGTGGTGTCGCAGTCGGCGGCAGCCGCAACCGCAAGCGCGTTGCCCGCGTCGCCTGACGGGCGCGGACCCAAGGTCGTCCCCAACGGGGCGGGCCAAGACGCGTTCGGCCAGGTGGGCGGTACCCGCGACGCGTGGATTTTTCCTCACGGGCATAGCTGACGCCGCGTCGCGCGCGTTACGCAGCCCGAGAGCGCCGCCCGTCCGGCGGCGCTCGTTTTACCCGAGTTGTGCTGAATCACTCGCTTCCGTCGTTGCCTCTAGGCAAAATGATGCGACGACCGAAGCGGTTAGGGGGCGTTTGCGCCGCACGTCGGCTTGCGTCCCATTTTTCAACCCTTATTTGACACTGACCCGCTAACTCAGATGCCACATGTGCTGATTGTCGACGACGACCCCGAAACCCGCGAAGCACTCGTATCGATCATCGCTGCAGACGGTTTGACGACGGCGACCGCCGGCGACTTGCGCGAGGCGCGCATTCAGCTCGTGCGGCAGACGCCGGATGTCGTCTTCACCGATTTGCAATTGCCGGACGGCAGCGGCGTCGATTTGTTCGAAGATCTCGATCCGCGCTCGGGTGTCGAAATCATCGTCATTACCGGTCACGCGACGGTCGAATCGGCCGTCACGGCGCTCAAGTTGGGTGCGACTGACTATCTCGTCAAGCCGATCAACATGCAGCGTGTCAAAGCGGTGCTGGACCGGCTGCCGCGTGCGGGCGATTTGAAAGCGCAAATCGGCACGCTGCGCGGCGAATTGCGCCGCATGGGGCGCTTCGGCTTGATGCTCGGCAATTCACCCGCGATGCAGTCGGTCTACGACCAGATCAGTCGCGTGGCGCCCACCGCTGCGTCGGTGCTGCTCGTCGGCGAGTCGGGCACGGGCAAGGAAGTCGCGGCGCAGACCATCCACGAGCTGAGCTTGCGCCGCAAGCATGCCTTTCTTGCGGTGAATTGCGGCGCGATATCGCCGAACTTGATCGAATCGGAGATGTTCGGTCACGAGCGCGGCTCGTTCACGGGGGCGGACCGGCAGCACAAGGGCTACTTCGAGCGAGCCAGCGGCGGGACGATCTTCCTCGATGAGATCACCGAGATGCCGGCCGAACTTCAAGTCAAGTTCCTGCGCGTGCTCGAAACCGGCATGTTCATGCGCGTGGGCACCACCAAGGAGATCGAGACCGACGTGCGCGTGATTGCCGCGACGAACCGCGATCCCGAGGAGGCGGTGCTCGAGGGCAAGCTGCGTCTGGATCTCTATCATCGGCTCAACGTCTTCCCGATTAGCCTGCCGCCGCTGCGCGAGCGCGGCAACGACGTATGGCTGCTGGCGCAAGCGTTTTTGGACGACCACAACGAACGCCACGGCACGCACAAGCAATTCCCGCCGCCGGTGAAGGACATGATGCTCTCGTACCCGTGGCCCGGTAACGTGCGCGAATTGAAGAATTACGTGCAGCGTGCCTTCATCATGGCGAGCCCCGACGCGGACAGCACGGCAGCCGTGCCGTTGCAGATTTCGCTGTCCAAGCCCTCGACGGGCACGGCTGTGACGATTCCGTTCGGCACGTCGCTAGCAATGGCAGACCGTCAGTTGATTCTCGCGACGTTGGAGCAGTGCGGCGGTGTGAAGACACGGGCGGCGGAGATTCTCGGGATCAGCTTGAAGACGCTTTATAACCGGCTCGTCGAATATGGCGAGGACGCGAAATCGGCGAGCGAGAGCGACACCGCCGGCGAAGCGGGGCAGGCCACCGCCGGGAGATGACCGGGTCCGCGGCGCAGATGGGCGATCCACCGTCGATTCCCCCTGATGTTCCGAGAATGCACTGATGGTATGAACAACGGTGGTTGGGGCACGGCGAGTGTATCGGTTACAAATCTGACGCAATTGTTACCGCGCGAACCGTCGCCAGGCAGCCTAAACTTAAGTGTTTATCCTGCCACTCGCCTGCTCTTGGAGATCGTTCCATGAGACATCCCGCGTTGCGGCGCTCGGCGCGCCATGCGCTCAAGCGCGAAGCAAAGAACGGCGGCGGTTTTCCCGCTCGCTCGACGTCGTCGCAGGACCCTGCCGCCCAGAACCGCGCCGCGCCCGGTTCGCCCGCTGACGGCGACGAGAACCAAGGTGGCGCACGCGCCGAGGGGCTCGACTACCAGCGCGATTTGGGCTCCGAGCAAGACGCATAGCGCGGCGCCCCGGACGCATTCTCATGGGGTGCGCCCTGGCGCGGTGTCGTCTGCGCATGGCCGATTTCGAACGCGGCAATGACCGCAACGTCCCCGTGCGCGTAGCGCTTCGTTGCGCGTGCGTGCTTCGTTGAAGCATCCTTTTCGGCGCATGGGGGTATCAACACCATTGCATTGCTCCGACGTTTATCGCGGCACGCACCTTGCATGCGAGATGTGGGGCGACGGCGAGAACAGAAGGTTCGCCGCGCAGAAAATATGCCAACCGAAGAGGTGGAGCCGCCAATGAGCAGACTTATCGTGGTGTCAAACCGCGTCGCGCCGACGCAGGAGGGCCGCCCCGCGGCAGGGGGGCTCGCGATCGGCGTGCTGGACGCCCTGAAGGAAACCGGGGGTGTCTGGTTCGGATGGAGTGGGGAAATCGTGGGCGAAGCGCAGTCCCCCTCGATCGACGTGCAGGGCAAGGTCACATACGCGACCGTGGGCCTGACGAGGCGCGATTACGATCAGTACTACAGAGGATTTTCGAACGCGACCTTGTGGCCGACGTTTCACTATCGCACCGACTTATCGCGCTACGATCGGCAGGAATACGCCGGCTATCTGCGCGTGAACGCGATGCTGGCAAGGCAGTTGAAGGCGATGCTTCGTCCCGACGACATCATCTGGGTTCACGACTACCACCTCTTGCCGTTCGCGCGTGCATTGCGCGATATCGGGGTGACCAATCCCGTCGGCTTCTTCCTGCATATCCCTTTCCCTGTTCCCGAGATGCTGCGGACCGTGCCGCCGCATGAGGAGCTCGTCAAGGCGATGTGCAGCTACGACGTGATCGGCTTTCAAACGCAGGCCGATAGGCAATCGTTCGTCGACTATGTGGAGCGCGGCGGGTTCGGCACCGCCAGCGATGACGGCATGATCCACGCGTTCGGCCGCGTGTTGAAGGTGGGCGCCTACCCGATCGGCATCTATCCCGACGCCATCGCCAAAGCGGCTCAACAATTCTCCGATCGCAAGCCCGTGGGCACGCTGCGAGATGCGATGCGCGGACGCCGCATCATCATGAGCGTGGATCGCCTCGATTATTCGAAGGGGCTCGTCGAACGCTTCCAAGCGTTCGAGCGTTTGCTGCTCGGATCGCCGCATTGGCATGGGCGGGTTTCGCTCGTGCAGATTGCTCCGCCGACCCGCTCTGACGTCCAGACCTATCAGCGGATTCGCCAGACGCTCGAAGGCGAGGCGGGCCGCATCAACGGGCGCTTCGCGCAGCTCGATTGGACGCCGATCCAATACCTGAATCGAAAATACGAGCGCAACCTGCTGATGGCGCTGTTCCGCCTCTCGCAGGTGGGCTACGTCACGCCGTTGCGCGACGGCATGAATCTCGTCGCGAAGGAATACGTGGCGTCGCAAGATCCGGAAGACCCGGGCGTACTCGTGCTCTCGCAGTTTGCGGGCGCTGCAGAGCAATTGCCGGGTGCGCTCGTCGTCAATCCGTTCGACCTCACGCAGATGGCCGAGGCGCTCGAGCGCGCGCTGTCGATGCCGATCGAAGACCGCAAGGCTCGCCATGCGGACATGATGGCAATGCTGCGCGTGAACGATCTATCGACCTGGCGCGATGCGTTCTTGGTCGATCTGCGGCGAGTCACGAGCGCGGCGTCCGTCACGCGAAAGGCCGTCAAGCTCGCCGATATCGCCGCGTGAGCGGCACGGCTTGACCGCGTCAAGGCAAGGGGCAAGCGGGCCCTGGCGCAGGTCCCGACGATCGAAATCAAAAGGCCGGCATGGGCAGCCGGCCTTGTTTCGTTATGGGGTTAAGAAGGCAAAGCTGCCCTCAACCCTCGAGCCTCAAGCCTGTCGACGCAATTGCGCGGGCGGCACTTTCAGCAAGTTGCGATACTTCGCTACCGTGCGGCGCGCGACGATCATGCCTTCCTGCGAGAGCATCTGCGCCAGCGCGACATCGGAGAGCGGGTTGCGCACGTCTTCCTGCTCGATCATCTCCTTGATCAAGGCACGTACCGCCGCGGCCGAACAGCGGCCGCCCGTCTCGGTGGCCAGTTCGCGCGGGAAGAAATGACGGAACTCGAAAATGCCGCGCGGCGTGGCCATGTACTTGTTGCTCGATGCGCGCGAGACGGTCGATTCGTGCAGGCCCAATTCTTCGGCGAGCTTGCTCAGGACGAGCGGCTTGAGCGCGATCTCGCCGTAATCGAAAAAGGCCTTTTGATAAGAGACGATGCACTGCGCTACGCGTTGGATCGTCGTGAAGCGTTGTTCAGCGTTGCGCAGCAGCCAGCGCGCTTCCTGCAGTTGCTGCGCGAGCGGCGAACCAGCCCCGCCCGATTGCGCAAATAGCTCGGCATACACGCGATGAATCCGCGCACGCGGCAACACCGCCGGATTGATCGTGGCCACCCAGCGTCCCTTGACGCGGCGCACGATGACATCGGGGATCACGTAGTTGTCGTCGGCGCGCGAATAGAACTGCCCCGGCTTCGGATCGAGCCGGCGCACGAGCGCGCAAGCTTTGCGCAGCTCTTCGGCGGAACAACCCAGTTGCTTTTGCAGCTCGGCATGCTCGCGCCGCGCGAGCCGCTCGAGATGATGGTGGACGATCTCGAGTGCCGCGGCCCGCCCTGGCGTCTCGGCGGGCATCGCGTCGAGCTGTAGGCTCAAGCATTCCGAGAGCGAGCGCGCGCCCACGCCGGGGCGGTCTAGCGTTTGCACGAGACGCAGGGCCACGCGCAATTCTTCTTCGCTCAGGGGTGGATCGGCTTCGAACGCGCTCGCCAATTCATCGAGCGATTCGCGCAGATAACCGTCGTCGTCGAGCGCCTCGATCACGATCTGCGCCGCTGCGCGATCGCGCTCGCTCAACGGATATAGATGCAGAAGGCCGTGCAGATGCTCGTGCATCGTCGGCTGGACGTGCGCCCATGCGCCCGGATCGACATCGTCCGAATCGCTGTTGTTGCGCGAGGCTGAGCGGCTGGTCCAATCTTGGCCGAAATCGCCGATGGGGTCGTCGCCGGGCGCGGCACTCGTCACTTCCGAGTTGCCCACACCGTCGTACGAGTCGACGACGTCCGACACCGGTGCGGCATCGGCGGCGGCGCCTGGCTCCAAAGGCGCGGCCCCGTCGTGCTCGTGCGCCCCGTTCGCCGTCGATTCGCCTTCTTCGACGATAAGATCGTCGTATTCGAGGAATGGATTATTGTCGAGCGCCTGACGCAATTCGTGCTGAAACTCCAGCGACGACAACTGCAACAGCCTCACCGATTGCTGCAGACGCGGCGTAAGCGCGACATGTTGTTTGCTTCGCAATTCTAAAGTCGGCGGCATAGCGAATTGTCCAGTGGAATGGTCCAGGGATTTAAGCAATGCCCGTACCAACCATTGCCTCGCCAGGCCGATGGGCGATTGGGCAACGCACGGAGCGTGCCCATGACGCGTTGCAGCGGCACGTTTTACAGGGCGCTGTGCAAAAAGCGTGGCGCCCTTTGCTGCCTCTGCGTCGGACCCCATTGCTGCGGCTTCGGGTGAGGGAGGGGCGCTTGCTTGCGCGTCTACGCGTCTACTTTCACAGGGCTGGGCGTGCGCAGGCGCATCAAGCTCACGACCGAGGCGAGGCCAGCAACGGCTGCGGCCACGACGAGCGCGAGCAGGGGGCCGCGCTCGGGCGCGAGGCCGAAGATCAACGCGACGAGCGCAGCGCCGACGGTTTGACCCGTCAATCTCGCGGTGCCGAGCATGCCGCTTGCGCCGCCGCTGCGCTCGCGCGGCGCGGCCGCCAGCATTTGCCGGTTGTTGGGCGACTGGAATATGCCGAAGCCCGCGCCGCACAGCGCCATGCGCCAGGCGATATCGAACGCGCTCGGGTGCGCCCCGACGGTGGCGAGCAGCGCGAGGCCGAGCGTGAGCGCGAGTAGCCCGATCCCGCCGAGCACACCTGCCGAATACCGATCGGAGAGCACGCCCGCGAGGGGCGCGGCGAAGATGATCGCAAACGGCCACGGTGTGATCAGCAGGCCGGTCTCGACCTGATCGAAGCCGAACACGCTTTGGAACAAGAACGGCAGCGAGACGTACGCGAGCATCTGCGCACAGAACGAGCAGACCGACGTTGCAATGGACAGCGCAAACACGGGGATCTTGAGCAGATCGATCGGCAGTAGCGGGGCTGTGCGCGTCAACTGACGCCGCACGAACACGTAGCCGACCAATATCAAGCAGAGCGTTTGGGCGATGAGCCAAACGCTGGCTTCCCCATGACCGACGCCGTCGATCGTGAAGATCAGCAGGCCGAACACGACCGCATTCATCGCCGCGCTCAACAGGTCGTACGGCGCATCATGCCCGGGGTTCGCCGGCAGCGCACGGGCGGCCCCGATGACGGCGGCGATGCCGATCGGCACGTTGATCGCGAAGAGCCACGGCCACGACGCCACCGACAAGATGGCGGACGCGACTGTCGGTCCGACGGCGGACGCGACGGCGACGACCATCGCGTTGATGGCGACGCCGCGGCCAAGCATGTTGGCCGGATAGATCGCGCGAACCAGCGCCGTGTTCACGCTCATGATCCCGGCGGCGCCGAAGCCTTGAACGACGCGCACGAGGGCGAGCGCCGGCAGCGAATTGGCGAGGGCGCACCCCAGCGAGGCGAGCGTGAACAAAGCAAGGCCCGCCATATAAATGCGCCGGTAGCCGATGCGGTCGCCAAGCGAGGCGAGCGGCAGCAACGAGATCGTGATGGACAACTGGTAGGCGTTGACGATCCAGATCGACGCCGAAGCGCTTGCGTGCAGATCTCGCGCGATGGTTGGCAGGGCGACGTTGGCGATCGCGCCATCGAGCACTGCGAGCGTGATGCCGAGCGCAATGACGACGATCGCCCAATAGCGTTGGGGGACGGGAAGGCCTTGTTCTACTTCCATCGGGGAGGGGCTCGCTTTGCTACGCTGGGGGCTAGGGCCTGAACCGGGCCTAGCCCTCGCATTCTAAGCATGAACCGGCCGATGTGCTTGCCGGCGCGCCGTTGCCGGGGCGAACGCGTTGGTTGCAGCCGCAACGATCATACCGAGCCGAACGATGGGCGGGGTGACGCGGGGGCGGCCCGCGTCGCCGAGACTGGGCCTTACTTCAATTCGTACAGGCCCGTGTACGTGGTCGAATCGATTTCGTTCAAATGCGTCATGAAGCGCGCGACGGCATTGGTCGTTTCCGGGGTGATCGGCAAGCGATCGACCTTCAGCGCGTGCAAGCGGAAGATGTAGCGATGGGGCTTGTCGCCCCGCGGCGGCGCTGCGCCGCCGAAGCCTTGCGTGCCGTAGTCGTTGCGCACTTGAATCGCACCGGCAGGCAGGAGCGAGCCGTCGGCCTTGCCCGCGCCGAGCGGCAGCGAGCGGGTATCGGCAGGGATGTTGACGACGACCCAGTGCCAGAAGCCGCTGCCGGTGGGGGCGTCGGGATCGTAGACGGTCAGCGCTAAGCTTTTCGTATCTTCGGGCGGCGCTTCCCATTGCAGGGCCGGCGACAGGTTGCCGCCCTCGCCGTCGACGCCGAACGATTTGTCGTTGCATTCCTGCGCTTTCGGCATGAAGCCATTGATGGGAAAGTCGTCTGACCAGATTCTGAATTCAGCCATCGGATGCCTCCTTGTCTTGAAGGGTTCCACGGTGCAGCACGATGTGCCGCGCGGCGGCGTGCGAGCCGAGTGTATCACCGCGGTTCGAATCGCTCGTTGCGGCACGTCGGCTTCGAAGACGACCGCGCAACGGGCTATAGCAGCACGCGCGACGTCAACGGCATCGAATGGGAGTCGTTCTCCGCGAAGGAGCAGGACGAAAGGATCGTCGCGGCGTACGGCGAAGCGGTCTATGCGCCCGCCGGCGCTGGCATCAGCCGAAACTGACGCAGCGCGGCCGGTGGCCGGTGAAGCGGCGCGGGGTGTCTCAGCCCTCGCCGCGCAGCTTGCGCAAGCGCCAGATGAGGCTCGAGGTGTCGAAGCGATTGCCGCCGAGGCCCTGCACATCGCTGTAGTACTGATCGACGAGCGCCGTGACCGGCAGCGGCGCGCCATTGCGCTTGGCTTCGTCGAGGCAGAAACCGAGGTCTTTGCGCATCCAATCGACGGCGAAGCCGAATTCGTACTCGTTTTGGATCATCGTCTTGCCGCGATTGTCCATTTGCCAGCTCGCGGCCGCGCCTTTGCCGATGACCTCCAGTACGCGGGGCATATCGAGCCCGGCGCGTTCGCCGAAATAGATCGCCTCCGCCAGCCCCTGCACGAGGCCGGCGATGCAAATCTGATTCACCATCTTCGTCAATTGGCCGGCACCCGCCGGACCCAAGAGCGTGACGGCCACGGCGTAATGCTTGAGGACGGCGGCTGCGCGTTCGAAGGCCGATGCATCGTCGCTGCCGCACATGATCGTGAGCTTGCCGTTTTGTGCGCCTGCCTGGCCGCCCGAGACGGGGGCGTCGATGAACGCGACGCCCTGGGCGTTCGCCGCCTGGGACAGCTCGCGGGCCACCCCGGCCGATGCCGTGGTGTGATCGGCGAACACGGCGCCTCGCGCCATTGCCGCCAACGCGCCGTCCGGCCCCAGTGTGACGCCGCGCAGGTCCTCATCGTTGCCGACGCAGGCGAGCACGAGTTGCGCGCCGTCGGCCGCCTCGCGCGGCGTGGGCGCCGCGCGGCCGCCGTATTGCGCGACCCACGCTTGCGCTTTCGCGTGCGTGCGATTGTAGACGGTGACGTCGAATCCGGCTTTGGACAGATGACCGGCCATTGGGTAGCCCATCACGCCGAGGCCGATGAACGCGACGCGGCGAATCTCGTTGGCGGGAGAGGAAGTCGGCTCGCTCACGGCGGCTCCTTTCAGTGACTGAGTGGGGTGGGGGCCCTAATTATCGCAGGCCGATTGCGTTTTCGTGCGGCGGCGCATATTCGCGAACGGGCGCAGCGCGTCTAGAATGGAAACATCCCTGCGATCGCGGAGGCCACCATGTTCGATGGGTCGATCGGATTCATGCTTGCGCTGGCGCTTTTCGCCTGTGCGGCGCTTGCCGTGGCGACGCGCTACCACACCGATCATCCCCTTGCCGATTTGCTGCGCTGGATGGATTCGCATCCTTGGTTCGACCGGCTTCATCATCGGCATTAACGGCTATCGGCGCCGTCAGCCTTCGAGGTCGAGGTTCCCCAGCAAGATGAAGGGCTCGGCCTGCGAGCGGGTGGCCAAATCGAAATTACGCGCGAGTTGCCACGCGCGCAGCTTACGCGGCAGCGCTTCCAAGTAATGCGCGAATCGTTCCGGCCCATTGGGCTCGATCAGCGAAGCGATCTCGTACTCGTCCCAAGTCATGTGAACGTTTAGCGGATGGCGCGCATCGCGCGCTCGTTCCGAGATGGGTGCGGTGATTTTGAGCGTGGTCGGGTGATCGGGGCCGCCGTATGGCTGGATTTCCACGTTGGCCAGGGGGCCGACGACTTTTCGCACCGCCTGCGCGATGCGTGGCGCGAATTCGGCGTCGAATCGATGGGTTGTGATCGGGTTCATGAGGCGCTTCCGTAACCCGTCGATGCTAGCACGCTGAGCGGGTTCGATTCGTCCGGTTTTTGGGGACGAAGCGACCGTTCGGCCCTTTCATGGAATACAAGAGCGGGATGCGACGCCGCGCTCGACGCGAGCGGGTCGCATGACTCCTTCAACCACTCTTGCATTTCGTATCAAATTTGGTACACTTCAATCACATTCAAATCTGCCGCCGCATTGGCGAGTCGGTCGAGCGAGTTCTTTTCGTTCGTTTCTATCGCGCCGCGAGCGGCAACGAGCCGGTGCGCGAATGGCTGCGCGGATTGGACGCGCAAGATCGGAAGGCGATCGGTGAGGATATCAAAACGGTCGAACTGGGTTGGCCCCTCGGTATGCCCCTGGTTCGAAAAATGGAAGCCGACCTATGGGAGATCCGAATCGGCCTACCGCAGCGGATCGCCCGGGTGTTTTTTACGGTCGTCGCATCGGAGATGGTTCTGCTGCACGGCTTTATCAAGAAGGCGCAGCACACGCCATTGGCCGACTTGAAACTCGTGCGCGCAAGGATGCGGCAGGTTCGCGGCGCGTTGGGCGCGGGGTCGTGACAGGAAGGAGCGAAAACATGACAAACAAACACATCGGCAGCAGCTTCGACGATTTTCTCGCGGACGAAGGCCGGCTGGAGGAAGCGACGGCCGCGGCCATGAAGCGAATCATCGCGTGGCAAATCGAACAGGAAATGAAAGCGCAAAAGCTGACCAAGACGGCGATGGCCGAACGCATGCATACGAGCCGCGCCGCGTTGAACCGGTTGCTCGACAAAGAGGACACGAGCTTGACGCTAATCACATTGGCGAGCGCGCTGACCGCGTTGGGTAAGCGCATGGAGTTCAAGCTGGCAGCTTGATTGAGTGGCGGCTGCTCGCGTGGTCCCCCGACAGAATTCATACCTATCAGCGGGGTGAGGGTTTGAGGCGTAGTCCGCCAAAAAGAACCCCCATAAAAACCCCCAGGCGTGCGCTGCTATCCCTTGCTTGCCATGGGCTGAACCGTCAAGCTTTAGGATTAGATCGCGGCCGGGTGCCCGGCCCCCAGATCGAACCAAGACCACCAGTTCGCGCTCAGCCTTCGCCCCAGTGTCACATGTCCCGCGCCGATAAACAGAAGACCGCCGCCGCTTGTGCGTTTCTCCGTTCCTACCTGAAGAAGCATGGCCGCAAGCCACGAAACGACGTTTTCGAGGCAGCAGTTAAGGCTGGCATCAACAAGCATACGCTTGAAGTTGCCTCGCGAGAAATCGCCGTAAGCAAATCTAAGGGCACGCACCCCGAACTCGGCCAGTGCAATTACTGGTGTCTCGCGCGTTCGGACTCGACCGAGCCGGCACGCCATAAACCATCGGGCGACAGATTGCGCGAAGAATTCCATCTTGGCTACAGGCTGGGTACCGAAGCTGTCGCGTACGAGATCCGCAGCGCACTCGCGGCACTCCGTATGAGCGACACGCATCGCGCGCAACTGGGAGACCGCATTAACAAGGCGATCGAGCGTGCTCGCAAGTCTGCTCGGTACCGAGCAGAGTCGAAATAAAATCGTTTTGAATCATGCTGTTGTGCGACGTTTTCAGGGAAAGAAAGCCGCTTGAGTGAACGGTTGAAGAACTTTGGAAAACTGAGCGAAAGATTGGAAACCCGAGGCAATAAAGTCTGCTCTTCATCAACGAGAGAGTCCACTCAATGCCTAAGAAAACTCGCCAGACGGTTGTTGATCGCCATTTCCGGGGAGCAGCGCCAAGATCCGAAGACGCTAGCCGCGCTCCTCAAGCGTCCCCCGCACCCTCGGCGTTGCCGCCGGACGGATTCACGCGCTGGTCTAGCCTGAAGCACATCATTCCGTTGAGCCATGAGTCAATCCGTCGGCGAGAACTAGCTAACCGGTTCCCGAAGCGGGTGCATCTTGGTTCCGCGCGTTGTGTGGCGTGGAAAAACAGCGAAATCTTAGAATGGCTGTCGGATCCGACGAGCTACCGCGCTTCGGAGCCTGCGCGATGACGCGGACGATCCACAATGAGATTGGCCCCAGCGCTAGCAGGCACAGGGCCCGGATGACCCGCTCGAATGATGCGGCTTTTTGCATCGATTATGACGGCCAGGTGATCGAGTTCAGCACCGATGGCTGGATCAACGGTACGGCGGCAACAGCCCTGCGCAAAAAGCGGCTCGACAACTGGCTTCGCCTGAGCGAGACGAAGCGTTACATGCGCGCACTCGCCGACGCGCTAAATACCTTGAATGTGAGGGATTTGCTACGCACGACGCGCGGTCGCAACGGCGGGACGTGGTTACATCCAAAACTCGCTGTCTCGCTTGCGCGTTGGATCGATGTTCGCTTCGCCGTTTGGTGCGATCTGAAAATCGACCAAATTCTGCGTACCCAGTACTCGAGAGCCCAACTCCCAGCGCCTACGTCGAAGCGCAGCACGGTCGCCGATCGCGAGCGGTTGTTTGTGCTCGCCGGCAAGTGCGTGGCGCGCTACGGATGGCGTTTCACCATCGTCTACGTCGCGATGAGCACGTATGCGGGCTCGGCATGTTTTCGCACGATGGATTGCACTCAGGTCTGCGCCGCCGCGCTCTTCGGTCAGCACTTGCTCGACGGTGCGGTAACAGTAGACGAGTGGCAGCGGCTCGCCGCCAACCGTGCCTTGCTTGGTCGCGAGTCTGCGCAACTCTCGCTGTTCGGGGAGGTCGCGTGAATTTCGCTATTGCGGCAACAGCCTGTGCACTTGCGATGATGGCGCACGATGCTGAAGGAGTTTGCACTCCTTCAGCATCGGCGTATACTTTGCACGTGCCTGAGACAGCAGGCACCGAGATTGGCGTCTCGAAATTGCGATTGGCGGACAACCGCCAACTGGCGGTATTTTTTCGTCCGTCGCCTTGTGTTCGCCTTCAATGGTCGGGCCTTGGCGGGGGAGCGCTTGCGCTCGCCGGTTCCCAATCGCACCGGTACGCCAACCCCGCCATGTGCCCGGCCACCCCAATTGGCGTTGGGAGCCGGGTTTCGAACCCTGCGATTGGAGCCAGCGCTATGCGCCAAATATCTGCTCGTCCCGAGCAAATCAAAACCCCTCTCGAAATTATCCGCGCTGCCTTGCGTGAGGCCGCTACCGGACCAATTGCTCTCGACGCGCTCGACGTGACCGAAGACGCTTCGCGTCTGGAGGAAATCGCCCGTGTGGAGGTGTGTCATGCGTGACTGCCTTTTGAAGCAATTCGGTTCGAGCGGGCTGCCCTCGCAAGTCGCAGTGCTGTTGGAGTACGCGCACGCCGTTGCGCGTGGTGTGAACGCCGGTCTAAATCCGACACTAAACGACGGCGTTCCGGGATCGAGCCATTGAGCGGCCGGATCTTATTGCGCGATGTGTAGGGAAGGTAGAGCTGGGCATTGACGACGCTTTGCGCGTCGTAAGGAGCCCGTAGGGCGAGTGCAGACGCGCAAAGCGCGGTGAGGGATGACGGTGCGCAGCGGGTGCGGTAGAAAGGCATACCGCCGAAGAAACTACCGGCGCGACACCGGTAAAACCGCCAAGTTCACCCCGGAGTCGCGCCACACAGGACATATGCAAGGCCACGGGGCCAGGCACAGGGACACGTGCAGCCGCAGTATTCCACGGCTGGTGGTCCCTGTCGATATCGATATCGACCTGCCTTCGGCGTTCCATGGGGACCGCCGATGCAGCCCACGGGCCGCTTCTTTCTGTGCGCCCGCTGTCGGGCGCAGGTGTTCATTTGTCGCCGCTGTGATCGCGGCCAGATCTATTGCGCCAACGGCTGTGCCCAGGCGGCCCGCCGCGTGAGTCTGCGCGAAGCGGCCCAGCGTTACCAGCACTCTCGCCGTGGACGTCTTGCCCATGCGCAGCGCGCCCGTCGTTACCGGGCACGACTCAATAAAGTGACGCATCACGGTTCACCCGCGACGCCGCCCAGTGCTCTACTGCCTGCGGACTCGATGCGCGCTGCTGTCGCTCATCATCGCGTCATGGCACCGGTGCCGACCACGACGCATTGCCACCTATGCGGCAATGCGTGTTCGCCGTTCGTCCGCCTTGGCCCGCTGCGCCGTCGAGCTCTCCATTCCATCTACCGATTGCGGGGAGGCTCTAAAGGTGACGATTGACGCTGAACTCGAAGCCCATATCCTGCGGCTCTATCACGTCGAGAAGTGGCGCTGCGGCACCATCGCGCGGCAACTGCACGTGCATCGCGACACCGTCAAACGGGTGCTCGCACAGGCAGGGCTGCCTCGTCATGGACCGGCGCCGCGCGCGTCGATGATCGAGCCATATCTGCCGTTCATTGGCCGGACGCTCGAGAAGTATCCGACGCTCACCGCCAGTCGCCTCTACGGCATGGTGCGCGAGCGCGGCTATCAGGGCGGGCCCACGCACTTCCGGCATCTGATCTCGCTGCACCGGCCGCGGCCGCCTGCCGAAGCGTACCTGCGGCTACGCACGTTGCCCGGCGAACAGATGCAATGCGACTGGGGTCACTTCGGTCACTTGCAGATCGGTCGTGCACGTCGGCCCTTGATGGCCTTCGTGATGGTGCTCTCGTATTCGCGCGATCTGTATCTGCGCTTCTTCTACGACGCGCGCATGGAGAACTTCCTGCGCGGTCATATCGGTGCCTTCACCCGCTGGGGTGGGCTCGGCAGGGTCATCCTCTACGACAACCTGAAAAGCGCCGTGCTCGAACGCCAGGGCGAGGCCATCCGTTTCCATCCGACGCTGCTCGCCTTCGCCGCGCACTACCGGTTCGAGCCCAGACCGGTGGCCATTGCGCGCGGCAACGAGAAGGGGCGAGTTGAGCGTGCAATTCGTCATGTCCGCGACGCGTTCTTCGCGGCCAGGCAGTTCACCGATCTGGACGATCTGAATGCACAAGCCGAGCACTGGTGCCGCACGCAGGCGGCCGAGCGCCCGTGTCCGGAGGATCGAGCGATCAGCGTGCGCCAGGCGTTCGCCCAAGAGCAGCCCACGCTGCTTGCGCTACCCGAGAACCCGTATCCCGTCGAGGAAACGCTCGCCGTTAAGGTCGGCAAGACACCCTACGTACGCTTCGATCTGAACGACTACTCGATCCCGCACACGCACGTGCGGCGCACGCTGACGATACGCGCCGATCTCGAGCAGGTACGCGTGCTCGACGGCGCCGAGATCATTGCCCGCCACGCTCGCAGTTTCGATCGCGGCGCGCAAATCGAAGAGCCCGTTCACATCGAGACGCTCGTCGGCGTCAAACGGGAGGCCCGTCATCATCGCGGTATGGGTCGCTTGGCCAAAGCCGCCCCTGCTAGCCAAGACCTGCTGCGTCGCGCGGCTGAACGCAATGCGAATCTGGGCACCATCACGGCGGCGTTGCTGCGTCTGCTCGAACGCTACGGCGCCGCGCAATTGCAGGCCGCGATCGGCGATGCGCTCGAAAGCGGTGTGCCGCACCCGAACGCCGTGCGCCTGGCGCTGGAGCGCCGTCGCGAAGCGCGTCAATTACCCCCACCGCTGGCTGTATGCCTGCCGCCGCACGTACGCCAGAAGGACACGCCGGTTCGACCACACCGGCTCGATACCTACGACCAACTTGCCGGAGGCTCCGATGAGCTCGCTTGAATCATTGCGTACGCGCGCGCAGGAATTGCGGTTGCATGGGCTGTTGGCCCGCTGGACGGAAGTCGCGCAGGAGCCGTGGGTCGCCCCGCTCGTGCAGTGGGAAGAAGACGAGCGAGCCCGTCGCTCGCTCGAGCGGCGCATCAGGGAATCCCATTTGGGCGGCTTCAAAGCCTTGTGCGACTTCGATTGGGCTTGGCCGTCACGATGCGATCGCGGCGCCATCGAAGAGCTGATGACGCTCGGGTTCATGAAGGACGCCGCCAACGTTGTGCTCATCGGCCCGAACGGCGTGGGCAAGTCGACGCTAGCGAAGAACATCGCGCATCAGGCGCTCGTGCATGGGCACACGGTCCTGTTCACCACCGCCGGCAACATGCTGGGTGAACTGGCCGCGCTCGATAGCGATTCAACGTTGCGCCGGCGCTTGCGTCGCTATGCTGCGCCCGACGTCCTTGTAATCGACGAGGTCGGATACCTCTCGTACTCGAATCGCCATGCGGATCTGCTGTTCGAGCTGATCAGCCGGAGATACCAGAACAGCAGCACGATCGTGACATCGAATCGACCGTTTGCCGAATGGCACGAAGTGTTCCCGAACGCCGCCTGTGTCGTCTCGCTCGTCGATCGCCTTGTGCATCTGGCCGAGGTCATCTCGATCGAAGGCGAATCGTATCGCCTGAAGGAAGCTCGCGAGCGGGCTTACAAACGCGCCCGCCAGCGTGGTCCCGGCAAATCAGCAAAGGCAGGTGTGTCGTCATGAAAGCCGCGCCGTTGCCTTCCGGCCGAACGCGCGGCTTGAGCTTCGTCGTGCCCGACGACTGGACGCCCGAGCAGGCGCTCGCCGTGTTCGAGCTACTCGACGACCTGCGTGAAGTGATTTGCGCCCGCTATCTGCCCGACATGCAGCGGGTCCTGCACGAAGATCGCCGGCAACACGAGCTGCCACTCAACGAGCGCGATCCGCCGTTCTGATCGATGTCACGGATGACAAAGGGGCCTTCGCGGCCCCTTTGTTCTTGAGTGATTCGCTCAACCTTGCGCCGTCGTTTAACGTCGGTTTTACACCGGCGCTAACACGTGGCGGGGAGGCTGCGATTCGAGTGGCGCGCGTGAGCGCAGTGCAGCGTGAACTAGGCGAAGCCCTCGCCATGGGAAATGGTGACTCCGATCATTTGCTGGCGCTGGCTCAGGCTGCGTCGGAATTGCTCGGTGACCGTCTGGAAGCCTTGGCCGAAAGCACGCACCACGATGGCGAGAGCTAAACGGCGAAAGGGGGCTGCGCGCGATCCGGGCGGCTTTGTCGCCGTGCCGTGGGTTGTCCTAGATAGTGCCGCTTATCAAGGGCTCTCGCATCCGGCGAAATCGCTGTTGCTTGAGTTCGCGCGTCAATATCACGGGGACGATAACGGGCGCATGGTCGTGACACTAGCCCATCTTCAGCCGCGCGGGTGGACAAGCAATGACACGATATCTCGCGCGAAAAAAGAGTTGCTTGATGCCGGCCTGATCTTCGAGACCTGCAAGGGCGGACGACCGAACAAGGCAAGTTGGTACGCATGCACATGGTGGGCGCTCGATAAGCTCGATGGATATGACGCTGGGGTTACCGCCGTTTTTCGGCGCGGAGCATACCTCGACCGGAAACCGCAAACTAGGTCGCTTATACCGTGCGGCGGTACAACGAAGGCGAGTATTGCACCGTCTGACGGTATGGGAATGCCGCCGTCTATACCGTTAGGCGGTGCAATCCAGCCCAAGTTCGTAGCTTCCCCTACACCGTGAGACGGTGACCCTCTAGAAGTGCCATCTCCCCACTGTTTCAAACGGTGAGGGGGCAGAGTGATCTTGTGAAATAGAGATGGAGGATTGTGAAAATGGCCAACCTCGAAAGGCAGGCTGCCCAGCTAGCGGCATCGCTACGAAGATTGGACTTCAGCGAAGAGGAAATCGCACGACGCATTCAGAGCGCATTGGACAGCCGCGCGCGCAGGCAAAAGAAGATGGTCAAGCCCCACAGTGCTAGGAGGTTCGATGGCTGCGCGAGCATATCGGCGACTGCCGGGCGGTTGGGCCTTCAGCGAGCGGCCATGTTCGAGCGGCTGCGCTGCGAGGGCTGGGTGTTTCGGGCCGAGAACGGGTGGTGGGCAACCGACGACGCGTTGTCCGCTGGTTGGGCCGTAATGCGCGGTTCCCGCACAATTCGTTGGCCGCAACTCACCGAGTCCGGGGTGCAGGAAATTGCTCGCCGCATGGGCATCGTACTTGGAGCGCGATAACGTGGACGATAAAGCCAATCTTATCAACCGGCTGCGCGCGGCGGCCAAGCTGGCCTGCGCACTGGTGGAACGCGATGCCGTTCGCAAGGCCGCACCGGGAAATCGACCTGAGGAAGTAGCGGCGCGCTTGCGGGCCAACCATGACCTGCGCATGGTCGCCCTGCGGGTGATCGATACCAATCACAGAAAGCCGTGATTTTCAGAACTCCAATTGAGCGGGCGTGATACTGAGAGCATCCGCGATCTTGTCACGCGTAGCTTTGCGCATGCGCCTGCTCGCTTCCCAGCGAGCATAGACCTGTTGCGTGACGCCGAGGCGCGATGCCACTTGTGCCTCGGTAAGCCCAAGGTACTCACGCCATGCTTGCACTGGGGAAACGTTAGCCGCTAGCGCGCGCCGCGCGACATCGTGCGGAACCAAATCAGGACCGGGGGCGCGCGTCACGGTAAACGAGCCGGAGCGCGCGCGGACATTCCACATGTCGTGTGCCGCCTGCATTCGCATCCACTTTTCAGCGTCGCCGCCACGGTCGACACCGAGCCATTTTTCGAGGCGCACCGCAAACTCGGCCGTGATCGGCGTGCTGCCGTTTAGTAAGCGCGCGAGCATCCCGCGCGTGACGCCCAGTTGTGCAGCAGCGGCAGACACACCCAGGCCAAGCGCAGGGAGGACGTCCTCTCGCAAGGTTTCGCCGGGGTGCGGCGGGTTAAACATGCGGCTCATGGCGCGGGTCACTCTGAATGGTCGATTGGTTGATTGTACGTGCCCGTTCGCATTCGCGGCACTTCGATCGAGTGATCCTCCTCGGCAGGTGTCCCGAGTTTTCCATGCCTACGTGCGTGTGCTCGTAGCGTTTATCCGCTTGGCCGTTTCGCCAAATGGTCAGGGCTGAGCAGAAACGCCGATGAATCGGCGCTCATTTGAATCCATGTGCATCGGCACCGGTGAATTTTTTTACGCCAGCGCGGGCGTGCGCGCGCGCCCGCGGATAGCGCACTTCGCGCTCGGTAGGTGACGGAGATTCAGGACAAGTCAGAGGAAATTTAGGAAAACGTTCGGCGGGCGACCCTCACCGCGCACCGAAAATGGCTGTTCCTCCCACTGATAGAGCACATGGAGATGAACTTCAATTTTCCGGTTGATGAAAGCTGCCCCAACGATCTTCGACGGGCGTTCTTCGAAGCACTGAAAGATCCCAGCACCCAACGCATCGCCGGGGCCGTGGCGAGCACAGCCTCACAACTGAGCGAAGAGTTCGGGCGGATCGCAGAGATGCGACAGGCCGTTCTTCTCGCGCATACGATGGGGATGAACGTCCGCGAGGTGCTGCAAGACCGGCTCGACGCCTTGCGCGCACAGCGCGTAGGTATGCAAAAGTTTGTCGCTGACCTCAAGCGCTTTCAATCGGACCAGGCCGAACGCCACTGCGCCGACCTTGCTCGCTGCCGACCACTACTCCTCGAAGGTGACCGTCAAATCGAAGCGCTTCGTTTAAAGGTTCGCGGCTACGAAAGATCACGCGAGTCAATGATCGATAGCCTGCGTTCGGCAGGACTTGACGATGCAGCGATAGAGCGCGTAGGTGTTACGCCGACGCCCGATGACCGTGCCGCATGGCTAACCGAGATAGCTTCGCTCGAAGACCGTATCGCGCGCGCCCGAGCATTCGTGGCGTCCGGTCCGCTGTATGACGTGACGCTCTTTGCCGAGGGCTCAAATGCCTAATCCTGCTGCCCGGCCACCCGCTGCGCCACCGACCGCAAAGATCCTATCGTCGAAGTGGGAGGGGCTCAACCCGCACCTGATCGCGAAGTTCTATCCGGTCAAGCGCACCGATAGCGGGAACGGATGGGCGCAGAGCTTCGACACGCGCACAGTATCGGCGGCCGACAACTTCACGGTGGACGAGGGCTTCGAAGTACACTGCCCAATCACCGACGGTTCCCAGGAAATGTCTCTCGGATGGCACTCTCCGTTCGAGGGGACCGGCGTTGAGGCAAAGGCGGCGACCCTATCCGCCATGTTGCAAAGCGGCCAGCTCGCGCCGGAGCTGCAAAACATCCTATCCCGCATGCCCTTGGGTTCTGCCGCCGATGCAGGCACAAGCGTCGGCAAGTTGCTGCGCGATGCCACCGGTCGCACAGGCATCACGAAACTTAATTCGACGCAGGTGTTCTCCGGGATGCCGCCCGTGAAGATTAGCTTCACCGCGCATTTCCGCGCACTGAGCGATGCGTACTCGGAAGTGCGGCAACCGATCACGCAGCTTGAGCAGTGGGCTGTGCCGCAATACCTCGCGGATCAGGGCGTGATTGCGGGCGCGTTGCAAAACGGCCTCAAGCAAAGTCCGCTCGAGACAATCTATCCGTCCGTCGCGCCGCAACTGCTAGCGATGAAGTACGGCGATCAAACCATCCTGCCGATCGTCATCGAGAGCATTTCGAAACCCATCACCCTGCCACGATCGAGCCAGGGCGAAGCGCTTGCCATAGCAGTTCAACTCACCGTCGCAACGTTGACTGCTGTCGATAGACGCGACATTGCGGGGTTTTATGGGTAAGCGCTTGCGCCCGGAATCGTGGGCTGAAATCCGTCGCCGCTACATCGCCGGCGAACCAGCCAAGCGGATCGCGCGGGAGTTTGGAATTAGCGACGGCGCGGTCTACAAGCGCAGCGCGCGGGACAGTTGGCCCGCACCCGTCGGTGGATCTTACGTAGCAGAGGACGTCGACCTCGTCGGAGCGCTTTCACGCCTCGAACGAATCATGGACCGATTTGAAGGCTTGCAGAGGGATCTCAATGACCGAATTGACGAATGAACTGCCGGAACGCAAGCGGCCGAAAAAGAAGTCCCTCACAGATGGGCAGCGCGAGTCATTTGTCCGGCGTGCGCTCGACGGCTTCGTGCGCAACCGGGACCGCCCGGAGGAACTAGAAACGCTGCGCTACAACCTGATCGTCGCGCGCGTGCTGTCGGGCATGACAGCCGTCGAGGCGGCTCAGCGCTTCGGCTACAAGAATTCGACGCAGATCAGCCTGATCGAGTCCGGCGGGCGGCCTACGCCACGCGACCATCAGTTCCTGAGGCAGGCGTCGCAAGTGTACGCGGTGTCGTGCGATTTCCTGCTCGGGCTGTCGCCACACATGGAATTCGATGGCCGCGTGGCGCGTCAGCACGCGCTCGTGCGCGGCACCGAGCAGATACTCGGCAACATAGCTGCGCAGTTCGCCACAGTCATGATCAAGTTCACGGAGGAAACGAAGCCCATCCCGGATGACTTCGAGAGCGTGAGCACAGCCGCCGAGAACGTCGCCCGCACGCTCGCGGTGATGCGCGAAAAGTACGGGTTAGACGACATGCGCGGCAGTGCGTCACTCGTGGCCTCAGTTGAAAAACTGGCGCGTGCCGTCGAGCCGTTACGGCGGAAGATCGCGCACTACCGCTCTATCGACGCCTATTTCGACGAGCTTCGCGCTGGGAAGCTCCCACCGATCCCCTACCTCACCGAACGCTACAGCGAGCACCAGCTTGGGCTCGACGGCTGATTCACGTACGCACGCAGGTAGAACATGGCAACTTGCAACATGCAGACGAACAGGCGGCGCGCCGGGAAGGCGATCACGCACAAAGAGGCAAGCGCCCAGGCGAAGGCAAACGGGAAGACGGTGGAGGTCGTCGGGCCGTACGGCGTTACAGTGCATGAACCGGGCGAGACGCCGGACAAGGTGCCGCGCGCAGGGAAGGGCGGCGCGCCTGCATCGGAACCCGGTAAGGAAAAGCGCACGGCGGCGCGTAAGACGGCCTCGAAGGATGCCGCCAAGGGGAAGGCATCGACCAAGGTGGACAAGACGCCTGTAGAGGGAATGGCTGCACCCGCGCAGCAAGAGGAGAAGCGAGGCGTTGGCCGCCCATCCGTCTTTCGCCCTGAGTTCTGCGAGATGCTGCTTTCCTTCTTCCGCATTGACCTTGAGCGGGAGGTAGAAGTCACCAAGCAGGATAAGGAAGGCAAGCCCGTCACGGTCGTGGAAATCGTCCTCAATCGGTTCCCGACGCTCACGCGTTTTGCTGACTCCATCGACGTGACTCGACAGACGCTTCACGACTGGGCGACGGCGGTCGAAAGTGACGGTGCGACCCTCAAGCACCCTGAATTTTCTTACGCATACACGCGCGCGAAAGACCTCCAGGAAAGTTTGCTCATTGAGGGCGGCATGTCTGGTGTTTATGAGCCGCGTTTCGCCTCGCTCGCTTCGAAGAACCTGATCGGCTGGCGCGACCAGATCGACCAGACGGTGACGGCGACCGTGACGCAGGCGACGACGGATGACCTGAACAAGCTGTACGAGGACGGCATCGCGAAGTCCCGGGCGGCCCGCAAGGCAGCCGAACGTCGCTCGCAACCCAAGGCAACCTATGACCATCAAGACTGACTCCAAGGGCTTTCTGATCGCGGATGGCCCTATCGATACTGCGTCGCTTGCGCACGGCATCGACTCCGTGCATACCGACACGAGCGCCATCCTTTCGCTGCTCAGGGGCGGCCAGCGCGCAGGGCTCATGAAGCGCCAGCGCGTATCGAGCCCGCCGGCAGTGACCGCGAACATCGAGCGCGCGGCAACGGCCGCTGCGAGCTCAGCGGCACGCTCGCGTGACGCTCGCGGTCGGTTCCTCGCCGGCGCGCCGGGTGAACTGACGGGCATTACCAAGGCGGTCAACTCTATGACCCGCCAGCAGGGCAGCGATAAGGTCGCAGAAAAGCGCGCCGTGACGACGCTTGCGGCTCACACGGCCGCAACCGCAGCCGATCAGGCGCGCGACCATCGCGGGCGGTTTGCGGGCCGTGGTGGCGGCGCGCGCGGCGGCGCTGACGACGGTGGCGGGAGCAATTCTCTCTTTCGCAACCTGCTGTCTCGCCTGAAAGATCACTCGCCGCGCCTTAGCGCGCCGGACCTCGGCGATTTCGAGAAAATCGACCCGAACGTCGAGGCCGCCAAAGAGGTTTCGAAGATCGTCGGCGGCCCGCTCGCGACGGTCGGCAAGCTCACGAAGTCGGGCGCGTCGCGCGCGTTCGGCATCGGCAAAGACGCAACGCTGCCGTGGTTCCGCAAGATTTTCACCGTGCTCAAGGAATCGCACGACGATCAGAGCGAATTCGCTCTAGCGCAGGACCGCACGCTCAAGGAAATCGACAAGAAAACGGGTGAGGGACCGCGCGGCGAAGGGGGCGGCATCATGGGCCGGATCGGCGACGCACTCAAGGGTGGCATCGGCGGACTGCTCAAGGGTGGCGGCGGCCTGCTGTCTACCCTACTCGGAGGTGCGCTCAAGGTCGGCAAATTCGGGCTCAAGCGCCTGCCGCTGCTCGGTGCACTGTTCGCGGGCGGCTCGGCACTCGCCTCGATCTTTGGTGGCGATGATCCAAACAAGACGGCGGCACAGAACCGGCAGGATCGCTTCACTGGCGCAGGCTCCGGTATCGGCGCGCTGATTGGTGGCGGCATCGGCATGCTCGGCGGCCCGGTCGGCGCGATGGTCGGCGGCATGGTCGGCGACAAGCTCGGCGAGATTGTCGGCGGCTGGCTCGCGACGGTGGACTGGGGCAAGGTCGGCGCGCAGATTTCGGGAACCTGGGATAGCGCCGTCGGTACGCTTAAAGACGATTGGAAGGCCGTTACCGACAAGCTCTCGTCGATCAGCAAGACAATCGGCGATGCATGGGACTCGATTCTGAGCGGCGCGAAAGCGTTTCTGAAAGACAAGTTCGGCATTGACGTGGACTCCCTGCTCGGCAAGGCAAAGGACACGGTTGCGCCCGTCGTGGACGCAGCAAAGCAGGCTGCCGCGCCCGTTGTGGACGCAGCTAAGAAAGGTGCAACCGTGGTCAAGGATGCCGGTAAGGCGGCCGTGGACTACGGTAAAGAGCGCGTTGAAAAGATGGCCGCGCCTATCCAGACGGCCGCCTCAAACGCGCTCGACTGGGGTAAGGGACTCTTTGGCAAGGGATCGAAGGGCAACAAGCTCGCGCTCATGTCGGCGGCCGACAAGGCGGGCATTACCGACCCGAACGAACGCGCGATGTTCATGGCACAGATGGACGTCGAGAGCGGTGGTTTTCGCAGCCTCGAGGAGAGCGGCGCATACAAGCCTAAAACGCTGCTTAAGCTGTTCGGCAAGCGCCTGGGCATCACGAATGAGGATCAGGCCAAAGCACTCCTCGACAAGGGCAATGACGCCACGTTTGACGCAATCTACGGCGGCGCGTGGGGCGCGAAGAATCTCGGCAATACCGAGGCCGGCGACGGCTCGAAGTTCAAGGGGCGCGGCTTCACCCAGTTGACCGGACGCGCGAACTACACAGCAGCCGGCAAGGCACTCAGCATCGACCTCTTGAATCACCCCGAGCTTGCCTCTGATCCGGCCGTAGCCGCGCAGATCGCGACGTGGTTCTGGCAGAGCAAAGCCGGGCTGGCGAATGCGGCACGCGCAGGCGACGTGATCGGGTCGCGCCGGCGTCTTAACGGCGGAACGAACGGTGTCGGCAGAGTAAGCACTCTGTTCCCGCAGTACCTCGCAGCGGGCACGCTCACGCCCTCGATCGCGACTGTCCCGCCCGTATTGGCTACGGCCGGCGTGTCCGGTGTGCAAACGCCGGCTGTAGTTGCGAGCGTGCCGGCCATGCTTACCGCACCGCCTGCTCAGACCGCCAGCATTCCGGTTGCGTTGACCTCCGACAAGCCGGTTGAAGTCCGTCTGACCGATGATCGCGCCGTGGGGCAGGACTTGCAGAATCGGCGGCTCGCGCAGATCGCGACCGGCGGCCTTTCCGGGTAGGGCTAGGAAAAACGGGGCACGCATGGCAGACTCGCGCGACACAACAAACGGGGGAACTCCATGCGCGTATTCACGAAAGCACTACTGACCGCAGCACTCTTTGCCGTTGCCGTACCTGCTATGGCCGATAGGGCCAACCTCGATCGCGCGATGGTCGCAGCGTTCAAGAGCTACCACGAGGGTGGCGTGCAACAGCTGTACCAGGATGCCAGCATGTGTACGACGGGCGTCGACTTCAACAGCCCGACCGAAAGCCCGGAGAAGCAATCGGAATATTGCATGGCGTTTGAATACACTGGCTTCCTGATCCTCGATCACGAAGGAGAGCTCGGCGACGCGCAGTATTTCAGTTCCGTTGGGGTGCTCTTGCGTGCGGATCAGAACCTTGAGCGCGCCGCCGTAATTTCAACGCCAGAGCAGCTAAATGCGTATTTCGTGCCGCGCCTTGGCTACGTCAAAAAGAAGGTGCTCACGCGTCTCGACGACACTAGGAAGTCGGTGGGGCAAAATGCATCTGCTAGCGTTCAGTCGCCATCTGGCTCCAATCGGCTTTCGACTACGAAACACGTGAGCGCAAAGGCTATTTCGAGCGATGGCCCAGCCGTGAGACGCTGCGGCTGGATTTCAAACACGATGCCGTCCAACCTGGGATTAACGGATCGCGATGGAACTTGGACGATCGCAAATATTTCCGAGGAGGCTGACGGCATCGAGCATATGCCGAATACTGACAAGGGCGACTCTTGCGGATGCCTGACCGTTGAGACAAACCGCCAAAGCATGAGAATCACGAAGGTGCTGGGTGGGAATTTGATTCCTATCGCAAGGTGCGAGCGCGATAAGAGCATTAAAAGTCTGTCCGCAGAGTAACTAGACCTCGTTCGTCCGGCCTACGTAGGTCGGACTCGTTGCCGCGTTTCCCGAACCTCTCGTTAGCCGTGCTGCCCGCTCTGGTAGCAATCGGTCCGCTAAGCGGCCTCGTGAGAAACATGCAGTGTCGACCGCTCAACAGCTGTAGCCATCCGGGGATCGACAAGGCGGGACACAGGTTATACGACCAACTATTCCAGCCTTCATTTCGCGAACGCCTCGCACGAGGTCCGCGTAGAACTGCTCGCGCTCCGCGTCGGTCGCGCGATCGTGTTCCACGATGCGAGGTCGGGACTTCGTGATCCTTCGAACTTTCATAGCCTGTTGCGTTCCTTCAAGAGTTTCTCGACATACTGGACTGTGGCTTCCTGCACTATCTTCTGAATCGAGAGCTTCGGCACGTTGTCGGTCAGCCAGACCATCTTCATGTGCAGATCCTCGGGGAACTGAGTGGTGAAGCCGACCGTTACACGCGGGTGCGCATCCGCCCACGGCTCGGTCTTTTGGGGGGAATCTGAACTCTTGTCCTTTTTCGGTTTCTTTGCCATTTGCGTCTGAAAAAAGCGCGTAGCTTATCTCGAAGAACAGGTAATCTCAACTCCCGTAACTCTTTGTTTTTAAATATAGATGTGTCTATTGGGCGGCAATAGACTTATCGATATCTGGCGACGATTCGGTTGGCACGAACTACTGCACAGGTGGCTATGATGATCGAAAGCCAGCGCTATTTCTTCGTCTTGCCGGTCCACGAGGCAATAATTTGTGGATCGTTGCATCGCAAGTACAGAAGATAACCCGGCCAGGCCGACGACCTTTGCGGAAGCCTGCTCAAAGGCCGCGACACACGAACCGAGAGCGGCCGCAATTGCAAGCCAGTTCGCAACGCGCCACGCCCACTCCACAGTCGTTGATAGCAGATAGCCCGCGCCTCATTCCTTTGTTGCGATCTTTTCGATGTTGGCCAGCCATAGTATTGGAAGATAGCCAAAACTTCCGCGAGGTAGGTCGTTGCTCGCCGCCAACTGCTTGACCCAGATTCGCAACTCCTCGGCCGAATCGACCGCAAGTAGCGGGCTTACCCTACTAAAGAACTTTGCTGAACTCGAACGAGCAAAAACAGGGAGAGGTGATCGACCGCTGCCGAGAAAGACTGCCGTGAAGGGCCACCACCAACGGTCCCCGGTCCTCTTGAAGTACATGAAAAGGAGGATATCCGCTTGTGCGACCGACTCGAAACGGTTGATTCCGGTATTGCACCGCTCGTGCAGTAGGTCTGCTTGAACTGAAGCACGTCTCGTCTTGAGGCGGCTGTTTCGGTGATCTAGCGACCCGCAGGTTGCCTCTATCGCGGTCGCTGGTACCATCGGCTCGTTCCCGAAAACGTGCATGTTCCCGACGTAGTATTCGGTAGTGATCAATCCTCGTGCTTGTTCGAACTGCTCGTTATGGACGAATATGGCGATGACATGAATAAACAGCTCGTGGGTGATGAATTTGAAATTATCAAAATCCCACTCGTTGTAACTAGAAACGCTCGGTGATGGGCCGTAGTAACGAAGCAATTCTTCGAAGAATCGATGAATTTTTCGCAGATTGTCTTCGGTTGGTTGATATCGCGAGACTGCCTGAACCACCTCTAGCACTTCGTCGCGCGTGGCGAGGAATCCCTCGATGGACTGAACGACCTGATCGTCGAATTCACTGTTCGCATCCTTAGCAATCCGCAACTGCTCGAAAGCGGAGGATACGCTTGATAAGTAGTCCGCGAGTCCTGCCGTGGCCGTCGATTTGCCATCGCGCAATTGATCGAGCGCGCGCCTCATTGCCGATCGATTGCCCAGCGTTTTTGCGGCGGTGTCAACGAGGAAGCTCGGCGTTTTTCCAAGGGCTGGTTTAACGTAGAGCGGTTTATCATAAACCCAACGAACGAGGCGCTCATATTCTTGCTCATAGCGTTCGGGGTCCGTCAGGTCAATATAGATGCGCCCTTTGTAATACGTTGGCACCACCGACCTTCCGTCGGAATTTTTTTCTGCGATGACGGCGACGAATTTGTCTTGCGAAGTATGGTCGTAGATTTCACCAGTTATGATTTGAGTTTCTGTGCCGACCCCTCCCCCGCGATTATTCGCTTTTTCTGTATAAGCTAGGTCGCAAATCATCGCGACTTTTTTGATGTCGGAATCGTTGACCATTCGCTCCATGAACGCGTATGCGTTGTGGCCCTCGCGCAGTTCCCATTTGTCGAGAATCACGTCAATATTATCGTCCCGTAGGCGCTGCGCGAGTTGAAGTACCCAGTCTTCGTGCATTGGGGTCGTCCAGCTATACGAGATGAAAAGCTTGGGAGACGTTGCGTTTGTCATGAGTGAACTGGGCTACGCTGGCTTTGGGTGGAAGGTCACATTTTTCGATTGTAACGCGCGCTTCTCGGTGGCTGCACTCGACATGCGATTGCGGCGGGACTTCGCGGTGAAGGTAAAAGGCTAATGCCCCGCAGCATCGCCCTTGTCGATCAAGCTGCCGCGCCGGTAAAGGGCATTATTGTCGCTCCGATCTTGAGCCCGTCGAGGTAATCCGACCAACGTTGCATCATCCTACGTCGCTCCGGCAGGTATTCGGCGTGGACATACGCCGCTGTGACCTGATTTCGCTCGGCATGCGCCATCTGGCGCTCGACAACGTCCCGGCTGTAACCGAGTTCGCGGAGCGCCGTCGCCGCCAAGCCCCGGAAGCCATGACCGGTCATCCGAGACTTGTATCCCATCCGATATAGCGCGTACAGCATCGTGTTGTTAGAGATAGGCCCCCGGCCCTGGACGCTATAGAAAACGAAGCGATGCGGACCATTGATTGCCCGAAGCTGAGCAAGGACTTCGAGCGCTTGCCGCGACAGCGGCACAATGTGCGGATCGCGCATCTTCATCCGCTCGGCCGGGATGCGCCATTCGGCCGCAGCTTCGTCAAACTCCGACCATTCGGCCCGGATCATCTCCTTGGTCCGCACGAACGTCAGCGCCATGAAACGAAGTGCGAGCCGTGTGACGAGGTCGCCCTGATATTCATCGATGTCGCGCATCAGTTGCGGAATCTCAGCGGCCTTCACACGGGCCATATGCTGCACGCCCGGGCTCTTCTTCAGCACTGTCTCGGCGTCGATATCCGCTGCCGGGTTTCGCGCGCAGCGGCCAGTCATGATGCCGTATTGAAACACCGCGCGAGAGCGCTGTAGCACACGCTTAGCCGTTTCCCGAACGCCACGGGCCTCGACCGTTTTCACGATTTCGAGGATCTCGGGTGCTTCAATGCTCGCGATTGGGCGCGTACCGATTCGCGGAAAGGCGTCGATTTCTAAGCAGTTGATGACTTTGCCCGCGTAGGTTTCCGACCAGCCTGCCCGCTGTGCCTCAAACCACTCGCGGGCGACTGCCTCGAATGAGTTGGCCGCCGCGATCTTGGCTGCGCGCTTGTCGGCTTTCTTCGCCTCGCTCGGGTCGACACCGGAAGCAAGCTTCTCGCGCGCAGCATCGCGGCGTTTGCGAGCGTCGGAAAGCGACACGTCTGGATAGACGCCCAGTGCGAGGCTTTTTTCCTTGCCCTCGCTTCGGTACTTGAAGACCCAGCGCTTCCCGCCCGCCGGCGTGATCAGCAGAAGCAGACCTCCGCCGTCATAGAGCTTTTGCTGCTTTTCAGCAGGCTTTGCGGTGCGGACTTTCAGGTCGGTGAGAGCCATGTATGCGTGCGCTGGGGGTTGTCGTTGACGAAAAATGGTCGCAACCCCCAGAACGCCCCCCGTCTAGGGGTTGTTTTCGCTGGTGGTCGGTTGTGGAAGTGTGCAACAAAAAACCCCGCGAAGCCAAGCTCAGCGGGGTTGTTGTGTGAAACGTTGTGAAACCTTGCAGCTTTTATGGTCCCCCCGACAGGAATCGAACCTGTATCTAGCGCTTAGGAGGCACTTGTTCTATCCATTGAACTACGGGGAGGATGTGCTCATCGGGCGGCGAGCCCGAATACGACGGCGCGCGCAAAGTATAGCAAACACCGCCCGGTTACCGGCGCGGCGGTGCGCTTAATTGCCCCTTCGCCGTTTCAACGGCCGATCAAAACTCGACCACCGCGAATTCCGCCTTACCCACGTCGCACAAGGGGCAGCGCCAATCGGCGGGAATATCCGCGAAACGGGTCCCCGGCGCGATGCCTTCATCGGGCAGCCCTTCTTCTTCGTTGTAAACCCAGCCGCAAATCACGCAAACCCAGCTCTTGTACTCGATCACTTCGCTCACTGCGTCCTACCTCAGTCCCTAGTCAGTTCCGAAAAAGTGGCGGCTACGACGCCACACGGGCGGCTGTTCTTCGCTTCGCCAAGCCCCGCCAAGCCCCGGCAAACCGGAGCGCGCCCGCAGCCGGCGGACCCGCTCGCCCGGGAAAAAGCCCGAAGCCCGAGATTGTACCGAAAGGACGGCGCGAGCCGGCGCCTGGCCCCCGGCCGGTACAATGATCGTTTCGCATTTTGCAGGCGCGCCCTTTCATGTCGCTTTATTCCATCGTCGATGCGCAACTCGCATTCGGCCACGTCGCTCTGCTCGATCATGCCGACTTCTCGCTGGAGGCTGGCGAACGCGTTGGCCTGATCGGCCGCAACGGCGCAGGCAAGTCTTCCTTGCTCAAGATCGTCGCGGGACTCATGCAGCCCGACGACGGCTTGGTCACGCGCCAGCAGAGTTTGTCCACCGTCTACGTGCCCCAAGAGCCGCAGTTCGATGCAGATGCGTCGGTCTTCGATGCCGTTGCCGGTGGACTCGCGCCGGCGCGAGCCGCGCTCGACGAATACGATGCCGTCGCGCACGCGCTCGCGGCGACCCCTGAAGGCCCGGAGCACGACGCGCTGCTTGCGCGCATGAACGCGCTGCAATCGTCGCTCGATACGAGCGACGCCTGGAGCTGGCGCACCCGCGTCGCTACGACGCTCGCGCAATTGAATCTCGACGGGGATGCGCGCATCGGTGCGCTCTCGGGCGGGATGCAAAAGCGCGTAGCGCTCGCCCAGGCGCTCGTTGTCGACCCCGATGTGTTGCTGCTCGACGAGCCGACCAACCACCTCGATTTCGAGGGCATCCGTTGGCTCGAGACCTTGCTTATCGGCTCGCGCGCCGGTTTGCTCTTCATTACCCACGATCGCGCATTCCTCGATCGCGTCGCCACGCGCATCGTCGAACTCGATCGCGGCCGCTTGCTCTCGTACCCAGGCAACTTCTCCGCGTATCAAACACGTAAAGCGCAGCAACTCGAAGTGGAGCGCGTCGAGAGCGAGAAGTTCGACAAACTGCTGGCGCAAGAGGAGGTGTGGATCCGCAAAGGCGTCGAGGCGCGGCGCACGCGCAGCGTCGGACGCGTCGCGCGGCTCGTCGAAATGCGGCGTCAACGCGAAGAGCGCCGCAATGTCCAAGGCAATGTGAAGCTCGACGTGGGGCAAGGCGAGCGTTCGGGCAAAATCGTCGCCGAGCTCGTCGATGTCACCAAGCGCTTTGGCGAGCGCGTCGTGGTCGACCGGTTTTCCACGACGGTCATGCGCGGCGACAAGATCGGCTTCATCGGCCCGAACGGCGCCGGCAAGACGACCCTGCTCAAGCTGATCCTGGGCGAGCTCGCACCCGACGAAGGCAAGGTGCGCGTCGGCACGAATCTGCAAGTCGCCTATTTCGATCAGATGCGCGCCCAGCTCGACCCCGACAAGAGTCTCGCCGATACGATCAGTCCCGGCAGCGATTGGATCGAAGTCAACGGCACGCGCAAGCATGTCATGAGCTATCTCGGCGATTTTCTGTTTGCGCCCGAGCGCGCGCGCTCGCCCGTGAAGTCGCTCTCGGGCGGCGAGCGAAATCGGCTCTTGCTCGCCCGTTTGTTCGCGCGGCCAGCGAACGTCCTCGTGCTCGACGAGCCCACCAACGATCTGGATATCCCGACTCTCGAGTTGCTCGAAGAATTGTTGTCGGACTACGACGGCACCGTTCTGCTCGTGAGTCACGACCGCGCGTTTCTCGACAACGTCGTGACGTCGGTGATCGCCTCCGAAGGCGCCGGGCAATGGCGCGAGTACGTCGGCGGCTTCACCGATTGGCAAACGCAGAGCGAGCGCGCGCAGCGGCTGATGCAAGAGGCGGCGGCCAAGACGGCGCCCAAGGCCGAGGCGCGCGAATCGGCGCCCAAGGAGAGCGCGGCGGGGCGCAATGCGCAGCGCACTGTCAAGCTCTCCTTCAAAGAGCAGCGTGAACTGGAGGCGCTGCCAGAGGCCATCGCGGCGCTGGAAGCCGAGCAAAAAGCCATCGGCGCGCAGCTCGAAGACGGTTCGATCTTCGCGCGCGACGCGCAAGAAGGCGCCCGGTTGACGGAGCGCTACGCCGCCATCGACGACGAGTTGCTCGCCGCATTGGAACGCTGGGAGGCGCTCGAAGCGAAGCGCAAATGACGCGGGGCGCTCGCTCGTCGGCGGGTGGGCCGGGGGCGCGGCCCGATCGTTCAGCCGGGTCGGAGGCAACTGGTTGCGCCGCGCGCCGATCGACCCCACTGCAGCGCGGCTCGGCCGGCCGCCGCCAAATGGACGACGCCCACCGGACGACGCCGCGACGGCTAGGCCACTTTGCCGAATTGCCGCCGCAAACGAAACCAGTAAAATACGCCGCGACTAGGACGGACGATCATCGGCGCACCGCCCACCGCGCTCGCTTTGCGGGCACGCTGGCCGCGCTCGTTGTTTCGATTCGCTTTTTTTGACCTTTCAACGCTTTGTCCACGCGGATATCCACACGCGCTGTGGACAACGACCTACACGAGACCATGTCCACGAAAAAGCCAAGCGCCGCATATAGCGAGGCGTCGATCAAGGTGCTCAAAGGGCTCGAGCCGGTCAAGCAGCGGCCGGGCATGTACACCCGCACCGAAAACCCGCTGCACATCATTCAGGAAGCCATCGACAACGCGTCGGACGAGGCGCTCGGCGGATACGGCCGGCAGATCACCGTCACGCTCCACGCCGACCAATCGGTGTCGGTCGAGGACGATGGCCGCGGCATCCCCTTCGGCATGCATCCCGACGAGGGCGTGCCGGTCGTCGAAATCGTGTTTACGCGTTTGCACGCGGGCGGCAAGTTCGATAAGGCGGCCGGCGGCGCGTATACGTTCTCCGGGGGCCTGCACGGTGTGGGCGTGTCGGTCACCAACGCATTGTCGTCCCGCCTCGATGTCACCGTTTGGCGCGAGGGCAAGATGGCGGAAATCGGCTTTGCGCACGGCGACGTCGCACGGCCTCTCTCCGTGCGCCCTGCCGAACGTGGACAGAAGCGCACGGGTACGCGCGTGACGGCGCTGCCCGATCCCAAATATTTCGATTCGGCGAATCTGCCGCTCGGCGAGCTGCAAAGGCTCTTGCGCTCGAAGGCCGTGTTGTTGCCCGGCGTCGAAGTCGTGCTCGTCAATGAGAAGACGGGCGAGCGCCAAAGCTGGAAGTATGACGACGGTCTGCGCGGTTATCTGCTCGAAGGCATGGCCGGGAGCGAACTGGTGATCCCGCTGTTCGAAGGCGAGCGTTACGCCGATAGCGCGCGCACGAGCGAGGATGCCTTCGCCGAGGGCGAGGGCGCGGCATGGGTGGTCGCCTGGAGCGAGGAGGGGCCGCTGCAGCGCGAATCGTACGTGAACCTCATCCCCACGCCGGCAGGCGGCACGCACGAATCGGGCTTGCGCGACGGGCTGTTTCAGGCGGTGAAGAGTTTCGTCGAGCTGCACAACTTGCAGCCCAAAGGCGTGAAGCTGTTGGCAGAAGACGTCTTCGCGCGCGTGTCGTTCGTGCTGTCGGCGAAGGTGCTCGATCCGCAGTTTCAAGGGCAGATCAAGGAGCGCCTGAACAGCCGCGATGCCGTCAAGCTCGTCTCCTCGTTTGCGCGCCCTGCGCTCGAGTTGTGGCTCAATCAGCATGTCGAGCACGGCAAGAAGCTCGCGGAGCTCGTCATCAAGCAGGCGCAGGCGCGCACGCGAGCCGGGCAGAAGATCGAGAAGCGCAAGAGCTCGGGCGTTGCCGTGCTGCCCGGCAAGCTCACCGATTGCGAATCGACCGACATCTCGCGCAATGAGCTGTTCCTCGTCGAGGGCGATTCGGCGGGTGGCTCGGCGAAGATGGGCCGCGACAAGGAATTTCAAGCCATCCTGCCGCTGCGCGGCAAGGTGCTGAACACTTGGGAGACCGAGCGCGATCGGCTCTTTGCGAACAACGAGGTGCACGACATCTCGGTAGCGATCGGCGTCGACCCACATAACCCCGACGATACCGTCGATCTGTCGAATTTGCGGTACGGCAAGATTTGCATCTTGTCCGATGCCGACGTCGACGGCGCGCATATCCAGGTGTTGCTGTTGACGTTGTTCTTCAAACATTTCCCGCAGTTGATCGAAGGCGGGCATGTCTATGTCGCGCGGCCGCCGCTGTTTCGCGTCGACGCGCCCGCCCGCGGCAAGAAGCCCGCGCAGAAGCTTTACGCGCTCGACGAGGGCGAGCTCGAAGCGACGCTCGACAAGCTGCGCAAAGACGGCGTGCGCGAAACCCAATGGGCGATCAGCCGTTTCAAGGGCCTGGGCGAGATGAGCGCCGAGCAACTGTGGGATACGACGATGAACCCCGATACGCGTCGGCTCATGCCGATCGCCCTCGGCGAGCTCGAGTACGAAGGCACGGTGTCGCGCATGACGATGCTGATGGGCAAGGGCGAAGCGGCGGCACGGCGCAGCTGGCTCGAGGAAAAGGGCAACGAAGTCGAAGCCGACATTTGAACGCGCGCGCAGGCTCGGCCGCGCGCGCTAGCAGCGCGGCCGCCTTGAAGCAGACGCGGCAACTTTGGTTCTGAACACGGACATTACACTCGATGGATCAACAAGACGATCTGTTCGCCCCGGCCGCCGCACCCGACGGCGAGTCGCTGACACTCGGCCATTACGCCGAGCGAGCCTATCTCGACTATGCAGTGAGCGTCGTCAAGGGCCGCGCGCTGCCGGACGTCAGCGACGGGCAAAAGCCGGTGCAGCGCCGGATCCTGTTCGCGATGAGCGAAATGGGCCTTGGCGCCGACGCCAAGCCGGTGAAGTCGGCGCGGGTCGTGGGCGATGTGCTCGGCAAGTACCACCCGCATGGCGATCAGTCGGCCTATGATGCGCTCGTGCGCTTGGCCCAAGATTTTTCGATGCGTTACCCGCTCATCGACGGCCAAGGCAACTTCGGCTCGCGCGACGGCGACGGCGCCGCGGCCATGCGATACACCGAAGCGCGCCTCACGCCGATCGCCAAGCTCTTGCTCGACGAGATCGACGAAGGCACGGTCGATTTCTCGCCGAACTACGACGGCTCATTTCAAGAACCGAAGCTGTTGCCGGCCCGTTTGCCGTTCCTGCTGCTCAACGGCGCGTCGGGTATCGCCGTCGGGCTGGCGACCGAAATCCCCTCGCACAACCTGCGCGAAGTCGCGGCCGCCGCCGTGGCGATGATTCGCCACCCGAAGATGACGCACGCCGAATTGACGGCGATGCTGCCCGGCCCCGATTTCCCGGGCGGCGGGCAAATCATTTCGAGTGCGGCCGAGATCGCCTCCGCTTACGAGACCGGGCGCGGCAGCCTGAAGGTGCGGGCGCGCTGGAAGATCGAAGAACTCGCGCGCGGGCAGTGGCAACTCGTTGCATACGAATTGCCGCCCAATACGTCCGGCCAAAAAGTGCTCGAGGAAATCGAGGAACTCACGAACCCGAAGATCAAGCTGGGCAAAAAGTCGCTCACCCCCGAGCAGCTGCAGACGAAGCAGACGATGCTGGCGTTGCTGGACGCCGTGCGCGACGAGTCGGGCAAAGATGCGCCGGTGCGGCTCGTGTTCGAGCCGAAATCGAGCCGCATCGATCAGGCCGAGTTCGCCAATTCGCTGCTGGCCCATACGAGTCTCGAATCGAACGCGGCGCTCAACCTCGTCATGATCGGTGCGGACGGGCGCCCGCGCCAGAAGGGCCTCGTCGAGATTCTGCAGGAGTGGATCGGCTTTCGCTTTGCGACCGTCACGCGCCGCACGCGCCATCGGCTCACGAAGGTCGACGATCGCATCCATATCCTCGAAGGCCGGATGATCGTCTTCCTCAATATCGACGAAGTCATCCGGATCATCCGCGAATCGGATGAGCCCAAAGCGGCGCTGATGAGCGCATTCGGTTTGAGCGAGCGGCAGGCCGACGACATCCTGGAAATCCGGTTGCGGCAACTCGCCCGGCTCGAAAAGATCAAGATCGAGAAGGAGCTCGAAGGGCTGCGCGACGAAAAGTCCAAGCTCGAAGAGCTCCTTGCAAACGAGTCGTCGATGAAACGGCAGGTCATCAAAGAGATCGAAGCCGACGCGAAGCAATATGGCGACGAGCGCCGCACGCTCATCCAACAGGAAAAGCGTGCGACGTTCGAGGCGCGCATCGTCGACGAGCCGGTCACGGTCGTCGTGTCCAAGCGCGGCTGGGTTCGTGCACTCAAGGGACACGGGCTCGACGTCGCGGGCTTCACGTTCAAAGATGGGGATAGCCTCTACGCGGCGTTCCAATGCCGTACGCCGGACGTGCTGATCGCTTGGGGCAGCAAAGGCCGCGTGTATTCGGTGCCGGTGGCGACGCTGCCCGGTGGCCGCGGCGACGGCGTGCCCGTTACGTCGCTCATCGAGCTCGAGTCCGGAACGCATCTCATGCACTACTACGCGGCGCACGCCGAGCAGCCTCTACTGCTTGCGTCGAGCAACGGCTACGGATTCATCGCGCGCGTGGGCGATATGGTGAGCCGCGTCAAAGCTGGTAAGTCGTTCATGACCATCGATGAGGGCGCGCAGCCGCTCGCGCCGATGCCGGTGCTGCCGCAGGCTACCCAGGTGGCCTGCTTGTCGGGTGCGGGCCGGCTTGCGGTGTTCGGGCTCGACGAAATGAAAACCCTCACCGCCGGCGGCCGCGGCATCATCCTGATGGGCCTGGACGAGGGCGAGACGCTCGTGCAAGCGCTGGCGATCGGCCCGGCCGGCGTCGTGCTGCTCGGCGCAGGCCGCGGCGGCAAGCCGCAAGAAGAAACGCTGAGCGCAGCCCGGCTTGCGCCGCATGTCGGCAAGCGCGCTCGTCGCGGGCGAGCGCCCGATACTCGCTTGAAGATCAGCGCTTTGCGGCCGGCGCTCGGTTGAGGAGCCTCGGATCGGATCGGCATTCGGGCATGTCCCGCCCGAGCCGGTTCGCGTCCTTGAAGCCTCGGCTTGCACGTTCGTCTGCATGAACGCGGCAATGGTTCACCCGTTGTTAGTACCAGGAAGTTCCGCTACATCCACCGCTTTTGGAGAGTCTTATGTCCCCGCTGTCGATCGCGATCGACGTTGCCTTATTCGCGCACTTGGCGTCCGTCGTCGTGTGGGTAGGCGGCATGGTGTTCGCGCATTTTTGTCTGCGGCCGGCACTTGCCGACGTTTCGCCGCAACTGCGGCTGCCGCTCATCGAGGCCGTATTTTCACGGTTCTTCAACTGGATCACCGCGGCCGTGATCGCGATCTTGATCTCGGGCGGCTTTTTGATGTCGCGCTTCGGCGGTGCGCAGGCCCCGTGGCAAATTGCGCTCATGGCCGCCATCGGCGTCGTGATGATGGCGATCTTCGGCCATGCGCGCTATGCCGTATTTCCGCAAATTCGCCGTGCCGTGCAGGCTCAGCGGTGGCCCGATGGCGCGCGCGCAGTCGATACGATGCGCCGGCTCGTGCTGGTCAATCTGGTGCTGGGCTTCGTGACGATTGCGGTGGCGGTGCTCGCGCGCGGGTTCTGACCTCCGGGCGATGCTGCAGGCGGTCGCTGCGCACGCAACGATTACCGTCGGTTGCATGAAAGCGCTTTGCAGGATGGATTGCGCGATACTGCACGCTTTACGAGCACGCAGACGATGGTCCCCCACGATTCACAGGCCGTTGCGCCGGGCGACGCTGGCCGGTCGCAGCGCCTCGCTCCGGCCGAGCTCTTCCGGGCATTCGCCGAAATGAGCACCTACGGCTTCGGCGGCGTCATGCCCTGGGCGCGCCGCATGCTCGTCGATCGCCGGCGTTGGGTCGATGATCGCGAGTTCGCCGAGCTGCTCTCGATCGGGCAAATGCTCCCCGGCCCCAACATCTGCAACATCGCCGTCATCGTCGGCTACCGCTATTGCGGCTGGCGCGGGTCGGTAGCCGCGGCGACGGGCCTCATGCTGCCGCCGTTCTTCATCGTGCTGGCGCTGGGCGCCCTTTACCATCGCTTCGGTGCGCTCCCCAGCGTGCAAGGCGCCTTGCGCGGCATGATGGCCGTCGCTGCCGGGCTCGTCCTAATGACGGGTATCAAGCTCGCGCAAAGTCAACCTCGCACCAAGCGCGGCCTCGTCTTCGGCCTGCTGTCGTTGACGGCTGTCGGCGTCCTGCACCTGCCGCTCGGCTGGGTGATGCTCGTGCTGATTCCCACGGCGCTCATCGTCGAGTGGAGGGCGCGGCCATGATCTTGCTGGAACTCGCTTGGCGCTTCGCGCTGGTTTCGGCGATGGCGTTCGGCGGCGCAACGGCCGTCATTCCGGAAATGCATCGCTTCCTCGTCGAGCAACATCACTGGATCGACGATACGACGTTCACGGCGTTGTTCGCCATCTCGCAGGTGTCGCCCGGGCCGAACGTGCTGTTCGTCGCGCTGTTCGGCTGGCAGGTCGCGGGCATCGCGGGCGCGGTCGTATCGACTTTGGCGATGTGTGGTCCATCGTCGGTGCTGGCGCTCGCGTTCGAGCATTACACGGGCGCGCACCGCGACGGGCGCTGGATGACGATCATCCGCCGGGCGCTCGCGCCCGTGACGATCGGGTTACTGATGGCGACGGGCGCTACGCTCGCGCAGGGCGCGGATCATTCGATCGCTACCGTGGCGTTGACCATCGCGACCGTTGCCGTGGCGTTGCTAACCCGTTTCAATCCGCTTTGGTTGATCGCGGCTGGCGCGCTCTTCGGCGTGCTCGGTTACGCATAGTCGAGCGTCGCGGCTTGTCGCCGGGCGAGGGGGCTCACCGATAACCGAGCGCATGGGCGGCGGTGAAAACGAGAGCGACAACGGCGTAGACCGCGTAGACGGGCAGCTTGAACCGAGCCAGGCAGACGAGCGCAAATACCGCAGTGAAGAGATAGGGTGCTTCGTGCGGCGTGCGCTCGGCGATGCGCACGACGGCCGTCAGTAAGAACGCCGTCGTGGTGGCGCGCAGCACGCGCATGCCTTGCTCGAAGCGCTCATGCGCTTCGAGGCGGCGCAGATGGCGGCGTGCGAACACGATCAGCATGCCTGACGGAATGAACAGCGCACAAGTCGCGGCGACCGCGCCCACCCATCCCTGCACGAGATAGCCGAGGAACGGAACGACGTTCAGAAGCGGTCCCGGCGAAACGGGGGAGAGCGTAAAGGCCAGTGTGAACTCGCGCGCGGTGACGCCGAGTCCGGGTGCTTCGAACAGCGTTTTGAGCACGGGCAGCGCCGAAAAACCGCCGCCGAACAGCGTCGCCCCGGCGCCGGCAAGTCGCGGCCAAATCAATTGAGCCGCATACGTGGACGGCAGCGGCGCGGCGAACAATGCGACCAGCGCCACGAACGCCAGCACGATCGCCTTGTCGGCCCGCGAAAGCGAGATGGCCAGTTTTCCACCGCGAGCGGGGCTGGCGAACCACCCGGCCGCGAACGAGACTACCAGCAGCAGCACGAACGCGGCCGTGCCCTGGATCGTCAGCAAGACAAGACAGGCGATGGCGGCTGCGGCCCATTCCAGCCGCGCATTCACGAGCACGCGGGTTTGCCGGTACCAAGTAATGCCGATCAACACCGCGAGGACAATCGCGAAATGATCGATCAGCCCTGGGGCGGCGAGCGAGCGAACGAATGGCGCTTCATAGAAGGTGGCGAACGCCGTCATCGTGCAGAAGAAGGGCAGCACGGCGGCAATACCCGCGATCCAGGCGCCTATGCGTCCACGCAGTGCATATCCGACTTGCACGGCGACGTTGCAGCCTACGGCTCCCGGGACCATCCATGCGAGCGCGACGAAGTCGGAGTAGACGGCCTGGGTGAAGCGACGCTCGCGCTCGACGTAGTGCAGTTCGAGCTGCGCCATCAGCGCGAGCCCGCCCCAGGACAACGCCGATAGCGCGAAGACCACACGAAACAACGTCCACAGCGATTCGGGTTCGGCGCTGCGCGCCGATGCGGCGGATGACGGTTGATGGGCAGCCAGGGCGGTATGCGCCGCGCGCGGGGCCTGTCTGCCTTGCGTGCTTGCCTCGCTCATCTGATCGGTCCTTCTCGTCGTTTTTGTCCGATCGCAGCCTGTGCGGATTCGTTACGCCGATTGTTGGCTCGTGTTCGGCTGGCCTCGACCGTAGCTCCCGTGCGGCTCGTGCATATCGCATACCCCGAAGCGGTCGAGCAGCGAGGCAATGCCGTCCGCGGGGACGGGGCGCGAGAACAGGAAGCCTTGCGCTTGGATATTGCCGAGCGCCGACAGCCATGCGATCTGTTCTTCGGTTTCGGTGCCCTCGACGACCACGGTCAAGCCGAGCGAGCGTGCGAGGTTGACGATCGCCGACACCATCACGCAAACGCTGCGATCGGCTGGGATCGCCTGTACGAACGAACGGTCTACCTTGAGCGTGTCGACCGAAAAACGGTTCAGGTACGACAGCGAGGAATAGCCGGTGCCGAAATCGTCGAGCGCGATGCTCACGCCGAGCCGCTTCAATGCGACGATCTTCTCCGAGACGAGTTCCGGGTACTCCATCATCGCCGTCTCGGTGATCTCCAACTCGAGCCGATGAGCGGGAATGCCCGTTTCCTCGATCGCGTGCGAGATCGTTTCGTAGAGATCGCCCCGCCAGAACTGGACCGCCGAAATGTTGACCGCGAGCGAGAGCGTCTCGTAGCCCTCGCGCTGCCATTCGGCCAGTTGCCGGCAGGCGGTTTGAATCACGAAATCGCCGATCGGCACGATGAGACCCGTCGATTCCGCTACGGGGATGAACTCGCTCGCGGAAATGACGCCTTGCTGCGGATGATTCCACCGTGCAAGTGCTTCGAAGCCCGTGATGCAGCGGCGCGCCAGATCGATTTTTGGCTGATAGACGAGGAACAGTTGTTTCTCGGCCAGTGCGACGCGCAGTTGCTGCTCCCATTGCATCAAATGATCGGCGCGGTGAGACAGGTGCGGCGAATAGAACTGATAGCAGTTTTTGCCCGCATCCTTGGCGCTATACATCGCCAGGTCGGCCTTCTTGAGCAGATCGATTTCGCTTTCGCTGCCGACCGAGTACAAGGCGATGCCGATGCTCGCGTGCAGGACGAACGAGGTGCCGCGCACGTCGAACGGGTGCTCGAACGTCTCGCGCACGCTTTCGGCCAGTTGCACGGCTTGCCGCTCGACGTCGCCGCCTTTGAGCACGACCACGAACTCGTCCCCGCCAATGCGCGAGAGCACGCCCGCGCCGCCAACCGTGTCGGATAGGCGCGAAGCGGTCATCTGCAGGACGATATCGCCGGCGTTGTGGCCGAGCGTATCGTTGACGGTCTTGAAGTTGTCGAGATCGATGAATAGCAGCGCCAGGCGCCCGACGTTGTTCGGATCCGCGACGTCTTGCCGCAGGCTTTGCAGCGTAGCGTAACGATTGCGCAGGCCGGTGAGCAAATCGTATTCGACGAGATGCGTCATCTCGCGCTCGCGCCCGAGCAGTTTGCCGATCAAGCCGGTGGCGACGGCGAAGAAGGCGAGCATGGCGAGCGAGATGAAGCTCGCCATCAGCAGATAGACGTTGCGCGTGTGATTGTAGTCGGCGAACTCTTCCGCTTCGGATAAGCCGACGAGCACGCCCATCGGGTAGCCGTCGATGTGCCGATAGGAAACGATGCGTTTGACGTGGTCGATCGGATCGACCATCGTGCCCGAGACGTGCTCCGAAATCGGGTAGCTGCCGCTCGCCGAAAACGCGCCGGGCGTGTTGCGCCCGGTGCCGGTGCGCCGCGCGAGCACGGAGCCGTTGTCGGCGATCACTGCAATCACGCCTTCTTTGCCGATCGCCGCGTTATTGTAGAAATCGCTCGTGAAGTAGCCCGGATCCTCCGACACCACGACCACGCCGGCGAACGAGCCGTCGGGATGGTTCAGCCGGCGTGTCATTTGCAGCGTCCACTGATGCGAGACGCGGCCGAGCACCGGTTTGCTGATGTAAAGCTGATCGTCGTTTTCGTGCTCGTGGACTTTGAAGTGCTCGCGGTCGGACAGATCGATCGGCGTCGGATTGGCCTCGGCGGTGCTCGCGACGAGAATCCCGCGTTCGTCGATGATCGACACTTGAACCAGCGTATCGCTTTGCACCACACCCTTTTCGACGGTGCTGCCCAGGTCGAAATGCTCCGGGCTCTTTTCGAATTCGTACTTGACGAAGCGTGTGATTTGATCGACTTGGTGTATTGCTTTTACGGTGTGCTGTTCCAGCGCAGAGGACAGGATAGCGGCCGAGGCCGTAGCTTCTCGGTAGGTGGTGTCGCGCTCGACCGACAGACGCGCGGAAATCACGGTCCATAGGAGTGCGAGCACGAGCCCTCCCAGTAACGGGATCGCGATCAGGGCGCGACGGCGCGAGCCCGCGACGTCGCGTCTCGTGCGGGTGTCTCTCGTCGAATGAAGCCGGGCGAAATTCATCGTTGCAGTGGGTTATAGGTGGCTTCGCAAACCGCAGACGTTCCTCATCGAGGATATTACTGAATGGATAAAAATTAAGATAGCGCCCGATTATCGGGTAAACGTTTGCCGTGCCAGGCACGATTTCGGCAAGACTCTTCCCGCTCGCACGCCCATGAGCGCCGCTGTGCCGCGTCAGGCGGCGCTCTGGGCGCGCAGGCCGCGAGCGGGCCTCGCCGGCTTTATACCTCAAGTGCCGATCCCGCATCACCGAGACGCTGAATGGATATTCCAACAGGTAGAAAAACGCGGGGGAACAGGAGGGAGAAGAAAGATGCGCGCTTGAGCCGCATACGGCCCAAGCGCGTTTTGCGACGGTTCGCGCGCTTAGGCGAGCCGTACCGTGCCGTCGACGATCGTGGTCGAGCGGCCGCCAATCCAAATCTTGCCGTCGTCGCTGTAATCGACGCTGACACGTCCGTCGCGCCGGATCGCGGTGCCTTGCCGCACGGTGTATTGCGGGCCGGGACGGCGCTCGCGCGCGGCGAACAAGCAGGCGATGGCCGCGTTTGCGCTGCCGGTGACGGGATCTTCGTAGATGGCGTGCTCGCTATCGATCACGATGCAGCGCACTTCGAGCGTCGCTGGGCCACTCGGCGCGTGCGCTGCATAAAAAGCGAGCCCGGTTGCGCCCGTTTTTTGCACCATTTCCCATGCAAGACCGGAATGCGGCGCGATAGTCAGGCAAGCCTGCGGCGAAGTCACACCGATCACGAGCCATCGTGCACCGTTATCGATAGTGCATGGGGGCAGGACGGTGTAATCGATGTCATCGCAGCGAAGCGCGGCTTTGAGCGTCTGTAGCGCTTCGGTCCCGAGCGGCTCAATACGCGCGGGCGGTGCAACGAAGGCCATCGAGCCGTCGTCGCGAGTGGCGAGTTCGACGAGACCGACACCGCATTGTTGAATGAGTCGTCCCGTTCGGCGCGGCCGATATCCGCTGTCGAGCAAGGCATGTGCCGTGCCGAGCGTCGGGTGCCCCGCGAACGGCAACTCGTAGGCCGGGGTGAATATTCTCACCAAATAGTCGGCTTCCGGGGCGGTCGGCCGGCAGACGAACGTCGTTTCCGATAAGTTCGTCCAACGGGCGATCGCTTGCATCTCATCGTCGCTCAGGCCGTCCGCGTCGAACACGACAGCCAGCGGGTTGCCTTTGAACGGCGTTTCGGAAAACACGTCGACCTGCTTGAAGCGGACCTGTTGCGTGCTCATCGATGTCCGCCTTAGGCGACTTCCGCGATCAATTCGATTTCGACGCACGAGCCGGTCGGAATCTGCGCGACGCCGAAAGCCGAACGCGCATGCTTGCCCGCATCGCCGAACACTTCGCCGAATAGCTCCGATGCGCCGTTCGTCACGAGATGCTGCTCGGTGAATTCGAGCGTCGAGTTCACGAGGCTCATGACTTTGACAATGCGCTTGACGCGGTTCAGATCGCCCAGATGCGCGTGCAACGTAGCCATGAGATCGACCGCGACCGAGCGCGCCGCCACTTTGCCTTCTTCGGTCGTCATGTTGGCGCCGAGCTTGCCGACCCACGACTTGCCGTCCTTCTTTGCGATGTGGCCCGACAGGAAAACGGTGTTGCCGGTCTGCACGCACATGACATAGGCGGCAGCCGGCGCGGCGGCGGTGGGCAGCTCGATGCCCAGTTCCTTGAGCTTGTCGTACACGTTGGGATTTGCCATGTCGATTCCTTGAACGTTGAAAATAGAAAACGGTTACAGCTTGAGAATATGTGCCGGGGGGCTGCGCGCGTTACAGGCGCTCGCGAATCAGCGTGGCCAGCCGCGCGACGCCTTCGTCGATCCGCGCCGGAGGCACGGTGACGAACGACAGGCGCAGCGTGCTGTGATCGGGATCGTTCGCGTAGAACGGGCCGCCGGGCACGAACGCGACGTTCTCGGCCACCGCGGCTTCGAGCAGTTTCATCGTGTTCACGGCGTGGGGCAGGCTGACCCAGACGAACATGCCGCCTTCGGGGCGGTTCCACTTCACGCCCGCGGGCATATGGCGCTCGAGCGCCGAGAGCATCGCCGCGCACTGGTCGCGGTAGAGCGCGCGGATGGTAGGCACGTGCTCGTCGAGAAAGCCGTCCTTCACGACTTCGTGAACGATGCGCTGTGTGATGCTCGGCGTGTGCAGATCGGTGGCTTGCTTGGCCTGCACGAGCTTGAAGTGCAATTCTTCGGGCGCGATGATGTAGCCGAGGCGCAGGCCTGGCGCGAGCACTTTCGAGAACGAGCCGCAATGGACGATATGGTCGGGCGCCATCGACAGCAGCGTCGGCAACGGCGCTCCGGCGTAGTCGAGCGCGCCGTAGGGATCGTCCTCGATCACCGGAAACGGGCTCGTACGCGCGAACTCGGCCAGAGCCCGGCGGCGCTCGAGCGGCAGGCGGCGTCCCGTCGGGTTTTGGAAATTGGGCTGCGCATAAAGAAGGCGCACCCCTTGCGTTAGCGCTGGCGTGAGCCCCTCGGGGATGAGACCGTTTTCATCCGTGGGCACTTGCACGTATTGCGCTTCGTACATCGAGAACGATTGCAGTGCGCCGAGGTAGGTCGGCGTTTCGACGAGCACGGGGCTGGCCGGATCGATCAGCACCTTGCCGAGCAGATCGAGCGCTTGCTGTGAGCCGGTCGTGACCAACACTTGCGAGGCGCGGATCGCGACGCCATCTTTGGAGTAGCGCGCCGCAATCCATTCGCGCAGCGGCATATAGCCTTCGGTCGCGCTGTATTGAAGCGCGGCGGCCGGCGTATCGCGCAGCACGCGGTCCGACGCCTCGCGCATGCGCTCGGCGGGGAACGTGGCGGGCGAGGGCAGGCCGCCCGCAAACGAGATGACTTCGGGCCGTTCGGTGACTTTCAGGATCTCGCGGATGGCGGAGCTCGTGAGTTTGCGTGCGCGCTCGGAAATGCGCCAGTTCGTATGCGGCAGATCGCTTTGATCCATGAAACGTCTCCTTAGTCCTCGATGGTGGTTGAGTTGGGTTCCGTCGTCGATGCCGAAACACGGGTAAATGTTTCGAGACGAGAAGCGCGATTATCGCGCGAGTCGTCCCGTTGCGCGCGCCGGCGTGAGCGCCGTGCGCACGGCCGCTTTGCGCCCCAGCACCACGGTGGCGATGACGGCGGCGGCGAAGAACCACGTCGACGGCGCGACCGTTTCCCCGAAAAACAACGCGGCGAACGCGATCGTGAAGAATATCTGCAATAGCTGCACTTGTCCCACCCGCGCGGTGCCGCCGATCGCAAGGCCCGCGTACCAAGCGAAGAACCCGATGAACTGCGAGAACAGCGCCACGTAGCCGAACGCGAGCCAGGTGCGCAGCGCCACGGGCTCGGGGTGGGTCAAGTGCTGCTGCCAGCCGAGCCAAGCCACGGGAACCACCAAAAACGGCGCCGCCAGCACGAGCGCCCAACAGATTACCTGCCAGCCGCCGAGATCGCGCGCGAGACGAGCGCCTTCGGCGTAGCCGAGCGCGCCGATCGCCACGGCAGCGAGCATCAGCAGGTCGCCCGCTTGCAGCGAACCGCCGCCGGCATGCAGCGCGTAGGCGACGACGAGTGCGCTGCCCACGGCCGCGCTGGCCCAAAACGCCGGCGACGGCCGCTCGCGCGAGAGCCAGGCCGCGTAAATCGCAACGAACAGCGGTTGCAGGCCGTTCACGAGCGCGCCATGCGAGGCGGGCACCGTTTTCATCGCCCAGGCGGAAAACACCGGGAACGCGACGATCACGCCAAGCGCCGTGACGGCCAAGCCTTTGATCTGGGCGCGATTGGGCAAGCGCTCGCGGCGCCAGGCGAGCAGCATGGCGGCGGGCACCGCGGCCGCGAGCGCGCGGCCGAGGCCGTTGAGCAGCGGATGAAATTGCTCGACGACGATGTGCGTCATCGGCAGCGTCAAGCTGAAGATGACGACGCCGACGAGTCCGAGCAGCATGCCTTTCGTTTCACGCGACTTCGTCACGAAGCGCCTCCTTCTTTGGAATAGGTTGGGTGGGCCGTCTCGCCCCGTTCAAGCGAGCGTGCGGACGCCCGACGGCGTTTCGATTTCGGCCGAGAGCGCTGGCGCGCCCTCTAGTGCGCTATCGAGTTCGATCAGGTGGGCTGCCCCGAGCCATTGCAGTTGCTCGCGCACGCGATCGGCCTGCGGGTGGCGCCCTGTGAGCCGCTTGAGCGCGAAACCGGTTTCGGGCAGCCTCGCGCTCGGGTGAGCAGCCGTATCCCATTGGATCAAGGTCGGCACGATGCCGTCGCCGGCGCCTTGCCAGCTCGGGAACCCGCCGTCCTCGGGCACCGTCAAGCGCCAGGTGAGATCACCGCGGGCCATGGGCGTCACGCTCGCGATCCGGCCGGGGTACTGCCGTTGCCAGAGGTCGAGGTCTTTGGGGCGCGGCACGCGTGCGGCCCAATGGGCGAGGTAGGGGCCTTGCGCCAGCCGTTCCCGCATGGCTGGGTCGTCGAGCGCGAACCAACGCCGGCGCGCCGGCGCCGCGGCGCTGTCCTGGCCGATGCGCTCGCGCTCGGCCTGCGGATCGATGGCGATGACTTCGAGATAGGCGCTGCCCCACAGGCGCAGGAGGCGGTTGTGCGTGCCCATGGCAGCGTGCGTCCCACCGGCAACGGGCTCGACGCCGAGCGTATCGGCGATGAAGCGCGCGCCTTCTTCGAGTGTGCGGGCGGCGACGACGAGGTGGTCGAGTTCGAGCGCGGAGGCGTTTTTCATCGGAAGCGGCAAAGATAGCGGCGTGCCCGGCGCACAGTGCGCCGAGGGGACTTAAGCGGGCCGTCATGGGGAATCGAGCCAGGATCCACTCTAATCGCGCACGCCGGCACAGTAACGGTACAATCGGCGCGATACTATTCGGTACAGTTCAGATCGCCGCCATGTCCACTGCCCTCGACCTCATTCCCGCGCCCCATGGCGCTTCGCAGTTGACGCTCGTCGAGCAGCTCGTGCAATGGGCGCGTCGCCGAATCGAAGAGCGCGTCTTTCGGCCCGGCATGCGCATGCCGTCCATCCGCAAGCTCGCGCAGGACAAGGGCGTTTCGCGCTTCACCGTCGTCGAGGCTTACGAGCGGCTCGTCGCGCAAGGCTATCTGGACTCCCGGCGCGGCTCGGGCTTCTACGTGCGCGAGCGCGCCGGCGCAGCACCGGGCGAGCGCCGGCTCGGCGCGGCGCGCGCGACAGGCGAGACGCCGGCGCAGCGCCCGATCGACGTCGTTTGGCTTTTGCGCAACACGCTGCATACCGGTGCGCCGGAAAAAGGCCCGGGTCTGGGTTATCTGCCCAGCCGCTGGCTCGACGGCGAGCTCGTCGCCGGTGCGTTGCGCACGCTGGGTCGGCAAAGCGGCGGCCAATGGTTGGGCAGCGGCACGGCACAGGGTTTTCTGCCGTTGCGCCAGCAACTGCAGACGCGGCTCGAAGAGTTCGAGATAGGCGCGGCGCCGGAGCAGATCGTGCTCGTCTCGGGCATCACGCAGGCGATCGATCTCATTGCGCGTCTGTACGTGCAGGCGGGCGACGCCGTGATCGTCGGCGATCCGGCGTGGTTCCAGATGTTCGGCCGCTTCGCCGCGCAAGGCGCTCAATTGGTCGGCTTGCCCTATACGCCGAGCGGCCCCGATCTCGACGCATTGGAAGCGCTCGTCAAGACGTGGCGGCCGAAGATGCTCGTCATCAATTCAGTGTTGCAGAACCCCACCGGGACCTCGCTCTCGCCGGCGCAGGCGTTTCGTATCTTACGTTTGGCCGAGGAATACGATTTCGTCGTGATCGAAGACGACGTTTATTGCGACCTGTGTCCCCCGAGCTACCCGGCCACGCGGCTCGCCAGCCTCGATCAGCTCGGGCGCGTGATCTATCTCGGCAGTTTCTCGAAGACGCTGACGGCGAACTTGCGCGTGGGCTTCGTCGCCTGCGCCCCAGAGATCGCGCAGGCGATCGCGGATCAGAAGGTGCTGATCGGCATGACGACGCCGGAGTTGAACGAGCGCGTGCTCTACAAGATCTTGACTGAGGGGCACTACCGGCGGCATGTCGAGCGCCTGCGCGCGCGGCTGGACGGCGTGCGCGACAAGTGCGGCCGCATGCTCGAGCAGGCCGGATTCTCGCTGTTCGGGATGCCTGCGGCGGGCATGTTCCTGTGGGCCGATGCGGGTGTCGACGCCGACGGGTTTGCCGCGGCCGGGCAGGAGGCCGGCTTCTTGCTGGCCCCGGGCAGTCTGTTTTCCCCGCAGCAATCGCCGACCACCTGGATGCGCTTTAACGTCGCGAACTGCGGCGATCCCGCGCTGCCGGGCTTTCTAGCCGGGTACTTGAAGTCGCAGCAGCGCGCGGTGCGGCCCTTGAAAACGTCGGCGGACGCCCCCATTTGAAAGCGGCTTCGCGCGCCGCGCCGCCTTCGCGGGCCGCGGGTGGCGCGCGACCCGGCGCTTTTTCCGCCATTTCCGAATTTACGAACGCAACGAGGAACAGAAGAGCATGGCACAAGAAACCATGAGCTTTCAGGCAGAAGTCAAACAGCTTCTGCAATTGATGATTCATTCGCTCTACAGCAACAAGGAAATCTTCCTGCGCGAGCTGATCTCGAATGCATCGGATGCGGCCGACAAGCTTCGCTTCGAAGCGATCGCCAAGAGCGAACTGTACGAGAACGATCCGAACTTGCGCATCCGCGTATCGTTCGACAAAACGGCGCGCACGCTCACGATCGACGATAACGGCATCGGCATGAGCCGCGACGAAGCCGTATCGCATCTGGGCACGATCGCGCGTTCGGGCACGAAAGAGTTTTTTTCGCAGCTTTCCGGTGACCAGCAAAAGGATGCAGCGCTGATCGGCCAATTCGGCGTGGGCTTTTACTCCGGCTTCATCGTCGCCGACAAAATCACCGTCGAGACGCGCCGCGCGGGGTTGCCCGCTTCCGAGGGCGTGCGCTGGGTCAGCGCGGGCGAGGGCGATTTCTCGGTCGAGACGATCGAGCGCGCGCAGCGCGGCACGACCATCACGCTGCATCTGCGCGCCGATGAGGACGAACTGCTGTCGGCGTACCGGTTGCAGTCGATCATCCGCAAGTACTCCGATCACGTCGCCCTGCCGATTCTCATGAAGAAAGAGGAGTGGGACGCGGAGAAGGGCGAGATGGTCGTCAAGGACGAAGACGAAACCGTCAACCAGGCGAGCGCACTGTGGACGCGGCCGAAGAACGAAGTCGAAGACGAGCAGTACAAGCAGTTCTATCACCATCTGGCGCACGACGAGCAAGATCCGCTCGCGTGGACGCACAACCGCGTCGAAGGCCGCAGCGAGTACACGCAATTGCTGTACGTGCCCTCGCGCGCGCCGTTCGATTTGTGGAACCGGGAGCACCGCGGCGGCTTGAAGCTGTACGTGAAGCGCGTCTTCATCATGGACGACGCCGAACAGTTGTTGCCGTCGTACCTGCGGTTCGTGAAGGGCGTCGTCGACTCGGCGGATTTGCCGCTGAACGTGTCGCGTGAAATCTTGCAGGAAAGCCGCGACGTCAAAGCGATCCGGGAGGGGGTGACCAAGCGTGTGCTGTCGATGCTGGAGGAGCTCGCGGGCGCCGAAACGGAAGAAGGCAAAGCCAAGTACGAGACGTTTTGGAAGGAGTTTGGCCAGGTCTTCAAGGAAGGGCTGGGCGAGGACTTCGCCAACCGCGAGCGCCTCGGCAAGCTCGTGCGCTTTGCGTCCACCCACACCGATAGCGCGGAGCAAACGGTGTCGCTGGCCGAGTATGTCTCGCGCATGAAGCCCGAGCAGACGAAGATCTACTACGTCACGGCCGATACGTGGCAGGCGGCCAAGAACAGTCCGCATCTGGAAGTGTTCCGTCAGAAGGGCATCGAGGTGCTGCTGCTGACCGACCGCGTGGACGAATGGGCGCTGGCCTACTTCACCGAGTTCGACGGCAAGCCGCTTGCGAGCGTGGCGCGCGGCGATCTCGATCTCGATGCGTTCAACGACGAAGAGAAGAAGGCGCACGAGGCCATCGGCGAGACGATGAAGCCGCTCGTCGAGAAGATGAAGGAAGTGCTCAAGGACAAGGCCAAGGATGTGCGGCTGACGTTCCGGCTCACCGATTCGCCGTCGTGCCTGGTTGCCGACGACGGTGAAATGACGGGCTACCTGCAGCGCATGCTGAAAGCCGCGGGACAGAAAACGCCCGATTTTCATCCGATCCTCGAAATCAATCCCGAGCATGCGCTGGTGAAAGCGCTTTCGCCCGAGCAGAGCCAGTTCGACGATTGGTGTCATCTGCTGTTCGACCAGGCGATGCTGGCCGAAGGCGGGGCGCTCGAGGATCCCGCGAGCTTCGTCAAGCGCACGAACGCGCTCTTGCTCACGCGGTGATGCGCGCGGCGCGTCTTCGGTACGATGCAGCGGGCCGCGCCTGGCGCGCGGCCCAGCGTCCCGTATTGACGTTCGATCAAAAGGACTGGCTCACGCGCGGCCGTTCGCTCACGGCGCATTTGCGCACGCTGGGCGTGGTGCGAGTGCGTGTCACGCGCGAGGCTGTCGATTGCGCGTGGCCCGACGAGTGCGCTGCGCTGCGTGTATCGCCGCGCACACGGGTGTGGGTGCGAGAAGTGGTGTTGGAGGTGGATGGCGTGCCGTTCGTCGCAGCGCACAGCATTGCGCCGCTCGCCGCGAGCCGTGGCGTGTGGCAGGCGATGCGGCGGTTGCGGACGCGGCCGCTTGCAGAGTTGCTCTATGCCGACAGCACGGTCGCGCGCTCGGTGCTGGTCAGCACGCGGCTCGCGTTGCGGCACCCGCTAGCGGTGCTGGCTCGACGGCAGATCGAAGGACACGCGCCGCATGGACTGCTCGCGCGGCGTTCCGTATTCGTGCGGCATGGTGCGCCGCTCATGGTGACCGAGTGCATGCTGCCGGCGCTGTGGGCGCGTCTGGCTGAGCCGGCGCGTGTTGGCGGTTCGGACGATGCCCTTTCGTTCGTGCTTCGGCACGACCGTGGCGGACGCCCTGCACGGCCGTCGAATGCGGGACATGGGCCGAACCGCGCGACAGAGCGCGCGGCGCTGACTCGGCGCGTCGCGCCGCCGCCGTCATCGTCGTGACGTTCAAACGTTCGTTTCCACCGGTCGTCGACGAGCATACCCGCGTGCTCGTGTTGGGCAGCCTGCCGGGTGAGAGATCGTTGACTCTTGCCCAATACTATGGGCATCCGAAGAACAAATTTTGGTCCCTTGTCGGCGACGTGATAGAACGAGATTTGGTTGGCATGGACTATCCGGCTCGTCTTGATACGTTGCTCGAACATCATATTGGATTGTGGGATGTGATCGCTCAGGCGCGTCGCGAAGGGAGCCTCGATAGCCGCATTCGCGATCATGCGACGAACGATCTGGCCACGCTCGTGGCTGGGTTGCCGAGTCTTGCTGCGGTTGCGTTCAACGGCGGCACGGCGGCGAAGATCGGGATGCAGGCGTTGACGGAGAGCCGCACGTCTCTCGATCTCATCAGACTGCCGTCGAGCAGCCCGGCGTATGCGGCAGTGCCTTACTCCGAGAAGTTGCGGGCGTGGGAAGCGTTGCGCAAGTGGTTGCTGGTGTAGGCCGCCGAAAGGCGATTCTCTGCATACCTCGGAGAGTGTTTGCTCGCCCATCAATACACCCTGGCACATCCAGCGGTGCGCTTGCCCAAAATTCCGAATCAGCGATTCGGAATTCCTGCTCGATTGCAGCGAGCCGGTCGGGGTCCGTTGCTACGCGTTTTGAGATGAGTTCGGTGGTAGGCTGATGTTTAGATAGCGTTTGCCGGGAAACTCCAACCATCGCCCACCCATGCGCGCCATTGTGAGCGGAGCGATAGGTGCGGGCATGCCATCGTGCGCGCATTGTGACGACATACAGGATCAACTGTGACCGAGCCCAACCACGAACCCATACTCTTCTCTCCCGAAGAGTATGTGCAACGCATTGAGACCTTCCTGGCCGACGCAAGGACTTGGTGTGAAAGCCATGGTCTGGCCGTCGAAAGAGGTGCCGTGACGCTCAGGGAAGAGCGAATGGCCGAATATGACGCGCCAAGCCTTGCGATTTCTAAGAACAGTATGCCGGTCGCGAAGATCTTGCCGGTCGGCTCGAAAATTATCGGCGCGCAAGGGAGGATCGACCTAGTTGGCCGGGTGACGAGGCATGCATTCCTTTTCTATGTTGGCAAAGGTCCAGCGATTTCTACGCAAGCTATCGTAGCGGGGAGAGCCACAAGCTCCTCATCCGTGCCGATGCTTTCTGGCGTCGACGGAGACGGCTGGTATTGGATTGAGGCGACAGTCCGACGAGCGAAGCGCGTCGAAGAAAGTCTATTCCTCGACTTGCTTACGGATGTCTCCGATTATGAATTCTGACAACCCGCTCGATCCAGTCTATAAGGCGTTCTCCGTGGCGAGCGATTGTTTCAAGGTCGCTACGCGCACGATTCAGGTCCAGCACGAGGAACTCATCCGCCGCACCCAGTTCATCGGAGCTACGGAGGAGGAAGCAAATACGGTCCTTCGAGACGCGGCAAAACAGGTAGCGGACCTCGCCATCCTGGCGCTGTTCGCAACATTTGAGCGATTTGTCATCGAGCATCTGCAGACGGCGAACCGTTTGCTTGCGGAGGGATATCCGCAACAGTACTCGGCCAAGCTGGCGGAGAAGTTCGAGAGTGAGGTTGAATACTGGAGATTCGGCGAAATTCTCAATCTCTTCAAGGGCGAAGTAGATGCCGACCTGATCGGGCAGGTCAAACAGATCAAGCAATATCGAGACTGGATCGCTCATCAAAACCCGAACAAGCCAACCCCAACTCAAGCTACCCCGGAATTGGCCTTCGACGTGCTGACTAGGATGATCGCGCAAATTCGGCTGACCCATACCCCTCCGATTGAACCGGAGGAGGCCGAGGCTGCTGTCGGCTGAATAGGGCTCAATGAGTGAGGCCCCGGAAGATGTCAAATTAGCCAAAACCCCAACCGGTTTTGGCATTTGATCGGGGATGTGATCGGGGTGGCGTTGCCGGGGATGGCGTACGAAGCGCGATTGCAAGCGCTGCTCGATCACCGCCTGGGCTTGTGGGACGTTATTGCGAAAGCGAAGCGGGAAGGTAGTCTCGATAGCCGGATTCGCGATCATGCGACGAACGATCTGGCGGCGCTTGTGGCTGCGTTGCCAAATCTAGTAGCGGTTGCTTTTAACGGTGGCACGGCGGCGAAAATTGGGATGCAAGCGCTGGCCGAGAGCCGACTATGGCTCGATCTCATCAAGCTGCCGTCGAGCAGCCCGGCTTATGCGGCCGTGCCTTATGCCGATAAGTTAAGGGCATCGGAGGCGTTGCGAAAATGGCTGCTGGCGTAGCTTAGCCGAAAGACGATTCTTTCCACTACTCGGAGAGTGTTTGCTTCCCCGGAAATTCCTCTTGAGACGTTCAGTGGCGGCCGCCCCGAAACTCCGACTCAGCGATTCGGAAATTCTGCTCGTTCGCTGGAGTCTGTAGGGTGCCTTGCTCCTGGTTTTGAGATGTATCCGATGTTAGGGTGACGTTTTCGACCGCGGTGCGGGACAGCGAGGAATAACATCCATCGAGCGCTGATCCCGCCCATAGGGCGCGCTCCGCCGGTGTATGATAGTGTCATACTGGAACGGATAGGGGAGCCAAATCATGGCTAGCGAACGCTTGACGATTACGTTGACGCCCGAACTGCTCGACTTCGTCCGCGAGCAAACTGCGGGCGGGGACTACAACAGCGATAGCGAGGTGATTAGAGACGGGCTTCGGTTGCTGAAGGGTAAGCGTTGCTTCACCACCGTCTGTTCATAGGTTCGCGGAGTCGGCAATCTGATTCCCACTTGATCAAGTGGGAATCAGAACGATGGAATCGAAGGCTGTGGGCCGGCGACTTGGGTC
>SCRN01000017.1 GCA_004322045.1 Paraburkholderia sp.
CTCGCGACGAACGTGGCCGAAACCTCGTTGACGGTGCCCGGCATCCGCTATGTCGTCGATACGGGGCTCGCGCGCGTGAAGCGGTATTCGTATCGCAACAAGGTGGAGCAACTGCAAGTCGAGCCGATTTCGCAAGCCGCCGCGAACCAACGCGCGGGCCGCTGCGGGCGCGTGGCGGACGGCGTGTGCATTCGTCTCTTTGACGAGCTCGACTTCCAAGGCCGGCCGCGCTTCACCGATCCTGAAATCCTGCGCTCGTCGCTGGCGGCCGTCATTTTGCGGATGAAGTCCCTGCATCTGACGGAGATCGAGTCGTTCCCGTTCATCGAGCCGCCGCCGGGGCGTGCGATCGCCGACGGATATCAGTTGCTGGCGGAATTGGGCGCCGTCGACGACGACAATGCGCTCTCGCCGCTCGGCCGCGAGCTGGCGCGTTTGCCGCTCGACCCGCGCGTGGGCCGCATGATACTGGCCGCGCGCGACCAGCAGGCGTTGAGCGAGGTGCTCGTGATCGCCAGCGCGCTGTCGGTGCAGGACCCGCGCGAGCGGCCCGCGGATGCGCAAGAGCAGGCGGATGAAGCGCACCGGCGTTTCGCGGACGATCGTTCCGAATTCCTGCAGTGGCTCAAGATCTGGAAGTGGTTCGGCGAGGCGGTCGCACACAAGAAATCGAATCGGCAACTGGTCGACGCTTGCCGGGCGCAGTTTCTGTCGCACTTGCGGTTGCGCGAGTGGCGCGACGTCCATTCGCAGTTGCTGACCGTCGTGCGCGAGCACGGCTGGCGCTTGAATGAAAGCGAGGCGACCTACGAGCAGATCCATCTAGCGCTGCTCACGGGCTTGCTCGGCAACGTGGGCCTGAAGGCCGACGACGAGCCGCACTATCTCGGCGCGCGCGGCATCAAGTTCTATCTTTGGCCGGGCTCGACGCTCGTCAAGAAGGCGGGGCGCTGGGTCGTGGCCGGCGAGCTCGTCGAAACGAGCCGGCTCTACGCGCGGTGCCTCGCCAAGGTCGAGCCGGAGTGGATCGAGAAAGTGGCCGGGCATCTGCTGAAGAAGTCGCTGTCCGAGCCGCATTGGGAGAAACGGCCCGCGCAGGTCACGGCGTTCGAGCGCGCCACGCTCTACGGTCTACCCGTCTATCACCGCCGCCGGGTGGCGTTCGGCCGGCAAGACCCCGCCCGCGCGAGGGAGTTGTTCATTCGCGGGGCGCTCGTCGAAGGCGAGTTCGATACGAAGCTGGGCTTCTTCGCGCACAACCGCAAGCTGCTTGCCGATATCGAGCAGCTCGAACACAAGTCGCGGCGGCAGGATGTGCTGGTGGACGACGAATTGATCTTCGCGTTCTACGATCAGGCGCTGGGCGCCGGCGTCTACACGGGCGCGGCGTTCGAGCGCTGGTATCGCGATGAAGTGAAGAAGAGCGGGCAAGCCGAAGACAAGTTGCGCTTGCTGTATTTGTCGCGTGACGATCTGATGCGGCACGAGGCGGCCGGCGTCACGACCGACCTGTTCCCGAAGCGCCTGACGATGGCCGGCGTCGAAATGGGGCTCGCATACCATTTCGAGCCTGGGTCGCCGCGCGACGGTGTCACGCTGACCGTGCCGCTCTATGCGCTCAATCAGGTCGATCAGCGCCGCACGGAATGGCTCGTGCCCGGCATGCTCAAAGAGAAGGTCCACCTCCTGTTGAAATCGCTGCCGCAAAAGCTGCGGCGCCATTGCGTGCCGCTGCCCGAGTATGCGGCCGCTTTCGTCGAGCGTCACGAAACGCGCGTCGGGGCTCGTCCGAGCGAAGCGATGCGCGGCGCCTCCGGGCTCGTCGAGGCTGTGATCGCCGACGTGCGCGAGCAAACGCAGGTCGCGCTGAAGTCGACCGACTTCAAGCTCGAAACGCTGCCGGCGCATTTGTTCATGAATTTCAAGGTGGTGGACGAGCACGGCAGGCAACTCGCGATGGGCCGCAATTTGGCCCAGTTGCGGGGCGAACTGGGGGCGGATGCGCAGCGGCATTTCCAGCAAATCGCCGCGGGCGCGGCCTTGAACTCCGCCGACGCGGCGCAGGCAGCGCGACCGAGCGGCGAGGCCAAGCGCGAGACGGGCGGCACGCGCGCCCGCGACGCCGGCGGAGCGCCCGGCGTCGTGGCTGCCGGGGCGTCTGCAGCCGCCACGACGGCGCTGTACGACAACTTGACGACGTGGAACTTCGGCAAGCTGCCCGAGTTGCTCGAAATTCGCCGGGGCGGACAGACGTTGTTCGGCTATCCGGCGCTCGTCGATCGCACGACGCATTGCGATGTCGAGGTGTTCGACTCGCCCGAAGAGGCCGCAAGAATTCACCGCGCCGGCCTGCGCCGCCTGTTCGCGCTGCAGTTGCGCGAGCCGATCAAGTACTTGGAAAAGAACCTGCCGGGCTTGCGCGAAATGGCGATGCAGTTCATGCCGCTCGGAACGCAGGAGGCGTTGCGCGATCAACTGATCGATACCGCGCTCGATCGCGCCTGTTTGCAAGAGCCGCTGCCCGATGACGACGCGAGCTTTCATGCGCGCCGCGACGAAGGCAAGGGCCGGCTGTCGCTGCTCGCGCAGGAAATCGCGCGGCTCGTGGGGCAGATTCTGAGCGAATATGCCGCCGTGACGAAAAAGCTGGCGCAGGCCAAGCCGTTCGCCGCGGCATACGCCGATATGCAGCAGCAGGTGCAGGCGCTCATGGGCAAGCGCTTCGTCGTCGATACGACGTACGCGCAGCTCGCGCATTTTCCGCGCTATCTCAAAGGCATCGCGCAGCGCATCGACAAGTTGAAGGCCGATCCGGCTCGCGACGCCCGCGCGTTCGCGGAAATGCTGCCGCTCGTTCAGCAGTATCAGCGCGCCCAGTCGGCTCGCGGCGGCGTGGCCGATGCGCGGCTCGCGGAATTTCGCTGGTTGCTCGAGGAACTGCGCGTCTCGCTATTCGCGCAGGAACTGCGCACCCCGATGCCGGTGTCGATCAAGCGTTTGCACAAAGTGTGGGAATCGATGCAGCGGTGAGCGCGTGAGTGCGAACGGACCGCGCGGACCGCGCGAGACCGCGATGCCGCCCCGTTAAAGGCTGCGCGCGCTTCGCGCCGGGCGCCGTCTTTTTTCGCTGGCGGTCAACCGCGCCGCGTCGCAAACGTTTTATGATGGCGGCGATTTTCCCAACGAGTGCTCATGCTTACTTCTTTTCTTTCTTACGCCGGGCGAGCCAAACGCGCCGCCGGCGCGCTCGCGGCTGTGTGTGTCGCTGCCGCTCTGGTATGCCCCGTGGCGCACGCGAGCAACGTCATCGTCCTCAATTCCGGTGAAGCCACGCTGTCGCTGATCGACGAAGCGACGCAGCAGGTCCTCGCCGGCAAGACGCCGACGGGCAAGGAGCCGCATCACTTGATGGCGACCCCGGACGGGCGCTCGCTGATCGTCGCCGATTCCGTGTCGAACGATCTGATGTTCGTCGATCCCAAGACGGGCAAAGTGCAAAAACGCCTCGAAAACATCGAGGACCCGTATCAACTCGGCTTCTCGCCGGACCGCAAATGGTTCGTGACGACTGGGCTGCGCTTGGACCGCCTCGACATTTACGCCTACGACGGGAAGACGGCGACGCCGACGCTCGTCAAGCGCCTGCCGCTCGCGACGATGCCGAGCCACATGGCGTTCACCAACGACAGCAAGACTGTGCTCGTCTCGCTGCAGGTGTCGGGCCAAATCGCCGCCGTCGATCTCGCGACGCAGTCGGTCAAGTGGAAGATGAACGTCGGCAACACGCCGGCGGGGCTCTGGCTGACGCCGGGGGACAAGTACCTGCTCGTGGGCATGACGGGTGAGGACGACGTGGCTGTCGTCGATTGGCGCAAGCAAACCATCGTCAAGCGGATCCAAACGGGCAAGGGCGCGCACAACTTCCGCTCGCTCGACGACGGCACGCACGTGGCGGTCAGCAATCGCGTGGCGAGCACGATCAGCATCATCGACGAGAACACGCTGATGAACGTCGGCGACATCACGGGCCTCATGCCCGGCCCGGACGACATGGAATTGACTGCCGACAAGCGCTATTTGTGGGTGACGTTCCGCTTTGCCAAGCACGTCGGCGTGATCGATCTGACGACGCGCAAGCTCGTCAAGACGATCGCCGTGGGGCGCTCGCCGCACGGCATCTATTTCTTCGACCGCGCGCCGGTGACGGCGCCCAACGGCGCTTGAGCACGCTTCGCGGGTCCGGTTCGCCATGCTGCATCTGATCGTCGCGTCGCTCGATTCGCTCGTTTCCTCGCTGCAAACCTGGCTCTTCGTCGATGTCGTTCAGCCCTTGCTCTTCAAAATCGGGGCGATGGATTACGACGAAGACGCCTACGACGCCTTGTATCCCGTCATCATCGGCTTTCTGACGATCGTCGCGATGTATGGCCTGCTGCGACCGCTCGAAGCGCTGCGGCCCGTCGAGCGGTGGGCGGAGCGCAAAGCCGTGCGCGTCGACGTGTTGTACACGTGGGTGACGAAGCTTGGCCTGTTCAACCTATTCTTCTTCGTCGCGTTCCAGCCGATCTTCGACCGGACGCAGGTATGGCTTCGCTACCACGGCATCGCGAATCTCAATCTCGATACGCTGTGGCCCGGCGTGACCTCGCAACCGCTCGTCGCGTTCGCGATTTACCTGACCGTGCTCGATTTCGCGGGTTATTGGTATCACCGCTGGCAGCATCGGATCGGGGTTTGGTGGGAACTGCACGCGGTGCATCACAGCCAGCGGCAAATGTCGCTCTGGTGCGACGACCGCAATCATTTGCTCGACGACGTGCTGCAAGCGGGATTTTTCGCGGCCACCGCGCTCGCCATCGGCATCGCGCCGACGCAATTCGTCGTGCTCTCGGCCGTGACCAACTTCTTGCAAAGCGTCCAGCATTGCAATGCGCGCCTCGACTTCGGCCGGGTGCTCGAGCGGCTCCTCGTCAGTCCCGCGTTTCATCGGCGTCATCATGCCGTGGGCTATGGTCACGAGGGTTCTGCCTATGGTTGCAACTTCGGCGTGCTGTTGCCTTGGTGGGATATGCTGTTCAAGACCGCGTCGTGGAATCGCGCGCTCGAACCGACAGGTATTCGCCAAGAGCGGGAGGGGCAATCGTATGGAGAAGGGTTCGTTTCGCAGCATTGGCTCGCGTTCGTGCGCATCGCGCGGCGGCTCGGCGTGGGCCGCGCGAAGGCGGGCGGCAGGGATGCCGCCGCGCTCTGACGGGGCCTGCGAATGACGGATTTTCTGCGCTCGTTGGGCAGGGCGGCCGCCAGCGCGCTGCATCCGCGCATGCTCTGGCTCACGTTCATGCCGTTCGCGGTCGCGGCGGCGGGGTGGGGACTCTTGCTGTGGTTCATGTGGCAGCCGCTCGTCGACGCGGTCAGGGTGCGGTTGACCGGGTCGTGGCTCGGCGAATCGCTCTATCGCGCGTTCGACTGGATCGGCTTGAGTTCGCTGCACGCGGCGCTGGCGCCCTTCATCGTGATCTCGCTGGCGATCCCGCTCATCGTCACGACCGTGTTGCTGCTCATCGCGACCATTTCCATGCCGATGGTCGTGCGGCATCTCTCGTTGCGGCGCTTCGCCGATCTCGAGCAGCGGCGCGGCGGCACCTGGTACGGCAGCCTCGCACACACGCTCGTGACGACGATCGTGTGCATCGTGCTGTTCATCGTGACGCTGCCGTTATGGCTGTTTCCGCCGCTTTTTGCCATCATTCCGCCGCTGCTGTGGGGGTGGCTGACCTACCGGGTGATGACCTACGATGCGCTGGCCCTGCATGCGAGCCGGGAAGAGCGCCGGGCGCTGATCCGGCGTCATCGCGCGCCGCTCCTCGCGATCGGCATCGCCACCGGTCTCATGGGCACGGTGCCGACGCTGATTTGGGCCGCCTCGATCTGGCTCATCGTGCTGTTTCCGGTGATCGCAGCCGCCACGATTTGGATCTATGCGTTTATCCTCGTGTTTTCGGCGCTCTGGTTCGGCCACTATTGCCTGGACGCATTGCAGCGCTTACGCGCCGACGAGGCGTTTCCTTCCACCTGAGGGCGGTCTATGGCATTTGGCGTGATCATCATCGGAGATGAAATCCTTTCGGGCCGGCGCGTCGACAAGCACCTGCCCAAGGTCATCGAATTGCTCGGCGCGCGCGGGCTCACGCTGGCTTGGGCCGAGTACGTCGGCGACGAGCGCGAGCGCATCACCGCCACGCTCAAGCGCACGTTGGCATCGGGCGACATCGTCTTTTCCACGGGCGGCATCGGCGCCACGCCCGACGACCATACGCGGCAATGCGCGGCCGAAGCGCTCGGCGTGCCGCTCGAACTGCATCCCGAGGCCGCCGAGTTGATCCGCGCCCGCATCCGCGAAATGCATGCGGGCGCTGCAAGCTCAACCGCCACGGCGTCGCAGCCGCTCGATCTGGAATCCCCGGAGAATCTGCATCGCTTGAACATGGGCGTATTCCCGCGCGGCGCATCGATCATCCCGAACGGCTACAACAAGATTCCCGGGTTCTCGATCGGCGATCATCATTTCGTGCCGGGTTTCCCCGTGATGGCTTGGCCCATGATGGAATGGGTGCTCGATACGAAGTACGCGCACTTGCACCATGCGGTCGCGCATGCCGAGCGCTCGCTATACGTGTTCGAGCTAATGGAGTCGACGCTCACGCCGCTCATGGAGAAAATCGAAGCCGATTTCCCGGGCGTGCGCGTGTTTAGCCTGCCGAGCGTGGGCGACGCCGAGCGCGGCGGCGTCTTCGCACGGCGTCATATCGACCTGGGTGTCAAAGGCGAGCCCGAGGCTGTCGCCGCGGCCTTCGTCAAGCTGCGTGAGGGCGTGCATCTGCTCGGCGGCGACATCGTCGAGCCCGAGGCCGGTTAGGGCGCGGGTCGCGCCGACGCTCGGGCGCTCGGGCCGCCAGAAACGACGACGCTAAGCCCCCATCCAAGGCAACCCGCGGAAGCACCAGCCGCTAACCGTCTTGCGATGGCCGTTGCCGTCTTTATCGCCTTCGAAGCCTTCCAGCAGATCGAAGGCTCGCGCATAGCCCGCCTGTGCGGCCGCCACGGCCGCAAGCTTCGAACGCGCCGCGCTGCGGCACAGAAACAGCACGGGCGTATCCGCGGAACCTACCGCCTGCTCCAACTGGATCAGGAATTCCGGGTTGGGCACGCCGCCCGGGTAGCGCGTCCATTCGACGTGCGCGTATTGACCGTCGCCGACGAGTGGGCGGCCGACCCAGTCCAATTCCGCACGGGTGCGCACATCCACCAGCCGCGCGCTCGAATCGAGTTGCAGCAACTCGAACGCCTCGGCCGGCGAGAGGGCTCCCGCATACGCTAGTTGATGTTCGGCGCGGCGTTTATCGGCCTGCGCAAGGATTTGTTCGAGCGAGCTCATGGCCGTTGTCTCCTTCGTTCGCAAAATCGTCATGGCAAGCGCACATTCTAGCGCGATGCCATCCCGACGCTCGATGCACCATGGTGCATGGCGATGATGGCGCAAATGCGCCAAAATTGTGCAATGCCGCTCAATATGCACCACAATGGGAGAATCCGGCCGCCCGTTGCACGAGCAAGCACCATAACGGTGCCGGTTGGGGAGCTGTCCCAGCGCGAGCCGCCCCTCATCGCGTATCGGCCGGCTCCACCGCAGGGCGCGTCGTTGAGCGGCTCACATGCAGTTGCACCGCCGCGGCACGCACGCTTTTTTGTTTCTGGCATGGAAGCTGCTTTTACCGGCGGCGATCGCTTGGAATTACCGGATTTGGCTTGGGCGGCGCAATGAGCCGAAGCGGGATGAAGCGAAGAACCGCCGAACCCTATTAAATGGAGAACAGGATATGAGTAAATCCGTGGCCGACGTCATGCAGCTCGTCAAGGACGAGGACGTCAAGTTTATCGACTTTCGCTTCACCGACACGCGCGGCAAGGAGCAGCACGTCTCGGTGCCGCTGTCGGCGTTCGATGAAGACAAGTTCGAAAGCGGCCATGCGTTCGACGGTTCCTCGATTGCCGGCTGGAAGGGCATCGAAGCCTCGGACATGCTGCTCGTACCCGATGCCAACACGGCTTTCATCGACCCGTTCTACGAAGAGCCGACGCTCGTGCTGACGTGCGACGTCGTCGAACCGGCCGACGGCAAGGGCTACGAACGCGATCCGCGCTCGCTCGCCAAGCGCGCCGAAGCCTACCTGAAGAGCACAGGCCTCGGCGACACCGCCTTCTTCGGCCCGGAGCCGGAATTCTTCATTTTCGATTCGGTCCAGTGGAACACGGACATGTCGGGCTGCTTCGTCAAGATCGGCTCGGAAGAAGCGCCGTGGTCGTCGGGCAAGGAATTCGAAGGCGGCAACACGGGTCACCGTCCCGGCACGAAGGGCGGCTACTTCCCGGTCGCGCCGGTGGATTCGTTCCAAGACATGCGCTCGGAAATGTGCCTGTTGCTCGAGCAGATCGGGATCCCGGTCGAAGTGCATCACCACGAAGTGGCGGGCCAAGGCCAGAACGAAATCGGCACGAAGTTCTCGACGCTCGTGCAGCGCGCCGACTGGACGCAGCAGTTGAAGTACATCGTCCACAACGTCGCGCACACGTACGGCAAGACGGCGACGTTCATGCCGAAGCCGGTCGTCGGCGACAACGGTTCGGGCATGCACGTGCACCAGTCGATTTGGAAGGACGGCCAGAACCTGTTCGCGGGTAACGGCTATGCCGGCCTGTCGGAATTCGCGCTGTTCTACATCGGCGGCATCATCAAGCACGCCCGCGCGCTGAACGCGATCACGAACCCGACGACGAACTCGTACAAGCGCCTCGTACCGCACTTCGAAGCGCCGGTCAAGCTCGCCTACTCGGCGCGCAACCGTTCGGCTTCGATCCGCATTCCGCACGTGAGCAACCCGAAAGGCCGCCGTATCGAAACGCGCTTCCCCGATCCGATGGCGAACCCGTACCTCGCATTCTCGGCGCTGATGATGGCCGGTCTCGACGGCGTGCAAAACAAGATTCATCCGGGCGAAGCCGCGGACAAGAATCTGTACGACCTGCCGCCCGAAGAAGACGCGAAGATCCCGACCGTGTGCGCCGGGCTCGATCAAGCGCTCGAAGCGCTCGATAAGGACCGCGAGTTCCTCACGCGCGGTGGCGTCTTCACCGATGCCATGCTCGACGCCTATCTGGAACTGAAGGAAGCCGAACTGCAACGCTACCGCATGACGACGCACCCGATCGAGTTCGAGATGTACTACTCGCTGTAAGCCGTGCGATGCGCTTCGCATGTGTCGTCGGCGAAGCGCATCGGGGCCTGCTCACATCGGGCCCGCAAGGCTTGCGAACGGTCTCGAGGGGACGGCGGCGCCGTCCCCTTTTCGTTCCGGTGAATCGACGATGGTGCTCAAGAATTTGATCAAGGCGAAGAAAGGCCAGTCGGAACCGCTTTCCGACGACGAAGCGCTCGTTCGGTCGGGTTTGCTCCCTGGGCTCGAGGCGTTGCCCACCGTTGTGCTTCTGCTCGATAAAAGCACGCGGCGCATCGCGTTCGCGAACCCGTCGGCGGAATCGATGCTCGACTTGTCGCGGCGGCAATTGATGCAGATGTCGTGGTCGGAGCTCTTCGCCAACGGTGAGGATCTCGGGACGACGATCGCGGCGATCGCGGAGCATCGTTTTCACGCGACGCATTTGGATACCGTGCTCGAACGCGTGGGGCGCGAGCCGCTCCATGTGCATGTGGTTGTTGGGTTCCTCGAAAGTGCGCCCGATTACGTCCTGCTCGAACTGTTCGAGAACGAGCGCCATTTGCGCACCGACCGCGAGGAGCGCATTCACGATTTATCGATCGCCAACAAACAACTGATTCGCAATCTCGCTCATGAGATCAAGAATCCGCTGGGTGGAATCCGCGGCGCGGCGCAACTGCTCGAATTCGAATTGGGTGCGCGCGAGCGCCTCGAATTGCGCGAATACACGCAGGTGATCGTCAAGGAATCCGACCGTCTGCAAACGCTGGTCGATCGCCTGCTCGAGCCGCATCGGCATCCGCATATCGTGGGCGACGTGAATATTCACGAAGTATGCGAGCGCGTGCGCGCCGTCATTTTGGCCGAGTTTCCGCGCGGTCTCACGATCGAGCGCGACTACGACGTAAGCGTGCCGGAGTTGCGCGGCGACAAAGAGCAACTGATCCAAGCGTTGCTCAACATCGTGCGCAATGCAGCGCAGGCGCTGCGCGAACGTATCGGCCAGGGCGACGCGCGCATCGCGTTGCGCACGCGTGTGGCGCGCAAGGTCACGATCGCCAAACGCCTATGCAAGTTGGCATTGGACTTGCGGGTGATCGACAACGGGCCGGGGATCCCAGAGGAGATTCGTGACCGTATTTTTTATCCGCTCGTGTCCGGCCGCGAGGACGGAAGCGGGCTCGGCTTGACGCTCGCTCAGACCTTCGTGCAGCAGCACGATGGCTTGATCGAGGTGGAGAGCCGCCCCGGCCATACCGAGTTTCAGATTTTGCTGCCGCTCGTCAATTGAATTGATAAGACCCAACTCCATGAAGCCGATCTGGATAGTAGACGACGACCAATCGATTCGCTGGGTGCTCGAGAAAGCGCTGGCGCGCGAGAATTTCCCGACGCGCAGTTTCGCGAACGTGCGCGAAGCGCTGGCCGCACTCGAGCGCGAGAGCCCGCAGGTGCTCGTCTCCGACATCAGGATGCCGGGGGCGTCGGGCCTCGAACTGTTGCAAGCGATCCGCACGCGGCTGCCCGAGCTGCCCGTGATCATCATGACCGCGTATTCCGATCTCGACAGCGCGGTGGCTGCGTTTCAAGGCGGCGCGTTCGAATATCTCGCCAAGCCGTTCGACGTCGATAAGGCGGTCGAACTGATTCGCCGCGCGGTGGACGAAAGCCTGCGCGGGGCGCAAGCGAGCGACGTGCAGATGGCCGATGCGCCGGAAATGCTGGGGCAGGCGCCAGCGATGCAAGACATGTTTCGCGCAATCGGGCGGCTTTCGCATTCGGCCGCGACGGTGCTGATCACGGGCGAGTCGGGCACGGGCAAGGAGCTGGTCGCACGCGCGCTGCATCGGCACAGCCCGCGTGCGAACGGCCCGTTCATCGCACTGAACACGGCCGCGATTCCGAAGGATCTGCTCGAGTCCGAGCTCTTCGGACACGAGCGCGGCGCGTTCACGGGGGCGCAGGCCATGCGGCAAGGCCGCTTCGAGCAGGCGGAAAACGGCACGCTGTTTCTCGACGAAATCGGCGACATGCCCTTCGATTTGCAAACGCGCTTGTTGCGTGTGCTCTCGGACGGGCAGTTTTATCGCGTCGGCGGCCACAGCCCGCTGCGTGCCAACGTGCGCGTGATCGCCGCGACGCACCAGAATCTCGAAGCGCGCGTGCGTCAAGGATTGTTCCGCGAGGACTTGTATCACCGCCTGAACGTCATCCGCTTGCGTCTGCCTGCGTTGCGCGAACGGCGCGAGGATATCCCGCTGCTCACGCGCCACTTTCTGCAAAAGAGCGCGCGCGATCTTGGCGTCGAGCCCAAGCGCGTGTCCGAAGCGGCGCTCGCCTATCTGACGACGTTGCCGTTCCCGGGGAACGTGCGCCAACTCGAGAATCTCGCAAACTGGCTGACCGTGATGGCGCCCGCACAGACGATCGAGATCAAGGACTTGCCGCCCGATCTCGTTCCCGGCGCGGCGCCCGAAGGGAGCGGCGAAATCATCGCCGGTGCCGGTATGACGCCGGCGATATCGGTCGGCGCCGCTACCGCCGATGGCGTCGAGCGCAACGGCACGCCAATCGCGCCGGCCGCGCTGGCCGGCATTGCGACCGGAGTGCCCGTCAGCGTGTGGGAGAGCGGTCTACGCGCGGAAGTTGCGCGCATGCTGCGGGAGAACACGGTCGATGTGATGGACGAACTCGCGCGGCGCTTCGAGGCGGCCGTCATTCGCGAAGCGCTCGACTTCACGCGCGGCCGCAAAGTGGAAGCGGCGGAGCGGCTCGGCATAGGCCGCAACACCATCACGCGCAAAATCCAAGAGCTTCATTTGGAGCCATAACGGCGCGTGTAGTGGCGTGTAGTTGCGCATCGCGATGCGCGGATAAAAAGGCCGACGACTCCAACGGAGCGTCGGCCTTGTCCATTGCGCCGGTCGTCCTTAATCGATTTGCGCGATCACAGGCGCATGATCGGACGGCTGCTCCCATTTACGCGGCGTCTTATCGACTTCGCATAGGATGCAGCCTTGCGCAAGGTCGGGCGAGAGCAAGATGTGATCGATGCGCAGCCCCGCGTTGCGACGGAACGCGAGCATGCGATAGTCCCACCACGTGAAGGTTTTCTCGGGCTGATCGAACTTACGGAAGGCATCGACCAAGCCCAGTTCGACTAGCTTGGCGAACGCCGCACGCTCTTCGGGCGAAACGAGGTTCTGACCTTCCCAGGCTTTCGGATCGTGAACGTCGCGGTCTTCGGGGGCGATGTTGTAATCGCCTAGCAGCGCGAGTTTCGGATGGGCGTGGAGTTCACCCTTGAGCCATTGCGCAAGCGCCTCTAGCCAGCGCAGCTTGTAGGCGAACTTGTCGGTGCCGGGGGCTTGCCCGTTCGGGAAGTAGGCCGAGACGATACGCGCGCCGCCGACGGTCAAGGCGATCAAGCGTTGTTGTTCATCGTCGAAGCCGGGGATGTTGCGGATGATTTGCGTCTCGTCGACTTCGACGCCATCGCGTACGACGATCGCCACACCGTTATAGGTCTTTTGTCCGGCATACCAGCTTCGATAGCCCTTTGCGGCGAGTTCGGCGCGCGGAAACTTTTCGTCGGGCATTTTCAATTCCTGCAGGCAGAGCACGTCGACATGGCTCAATTCGAGCCAATCGATGACGTGCTGCTGGCGAACCTTCAGCGAATTGACATTCCAAGTGGCGATTTTCATGGTGCTCTCGTATGTTGCCGCACGGGGAGTAGGTGGAGTCCTCTCGTTGCGTCGCCGCGCCCGTGAATTGGCCGCGCGCCGCGCAGCCTTCGCTCGCCGCGTCGGCGGCTGGGGCGAGCCAGACGTGATGGTAAACGAGGAAAGCCCGCTCTGCGCCAAAATAGCAACAAGCGCGGCTCGCGGCTCGGTGGGCCGCGACGCATCTCTTCTCGGACCGAAACTACGGAGAACATCATGCACATCGACCTGACAGGCAGGACTGCACTCGTGAGCGCATCGACGGCCGGCATCGGCTTTGCCATCGCCACGGGCCTTGCCCGCGCGGGCGCTCGCACGATCATCAACGGGCGCAGCGAAGCTTCCGTCGTGAAATCGCTCGATGCATTGCGCGAGACCGTGCCCGGTGTGGACGCGCGCGGTATCGCCGCCGATCTGTCCACGGCCACGGGCGTCGCCAAGCTCGTGGGAGCGATGCCCGAGGCCGATATCCTCGTCAACAACGCCGGTATTTATGGGATGGAACCCTTCTTCGATGTCGCCGACGAAACATGGGAGCGATTCTTTCAAACGAACGTCATGTCGGGCGTGCGCCTCGCGCGTCACTACCTGCGGGGCATGCTCGAACGCAATTGGGGGCGCGTCGTTTTCATTTCGTCGGAGTCGGCGCTCAACATCCCCGTCGACATGATTCATTACGGCATGACGAAGACTGCGCAATTGGCTATCGCGCGCGGGTTGGCGAAGTTGGCGGCCGGCACGCAGGTGACCGTCAATTCAGTGCTGCCCGGCCCGACGATGTCCGACGGCGTCAAGCACATGCTGGAGGGCGTCGCGGCGAAAGCCGGCAGGGATATCGACGAAGTCGCCGTCGACTTCGTGCGTGAGCATCGCGCCAGTTCGATCTTGCAGCGTCCGGCGACCGTTGAGGAAGTGGCCAATCTCGTCGTCTACGTTTGCTCGCCCCAAGCCTCGGCGACGACAGGCGCGGCATTGCGAGTCGATGGCGGGGTCGTCGATAGTATTGTTTGACGCGCTGCACGAAGTCTCGTATAATTTATTTCTCTGACGCGGGGTGGAGCAGTCTGGCAGCTCGTCGGGCTCATAACCCGAAGGTCGTAGGTTCAAATCCTACCCCCGCAACCAAACACAAAAACCCGCTGCTATCAGCGGGTTTTTGCTTTCTGGGCAGGGGCGAATGTCGTGAGGTTGGGGCGCCGAAGCCGAGTAGGCCGAAACCGCCATCATCAGGTCGCTTGAAATGATTACTGTGTTTTTGTACAGTAACGCTCACCTTGAGCACGCGCGCACCGAATTCACCGGCCTCCGTTCCGGCGCCACCCGGCGCTGAGGCCTCGCTCGCGCGCAAAATCATCCACTGCGACTGCGATTGCTTCTACGCATCGGTCGAAATGCGCGACGATCCGAGTTTGCGCGGCCGGCCGCTCGCGGTTGGGGGGCGGCCCGAGCAGCGCGGCGTGGTCGCCACGTGCAACTACGAGGCGCGCCGGTTCGGCGTGCATTCGGCGATGTCCTCGGCGCTTGCCATGCGCAAGTGCCCGGGCCTCCTGATCCTGCCGCCGGCCATGGAGAAGTATCGCGTGGCGTCGCGTCAGATCATGGCGATTTACCGCGACTACACGCCGATCGTCGAGCCTTTGTCGCTGGATGAAGCCTATCTCGACGTCACGCTCGCGCCGCACTGCAAAGGCAGCGCGACCTTGATGGCCGCCGAAATTCGCGAGCGCGTGCGCGCTACGTTTGGCGTGACGGTATCGGCGGGCATCGCGCCAAACAAATTCGTCGCCAAGATCGCCTCCGATTGGAACAAGCCCGACGGGTTGTTCGTCGTCCGTCCTCATGAAGTCGATGCCTTCGTCGCCGCGCTGCCGGTGCGCAAAATCTTCGGCGTCGGCAAAGTCACCGCCGCCAAGCTCGAGCAACTCGGGGTGGAAACCTGCCGCGATCTGCGCGCGTGGTCGCTCGTCGATCTACATCGGCGCTTCGGCGCATTCGGACGCAGGTTGTACGACTTGTCGCGCGGGAACGATCATCGCGCCGTGCAACCCGATCAGGAACGCAAGTCGGTCAGTGTCGAAACGACGTACGTGAACGATCTGCGAACCCTCGGCGAGTGCGCAGAGCAGATACGGTTGCTCGCCGAGCAGCTCGACGTGCGCATCGAGCGAGTGGGCGCAGCGGCGGCCATCCGCAAGCTCTACGTGAAGATTCGCTTCGCAGATTTCCAACGTACGACGGTCGAATGCGTCGCCGGCGAAACCGATCTGCCTACCTTCATCGCATTGCTCGAAAAGGGTTTCGCGCGTCGCGACCGGCCCGTCCGGTTGCTGGGCGTAGGGGTGCGGCTCGACGAGGACGACGGCGCCGGGCGAGGGCAATTCCCGCTGTTCGACGACGAGTCCCATGACGAGCGTGGTGCGGCCGGCTAGGCGCCGAGGGTCAAGCGCGCAGGGCTAGAATCGAGCGTGACTCACGCGCTTGTATGTGCGCGCCTTTCGTGTGCGCGCCGTGCGCATCCGATGCCGGAAATAACCCGCGTCACCGGCGCTGTGCGCCGGCCCAACGCCCGAGGAGCCGTTCATGGATCTCATCATTCGTCGCGCCGCACTGTGCGAGCACGTTACCGGTCGCGATGCACCGGTCGACGTCGCCATGGAGGACGGCCGCATCATCGCAGTCGAGCCCAACCTCCCGGCGAAGGCCGCGCAGGAGATAGACGCCGCGGGCTCGCTCGTCACGCCGGCATTCGTCGATGCGCATTTTCATCTGGATGCCACGTTGTCCTACGGTCTGCCGCGCATCAACGCATCGGGCACCCTGCTAGAAGGCATCGCGCTTTGGGGCGAGCTCAAGCCGCAATTGACGCAAGAGGCGCTGATCGAACGCGCGCTTCGGTATTGCGATTGGGCCGTCGCACGAGGCCTGCTCGCCATTCGCTCGCACGTCGACGTTTGCGATCCCCGCTTGCTTGCGGTCGAAGCGCTGCTCGAGGTCAAGCGCCGCGTCGCGCCGTATTTGGACTTGCAGCTCGTGGCCTTCCCGCAGGATGGGCTGCTGCGCTCGCCGGGCGCGTTCGATAATTTGAAGCGGGCGGTGGCGATGGGCGTCGATGTCGTCGGCGGCATTCCCCACTTCGAGCGAACGATGGCGGACGGCGCGGAATCAGTTCGCCTACTATGCGAATTCGCAGCGGATAAGGGATTGCCCGTCGACATGCATTGCGACGAATCGGACGATCCGCTCTCGCGCCACATCGAGACCCTCTGTGCGCAGGCCTACCGGCTGGGGCTTCACGGCCGCGTGGCGGGGTCGCATCTGACGTCGATGCATTCGATGGACAACTACTACGTCAGCAAGCTGCTTCCGTTGATGCGCGAGTCAGGCGTGGCCGCGATCGCCAATCCGCTCATCAACATCACGCTGCAGGGGCGGGCCGATACGTATCCCAAGCGCCGCGGCATGACGCGCGTGCCCGAGATGATGGCGGCCGGCATCGACGTCGCGTTCGGTCACGATTGCGTGATGGACCCGTGGTACGGCTTGGGTTCGGCCGACATGCTCGAAGTCGCCCATATGGGCCTGCATGTGGCGCAAATGACCGGCGTCGATGCGATGCGCGCCGCGTTCGACGCGGTGACCGTCAACGCCGCGCGCATTTTGAATCTGGACGGCTACGGCATTGCGCCGGGATGCCGCGCCGATTGCGTCGTGCTCGACGCGCGCGATCCGATCGAGGCGATTCGGTTGCGCGCGACGCGGCTCGCTGTCGTGCGTCGCGGCAGGATCGTTGCGCGCACACCGGCGGCGCGCGCGACGCTTGCGCTCGAAGGGCGTCCCGGCGAAATCGACTTCAAACTGAGCCGCTGACGCCCTTCGTTGCGTCTGCGATGCGCTTGCTCGGCGTCAACCCGCCTGCAGCGGCGCTTGCGCCATGCCGTTGTGCCGCAGCAGCGCGTCGATGGTCGGGGCGCGGCCGCGGAACGCCTTGAACGAATCCATCGCGGGACGGCTACCGCCGACTTCGAGGATTTCTTGGCGGTAGCGCGTGCCCGTCGCGACATCGAGGACGCTGCCTTGCGCGGCTTTCGCTGCATCTTCGAAGGCCGCGTAGGCATCGGCCGACAACACCTCCGCCCACTTATAGCTGTAGTACCCCGCCGCGTAGCCGCCCGCGAAAATATGGCTGAACGTATTGGGCCAGCGCGAAAAGCTCGCTTGCTCGATGACGTGATAGCGCGCGTTGATTTCGCGAGCGAGCTCGTTGGCGCTTTGCGCTCCATCCGGATCGAAGCTCGTATGCAGCAGCATGTCGTACATCGAGAAGACGATCTGGCGCAGCATGCCGAGCCCGCTTTGGAAATTCTTGGCGGCGATCATCTTGTCGAAGAGCTCGCGCGGCAGTTTCGCGCCGGTGTCGACGTGCGACGACATATCGGCCAGCACGTCCCACTCCCAGCAGAAGTTTTCAAGGAATTGCGACGGCAGCTCGACGGCGTCCCATTCGACGCCGTTGATGCCCGACACGCCGAGCTCGCCCACGCGCGTGAGCATGTGATGCAGCCCGTGGCCGAACTCGTGAAATAGCGTGATGACTTCGTCGTGCGTGAAGCAAGCCGGTTTGCCGCCGACCGGCGCCGAGAAGTTGCAGGTCAAATAAGCGACGGGCGTTTGCAGGCTGCCGTCGCTGCGCTGATGACGGGAGCGGGCATCGTCCATCCAGGCGCCGCCACGCTTGCCCTCGCGCGCGTAGAGGTCGAGATAGAACTGCGCGCGCAACGTGCCGTCGTCGTTCTCGACGCGGAAAAAACGCACATCGGGGTGCCAGACGGGCGCGTCATCCTTGCGGATCCGCACGCCGAACAGTGTTTGCGCGACCTTGAAGAGCCCGCCGATCACCGCCTGCTCGGGGAAGTATTGCTTGACCTCGTTCTCGGAGAACGCGTAGCGCTTTTCGCGCAAGCGCTCGCCCGCAAACGCGACGTCCCACGGCTCGAGTTGCGCGAGACCGAGCTCGCTCGCGGCGAATTCGCGCAGCTCCTGCCAATCATTCTCGCCATAGGGGCGTGCGCGGCGCGCGAGATCTTCGAGGAAGGCGATGACTTGCTCGGGCGTATCGGCCATCTTCGGCACGAGCGAGACCTCTGCGAAGTCGCGGTAGCCGAGCATCTGCGCCTCTTCTTTGCGCAATTTCAAGATGTCGGCGACGTTCTGCGTATTGTCCCACTCGGTCTTGCCGCCGCCGTACGTGGCGCCGAGTTCCGAGGCGCGCGTAACGTAAGCGCGATACATCGCTTCGCGCATCGGACGGTGCGTGGCGTACTGCATGACCGGAAAGTACGACGGGAAGTGAAGCGTGAATTTCCAACCCTGCACGCCAGCGTCTTGCGCCGCTTCGTGAGCCGCCTCGATCACGTCGGCGGGCAGCCCCGCCAGTTCGGCTTCGGTCGTAGCGATATAGGCGTAGGCGTTCGTCGCGTCGAGCACGTGATCGGAGAACGCTTTGGCAAGCGCCGCCTGGCGTTCTTGCAATTCGGAGAAGCGCGGCTTCTGTTCTTCCGGCAGTTCGGCGCCCGAGAGCCGGAAATCGCGCAAGGCGTTCTGCAAAATCTTTTTGCGCTCGTCCGTGAGCCCCGCGTAGGCGGGGCTTGCGACGATGGCCTTGTACTTGTCGAACAGCGCCAGATTTTGGCCGACATTCGACCAGAATTCGGTCACGCGCGGTAGATTCTCGCCGTAGGCGGCGCGCAGCTCCGGCGTATCGGCGACGGCGTTCAAATGACCGACGATGCCCCAGGCCCGCGAAAGGGGCTCGGTGGCGGCCTCCGTCGTTTCGACCACTTCGGCCCACGTTGCCGGCGTGGCGCGATCGGTCGCATGGTCGACCGCCGCTTGCGCTTGGGCTAGCAGGACATCGAGCGCGGGCGTGATGTGCTCGGCGCGGATCTGGCCGAAGCGCGGCAGGCCGGAGAAGTCGAGCAGCGGGTTCTCGTTCGGGATGCGCTGATCCGCGGCGGGGGACGAATCGGTGGTGTTCGATGCCATAGCGCTATTCCTGTCTGTCTAGTGGAAGTGTCTAGTATCTAGTGTCTAGCTGCAGGCGCTGATGCTAGTGCGCCCGACTTCGTCATTATTGGGGCACAGCGCGCCGATTCCAATCGACGGCGGGCTTTTTCGATGTCGCCGCGCTCGCGGACGACGCCCTTGGCGGGCGCCGCCCGGATGGCAGCTCAGCCGAGCGCCACGCCGGCATTGCGTTCGGCGGCTTCGATCGTGTTCACGAGCAGCATCGTGATCGTCATGGGGCCGACGCCGCCCGGCACCGGCGTGATGAGGCCCGCCACGGCCGAGACGCCAGCGAAGTCGACGTCGCCGCACAGCTTGCCCGCTTCGTCGCGATTCATGCCGACATCGATGACGGTCGCACCCGGTTTGACCATGTCCGCCGTCAGAATGTTGCGCCGTCCGGTCGCGGCGACGACGATGTCCGCACCACGCGTGTGGGCGGCCAGATCGCGGGTCTTGCTATGGCAGATCGTAACGGTGGCGCCCGCTTCGAGCAGCAGCATCGCCATCGGCTTGCCGACGATGTTCGAGCGGCCGATCACGACGGCGTTCGCGCCTTGCAACGGCACCTCGTGCGCCTCGAACATCTTCATGACGCCGTACGGCGTGCAAGGCCGAAACAGCGGCTTGCCGGTCATCAAGGCCCCCGCGTTCGCGATATGGAACCCATCGACGTCCTTTTCGGGCGCGATCGCTTCGATGACCTTATGGCTGTCGATGTGCGGCGGCAGCGGCAGTTGCACCAGAATGCCGTGGATGCGCGGATCGCGGTTGAGCGCGTCGATGCGGGCCAGCAGATCGCCTTCGGAGAGCGTAGCCGGGTAGCGATCGTAAGAAGAGTAAAGGCCGTTGTCCTCGCACGCTTTCACCTTGTTGCGCACGTAGACCTCGCTGGCCGGATTGTCGCCCACGAGCACCACGGCGAGCCCCGGCTGATGGCCGCGCACAGTGAGCTGGGCGGCGCGCGCGGCCACTTGCGCGCGAAGGGTCTTGGAGAGGGCGAGGCCGTCGATCAGTTTGGCTGTCATGGTGGTCGGTCGAGAATGAGACGAAGAAAAGCGGCTATCGCGCGAGGGGTAGGGGCCGGCGGGGCGCGATGCGCTAGGCCTCGGATACGCGGGCGCGAGCGGCAAGAACGCGGATGCCCGGTGACGAGCCGGGACGACGGCGGCCGCAGACGCATCGCGGCGCGTGACAAAAGCGTAATTATAGCGTCGGACGCAAGGCCGACACGGCGGATAGGCCCGGCGCGAGCGCGCTGCGGGCGAAGCAAGGGCGGCGGCGCGGCGCGGGCCACGCCGCCGGGCGCGACGCTTACGCCTGGTTGGCGGGCTTGTTCGACAACGCGAGGCGCAGCAGGTCGGCCACCGTGTTGACGTTGAGCTTTTCCATGATGTTGGCGCGGTGGGCCTCGACCGTCTTGATGCTGATGCCGAGATCGTCGGCGATCTGCTTGTTCAAGCGGCCGGCGATGATGCGCTCGAGCACCTGATGCTCGCGCGCCGTCAGCTTGCCCAGGCGCTCGGCCGCGGCGCGCTGCTGCTGCACGGTGCTGCTTTCGCTGCGCGCCTTGTCGAGCATGCGCTCCACGAGCTTGCGCAACTCGGCTTCGTCGAACGGCTTCTCGATGAAATCCATCGCGCCTTTTTTCATCGTCGATACGGCCATCGGCACGTCGCCGTGGCCCGTGACGAAGATGATCGGCAGCGAAGCGTTTTCTGCGATAAGGCGCTCTTGTAGCTCGAGCCCGCTCATGCCGGACATGCGCACGTCGAGGATCAGGCAAGCGATCTGGCCTGCGTGTTGCGCGGGCTGATACGCTTCGATGAATTGCTCCGCGCTCGAAAAGCACTGAACGCGGTAGCCGTTCGCTTCCAACAGCCAGCGCAGCGAATCTCGCACGGCTTCGTCGTCGTCGACCACGAAGACGGTTTCTTGACTAGTGACTGGGCTGCTCATAGCTCTCCCGTAACGGTTTGTGGTCTCGGCGCTTCGATCCGGCCACCGTGGCCCGGATCGCTAGGTTCGCCGATCGGCAGACTACAGTGAAATGTGGCGCCTGTGATCTTGCCGTTCTCGTCGACGTTGTTGACAACCCACAGACGGCCTCGATGAGACTCGATGATCGAGCGGCAAATATTGAGCCCCATGCCCATGCCGTCCGACTTGGTGCTGTAAAACGGTTCGAACAGACGCTCGATCGCCGCTTCGTCGACGCCCGGGCCCTGGTCGATCACGCTGATGCACACGAACCCGGCGTCGAGCCGCACGATGACGCGAATTACCGCGTCGAGCGCGTTCGGCCGCGCCTCGTGCATGGCTTCGGCGGCGTTCTTGAGCAAATTGACGAGCACCTGCTCGATCAGAACGGGGTCGACATAAATGACGGGCAAGCGCGAGCGGATTTCGGTGAGGATCCGAATGCGCCGTTTGCGCGCTTCGATTTCGGCCAGCCCGACCGCGTCCGCCACGATGTCCGATACGCGCGCGGCTTGGCGTTTGGGCTCGCTGCGTTTGACGAATTCGCGGATGCGCTTGATGATCATGCCGGCGCGAACGGCCTGTTGGGCCGTTTTCTCGAGCACCGGCAGCAGCGTATCGGGCGTCGTGCGGCCCGCTTTGACGAGCGCGACGGTGCCCGAGCAGTAGTTGTTGATGGCCGCGAGCGGTTGGTTCAGCTCGTGCGCGAGCGAGGAGGCCATTTCGCCCATCGTCATCAGGCGGCTCGTGAAGTGCAGCTTTTCTTCCTGCTGCCGCGCGAGTTCCTGGGCTTGCTTGCGTGTCGTGATGTCCGTGGCGATCTGCATTTGCGCGAGATGGCCGTCCACCCATTGGATGTACTGACGCCGCACCTCGAACCACTTTTGGATGCTCTGGACATAGATCTCTTGGGCATCGGCCGCGCTTTCGGTCAGCGCGGCGGCGGGCAGCCCGGCGTAGGTATCGACCATGTCGATCGAATCGGACGAAGCTTGCGCGCTGTCGAAGCCGCCGCCGGCGAGTTCGAGATGGCCGTCGGGACGAATGCCGAACAGATGCCGGTAGTAGCGGTTGGCGAACAGCAGTTCCGCCTCGTCGGCCGCGAGCACCGACACGGCGGCGTCCAAGCTCTCCAGCACGGTGGTGAAACGCTCGTGCGCGGCGGCGAGCTCCTCGCGCGCTCGCTTGGGCTCGGTGATGTCGGTCATCGACGACATCCAGCCCGTTTGGCGCCCCGAGCTGTCGATCAGCGGCGAGACGTACAGGCGCGCGTGAAACAGCGAGCCGTCTTTGCGCCGCACGCGCAGCTCGAACCCGGAGGAGGGCGCTTTGCCGCGCAGCGTCATGTCGAGTTGGCGCTGCATCTCGGGGTAGGAGTCGCGCGGCCAATAGGGAAACGGCGCCGTTTTGCCGACGAGATCGCTTTCATCCCAGCCCGTCATGCGGCAAAACGCCGGGTTCACGTGCGTAATGCGCCCGTGCATATCGAGCACGCGCATGCCGATCAGCACGGAGTTCTCCATTGCCCGGCGGAAGAAAGCCTCCGCGTACAGCGCCTGCTGCGCCTCGAAGCGCTGGCGCGTGTGCTTCCACAGGCTCCACAAGCTCCACAGCACGAAGCACGAGAGCCCGGCCACGAGCCAGACAAGCGTGTTGTTCGTGAAGTTCGTGATCTGCGGGAAGGCGTAGACGCGCACCGTCACGCCCTGGCCCGGCGGGTCGAGCGGCAGATCGTAGAAGATGTCGCGCGGCAAACGCGGGCGCGTGGACGTGGTGGCCAGCTCGCGGTTGTTCGCGTCGGTGATCGAGATCTTGTACTTGGCCGACAGCTCGGGCGGAATGTCGTGCTTGAGGACGCCTTCGATCGAGAACACGGCCGCAATGGAGCCGAGGAACTCGCGGTCGCGGTAGATCGGCGTTTGCAGCGTCAAATAGCCGTTGCCGACGTCGTCGTAGATCAGTGGCGAATAGACCTGGCGCCGCGTGCCGCGCGCATCGGCGAAGGAAGCTTTCACCGCTTCATCCATCTGCGCGTCGGTGAGCCGTGCGAAGCGTTGGCCGGCAAGCGGCAGCGGCGTATTGGGCCAGCGCGGCGTCTTCGCCACCGTATACCAGTTCAGGTACAGGATCTCGGGATGCGCCTGCATGATGTCCGCCGTCGACATCTCGAACGAATGCTGATCGGCATGGCCGGCGGCAATATCGCGCGCGAGCGCCTGCAGTTGCTCCTGCGCGCCCGTCATCGACAGGCGGATTTGCTGCTGCGCCCATGCGACGTTGCGGTACAGCGTGTCCTCTTGCTGCTGCTGCTCGCGCCGGTTCAAGCTCCATAGGATCAAGCTCATCACCACCAGGAACACGAGGATCGAGAGCAGAGGCGTGAGCAAATACGAGTTGGACCACCACGGTCCGTGGTGCCAGCGGGACGGCGCCGAGTCCGCCCGGGGACCGGACGGCCGCGCCGAGCGTGCGAAAAGCCGATCGGTCAACATGGCTCGAATTGTAGCGCAGCAGGCTCGCGCCAATTGGCGTAAAACAAGGCTGTTCACCCCTCATTGCATGCAACTGAGGGCACATTGCCGCAAGGATGCCAGCATTTTTAGGTGCGTCGCAACAATATTCCGTATTATGAGAAATGATCTCGTCATTCGAAAAATTGTTTGCTAAGGCCCTGCAAGCCTCATTACAATCGCCCACAACTGCCGCGGTCCCTCGGGTCTGCGCCGCCCGTTCGAAGAGAGCATTCCCCAATCCAGGAGACGAGAATGTCCGCTGTGCCCGACGAAGTCATGAAATATGTCGCCGCCGATAAAGACGACGATCCCCAAGAAACCGGCGAATGGCTCGACGCGCTCGAAGGGGTCATTTCTGCCGTCGGCCCGGACCGCGCGCACTACCTGATCGAAAAGCAGATCGAGTTCGCGCGCGTGCACGGCGAGCATCTGCCGTTCTCGGCCAATACGCCGTACATCAATACGATTCCCGTGTCGCGCCAGGCCAAGATTCCGGGCAACCAGGACATCGAGCATCGCATCCGCTCGTATACGCGCTGGAACGCAATCGCGATGGTGCTGCGCGCCGGCAAGCATACGAACGTGGGCGGCCACATCGCTTCGTTCGCCTCGGCGGCCACGCTGTATGACGTCGGTTTCAACCATTTCTGGCATGCGCCGTCGCCCGAGCATGGCGGCGATCTCGTGTACGTGCAGGGGCACTCGTCGCCGGGCATTTACTCGCGCGCGTTCCTGCTCGGCCGGTTGACGGAGAAGCAGCTCGACAACTTCCGCCAGGAAGTGGGCGGCGAGGGCATCTCGTCGTATCCGCACCCGTGGCTGATGCCCGATTTCTGGCAATTCCCGACCGTGTCGATGGGCCTTGGGCCGATCATGGCGATCTACCAAGCGCGCTTCATGAAGTACATGCAAGCGCGCGGCATCGCCAAGACACTGGGCCGCAAGGTCTGGGCGTTCCTCGGCGACGGTGAAACGGACGAGCCCGAATCGCTCGGCGCGATCGGCATGGCCGGCCGCGAGCGGCTCGATAACCTCGTGTTCGTCATCAACTGCAACTTGCAGCGCCTCGATGGTCCGGTGCGCGGCAACGGCAAGATCATTCAAGAGCTCGAATCGGAATTCCGCGGCGCCGGCTGGAACGTCATCAAGGTGGTCTGGGGCAGCCGCTGGGACGCGTTGTTCGCGCGCGACAAGACGGGCGCGCTGATGCGCCGCATGATGGAAGTCGTCGACGGCGAATATCAGACGTACAAATCGGAATCGGGCGCGTTCGTGCGCGAGCATTTCTTCAACACGCCCGAGTTGAAGGCGCTCGTCGCCGATTGGTCCGACGAGGAGATTTGGAACCTGAACCGCGGCGGCCACGATCCGCACAAGATCTACGCCGCGTTCCATGAGGCGACGAACGCGAAGGGGCAGCCCACCGTCATCCTGGCCAAGACGATCAAGGGCTACGGCATGGGCGAGGCGGGCCAAGCCATGAATATCACCCACCAGCAAAAGAAGATGCAGGTGGATCAGCTCAAGGTGTTCCGCGATCAATTCCGCCTGCCGATCTCTGACGAAGATATCGTCAACGTGCCGTACCTGACGTTCGAGGAGGGCTCGAAGGAACTCGAGTACATGCGCGCGCGGCGTCAAGAACTCGGCGGTTATCTGCCGGCGCGCCGGCAGAAGGCCGAATCGCTGCCGGTGCCGGCGCTGAGCGCGTTCGAGCCGTTGCTCAAGGGCACGGGCGAAGGCCGCGAGATCTCCACGACGATGGCGTTCGTGCGGATCTTGAACATCCTGCTCAAGGACAAAGCGCTCGGCAAGCGCGTCGTGCCGATCGTGCCGGACGAATCGCGCACGTTCGGCATGGAGGGCCTGTTCCGTCAGATCGGCATTTGGAATCAGGAAGGGCAGAAGTACGTGCCGGAAGATTCCGATCAGCTGATGTTCTATAAAGAATCGGAAACCGGCCAGATCCTGCAGGAAGGTATCAACGAAGCCGGCGGCATGTGCGACTGGATCGCGGCTGCGACGTCGTATTCGACGCACGGCGAGATCATGGTGCCGTTCTACGCCTTCTATTCGATGTTCGGCTTGCAGCGGATCGGCGATCTCGTGTGGGCGGCCGGCGACATGCGCTCGCGCGGCTTCCTGCTCGGTGGCACGGCGGGGCGCACGACGCTGAACGGCGAGGGCTTGCAGCACGAAGACGGTCACTCGCTGCTGTGGGCGCAATCGATTCCGAATTGCCTGAGCTACGACCCCACGTTCGGCTACGAGCTCGCGGTCATCATGCAAGACGGCTTGCGCCGCATGGTGCAGAACCAGGAAGACGTGTTCTATTACATCACCGTGATGAACGAGAACTACGAGCACCCGGCCATGCCGCAGGGCGAGAACGTAGCGCGCGACATCATCAAGGGCATGTATTCGTTCAAAAAGGCCGACGGTGCATCGAAGAGCCCGCGCGTGCAACTGATGGGCGCCGGCACGATCATGAACGAAGTGATTGCGGCCGCCGATCTGCTCAAGAACGATTGGGGCGTCGACGCCGATATCTGGGGCGTGCCGAGCTTCACCCAGCTCGCACGCGAAGGCCATGACATCGAACGTTGGAACCTGTTGCATCCGAGCGAGCCGCGCAAGCTCTCGCACGTCGAGACGCTGCTCAAGGATGCGAAGGGTCCCGTCATCGCTTCGACCGATTACGTGCGTGCGCTGGCCGATCAGATCCGCGCCTATGTGCCCAACCGGTTCGTGGTGCTCGGCACCGACGGCTTCGGCCGCTCGGATACGCGCGAGAAGCTGCGCCATTTCTTCGAAGTCGATCGTTACTGGGTCACCGTTGCGGCGCTGAGCGCACTGGCGGACGAGGGCGCGATCGAGCGCAAGGTCGTAGCCGATGCGTTGTCCAAGTACCGGCTCGACCCCAACAAACCCAACCCGATGACCGTTTAAGGCATCGCCTTCGCGTGAGGCTATGCGCGCCCGCCGCTTGGTAACACGGCGGGCGCGCCTGTGTGAGCCCTGGAGACACGAACAATGAGTGAAGCGATCGAAGTCAAGGTGCCGGACATCGGCGACTACAAAGACGTGCCCGTCATCGAGATCCTCGTGAAGGCCGGCGACGCCGTCGAAAAAGAACAGTCCCTCGTGACGCTGGAGTCGGACAAGGCGACGATGGACGTGCCGAGCCCGCAGGCGGGCACGGTCAAAGAAGTGAAGATCAAACAAGGCGATTCGGTGTCGGAAGGCACGTTGATCGTGCTGCTCGAACCCGTTGCCGGCGGCACGCAAGATGCCAAACCCGCCCAGCCCAACGGCGCGGCGGGCGGCGCGCAACCGAGCGCGCCCGCGCAGGCGGCGGCAGCGCCCGCAGCCGCCGGCGGCGGCAGCGTGCAGGAAGTGAAGGTGCCGGACATCGGCGACTACAAGGACGTGCCCGTCATCGAAGTCGTGGTCAAGCCCGGCGACGTGGTCGAGAAAGAGCAGTCGCTCATGACGCTCGAATCGGACAAGGCGACGATGGACGTGCCGAGCCCGGTGGCCGGCGTCGTCAAGGAAGTGAAGGTGAAGGTGGGCGATACGGTGTCGGAGGGCACGTTGATCGTCCTCGTCGAGGCGCAAGGCGCGCAGAGCGCCGCCCCGGCGGCGCCTGCGAAGGAGCCTGCCGCAGCCGCCAAGAAGGTGGAACCGCCTGCCGATTCGCCGAGCGAAGATGCGCGGCACAGCATGCCGGCTCAACCGTCCGCGCTTGCACAAGCGCCGATTATTCCGGCCGGCGAAGGCGGAGCGCGCCGGCCGAGCCATGCATCGCCTTCCGTGCGCAAGTTCGCGCGCGAGCTCGGCGTCGACGTCGCTCAAGTACCTGGCACCGGGCCGAAGGGTCGCATCACGCAGGATGACATCACTTCGTTCGTCAAGGGCGTGATGACAGGACAGCGCGCGGTTGCGGGCGGCGCGCCCGCCGCCTCGGCCGGCGGCGGCGAGCTCAATCTGCTGCCGTGGCCGAAGGTGGACTTTGCGAAGTTCGGCTCCATCGATTCGAAGCCGCTCTCGCGCATCAAGAAGATCTCGGGCGCCAATCTGCATCGCAATTGGGTCATGATTCCGCACGTCACGAACAACGATGAAGCGGATATCACCGAGCTCGAAGCGCTGCGGGTGCAGTTGAACAAGGAAAACGAAAAAGCGGGCGTGAAGATCACAATGCTCGCATTCGTCATCAAGGCCGCGGTATCGGCATTGCGCAAATTCCCGACGTTCAACGCGAGTCTCGACGGCGACAATTTGGTCTTCAAGCAGTACTACCACGTCGGCTTCGCGGCCGATACGCCGAACGGTCTCGTGGTTCCGGTCATTCGCGATGCGGACAAGAAGGGGCTCATCGACATCGCCAAGGAAATGGCCGAGCTGTCCAAGCTCGCGCGCGAAGGCAAGCTCAAGCCCGATCAGATGCAAGGCGGCTGCTTCTCGATTTCCTCGCTCGGCGGTATCGGCGGCACGCATTTCACGCCGATCATCAACGCACCCGAAGTGGCGATTCTCGGGCTGTCGCGCAGCGCCATGAAGCCCGTGTGGGACGGCAAGCAGTTCGTGCCGCGCCTCACGCTGCCGCTCTCGCTCTCGTACGATCACCGCGTGATCGACGGTGCGGCTGCCGCGCGCTTCAACGCGTATCTCGGTGCGCTGCTCGCCGATTTCCGGCGCGTGATTCTTTAATCGTCGAATACGGCGCAGTCCAAAAACAAGGGGACGTGAATGAGTCTCGTCGAAGTGAAGGTGCCGGATATCGGCGATTTCAACGAAGTCGACGTTATCGAGGTCAACATCAAGCCTGGCGATGTGATCGAGAAAGAGCAGTCGCTGCTTACGCTCGAATCGGATAAGGCGTCGATGGAAGTGCCGAGCGATGTGGCCGGCACGGTCAAGGAAGTGAAAATCAAAGCCGGCGACAAGGTGTCGCAAGGGATGGTGATCGCGCTCGTCGAGGCGGCAACTGCGGCGCCTGCGCCCGCGCCCGCCAAGGCGGCGAGCGCGCCGCCGGCTGCCGCAGCGCCGGCGCCGGCCAAGAGCGCGGCGCAGGCTCCCGCCTCGAACGGCGCGGCCCCCGCGCCCGCAGCAGGCAGCTACGCCGGTGCGGCCGACATCGAATGCGACATGCTCGTGCTCGGCGCCGGTCCCGGCGGCTATTCGGCGGCATTCCGCTCGGCCGATCTGGGCATGAAGACGGTGCTCGTCGAGCGTTATTCGACGCTCGGCGGTGTTTGCTTGAATGTCGGGTGCATTCCGTCGAAGGCGCTGCTGCATACGGCGCTCATCACGGATGAAGTCGCGGCCCTGGCCGAGCATGGCATCACGTTCGGCAAGCCGCAGATCGATCTCGACAAGCTGCGCGGATTCAAATCGGGCGTCGTCAAGAAGCTGACGACGGGCCTGGCCGGCATGGCGAAGGCACGCAAGGTTGAGGTGGCGACGGGTGTCGGCGCGTTCCTCGATCCGCACCATATGGAAGTGCAAGGCGAGGGCGGCAAGAAGGTCGTCAAGTTCAAGCAGGCGATCATCGCGGCCGGCTCGCAAGCCGTGAAGCTGCCGTTCATGCCGGAGGACCCGCGCGTCGTCGATTCGACGGGTGCGCTCGAATTGCGTCAAGTGCCGCAGCGCATGCTCGTCATCGGCGGGGGCATCATCGGCCTCGAAATGGCGACCGTCTATGCAACGCTCGGCGCGAAGATCGACGTCGTCGAAATGCTCGACGGCTTGATGATGGGCGCCGACCGCGACCTCGTGAAGGTCTGGGAGAAGTACAGCTCGAAGTATTTCTCGAGGGTGATGCTGCGCACGAAGACGGCTGCCGCCGAGGCGAAATCGGACGGTATCTACGTCAAGTTCGAAGGCGAGCAGGCGCCGGCCGAGCCGCAGCGCTACGACCTCGTGCTCGTCGCCGTCGGCCGCAGCCCGAACGGCAAGAAGATCGGTGCTGACAAGGCGGGCGTGACGGTAACGGATCGCGGCTTCATCGAAGTCGATAAGCAGATGCGCACGAACGTGCCGCATATCTTTGCCATCGGCGATATCGTCGGCCAGCCTATGCTCGCGCACAAGGCGGTCCACGAGGGGCATGTCGCAGCCGAGGCCGCGCATGGCGAGAAGGCGTACTTCGACGCGTTGCAAATTCCGTCCGTTGCTTATACGGACCCGGAAGTGGCATGGGCCGGCAAGACGGAAGATCAGTGCAAGGCCGAGGGCATCAAGTACGGCAAGGCGGTGTTCCCGTGGGCCGCGTCGGGCCGGGCGATCGCCAATGGCCGCGACGAGGGCTTCACGAAGCTGATCTTCGACGAGGAAACCCATCGCGTGATCGGCGGCGGCATCGTCGGACTCAACGCCGGCGATCTGATCAGCGAAGTCTGTTTGGCGATCGAGATGGGGGCGGACGCGACCGATATCGGCCGCACGATCCATCCGCACCCGACGCTAGGCGAATCGGTCGGCATGGCTGCCGAACTGTTCGAAGGCGTGTGCACGGATTTGCCGCCGCAGCGAAAGAAGTAGTGCGTTCGGAAAGCTGAAAGCGTCGGGAAGAAATAAAAACGGCGCGCTCCCGTAAGGAGCGCGCCGTTTTGCGTTTCGGCGCAGTGCGCGGGCCGAGACTTAGGCGGCCGTCTTCTTCGTGGCGGCAGCGCGCGAAGCTTGCGATGCTGCTTGCTGAGCAGCCTTCTGCGCAGCCGTGGCGGCGGCGTTGAAGTTGCTTTCGGCGATTTCGACAGCTTGCTTCGTGGCCTTGTGAACCGTTTCGTACGTCGTGTTGGCCGCGGTGATCGCCGACTTCATGACGGCGACAGCGGTTTCCGAGCCGGCCGGGGCATTCTTCGCAACGTTTTCGACGAGCGCTTGCACCTTGCGGTTTTGCTCTTCGTACTGGGCTTCCGCGACGCGTGCGAATTCAGCTTGCGTGGCCGAGGCGATTTCGTACAGATGACGACCGTACGAGAGCACCTTTTCGGCGACCGGTTGCGTCAGGCTGGCTTGCAGCGCGACGAATTCTTGCGCATCCTTCACCGACAGCGCACGTTGTGCGTTTTCCTGGCCTTCTGCGAGCGTCGACTTCACCACTTGCAGGTTCAGTTCGACAAGCTTCTCGATGCCTTCGAACGCCTTGTTCGTCAGACCGAAGAGGGCTTCGAGGTTCGCTTTTTGTGCTGCGGCGAATTGCTCAGGTGTCAGCAGAGTCATCTTTTCGCTCCTGAAAGTCGACCTGTTTCGTCAGGCCGAATGGGGTGGAATGGCTAAATTTGCGAGGCGCTTCTTAGGTTCGACGCCTTTTGTGCGTCGCAACAACGGTTCCCATTTTAGAACGACGCGCACAAATGTCAAGCACATTTTGTGCGCCGCACAATAGTGTGATTTTCTAGTGAAAACAATGCGTTGCGAATATTTGGGGTCGTGACGATGGTATCGTTTTCCGGTGTCGCCGTTCATGGGGACAGATTGCCGCAGCGCCATGCCGCGGCGCGGTGTTCCGGGCATGTGCGCTACCCCGCGGACAATTCGCCGGCGCGGCGGTAAACCAAACACAGGTCTGGCGCGTTATGCGGCATTGGCTCGAGGGGCACCGCTCGATGGCAGAAAGATGCCCGACGGAGTGAACGTTTTCGCTCAAGTTCGGACAAATACCGCCGTTATGCGGTTACGGCCCTAGTAGGCGACGCGGCGTGTCTGCAAGATCCGTGCATGACCCGCGCAACCCCATTTTACAAATTGGATCAAGGACGGCCCATAAGTGCTTAATATTGCGAATTTTTCGTAGCTTTACTACACTTGCCGTCACCCGTCCGCCACTCCTGCTTCAGAACACCAATGAAAATCGCTCTGTTTTCGTCGCTCACCGTGATGCGAAGCGTGGCGCTCGGCACAATCGTGTCCGCTGCCGCCAGCGCCGTTCTCGTGACGGCGACGCTTGCGGCCCCGGCGAATGCGTTCGCCGCTACCGCCACAGCCCCGGCGCATCGGCCGGTTCATAAAAAGCATCTCAAGAAAGAGGCGAAAGCCGCTGCTTCGACGGCTGCGGCCGAACCGGTCAAACGCAAGCGCGTGACCTACACGCTGCGCGGCCATGGCCGGCACGGCGTCCATCGGGTCGCGTTCGAACCGCGCTCGCCTACGGCCGGGCAGGCTTTCGGCCTGCAAGACACGCCCGAAGGCGTCGCACTGCGCTCCAATGTCGCATTCGTCGTCGATCAGAACACCTCCGAAGTGCTGTTCGACAAGAATTCGACCTCGGTCGTGCCCATCGCGTCCATTACCAAACTGATGACGGCGATGGTCGTGCTCGATTCGAAGTCCCCGCTCACCGATCAGATCGAGGTGACCGACGAGGACCGCGACTACGAGAAGCATACGGGCTCGCGCCTGCACGTGGGGGCGGTCTTGTCACGCGAAGACATGCTGCATATCGCGTTGATGGCGTCGGAGAATCGCGCTGCGGCTGCGCTGTCGCGTTACTTCCCGGGCGGGCGGCCCGCGTTCGTCGCGGCGATGAACGCCAAAGCCAAAGCGCTCGGCATGAACGACACGCATTTCGAGAACCCAACAGGCTTGACGAGCCATAATGTCTCGACGGCGCGCGATCTCGTCAAGATGATCAATGCGGCGTACCAATACCCGGTCATCCGCAAGTTCTCGACCGATCGCAGCTATGAGGTCTACCCCGGCAGGGGCGTGCTGGCTTATAACAGCACCAATGCGCTCGTGCGCAACCCGACCTGGGACATCGGTTTGCAGAAGACGGGTTTCATCAATGAAGCAGGCGAGTGCCTGGTGATGCAGGCCACCATCCATGGCCGCCCGGTGGTGATGGTTTTGCTCGACTCTTCGGGTAAATACTCGCGTTTTGCCGATGCTACGCGCCTGCGCAAATGGCTCGACGAGTCCGACGGCCAACGCATTACGAGCGCGGACGCTGGTGGTCGCGGCACCTAATCGCGGCACCTACATCGCGACACATAAAGCCGGTGCCGCACGCTCGATCGGCGAAGCGGCTCAACGAAAAAGCCCCGCATTCAACGCGGGGCTTTTTGCGTTCCGTGAGCGAGAGATTAGTGCGAGCCCGCTTTTCGCTGGACTTCCGGCGCCGCCGCTTCGGGGTGATAACCGAGCGATTCCGAGATGACCAGCGCAGTGTGGTTCAGTTGCGCGATCCACGCGTCTTGTAGCCGATCGGCTGGCGCCGACAATGACAAGCCGGCCACGAGCTTGCCCGTATCGTCGTAGATGCCCGCGGCGATGCAGCGCACCCCGAGTTCGAGTTCCTCGTTATCGCGCGCGCACGCTTGCTGGCGCACCTGGGTGAGTTCCTTTTCCAGCCTCGAGATATCGGTGATGCTGTTTTGCGTGTGGCCCGATAATCCGGTTCTCATCGCATAGGCGCGCACGCGCGACGCCTCGTCTGCCGCGAGGAAAAGCTTGCCGACCGAAGTCAGGTGCAGCGGGGCACGCCCCCCGATCGCGCGCACGACCTGCATGCCCGAGCGCTCGGAGTAGGCGCGCTCGATATAAACGATCTCATCGCCTTGGCGCACCGATAGATTCACCGTTTGTCCCGTCATGCGGTGCAACTCGCGCATCGGCGCGAGCGCGGCATCGCGCACCGACAGCCGTGCCTTGACCAGATTGCCGAGTTCGAGCAGTCGCATGCCCAGGCGATAAGTGCCCGGATCGGAGCGATCCACGAGACGGCACGTCACCATGTCGTTCAAGATGCGATGCGCCGTGGAGGGGTGCAACGCGGTACCTAGCGCGAGCTCCTTGAGGCTGACCGGATCGGTATGGGCGGCAAGGGCGTCGAGCAGACGCATCATGCGTTCGATGACTTGGATCGACGTTTTGGAGTCCTGCTTCGTCTCGCTCATTGGAAATCGATTGACTCGGCAATTAATAGATGGGGTCCATTGTATCTCGTATTGTGAAAAAAGCGAACGCCGTTTGAATGCGCCCTCGGATCGGCGTCGCGCCTTTTTTCGATTTATCCCACCGCTTCAAGCCACAAACGTCGGATAATCGACCCATTTCGTACATCTTTGGGTGCCCATGCGAGTTGGACTATTTGTCACATGTCTGATCGATCTGATGCGCCCCGAGATCGGTTTCTCGGCGCTCAAGTTGCTCGAGCAGGCCGGTTTCGACGTGAGCGTGCCGCCGGCCCAAACCTGCTGCGGACAGCCGGCTTATAACTCGGGCGAGCGCCGCATCGCACGCGATCTTGCTGAGAAGATGCTGCGCGAGTTCGAGCAGTTCGACTATGTCGTGGTTCCGTCGGGTTCGTGCGGCGGGATGGTCGCCGCGCATTACGGCGATCTGTTTCGTGACGATCCCGAACTGACGGGACGCTACGAGCGGTTGCGGCCAAAAGTTTATGAGTTGACCGATTTTCTCGTCAAGGTCGCGAAAGTGCGCTTGGAGCCCGGTTCATTCGCGGGGCCGGTGACGTATCACGATTCGTGCTCGGGGCTGCGCGAGCTAGGCGTGAAATCCCAACCGCGCGAGTTGCTCGCGCAGCGCGGCGTCGCCGTGACGGAGATGAAGGACTGCGAGCATTGCTGCGGCTTCGGCGGCACCTTCGCCGTGAAGTACGGCAATATTTCGACGGCCATCGTCGACGAGAAATGCGCGAATGTCCAAGCGAGCGGAACCGGCTGCGTCGTGCTGGGCGACCTGGGTTGCATGCTGAACATCGAAGGGCGGCTGCGTCGTACGGGCGACACCACGACGCGCGTGCTGCATATCGCTCAAGTCCTGGCCGGCGACGCCGACCAATAAGGCGCCACGCCGCATTCTCGAAACGAGACCGATCGGGCCATTCATGCAAGTTCAATCGATGCATTTCAAGGCGCGCGCAAAAGAAGGGCTGGCCGATGCGCGCCTGCAGCAGAACCTGAAGAAGCTGTCGACCAAATTCGTGTCGGCGCGCGCGGCAGCCATGACGGCGATCGACTTCCCCGCGACGCGTGCCGAACTGAAAGCGCGCCGCGATCGGGCGCTCGAGCATCTGGACGTTTGGCTCGAGACCTTCGAGCGCGAGGCGGCCCGCCGGGGGACGACGGTGCTGTACGCCGAGACCACGCGCGACGCCGCGCGGCTCGTAGCCGAGATTGCACGCCAGCACGCCGTCAAGAAAGTCATCAAGACGAAATCGATGGTTTCCGAGGAAATGCAGCTGAACGCCGTGCTTGCCGAAATGGGCGTGCAGTCGGTCGAAACGGACCTGGGCGAATACATTCTGCAAATCAACGACAACGAGCCGCCAAGTCACATCATTGCGCCGGTGGTTCACAAGGACAAAGACCAGATCGCCGATTTGTTCGCGGCCACGCACGGCCGGCCGCGTCTCACGGAAATTCCGGATATGACCCGCGAGGCGCGGGAAGTGCTGCGTCCTCACTTCATGTCGGCCGACATGGGCGTGACGGGCGGCAACTTCCTCATCGCCGAGACAGGCTCGGTCGCACTCGTGACGAACGAGGGCAACGAAGGGATGTGCACGGTCTTGCCGCGTGTTCATGTGGCCGTCACCGGCATCGAAAAAGTGCTGCCGACGCTGGAGGACCTCGCGCTGGCGATGCGGTTGTTGCCGCGCAGCGCGACGGGGCAAGTCACGGCCAATTATTTCTCGCTGCTGACTGGGCCGCGCGGCGCGGGCGATCTCGACGGTCCCGAGCATATGTACGTCGTGCTCGTGGACGGCGGGCGCACCGGGCTGATCGGCGGCGCCTTTCAAGAGATGTTGCGATGCATCCGCTGCGGCGCCTGCATGAACCACTGCCCCGTCTATCAAAAAGTCGGCGGCCATGCCTATGGGTGGGTTTATCCGGGGCCGATGGGCTCCGTGCTGACACCTAGCTACGTCGGCCTGGACAAGGCGCTCGATCTGCCGCAGGCGTCGACGTTGTGCGGCGAATGCAATGCCGTCTGCCCTGTCGGTATTCCGATTTCCGACTTGCTGCGCAAGCTGCGCGAAAAGCAAGTCGAACGCCATCTTCGCCCTTGGACCGAACGAGCGGCGTTGGCCGCTTGGGGGTTCATGGTGCTACGGCCAGCGTTGTACGCCATGCTCACGAAGGTGGCGGTGCGGCTGCTCGAACGCTCCGGCGGGAGCCGACGCTCGATCACGCGTTTGCCCTTCGGCCGCGGGTGGACGGCGACGCGCGATATGCCGGCGCCTGTCGGCCGCACGTTTCGCGAGCTCTATGCCGCGCAGCGCAGTCATAAAGGTTGAGCGGCGCGAGCCGGCGCCGGGTGGCCTTCATTGTTTATCCACGAGCAACGCTGAATTCGCTATTTGCCCCTTTGTCCCGATAGCCTCCATTTATAGAATGCGTTCTATGGATAAGCGGGGGCGCGATAGGCGCGCGCTCGGCGGGCAAGGGGCGCGAACATGAAAGCGACTAAAGCAGGCTATTTCTCCAACTACTGGCCGGTGGCGTTGGCGGCGGCATTGATCGTGCTGGCTGCGCTGCGCGCTTACGGCGACGGCGGCGCGGCGCGCGAACCGCTTCCCGCCGACCGCGTGACGGCCGAACTCGCTCGCACCGTGTCTTACGGTTTGATCGACGCCGGCACCGCTAGGACGGCGTCGGCCGTCCATCGGGGCGATGCGCGCACGGCAGCGGCGCAGGCGTCGTAAGTGCGCTGCTCGTATAATCGGGCGTTTGCACGGGCAGCCTGTCGGCCCGCGCGTGAGGCCCTTCACCTCCGCGTCGCGTGCGCCCGGCAATCCGCATCTTGCCAATGAAGTCGATGAAAACCGTCTCGATTTGCTTCGTCTGCCTCGGAAATATTTGTCGTTCGCCAACGGCGGAAGCGGTCATGCGCGCGCAGGTCGAAGCGGCCGGTCTCTCGCAGCGCATTGTCATCGATTCGGCGGGTACGGGCGACTGGCATGTCGGCAAAGCACCTGATGCCCGGGCCCAGCTGGCAGGGCACGCACGCGGCTACCAACTTGCCCCGTTGCGAGCGCGCCAAGTGTCGGCCGACGATTTTCGCCGCTTCGATTTGCTGCTGGCGATGGACGAGGCGAACGTCGAGAATTTGCAGCGCATTTGTCCGCCGGCGTTACGCGATCGCGTTCGTCTGTTGCTGGAGTTCGCCCCGCACCTGGGCCGTCGCGAGGTAGCGGACCCGTACTTCGGCGGCAACGAGGGCTTCGAAGCCGTGCTCGATCAGTGCGAGGCGGCTTGCCAAGGTTTGCTGGCCTACCTGCAAACGCGGCTTGCACGGGAGGACGAAGATGCGTAGTCGGTCCGGCACCAATAACCTAACCGGTAGAGGGGGATACTTGACTAAATTCGTCATGTATTTATACTTGACCAAAATCGTCGAGAATTCAGGTTTTTCGTCCCTATGAGACTCACCACAAAAGGCCGTTTCGCCGTTACGGCGATGATCGACCTGGCCCTGCGCCAGGAGCAAGGTCCGGTGACGCTCGCCGGCATCAGCCAGCGTCAGCGTATTTCGCTGTCCTATCTGGAACAACTGTTCGGCAAGCTGCGGCGCCACGGCATCGTCGAATCGGTCCGAGGGCCTGGTGGCGGCTACTACTTGGCGCGCCGCGCACAGGACGTGACCGTGGCCGACATCATCATTGCAGTGGACGAGCCGCTCGACGCGACGCAGTGCGGCGGCAAGGGGTCGTGCGAGGGCACCAAGCAGCACGACGGTCACTGTATGACGCACGAACTCTGGTCCACGTTGAACCAGAAGATGGTCGAGTACTTGGATTCGGTCTCGCTGCAAGCGCTGATGGAGCAGCAACGGGCGCGCGAGGGGTCGCCGGCCGTAATGCTCGACAGGCGCAGCGAGGCCGCGGCCACGGAAGCGGCGCGCGTCGCACCCAAAGGGCCTAATTCCGTATTCAATATCGCGAATTCGTAAGGCCTGCGCGAAAGCCAGCGCCAAGATGGAACGAAGCGACGAGCTATAACGATTTTCCCCCGGAGCCATTGATGACTAACGAGACGCCCCACCTGCCCATCTACATGGACTACAGCGCGACGACGCCCGTCGACCCGCGCGTGGTGGACAAGATGATCCCGTATCTGCGTGAGCAGTTCGGCAACCCGGCTTCGCGCAGCCACTCGTATGGCTGGGATGCGGAGCGTGCGGTGGAAGAGGCGCGCGAACAAGTCGCCGCACTCGTCAATGCCGACCCGCGCGAGATCATCTGGACCTCGGGTGCGACGGAGTCCGATAACTTGGCCATCAAAGGCGCCGCGCACTTCTACAAGAGCAAGGGCAAGCACATCGTCACCGTGAAGACCGAGCACAAGGCCGTGCTCGATACCTGCCGGGAGCTCGAGCGTGAAGGCTTCGAAGTCACGTATCTCGACGTCAAGAGCGATGGCCTGATCGATCTCGATGTATTCAAGGCCGCGCTACGCCCCGACACGATCCTCGTTTCGGTCATGTCGGTGAACAACGAGATCGGCGTCATCCAGGACATCGAAGCGATCGGCGAGATCTGCCGCGAAAAGGGCATCGTGTTTCACGTCGATGCTGCGCAGGCCACGGGCAAGATCGAAATCGATCTGAGCCGGCTGAAGGTCGACCTGATGTCCTTCTCGGCGCACAAGACATACGGCCCCAAGGGCATCGGCGCGCTTTACGTGCGTCGCAAGCCGCGCGTGCGCATCGAAGCGCAGATGCACGGCGGCGGCCATGAGCGCGGCATGCGCTCGGGCACGCTGGCGACGCACCAAATCGTGGGCATGGGCGAAGCATTCCGCATCGCCCGCGAAGAAATGGCCACGGAGAACGAGCGCATTCGCATGCTGCGGGATCGCTTACTGCGCGGCTTGACCGAGATGGACGAGGTCTACGTCAACGGCGACATGGAGCGCCGTGTGCCGCACAACTTGAACATCAGCTTCAACTTCGTCGAAGGCGAATCGCTGATCATGGCGATCAAGGACGTCGCGGTTTCGTCGGGCTCGGCTTGCACGTCGGCGTCGCTGGAGCCTTCGTACGTGCTGCGGGCGCTCGGCCGCAACGACGAACTTGCGCACAGCTCCATCCGCTTCACGGTCGGGCGCTTCACGACGGAGCAGGACGTCGATTACGTCGTCGCCCTCCTGAAGAACAAGATTGCAAAGTTGCGCGATCTGTCTCCGCTCTGGGAAATGCATCAGGACGGCATCGATCTGACCACCATCAAGTGGGCGGCACACTAATCGCCAGTCGAACGAATCTAGGAGTTTGATCATGTCTTACAGCAGTAAAGTTCTCGATCATTACGAAAACCCGCGCAACGTCGGCTCGTTCTCGAAGGACGACGACGCGGTGGGTACCGGCATGGTGGGCGCCCCGGCCTGCGGCGACGTCATGAAGCTGCAGATTCGCGTCGGCGCGGACGGCGTCATCGAGGACGCCAAGTTCAAGACCTATGGGTGTGGTTCGGCCATCGCTTCGAGTTCGCTCGTCACCGAATGGGTGAAGGGCAAAACGCTCGACGAAGCGCTGTCGATCAAGAACACGCAGATTGCCGAGGAATTGGCGTTGCCGCCGGTGAAGATCCACTGCTCGATCCTCGCGGAAGACGCCATCAAGGCGGCCGTGGCCGATTACAAGCAACGTCACGGCGCGCCCCTAGCGGCAGACGCCGAGGCCAAGCAGCACGTAGCGTAAGCGTTGAGCATCATGGCGATCACTTTGACCGATAAGGCCGCGCAGCACGTGCAGAAGTATCTTGCTCGCCGCGGCAAGGGCCTGGGCCTGCGCCTGGGCGTACGCACCACGGGGTGCTCGGGCCTCGCGTACAAGCTCGAGTATGTCGACGACGTCGAGCCTGAGGATCAAATCTTCGAATGCAACGGCGTCAAAGTCGTCGTGGATCCGAAGAGCCTTGCCTACATCGACGGCACGGAACTCGACTTCGCACGAGAGGGCTTGAATGAAGGCTTCAAGTTCAACAACCCGAACGTGAAGGATGAATGCGGCTGCGGCGAGTCGTTCCGCGTATGACGCATCCTGCCGCCTAAGGCGGATGATAAGGCGGCGTTGGCCGCCTTTTTGTTTCCGGCGCGCCGTTGCGGTGCTATGGCGGGTGGCGGCCCGGCCGCGCGCTCGTGCCAACCGCGGATGTTTGACCGACGATTGACCCCATGTCCTCGATCCAAGACAGCCATTTCGATTTATTCCATCTTCCCGAGCGTTACACGCTCGATTTGGACGCGCTGGAGCATGCCTATCGCACGGTGCAGGCGCAGGTTCATCCGGATCGTTTTGCCGCAGCGGGCGACGCGCAAAAGCGCATCGCCATGCAATGGGCAACGCGCGCGAACGAGGCCTATCGGACGCTGCGCGATCCGCTCAAACGCGCGACGTACCTGCTGTCGCTGCGTGGCGTCGACGTTGGCGCCTCGGAGAACACCGCCATGGAGTCCGCATTCTTGATGCAGCAGATGGAGTGGCGCGAGCGTGTCGAGGACGCCGCGGGCGCGAGGAACGTTGCCGAGCTCATGGCGCTGCAGAGCGAATTGGGCGACGAAGAGCGCGTGCGCTTCGAGCGGCTTGCGACCTTGCTCGACAACGGCGCAGATCAGCCTGCCGCCGAGGCGGTGCGGCAACTAATGTTCCTCGAGCGTGTCGCGGGCGAGATCGGACGGCAAATCGAGCGGCTCGAGCACTGAAGCCACCCCCGGTGTGCCAACCTTGACGCAGCAGGTCGAACCCAAGGGCGGGGGGCGCTCGAATGCACGATAGGTGCAGCGCGACGGTCGCGTTGCGCGAGATAATCGATGTTTCCGCCAAAATGGGCGGGCACGAACCACATTGACCAGAATGGCTCTACTGCAAATCTCGGAACCCGGCATGGCGCCGGCGCCGCATCAGCGGCGGCTCGCTGTCGGCATCGACCTAGGTACGACGAATTCGCTCGTCGCCGCCGTTCGTAATAGCGTGGCGGAAGCCTTGCCCGATGAGCAAGGCCGCATCCTTTTGCCCTCGGTGGTGCGCTACCTCGAGCGCGGGGGGCGTCGGATCGGCCATACGGCCAAAGAGGAAGCCGTGCTCGATCCGCGCAATACCATCGTCTCGGTCAAGCGCTTCATGGGGCGCGGCAGACACGAAGTCGAGGGCGTCGAAAACGCCCCGTACGAGTTTATCGATGCGCCCGGCATGGTGCAGATTCGCACGGCCGACGGCGTGAAGAGCCCAGTCGAGGTCTCTGCCGAAATTCTCGCGACGCTGCGCCAGCGGGCCGAGGATTCGCTCGGGGACGAGCTTGTGGGCGCGGTGATCACGGTGCCGGCTTACTTCGACGAAGCGCAGCGTCAGGCGACCAAAGATGCCGCGCGGCTCGCGGGGCTCAACGTCTTACGTTTGCTCAACGAGCCCACCGCGGCGGCGATCGCGTACGGGTTGGACCACAGTGCGGAAGGGCTCTATGCCGTCTACGATCTGGGCGGCGGCACTTTCGATCTGTCGATTCTCAAGCTGACCAAGGGCGTATTCGAAGTGCTCGCGGCAGGCGGCGATTCCGCGCTCGGCGGCGACGACTTCGATCACATCTTATTCCGGCACGTATTGGCCCAGGCCGATATCGCGCCGCAAAGCCTCGCGGCCGAAGACGTACGGCTGTTGCTCGATCGTGTGCGCACTGCCAAGGAAGCGCTGTCCGCGGCGCCGCAAGCGACCGTCGAAGCAACGCTCGCCGGCGGCACGGCGGTGCGCCTGGACATCACGGAAACCGAGTTCGCCGAACTCGTGCGGCCGCTCGTCGAACGCACGCTCGCGCCGACGAGAAAGGCGCTACGCGATGCGAAGATCACGCCCCAGGAGGTCAAAGGCGTCGTGCTCGTGGGCGGGGCCACGCGGATGCCCGTCGTTCGCCGCGCCGTCGAAGCGTTCTTCGGTCAGCCGCCACTGATTAATCTCGACCCCGATCAAGTCGTCGCGCTCGGGGCTGCGATCCAAGCCGATCTACTGGCCGGCAACCGCACGGGCGACGACTGGCTGCTGCTCGACGTGATTCCGCTATCGCTCGGTGTGGAGACGATGGGCGGCCTCGTCGAGAAAATCATTCCGCGCAATTCGACGATACCGGTCGCGCGCGCGCAGGAATTCACGACCTTCAAGGACGGCCAGACAGCGATCGCGATTCACGTGGTGCAAGGCGAGCGCGAACTCGTCTCGGACTGCCGTTCGCTCGCGCGCTTCGAGTTGCGCGGCATTCCGCCGATGGCCGCCGGCGCCGCGCGCATCCGTGTGACCTACCAGGTGGACGCCGATGGCTTGCTGTCGGTGTTTGCCCGCGAGCAACATTCGGGAGTCGAGGCGTCGGTTGTCGTCAAGCCGTCGTACGGGCTTGCCGACGAAGAGATCGCGCGCATGCTCGAGGATAGCTTTCGCACGGCGGAAGTCGATATGCGGGCGCGAGCGCTGCGCGAAGCGCAGGTCGAGGCACAGCGCCTGCTCGAGGCGACGCAAGCGGCGCTCGCCGCCGACGGTGAGTTGCTGGCCGACGATGAACGTGCGCGAGTGGACGAGGCGCTGGCCCGTTTGCGCGATGCGGTGCAAGGCGCCGACACCGATTCGATCGAAGCGGCGACCCACGCGCTAGCCGAACAGACCGACGAGTTCGCGGCCCGGCGAATGAACAAGAGCATTCGCCAGGCGCTGAAGGGCCGCAAGCTAGACGATATCTGACGGCGCGATACGCCGCCATAGAATGACCGGGCGAGCCGCGCTCGCCCCCCCACCCAATACAGTCAGAACGGAATTTCTCATGCCTCAAATCGTTGTCCTGCCCCACGTCGAACTGTGCCCGGAAGGGGCGGTGTTCGAGGCCACGCCGGGCGAGAGCATCTGCGACGCGCTGCTCGAACACGGCATCGAAGTCGAGCATGCGTGCGAAAAGTCTTGCGCTTGCACCACGTGTCATGTGATCGTGCGGGAAGGCTTCGAAGCGCTCGCGCCGTCGGAAGAGGACGAGGATGACTTGCTCGACAAGGCGTGGGGTCTCGAGCCTACCTCGCGGCTGTCATGCCAGGCGCTGGTGCCGCAGGACAAGGATCTGGTGGTCGAGATTCCGCGGTACTCGATCAACCACGCCAAAGAGAACCATTGACGCCCAAGGAGGGAGTAGCCATGAAGTGGACAGACGTACAAGAAATCGCGATGGCCCTCACCGACAAGCACCCCACCATCGATCCGCAGAATATCCGTTTCACCGATCTACATCGGTGGGTGATGGAATTGGAGGGTTTCGACGACGAGCCTAATCGGTCGAGCGAAAAAATTCTCGAGGCCATCCAACTGGCTTGGATCGAAGATTCGGCCGAGTGAGGCGCGTCCACTTACCCACGCGTGTCCTTCGCACGTTCAACCTGCCGCGAGCGTGCCGTGTTCGACATGAACGCGCTCGCCTTGCTGAAACGGCGGCGGTTGACGATAGGTGAAGTAGCGCGTGTGGCCGTTGGCCATCCGCACGCGGACTTGGTAGCTCGTTTCGCTGCGCAGGTGTTTTTCGACGGCATTGCCGGCAAAGCCGCCGCCTACCGCCCCGAGGACGGTCATCGCCGCGCGGCCCGTGCCCCGGCCGAATTGATTGCCTATCACCCCCCCGGCCACCGCGCCGCCGACGGCGCCAACCCCGGTTCCCCGGCCTTCATGCCGCACGGCCGCAATCGATTCGACGGTGCCGCAAGTGGAGCAGTAGGCCGATTGAGCGCTCGGCTGTTGCGGTTGAGCGTAGGGTTGTTGGGCTAGTTGCTGCTGTTGGGCATACTGTTGTTGATAGGGCGGCTGTCCCGGCTGCTGCTGGGCATACGACGGCTGAGCGGAGCCCCCCTCGGCGTAAGGCACTTGGCCCGGCGCGGGAGACGCGTTTTGTGCCGATCGTGTTGGGCTCCCTGCTGGCGGCTGCGTCTGCGCTTGCTGTTGCGGTTGCTGGCTCGTCAGTGCGGACATATTCGCGGGAGCGGCCGAATCGACGACCGGCTGCGATCCGACTTGCGCGGTTTGTGCCTGGTCCGTTTGCACGCTCGAGCTCGATGCTTTCGGAAATACGCCTGTGATTGCAGCGGTAGCGGCAAGGCTCGCGACGATGACGGTGCCCGCCGCGACAGCAATCAGCGGATGCAGGCGACGAGTGGATGTGGTCGGATTATTCATATCGCGCCTCCGTGAATACGAAAGCCATTTACTGGAACAACGATAGTGTCGATCATCGCGACACAGTCGTCGTTTCAATTTGTAACCTCGGCATGGGGCGGGAGCGGCAGCGCGGACCGACTCTCAAGCGGTAGCGGGCATCATGCGCCGTCGTACGAGGGTCGAATCGGATGAAAAAAAAGCCGTTCACAGCAACGCTGCGAACGGCTTTTACCGATGGTTACAAACTGCTGTGGCGGGTTCGCGTCAGTCTTCGCGGCGCAAATGCGGGAACAAGATGACGTCGCGGATGCTGGGGCTATCGGTCAGCAGCATGACCAGGCGGTCGATGCCGATGCCGCAGCCGCCTGTCGGCGGCATGCCGTATTCGAGCGCCCGGATGTAGTCGGCATCGTAGTACATCGCTTCCTCGTCACCGGCATCTTTCTGCTCGACTTGCTTCTTGAAGCGCGCCGCTTGATCCTCGGGGTCATTCAATTCCGAGAAGCCGTTCGCGATTTCGCGACCTGTGATGAACAGTTCGAAGCGCTCGGTGATGCCTTCCACGGAATCCGATGCACGCGCGAGCGGCGACACTTCGACCGGGTAGTCGATGATGAACGTCGGCTCCCACAATTGCGCTTCGGCCGTTTCCTCGAACAGCGCCAACTGGAGCGCGCCCACGCCTGCGTTCAAGAACATCGGCTGCGTCGTGTCGACACCCAGCCGCTTGAGCTCGGTGCGCAAGAACGTCGCATCGCCCAGCTGCGCATCGGTATAGTCGGGCGCGTACTTGCGGATTGCCTGCGTGATCGTCAGCCGATGGAACGGCTTGGACAGATCCAGTTCGCGGCCCTGATACACGATGTTCGCAGTGCCCAGCGCATCGATGGCCGTTTGGCGCAGCAACTGCTCGGTGAAATCCATGAGCCACGTGTAATTCGTATACGCGGCGTAGAACTCCATCATCGTGAACTCGGGATTGTGCCGAGGGGACACGCCTTCGTTGCGGAAGTTGCGGTTGATCTCGAAGACGCGTTCGAAGCCGCCGACGATCAGTCGCTTCAGATAGAGCTCGGGCGCGATGCGCATGAACATTTGCATGTCGAGCGCATTGTGGTGCGTCACGAAGGGCTTGGCCGCGGCGCCGCCCGGAATCGGGTGCAACATGGGCGTTTCGACTTCCATGAAGTCGGCGTCGGACATGAACTTGCGGATGGATGAGACCGCTTTCGTGCGCGCGACGAACGTCTTGCGCGCCTCCGGCGTCACGATCAAATCGACGTAACGTTGGCGGTAGCGCATCTCTTGATCCGACAAGCCGTGGAACTTGTCGGGCAGGGGACGCAGCGCTTTCGAGAGCAGGCGCAACTCGGTGCAGCGCACCGACAACTCGCCCTTGTTCGTGCGGAACAGCACCCCGCGCGCCGCAACGATGTCGCCGAGGTCCCACTTCTTGAAGGCCTCGTACGTTTGCTCGCCGACATCGGCCGGCGTCACGAAGAACTGGATCTGGCCCGAGCCGTCGCGCACGGTCGCGAAGCTTGCCTTGCCCATCACGCGTTTGAGCATCATGCGGCCAGCGACGGCCACTTGCAGCGCGGCCGCTTCGAGTGCGTCCTTGTCGGTATCGGCGTGCTGCGCTTGCATGTCGCCCGCATGGTGCGTCGGCGCGAAATCGTTCGGGTAGGCGATGCCCGCCTCGCGCAACGCACGCAGCTTTTCACGCCGCTCGGCGATGATCTTGTTCTCGTCGAGCGCTGCGTCGACGGTGGGGAGTGTCGATTCGGTCATGGTGTATCCGCTGCGCTTACACGCCTTGTTTCAGGCTGGCGCTGATGAATTCGTCGAGGTCGCCGTCGAGCACGGCCTTCGTGTTGCTGATTTCCACGTTGGTGCGCAAATCCTTCACGCGGCTCTGATCGAGCACGTACGAGCGAATCTGGTGGCCCCAGCCCACGTCGGTCTTGCTCGATTCGAGCTTGTCCTGCTCGGCCTGGCGTTTGCGTATTTCGGCTTCGTACAAGCGCGATTTGAGCATGGCCATTGCCTCGGCGCGGTTGCGGTGCTGCGAGCGGTCGTTCTGGCATTGCACGACGATGCCCGACGGCAAGTGCGTAATGCGCACGGCCGAGTCGGTCTTGTTGATGTGCTGCCCGCCGGCGCCCGAGGCGCGGTAGGTGTCGATGCGCAGATCGGCCGGGTTGATGTCCACTTCGATCGAGTCGTCGATTTCGGGGTAGACGAACACCGATGAAAACGACGTGTGGCGGCCGCCCGACGAATCGAACGGCGACTTGCGCACGAGACGGTGAATGCCCGTTTCGGTGCGCAAGAACCCATAGGCGTACTCGCCCTCGACCTTGATCGTCGCGTTCTTGATGCCGGCGACGTCGCCTTCGGATTCCTCGAGCACCTCGGTCTTGAAACCTTTGCGCTCGCAATAGCGCAGGTATTGACGCAGGAGCATCGACGCCCAATCGCAGGCTTCGGTGCCGCCGGCGCCGGCCTGGATATCGATGAAGGCGTTGTTCGGATCGGCCGCGTTCGAAAACATCCGGCGAAATTCGAGATCGGCGACGCGCGCCTCGATCTTCTGCGCATCGGCTTCGCAGGCGACGAGCGTCTCGTCGTCGTTTTCCTCGCGGGCCATGTCGAAGAGATCCTGCGCGTCGCGCAGGTCCGTATCGAGAGCGGAAAGGGTCAGCACTGCGCCTTCGAGGGCCTTCTTTTCCCGGCCGAGGGCCTGGGCGTGCTTGGCGTCATTCCAGACGTTCGGGTCTTCGAGTTCCTTGTTGACTTCTGCTAGACGCGCGGCTTTGGCGTCGTAGTCAAAGATACCCCCGTAGCTCGCTCGCGCGCCGGCGCAAGTCCGCTAAAGAGCCTTCGATCGCATTCAGGCGTTCGGCTTCCATGTCGATCTGCTTCGCTTCGTCAAAAGGGGAAATTATAGCTGATTGGCGGGGAGGGCCGACGGCCGGAGCGGGACTGGAACGTTCAATCGGCCTGCGCTCCGCGGTTCGGTCGCCGACGCGGGGCGGGCACAATCTCTGCGCGTGTCCGAAGGCCAGGGCAACGGTCAGACCGTGGCCGCAGCCACCGCATGCTCCACGATCAACTGCACCCGCACGACGCCGTTCCAACTGTCGGCCGCGAGCCGATAGGCGAGGCGAGCGCGCGCGGGAAGCGTGTCGGTGTGGTTGAACCAAATGGCCTGGAAGCGCTGTCTGCCGCGCGCGAGTTGCAGCTTCAAATGCTTGTCTTTCACGAGCGCTTGCGACACGACGTCGAACTCGCCCGAGAACGTCGGCGCCGGGAAGCCTTGTCCCCAGACCGCAGCGTCGATCAACTCCACGACTTGTGGTGTGAAGTAAGCATCTTCGAGTTCGCCATCCGTCATCACGACGCGCGCGAGCGCATCGTCGTCGAGCGCTGCGCGCGCGACCGCCTCGAACGCATCGGCAAAGCGCGGCACGTCGCGCGCGGCCAGCGTGACGCCGGCGGCCATTGCGTGACCGCCGAATTTGAGGAGGAGATCGGGCTCCCGTTTGGCGATCAAATCGAGCGCGTCGCGCAGATGAAACCCGGGGATCGATCGGCCGGACCCCTTGACGAGTTCGCCGCGCTCGTCGGCCAGTGCGAACGTAAAGGCGGGCCGATGATATTTTTCCTTCAGACGCCCGGCGACGATGCCGATCACCCCCTGGTGCCAGCTTTCGTTGAAGAGCGTGATCGTTGCGCGGCCTTCGGGATCGAGCGTCGCGATTTCGTCGAGCGCCTGCTGCTGCATGCCGGCTTCGATCTCGCGCCGTTCGCGATTCATCGCATCGAGCTGCTGCGCGAGTTCCCAAGCGCGCCCGACATCGTCGGTCGTCAGGCATTCGATGCCGAGCGACATATCCGACAAGCGCCCCGCGGCGTTCAAGCGCGGACCTAACGCGAAGCCCAGGTCGAAGCCGGAGGCGCTGCGCGCGTCGCGGCCGGCCGCGCGAAACAGGGCGGCGACGCCCGGCTGCATGCGGCCACGGCGAATGCGTGCGAGACCTTGCGCCACCAGCACGCGATTGTTGCCGTCGAGCTTGACGACATCGGCCACGGTGCCGAGGGCAACGAGATCGAGCAGGCCGTCCAGGCGAGGTTCGGGTATCCCGGCCTTGCCAAGCGCGCCATTTTCGCCGAACGCGTCTTGCTCCCGCAGTCGCGCGCGCAGTGCGAGCAACACGTAGAACATCACGCCGACGCCCGCGATGCACTTGCTTGGGAACGCGCAGCCGGGCTGATTCGGATTCACGATCGCGCGGGCAGCTGGCAGCGTATCACCCGGGAGATGGTGATCGGTGACGAGCACGTCGATGCCGCGCGCGTTCGCCGCCGCCACGCCATCGACGCTCGCGATGCCGTTGTCGACCGTAATCAGCAAATCGGGGCTGCGCTCGGCAGCGAGCTCGACGATCTCGGGCGTCAGCCCGTAGCCATATTCGAAGCGATTCGGCACCAGGTAATCGACTCGGGCGCCGAACATGCGCAGTCCGCGCACGGCTACCGCGCAGGCGGTCGCGCCATCGCAATCGTAATCGGCGACGACAAGCAGACGCCTGTCTTGCGCGATGGCGTCGGCCAGCAATGCCGCCGCGTCGCTTGCGCCCTTTAGCTCGACGGGCGGCACGAGCCGTGTGAGGGCGGTCTCGATTTCGTCGGGCAGACGCACGCCGCGCGCGGCGTAAAGGCGAGCGAGGATCGGATGAAGGCCGTGGCGGATCAGCACCGCTTGGTCCGCGGGCGAGCACGTGCGGTTAACGATTCGAGTCATGCAAGAAAGCAGGGAAGGAGAGGGTGTGTCAGGGCCAACGCGGCGCACATGCGCCATTGCGGCGCTCGCGGCAGCCGGACCCGCCGAGGCTCGCCGCAGCGAGCGCGCACGCCCGCTTGCGGGCGCGGCATCATTCGAACAGCGACGCGAGCACGCGCCGGCGCCAAAATTTGCGCAGGTCGCCGCGGGTTGCAGCGAGAGTGACCGAGCCGGTATCACCCGCCAGCGTCAGGGCTAGCGCCCCGAGGCGGCCCGTGCGGAGCGCCTCGAGCGCGGGCGCGAACCAGTCGCGCTCGAGGCCGCCAAGCGCGTCTTGCCAGGCGGCCCAATCCTGTGCGACAAACGGTGCGGCGAACGGGTCCAGCTCCACCAGCGTTTGGCCGGCGCCCAGCGGCCCCAGCGCTTGGAACGAGGCCCTCGCGCCGGCCGCTTCCACCCCCGCCGCGAGCGCCAACCCGCGCGTCGCTACCGCGTCCGACAGCACGCGCACGAATGGGCTGTGCACGGGCTGCGCGACGCCTTGTGCATGCAGCCAAATCGAATTGACGGCCGGCAGGCCGCGCGCCTCGCGAGCCTCGTTGACGGGGTGCTCGAACCAGCTCATCTGCACTTCGTTTTGCAGCTTCATCCAAATGCGCGAGCGTTGGCCCGACTGCGCGTCGTGCGGCAGCCAGATCTCGATGCTGCGTCCACTGGCGCGCAATGGCGACGCACCGGCGAGCTTGCCCAGCGCCGCGCCCGTCAAATACCAGCGGCGCGGCGTCGGCGCCACCACCTTCACGCCGAGTTCTTCGATCAAGGGCTTGGCCGTAGCGAGTAGTTGCGCCGCATCTTCGTCGCTCAAATCGAGTGCCGAGGGATCGATCAGCACGAGGTGATCATGCGCGATACGCACGTGCACGGGCTCGACGCACGCCCATTGCTCGTTGCCCGGTGTGCCGCCGTCGGCGAGTAGCATATAGGGTGCGAGCGGCGCTTCATCCACCGCGTTCGATGCGATCGCGCCGAATTGGTGTGCTACCCACCGCTCGTGGGGCAACGTGCGTTGGAAGTCTTCGCCGGCCAAGCGTTCGACGAGGGTCGCGCGGGCCAACAGCTTGTCGAGCGCCGGGCTATGCAGATCGTGCAGCGCCATGGAGGCGTCGGCGGCTGCCGGGAGCGCGAACGGCAACAGGAGATGAAGACGGTTGGAATGCATGATGGTGCGCATTGTATGGCAAACTGCGCGCTTGATCGGCGCCGCGCCGAACTCGCTTGCCGGCATGTCGGTTGCAGGCGCATACGCGAGGTCACCCGGGCGGGCGCCGGATTCACAGCCTTGCCTACCGCGGCGCTTGCGCTGCCGCGGTAGGCGGTGGCAGCAAAGAACGGAAGGATTCGCTTGAAATTCCCTTACGAATGGCAGATTGGCTGGCGCTATACACGAGCCAGCAAGCGCACGACAGGCAACGGCTTCATTTCGTTCATCGCGGCCGTGTCGATGTCGGGCATCGCGCTCGGCGTGGCCGCGTTGATCGTCGTCTTGTCGGTCATGAACGGTTTCCAAAAAGAGGTGCGTGACCGCATGTTGTCGGTTCTCGCGCACGTCGAAATTTTCTCGCCCACGGGCGCGATGCCCGATTGGCAGCGCACCGCGTTCGAAGCACGCCGCAATCCGGCGGTGATCGGCGCGGCTCCCTACGTCGACGCGCAGGCGCTGCTCACGCGGCAAGACGCCGTGAGCGGCGTGGCCTTGCGCGGCGTGGAGCCCTCGCTCGAGCCGCAAGTGTCCGACATCGGCAAGGACATGAAGGCGGGGCGCCTGACGAGCCTCCAGCCGTCCCAGTTCAATATCGTGCTCGGCGCCGATCTGGCTGCCAATCTCGGCGTCTCCGTCGGCGACAAGGTCACGCTCGTCGCACCTGAAGGATCGATGACGCCCGCGGGCATGATGCCGCGCTTGAAGCAGTTCTCGGTCACCGGCGTGTTCGCCTCGGGCCACTACGAATACGACAGCACGCTTGCGCTCATCAACATTCGCGACGCGGAAGCGCTCTTTCGCATCACCGCACCGACAGGCGTGAGGCTCAAGCTCAAAGACATGCAAGAGGCGCCGCGCGTTGCGCACGAGTTGTCGCGCACGCTCTCGGGCGACCTCTATATACGCGACTGGACGCAACAGAACAAGACCTGGTTCTCGGCGGTGAAGATCGAAAAACGGATGATGTTCGTGATTCTGACGCTCATCATCGCAGTGGCCGCGTTCAACCTCGTGTCCTCGCTCGTCATGACGGTAACGAACAAGCAGGCCGATATCGCGATCTTGCGCACGCTCGGCGCGCAGCCGGGCTCGATCATGAAGATCTTTTTCGTGCAGGGCATCACGATCGGTTTCGTGGGCACGGCAGCGGGTGTTGCGCTTGGATGTCTAATCGCGTGGAGCATCCCGTGGCTCGTGCCGATGATCGAGCATTTGTTCGGCGTTCAGTTTCTGCCGCCATCCGTCTACTTCATCACCGAACTGCCTTCCGAGTTGGTCCCCGGCGACGTGACGAGAATCGGCGTCATCGCATTTGCCCTGTCGGCGCTTGCGACGCTGTACCCGAGTTGGCGGGGCGCGAAGGTGCGCCCGGCCGAGGCGCTGCGCTATGAGTGATTTTATGGTCGAACGATCAATGGCGGCCGGCGCCGCATCCGGGGTGCACGGCTCGAACGATTGCGTGCTCGAGGCACGAGGCATATCGAAGGCGTTCGTGCAGGGTGGGCTGAACGTGCCCGTTCTTAGCGGCGCCGATCTCTCGGTGCGGCGCGGTGAAAAATTGGCGATCGTCGGCGCCTCCGGGTCCGGCAAGAGCACGCTGTTGCACGTGCTCGGCGGGTTGGACGAACCTAGCGCCGGCAGCGTTTCGTTGCTCGGGCGCCCGTTTACCGACCTGGCCGAACGCGAGCGCAACACGCTGCGCAACCGCGCGCTCGGCTTCGTCTATCAGTTCCATCACTTGCTCGCAGAATTTAGCGCGGTCGATAACGTCGCGATGCCGCTGCGCATTCGACGCATGCCGACCGACGAAGCGCGGCGCGAGGCGCTTGCAACGCTCGAGCGCGTCGGCCTTGCCCACCGCGCGAAGCATCGCCCCGGCGAGCTATCGGGCGGCGAACGCCAGCGCGTCGCCATTGCGCGCGCACTCGTCACCAAGCCCGCCTGCGTGCTGGCCGACGAGCCCACCGGCAACCTCGACGGCGCGACGGCCGATAACGTGTTCAACCTCATGTTGGAGTTGTCGGCCACGCTCGAGACGAGTTTCGTCATCGTCACGCACGATGCCGATTTGGCCGGACGCTGCGACCGCATCTTGCGCCTGCGCGACGGTGTCTTGCACGAAGAGCCGTCCGTGCCCGTGTAGCCTATCTGGATATCTGGATGGAAGGCCGCCATGTGGATCGATACGCACTGTCACCTCGACGCAGGCGAATTCGATAGCGACCGGGACGATGTCGCGGCGGCGGCGTACCAGGCAGGCGTGGCGCGCATCGTCATTCCCGCCGTGGCGCGCGCCAATTTTGCGACGGTGCGCGCGCTCGCGCATCGTATCGAGGGCGGCGTCTACGCGCTCGGTATCCATCCTTTGTTTGCGCCTCAATCGCGCGACGACGATCTCGATGCGCTGCGCCGCGAGATCGAGGCGAGCTTGGACGACCCGCGATTCGTCGGGATCGGCGAGATTGGGCTCGATTACTTCGTTCCCGACCTCGACGACGCGCGTCAGCGCTTCTTCTACGATGCGCAGCTCGAGCTCGCGCGCGAGTTCGATCTCCCCGTCATCTGCCATGTGCGCAAATCGCAAGACCTCGTGCTCAAAGGTTTGCGCCGTTATGGGGTTCGGCGTGGCATCGCCCATGCGTTCAATGGCAGCTTCCAGCAGGCGCAGGCTTTCATCGATCAGGGGATGCGGCTTGGATTCGGGGGCAACGTCACCTTCGAACGCGCCCGTCAAATCAGGCGGCTTGCGGCCGAGCTGCCGCTCGAGGCCATCGTCGTCGAAACGGATGCGCCCGACATTCCTCCCGCTTGGGCGTACAAGCAACGCAATGCGCCGGATCAGGTGCCTCGCATCGGCAGCGTGCTTGCGCAACTGCGCGGCATCGCCGAAAAGGACTTGCAGATAGGCACAACGGCTAACGCTCACGCTGCGCTGCCCCGACTCGCGCTCGCTTGCGCATAATCGTCGATCGTTTGCGCCGGAGGTAACGGCTCGGGGCTTCGCGCTCGCGGTCGCCCTCGCATTGCGGCGCGTTGATCGAAGGAGTGCGGATGCGGGGTGTGCTGATCGGCTTTACGCTTGGCGTCGTCATGCTGCAGCAGCGCGCGTCGCTGCCGGGGCGTTGGGAATGGGCAGCGCTCGGCCTGCTGTTCGCGGCACTGCTCAGCGTGACAGCGCGCGCGTGGGCAAGCGCGCCGGCGATCGAACGATTCGCGCGGGATGGGCGCTCGATGCGAGTTCGCGCGCTCTTCGAGAGGGTAGCGGCGCTCGCACCGCGCATGGCGCCCGCCGCGTTGGCGGGGGCCGCTGTCGTCGCCGGCCATGCTTATGCGGCGATGCGGGCCGAGCTGCGTTTGGCGCAAGCGTTACCGCTTGCCTGGGAGCAGCGGGCGCTCACGCTTTCCGGGCACGTGCGCGGTTTGCCCGTGGGCGATCGTTCGAACACGCGGTTCTTGTTTGCCGTAGACGTCGACGAGGTGCGGCAACGAACCGGCATCGAACGCTTCCCCGCGGTTGTGCAACTGAATTGGCGCGGAGGCAGCCCGGCGCCGCCGCTTGCGCCCGGCGATCGATTCCGATTGACGGTGCGGTTAAAGCGCCCGCATGGGTACGCCAATTTCGCGGGCCAGGACACGGAAGTCTCTTTACTCGAGCGGGGCGTTCGTGCGACCGGCGCCGTGGCGCCCGCTGCCGTGGCGATACGCTTGCCGGGGACGGCAGGCGGCGTGGGCACGGCGATCGATCGCGTGCGCTTCGCATTGCGCGAGCGCATCGAGCAGGCGCTTGCCGATGCACGGCATCGCGGCATCGTGGCGGCGCTTGCGATCGGGACTCAAGATGCGATTGCCGATGACGATCGCATTGCGTTGCGCCGCACGGGGACGAGCCACCTCGTCGCGGTATCGGGTTTGCACATCGGGTTCGTTGCGGGGCTGTGCGCCATGCTGACGTCGTGGCTATGGCGACGCTCGTGTTTCTTGGGAGCGATCCTTGCCGCTCGAGGCAGGCGCGAGTGGCCGCTCGTGTTGCCGGCGCCGGTTGTCGCCACGCTGGCGGGCGCTGTGTGCGCGCTCGGGTATGCCGCGCTTGCCGGATTTAACGTGCCGGCGCAGCGCGCGCTGTGGATGCTCGTCGTGACGAGCATGGCGTTCGTGCTCGGGCGCAGCGTTGCGTTCTCTCTCGTGCTCGCGTGGGCGGCGGCGCTCGTGTCGATCGTCGATCCGTGGGCGGTGACGTCCGCCGGCTTCTGGCTGTCCTTCGGCGCCGTCGCTGTGATCGCATTCGCGATGCGAACCCGCTTACGCGCGCGTTCGGACATCGAGGCGCAGTTCGACGAGGTCCACGCTATCCGCGCGACCGATGCGGCGTGGGTTCCGACGGACGAACCGCCGGACGGTCCCGACCGCTCGCGATGGCGCCGCCGGCTCGCTAGCGTGCGCGCCAAATGCGCCGATGCCGTGCGTGCGCAATGGGCTGTCACGCTCGGCTTCGCGCCCTTGACGGCATATTGGTTTTCGCAAGTTTCGCTCGTCGGGCCGTTGGCGAATGCCGTCGCCGTGCCATGGGTCAGTGTGCTCGTCGTGCCGATCGTGCTCGTCGCGCTCGTATTGCCCGCGCCGCTCGATGCGCTCGCCTACGAGGCGGCGCATGCATTGCTGGAACCGCTGATGCGGCTACTACATGCGCTCTCGCAATCGCCGTGGGCGGACGGGTATCCGCCGCGCCCCTCATTGTGGGCCGTGGTGTCGGCGCTCGCGGGCGTCGCCTGGTGCTTGATGCCGCGCGGTTGGCCGTTGCGCTTTGCCGCGCCGCTCACCTGGCTGCCGCTCGTCGTTCCGGGCGCACCGCAGGTCGAGCCCGGATCGTTTCGGCTCACTGCGCTCGACGTGGGGCAGGGCGCGTCGATCTTGATAGAAACGCGACGCCGCTCGCTGCTGTTCGATGCGGGCACCGGCCCGGAGTCGAGCAACGCCGGTGCGCGCGTCGTCGCGCCCTATCTGCGGGCCAACGGTGTCGCGCGCCTGGACGCGCTCGTCGTGAGTCACGGCGATGCCGACCATGCGGCAGGCGTGCCGGCCGTGCTCGCGGCCGCCGACGTTAGCCAAGTGCTGGGCGGATTGCCGCCGGACCACCCTGTGTGGGGCCAGGCGCAGGCGACGGGCGCCGAGCGTCTGCGCTGCGCGGCGGGCCAACGCTGGCAATGGGACGGTGTGACGTTCGAAGTCCTCTGGCCCGATCCCGGACCGTTGCCGGCGCGTTCCAACGAGCAGTCGTGCGTCCTCAAGGTCAGCGCGAGCGGCATGAGCGCGCTGCTGACGGGCGACATCGGCGCTTCCTCGGAGCGCCTGCTCGTTCGCCGCGGGCCCGATGCGCTAGGCGCCGACGTGCTGCTCGTCGCTCATCACGGCAGCGCAACCTCGTCCACCGAGCCTTTCCTCGATTCGGTTCAGCCGCGCATTGCGGTATTTCAGGTAGGCTATCGCAATCGCTTTCGCCATCCCCATCCGCATGTTTGGTCGCGCCTGGACGAACGCGGCATCGCGCTCGCGCGAACCGATCGTGACGGTGCGGCGCGCGTCACGCTGGAGGCCGGTCGGCTCACGCTCGAACGCTATCGGCAAACACATGCGCGCTATTGGATGGATCGATAAAACGAACGAATCGGAGGCAAGAGGCGCTTGAAAGAAATCATCCACTTTTCGCACGCGAACGGGTTTCCCGCCTCGACGTACCGAACGCTCTTCGCCGAACTATCCGATGATTACGAGCTTCGCTATCTCGAACGCATCGGCCACGATCCGCGCTATCCCGTCACGAGCGATTGGCCGCATTTGGTCGAAGAGTTGCTGGCCGATGTCGACCGCCGTTACGAGCGGCCGGTGTGGCTCGTCGGCCATTCGCTCGGCGGCTATCTTTCGCTGATGGCCTCTCTGAAGCACCCGCATCTCGTGCGCGGGGTCATCATGCTCGACTCTCCGATCATCGCGGGCTGGCGTGCGAACGTGCTGCGTTTCTCGCAATGGACCGGGCTCGACGAGCGGCTCTCACCGGCCGCGGCCACGCGCAAGCGCCGTACCCATTGGGCGAGCCGCGACGAGGCGTGGCGACATTTCCGCGCCAAACCGGCGTTCGCGCGATGGGACGAGCGCGTGCTCGCCGACTACGTCGACTTCGGCATCCCGCCCGTCGCGCCGGGCGGCGCCCGTGCGCTCGCGTTCGATCGCGACGTCGAGTACCGCATTTACCGTACCTTGCCGCGCACGCTCGGTGCGCGGCTCGCCCATGGGCCGAGCGTGCCTGTGGGCTTCATCGCGGGGACGCGTTCCAAGGAGATCCGCCAAGTCGGGCTCGAGGCGACGGCGCGTGCGGCGCGCGGACGCATCGAATGGATCGAGGGCAGCCATTTGTTTCCGATGGAGCGGCCGATCGAGACGGCGCGCGTGCTGCTCGGCATGCTGCGCCGATTGCGCGAAGGAGATGGCCAGTAGGCGGCTGCTTGGCGAGATAGCTCGCGAAACCGAAGGGGCGCCGTTCCCACGGCGGCGCCGCGCGTTCCATTAACGAGCGGCTCACGCGTTCGATAAACGAGCGGACCCTAAGGTATAATCCGTTTTTCCCGCGAGCATTCAGCGATGACTAAATATGTTTTCGTCACCGGCGGCGTAGTGTCGTCCCTCGGCAAGGGCATTGCCGCCGCTTCTCTCGCCGCGATCCTCGAATCGCGCGGCCTCAAAGTCACCCTCCTCAAGCTCGATCCCTACATCAACGTCGATCCCGGCACGATGAGCCCGTTTCAACACGGCGAAGTATTCGTGACGGAAGACGGTGCTGAGACGGATCTGGACCTCGGTCACTACGAGCGGTTCATCAGCACCAAGATGCGCCGCGCGAACAACTTCACGACCGGCCAGATCTACGAATCGGTGATCCGCAAGGAGCGTCGAGGCGACTACCTCGGCAAGACCGTGCAGGTGATTCCCCACATCACGAACGAGATCCAGGCGTTCATCGAGCGGGGCGCGGCGTCCGCCACCTGCGGCGAGCCCGATGTGGCGATCGTCGAGATCGGCGGCACCGTCGGCGACATCGAATCGCTGCCGTTTCTCGAAGCGGCTCGGCAAATGAGCCTGCGCATGGGGCGCAACAGCGCGTGCTTCGTCCATCTCACGCTCGTGCCGTTCATCGCCACGGCCGGCGAACTCAAGACCAAGCCCACGCAGCACAGCGTCCAGAAGCTGCGCGAAATCGGGATCTTGCCGCACGTGCTGCTGTGCCGTGCCGATCGCCGGATTCCCGACGAAGAGTGCAAGAAGATCTCGTTGTTCTCGAACGTGCCCGAAGATGCCGTGATTTCGGTGTGGGATGTCGACAGCATCTATAAGATTCCGCAAATGCTGCACGACCAAGGGCTCGACAGCATTATTTGCGAGGAACTCAAGCTGCAGCCGAAGGCAGCCGACTTGTCGATGTGGTCGGAGATCGTCGACAAGCTCGAGCGTCCGAAGCATGAAGTCACGATCGGCATGGTCGGCAAGTATGTCGATCTGACCGAGTCGTACAAGTCGCTGATCGAAGCGCTGCGCCACGCCTCGGTCCATACGTCGACCAAGGTCAATATCGAGTACATCGATTCGGAACAGATCGAGACCGAGGGCGTCGAAAGCCTCAAGCATTTGGACGCGGTGCTCGTGCCGGGCGGCTTCGGCCGTCGCGGCACCGAAGGCAAGATCGCGGCCATCCGCTATGCGCGTGAAGCGAAGGTGCCGTATCTGGGCATTTGCCTCGGCATGCAACTGGCCGTGATCGAGTTCGCTCGCGACGTGGCCGGCCTCCAAGGCGCGAACAGCACGGAATTCGACGTCGACACGCCGCATCGCGTCGTCGCGTTGATCACCGAGTGGTACGACCGCGAAGGCCGCGTCGAGAAGCGTACCGAAGAGTCGGATCTCGGCGGCACGATGCGCCTGGGCTCGCAGCGCTGCCCGGTCAAGCCAGGCACGTTGGCCGAGCAGATCTACGGCAAGGACGTGAACGAGCGCCATCGTCACCGTTATGAAGTCAATAACCGCTACGTGCCGCAGCTCGAAACCGGTGGCCTTATCATCAGCGCCCGTACGCCGAGCGAAGATCTGCCCGAAATGATGGAGCTGTCGCGCAGCCTGCATCCTTGGTTCGTCGGGGTGCAGTTCCACCCTGAATTCACGTCGACGCCGCGCGACGGGCATCCGCTGTTCAAGTCGTTCGTCGAAGCGGCGCTGGCCTGTCACGAAGCGCGCAAGGAGAAGGCATGAAGCTGTGCGACTTCGATGTCGGTCTGGGCAAGCCGTTTTTCTTGATCGCGGGCACTTGCGTCGTCGAATCGGAACAGATGACGATCGACACGGCGGGCACGCTCAAGGAGATCTGCGCGAAGCTTGGCATCCCGTTCATCTACAAGTCTTCGTACGATAAGGCCAACCGTAGCTCGGGCAAATCGTTCCGCGGGCTCGGCATGGACGAAGGCCTGCGCATCCTGTCCGAAGTGAAGCGGCAACTGGGCGTCCCGGTGCTGACCGACGTGCACGCCATCGACGAGATCGAGCAAGTCGCATCGGTCGTCGACGTATTGCAAACGCCGGCGTTTCTGTGCCGTCAAACCGATTTCATTCACGCCTGCGCGCGCTCGGGCAAGCCCGTCAATATCAAGAAGGGCCAGTTTCTCGCGCCGCACGACATGAAGAACGTGATCGACAAGGCTCGCGATGCAGCGCGTGAAGCAGGCTTGTCCGAGGATCGGTTCCTCGCCTGCGAGCGCGGTGTGTCGTTCGGCTACAACAATTTGGTCTCCGACATGCGCTCGCTCGCGATCATGCGCGAGACGCTCGCGCCGGTCGTGTTCGACGCCACGCACTCGGTGCAGCTGCCGGGCGGGCAGGGCACGAGTTCCGGCGGGCAGCGCGAGTTCGTGCCTGTGCTCGCGCGCGCTGCCGTGGGCGTGGGCGTCGCGGGCTTGTTCATGGAGACTCACCCCGATCCCGCCTGCGCGCTGTCCGACGGCCCCAACGCCGTGCCGCTGCGCCGCATGGCCGACTTGCTCGAGACGCTGGTCGCGCTGGATACCGTCGTGAAACGCACTCCGTTCATCGAGCGCGATTTCAACTGACTGCACCCGTCAAGAAAGAGAAATCATCGTCAAATTTAGAGGAAATCATGAGTGCAATCGTAGATATCATCGGCCGTGAGATTTTGGACTCCCGAGGCAACCCGACCGTCGAATGCGATGTGCTGCTCGAGTCGGGCACGATGGGTCGCGCGGCGGTACCGTCGGGCGCGTCGACGGGCTCTCGCGAAGCGATCGAGCTGCGTGACGGAGAAGCCGGCCGCTACAACGGCAAGGGCGTGCTCAAGGCGGTCGAGCATATCAACACCGAGATTTCCGAAGCGATCATGGGCCTGGACGCCTCGGAGCAGGCATTCCTCGACAAGACGCTGCTCGAGCTCGACGGCACGGACAACAAATCGCGCCTCGGCGCGAACGCGATGCTGGCCGTGTCGATGGCGGTCGCGAAGGCTGCCGCCGAAGAGGCCGGCCTGCCGCTGTACCGGTACTTCGGCGGTTCTGGCGCGATGCAACTGCCGGTGCCGATGATGAACATCGTCAACGGCGGAGCGCACGCAAACAACAGCCTCGATATCCAAGAGTTCATGATCGTTCCGGTCAGCCAGCCGACGTTCCGCGAAGCGCTGCGTTGCGGTGCGGAAGTGTTCCATGCGCTGAAGAAGATCCTGTCCGATCGCGGCATGAGCACGGCTGTCGGCGATGAAGGCGGCTTCGCGCCGAACTTCGGCAGCAACGCCGAATGCTTGTCGGCAATTCTGCAAGCGATCGAGAAGGCTGGGTACCGTGCCGGCGAAGACGTGCTGCTTGCCCTCGACTGCGCGGCGAGCGAGTTCTACCACGACGGAAAATACCAACTGGCTGGCGAGGGGTTGCAATTGTCGTCGGCCGAGTTCACCGATTACCTGGCCACGCTTGCCGATAAATTCCCGATCGTCTCGATCGAGGATGGCATGCACGAGTCGGACTGGGATGGCTGGAAGCTGTTGACGGACAAGCTCGGCAAGAAAATCCAGCTCGTCGGCGACGATCTTTTCGTAACGAACACGCGAATCCTGAAGGAGGGTATCGAGAAAGGCATCGCCAACTCGATCCTCATCAAGATCAACCAGATCGGCACGCTCACCGAGACGTTCGCCGCGATCGAAATGGCCAAGCGCGCCGGCTATACGGCCGTCATTTCGCACCGCTCGGGCGAGACCGAAGATTCGACGATTGCGGACATCGCCGTGGGCCTGAACGCCGGTCAGATCAAGACGGGCTCGCTCTCGCGCAGCGATCGCATCTCGAAGTACAACCAATTGTTGCGCATCGAGGAAGATCTCGGCGATATCGCAAGCTATCCGGGCAAGTCCACGTTCTATAACATTCGCTAACGCGCGTCAGCTTCCTACGCGATCGTTTTTGCTTGCCGCCTCGTGCTTTGGTTCCCAAGGGTTCGCCCGCGGGGCGCACGGGGCGGTTTTGAATTTGCGGCCTTCTGAATGCGCCTCGTCACCGTAGCTCTCGTCGCCCTCCTTGCGCTGATCCAGTATCCGCTTTGGTGGGGCCATGGCGGATGGCTGCGCGTGCATGAATTGCGCGGCGCCCTGGCGGCGCAACAACAGAAGAACGCGGACGAAAAGCTGCGCAACGAGCGGATCGAAGGGGAAGTGCAGGACTTGCAAAACGGCACGGCCGCCGTCGAAGAGCGCGCGCGCTACGAAATGGGGATGGTCAAAGGGGGCGAGGTGTTCGTGCAGTTCGTCTCGCCGAACGCCACGTCGAGCGTGCCGGCTGCGGCTGTTCCGAGCAATACGTCCACGCGGGGCGAGGTGTCCGCGGCGCCGGTCAGCGTCGTGCCGAACCCGGTCTCACGCGAACGGCCCTCGAAGGCTAAGAAGCGCGCTGGCCAGAAGGCGAAGCACCCGGCTGCGCCGAAAGGGCATAGCGCCGGTTGAACTGGCCTCGCGCCGTGTCTTGGCGATCCTTACCCTTACCACCACCAGCCGGGGTAGTAGCCCGGGCTCGTGTATCCCACCCCCCACCCGCTGTTCCATCCGCCGTAATACGTCCCGAACGTCACGGGCGCCGGGTAGTAGTAAGGCGCGTAGTAGCGAGCCCATGCGCTCGCCGACATCGCCTCGTTCTGTTCACGCAAAACTTGCTTGTCGATTTCGTCGTAGCGCTTTTTCTCGGCGGCCGAGAGCGGATGCGCAGACTCTGCCGCGCCGGGTTGCCCTGGAGGCAAGCGACTGAGGATGGGGCCGGGCGGCGGCGCTACGACGCAGCCGGAGAGTAACGCGAAGGCAGCGGCGCCGGCGCCTGCGCGCGCCAAGCGGCCGATGCGCTCTGCCAGCGAGGGAGGCTGAGTAATCGTGGCATTCATGGGGGACGGACTCCGAGTGGCGCGAAGCAAGGACACAGGCATGTGCGCGCGATATGGCCGATGCGGGCGTGCGGGCCCAACGCAGTGTCGATGCCGATCAGTGCCGATCAGTGCCGAATAGTGCATACGCACGTTCGCCCGCATGGGATCGACCTGAACCGGCTCTAGTCTAGTGGCGCTGGGTCCGCGCCGGAGCGACGCCAGCCGTCACCTCGGTCGCGGCGAACAACTGGGCAACATCGACGGGATCGAACACGTAGCGTTGATTGCAGTATTCGCAGTGGATTTCCACGTGACCCTGTTCGGCGATGACCCCTTCGACTTCGATCCGCCCGAGCATTTTCAGCATCGAGCCGACGCGCCCGCGCGAGCAACTGCATTCGAAGCGGGTGAGCGTCGGCGCGAAGTGCTGTACGTTTTCCTGCCAGAACAAACGCCTGAACAACGTCTGGGGCTCTTCCCGAAGCAGCTCTTCTTGCGACAGCGTGCCGCCGAGCACGCAAACGCGCTCCCAGGTATCGGCGTCGTGTTCGCCCGAGTGCGGCACGATGCCCCCGTCGCCCGGCAGCTTTTGCAGCAGCATGCCGACTGCGCGCTCTGGATTGGCCGCGAGCCACAAACGTGTGTCGAGTTGCTCCGAATGATGCATGTAATGTTCGAGGACCGCGGCGATGGACTGCAGTGGGCCTTCGTGACTGCTCAAAGGCACGATGCCTTGATACGGCTGCTGGCCTGGCCGCTTGTCGTGCGGGTCGAGTGTGATCACGCAGCGTCCGTGACCGCTCGCGTTCAGCAATTCGACGAACGAAAGGCTATCGCCGAGCGTCTGATCGAACTCGCTCGATATCTTCGCCGTCGCGCGCATGGTAAGGTCGGAGGTGCATTGCACGACGAGCATTTTGATCGGGCCATCGCCGAAAATTTGCATGATCATCGTGCCGTCGAACTTCAGGTTCGCCGACAACAACGCGCATGCGGCCATCATCTCGCCGAGAATGTCGCGCACGGCCACCGGGTACTGCCGGCGCGCGAGCACCTCCTGCCAGGTGTTGCGCAGCGAGACGATCTCGCCACGTACCGGCGCTGCGGCGAAGATGAATTTTTGCAACTGGTCGTCCACAACGTTTCCTTCGATCGTATATTGCGCGTGGCGCGGGGCCTGCGGCGAAGCGGCGCGCGGTGTTAGCCGATCCGCACGAGCTGTGCCTTGAACAGCTCGCGGCGGGCCACATAGGTTTCTGCACTTTGGGCGAGGCCCTTGACTTCATCGTCCGTCAATTCCCGGACGACGCGCGCCGGCGCGCCGAGAATGAGCGACCGGTCCGGAAACGTCTTGTTTTCGGTGACGACGCTGCCGGCGCCAACCAGACAGTTGCGGCCGATTACCGCACCATTCAAGACCACCGCTTGAATGCCGACGAGGGAGCCGTCCCCGATCGTGCAGCCATGTAGCATGGCTTGATGGCCCACCGTTACGCCATTGCCGATCGTGAGCGGCCGGCCTGGATCGGTATGGAGCACTGCCCCTTCTTGAACGTTGCTGTTCGGGCCGATCGTGATCGGTTCGTTGTCGCCGCGAATGGCTGCGCCAAACCACACGCTCGCATGCTCTTCGAGCGTAACTTTGCCAACGATCGTGGCGGTATCGGCCACGAAGACGCTTTCGTGAATCGTCGGAGCATGGTCTCCCAGCTTGTAAATCGGCACAATGGCTCCTTGGGCGAGTAGTGCGCAGGCCCGCGGGATGCCGCAAAATGCTGCGGTCCCCGCGCGCAGTGTCGAATCGCATATTGTAAACGGTCCGCTCGGGGGCTGCGGCGGACGGGGCTGCGGCGCCGATCGCTTTGTTCTCACTATCGATGAATCAGCCTTTGTCCAATTCCATGGTCGAGCACGATCGTACCGGCGATCTACGCCGTGCGGCGCTGGCAGCGCTGTGCGAGCGCGACCCGGCGGCGAAAGCGGCGGCTGCCGGCGCCTTGTTCGCCCGTTACCGGGCGGGCGAAACGATATGCCTAGCCGACGAGCCGCTCGAGGAGCCTGCGGGGCTGCCGGGAAAGCCGGAGCGGCCAGCGCTCGTCGAGCCGCGCCTGTTGCGCCACCGAGGCATGCAGACGCAGTCCGGCCGCGCGGTCTTGCTGCACGCGCTGGCACACATCGAATTCAACGCGATTAATCTGGCCCTCGACGCTGTGTGGCGGTTCGAGGGGCTGCCGCTGGCGTATTACGCCGATTGGCTACGCGTGGCCGCCGAGGAAGCGCGCCACTTCGAACTGCTGCAGTCTCGCTTGCGCGAGTTCGGTCACGCATACGGCGATTTCCCGGCGCACGATGGCCTTTGGGACATGTGTGCGCGCACGCGCGAAGACGTTCTTGCACGCATGGCGCTCGTTCCTCGCACGCTAGAGGCTCGCGGCCTGGATGCCTCGCCGCCGATCCGTGCCCGCCTCATGCAAGCGGGGGACGCGCAATCCGCCGCGATCCTCGATGTCATCTTGCGCGACGAAATCGGCCACGTGCGCATCGGCAATCGCTGGTTCAGGCATGTGTGCGAGGTGCGCGGCCTCGAGCCGCACGAGACATACACTCGTCTTGCCGCGCAATATCATGCGCCTCGGTTGCGTGGGCCGTTCAATTTCGACGCGCGGCGCGACGCCGGTTTCGACGAAGCCGAATTGGCGGCGTTGGCCTTGCAGGAGCGCGCCGGTCGCGGCCCAGGGGAGCCGTAGATCTCATGGGCCGGCTCGCATCGCGGTGGCAATCGAGCCGCGAGTCTAAATGTCGCCGTGTGGCAGTGCAGCGAAATCTGTCATACCTGGATATAATCGAACGATCATTCGTTTTTGCGGCATAGCCGCTTCCCACCATGAACAACCCGCAATCCGATTTCGTCACCGTGCGCGGCGTCAAGCTGCACGTGCGGCGTTGGGGCAACGCCGACGCGCCGACGCTTTTCATGTTGCATGGCTGGATGGACGTTTCGGCGTCGTTTCAGTTCGTGGTCGATGCATTGGGCGGCGATTGGCAGGTGATCGCCCCCGATGCGCGCGGGTTCGGCTTATCGGATTGGCCGGTGGCCGAGCGCGGCGGCGGCCACTACTGGTTTCACGATTACTTGAGCGACCTCGAAGCGCTGCTCGATCACTACGCGCCCACGGGGCAAGTGAATCTCGTTGGCCACAGCATGGGGGCAAACGTCGTTTGCCTGTATGCCGGAGCGCGGCCCGAGCGCGTGCGGCGCGTCGTCGATCTCGAGGGCTTCGGGCTCGCGCCGGCGCGTGCCAGCGAGTGGCCGCGCCGGTTGGCGGCTTGGCTCGACGATATGCGTGAGCCCGCGCGCCTCAAGACCTATGAGTCCCTCGAGGACGTCGCCGCACGTCTGATCAAGACGAACCCCCGGCTCACGCCCGAGCGAGCGCGCTTTTTGGCCCGGCACTGGGCCAAGCTCGGCGAAGACGGCCGTTACATGTTGCTGGCCGATCCGGCGCACAAGCACCATGGGCCATTGCTGTATCGTCTCGACGAAGTGATGGCGGTCTGGTCCGAGGTGACGGCGAAGGTGCTGCACGTGGAGGCCGTCGCATCGCCCACGCTCGCGATGCTTGCGGGCTCGATTCCGCTCGATGAATACAAGGCGCGCTTCAAGGCGTTTCCCGACTGGCGAGAAAAATTGATCGACGACGCGGGGCACATGGTCCATCACGACCAGCCCGAGCACGTGGCGGCGCTGATCGAGGCGTTTTGCGCTTGAGTGGCGGCGCGGTTGTCGGGGGAGCAGCGTTAGCCGAGCGGCCAGCCCGCTCTTTTGCTGCGTTGCGGGTAAAATGAAAGATCATTTGATCCCGACAGCATGAACGCCGATCTCCATTGCCATTCGAATGTTTCCGACGGCTTGCTTGCGCCGCGTGAAGTCGCGCGCCTCGCGCAGGCGGGCGGGGTAACGCTTTGGGCGTTGACCGATCACGACGAAGTAGCGGGGCAGGCCGAAGCGCGTAGCGAGGCGCAAGCGCTGGGCATGCGTTACGTGTCCGGCGTGGAGATCTCCGTCACCTGGGCCTCGCGCACCGTGCATATCGTCGGCCTCGATATCGACGCGGCCTGTCCCACGCTCGTCGCGGGGCTGCACGCTACGCGCAACGGGCGCACGGCGCGAGCCCGGGCGATGAGCGATGCGCTTGCCGAGGTCGGCATCGAGGGCGCCTACGAGGGCGCGCTGCGCTACGTAGGGAATCCCGATCTGATTTCGCGCACGCATTTCGCGCGTTTTCTGGTCGAAAAAGGCTACGCGGCTTCGATTTCGGAAGTCTTCGAGCGCTATCTCGGCGAGGGCAAACCGGGGTACGTGCCGCACCGTTGGGCGACGCTCGAGAACGCGGTCGCATGGATTCGCGCCGCAGGGGGCGTCGCGGTGATTGCCCATCCTGGCCGTTACAAGTTCACGCCGCTCGAGTTCGATACGTTGTTCGGTCAGTTTCAGGATTTGGGCGGCAAAGCCATTGAAGTGGTGACGGGCAGTCATACGCCGGATCAGTTTCGCGAATACGCGGAAGTGGCGCGCCGTTTTGGTTTCGAAGCGTCGCGCGGCTCCGATTTTCATGCGCCGGGCGAGGGGCGCATAGGCCTTGGCTTGCTGCCGCCGTTGCCGTCCGATCTCACGCCGGTTTGGCTACGCTGGCGTTAGCCATTTTCGCTCGAATCCACGCGCGGCCTTTCACTGCGCGCGTCTTGGCGCAGGCGGCGGCTCCGTCGACGTTTGCGCCGACTCATCGATCGTTCTCTCATGTCCCAATTCTTCCGGATTCACCCCGACGATCCTCAGCCGCGCCTGATTTCGCAAGCGGCCCAAATCGTCAAAGATGGCGGAGTGATCGCACTGCCTACCGATTCGAGCTATGCGCTTGCGTGCCGCCTCGACGATAAGGATGCCGTAACACGCTTGCGTCGCGTTCGCGGGCTCGATGAGAGGCAGCACCTATCGCTGCTGGTTCGCGATTTGTCCGAATTGGCGACGTTTGCCATGGTCGACAATCGGCAGTTCCGGCTCATCAAATCGGTGACGCCGGGGCCTTACGTATTCATTCTGCTAGCGACGAAAGAAGTGCCGCGGCGCTTATCGCATCCGTCGCGCAAAACCATCGGGCTGCGGGTGCCGGATCACGCGATCACGCTCGCGTTATTGGAGGCGCTTGGCGAGCCGTTGATCGCGACCACGCTGATTTTGCCTGGCGAGGACGAGCCCCTGAACGATCCAGAAGAAATCCGCGCCCGTCTCGAAAAGCAACTCGATCTCGTGATCGACGGCGGCGCGTGTCCGCGCGAACCTTCGACGGTCGTCGACTTGACGAGCGAGATGCCTGCGCTCGTTCGCGCGGGGCGCGGATCGCTCGAGCCGTTCGGGCTCGCCGCATCATGAGCCGCCGCGCCGCAAAGCGGGGTCGGCCGCTTGTTACAATACTTCTATGAACCCCTCACTCATCCAGACGATCGTCGTTTACGCTTTGCCCGTGATCTTCGCGATCACCTTGCACGAGGCGGCGCACGGTTACGTCGCCCGACTGCTCGGCGACAACACCGCGTACATGATGGGGCGCGTCTCGTTCAATCCGATGCGCCACATCGATCCCGTCGGGACCATCGCCATTCCGCTGCTGTTGTATTTCGTCACCGGGGGAACGTTCGTGTTCGGCTACGCCAAGCCCGTGCCCGTCGCCTTCGGCAATCTGCGCAACCCGCGCTGGGGCACGTTCTGGGTGGCGCTGGCCGGTCCTGCGTGCAATTTCGTGCAGGCGTTGTTGTGGGGCGTGTTCGGCGTGGCGCTGGCGGCGTTCGGCATCGACGAGCCGTTTCTCACGCGCATGGCGGCGGCAGGCATCGGCGTCAATCTCGTGTTGGGCGTGCTGAACCTGTTCCCGCTGCCGCCGCTCGATGGCGGGCGCGTGCTGACGGCGTTGCTGCCGCCGCGGCAGGCATTGTCGCTCGCGCGATTCGAGCCGTATGGTTTTTTCATCGTCATGGCGCTCGTGATGACGGGCGTCCTGACCAAGGTTTGGCTGCGCCCACTCGTCGCGATCGGCTACGATGCCGTCACGGCCATCCTGACCCCTCTTGCTTCGATTATCAACTGACACCATGTTTCCAGACCGCATTTTCTCCGGCATGCGCCCGACCGGGTCGCTCCACCTCGGCCACTACCATGGCGTGCTCAAGAACTGGGTCCGGCTCCAGTCGGAATACCCCTGTTTCTTCTGCGTCGTCGATTGGCACGCGTTGACGACGCACTACGAGACGCCCGAGATCATCGAAAAGAACGTCTGGGAGGTGCTGATCGACTGGCTCGCCTCGGGCATCGATCCCGCGCAAGCGACACTGTTCATTCAAAGCCGCGTGCCAGAGCATGCCGAGCTTTCGCTGTTGCTCGGCATGAGCGCGCCGCTCGGCTGGCTCGAGCGCGTGCCCACTTACAAAGAGCAGATCGAAAAGCTCAAGGATAAGGATCTGTCGACGTATGGCTTTCTCGGCTATCCGGTTTTGATGGCGGCCGATATCCTGCTCTATCGCGCCTCGCTGGTGCCCGTGGGCGAGGACCAAGTGCCTCACGTCGAAATGACGCGCGAGATCGCCCGACGCTTCAATCATTTATACGGGCGCGAGCCCGAGTTCGAGGAAAAGGCGCTCGAAGCGGCGAAGAAGCTCGGCGGAAAGCGCGCGAAGCTTTACCATGAATTGCGCAACGCCTATCAGCAAGAGGGCGACGACGAAGCGCTGGAGCAAGCGCGCGCCATGCTGCAGGAATCGCAAAGCTTATCCATGAGCGACCGGGAACGGCTGTTCGGCTACCTCGAGGGGTCGCGCAAGATCATTCTGGTCGAGCCGCAGGTGCTGCTCACGAAGGCTTCGCGCATGCCGGGGCTCGACGGCCAGAAAATGTCGAAGTCGTACGGCAACACGATCGGCCTGCGTGAAGATGCGGAGACGATCACGAAGAAGGTCCGCACGATGCCGACCGATCCGGCTCGAGTGCGCCGCACCGATCCTGGCGATCCGGACAAGTGCCCGGTCTGGCAGCTGCATCAGGTCTATTCGGACGAAGCCACGCACGAATGGGTGCAAAAGGGCTGCCGTTCGGCCGGCATCGGCTGCCTCGAGTGCAAGCAGCCCGTCATCGAAGGAATATTGCGCGAGCAGCAGCCGATGCTCGAGCGCGCGCAAAAATATATGGACGATCCCTCGCTGCTTCGTGCGATCGTCGCCGACGGCTGCGACAAGGCGCGTAAGTTCGCGACCGAGACGATGCGCGACGTGCGCGAGGCGATGGGCTTGTCGTATTCATGAGGATGGCGATGCGGCCCCGCGAAGCGGGCTGCGCCGAGGGCGCAGCGCGATGACGCATTTGCTCCACGACGCAGCGTCGGGCGGCACGCCCGCCAGTGGCGAGCCGTCCAGGTGGATCGTTCGCTGGTCTCACCTCGTTGCGCCGGGTGGCGCCGTGCTGGATGTGGCGGCAGGCGCCGGTCGCCATGCGCGTTGGTTCGCTGGGCGCGGGCACGAGGTCGTCGCGATCGACGTAGCGCAGGCGGCGCTGGCTGCGCTCGCGGGAGTCCACGGCGTCACGCCGGTTCGTGCCGATTTGGAAGACGGTAGCGCGTGGCCGTTGGCCGAGACTGAACGATTCGCGGCCGTCGTCGTGACCAACTATCTTAATCGGGCGTTGCTGCCGCGGCTCGTGCAGTGTCTCGCACCCGGGGGCATCCTCTTGTACGAAACCTTCGCGCGCGGCAATGAAACCGTCGGCAGGCCGTCGAATCCGGCGTTTTTGCTGGAGCCGGGCGAACTGCTCGCGGCCGTGCATGGTCGCCTGTCGGTCGTCGCGTATGAGAACGGTTATGTGACCGAGCCGCGCTCGGCATTCGTCCAACGGATCTGCGCGGTGCTGCCCGTGCAGCCGCTTGCGGCGGGCGTCGCGCCGCCGCGTTACGATTTGGCCGGCTAATCCGCTACAATCGCGCTTTCACGTCTGAATTCATCGTGTTTCATGGCTAACGGCACATCCAGCAGCACCCAAGGCGGCCTGCGCATTCGCGGCAGCATTCCTGCGATCGTCACGCCCATGCTCGAAGACGGCAGTCTCGATCTGCCCGCGTTTCGCAAGCTGATCGATTGGCATATCGACGAAGGAACGGACGCGCTCGTCGTAGTCGGCACCAGCGGCGAGTCTGCCACGCTGTCGGTCGATGAGCACATCCTCATGATCAAGACGGCTGTCGAGCATACGGCCGGCCGCATTCCCGTCATTGCCGGCGCGGGCGGCAACTCGACCGTCGAGGCGATCGAGTTGACCAAGCATGCGAAGGCCGTCGGCGCCGACGCCACGCTGCAGGTCGTGCCGTATTACAACAAGCCGACCCAAGAGGGAATCTACCGTCATTTCGCGAAGATCGCCGAATCGGTGGATTTGCCCGTGATCCTCTACAACGTGCCGGGCCGGACCGTGGCCGACATGTCGAACGAAACGGCGCTGCGGCTCGCGCAAGTGCCGGGCATCATCGGCATCAAGGACGCGACGGGGAACATCGATCGTGCAGCGCATCTGATCAAAGCGGCGCCGGCCGATTTCTCGATCCTCAGCGGGGACGATCCGACGGCGATCGCGCTGATGCTGCTCGGCGGGCACGGCAACATCTCCGTCACGGCCAACGTCGCGCCGCGCGCCATGAGCGAACTGTGTAAGGCAGCGCTTGCCGGCGATGCGAAGACCGCGCGCGACATTCATCTCAAGCTGCTGTCGCTGCACAAGAACTTGTTCATCGAATCGAACCCGATTCCGGTGAAGTGGGCGCTCGAGCAGATGGGCCGGATGAAGGGCGGGATTCGTCTGCCGCTCACGCCGCTGGACGCGCGCTGCCATGAGGCCGTGCGTGCCGCGCTCGTGGAATCGGGCGTGCTCGCTTAATTGGCCTGCTAAGCCAGCGCCACCCACCGCATCGGGTTTGTTTTGCATTCATCGACGTCGATTCCGGGAGATAGGCTCGGCGCCGTCGCAGGCATGTGTTGCGCATCACGAAGGACCTCATGAAACGTTCCGCTTTCTCTACTCATGCCATCCGCGCGGCGGCGCTCGTGCTCGCAATCTCGACGCTTGCGGGTTGCGATACGCTCAACGATTGGTTCGCCACGGATCGCGTCAATTACAAGGCGACGGGGTCGGCGCCCCCGCTGCAAGTGCCGGGCGATCTGACCACGGCTCAAGCACAGCCGCAGTACACGGCGCCGCCTGTCACCGCCGCTCTCGGCGGCGCACCGACGCGCAATGTGACCACAGCAGGTAATTCCAGCGAAGGCGTGCCGAGCGCGAACGATCCGCTCGGTATGCACGTGGAGCGCGATGGCGATCGACGTTGGCTCGTCGTCGATGGGCGCGCGCCGGACCAACTGTGGCCGCAACTCGAAGCGTTTTGGAAGGACAACGGCTTCGCGCTGAAAACCGATACGCCCGCCACCGGCATCATGACGACCGATTGGGCAGAAAACCGAGCGAACATTCCCGACGATTGGTTCCGCCGCACCATTGGCCGCGTGATCGATTTTGCGTATTCCTCGGGCACGCGCGACAGCTTCCGTACGCTCGTCGAGCGCGGGGCGAACGGCACGACGGACATTTCGATCACGCACAGTGCGATGGAAGAGATGCTGACGGGGCAGGACAAGACATCGTCGCGATGGATCGAGCGTCCGCGCAACCCGGTGCTCGAGGCGCTGTTCTTATCGAAGCTCATGCAGAAGTTCGGGTTGACGGAAGATCAGTCCAAACAGTTGCTCGCTAGTGCCAAGCCCGCCGAAGCGCCCGCGAAGATCAATATGAGCGCCGGTGCGACAACACTCGATCTCACGGACGGCGTCGAAGTCGCTTGGCTGCGTGTGGGCCTTGCGCTCGATCGCACCAACTTTACCGTAGACAACCGCGACCGCGAGAAGCGTATCTACTACGTGCGCTACGCCGATTCGACACAAGAACTCAAGCGCGACGGCCTGTTCGGTAAGCTGTTCTATAGTGGCGCGTCCCAGCAAAAGGCAGGCAAAGAGTTCCTCGTGAGCGTCCAGCCTGTCGAGCGCGGCACACAAGTGGCCGTCGTCGATGCGAACGGCCAGATCGATACGTCGCCGGAAGCGCAGCGCTTGATCTCCTTGCTACACGCGCAACTGAACTAATTCCTGCCATGCGCTTTGCCAGCCTCGGCAGCGGTAGCGAGGGCAATTCGCTCGTCGTCGAGGCGGCGAGCGCGCACACCACCACGCGGGTACTGCTCGATTGCGGATTCTCCGCGAAAGAGCTCGAGCGCCGACTCGCACGGCTTCATTGCGGCATCGATGCGCTCGATGCCATCGTCGTCACTCATGAGCATAGCGACCACATCGGCAGCGCGCTGACGCTCGCCCGCAAGTGGTCGTTGCCGCTCTATATGAGTTGGGGGACGGCGAAGGCTGTCGGAGCCGATAGCGCTGGCATCGATTTGCACGTGCTCTGGGGCGACGAGACGGCCGCCATCGGGGATATCGAGCTCTCGCCCTATACGGTGCCGCACGACGCCCGTGAGCCGCTTCAATTCGTGTTTTCGGACGGCGCGCATCGGTTGGGGGTGCTAACCGATGTCGGCAGCTGCACGCCGCATATCACAACGATGCTGAACGGCTGCGATGCGCTCGTGCTCGAGTGTAATCATGACGTGCAGATGCTGGCGGCGAGCCGGTATCCACAGTCACTGAAGGTGCGTATAGGCGGCAATCACGGTCATTTGAGCAACGACGCCGCGGCTGAAATTTTGAGGGGGGTGGATCGGACGCGATTGACCCATGTGGTCGCTGCCCACCTCAGTGCGCAGAATAATCTTCCAGATCTTGCGCAGGCCGCATTGGCGGGCGTGCTGGGCGCGGCACCGCACGATGTCTTGGTGGCTTCGCAGGCGCTTGGTTTCGACTGGCTCGGGTGCGGCTGAGGCCGGGGCGGGCGAGGGCGCGCCAGGGGCCACGTGCGGGGTAGTAACCGCTTGTTGCGAATCCGTTTCGAATAGGCAACAAAAGGCAACAAAAAACCGGCTCGTGGCCGGTTTTTTGTTGCCTCGTTGCTGACAGCAGCTTACTGGCTTGCGCCCGAAGCCGGAGCAGCAGCCGAAGCGCCAGCGTCCGAAGCAGCAGCGGCAGCGCCCGAAGCGGCAGCAGCAGCGTCGCTCGCAGCAGCAGCGCTCGATGCAGCGGCGCCAGCGTCCGAAGCAGCAGCAGCCGGAGCCGAAGCAGCAGCAGCATCGCTAGCCGGAGCGGCAGCGTTTTGGTCGCTGCTCTTGTTGCACGCAGCCAGTGCAACAGCCGCCAACAGGGATGCTACGAGGAGGGATTTCTTCATGATCACGTCCTTTTATGGTTAAAGGTAAGCAACAGCGCGAAATAATACCGGTAATGTGCTCCAACACCAACCTAGGCCGCTGGTGGGATGCACATCAGAGCGTGAATCTTCCCCACGGCTTGGGCGGAAATTATATGCACTTTCGTACCGACCGTCGACAAAGCAGGGTCAATACGTTGCCTTTCTCATACAGAATTTAACCGTAATCGATAGGGCGGGCACGGCTAACGTCATGAGGATGCGCCGACTCGTACCCAGCCGGCACGATACCACTCGTGTAGCAGCGCTGTCATCGACGAGTCCGGCGAGAGTGTTACAAAGCGTTTCCCTTCAATTCGTCTTGCATCGGCTAACTCGAAGAGCCATTTGCGGCGGCGCGGAAGCTGCGACTCCTCGCCGTTGATGAAGTACGTCCGCGCGTCATACAGGAGCGACGTCTTGTTGGCCAGACGTACGCCCACAGCTTGCGCGCGACGGATGAATGCCGCTTCACCAAGCGGTCGATCAGGCGCATCGAACACCACGTGCGACTTCGGTTCGCTCAAATAGCTACCAAGGAACGAAACGAGGTCGCGTTCCGTCCATCGCACGCGTGCAAGGATCGAGCCAAGTTCTTCAACGAGAGCGCTCGGCAAGGCGGCCGGATGCGCGACGGCGGCCTGCTGCGGGTCACGGTAGAGGCGCTCGCCGGCTCGCGAGCGAGCGAGGTCGCTACGCTCGGCCAAATAGTAGAGAAACTGGCCCAAGAGTTCGTTGGCGCTGGGCGCTCTGAAACCGATCGAACAGGTCATGCACTCGCCGATCGCAACGCCGTCATGAGCGATATGCGGCGGCAAATAAAGCATGTCTCCCGGCTCCAGCACCCACTCTTGTTCCGCTTCGAAATGCTGTAAAACCTTCAAGGGCAATCCCGGTTTTAACGTCAGATCGCGTTGCGAGGCGATCCGCCAGCGGCGCCGGCCGTGCACTTGCAGGAGAAACACGTCGTAAGAATCGAAATGCGGCCCGACGCCGCCGCCGTCGGTCGCATACGAGATCATGAGATCGTCCAGACGCGCGTCGGGTACGAAACGAAACTGATCGAGCAGGGCCCGCGCGTTGTCGTTGTGCAAGTCCACGCCTTGCACGAGCAGCGTCCATTCGCGGCGTTTTACGCTAGGCAGCGCGTCGAGCGCGAAAGGGCCATGCTCGAGACGCCAACGTCCCCGGGTCTGCGATACGAGGCGCGATTCGGCGTCGTCGCTAGCAGCCAGCTCGAACAGGGCCTCGCGCGAGAGCGGTGGTGCGATATCGGGCGCAGCGCCGCGAATCAGTAGCGGCCGCTTCTGCCAATACTGCCGCATGAATTGCGAGGGCGTCAGCCCGCCGAGCAGGGGCGTTGGCGCGTCAGGCGCTGGGGGGCAAAGGGGCTTGACCGAGAGAGCTGAGGGCGCAGACGGAGCGGCCGTGCCGCCCCGATGGTAGAGGGGCCGCTTGGGCATCGTATAATGGAACCGTATTTTGGAGACTTGGATGAAAATTGCGAAGAACACCGTTGTGGCGGTCGCTTACAAACTATCGGATGCCCAAGGCAACCTTATCGAGGAAAGCGAAGAGCCGATGGTCTATCTGCACGGCGGCTATGATGGCACGTTCCCTAAAATCGAGGAAGAACTCGACGGGCACGAGCCTGGTTTTCAAACGCAGATCCAGCTCGAGCCTCAGGACGCATTCGGCGAATATGATCCCGAGCTCGTGAAGGTGGAGCCGCGCAACCGGTTTCCGGAGCCGCTCGAGGTGGGCATGCAGTTCGAAGGCACGCCCGAGGACGGCGACGATGAAATCGACTCGCTGATCTACACCGTCACGGACGTGGCCGAGGACAAGGTTGTGCTCGATGGGAATCACCCCCTGGCGGGCATGGCGTTGCGCTTTGCGCTAACTGTCAAAGAGGTGCGCGAAGCGACTGCCGATGAAATCGAGCACGCGCACGTGCATGGTGCCGAAGGTATCGAAGTCATCGACGAAGACGATGACGACGAGGAAGGCGCCTCAGGATCCCCCACCCTGCATTGAACCTGGCCCCTCCTGGGTCGCAGGCTCGCCGCCCGTTGGCCGCTGCGCCGGCATCTTCATCGGCAAGGACGGAGCAGTGGCCGACGCCGCGCCGCTTCCCGGGTCTTCGGGCAGAAGCGGTGGTTCCGAAGCCGGCATTGCCGGCGCCGGGCTCGGGAGGGACGGCGCGGGCGGTACATTCTGGATGCCGGGCAGCGGCCCGATCAGCGGCCCCGAGGCGTTGGGAGTCGGGGCCGGTGCTTGCCATGAGTCGTTGGATGCGGCGTTCGGCGTGGCCGTAGTCGCGGAGCGCACGCTCACCCGAAATGGCGCAGGACGTCCAAAGGCGACGTCGAATTGCACCCATTGCATAGAGGCGTCGCGCGGCGCAATCGCGATGCGCGTCAAATTATCGACGCGTGTGCCTTTATCGTTATAGAGCGGCTGGTCGATGGCGAAGCCTCCCGGTAGCGAATGCGCGCTGCGATGTATCACGACGACTGGCCCGCGGAAGATGCGGGCGGCGTTCACGAGACTGCGCTTGAATTCGAGGTAGCCGTCGCGTTTCCGATGGCGAGCGAAGCGCAGCCACGCGAACCGGTCGGCGTGTTCTTCGTAGCGAGAGAAGTCCGGGTCGGCTTCGAACAACACCACGAGCGCTTTCGCCTCGCGGCGTTTGGCATATTCGGCTGCGTGCTCGAGCCAAAATGCCGAGGCGATGGCTCGGTCGTCGAATTCGCCGTTGCGGCCGCCGGCGTCCGAATAGTGATTATTGCCGCCGACGATATCCAATCCGACGAAGACAGTCTCTCCCGTTTCCCAACGCACGTTTTCGCGGAACGCATGAAACCGCGCCACCTCGCTTTCGCGCGTGAGAGCGAGCGTGGGCCTCCCGAGCGAAGTCGCATCGGAAAACAGGGTCTGTCTTAAGAAGTCCAGCCGCTCGACGGCATCGTAACGGCCCGCTGCCGGCGTCGTGCAGTCAGCCCAATCATGCTGCCCGGGGAGAAGAACGAGCGGAATCACGGAGGTTTGCAGCCACTGCAGCCGTCGGTCGTAGAGGGTATCGGAACAAGGCTCGCCCGCACCTTTCAGGTTGCCGTCGTAGACGACAAATGAAAGGTGCGCATCGAGCCCGATCGCGGCAAGCAGCCGCTGCGCGGCAGGCGCGTCGACCTGGCTGCCGATCGCGCTTGAAACGACTGCGAAAGCGTAGCGCGGCTGCGCAGCGCATGCGGGCAGCGCAAATAAGGATAGGCAACCGAACGCGGCCGCCGCGACGAGTGCAACACGGCCTCGTGCACGCACCCGACGAACGGCCATCACGCTTTTGGCTCCCGCGGTCGTTCTTCTTTCGAGGCGCTGGCGATCTCGTGGAGCTCATAAATCAAATCGAGCGCATCTCGCGGCCTGAGTTCGTTCGGGTCGACCTCGCGTAGCCGCTCTAGTGCAGGATGATTCGATGGCCCCATTGCATCCGGGTTGTCGCTGTGGCCGTCACCATCGTCCGGTGCATCCTCGGCATAGGCGGGCGCGGCGGCGAACAAGTCGAGTTGCGGCGTGCTCTGGGCTACCGATTGCTGTTCGAGGTGCGCGAGGTGCTTGCGCGCTGCGCGGATGACGGCGGCAGGCACGCCCGCCAGTTGCGCCACTTGTAGCCCGTAACTCTGGCTGGCCGGGCCCTCGTTGACGGCGTGTAGGAAGACGATGCCGTGACCGTGCTCGACAGCCGACGGGTGAACGTTGGCCGCTTGGGCGAATTCGAGCGGTAGCTGAGTGAGTTCGAAGTAATGCGTCGCAAATAGCGTATAGCAGCCGTTGACCGACAGCAGATGGCGAGCGATGGCCCAGGCGAGTGCAAGGCCGTCGAACGTCGAGGTGCCCCGGCCGATCTCGTCCATCAGAACCAGACTATGCTCCGAGGCGTCGTTCAGAATGGCCGCGGCCTCGGTCATTTCGACCATAAACGTGGAACGCCCGCCTGCGAGATCGTCGGCCGCCCCGATGCGCGTGAAGATGCGATCGATCGGGCCGAAGCGTGCGCGCCGTGCGGGTACATAGCTCCCGACGTAGGCCAGCAGCGCAATGAGCGCGGTCTGTCGCATAAATGTGGATTTGCCGCCCATGTTGGGCCCGGTGATCAAAAGCAGCTTTCTCTCGGCGCTCAAGCCGCAATCGTTGGCCACGAACTGCTCGACTTGCGCTTCGACTACGGGATGTCGCCCTTGCTCGATGTCGACACCCGCATCGTCGGAGAACTCGGGCGCGACCCATCCTAGCGCTCGGGCGCGTTCGGCGAACGCGGCAAGTAGATCGAGCTCGGCGAGCGCCGCCGCTACGCGTTGGCAATCCTCGATGAAGGGCAGCAGCGTTTGCAGCAGTGCATCGTATAGCGCACGCTCCCGTGCGAGCGCGCGCTCTTGCGCCGAGAGCGCTTTGTCTTCGAACGTCTTCAGCTCGGGCGTGATGTAGCGCTCGGCGTTCTTCAACGTTTGGCGGCGCCGATAATCGTCGGGCACTTTGTCGGTTTGGCCGCGCGTGACTTCGATGTAGAAGCCATGCACCTTGTTGTATTCGACGCGCAAGTTGCCGATGCCGGTTCGGGCGCGCTCACGCGCTTCGAGATCGATCAGAAATTGGCCGCAGTTCTCGGAGATGTCGCGCAAGTCGTCGAGCTCGTTGTCGTAGCCGCGCGCAATCACGCCGCCATCGCGCACCATCGCAGCCGGCTCTTCTGCGATGGCGCGTGTGAGCAAATCCATGCAACCGGTCGGCGGCTCGAGCGCGGCGTCGATACGTTCGAGCGCTGGAGCCTGCGCCGCCATTGCCGTGACGAGCTCGCGCAGCGCCGGCAGTGCGGCGAACGTATCGCGCAGGCTCGAAAGATCGCGCGGACGAGCAGAGAGCAGCGCGAGCCGGCCGGTGATTCGCTCCACATCGGCGATGCGGCGCAGCGCGGTGCGCACGGAATCGAGGCTCGCGCCCGAGCCGGCTTCCAAGATCGCCCCGATGGCTTGCTGGCGCGACTGCGCAACCGCGGCGGCGCGCGGCGGGTGATGCAGCCAATGGCGCAGCAGGCGGCTGCCCATCGTCGAGCAGCACGTGTCGAGCAGCGAGCATAGTGTCGGCGATTCGCCCCCGCGCAGCGTCTCGGTCAGCTCCAGATTGCGCCGCGTGGCGGGGTCTAGGCCGATGTATTCCGATTCGGTTTCGACCTTGAGGCTGCGGATGTGGCGCAACTGCTGGCCCTGCGTCGCGGCGGCGTAGAGCAACACCGCGCCGGCGGCGCCGCAAGCGCTCGTGAAGCCTTCGGCGCCGAAGCCGTCCAGGCTCGCGACATTCAGTTGATCGGATAGGCGCTGAATGCCTGAGGCGACGTCGAAGTGCCAGGCCGGTACGCGTGTGAGGGTGCCCGAAGGCGCGCCCGGCATGAGTTCGGCCATGCTGTCGGCAACGAGAATTTCGGCGGGCCGAATGCGCTCGAGCGCGGCGGCGACTTCGCTCGGCGCCACCTCGGCGAGCCGCAGCGCGCCGCTGGCGAGGTTGAGCCACGCAAGGCCGATCGCCGTCGTCACGCCACGCTTGTTGTGGGCGGGGCAGGCGGCGAGCAAATAGGCGTCGCGTTTGTCGGAGAGCAGCGCCGCGTCGGTGAGCGTGCCGGGTGTGACGATGCGTACGACCTTGCGCTCGACCGGTCCTTTCGCGGTGGCGGGATCGCCGATCTGCTCGCAGATGGCAACTGATTCCCCAAGCTTGACGAGCTTGGCGAGATACTGCTCGACAGCATGGTGCGGCACGCCGGCCATTTTGATCGGATTGCCGGCCGAAGCGCCGCGTTGCGTGAGCGTGAGGTCGAGCAGGCGAGCGGCTTTCTCGGCATCGTCGAAAAAGAGTTCGTAAAAGTCGCCCATGCGAAAAAACAGCAAGGTACCGGGATGATCCGCTTTGATGCGCAGGTACTGCTGCATGTAGGGCGTGTGCTTCACGAGCGCGGTTTCCGCCGGAGCATCGACGCTGGTTTCAGTTTTCATTCGTGGCTTTCGCAAAAAACGTGTTCGGTTGCGCTCTGGCCCTTCTACGGCGGGGCGCGCTCCAATTGGCGATGTGCTGCAGGGGCAGCGGCAGCGCGACTGTGGGCGGACTATACTGCGCGCCGCTTCGATTGCGCAGTCGGTCGAATGGCCGACCTTGGACGCGTGCAACGGCTGCGCAGAGCCGCGCCTGCGCGGCGTGCTTCGGATCGAGGCGCAGCCAAGCCCAGCATTTTATGGGATTCGACGGCGCAACCGCGCATTTTGGCGGTGCTATGTCAAACGGCCGCCAGCGGATAGAGCGAAGGGCTTCGAGCGGATGGCGCCAACGAACGTCTCAAGCAAACGCAACCATGTCTTTGCTTTCGAATAAATTGATCTTGACTGTCACCTCGCGAGCGAGCAGCGTGGGCTTTTTCGTTCTTCCGATGCCGTCGACCAATTTCACGATACCGCTCGCCGCCATTTTTCCGAGCGTGCGGCTCACGTTCGGTTCCGCACGACCCGCGAGTTTTGCAAGCTCCGCGACCGACTTGGGATGATGCGTTTCGATCAACGATAGGAGGCGGCGATTCTCGACCGTCAGCAGGCGAACGATCGCCTCGGCCGACTCGAAGGCTTCCTGCGACTCGTACGACACTTCGGCCGCATCCGCCGGGGCTTTGCATTCCCCTCGCGCGACCGCCGTCATCTCCTTCTTCAAGGACCGCAGGGATTGGATTTTTGCCATGCTTTGCTCCATCTAGTCGTCTTGTATCACGTCGAAGGGAAGGCCCAACACCTCGAGCCTCTTGCCGACTTCATCGAAGAAATCGACGATGAGTTTCTCCGCGGACTCGAAATCGTACGGCCGACCCGCGTCGGTCTGCGTCCGATGCCAATGATCGGATGCAACCGGCCGCGCCAGGAAGCGATTGCCGCGTGCAGCAACCGGGTGGGCATTGTCGAAACCGAGCAATCGCACCCCGCTCGGACCGTGGAACGTGAACGAGTACGAGAGCCCATGAGGAACCCGCCGCGATCGTTCGATTCGCCTTACTTCGAACTTCAAACAATGCCCACTTGCCAAGACGTGTTCGCGTCCGTCGTAGTCCAGTAAAAATGCCAAAGAGTGTTCGGGAAGAATAATCCTATCCTGTCATGATAAGAAAGTAAACGGGTGTCGGCAACATGCAACGCGTAGCTGCCTCGAGGCAGCGCCCCTGCGGAAGCAGTAGGGCGATTGCGTGCGGTTTGCCGGGAAGATCGATCGAGTCGCCGGGGACGACTGCGTCGCAGTCACTCTAAGGCACTGGCGCCGCGCGCAACGCTCGTCCGAATGGCCAAATTTGCATGGCCTGAAACAAGCTCACTCTTCGCTCATGGCGCGTAGGTCGACTCGGCGCACATTGACGGCGCTACGCCGCTTGGCGAGCCAAATCATCGTGCAACCGAACACACCGAAAATCACGATGATCCGCTGCACGGGTACGTTGGCGCACAGCAGAAGTGCGTAGGCGCCCAACATCGACAGCAGCGCCAAGTTTTGATTGAAGTTTGGAACGGCGATCGAATGACCGGCGGTGATGAGTGCCGTACCGCGGTGTTGCAACAGCGCATTCGTCGGTACGATGAAGTAGACCGCCAAGCCTCCCAGCACGGTCATGAGCGGGTAGGCAAGCACGATAATGGGCAGCGACGAAATGACCCGCGAAAGACAGGCCTATTGTGGGGTGTAGAAGCCCTTTCTCATCGGTCAGCAGCGTCGTATCGCAGATCGAAAAGGACCTTGAGAAGCAAAAAGGCGGCCGCAGCCGCCTTTTGTCGTGGGCCGCCGCACGTATTAGCGCAGCGCCGGACGTCGAATGGTGCTTAGTTCGCGCCTTTCCCTGCGCGGCTATAGGGGCTTAGGACCGGAACCATCTGTGCGTAGATCTTGGGATTGCCTGCAACGATTTCGCCGAGCTGCAGGAAATCGGAATCGCCGGTGTAGTTGCCGACGAGGCCGCCCGCCTCGGTGATCAAGAGGCTGCCCGCCGCCATGTCCCACGCACTGATGCCTTGCTCGAAGAAGCCGTCCAGCCGGCCGGCCGCTACGTTGGCCAAATCGAGCGCCGCAGCGCCAGGGCGGCGCAAGCCCGTGCAAGCGCGCGTCATGTCGGCGAACAGGCGACAGTAGGCTTCGAGACTGTCGTTTTCTCGGAAAGGGAAGCCCGTGCCGATCAGCGCGTCGCCAAGACGGTCGCGGCGGCCGACGCGAATTCGCCGGTCGTTCAGATAGGCGCCGCGGCCGCGCGATGCCGTGAAGAGATCGTTGCGAGTGGGATCGTAGACGACCGCTTGCGTGACGATGCCTTTGTGCGCGAGCGCGATGGACACGCCGTAGTAGGGCAGGCCGTGGATGAAATTGGTGGTGCCGTCCAGCGGATCGATGATCCAGACGTAATCGGATTCGTTCTCGGAGCGGCCCGATTCTTCGGCCAGGATGGCGTGATCGGGATAGGCCGTTTTGAGCGTATCGATGATCGCGACTTCCGCCGCTTTATCGACCTCCGTCACGAAATCGTTGTGCTGCTTCTTGCTGACCTGGACGAGATCCAAGTCGAGCGACGCGCGGTTGATGATCTGTGCGGCGCGACGGGCGGCCTTGACGGCAATGTTGAGCATCGGGTGCATAAAACGGATTCCTTGTACCGCGGCGGTGCGAGCGCTGCGACGGGTGGGCCAAACCGCCCCGGAATGCGCACGCATTCCGTCGACGAAAGCGAATTGAAGAAGAGCAATGTGCGCTCGGGTGGTTCAGGTCCCAAATCGCGCGCACGAATAGCAGGATTTTACCCGAGTCGGCGCCCGTTCGGCTCAAACGTTGCCGCGACCCGTCGGTGTGCCGCAATTGGGTGCGATCGGGTTCGCATCGTCTCGGCGTGCGCGCTAACATACCCACACGCGGCGCTTTGCTCGCCGTTTCTTGTTGATTCTCTTGTTGATTCGCTCGTTCTCTAGATATTCCCATTCTGAATCGCTCTATGTCGCAATCGCCGTCGACCACCGTTTACACCTGCGCGTCGGGCCCGCATGGCGGCTTCACCTCGACTCTGTTCGTGCTCGTCGAGCCGAGCCACCCCGGTAACGTGGGTGCCGCAGCGCGTGCGATCAAAACCATGGGGTTCTCCCGGCTGGTCCTCGTTGCGCCGCGCGTCCCTCTCGTGCAGAACGAGCCCGAGGCGATCGCGATGGCCAGCGGCGCGGAAGATGTGCTCGCATCGGCGCGCATCGTGCCGACAATCGCCGACGCGCTCACCGGCGTCGCCTGGTCGGTCGCGTTGACGGCGCGCATGCGCGAGTACGGGCCGCCGCAGCTCGCGCCGCGCGAGGCCGCGCAGGAGGCGCGCAGCCACGCACTTTCCGGCGATATCGCGTTCGTCTTCGGCAACGAGCGCACCGGGCTCTCGAACGAGCACGTCGAGCGGTGCAGCGCGCTCGCCCACATCCCGGCCAACCCCGCATACAGCTCGCTCAATCTCGCGCAGGCCGTGCAGGTGCTGGCCTATGAACTGCGGATGGCTTATCTCTCCGACCGGCAGGGCGCCGCCCCGGCCACGGCCGACGAGGCCAGCGCGCGCGCGCCCAGCGAGGACGTCGAGCGCATGTACATGCACCTCGAAAACGCGCTGATCGCGCTCGAGTTCCTCGATCCGGCCAATCCCAAGAAACTGATGTCACGGCTGCGGCGTTTGTTTGCGCGCGCCGGCTTGGAGCGCGAGGAAGTCAACATCGTTCGCGGCATCGCAAAGCATATCCTGCTCAAAGCGCATGCCCGCGATCGATCGTCCTCGTCATGAGCGGTCGGTGCGCGCGGCGCCCGCTGCCGCTTGCCTAGCGAGCCTGACCGTCGAGACAATCGGCATGCGGCAGCGGCAATGCCCCTGGTTGGCGCAGGGACGATCGAGGCGCGGCCAGCAGGTTTGCCGCGATCACCCTACAATCGACTCGTTCTTCATAAGCAAATCGCCCGACGTCATATCGACGCAGCCGGCGTTGCCTACGGGCGACGGCGCCCCGGCGCTTTTTAGCGAGCCCCCACCATGTTCAAGAGACTTCGCGAAGACATTGCCACGATTCGTCAGCGGGACCCCGCCGCTCGCAGTGCCTGGGAAGTGCTCACGTGTTACCCCGGGCTGCACGCGCTGGTGCTGCATCGGTTCGCACATGCCTGCTGGCGCGTGCGCCGTCGCTGGCTCGCGCGGTTCGTCTCGCAGTTCGCCCGGTTCTTGACCGGCATCGAGATCCACCCGGGGGCCACGATCGGCCGCCGCGTATTCATCGACCACGGTATGGGCGTCGTGATCGGCGAAACCGCCGAGGTCGGCGACGACTGCACGATTTATCAAGGCGTGACGCTCGGCGGCACGTTGCTCACGCGCGGCGCGAAACGCCATCCGACGCTCGAACGCGGTGTCATCGTCGGCGCGGGCGCGAAGGTGCTCGGCGGTTTCACGATAGGCGCCGATGCGAAGATCGGTTCGAACGCAGTGGTCGTGAAGCCGGTGCCGCCGGGAGGCACCGCTGTGGGCAACCCGGCGCGTGTGATCATGCCGGCCGATGCTAAGCGGGCGCCCGAGCGGGCCGCATTCTGCGCGTATGGGATCACGCCAAATGCTGAAGATCCGGTATCGCTCGCATTGCACGGGTTGATCGATCATGCAGCCAAGGAGGCGCAGCGCGTCGACGAGATCGTGGCCGCGCTCGAGAGGCTTGGCGCGCGTCTCGAGGCATTGCATGGCGTGCACGGGGCGGGCATCGATCTGCGGCGCCTGTCGGCCGTGATCGAAGGCGCGACGGTCCATGCCGATGCACAGACGGATCTGGACCGGACAGGTTGAGTCGTCAATCCAACGGCAGCGCGTGGATCCCTTCGGCATCGATCCGTAGGTAGCCGCCGCGGCGTGTGCCGTGATCGAGATCCCAATCGGGCAGCACCCAACGTGTGCCGCCCGCTTCTTGATGACGCGCGGGTTTGTGCGTGTGCCCGTGGATCATCGTCTTCGTATGGCTTTTGCGAAAGAGCGCCTCGACGCTTTTGTGCGTGACGTCGTATAGCGGCGAAGGCGGCCGAGCTCGGCCTTCCTCGCTCGACGAGCGCATGCGTTCGGCCAGCGCCTGACGCCAGGTGAACGGCCACGCGAGAAACATCAACTGAAGCGCACGCCAACGTGCGATCCGGCGGAAAGCTTGGTATTTGCGGTCGGCGGTGCAAAGCGCATCGCCGTGAGCGAGCACGATACGCGCGCCGAATGCCGTCATGACGAAAGGATCGGGGAGCCAAATTGCGCCGGCTGCCTTCATGAATCGCTTGCCGAGCAGGAAGTCGCGGTTGCCATGCATGACATACAGCGCGATGCCGCGTTCGCTGAGCGTATGCAAGATCGCAGCGATGCGCGCGGCGAATGCATCCGCGACGAGCCTGTCGTCGCCGATCCAATATTCGAACAAGTCGCCCAAGACGAACACGGAATCGGCGCTATCGGCCGTCACGAGGATGAAGTGCTCGAACGCGTCGACCGTGCGTGGGATCGACGCGCTCAGGTGCAGATCCGAGATCAGCAAGAGAGGGCGCGGCGCGTGGGGACGTGTATGGCCGCGCTCGTGCGGCACGCTGGCTTCGACGTTGCGAGGCCCCGCGTCTTGCCGCGCCGATATTCCGGCATCTCGGATAATGCTCGTGCTCAATCGACTACGACCGCTTTCTCGATGACGACATCGTCGAGCGGCACGTCCTGGTGAAAGCCCTTGGAGCCCGTGCGCTCCTTCTTGATTTTCTCGACCACGTCCAGGCCTTCGACGACTCGGCCGAACACCGCATAGCCCCAGCCTTGCGGCGTCGGCGACGTGTGATTGAGGAAATCGTTGTCGTTCACGTTGATGAAGAACTGCGCCGTCGCCGAGTGCGGATCGTTCGTGCGGGCCATCGCGATCGAACCCTTGACGTTTTTCAGGCCATTGTTCGCTTCGTTGTCGATGGGGGCGTCGGTCGGCTTTTGCTTCATGCCGGGCTCGAAGCCGCCTCCTTGGATCATGAAGCCGTCGATCACGCGATGAAACACCGTGTTGTCGTAATGACCTTTCTTCACGTAATTGAGGAAATTTTCGACGGATTTCGGCGCTTTCTCGGCGTCGAGTTCGAGCTTGATGACACCGTGATTCGTATGCAGTTCGACCATGATGGGTTCCTTTCTGAAGAGCCAAGCCGGCGCCGCGAAGGCGCGCCGGCGGGGAGGGGCGTTATTTGGAAACGACGGTTGCCGATTCGATCACGATCGGCTGTTGCGGCACGTCCGCCATCGGTCCGCGCGTCGTGGTGGGCGTCGCTTCGATCTTCTTTACAACGTCCATGCCCGACACGACTTTGCCGAACACGGCATAGCCGTTGCCGTCCGGATTGGGATAGTCGAGCCCGGCGTTGTCTACCGTGTTGATGAAGAATTGGGCGGTTGCCGAGTTCGGATCGCTCGTGCGCGCCATCGCGATCGTGCCCGCAGCGTTCTTCAAGCCGTTGCGGCTTTCGAGCGGGATGGGCGCGCGCGTCGGCTTTTCAGCGTAGCTGGCCGTATAGCCGCCGCCTTGAATCATGAAGCCTCGGATCACGCGATGGAAGATCGTGCCGCTGTATTGGCCGGATTTCACGTAGGCCAGGAAATTGGCTACGGTCTTGGGCGCTTGCTCGGGGTAGAGCTCGACCTTGATGTCGCCGTCCGTCGTCTTGAGCAGCACCTGGGGATGCGCGCCAGCCGCGTTCGTTTGCGCGAAAGCCGGTGCGTTCGCGATCAAAGCGGCGCTGCCGAGCGCCAACCAAAAGCTTTTCATGGGGTCCTCTGCGTGGAAGAAATCGAATGAAATGGCGTGCTTAGCGCGACGGGGCAATATAGGGCTGCGCCGGAAAGTTGCCGTTTGAACCTCCGAACTCGACAGCGGGCGGCACGATGGCCGGGCGCGCCGGCACGGCCGCCTTGGCTGCGCCCACGCCGCTCGCGGGCGAGACGATCTGCTCGATGGAAGCGATGCGCTGCGCGGTGAGGGCGCTGGCCCCGCCGAGCGTCTGCGCACGCCGGTACGACCGATTGGCGAGCCGCAGGTACAGATCGCCCAGATTCTCGTAGGCGAGCCCATAGCTGGGATTGGCCTTCACGGCCGTCTCGAGTGCGGTGCGGGCGTCTTCATAGCGGCCTTGCTTCGCGTAGAGCGCGGCAAGATTGTTGTAGGGCTCGGGCAACTCGGGATACGACTGCGTGAGCTCGGTGAATTGACGGATCGCGTCGTCGTCGCGATTCAGACGCGCGAGGACAGTGCCGCGCTTGAATTTTGCTTGAACGTCGCGCGGATGCGAGGCGATGCGCGCATCGAGTTCGGCGAGCGCGCCGTTCCAATTTCGCGCGGCGATGGATGCGTCGATTTGCGGCGTGTCGTCGGCCACGGCCTGCGACGTTTGCGCGTGCGCCGCCACGCTCGTGAAAGCCACGAGCGCAAAGGCGAAAACGGAGGCTGCGGCGAGGGCCGCAGTACGGTGCATGCGGCCGCTTGGAGGTTTCATAGGCTCAAGTCTGGGTGTTATACTCCGGCCCATTCTAACAAAACGTTTGCCGGTTTCCTCGAACGGCAAACGGCCCTCCGCCAGTCGTGGTCGCCTTTTCGCGCCGCTCGCATCGAAGCGCTCGTGGCGAAAGGTATTCGCACCGCGCAAGCCGTTCGCGCTTCATCGCGAAATGCTGCGAAACGCGCGTCGCCGAGTGCGGATTGCTCCAGGCTCACGCATCGTCTCTATGGAATCACTGCGCATCTACAACACGCTCGCGCGTGACAAGCAACTCTTCGTGCCGCGCCGTGCAGGCGAAGTGCGGATGTACGTCTGCGGCATCACCGTCTACGACTACTGCCACATCGGTCATGCGCGTCTTTTCGTCGTATTCGACATCGTGCAGCGCTGGCTGCGCGCGCTCGGCTATCGCGTGACCTACGTGCGCAACATCACCGATGTCGACGACAAAATCATTCGGCGCGCCGTCGATTGCGGCGAGACGATCAAGGCCGTGACCGACCGCTACATCGCGGCGATGTACGAAGACGCCGATGCGCTCGGCTGCGCGCGCCCCGATATCGATCCGCGGGCGACCGACTACATTCCTCAGATGCTGGGCATGATCGATACGCTCGTCGCGAACGGCTATGCCTATCAGGCGACGGATGGCGACGTCAACTACGCGGTGCGCAAGTTCGCGCGCTACGGCGCGCTCTCGGGCAAATCGCTCGAGGATCTGCGTGCGGGCGAGCGCGTGGCGGCCAACGACGCCAAGCAAGACCCGCTCGACTTCGCTCTGTGGAAGCACGCCAAAGCGGGCGAGCCGGCCGATTGCACGTGGGACTCGAAGTACGGGCCCGGCCGTCCCGGTTGGCATATCGAATGCTCGGCGATGGGATGCGCGCTGCTCGGCGAGCATTTCGATCTTCACGGCGGCGGGCAAGATCTGCAGTTTCCGCACCATGAGAATGAAATTGCGCAAAGCGAAGGCGCAACCGGGCAGACGTTCGTCAACTATTGGATGCACAACGGGTTCGTGCAGATCGACAACGAGAAGATGTCGAAATCGCTCGGCAATTTCTTTACGATCCGCGACGTCATCGCGAAGTACGATCCCGAAGTCGTGCGCTTTTTTCTCGCACGCACGCACTATCGTTCGCCGCTCAACTACAGCGACGTCCATCTGGACGATGCGCGCGCCGCGCTGACGCGTCTTTACACGGCGCTCAAGGACGTGACGCTCGATACCGCGCCGCTCGATTGGAGCGAGCCGTATGCGCAGCGCTTTCGCGACGCCATGAACGACGACTTCAACACGCCTGTTGCCGTCGCGGTGCTGTTCGAACTCGCGACCGAACTCAATCGCACTCGCGATGCGGCCCTGGCGCGGCAGTTGCACGCACTGGCCGGCACCTTGGGGTTGCTCGGTCGAGATCCGCGCGCATTTTTGCAGCATGCGGCTGGCGAGCGCGCGAGCGGCGGGCTCGATGCGGCTGCGATCGAGGCGAAGATCGCTGAGCGCGCCGCCGCCAAGGGGGCGAAAAACTACGCCGAGGCAGACCGGATTCGTGCGCAATTGCTCGAAGCCGGTGTTGCACTTGAAGACAAACCGGGCGGGCTGACCGAATGGCGCCGCGTATGACCCACGCGCATCGCGCATTGCGCTGATCGACTCGCCAGGCAGGAGGCAAGATGGCAACGGCCAGAAAGGCGCCCGCGCGCACAAGTCGCAAGGGCGACGTACGCGCGAGCGCAACGGCGGCAACCGCTGAAAAAGACGACCAGGCAGTGGCCAAGCGTGCTTCGAGCATGAAGGGCGCGGCATCGGCCAAGCCGGTATCGACGCGTGCGAAAGGCAAGCCGGCGCGCCCGGCGAAAACCAACGGCGCGGCGCCGCCCGAGTCGGCCGACGTCCAAGCGTTTTCGCGCGAGGGCGGCGCCGATGGCGAGATCGTGCGCAAGTCGCGCGCGGGCAAGGACGCGCAAGCGGCGGTGCCCGTGCAGATCGGCGGCCTCGAGCCTGCCATCACGCGCCCGGCCTATTGGGATCGCGCCTGCGCGGATCTCGTCAAGCGCGATCGCATTCTGAAACGACTGATCCCCAAGTTCGGACCGGTGCATCTGATCAACGGCAGCGACCCGTTCGTGACGCTCGCGCGCTCGGTCGTGGGCCAGCAGATTTCGGTACAGGCCGCACAGGCCGTGTGGCAGCGGATCGAAGCCGCATGCCCGAAGCTTTCGCCCCAGCAATTCAGAAAGCTCGGTCAGGACAAACTGAGCGCGTGCGGGCTGTCCAAGCGCAAGTCGGAGTACTTGCTCGATCTGGCGCAGCACTTCGTATCCGGTGCGTTGCACGTCGACAAATGGATGTCGATGGAAGACGAAGCGGTGATCGCCGAACTCACGCAAATCCGAGGCATCGGCCGCTGGACCGCCGAGATGTTCCTGATCTTCAACTTGTCTCGTCCCGACGTCCTGCCGCTCGACGATCTCGGCCTCATCCGCGCGATTAGCGTCAATTACTTCAGCGGCGAGCCGGTCACGCGCAGCGAGGCGCGCGAGGTGGCGGCGAATTGGGAGCCGTGGCGTACGGTCGCGACTTGGTACATGTGGCGCAGCCTCGACGGGGCGGCTGAGGCGTAGTGTGGCGGTTGTGGGGTGATATCTATCGATCGTGTAAATTGATAGATTTGCTCGATTCTGATATGGGCGCGGACGGTTAGAATACGCGCTGCCGCAAGACTCTAGGAATGAAACATATGAAAACGACCTTTCTGGATTTCGAACAGCCTATCGCGGAGCTCGAGGCGAAAATCGAAGAATTACGCTTCGTGCAAGACGATTCGGCGGTCGATATTTCGGAAGAGATCGAGCGGTTGTCGAAGAAGAGCCAGCAGCTCACGAAGGATCTGTACGCGAACCTCTCGCCCTGGCAGGTTTCGCAGATCGCCCGTCATCCGCAGCGTCCCTATACGCTCGATTACGTGAATGAGTTGTTCACAGATTTCCACGAATTGCACGGCGATCGGGCGTACGCCGATGACCTGTCGATCGTCGGGGGCCTGGCGCGCTTCAACGGCCATCCGTGCATGGTGATCGGTCAACAGAAAGGCCGCGACACGAAAGAGCGCGCGGCGCGCAATTTCGGCATGCCGCGTCCCGAAGGTTATCGCAAGGCTGAGCGCTTGATGCGTCTCGCGGAAAAATTCGGGCTGCCGCTGTTCACGTTCATCGATACGCCCGGCGCCTACCCCGGGGTGGGTGCGGAGGAGCGCGGGCAGTCGGAAGCGATCGGCCGCAACCTCTATGTCATGGCCGAGCTGAAGACACCCGTTATCGCAACGGTGATCGGCGAGGGCGGTTCGGGCGGTGCACTGGCGATCGCCGTGGCGGATAGTGTGTTGATGCTGCAATTCTCGACGTATTCGGTGATTTCGCCCGAAGGGTGCGCGTCGATTCTTTGGAAGAGCGCCGCCAAGGCGCCCGAGGCGGCTGAAGCGCTGGGCTTGACGGCGCATCGTCTGAAGGCGCTGGGCCTGATCGACAAGATCGTGAACGAGCCTTTGGGTGGCGCGCATCGCGACGTCAAAGGCATGGCCGCCTTGCTGCGCCGAGCGCTGGCCGACACACTGCGTCAGTTCCAAGGCATGAGCGTGCCGGACCTGCGGCAACGCCGTTTCGAGCGGCTCATGTCTTACGGCAAATTCAAGGAATCGCTCCCCGGCGCATAAGTCGCGGGAGGCCGGCACCGCGGGGGGCGTTAGTCACCGCGCGCGGGTTCCTTTTCGATCTCTAACGACGTGACACCTTCAGTCGATTCCGCCGCCGAGCGCATCGTTCTCGATGCCCTCGGCGGCATGCTTTCCGCGCTACCTTCCGATGATGCTAGCGTTGCGATCGCGTTCAGCGGCGGACTCGATTCGAGCGTGCTCCTCGATGCGGCGGTGCGAGTGTTGGGCGCTTCGCGCTGCGTGGCGCTGCACGTCCATCATGGGCTAAGCCCGAACGCCGACCGTTGGCTTGCGCACTGCGAGGCAGCCGCGCACGCGCTCGGTGTGCGCTTCGAGGCGCAGCACGTGCGCATCGCGCGCGATGGCGGCGAAAGCATCGAGGCCGCCGCACGCGAGGCGCGGTATCGCGCGCTCGATGTCATGTGCGCGCGGCAGGGCGTTGCCGCACTGTGGCTCGCGCACCATGCCGACGATCAAGCGGAGACGGTGCTGCTGCAATTGTTGCGCGGCTCGGGTGTGATGGGGCTCGCGGCGATGGCGCCGCAGCGCATCGACGAGACGGCCGCGGCGCCGCGCGTGCGCCCGTTTTTGCATTTGCTGCGGGCGCAGTTGGAGCGCTACGCCCACCTGCGCGGTTTGCGATGGATCGAAGACGAATCCAACGCCGACACGCGCTATGCGCGCAACGCGCTTCGTCACGAGGTGCTGCCTGCATTGACGACGCGTTTCCCCGGTTTTCGCGATGCTCTCGCGCGCACGGCGCGGCACGCGGCTACTGCGCAACGGCTGCTGGATGACCTGGCGCGCATCGATCTGCGCACGATCGCGCGCGATGACGGCGCTGCGCTTTCGCGCAAGGCGCTGATTGCACTGGACGATGCGCGCGCGATGAACGCTATGCGCGTCTGGATTCGTTCGGCCGCGTTGCCGACGCCATCGGCCGCGCGCCTAGGCGACATGCTGCGGCAACTGCGCGAAGCCCGCGACGGACATGCGTTGAGCGTGATGCACGGAGGTGCCCGTCTGCGCTTGTATCGAGACAAGATCTACTGGGAGCAGCGCGCTCCCGCGCATCTGTCGCTCAGCCCGACCGTGACCGTCGAGCAGGCGATGCCGGCGCCGGGCGCTGCGAGCGCGCCGCCGCCCGGTCACATCGAGCAAGCGAGCGCAACGGCCGCGGGCGAGGTCAAACGCGTTGCCCATCTCGCCTGGAGTGGGCAGGAGGTGTGGCATTTGCCGCAATGGCGAGGCTCGCTTGTCTTCGTGCCGACCGACGAAGACGATGCCGATGCCGGAGCCCACACGGTGCCGGCCGCGCTGCTCGGTAGCGCGCCGCTTTCGGCGCGCGCGCGCACGGGAGGGGAGCGCATGCAGCGCACGGTTGGCAGCGCGGCGCGCACGCTGAAGAATTTGTTTCAAGAGATGGGTGTGCCGGCCTGGGAGCGCGATGTGCCGCTCATCTATCTTGGCGACAAGCTGCTTTACGTGCCTCTTCTAGGCGTGAACGGCGCCGTGGCGCAGTCGCTGCCGCCCTCGCGTGCGGGTGGCGAACGCAGGCGCTTGGAATGGCGTCCGGACTTGCTGATCGCCTAGTGAGCGCGCGTGCCGCGCGGGCAATCGACGTCGCGCCGGATTGACACGGTGCGTGCCCGGTGCTTGTTTTTTCGTCGTCGATCAAGTACGCTCAAAGGCTCGCCCGATCCGCTTTCGCAGCCGTTTGCGCGCATTTTACGCATTCGCCGCCTATCTGCGCGCTACCCGCGCCGGCGATAGGCGCACGCAGCAGGCGCTTCGCTTCCGGGCAAATCCGCACATGCTGCACCCACGCTATCGCAGCCATCCTTCGTCGTCGAAGCGCTCACGAGGCCGCGAGACCGAACGGCAGTCTTGCGGTACTGCTTCTGGCGCATCGGCGCGATTCCTCCTCCAGTTCAGAACGACAATGGCACTCATCGTACATAAATACGGCGGCACCTCGATGGGCTCGGTCGAGCGCATCAAGAACGTCGCAAAGCGCATCGCGAAGTGGCACAAGGCCGGGCACAAGATGGTCGTCGTGCCTTCCGCGATGTCGGGCGAAACCAATCGCTTGCTCGGTCTCGCCAAAGAGATTTCGAGCCAGCCCAATCCGCGCGAGCTCGACGTGATTGCGGCGACGGGCGAGCAAGTCAGCGTGGGCCTCTTGTCGATCGCGTTGCATGATATCGGCATCGAAGCCGTGAGCTATGCGGGCTGGCAAGTGCCGATCAAGACCGACAGCGCTTATACGAAAGCGCGCATCAGCGAAATCGACGGCGAGCGCGTGATGCGCGATCTCGATGCGGGGAAAGTGGTCGTGATCACGGGCTTTCAGGGCGTCGATCCCGAAGGGCACATTACGACGCTGGGCCGCGGCGGTTCGGATACGTCGGCCGTGGCCGTTGCCGCGGCGCTCGAAGCGGACGAGTGTTTGATCTTCACGGATGTCGACGGTGTGTACACCACCGATCCGCGCGTGGTCGAAGAAGCGCGCCGGCTCGATCGCGTCACGTTCGAGGAAATGCTTGAAATGGCGAGCCTCGGCTCGAAGGTGCTGCAGATCCGATCAGTGGAATTCGCGGGCAAGTACCGTGTGAAGACGCGTGTGCTGTCGAGCTTGACCGACCCGATGATTGCGCTCGAGGAAGAAATGAAATCGGGCACGCTGATCACTTTTGAAGAAGACGAGACCATGGAAAAAGCAGTCATCTCCGGCATCGCGTTCCAACGCGACGAAGCGCGCATCGCCGTGCGCGGCGTGCCCGACAAGCCGGGCATCGCTTATCAGATCCTCGGACCCGTGGCCGACGCGAACATCGACGTCGACATGATCATCCAAAACCAAAGCGTGCATGGCAAGACCGACTTCACGTTCACGGTCGGCCGCGGCGATTATCAGCGTGCGATGGATATCCTGGTCAATCACGTGAAGGGTCATGTGAATGCCGAGGAAGTCGTGGGCGATCCGCGCGTCTCGAAGGTATCGGTGGTGGGCGTGGGCATGCGCTCGCACGTCGGCATTGCCAGCAAGATGTTCCGCACGCTGTCGGAAGAAGGTATCAACATCCAGATGATCTCGACCTCCGAAATCAAAATCTCGGTGCTCATCGACGAGAAGTACATGGAATTGGCCGTGCGCTCGCTGCATAAGGCGTTCGAGCTCGATCACGCGTAAGCGGGCGGCTGCCTTCCGTTCGTCATGAAGGGACGGGGCCAGCCGCGCATGTGCGGCCGCAGGGGCGAATTGGCGATGCGGTAAAAAAATGCATCGCACAAATTGACCTGCGCAACCGTTCCCGTTATTATCTTGGTCTCGTTGCGCTGCCTCCCGGTGCAACGACAAGTTTGGGAGACGTGGCCGAGAGGTCGAAGGCACTCCCCTGCTAAGGGAGCATCTGGGCCAAAACCTGGATCGAGGGTTCGAATCCCTCCGTCTCCGCCATAAGCGGTGACAAAGCCCCGCGAGTTCTCGGATTCGCGGGGCTTTTCTTTTTGGCCTCGATCGGAGCAATAGGCTGTTCGCTGTCAACCTTAGCGCGTGGGTCACGCGACCAAAGGCTGAAATGCCGGGTTGAACCAAAAGTACCGACGTTATTCGTTGTTCACCGTCGCCGAATATCCTCAACTCCGTTGAGCGCAGACTCTCCGCTTTGCAGAGGTTGGAGTGCAACTTGGACGAAGTCGTCCGCTTAAGCTTCCGCCTCGAGGAACGACCGCGCAGCGCTCGCTTGGGCTGATGACCGCAGCGTTTCCAGCGCATGTTGCTCGATGCGCCGGACTTGCTCGCGCGACACGCCGGTTTGTGTGGCGATTTCGTCATAGGTATGCGGGGTGTCGCCGCTAATGCCAAAACGTCGACGCAATACGTCGGCTTCTTCGGGCGCCATTGTCGTCAGCAGTGACGCGACGAATTCGCGCATGCGCGCGTTGGCTACGGCCACGAATGGGTCCGGCGCTTCGTGGTCCGCGACCAGTTCGGCCAGATGCGTTTCTCCATCCTCGAGAGGCGCGTCGAGCGAGACTGGCTCACCGGGCAGGGTCAGCAAGGCGTGAAGTTTGTCCTCATGCAAGCCGGTTTCGCTAGCCAATTGCGCGAGCGCTGCCTTGCGGCCCGTGCGTTGGCGGATGCGCGCCGCAGTGCGGCGAACGCGACCGAGTTGGTCTCCGACGTGCACGGGCAGCCGAATCGTACGTGCGCGATCGGCTACGGCACGCATGACGGCTTGCCGGATCCACCATGTCGCATACGTCGAGAACTTGAATCCCTTCTGGTATTTGAACTTCTCGATCGCGCGCATCAGGCCGATGGTGCCCTCCTGAACGAGGTCCGCGAGATCGACGCCACGATTTTGATACCGCCGCGCAATGGAGAGCACCAACCGCAGGTTGGCCTCCACCAGCTTGCGCGTGGCCTGGCGGATGCGCTCTTGCGCAGCCAGCGCGTCCTCCACGAGCGCGTCGACATCGACGAACGAATCCGTCGCGTGGTGGGCTCCTGTGGCGACGCGGCGTGCCTTCAGGTCACGCAGGACCCGAGCGGCACTTTCGACGACGCGCGCCGGTTGCTCGTTCGCATCGAGGATCGCAAAGATCGCCTTGCGGCCGCGGACGTAAAGCGGGGTGTCGACGCTCCGCATCGACAGGAGCGATTCGCGAATTTCATCGATCGCCTTTGCGTTGTCGAGGACTGTCTCGGCCTCGGGCCCGTCAGTCCATTCCTCGATCGCGCGTGGACAGCCGGCGAACGCCCAGAGAACGGCGTGTCGACCTTCCTCCATTTCCTTCGCGAGCGCGACCTCCTGGTCCTTCGTCAGCAGGGCGACGGCATGCATGCGCCGCGCGTACACGGCGAGCGGGTCGGTCGATGTGCCCTTGCCGCGGGCGACATCCTCGAGGAATCGGCTCGCTTCCTCGAGCACGTCGCGATCGACAGCGGGTGCGGGGGCAGCGGAGAACGCCTCGGCTTTTGGCCGCTCGTCGAGCACCGCGAGACCCATTTGCGCGAGTGCCGCAAGCACTTCTTCGAGCGCCTCTGGAGAGGCCCGTTCGGCGGGCAGTTCGTCGACAACGTCTGAATGAAGTAGATAACCTCGGTCCGCGGCGAGCGCCAACAGCCGGGCAATGGCTTGCGTGTGGTTGTCCGCGCCCAATGCGCGGTCTTGCGTGTTCATTTCGTTCTGAGCGAGTACAGCATCGGCGGACTCGCGCCCGCCGCGTCAGGATGCCGGTGCACTGCGGACACCCGTCCGCACCGGCATGCCTCATGCTTCCCAATCTGGGGATCAACGCGCAATTTTCAATTGCAGGCTTCTTGGCCTCTTGCGGGCCGGCGCCTCGCTCTCATTCACGTTGCTTGTCAGGGGAGATTGTCGTTCATGGGCGGCAAGGCTTCGCCGAACCAAGGGAACCTGCGCGCGAAGCGTCGCCGCGTAGGCTGCCCAACCGTCCGGGTTCGAGGCGAACGGATGGTCGCGCACCGAGGTCGCGAGCGCACTCCGGTCGAGCGGAACATCGAGCAATTGCTGTGACCAGAGGCAGCGGGAGCGCTCGGCGTTCGTATGCGTCATTCATAAGATCTAACGCTATCAACGTCATGGCTCGTGCCAATGGGAGCTGATCGGAATCGTAGGTATGTTAAGGAACATGGACATTGATTGGTGTCACGCGAGAGGGCGGAGTCCCTCCGGCCTCAGCAGTTGACGGGGATCAAGAGTCCGGCGCCGTAGATGGCGCAGCATGCAGACGTGTTGAATGTTCCTGCACCTGATGCGCCAGCTCGTGGAAGATTTGTAGGTGGTGGTTCCCGCCACATTCGCAGGCGAAGCCTATCGAGCCCGCGTCGAAAAAATCGATTCGGAGTTCTCATCGATTCAGGAGAAGGCGCGAATTGGCTTCAAGGGGAAATGGAATGACTGAACCTTTCAGTTTCCTGGCTTTCGAGCCAGACGGTCCGGGCCTCATGTGCGCCGTCATGATCATCGTCGAAGGCGAAAACGTTTACGGCTGGTACACGGGGCCGGCCGGTGCCAAGTTCGCTGCGGCGTTTTTCGTGCTCGATCGCTACTACTCGACGCACGAGACGGCGTTCTATCACAGCGTGGAGGACGACGTCTACGACGATTGGGTGCTCGCCTATCCGCCGATGGAAATCGATGCGGGCCACCACTCTCCGGTGCCGGGGGACCTGTGTCACGCGCTCGAACGCGCACAAGACGCGTTCGTGGCCGAGTGGCTGTTCTACTGCGATGATCCTGCGGCCGCAGCCGACCTCGAGTGGTATCGCAAGCGCAGTCTGCCGCTCACGCATGCAGGCATCCGGTGCGAGAAGCTAAACAAGCTCAAGGAGGGCGAAGTCGTCTGGACTTGTGCGTCTCCGGGGCTGGATCTGAACATTATCGACTTTTTGCGCGAGCGTTGGCCGCTGGACTACGCGCTTGCGTCATAGTGCTCGCAGGCGCGTGCTGATCTGACAGCCACCCGCGAGAAGCGGCGAGGCGATCGAGCAAAGCGCCCCAGAACGTTTGCTCGTCGAACGAATCGAGGGGAGCCGCGGTGTCGATTGTGACGACCAACGCCGATTCGTCACATGTCAGCGGCTCAGCTTTCGTCAGCTGGAGCCTCAAGATGGTTTCGTCTGCGTCCGATGCTTCGCCCGCCTGCATCGCTCGTTTTCTCAGGCGTTCGACGAGTATGCTGAGGTCGGCCTGAAAATCCACGACGAACACAGGAACCGAGCGAGCCGCAGCAAGTGCGATGAATGACGAACGATGCACCCGCCTGAGGAAACTCGCGTCGACGATCACAGGAAAGCCGGCCTCCAGCAGTTGGCCTGCGATGGCACGCAGGTGGGCGTAGTTGGCATCGATCGCTTTGCGCGTATAGGCAGCCGATTCAAGGGAGCGCTTCTGCGCGGCCGCGAGCGGTTGCGTCACGCGTTTGCGCTCGATATCGCTGCTGATGCGAATCGCGCCGATCTGCTGCGCCAGTGCTTCGCTTGCCACGGATTTGCCCGATCCCGAGAAACCGTGGCAAAGAATCAGGAACGTCTGCGGTGGTGCAATAAGGCGCGCAGCAAGACGCAGATAGTTTTCCAACGCAGTGGCATCAGCGTCATCGCGCGGCTTGCCATGCCGCTTGAGGGCCGCCACCAGCGCTCTCACGAGCGCCCGGTAGACAACATATAGCCGCAAAGCGGGAAGCCCTGCGAAGTCACCCGTCGAAGTCAGCCATCGATTCAGAAAACGTATTGCCAGATCGCCTCGTTCGTGCGCGAGCAAGTCCATCACGACGAACGCGATGTCAGCCGTGACGTCGATCCAGCGCAATTCGTCACTGAATTCAATGCAATCGAAGAACGCCACGTCAGCGTCTAGACGCACCATATTGTCCAGATGCAAGTCGCCGTGACATTCGCGCACGAAACCTCGATGTTGCCGCATATCCATGTGTGCCTGAAGCCGCGCCGTCTCCTCGCGACACCAGTTGACCATGCCGGACGAGACGCACGAAGGGACCTCTCGATCGAGTGAGGCAAGCACGCTTTCCAACTGTTCACGCATCCGTACGGCGGAGCCAAACGAAGGGTTCGGGGCGTGGCGGGAGGCGCGGACATGGAACGAGGCCAGTCGAGCCGCGATATGGTCGATGTCGACGGCACGTAACTCATCGCGTACGAGCAGTGCGGATAACGTCTTTCGCTCGTCGAAGCGGCGCATCTTGAGCGCGTATTCGAACGGCGTGCCGAGCGCGCCAATCTTGAATGTGCGCCCGGTGCGCCTGATGGGCACGATGGCGAGGTAGAGCGATGGGGCAAGACGGCGGTTCAGCCGTAGGGCCTCGCGGCAGCATCGCATCCGTGCATGTCGCGTCGTGAAGTCGACGAAGCCAAGCTTGACTGGTTTGCAGATCTTGTAGGCGTAACGTCCCGCGAGATAGACCACCGAAATGTGCGTTTCGATGCGCACCAGGCGACCCGCTGGGTGCGGATAGGTGCAGGCGCGCTGTAATGCCTGGTCCATGCGGCGCCAGTCGGCAAGCCGCGTGCGCTTGTCGCGGTGCGGGCGGGGACGCCGGACCCGTGGGCCGTTCCGAGTGTCATCAAGATCGCAATGAGTCATTGTTGCGCCATGCCGGACTTTCCCGCGCCGGGAGCCTTCGAGCGGTGCCAATCTCCGTGTACCGATACGTTCATTCTTTGCTGTTCCAGGACTCGCAGCTTGACCTCGATCAAAGCCCCACGAAGAGCAGGGAGTCGCTAGCAACCGGACGAAGTGGACGACTTTGTTCGAGATCCCATGTCGTGATCCTTCAACCACGCGGCGTGTTTGCAGAATCTTTGAATGGCCGCGCATAGTATGCTTCGCTTGCTCGAGCAGTAAGTGCCTTTGCCCGCCGCTTGTGTCGCCTGCGCATGCGAAGCACGATGTTCGCGCCCCGCGTCCGATCGAATTTGCCGGCCTGCCGGACTCGAAAGATAAGTTGTGGACGCGCTGAAGCCCCGCTTGCGCTACAACGATACATCGTCATCACTCGACGCCAACGATTCTTCTCGCCAATCATGACCCCTAACCTGATCAGATCTCTCCTGATCGCGAATCGCTCGGAAATCGCGATTCGCGTGATGCGCGCCGCGGCCGAGCTGAACATTCGCACGGTGGCGATTTATTCGAAGGAAGACCGTCTCGCGCTGCACCGGTTCAAGGCCGACGAGAGCTATTTGATCGGCGAAGGCAAGAAGCCGCTCGCTGCGTATCTCGACATCGACGACATCCTGCGCGTTGCGCGGCAGGCGAAGGTCGATGCCATCCACCCGGGCTACGGTTTCCTATCGGAAAACCCCGATTTCGCGCAGGCCGTGATCGATGCGGGCATCCGCTGGATCGGCCCATCGCCCGAGGTGATGCGCACGCTCGGCAACAAAATCGCCGCGCGCAACGCAGCCATCGCGGCGGGCGTTCCCGTGATGCCGGCAACCGCGCCGCTGCCAATCGATCTCGATACGTGTCGCCGTCTGGCAGCGGAGATCGGCTATCCGTTGATGCTCAAGGCGAGCTGGGGCGGCGGCGGGCGCGGAATGCGCGTGCTCGAAAACGAGCGCGACCTCGAGACGCTGCTCGCTGCGGCGCGCCGCGAAGCGTTGGCGGCGTTCGGCAACGACGAGGTGTACGTCGAGAAACTCGTGCGCAACGCGCGTCACGTGGAGGTGCAGGTGCTCGGCGATACGCACGGCACCGTCGTGCATCTGCATGAGCGCGACTGCACGGTGCAGCGCCGCAACCAGAAGGTTGTCGAGCGAGCGCCCGCGCCGTATCTCGATCCCGCCGGCCGTCATGCGCTGTGTGAAGCGGCACTGCGGCTGATGCGCGCAGTCGGCTACACGCACGCGGGCACCGTCGAATTCCTGATGGATGCCGACACGAACCAGTTTTATTTCATCGAGGTGAACCCGCGCATCCAAGTCGAACATACGGTGACCGAGATGATCACCGGGGTCGACATCGTGAAGGCGCAGATCAGGATCACGGAGGGTGGCTGCATCGGTCTTGCCGAGGACGTGATCGATGCCGGCGGCACGCTCGTGCAGCGCGCGGCCGGCGTGCCGGCGCAAGAGGACATTGCGCTGAACGGCCATGCTCTGCAATGCCGGATCACGACCGAGGACCCGGAGAACGACTTCCTGCCCGACTATGGCCGGTTGAGCGCGTATCGCAGCGCGGCCGGTTTCGGCGTGCGGCTCGATGCGGGAACCGCCTATGGCGGCGCCGTGATCACGCCGTACTACGATTCGCTGCTCGTCAAAGTGACGACATGGGCGCCAACGGCTGCCGAATCGATCCACCGGATGGATCGCGCGTTGCGCGAATTCCGGATTCGCGGCGTCACGTCGAACCTGCAGTTTCTCGAAAACGTCATCAATCATCCGGCGTTCGTCGCAGGCGAGGTGACGACACGCTTCATCGACCGGACGCCGGAACTGCTGGAATTCGCGAAGCGCGGCGATCGCGCGACCAAGCTGCTGCGCTATCTCGGCGAACTCAATGTCAACGGCAACAGCGAAATGAGCGGCCGCACGCTGCCGGCGCTGCCGCTGCCCAAACCAGTATTGCCGACGATCGATACCAGTGCCGCGATTCCCGTCGGCACACGCGATAGGCTGCGCGAACTCGGCGCGGACAAATTCGCGCAGTGGATGCTCGAGCAGAAACGCGTGCTGCTGACCGACACGACGATGCGCGACGCGCACCAGTCGCTGTTCGCCACGCGCATGCGCACGGCCGACATGGTGCCGATCGCGCCGTTCTATGCCCGCGAGCTATCGCAATTGTTTTCGCTCGAATGCTGGGGCGGCGCGACCTTCGACGTCGCACTGCGCTTCCTGAAGGAAGACCCGTGGGAGCGGCTCGCATTGCTGCGCGAGCGCGTGCCGAACGTGCTGTTCCAAATGCTGCTGCGCGGCTCGAACGCGGTCGGCTATACGAACTATGCCGACAACGTCGTGCGCTTCTTCGTCAAGCAGGCGGCGAGCGCGGGCGTCGACGTGTTCCGCGTGTTCGATTCGCTCAATTGGGTGCGCAACATGCGAGTGGCGATCGAAGCCGTCTGTGAGAACGGGATGCTGTGCGAAGGCGCGATTTGTTACACGGGCGATTTGTTCGATGCGTCGCGCGCGAAATACGACCTCAAGTACTACGTCGGCATCGCGCGCGAGCTGCAGCAGGCCGGCGTGCACGTGCTCGGCATCAAGGACATGGCCGGCATTTGCCGCCCGAGGGCCGCCGCAACGCTCGTGAAGGCGCTCAAGGAGGAAACCGGCTTGCCCGTGCACTTCCACACGCATGACACGAGCGGCATCGCCGCGGCATCGGTGCTCGCGGCGATCGACGCGGGCTGCGACGCAGTGGACGGCGCGCTCGATGCGATGAGCGGGCTGACGTCGCAGCCGAACCTGTCGAGCATCGCGGCGGCGCTTGCGGGCAGCGAGCGTGATCCGGGGCTCGATGCGGATCGGCTGCACGAAGCGTCGATGTACTGGGAGGGCGTGCGCCGCTACTACGCGCCGTTCGAATCGGAGATACGCGCGGGCACCGCCGACGTCTATCGCCACGAAATGCCCGGCGGCCAGTACACGAACCTGCGCGAGCAGGCGCGTTCGCTCGGCATCGATCATCGCTGGACGGAAGTGTCGCGCGCGTACGCCGACGTGAACCGGCTGTTCGGCGATATCGTCAAGGTTACGCCCACGTCGAAGGTGGTCGGCGACATGGCGCTGATGATGGTCGCGAACGACCTGAGTGTGGACGACGTGCGCAGCCCGGGCAAGGATATCGCCTTCCCCGAATCGGTCGTGTCGCTGTTCAAAGGCGAACTGGGTTTCCCGCCGGACGGCTTCCCACCGGATCTGTCGCGCAAGGTGCTCAAGAGCGAGCCGCCGGCGCCGTATCGGCCAGGCGACCAGATTCCGGCGGTCGATCTCGATGCGATGCGCACGCAGGCAGAAGCAGCATGCGAGCGAGCGCTCGACGACCGGCAGCTCGCGTCCTATCTGATGTACCCGAAGCAGACCGTCGACTATTACGCCCATGTGCGTGCGTACAGCGATACGTCGGTGCTACCGACGCCCGCGTTTCTCTACGGTCTGCAGCCGCAGGAAGAAGTGGCGATCGACATCGAGCCGGGCAAGACGCTGCTCGTATCGCTGCAGGGGCAGCACGCCGGCACCGAGGAGGGTGTCGTGAAGGTGCAGTTCGAACTGAACGGCCAGTCGCGCACCGCGCTGATCGAGCAGCGCGCGAAGACGCATGCGGGCAAGGAGCGTCACGGCCTGGCGAAGGCAGATCCGGCGAACCCGCTGCACGTCGCCGCGCCGATGCCAGGCTCGGTCGTGACGGTGGCCGTGCAGCCGGGGCAGCGCGTGACGGCCGGCACGACGCTGATCGCGCTCGAAGCGATGAAGATGGAAACCCACATCGCCGCGGAACGCGATTGCGAAATCGCGGCCGTGCATGTGAAGCCGGGGGAGCGAGTCGCGGCGAAGGATCTGTTGATCGAGCTGAAATAGGCGAAACGATTCACTACATGAAGCGTCGGGAAAGGCAAGCCAGCCGGCGGCCGGCTCGTGGACCAGTTCGGGACCGAGCCGGCCCGTCGCTCACATCGCCTCGCGCACCGCACGCAAGAACTGCTGCGTGCGTTCGTGCTGCGGCGACGAGAAAAATTGCGCCGGCGGCGCCTGTTCGATGATCTTGCCCTGCGAAAAGAAGCAGACGCGGTCGGCAAATTCCTTCGCGAATCCCATCTGATGGGTGACCATCAGCATCGTCAAATTGTGTTCCGAGCCGAGGCGGCGAATGACGTTGAGCACTTCGCCGCACAACTCGGGATCGAGCGCCGAGGTGACTTCGTCGAACAGCATGACCTTCGGCCGCATCGCGAGCGCGCGTGCGATCGCCACGCGCTGCTGTTGGCCGCCTGACAACTGCGAAGGGTAGTGATCGCATTTTTCCGCCAAGCCGACCAGCGACAACAACTCGCGTGCGCGTTCGGTCGCTTCCCGCCGCGACATGCCGAGCGTATGGATCGGGGCCTCGATCGTGTTCTGCAGGGCCGTCATGTGCGGAAAGAGATTGAAGCTTTGAAACACCATGCCGATCTTGCTGCGTACGCGACGCACGTGGGCTTCGCTTGCCGGCACGAGCTTGTCGCCGCGCATCATATGCGTCAGCGGTACGCCGTCCACTTCGATCAAGCCGTCGGTGACCGGATCGAGCGTCATCAGCACCCGCAACAGCGTGGACTTGCCCGATCCGCTCGGGCCGATCACGGCCACTTTCTCGTTGGCGGCGATATCGAGGTCGAGGCCGTCGAGCACCGTCAGTGCGCCATAGCGCTTGGTGACGCCGGCGAAACGAACCATCGGCCGTTCCGTCTGCGTGCCGGCAGCCGTGTCCGCCGCGGGATAAAGATCGCGTTTCATCTGCTGCTCCTGGTGTTCTGCTTGCGTGAAGTCAACCATCATCGGACTCCCGTGCCGCGCATCCGCGCACATGTTCATTGCAAGCGCAAACGTTTTTCGAGGTGGCGCACACCCGCGGCGAAGGTGAGGCTGATCGCGAGGAAGAACGCGCCCGTCATCGTGATCGGCTCCAGATAACGAAAGGTTTCGGAGCCTAGGTTCTTGGCCTGCTGCATCAATTCGACGACCGTGATCGCGGACAGCACGGGCGTGTCCTTGAACATCGCCACGAGGTAGTTGCCAAGCGCCGGTATGACTTGCCGGATTGCCTGCGGCAAGATGACCCCGGTGTAGGTGCGCCAGCGCGAGAGCGACAGCGCACACGCCGCTTCCCATTGCCCCTGTGCGACGCAATTGAGGCCTGCCCGATAGACCTCCGAGACATAGCACGCGTAGTGCAATGCGATGCCGATCGTGCCCGCGGTCAGCGCGCTGATCACGAGGCCGTACAGCGGACCCACGTAGAAGATCACGTACACCTGGATCAGCAAAGGCGTGCTGCGGACGAACTCGACGACGAAGCCGGTCGTGCGTGAAACGGCCGCGATTGGACTGCGGCGCAGCAACGCGAGCACGAGACCGAGCACGAGTGCGATCGCAAAGCCGACGAGCGTGATGCCGATCGTATAGAGACTGGCTCGAGCGAGCGCGGGCAGGATGCGCGCTGCGTAATGAAGGTCGAAGAACGTGTTCACCGTGCGGCTCTCCGGGCGGCGCCGTGGCTGAATCGCAGTTCGACGCGGCGCATGAGCGCAACGAGGCATTGCGCGAGGGCGAAATAGATGATGAGCGTCAGCGCGAAAATCTTCGCGGTCTCGAGGGTGGCTTCGTCGAGTTGGCGCGCGCGAAACGTCAGATCGGAAAGCGTGATGAGCGAGACGAGCGAGGTGCCTTTGATCAGCTCGATCATGAGGTTCGTCGCGGGCGGCAGCGCATTGATCATCGCTTGCGGCAAGATGATGCGGCGCATGCGCATGGCCGGTGACATATTGAGCGCAAGCGCCGCTTCGAATTGGCCGTGCGGCACCGAGCGCAGCGCGCCGCGCAGGATTTCCGAGCCGTACGCCCCGTAGTGCAGCCCGAGCCCGACGATCGCGACGGTAAATGGCGTCAGCGCGAGGTTGAACGGCGGCAGCGGCAGCACGAAGAAGAACCAGAAAAGCTGCACGAGCAGGGACGTGCCGCGAAACACTTCGACATAGACGTTGCCGACCCAACGCACCGCCCGCCACGGCACGGCGCGCAGCACATTCGCGAAACAGGCCATGAAGACGGCCAGCACGATCGCGCAGGCGGCGATCTCTACCGTGACGGCAGTGCCTTTTGCGAGCAGCGGAAGCAATTGTTCCAGATCACCCATAGCGGCTCCTGGCAAAGAGAGGCGAAGCCGATTCTCGCGACGGTGAGGTCGTCGCGGGAATCGCGTTTACTCGCGACACAGCTCGGCCGCGGTTTTATCGGTCACATTGGACTTGTCGAAGCCGAAGGGCGCGACGGTCTGCAGGTGGTCCGGTGTGCCGAGCCACGCGTGTAGCTGCTTATCGACCGCATCGCGCAGGTCGGTATCGTCCTTGCGGAATGCAAGCGCGCCATAGCCCATGTGCTTGGGATCGTCGACGAACTTGTCGACGGTCACGACTTGCCCCGGCATCTTCGCGGCCAGATCCTTCATCGTCAATGCGGTGCCGACCGCGGCATCCGCACGGTGAGCACGGACCGCTTGAAGCTGCGCCGTGGTATCGGGCACTTGCAGGATCTGTGCATCCTTGATGCTCGCCTCGCGCGCGTAGCCGAGCTCGACGGTGCCGGCCATGACCGCCAGCTTCACATCGGGATTCTTCGCTACCGACGTGTAACTGTCGAGATGCTTCGGATTTCCCGGCAGCGTCAGCAAGGTATCGCCGATCTGATATTGGGGATCGGCGAACGCAACCTGCGTGCAGCGCTGCGGCGTGATGTACATACCCGCCGCGATCACGTCGAAGCGTCCGGCCTGCAGACCCGGGATCAGCGACCCCCATTCGGTCAGCACGGCATCGACCTTCTTGACGCCGAGTTTGGAGAAGATCTTTTTCGCAATCTCGGGGGATTCGCCCGTTACGTCGCCGTTTGGCAGCGTATACGCAAACGGCTTTTCGTTCGCGTAACCGATGCGCACGACGCCGGTGCGCTGGATTCGCTGCAGCGTCGTTTCCGCACGGGCCGAGGGCGCTGCGCCGATCAGGCCGGCGATTGCGCAGAGCATACCGAGCGCGCCAGTCAGTCTATTGAGTTTCATGTCGATCTCGTCCCTTTGGTTGACTGATTCACCGCGGCCGCCGGTGCCCGCCTGCCGTCGCGGTCTAATGGAAAACCCTTGCAGAACAATGCACTGGCGTATTGCAACACCAGTCGAATGCAGCATACCGAGCCATATTTTTCGTTTCGATTGCTCTAGGACAATTATTTTTCAGGCGCAGATAGAGCGACCATTGCTGGATAGCGACGGAGACGAGCATGACACAACGAACGAGCAGGGCGTGGCGCGAGGCGGTCGATTCTGTGCACGGCGTCGAATCGAAATACAAGCGCTTGGTCAAGGCGATCGCCGGCGAAATCGAAAGCGCAGTGCTCGTTTCGGGTGCGCGCTTGCCGCCGCAGCGCGAGGTGGCGGCGGAGCTCGGCATCAGCGTGCAAACGGTCACGAACGCCTACAAGGAACTGGAGCGGCAGGGCCTGATTCGCTGCGAGGTCGGGCGCGGCAGCTTCGTCGCGGGGCGGCTCACCGATCGCGTGTCCAATTACATTCTCGATACCACCGAACGCGAAGTCGTCGACTTCTCGATCGCTCGCATGGTGCATACGCCGGAGCACGACGAGGCCTGGCGCCAAGTGTGCGCGACGCTCGCCGGTGTCGAAGACCAGCCGTGGATTCGCGCGTTCCGTCCGATCGCCGGGTTCGAACGGCATCGCCATGCGGGTGTCGCTTGGCTCGAGTCGCTCAATATGCCTGCCCATGCCGATTCGCTGCTCGTGACCAATGGCGCGGCGCACGGCATCTTTCTTGCGCTGGCATCGCTCGTCGGTCCCGGCGACACCGTATTGTGCGAAAGCTTGACCGATCATGGCGTGATCGGCTCGGCGAACGTGCTCGGCTTCACGCTCAAAGGCCTCGAGATCGACGAGCACGGGTTGCGGCCCGAACATTTCGAGGAGATGTGCGACAGCGAGCGCATCTCGGCGCTCGTTTGCACTCCCACGTTGAATAATCCGACTGTCTCGGTGATGACCGACTCGCGGCGCCGCGCGATCGCTCGCATCGCCGAGCGCTATGGCGTCTACGTCATCGAAGACGACGTGTACGGCGCGCTCCCGGAAAAAACCTATACGCCGATCGCTAGCTTCATTCCGGAGTTGGCGTTTTACTGCACGAGCATGACGAAGTCCGTTCTGACCGGGCTGCGCACGGGTTACCTCGCGATGCCCCGGCGTCTCGCGCTGCGCTGCGAGAGCGTCCTGCGAGTCAGTTCGTGGATGGCGACGACCGTCATCGCCGAAGTAGCTACGCGCTGGATCACGGACGGCACAGCGCGGCGCTTGGTCGAGTTGCAGCGCGCGCGGCTCGCGGCGCGGCATGCGGTGCTCACGGCCGTCCTCGGCAAGTACGTTCTCGGTAGCCATCCGAACGCGGTGTCCGCTTGGCTGCGCGTCCCCGACCATTGGCAGGCGGACCGCGTGGTGCGCGAATTGCGCAATCGGCAGATCGCGGTGACTTCGCCCGACCCCTTTCTCGTGAGCGGGGCAGAGCGGCCCAACGCGGTTCGCCTGTGCCTCGGCGCGGACGTGAGCGAGCCTGCGTTCGAAGCCGCGCTCCGCGTCATTGCCGAAGTCTTCGAGCAATTTCCGCATGTCCACGATTTCCTGTGATTTGATGTCCTAGGACATTCGGGAAGCATTTTCCGCAACATTAGACTTGGCCGCATCGATCATGCTTTGCGGTAGCGGCCCATGTCCTCTTTGTCTCTCGCGGATGTCTTTCGTGCGCGCCAGCGCCTCGCGGGGCGGGTAGCGCACACGCCGCTCGTCGAATCGCCGTCGCTGTCGTCGCTTGCCGGCGTACCTGTCTACCTCAAGCTCGAGACGGCCCAACCGACCGGCAGTTTCAAGGTGCGCGGCGCGACCAACGCCTTGGCCGAGATCGCGCAAGGCGGCGTTCGCCGCATGGTCACCGCGTCGACGGGCAATCATGGGCGCGCGCTCGCCTACGCCGCGCGCGCGCTCGGCATCGAGGCCGCGGTCTGCATGTCGTCGCTCGTGCCGAAGAACAAGGTCGACGCTGTTGCGGCGCTCGGTGCGCGCATCGTGATCGCGGGCCGCAGCCAGGACGACGCACAGGTCCGAGCGCTACGCATGGCGCAAGAAGAGGGCTATGCGTTCGTTGCGCCGTTCGATGACCTACGCGTGATTGCCGGGCAGGCGACGATCGGGCTCGAAATTTTGGAGGCGTTGCCCGATGCCGCGACGCTCGTCGTCCCGCTCTCGGGCGGGGGGCTGTTTAGCGGAGCCGCGTTCGCGGCGAAAGAGATCCGCCCGGATTTGCGCGCGATCGGCGTGTCGATGGCGCGCGGCGCCGCGATGCATGCGAGTCTCGCGGCCGGTATGCCGGTAGCGGTGGAAGAAGTTGAAACGCTAGCCGATTCGCTTGGCGGGGGCATCGGGCTCGAGAACCGCTACACGTTCGCCATGACGCACGATCTCGCCGACGAAATCTTGCTCGTCGACGAGCCCTCGATTGCGCGCGGCATCGTTCACGCGTATCGGCGCGAGCGACTCATCGCGGAGGGCGCCGCGGCCGTCGGCATCGCCGCGCTGCTCGAACATCGAATCGCTGCGCGCCATGGACCGGTCGTCATCGTGGTGAGCGGCGCCAATATCGATATGGATGCGCATCGGCGCATCGTCACGGAGAACGCAGATGTCTGACATCACGATCGTCGGCGAGGCGCAATTGCGCGCGCTCGTTGCGCTCGACCTGACCGCCGTCGATCAGATCGAACGCGCTTTCGTCTCGCTTGCGACCGAGCCCGTGGTCATGCCGCCAGTCCTCAATCTCGCGCTGCCCGAGCGGCACGGTGAAGTCGACGTCAAAACGGCATACCTGCCGCGTTTGGACAGTTTTGCCATCAAGGTGAGCCCAGGCTTCTTCAACAATCCCGCGCTCGGCTTGCCGAGCTTGAACGGCCTCATGCTTGTGCTGTCAGCGAGCACGGGGCTGACCGAGGCCGTGTTGCTCGACAACGGCTACTTGACGGCGGTGCGCACCGCGGCGGCGGGCGCCGTCGCGGCGCGCTGGCTCTCGCGCCCCGATGCGCGGCGCGCAGCCGTCATTGGAGCGGGCGAGCAGGCGCGGCTGCAACTGCAGGCGTTGATGCTCGTGCGCAAGATCGAGCACGTCACGGTTTGGGCGCGCAATGCGGCGCATGCGGCCGCGTATGCAGCGCACGTTCGCTCCCATTTCGATGTCGATTGCGTCGTCGCGCAAAGCGTGCACGACGCGCTCGCTCGAGCCGACGTTGCCATTACGACGACGCCGAGCCGCTCCCCGCTCGTCGAAGCGCAAGACCTTCATCGCGGTCTGCATGTGACCGCGATGGGCTCGGATGCAGATTACAAGACCGAACTCGCGCCGTCGGTGTTCGCACATGTGCGCTACGTGTGCGACCGTCTCGCGCAAGTGCGCGCGATCGGTGAGCTCGCGCACGCGGTGCGCGCCGGGGCCGTTGCCGCCGACGCGACATTCCCCGAACTCGGCGAAATCGCGGCGGGCCGCGCAAGCGGGCGCACGAGCGCCGACGACATCACCGTATGCGATCTCACGGGCACGGGCGCCCAAGATACCGCCATCGCGGCGCTCGCGCTGGAGCGAGTGCGCGCCGCGCGCGCGGGAACGATTTTCCACAACGACACGACACTCTGAGAGGAAGCGATGTCCACTGACATGGAGCAGCAGGTGGATTCCACCCGCATCGAACCGCGCCTTGCGTTCGAGCGCGACGAGTACGCGACGCGGATCGCCAAAACGCGCCGTGCGATGCAGCGATCCGGCATCGATCTGTTGATCGTCACCGATCCGACCAACATGGCGTGGCTGACCGGCTACGACGGCTGGTCGTTCTATGTTCACCAGTGCGTGCTGCTGCCGATGGATGGCGATCCGCTCTGGTTCGGCCGCGGCCAGGACGCGAACGGCGCGAAGCGCACGGTGTTCATGCCGCACGAGCGGATCGTCGGCTATCCCGATCACTACGTGCAGTCGCCGGTCCGCCATCCGATGGATTACTTGTCGAAAGAAGTGATCGCGGCCTTCGGGTGGGACGCGTTGCGGATCGGCGTCGAACTCGACAACTACTATTTCAGCGCCGCGGCCTACCGCTCGCTGCAGCAGCATCTGCCGCGCGCGCAGTGGGTCGATGCGACGAGTCTCGTCAACTGGCAACGCGCCGTGAAGTCGCCGCGCGAGATCGAATACATGCGCATCGCAGCGCGGATCGTCGAGAAGATGCATGGGCGCATCGTCGATGTCGTGGAACCGGGAATGAGAAAGAGCGATCTCGTGGCCGAGATCTATTCGGCAGGGATCACGGGCGTGGACGGATATGGCGGCGACTATCCCGCGATCGTGCCGCTGCTGCCAACGGGTTCCGACGCGGCCGCCCCGCACTTGACCTGGGACGACTCCCCGTTCATGGCGAACGCCGGCACGTTCTTCGAGATCGCCGGATGCTTCAAACGCTACCACTGCCCGCAATCGCGCACGGTGTATCTGGGTAAGCCGCCGCGGCATTTTCTCGAAGCGGAGAAGGCGATCGTCGAAGGGATCGAAGCGGGCCTTGCCGCCGCGAAGCCGGGCAATCGGTGCGAGGACATCGCGAACGCGTTCTTCGCGGTGCTGCGCAAATCGGGCATCGAAAAGGATAGCCGCTGCGGCTACCCCATCGGCGCGAGCTACCCGCCGGACTGGGGCGAGCGCACCATGAGCTTGCGTCCCGGGGACCAGACGGTCCTCGAACCGGGCATGACATTTCACTTCATGCCGGGGCTGTGGCTCGACGATTGGGGCCTGGAGATCACCGAGAGCATTCTCATCACGCAAACGGGTGTCGAGACCTTCTGCAACACGCCTCGCAGACTGTTCGTCAAGGAGTGACTCGATGCGCGCTTCACCCATTACGCCGACGGTCGATTTCGACGCGGACGGCGAGCAGCACGGGTTTCTGAAATTGCCGTACTCGCGCGACGATTCCGCGTGGGGCGCGATCATGATTCCGATCACGGTCGTCAAGCACGGGGAGGGGCCCACCGTGCTCCTGACCGGCGGCAACCACGGCGACGAATACGAGGGCCCCGTCGCGCTGGCCAAGCTCGCCTGTAGCCTGAAGTCGAGCGCGCTGCGGGGGCGCGTGATCATCGTGCCGTTTATGAACTATCCGGCGTTTCGGGCCGGCACGCGCACCTCGCCGGTCGATGCGGGCAATTTGAACCGCAGCTTCCCCGGCAAGCCCGACGGCACGGTTACGGAGAAGATCGCGGATTACTTCCAGCGTCATCTGCTGCCTCTTGCCGACTACGTGCTCGATATTCATGCGGGCGGACGCACGCTCGATTTCGTGCCGTTCGCCGCGATTCACTTGCTGCCCGATCCGCAGCAACAGGCGCGCTGCGAAGGCGCGATGCTCGCGTTCGGCGCGCCTTATTCGATGCGGATGCTCGAGCTCGACAGCGTGGGGCTGTTCGATAGCGCTGTAGAGGCCGCGGGCAAAGTCTTCGTGACGACCGAGCTTGGCGGCGGCGGCACCAGCACAGCGCAAAGCGTTGCCGTGGCTGAGCGCGGAGTGCAAGGGTTCTTGCGCTTTGCCGGTGTGCTGGCTGGCGAAGCGGGCGCGCAAGGTGCGCCGCGCACGACGACGCTGCTCGACATGCCCGACGCATCGTGCTTCACGACGAGCGAGCACGAGGGCCTGCTCGAAATATGCCGCGACCTCGGCGAGACCGTGGCGCAGGGCGATCTGCTGGCAAGGGTCTACGACACGGTGCGCTTGGGCAGTGCCGGCGTCGAATATCGCGCGAAGCGCGACGGCATCGTCGCCGCGCGGCATTTCCCGGGGCTCGTGAAAGCGGGCGATACGATTGCCGTCGTCGCCGACGTCGTCGAGCGCGGGATCGCCGCCGCAGGGTGAATCGGGGCCGCCGTGATCAAGCTCGACCGCTACGACGTCGCCATCTTGCGCATCCTCGCGCGCGATGGCCGGATCACGAAATCGAAGCTCGCGGAAGAGGTGAACTTGTCGATTTCGCCGGCGTGGGAGCGCGTGCGCAAGCTCGAGGAGAGCGGCGTGATTCGCGGCTATCGCGCGGACATCGATTGGGTGGGTGCATTCAGCGGCAGCCGGATCATCGTCGAGGTCACGCTCTCGCGTCACACCGCATACGACCAGAGCCGATTCGAGGCAAGGATAGCGGCCGCGAGCGAGGTGATCCAGTGCCACGCGACGGGCGGCGGCATCGACTACGTGCTGCACGTGGTCGCACGCGATATCGATCGCTATCAACGTTTCATCGATGCGCTGCTTGCCGAAGACCTAGGAATCGAACGGTATTTCACCTATGTGGTGACGAAAGTCGTCAAGGACGCGCCGAGCCCATTGCTCGACGCGGCGGAGCATTTCCCGAGCGGCGCATGAAACTCGCGTGACGACGGCCCCGGACAGAAAAAACACGTGGGCGGCGCTCGCCAAACAGAAACTTTGCGAGCGGCGGCCGAGACAGAATGAATGTCATCTCAACGCTGAGTAGGAGTGTGTGACATGAAGTTCGGGCACCCCGTTCTATTCAAATCGGTGTGTTACGTCGATGGCCATTGGACGCATAGCGACACGGCGTCGACCATCGCGGTGCAAAATCCTGCGGACCAATCGGTGATCGGCCACGTGCCGATGCTCGAGCGCGCTCAAATCGTCGCCGCGGTCGATGCGGCGGATCGCGCGTTCGCGAGTTGGCGCTGGGTGGCGCAGACGCAGCGCAGCGCGGCGCTGCTGCGCTGGCACGCGCTGATTGTCCGGCACGCCGAGGACCTCGCGGTGCTGCTGTCGCTCGAGCAGGGCAAGCCGCTCGAGGAGGCGCGCGGCGAGGTGCGCTACGCAGCGAGCTTCGTCGACTGGTTCGCGAACGAAGCGAAGCGGCTCGCCGGTCGCACGATTCCCACGCACATCGACGGCGCGCATCTGGCCACGTTGATGGAGCCGGTCGGCGTTGCAGCGCTGATCACCCCGTGGAATTTTCCGATTGCGATGATCACGCGCAAGGCGGCGGCCGCGCTCGCCGTGGGCTGCACCGTCATCGTCAAGCCTGCGCACGAAACACCGTTCACGGCGCTCGCGCTCGCCCAGCTTGCCGAGGAAGCGCTCTTTCCGGCGGGCGTGTTCAACGTCGTGCTCGGCGAGCCGCAGATGGCGATGGAGACGCTCGTATCCGATACGCGCGTGCGTGCGGTCAGCTTCACCGGGTCCACGCGCGTGGGCAAGCTCGTTGCGCAAACCGCGGCTCAGGCCGGCATCAAGAAATTGGCGCTGGAACTGGGCGGCAACGCGCCGTTCATCGTGACGCAGGACGCCGATCTGGACGCATCGGTCCGGATCGCAGTCGCGGCGAAATTCCAAACATCGGGGCAGGACTGCTGCGCGGCCAACCGGATTCTCGTCGCTCGGCCGCTCTACGACGCATTTATCGACCGATACGCGCAAGCCGTGCGGGCGCTGAAGGTGGGTGCGGCCTTCGAGCCGGGTGTGCAGGTCGGGCCGCTCATGCATCAGAGCGCGTTCGAGAGCACGCTCGCGCGTATCGAAGAAGCGCGCGACAAAGGCGCACGGATCTTGACCGGAGGGCGGCCGCACGAGCGCGGCGGCTGGTTCGTCGAGCCGACCGTCGTCGCGGACGCACGGCCCGGCATGCGCATTTACGACGAAGAGAACTTCGCGCCGATCTCGGCCGTGTCGCCGTTCGATACGCTCGACGAAGCGATCGTGCGTGCGAACGACACCGAGTACGGGCTGGCCGCGTACGTCTGCGCGACGAAGATCGACGCGATTTTCCAACTGATCCGCCGGCTCGATTTCGCCATGGTTTCCGTCAATGGCGTGAAGTTCACGGGTGCGCCGATCCCGTTCGGCGGAATGAAGGCCTCGGGCCTTGGCCGCGAAGGCGGCTTCGAAGGTTTCGAGCCTTTCGTCGAAACCAAATATTTCTGTCTCGGCAATTTGAGCCTGCCTGTCGCGGCCATTGCCTAACGCATTTCAGGAGTCATCATGACGCAATCGATCGAACAACTGTTTCAGCAAGACCGCGCGCACTTCATGCATCCGTCGACGCATGCCCACGATCACGCAACGGGTGCGCTCGCCGGCAAGATCATCCGCGACGCCAAGGGCATTCGCATCGAAGACCATGAAGGCAAGCAATACATCGATGCATTCGCCGGCCTGTATTGCGTCAACATCGGCTATGGCCGCACCGAGGTGGCCGAAGCGATGTACGAGCAGGCCAAGGCGCTCGCCTACTATCACACGTATGTCGGTCACTCGAGCGATGCGATCATCGAGCTCTCCTCGCGCATCATCGATTGGGCGCCCGTCGGGATGAAGAAGGTGTATTACGGCATGTCGGGCTCCGATGCCAACGAGACGCAAATCAAGATCGTCTGGTACTACAACAACGTGCTGGGCCGGCCGAACAAGAAGAAGATCATTTCGCGCGATCGCGGCTATCACGGTTCGGGCATCGTCACCGGCAGCCTTACCGGCTTGCCGAGTTTTCATCAGCATTTCGATTTGCCGATCGATCGCGTCAAGCACACGGTGTGTCCGCATTGGTATCGCAAGGCGCCGGCCGGCATGGACGAAGCGCGCTTCGTCGCCTATTGCGTCGATGAGCTCGAAAAGCTCATTGCACGCGAAGGCGCGGACACGATCGCCGCATTCATCGGCGAGCCGGTGATGGGCACCGGCGGCATCATCGTGCCGCCCGCAGGTTACTGGCCGGCGATTCAGGCGGTGCTGCGCAAGCACGACATTCTGCTGATCGCCGATGAAGTGGTTTGCGGCTTCGGCCGCGTCGGTTCGAAGATGGGTTCGCAGCACTACGGCATCGAGCCGGATTTGCTCACGATTGCGAAAGGTTTGACGAGCGCGTATGCGCCGCTGTCGGGCGTGATCGTCGGCGAGAAAGTGTGGGGTGTCATCGATCGCGGCTCGAAAGAGCACGGCGCGATGGGTCACGGCTGGACTTATTCGGGGCACCCCGTCTGCGCGGCCGCGGCGCTCGCGAACCTGCGCATCTTGGAGCGCGAAAATCTGACGCGCAATGCGACCGAGGTCGGCGGCTACCTGCTCGAACGCCTGCACGCCGAGTTCGATGCGCATCCGCTGGTGGGCGAGGTGCGAGGGGCGGGCATGCTGGCGGCGCTCGAATTCATGGCGGAACGCGACGCACGCACGCCGTTCGACGCCGCCCTGAAGGTGGGGCCGCGCGTTTCTGCCGCAGCGCTGCAGCGTGGGGTAATCGCGCGCGCGATGCCGCACGGCGACATCCTGGGCTTTGCGCCGCCGCTCGTCACGACGCGCGCCGAAGTCGACGAAATCGTCACGATCGTCAAAGCGGCGGTCGACGAGGTCGCCGATCAGGTGGCGCCACGCTGAGCATCGCCGACGGAGCGCCTGTGGCGTTTAGGCGCTCCGACTGGCCGTCTATGCCCCCGCACCCGAGTGGCAGGGGGGGGAGCACACCGTCTGCGCCGTCCTCACCGTGCAAACGTTCGGAGCGCACCGCGTGGTTTTTCGCTTCTGCGGGTGCGCAAGTGTTTCGTCATCCGACGTTCTGCAGCAATAGTTACAAGTTGGAAATACGCCTATTGATTGCGTCGAGCTATAGTTCAATCCAACCACGCTACGCAATCAAAGGTGAATCCATGAGGTCCGTTGCCCGTATCGTTTCGTTGGCCGCCGGCGCGCTCGCTATCGGCGCATCCACAGCGGCGATGGCGAGAGTCGACATCGGCGTCAACATCGGCGTTCCCGCGCCGGTCTATGTGGCACCGGCTCCGGTATATGCTCCGCCACCGCCGCCCGTCGTGTATCAGCCTGCACCGGTCTATGCGGCGCCGGCGATCATCATCGGCTGGCATGGCGACCGCTATTGGGACGGCGGCCGCTGGTGGGGCCGCGACGAATGGTATCGCCACCGTCGCGGCGGTTGGGATCACGACCACGATCGTGGGCACGGATGGGGGCGCGGCGAGCATCGCGGGTGGGACCGCTGACGGGCGGCTCGCTTAGGCCGCCTGCGGTGTCGGCCATCGATGCCCGGGCGGCCGCAACAGATCCTGCCAAACGACAGGCAATCAGGGAAGAGAGTTGGCGCGCACCTTCACCGGGCGCGCCGCATAAAAGAAGAACCGCCTCGGCGTGCGCCGCAGGCGGTTTTTCTTTTGTGGCATGCGTGCCATGCGCGCTTTCAGGCGCGCGCCGACGCCGGCGCGCGAGGGCAGCCTTATTCGGCCGCTTCGCCCACCATGCCGCCGACGACGGCGTGAAAGCCGCTATCGACGTGCAAGATCTCGGCCGTCACGCCGCTCGCGAGGTCGGACAACAGGAAGGCGGCGGTATTACCGACTTGCTCGATGGTCACGTTGCGCTTGAGCGGCGCGTTTTGCTCGACGAATTCGAGGATTCTGCCGAAGCCCTTGATCCCGCTGGCGGCAAGCGTCTTGATGGGGCCGGCCGAAATGCCGTTGACGCGCACGCCCTTGGGACCGACCGCGCCGGCCATGTAGCGCACGCATGCTTCGAGCGCGGCCTTGGCGACGCCCATCGTGTTGTAGTTCGGGATGACCCGCTCGGCGCCGAGGTACGAGAGCGTGAGCAACGACGCGTTCTCCGAGAGCATCGGCAGCGCCGCCTTCGCGAGCGCGGGAAAGCTATAGGCCGAGATGTCGTGCGCGATGCGAAAGTTTTCGCGCGTCATGCCTTCGAGGAAGTCCCCGGCGATCGCCTCGCGCGGCGCGAAGCCGATCGAATGAACGAGGCCGTCGAGCGTCGGCCAGTGTTGCGCGAGCGACGCGAAGAGCGCGTCGATCTGCGCGTCGTCGGCCACGTCGCAAGGAAACACGAGTTCGCTGCCGAATTCAGCCGCGAATTCGACGATGCGGTCCTTGAAGCGATCGCCGACATACGTGAAGGCGAGTTCGGCGCCTTCGCGCTTGCAAGCTTGCGCGATGCCGTAGGCGATCGAGCGGTTCGACAGCAGACCGGTCAGCAAAATGCGTTTTCCAGCGAGAAAGCCCATGAATTCTCCTAGCGTTGTCAGTGCCGGGCGCCGTGCGCGCAAGCGCCGCACAGCGGTGGCGGGTATCGGTTTGGGTAGAATTCTCTCACATTGGCACTTATGATCATCCGATGACGGTGACGACGACTCTAGGCCGGCGCTCGCTTGCGCCACGAAACACACGCGCGCGCCTCGCTTGGCGCCTGCTGTTCGCATGCTGTCTTGCTTGGGCATGCGGCATAGCGCGCCCGGCCATGGCCGTCTATGCCATCGCCCAATTCGGCGAGCCCAAATACCCGGCCGGGTTCAAGCATTTCGATTACGTCAATCCGCAGGCGCCCAAAGGCGGCACGCTCGTGCTGGCGAATCCGAACCGGCTCACGAGCTTCGACAAGTTCAACCCGTTCACGATGCGCGGCAATCCGGCGCCGGGCATCGGGATGCTGTTCGAAAGCTTGACGACGGGCAGCTCCGACGAAGTGGCGTCCGCATACGGACTCCTCGCCGACGATATCCGCATCGCGCCCGATCGCCTCTCGGTCACATTCCATCTGAATCCCAGCGCGCGTTTCTCCAACGGCGATCCAGTGACGGCGGAAGACGTCAAATACTCGTTCGATACGCTCAAGAGCGCGCAAGCTGCACCGCAGTTCTCCGTGTTTTACGGCGACATCGTGCGCGCTGTCGTCGTCGATGCCGCCACGATTCGTTTCGAATTTCGTCAGCCCAATCGCGAGCTGCCGCTGATCGCGGGCGGCGTGCCGGTCTTCTCGCACAAATGGGGACTGCGGCCCGACGGCACGCGCATACCGTTCGACCAGCTCGCCTTCGAGCAGCCGATCGGCAGCGGGCCGTACGTCATCGATCACTACGATACGGGCCACACGATCACCTATCGGCGCAACCCGTCGTATTGGGGCGCCGCGCTGCCCGTGCGAGTCGGCACGGGAAACTTCGATCGCATCACCTACAAGCTCTA
>SCRN01000018.1 GCA_004322045.1 Paraburkholderia sp.
GTCGAGTCGAGTCGAGTCGAGTCGGCAAACCAGAGTTGACCCGCTTTTGCATTTTTACAACAGGTCGCTACCCTCTCAACCGTTATGCCGCGCCGCTCGATGAGTTAATTCAAGACTTTGCCGATCAGTACATCAGGTAGTACATAAGCCACGATTTTCATTTTCAATATATCTTATAATCAGATACATACCAAGATACTGCGAGTCCTCTCCTGGGACAGGGAGATCGAACAGAGCCGCTACGTCAAAATATCTGTCTCCGCGATGAAGGAGCACCGTGGCGAGAGTCGAGCGAAGTGTTTGCTCGCGCTGATTCTTGCTTGACCAAAACTTGACCAAATGGCGCGAAAATACCCTGGAAAGGACTAAAAGCTCAGTAGTTGGACAATATGGCTACCACTGCAAGTCATTGAATTTACTGAGTTTTGTACCATTTCCAGTGGCCGAAAACAGGAATCATAATCCGCAGGTCCGGGGTTCGAATCCCTGATTCGCCACCAGCTTCGAGAAAAAGCCGCTGTTCCGCAAGGTTCAGCGGCTTTTTTGTCTTGGAACGCCGGTCATGCGCCCGAACAGGCGCGTTGGGCGTCTAAAGCGCGCGTGCGTTTCAGGTGCGGGACGGTTTTCCGGGAGCGGGTGCTACACGCCACTGTTACCTTCCGTGGACTCACTTCAGTCCGTACCAGACGCCGCGCCCGCTGCCGTGCTGCTCCAAATGTCCGCGTTCGATCAGATCGCGGAAGTGCAGCTTCAAGGTGTTGCGATTGCTGCCTGTCAGCTTGATCGCCTCGGCCATCGTGACGCGCCCATGCTCGCGGGCAAACTCCACGATTTGCAGGGACAGCGCTGGTAGCGCAGCCAGCACGATTTTCTCTCGCTCGACCTTCTTCTCGAGTCGCCGCACCTGCTCGGCCAGGGAGCGCAGAAAGAACAGCAGCCACGGCTGCCAGTTGGGCGCGTCGGTACGAATCGTGCCCTGCGTCTGACGTAGGGCGAGATAGTAGGCTTCCTTGTTCACCTCGACCACGCTTTCCAGCGAGCTGTATGGAACATAGGCGTAGCCCGCCTGGAGCAGCAGCAAGGTCGTCAGCACGCGGCTGAGCCGTCCGTTGCCATCCTGAAACGGATGGATTTCCAGGAATACAACCACGAAGGCAGCGATGATGAGCAGCGGGTGCAGTTGCGCCTTTTCGCGCTCATCGTTGACCCACTGCACGAGTTCCGCCATCAAGCGGGGCGTGTCAAATGGCGACGCCGTTTCGAACACAATGCCGATCTGCACGCCGTTCTCGTCGAAGGCGGCGACACTGTTGGAACTCGTCTTGTAGTGGCCCCGGTGGCGTTCGTCCTTCTGGCTGTATTGCAGCAGAATCTGATGGAGTTGCTTAATGTAGTTCTCGTTGAACGGGATGTCTTCCCAAGCCCGGAACATCAAGTCCATCAACTCGGCGTAGCCTGCCACTTCCTGCTCGTCTCGCGTCTCGAACTGCTTGATGGCAATGTTGGATAGCAGTCGCTCGACATCACGGTCATTCAGCTTGCTGCCCTCGATGCGGGTGGATGACCCGATGCTCTCGATGGTAGCGACGCGCCGCAAGGCGGATAGTCGATCAGGCGCGAGCGTGCCCAAAGCGCGCCATGCGCCCTTGAATTCATCGATCCGGGCAATCAAGCCCAAGACTTCCGGTGTGATCTGGAGGGTGTCGCTTCGGAACATGAACCAATACTACACCCATTTACACCCATTTATCTGGCGGCGGAGAAATGGGTGTAAATGGGTGCCAAATGGGTTGTCGGCGAGCAGCGCTGCGCGCTTTGCATCCGACCGCCCACTTCATGGATGAAGGTTCGGGCTTCTTGCCGATGCTCGTCACAGCCGACTCGACGGATGGGGACCTACATCAGATGCCGGTAATAAAACGTCGTCGAACACAGCGTGCCATCCGGCATCAGCGCATAACCGGGCACATCGCCGACGCGCGTCCACCCTGCACCCTGATAAAGCCGTTCGGCGTCGCCGCCGGTCACCGTATCAAGCACCAAGACGGTCCTACCCTCCGCTCTCGCCACTGCATCCACCGCCGCCATTAAACGCTGCCCAACACCCCGCCGGCGCACGTCGCGTCGCACGAGCATCTTGGCGACGTCGGCGCGATGCGGCTGATTCTCGGGCAGCGCCAGCACGAGTTGGACTGTGCCGACGATGGCATTAGAGGCACCCTCAGCAACGAGCAACGCGCGCTCGCCGCGCCGCACGCCGTCGGCCACGCCGCGCCAGAAAGCCAGCGCCGTCTCGCGCGATAGCGGGTGCATGAAGCTCACGGACGCGCCCCCTTCGACGCAGTCGATCAGTACATCCGCCAACGCCTCGACGCAGGCATGCGCGTCGCCGGGCGCGACGCGCCTGATGGTGATGGTCTCGCTCGGCTTATCGGTCATAGTCCCTCAATGACTCCGTCTTGGTCGCTCAACGCAACCGACACGTATATTCACCGCCCCACGTGCCGCCATTGCATCGTTGGCATGTGTACCGAGGACAGTCCGTCACGCCCTGCCCCGGCACCGCGCATTTGGAAACGATCGTACCGTCGGCCACCGGCCCGTCCACGCTCTGACAAGCGCCGCCCGCCGGTTTGGCGATAACCGTCTCATCCGCTGCAGACGTTGCGCCTGCACCGCCCATCTGCCCACACGCCGCAAGCACGAACGACATGCCGACGATCGGCAGAAGCTTCCAGCATCGATTCAAGGACATCACACACCTCCCTCGACGAAGGCTGCGCATGCGTCGGCGAAAGGACATCAAGCCGCCCGGCGCAGAACAAAGAGGCCGATCAATCCAAAACGGAAATGCTATGCCAAATATTCCGTCCGCCAAACACGCCTATGATGATCCGCGAACCTCCAAGCTCCAACGCCCTGCCTCGGCGCCGTCTTTGTGGTACAAAAATGCTTCCCTCTACCCCGTGGTCGTACATGGGAGAAGGTCATGGACTACTCCGATTGCGTGCATCCTACGTCCCGCATCGTGCTGCGAAGCGCCATAGCCTGTCTCCTTGCCACGCTCTGCACCTGCTATAGCGGCGGTGCGAGCGCGTCGGGCGGCGTAGCGGCCACTGGCGGTACCGGAAGCACAGGCAGTGGGTCGGGATCGGCCTCCGGGGCAGGAACTGCCGCATCCTCCACCGATGTCCTCACCTATCACAACGACCTCGCCCGCACCGGCCAATACCTGGCCGAAACGACGCTGACGCCGTCCAACGTCAACGCCGCGCAATTCGGTAAAGTCGCGTTCCTCGCCGCCGACGGCAAAGTCGATGCACAACCGCTCTACGTCAGCAACGTGTCGATGAACGGCGCAACGCACAACATCATCTACGTCGCCACCGAACATGCCAGCCTCTACGCCTACGACGCGGACAACAGCGCCAAGCTTTGGCAGCGCTCATTACTCGCCAGCGGCGAAACCCCTAGCGACAATCGAAACTGCCACCAGATCACACCGGAAATCGGCATCACGTCCACACCCGTCATTGATCGTTCGCGCGGCGCACATGGCGTGCTTTATGCCGTCGCGATGAGCAAGGGCGCGAACGGCGCCTATCATCAGCGGCTTCACGCACTCGATCTGTCCACAGGCGCGGAGAAGCTTGGCGGCCCGATCGAGATCGCCGCAACGTTCCCCGGCACGGGCGCGAACAGCACCAACGGCATCACCACCTTCGATCCCAAGCAATACGCCGAGCGCCAAGCACTCACGCTAGTCAACGGCAATCTCTATCTGGCGTGGACGTCGCATTGCGATGAAGGCGATTACGGCGGCTGGATCATGGCCTACAACGCCGACACACTCGCTCAAACGAGCGTCTTGAACGTCACGCCCAACGGCAGCGAAGGCTCCGTCTGGATGAGCGGCGCGGGAATGGCGTCGGACGGCACGTCGCTCTACTTCCTCGACGCAAACGGCACCTTCGACACGACGCTTGACGGCAACGGCCTCCCGTCGCGCGGGGACTACGGCAATACGTTCCTGAAACTGGCAATCTCGCCGAAGCTTTCCGTGAGCGATTATTTCGCGCCATTCAACACCGTAACCGAGTCGAATCAGGATATCGATCTGGGTTCGGGCGGTGTGCTCGTACTCCCAGATCTCGTCGATGCAAACAGCACGACACGCCATCTAGCCGTCGGCGCAGGCAAAGACAAAAAGATCTTCGTCGTCGATCGCAATGCGATGGGCAAATTCAACAGCACGAAAAATGCCATCTGGCAGGAAATCGACGGACAACTCGGCGGCGGCGTGTTCAGTATGCCGGCATATTACGGCAACGTCGTCTATTACGGCGCCGTCGGCGATGCGCTCAAAGCCTTCCCGATTACCGCCGCCCGCTTGGCCGCGACGCCGGCGTCAAAGAGCCCGGGCGTCTTCCCCTATCCCGGCGCGACGCCGAGCATCTCCGCCGATGGCACGCAAAACGCCATCGTTTGGGCAGCGGAAAACGGCAGCGTAGGCGCGCTGCATGCATTCGACGCGAGCAATCTGTCGCACGAGCTTTACAACAGCAATCAGTCAGGCACGCGCGATAAGTTCGGTGCGGGCAACAAATTCATCACGCCGATGATCGCGCACGGCCATGTATATGTCGGCGCAACCAACGGCGTAGCAGTGTTCGGGCTATTGCACTAGCGCTCATCGGCTCTGCGCGAACACGCGGACCGCGCACGAAAGACGCTTCCGGCACCTGCTTCGGAGGGGTCGGCAGCGCCCGCTCAACGTCAATGCAGCGCCGAGTCGACGCTCGGTCAACGCCGAGTCACAAGGTAATTGTAAAATTGCGGCTTCGCCCAGCACACGGTGACGCCTGCGATGCGTGCGCCGACGCACGGCTCACGGCTCACGGCTCACAATAGGAACGACCCCATGCATCAACGCCGCCCCCTTGAAAAACTGCTTGAGTTGTCGCTGTTCAAATCCCGCTGGCTACTCGCCCCGTTCTACGTCGGCCTCGTGTTTTCTCTCGTGATGCTGCTGGTTGCATTCGTCAACGAGCTCGTGCATGGCCTAATGGGCCTCATGCACGCCACAGCCGAACAAATCATTCTGGCAGCGCTCGGCCTGATCGATCTTTCGCTCGCGGCCAATCTCGTCGTCATCGTGATCTTTTCAGGCTATGAGAACTTCATTTCGAAGATCGACACGGGCGATAGCGAAGACCGGCCGAGCTGGATGGGTACGCTCGATTTCTCGGGTTTGAAGATGAAGTTGATCGGCTCGATCGTGGCAATTTCGGCCATTTCGCTGCTGCGCGCGTTCATGAGCCTGACCGAGCGGGACATTTCGCTCGACGAGCCGCGTCTGCGTTGGCTCGTGGTGCTGCATCTGACGTTCATCGTCTCGGGCGTGCTATTCGCGACGATGGACTGGATCGCCGCGCGCGCCGAGCGTCATTGAGCAAAACTGCACTAGGAGCTACGCGTTACGCGTTGGGCGGCAACCGGCCGGCGGCGCACCGGCCGCCGCGCCTCGCTCAAGCCGGATTCGTATGGACGATGCAGACCTGATTGCGGCCGCCGTGCTTGGCGTCGTAGAGCGCATGATCGGCCTCCGATACGAGCGCGGCAACGTTCGTGAGCCCGTCGTAAGCCACGCTGCCGCCCACGCTCACCGTCACCTTCAGCGGGCCCGTCGACACCTCGAGCGCATCGTTCTCGATCGCGGCCCGGATCTTCTCGCCCACCACCGCCGCGCCCACTTCGTCGCAATGCGGAAGGATAACGATGAACTCCTCGCCGCCGTAGCGCCCCACCACGTCGCTGTTGCGCAATTGAGGCGACACGGTCGCCGCGATCTTGCGCAGCACGGCATCGCCCATCGGGTGGCCGTACGTATCATTGATGCGCTTGAAGTGGTCTATATCGAACAGCAACACGGCGAACGCATCCTGGTGACGCGTCCAGTTGTTGTATTCGGCCTGCAAGCGCCGGTCGACGTGCCGACGGTTATAGAGCCCCGTCAATGCGTCGCGTTCTGACGAATCGCGCAACGCCTCGAGCGCGACCTCGCGCTCTTTCCACGCAACGGCCAATTCGGTGACGTCCGCAATCGTGACGCAGACGGCCACGACTTCACCGTTCTCGATCAGCGGCATGAACGCGCAGTCCTGCTGCATCAGATCCAGCGAGCCCGTGATCGGGCGGTCATGCTCGAAAGGCAGCAGCCATGGGCGGTATTGCCAGGACGAAAACGAGCCGCTATGCAGCAAAAAGACCGTGTCGAATTTGCGCTTGAGCCAAGCGCGCGGCAAATCGGGGAAGCAATCGAAGAAGCTGCAACCGATCGCCTTTGCTGCCGGCAGGCCGCTATGCTCATCCATGAAGCGGTTCCACAGCACGATTCGGTAATCGCGATCCACGGCGAAAATGCCGAGGCCGACGCGCTCGAGCGCGAGCTCGCTTAGGCGAGCAGTGCCAGGAATATCCATCTGCAACTTCTATTCGTTCAAAGATTCGCCAGAAACCCGTCGAGCGCGCTGACGAGCGACTGCACTGCCTTCGCGGTCATGAGCGTCAGCAAATGCGAGCCGAACACGCCGTCTTCGGTTTGCAAATTCACCTCGAGCAGCAACGCCCGATCCCACGGCAGCTTCGACGGATGCAGCACCTCTTCGAGGTCCAACTGCACCCCTATCAGCCGCGGCGGCGTGAACGTGGGCAACTGCTCGAGTTGCTCGAACAGGCCGGTCAAGCATGCGCCCGCAATCAGGTTCGCCACGTCCGACAGCACTTCGGCATCCGACATGTCTTCGTTGCTCGCTTCCTCGTCGGACGCATCCTCCGCGCGGAACACGAACTTCATGTGCTGCGCGCTACGGCTGTCGAACAGGGAAATCGCCTCGCCGGCGATATCGCAACGGAAGCTCTGACGCAGCGCCGTTACCGGCTCCGTGAAATCGAGCATGTCGCGCACGGCGGAAGGCAACGTGTCGGTATCGACCATGCGAATGCGCGGCACCGATAGATGCACGAAGCGCCCAAGCAGCGCGGCAAGACGCGCGCCCGCTTGGCCCATGCCAATGTTCGCGATCTCTTGCAGCGCGTCGCGCTGATCTTCGGTGAGGATAGGCTCACTCATACAAACCGTACTCTTTCAGAACAGGCATCAGCTTGGCGTTCGTCACCGGTTTGTCGATGAAAGCCACCGCGCCGAGCGCTTTCACACGCGCTTTCGCTTCGGGCTGAATGTCGGCGGATACGACGATCACGAAACTGTCGAGCCCTTCCGCGCGCACGGTTTCCAACACGTCGAACCCGGTCATGCCCGGCATCGTCAAATCCAAGAACATGATCGATGCCTGCCCGGCACGATAGGCGGCGAGCGCGTCTTGCCCGTTCGCCGCCTGCGTTATCTCGACGTCCCACGCTTCCGGCAAAGCGTTGATCAGTAGTCGGCGGGCGAGCGTCGAATCGTCCACGACCAGTACAGGCAATCCCATTTTCGGCGGTTCCTTCATAGCCACGTTCGGTATAACGGCCCATGCGGGCAGATCTGAAGTACTCATAAACCCCAACGATAGAAAACGATTCCAATCGTCGCAAACGTTAGCGAAAACGTTAAATTGCACCGAACATTTCTTCATCGAGGTTTTTATCGATTTTTATATTCGACTTGAGGCTACGGAGTAGCGGCCGAACCCGGCCGAGGCCGGCCGGTGCGTGGTGCGCGCCAATCCATTTCGATAAAAAGGGAATGATCGACTCCCCGCTATACGGTTCACCCAATCCGCGGTAAGACCACTGTGTCGCACGGCCCGACGAAAAGCCTGCAGCATCCCTATGCCAAGCTGCATTGATTTAAATCAAAACAAAACGACGTCACAGGGCAACTTCGCTTGTTATAATTCGATCACACGCACGCTATAAAGCTAACGCCCGCGTTTCCCCCCTATTTTTTTTGGCGCTTTCTACACGCATTCATGATTAGACCCGATCGCCTGCGAGCGCTGGCCGATGCGCTCGCCAAGCACAGCGTCATGCGCCTGCGCGACGCGGCCGCTTTGCTCGGCGTGTCGGAGATGACCGTACGGCGCGATATCGCCGCCAATCCCGAGCGCTTCACCTATCTGGGCGGCTATATCGTGAGCACCGCGAGCGTGCCGAACGCCGCCGGTTATTCGCTCGAGCAGGAGCAAGACCACTTCGCGCAAGCCAAGGCGCAAGCGTCGGCCCATGCCGCGCAATTGATCGTCGATAACGAAACCATCTTCATCGACTGTGGCACGACGCTCACCACCCTCGCGCGTCTCATCCCGGCGCAGGTTCAAGTCACTGTCGTCTGCTACTCGCTCAATATCGCCGAGATCCTGCGGCGCATGCCGAACGTGCGGATGATCTTGCTCGGCGGCGTATACGTGCCCTCGTCGGATTCGTTTGCGGGTGACGAGAGCCTAGAGATGCTGCGGCGAATGGGCATCAACAAGGCCTTCATTTCGGCGGGCGGCGTGGACAGCGCGCGTGGCGTGACGTGCTGGAATTTCCATGAAGTCGCGATCAAGCAAGCCGCCATGACGAGCGCCGTCGAACGCTATCTTGTCGCCGACACGAGCAAATTCGGAGTGGTCAAAGCCGTGCGCTTCTCGCAGGTCGACGAGTTCGATTCGATCATCACCGAAAACGGGCTCGAGCCGCGCGAGCGCCGGGCATAACGCAGCGCGCCGCGGCTCGCGGCGCCCGTCGTTCGTATGCCGGGTCAGTTGCGCCGGCGCAGCACGAACAGCACGCCCGCGACGAGGATGAACGCGCCGACGATCACCTTCTGCCAAGTGCTGGGCACGCCCACGAGAATCAGCGTGTTGTCGACGAGCGTAACGAGCGCGACGCCAAGCAGCGTGCCGAGCACGGTGCCGCTGCCCCCAGTGATGCGTGCGCCGCCAAGAATCACCGCGGCGATCACGTCGAGCTCGGAACCCACGAGATCGAACGGATTGGCGAGCCGATTATTGGCGACATGCAAGATGCCAGCGATGCCGGCCAGCATGCCCGTATAGCCGAATACGAACACATGCACGGCCCGCAGGTTGTAGCCGAGGCGCTCGGCAATCGCCAAGCTGCCGCCCATCGCGTAGACCGCGCGTCCCATCATCGTCCGGTTCAACAGCCACCATGTAAGCGCCGCAGCGGCGAAGAGCGCGAGCACGGAGACGGGCAGCACCGCATTGAGGCCGTCGACGGTGTGATAGGCCAACAACTGAATGCGGCCGAAACGATCCATGCTGTGCGGGATGTTCATGAAGAACGTCGTCCCGACGAACGTGAGCAAGAGACCGCGGTAAAGATATTGCGTGCCGATCGTGACAATCAGCGAAGGCGCCTTCAAGCGATGCACGAGCAAGCCGTTGAGCACCCCGAGCACGACGCCGCCGATCGCGCCCGCGAGCAGGATGAGCCAGAACGGTGCGGCGGGCCACCAAGCGAATACCGCCTTCGTGATCGAGTACATCGTCAGCGCGGCGATGGCGGTAAACGACACGTCGATGCCGCCCGCGGCAAGCACGACTAGCGTGCCTAGCGCGAACAGCGTCGTCGTCGTCGCCGAATGCAACAGGTCGAACAGCGTCGCCCACTGCAGAAAGCGCGGGTTGATCGCCGCCACCACGATGCAGGAGAGCACGATCAAGCCCGCAGGCAGCCATTCGGGACGGCGCGCAAGCTTCGTGCGCCAATCGGGCGAGCGGGGCCGCTCGGTCATTTCCGCAGTATCGGTGGAGCGCATTGTCTGGTTCATAGTCGCGAGTCGTGACGCTGGGTTCGTGTCGATGCCATGCCGCGGCGCCTCTCAAGCCGCCTGTGCGAGCAGCGCGCGGTAAAGCTCGGCCTCGGTCAATTCCGCCGCTCGGTACTCGCCCGTCATGCGGCCCTTGCTCATCATCAATATCCGATCGCAGTTCTGCAGCAATTCGGGTAAATCGTCGCTGATCAGCACGATGCCGATGCCACGCTCCGAAAGCCCCTGCATGATGCGATAGATGATGTCCTTCGAGCCTACGTCGACGCCCACCGTCGGCCCGTGCAGGATCAGCACGTGCGGATCGATCGCGAGCCAACGGCCGATCAACACGCGCTGTTGATTGCCGCCCGAGAGCGATTGCACGGGCTTGTCGATGTCCGGCGTGGCGATCTGCAGCTCGGTCACGGTGCGCTCGGCCAGCTCGCGCGAGCGCTTGCCGTCGAGCTGGCCGAAGCGGTCGCGCAGGCTCGAGATCATCGCCGTGACGACGTTCTCGCGAATCGATTTGTCGAGAAACAGCCCTTCGCTCAAGCGGTCTTCGGGCACATAGCCGATGCGGTGCCGTTTGGCGTCGGCCGGCGTGGACAGTGCGACCGGCTGGCCATCGAGCGTGATGGTCCCGGCGTCGGCCGGCGCGACGCCCGCGAGCGCGCGCGCGAGCTCGTTGCGGCCCGAATCGAGCAAGCCCGTCACGCCCAAGATCTCGCCGCGATGCAGTGCCAATGAGACGTCGCGGAAAAGTCGCCCGCGGCCAAGCCCGCGCACGTCGAGCACGACTTCGGCCGCCTCGTGGCTTTGCGTTCTGTAACGCGTATGCGCAAGCTCGCGGCCCGTCATGAGTTCGCTCAGTTGCGCCTTCGTATAGTCGGCGATCGGTCCTTGCGCCACCTTCTGCCCATCGCGCAACACGATGACTTCGCCGCCGATCGCATAGCATTCGTCGAGCTTGTGGCTCACGAACAGCACCGTCACCCCTTGCGTGCGCAACGAGGTCAACACGGCGATCAAGTTCGCCACTTCCTTTTGCGTGAGCGAGGTCGTCGGCTCGTCCATGATCACGAACTTCGCTTCGCTCGCAATGGCGCGCGCAATCGCGACGAGTTGGCGTGTCGCCAACGGCAACGCCTCGATCAGCGTCCCTTGAAAGTCCGCGTCCGAGGGCAAGCCCACGGCTTGCAGCGCACGCCCCGCCCTCTGCAGCAATGCACGCCGATCGAAGGTGCGAGCGAGACGCCCGTCGTGTTCGGCCAACTCCGAGGTGAGCGCCACGTTCTCCGCGACACTCATGTTCGGCAGCAGCGATAAATCTTGATAGACCGTTTCGATACCCGCCGCGAGCGCCTCGAGCGGCGTGAGCCGCGCGTGACGTTTGCCTTCGATGACGAGCTCGCCTTCATCCGGCGGCTGCGCGCCGGAAATGATCTTGATCAGCGTGCTCTTGCCGCAGCCGTTTTCGCCGAGCAAGTGATAGATCTGCCCGCGCGCGAACGAAAGCGTGACGCCGCGCAGCGCATACACGCCCGTGAAGCGCTTGTGCACATCGATCACTTGCAGCAGAAAATCCGAAGCACCTTTCTCGTCGCTCATCGTCATGCTGTTCGCCCGCATAGAATCCAACCGCTGCCCGGCGCGCGCGGCGCGAAGCCGCGCGCCTGCCGCCGTTTAGAAGTTGTACTGCTTGTAGTTCGACTTATCGACGCTGACCCAACCTTGTCCGCGCACGATCACGCCCTTGCCGGGCCCCTTCGTCACGGTCACCTTCTCGTAGCCGGGCAAGCCGAGGTTCGTGCCGTTCTGCACGGTCTTGCCGTCGAGCAGCATCTTGGCGATCTTGTTCATCGCTTCTCCGGCGAGCTTCGGATCCCAGAACGCAATGCCGTTGATCGCGCCGCTTTCGAGGAACTTGCCCGCTTCGGTGGGTAGGCCCGTGCCATAGACGCACACTTTGCCGACGAGGCCGGCCTCTTCGACAGCGCGGCCGATGCCGAGCACATCGAGCGAAGACGAGCCTTGGAAGCCCTTGATGTCCGGGTGCTTGCGCAGCACTTCCTTCGCCTGCTGGTAAGCGTGCTCGCCGTCGTTGTTGGTTTCGATGTTGGTTTCGACGAGCTGCATCTTCGGGTACTTCTTCTTCGCATTGTCGATGCCGCCGTCGGCCCACTGCACTTGCGAGCGGCTGCCGAGCGAGCCGACGAACGTCGCCCATTTGCCGTCCTGATGCATGCAGCTCGCCAGGCGGTCGTTGAGCGCCGCGCCGTAGGCGCTGTTGTCGAACGCTTCGACGTCGACCATCGTGTTCTTCTCGTTGTCGGCCTCGTGCGTGACGACCTTGATGCCGCGGTCCATGGCCTTCTTCAGCGCAGGCTCGAGCGTCGGCGGATCGTACGGGACGACAGCGATCGCACTGACCTTCTTCGCGATCAAGTCTTCGATGATCTTCAATTGCTGCGCGGCATCGGCCTGACCCGGTCCGGTCTGGTAGGTGGTGACGCCGGGGTTGTCCTTGGCGAACTCCTTGACGCCTTCTTCCATTCGATTGAACCAGCTGATGCCGGTCACCTTCACGACCGTGACGATCGTTTGATTGGTCGCCGCCTGGGCGGCGAACACGACGCCCGCGCCGAGCGCGCAAGCCGCGAGCGCGAGGCTCGTTCGTTTCAGCTTCATCTGCAATGTCTCCTTCCCCGCCCCTTGTTTGCGCTGACGGACGCCCGAGGCCAGATGTCCGCCGACTACCGAACCCGCTATGGCGGTTTACCGCGCCGCCCGATTCACCGTCTGCCCGCTCCGCTCTGGCCGGGCTCGCCGCTGCGCGGCTTATCCGCACGCGCGAGACCGAAGATCGCCCGCAGTTGGCCGCCGTCCGCGAATGCGAGCGAGACGAGCAGTAGAAAGCCCCATGTGCAATCGCCGAAGAACTGGGACACGTTGAGCAGATTGAACAGACTCGAAAGCAGTTGCAGCACCGTCGCGGCAAAGAACACGCAGACGATGCGACCGTAGCCGCCGGCCGGATTGACGCCGCCCATGACGGCGATGAGGATCGCGATCAACAAATACGAATTGCCGTAATCCCATTTCGCGCTGAGCGTGTGCGAAACGCTCACGAGCCCAGCGAGCGAGGCCAGCACGCCGCACATCGTGTAGGTGGCGATCAGCATACGCTCCCGGCCGATGCCGGCATAGAACGCGGCGCGCTGGTTCGTGCCCATCAAGTACAACCGCAGTCCGAACGGCGTGCGCTTTAACAGCCAGCCGAGGATCAGCACGGCCGCGATGAAGATGCAAAACGAGATCGGTATGTCGAAGACGGTGCCGTTGCCGATATCCGCGAGCGGTTCGACGTAGTCGACGTGCACCGACGCGCCGTTGCTCAGCGCGACCGCGAATCCGGTGAAAACCAGTTGCGTGCCGAGCGTGGAGAGGATCGGCGTCAGCCGCAGCCGAGCGATGATCAAACCGTTGATCATGCCGCCGGCGAAGCCCATCGCCACCACGATCGCGCAAAAGAGCGTCGTGTAGAGCACCGGCGAATCGTCGCCGCTCACCCACTTGGGCACGACGAGCGCGGCGATCATGCCCGATAGGTTCGCCAGCCCCACGCCCGACAGGTCGATGCCGCCGTTGCCAGAAAGCATCGACAGCATGATGCCGAGCGCGAGCAGACCGACTTCTGGCAGTTGCGAACCCATCGATTGAAGATTGTCGATCGACACGAATTGACCGTGCGAAAGCCACACGGCAACCACCACGACGAGCACGTTGACGCCCAGCAGAAAGTTCAACTGCCGGTCGCCGAACCAACCGGCGAGAACGAACGAGCTTTTCCCTTTCATAAGCGATGCCTTTATTCGTGATGCGCGATGCCTGTGCCGTTGCCGCTCGCGGCTCCGGCCGGTGCTCGCGCCATGCTTACTGCAACGCCAAATATCCTATGCGGGTCCAACCGTGCGGCCGCCATTCATACCGGCCGTCGCGCTTTGCAGCGATTGCGTGCGAGGCCGTCACACAGCAGCAGAAACGGCAGTGCCCGCGCCGATCAGCGCGTTGACCTCGCTCAAGCGCGGCATCGACGGCGCCGTGCCCGGGCGTGTGACCGAAATGCCCGCGAGCGCGCAGCCGAAACGCACCGCAGCGAGCGGTGGCTCGCCACGCGCGAGCGCGGCAGCGAATCCGCCCGTGAAGCCGTCGCCCGCGCCGGCCGTCTCGATCACCGGGCCGCAGCGATAGGCCGGCACGAGTTCCGATTGCGCGCGCGAATGCAGCAGTGCGCCCGCTTCGCCCAAGGTCACGATCACGGTTCGCACGCCTTTCGCAAGCAGCACCTCGGCGGCGCGGCGCGCGTCGTCGGGCGTGGCGATCTCGATGCCCGTGAGCGCGGCCGCTTCGGTCTCGTTCGGCGTGATGTAATCGCACAGCGTAAAAATGTCGTCGGGCAGCGGTAGTGCGGGCGCGGGATTCAACACCGTCGTCACCCCGTGTTTGCGCGCAAGCTCCAACCCGCGGCGCGCCGCCGCGACCGGCTGCTCCAGCTGCGTGACGAACACCTGCGCGGCGGCAATGTCCGCTTCGATCGCTTCCGCGTCGGCCGGGCCGAGCGTGCCCGCCGCTCCCGCCGCGACGATGATCGCGTTGGAGCCGGTTGCGGCGTCCACGAAGATATGCGCGGCGCCTGTCGCCATGCCTTCGACGACGGTCGCGCGGGCCGTGATGCCTTCGGCCTGCCAGGTTTCGCGGGCGATCGCGCCGAACGCGTCATCGCCCAAGCGGGTGCAGAACACCACATCGGCGCCCGAACGAGCGGCCGCGACCGCTTGGTTCGAGCCTTTGCCGCCCGGCCCCATCGCGAACGAGGAACCGGCGATCGTCTCGCCGATCACGGGCATGCGCTCCGCCCGGAATGCGAGATCGGTCACGTAGATGCCTAGGATGACGACGCGCCCGTTCATCGATTAGCCTCCCGTGCGTGCGCCGCCGGCGTCGAGCGGCGCGTCGGGAGCGAGCATGACGCCCTTGGTGAAGATGAAGCAGCCGTAGCCGCGCGTTTCGCCCGTGGCGATGACGCAGTACGCTTTGCGCGCGCGGGCATAGAAGGCATGCCGTTCGATCGACGCGAACGGCACCGGGCGGTTTTCGGCTTGGTCGACTTCACGTTGCGCCTCGCGTTGCACCGTAGGCAGCGCCTGCGGATCGCCAACCACCTCCATCCGCATCGCCGGGGCTTCGACATAGGTGTCGAGCGGCAGCACCGAGAGCACGGCACGCACGGCGCGGGCCGAATCGACGCCGTCCATGCGCAGCAGCGTGCCGGTGACGGTTGCCCGCGCAACCGAGTCGGCCGGGAAGTTGGCGTCGCAAATCACGACTTCATCGCCATGGCCCATCGCGCGCAGCGCATGCAGGATGTCGGCGTTCAAAAGCGGGTCGAGGTTCTTCAGCACAATGTCTCCATGAGTCGTTATCGGGTTCCGTCACGGCGGACGCGGAGGCGGCCGCGATCGCATTCGCTACGCTACGCGGCACGACAGTCAGTCGCCGTACGGAATCCAAATATTCTTCACTTGCGCCGCTTGACGCAAGAAGGCAATTCCCTCGCTCGTGCGCTCGAACCAATCGATCCGGCGCCCGTAGTCGACGAACGTGCGCTTGAGATTGCCGATCGATTCGCGCTCCACCAAGGTGGAATCCGCTGCGCGGCCGAAGCACCACAGCGCGTCGACATCGTCGTGCCGGGCGAGTGTGGCAAGCAACGCGTCGCGCGAGCCGGTCACGATGTTCAGCGCGCCGGCGGGCACATCGGACGTTTCGACGACTTGATAGAGGTCGGTCGCGGTCAGCGGCGCCGCCTCGCTCGGCAGCACGACCACACGGTTGCCGAGGGCCAGCGCGGGCGCGACGAGTGAAATCAGTGCGAGCAGCGGCGCTTCGTCGGGGCAGGCAATGCCGACGACGCCGAGCGGTTCGTGCATCGCCAGGGCCACGCCACGTAGCGGCGGCGTATGGACGGCGCCGTCGAACTTGTCGGCCCATGCGGCGTACGTAAAGAGCCGTGAGATCGAGGCTTGCACTTCCCGCTGCGCGGCATTGGCATCGCATTCGGTGCGCCGCATCAGTTGCCGCGCGAATTCGTCGGCTCGCGCCGATAGATTTTCGGCGAGGTAATAGAGCACTTGCGCACGCGCGTGCGCGTTCATCTGCGACCACTTGACGGCGCTGCGCGCCGCAGCCACGGCGTCGCGCACATCCTTGCGGTTGCCGTCGGCCACTTCGCCCACGAGCGCGCCGCTCGGCGCATAGACCGCGCGCGCATTGCCGCCGTCGGCACGCGCTTGCTTGCCGCCGATGAACAGCTTTGCCGTCCGATCGATTGAATCGAGACTAGCCAGAGGCTCGGTCAAGCCGCCGCCGAGCGGCCGCTCCGCTGCCCCGGCCGGCGCCTCGCGCAATGCGCCCTTGCCCCAGCCGACCGGCTTCAAATACTCGAAGGCGCCCTCGCGGCCGCCTTCGCGCCCATAACCCGACTCGCGATAACCGCCGAAGCCTACGCTCGCATCGAACAGGTTCGTCGCATTGACCCAAACGACACCGCAGGCCAGTTGCGGCGCGATATCGAGCGCGCGGCCGATCGTCTCGCTCCACACGCTCGCCGCCAAGCCGTAGCGCGTGTTGTTGGCGAGCGCAACGGCCTCGTCGGGCGTGCGAAAGCTCATCGTCGTCAGCACCGGCCCGAAGATCTCCTCCTGAGCGAGCGTGCTCGAAGGCGCAACGTTCGTCACCAGCGTGGGCGGGTAGTACGAACCGCCCGCGCCGGGCAGCGCGACTTCGCGCGGCTGCCAAACCTCGCACCCTTCGCGCCGTCCCGCTTCGACCAGCGATTCGATGCGCGCCAATTGCACCGGATCGACGATTGCGGCCATGTCGATCGCCTTGTCGAGCGACGTGCCCACGCGCAGGGTGGTCATGCGCCGCTTGAGCTTGGCGATGAATCGATCTTCGACGCCTTCCTGCACGAGCAAACGCGAGCCCGCGCAGCACACCTGCCCCTGGTTGAACCAGATCGCGTCGACCACCCCTTCGACGGCGCCGTCCAGATCCGCATCGTCGAACACGATGAACGGCGATTTGCCGCCCAGCTCTAAAGTCAGCGATTTGCCCGAGCCTGCCGTGGCCGCCCGAATGGCGCGACCGACTTCAGTCGAACCCGTGAAGGCGATCTTATCGACGCCGGGATGCTCGACGAGCGCCGCGCCCGTGCGGCCGTCCCCGGTGACGACGTTGAGCACGCCATCGGGCAAGCCCGCTTGCTTGGCCATTTCCGCGAAAAGCAGCGCGGTGAGCGGCGTGTATTCCGCGGGCTTGAGCACGACGCAATTGCCGAGGGCAATCGCGGGTGCGACTTTCCACGCGAGCATCAGCAGCGGAAAATTCCATGGCACGATCTGGCCGATGACGCCAAGCGGCGCCCACCCGGCGAACTCGGTCTCTTGCAACTGCGCCCAGCCTGCGTGGTGCAAGAAATGCCGCGCGACGAGCGGCACGTCGATGTCGCGCGTCTCGCGAATCGGCTTGCCGTTATCGAGCGCTTCGAGCACGGCGAACAAGCGGCTGTGCCGCTGCACCATGCGCGCGAGCGCATATAGGTGCCGTGCGCGCTGCGCGCCGCCTGCGGCAAGCCAGCCCGGCTGCGCCGCGCGCGCCGCCGCGACGGCGGCATCGATATCGGCCGCGCCGCCCTGCGCGACTTCGGCCAGCAGCTCGCCCGTGGCCGGCGCGCGCACGGCGAAGCGTTCGCCCGAGGCGCTCGCACGCCATTGCCCGCCGATGAAATGACCGAACGCGGCGTCGTGCCGGCTCAGCCAGTCGCGAGCCGCTTGATCGTCCTCGGGGGCGGGTGCGTAATCCATCGTCTCGAAGTATTCGGCAACGCTCATCGTGAATGTGCTCACGCTACAGGGTGACGGTTGAAAGCCGAATAGCGGCCCGTGACGTGGTGCTCCAACTGCCGCTCGATATCGGCGAGCAAGCTCGATGCACCGATGCGCAACAGCGACGGCTCGAGCCAAGGGCGGCCGAGTTCTTCCTTCATCAGTACTTGGTAGGCAAGCACCGCCTTGGCCGTCGAGACGCCGCCCGCCGGCTTGAAGCCGACGCAAGCGCCCGTGCGCTCGCGAAACTCGCGGATCATGCGAGCCATGACGAGCGATACGTCGAGCGTGGCGTTCACGCTCTCTTTACCCGTGGAAGTCTTGATGAAATCCGCGCCGGCCATCATGCAGACCATCGACGCTTTCGCTACGTTCGTAAGCGTCTTGATGTCGCCCGTTGCGAGGATGGCTTTCAAATGCGCGGCGCCGCACGCGGCGCGAAACTCCCGAACTTCGTCGTAGAGCGCGCGCCAGTTGCCCGTGAGGACGTACTCGCGCGTAACGACGATGTCGATTTCGGCAGCGCCGTCCGCCACCGACGCTTCGATCTCTTTGAGCTTGAGCGGATGCGGATTCAAACCGGCGGGAAAGCCCGTCGATACCGCAGCGACCGGAATGCTCGTGCCGCGCAGCGCATCGGCCGCGGCGGCCACGAAGCGGTGATAGACGCAGACGGCCCCCGTCGCGATCTCATCGGGATCGAGGCCCAGCGCTTCAATGAGTTCGGCGCGCACCGGGCGTCGCGCTTTCGCGCAAAGACGCCGCACACGGCCTTCGGTGTCGTCGCCGCTCAAGGTCGTGAGATCGATGCAGGTGATGGCTTTGAGCAGCCATGCCGCCTGTGCGTCTTTTTTGACCGACCGGCGCGGCGCAAGCGTGGCCGTGCGGCGCTCGACGGCCGCCTGATTGACGCGCAAGCCATCGATCCAAGCGGCGTCGAACGGCACCCCGCGATTGCGCCCATCGTGAGCCCCCGCGAGGCCGTGCGGCAAAACGAACGAATGTGTCGAAGCGTCGGACATGGGAACGAGCATTGTGCGATGCACAACACAGAATGGTGATTTACTTGCAACGATCCTAGCTGCATGAAACGATCGTGACAATACATCGTTACAATTTTATCGCCAACCTCATCTGCGCCGCGCCACCCCATCCCACCCCTCTGGCCGCTCGGCGCCGAAGCCTCGCCGCAGCGCCGTTCGACTCGCCCTGATCATTCGTCCCCGGTCGCCTCGAAAAATCATTCGAACGTTTGACTCACGCGCCCCCTTTCGCCTAGCGCCACGAAGCCTCGTAGCGCTTCGCACCCTGTTACAAAAATCTCTCGCGAATGCATCGCGCATTACCTACATTGCATGTCCGTGCTCTTTGCATTCGCCCCGATCAAGGCACTCGCGCCTCGATCGGGATGCAGTCGTCGATGAAGTCTGACCGCCGCGCTGGCGGCAACCAGCGCCTACGGGACCGGCCGTGTCGCGACAGAGCTTAGGTTGGCGCAAGGCATAGCCGGCCGAAGGCGTCGCGCGACGAGTGCAGTGGACCGTACTTCAACGAGAGGGTCTTCCATGCGACGCCATATCACGTCTCGAATCGGCCTGACGCGCTTCGCCATCACCGTGCTCGGCCTCACTTCGGCCGCGGCCGCGGCAGCCGCCCCCGTGCTCGTCTCCGGCCCAAGTCCATTCGCCACTTGCACGATCGGCGGCCCAGGCACGAACTTCGTCAACGCCGAAGTCGAGCCCTGGGTGGCCGTCAATCCGGCCAATCCGTCGAACGTCATCGGCGCTTGGCAGCAAGACCGCTGGTCCAACGGCGGCGCGCACGGTCTCGTGGCCGGATATTCGTTCGATGGCGGACAAACTTGGCGGCAAACGAATCTTCCGTTCTCCGCCTGCGCGGGCGGACTCGGTTACGAACGCGCTTCGGACCCATGGGTGTCGATCGGGCCGGACGGCACGGCCTATACCGTGTCGATTTCGTTCAATCAATCGAACAACAGCAACTCGGTGGCCGCGGCCGTCTCGAACGACGGCGGGCAGACTTGGAACAATTTGAGCGTGTTGATCGCCGACAACGAACCGTCGACACAATTTTTCAACGACAAGGAATCGGTGACGGCCGACCCGCTCAAGGCCGGCGTCGCCTATGCCGTATGGGATCGGCTCGAAGAACCGAATTCGAACCCATACGCCGATCTGCATGCACAGGCCTATCGCGGCCCAACGTATTTCTCGAAGACGGTCGACGGCGGCAAAACATGGAGCGCCCCGGCTCAGATCGTCAAAGTGCCGTCGCGTCAGCAAACGATCGGCAATCAGATCGTCGTCAACCGGCAAGACGGAACGCTCTACGACTTCTTCGATTTGATTACGCCGCCGCAACAGCCTTCGCCGTACAAAGTCGCATTCATCAAATCGACCGACGGCGGCGCGACATGGACGTCACCGCGCGTCATCGCGAATTTGCAGACGGTCGCTACGGTCGATCCCAATACGGGTGAAGCGTTGCGCACGGGGGACATCATTCCCGAGCCCGCGATCGATCCCGCCACAGGGCAGCTCTATGTGGTGTGGCAAGACGCACGCTTTAACGGCGGCAAGTACGACGAGATCGCGCTATCGACGTCGAGCGACGGCGGCAATAGTTGGAGCGCGCCGATTCTCGTCAACACGCCGACGGGCAAACTGGCCTTCAATCCGTCGGTGCGCGTGAACAGCGCGGGCAAGGTCGCCGTCACCTACTACGATCTGCGCAACCTTGCCGCGGGCGATACGTCGACGCTGCCCACCGACTACTGGATGACGACCTCGGCCGACGGTGGCAAGACCTTCGGCAACGAGACGCATCTGGCGGGCTCGTTCGACTTGAAAACGGCGCCTTACGCCGAGGGATACTTCGTCGGCGACTATGAAGGACTCGAAGCCCGCGGCACATCGTTCCTGCCTTTCTTCGTGCAAACGAACTCGGGCAACACGGCCAATCCGACTGACGTATTCGCTGCGCCGTAACCGTCGCCTTGCGCCGGGCGGCCCACTATCGCGGCTGGCCCGGTTTCGCCTTCTTATGCGCCACCCGTTCGACGACACTCAAGAAGTGTTCGAGAGCGGGCGTGCGCATGCTCGCCTCTTTGGCCACATCGTCCCAGCGTCGCAGGCTCACCGCATCCTGCGCGAGCGGCTTTTCGATGAAGGCGCGAGCTTGATCTTCGTCGAATACGCCGCCCTGCAGCGCCAGGCTGCGTGTCGAATCGGCCGAAAGCCGTTGCCGATAACCGCTATCGATCGCGCATAGATAGCGCTTCGCGTCCACATGTAAGCGAATCGGCTCCAAGACGCTATCCGGCAGCCACGCTCGCAGAAACGGCAGCGCGAAGTATTGATGACGATCGTCGATACCGCGTGCGCTCGGCGTCTCCCCTTGCAGGTTCAACAGATGACCGAGGTCGTGCAAAAACGCCGCCGCGATCAACGGATCTGCGGCGCCGGCCGCTTGCGCGAGCGTGCCGCATTGCAGCGCATGCTGCAACTGCGTGACCGGCTCCCCGCTGTATGCAATCTCGCCATGACGCTCGAACAGGAAACGGATATCGCCAAGATCCAGTGCCATCGATCACTCCCACGGCAGCGAAAACGTCTTGAGATTCGTGAAGCTCTTCATCGCTTCCTGCACGCCTTCCTTGTAGCCGAGACCCGAATCCTTGATGCCGCCGAACGGCGTCAATTCGATCCGATACCCGGGCACTTCCCAAACGTTCACCGTGCCCACGTGTAATTCGTTGACGAAACGCGCAATGAGGTCCTGGCGATTCGTGCAGACACCCGACGAAAGCCCGAAGGCCGTTCCATTAGCAAGCGCGATCGCCTCGTCGATCGTATCGAACGCGATGATCGGCGAAACAGGGCCGAACGTTTCGTCGCGCACGAGCCGCATCGACGGGTCCACGCGATCGACAACAGTCGGCGCATAGAGCGCGCCGTCGCGCCGGTGTCCCGCCAAGACGCGCGCACCCAGCGCTTGCGCCTCGTTCACCCGTGCCTCGAAGCTGCGCGCCGCCGGTTCGTCGATCACGGTTCCCATGCGGTTGCTTTCATCGAATGGATCGCCATAGGTCCATGCGCGCGTCAATTCGACGACACACTCGGTAAACGATGCCGCGATGCGTTTATCGACCAGCATGCGTTTGACCGCCGTGCAACGTTGCCCCGAGTTGCGGTAGGAACCCTGCACAGCCAACGCGGCCGCACGTTCCACGTCGGCATCGTCCGCCACGATCAACGGATCGTTGCCGCCGAGTTCGAGCACGCAGCGTCGATACCCGGCGCGCTCGGCGATCTGCTTGCCAATCGCCACACCGCCGGTAAACGTCACGAGTTCCACGAGCGGATGCGTAACCAGCCGATCGGCGATTTCGCTCGGCTCGCCCGTGAGCACTTGCAGCATCGGCGGCGGCAGCCCCGCTTCATAGAGCAGATCGGCGAGCCAAAGCGCCGATAGCGGCACCTTCTCCGAAGGTTTGAGCACGACGCGATTGTTTGTCGCAATCGCCGGCGCGATCTTGTGGGCCACCTGGTTCATCGGGTGATTGAACGGCGTGATCGCGACGATGACGCTGGCAAGCGGCTCGCGTTGCGTGAACACGCGCCGCCGTTTGCCGTGAGGCGTCAGATCGCAGGAAAAGCTTTGCCCGTCGTCGCGCAGCGCTTCCATCGCGGCGAACTTCATGACATCGGCCACGCGCCCGACTTCGTAACGCGAATCTTCTTTCGAGAGACCCGACTCGAGCGTGATCAGATCGGAGGCCGCTTCCACGCGCTCGCGCAGCAACGCGGCGGCGCGCTCGAGGATCTGCGCACGCTCGAAGCGCGACAACGTCGAACGAAAGGCGGCGGCGTACTGAAGTGCGGTTTCGACATCGTCGATGCTCGCAAGCGGCACCGTGCCCACACGCAAGCCCGTATAGGGATCGAAGACGTCGAACGTACGCGCGCGAAGCGCCCGGTTGCCTGCTAGGCGCAGCGCCTCGGCGCGAAACCGTTCATGATCGCGAACCGCTTGCGAGGCGACGGTGTTCATGCTTGCCTCGCATGGTTCAGCGCGATGTCGAACACGTCGAAGTTGCGCAAGCGGCGCCCTCCGTAAATCGCCTCGACCCGCTCGACGCGGCGATTGAACACGAGCGGCACGGTCTGCTCCGAAAGGCCCCCATGCGAGCGCAGCGGCACGGTCAAGCCCGAGAGATCGTGGGCCGTGCGGCGCGACCCGACGGCGACATCGCGGCGAGAAACGACGACGATGTCGCCGATACGTTCGGGCATCAACTCGAAGCGCTCGCAGGCTTGTGCGTTATCGAGCACGAGTTCGATGCCTTCCAATTGGGCGATCCGCTCGATGACGGCCCCGGCTAGCGCCGCGTCCTTCAAATGCACGGTCGCAAACGAGCCCAAGGCGCCGTGGTGAACGACATAGGGATCGGTGATCGGCAGCACCACGCGCGAGGTTTGCGCGCCGAGCCAATCGTCCAGCACGTCTTGCAAGTAAATGACATTGGGCTCGCCCGTCTTCGGATCGTGCTTGGCATTCATGCCGTGGTCCGCCGTCAAGCCGATCGTCCAACCGAGCGCATCGAGCCGAGCCAAATAGCCGTCCATCATCGCGTAGAAAGCGTTGGCGCCGCTGCTCCCCGGTGCGCACTTGTGCTGGACGTAGTCGGTCGTCGACAAGTACATCAAATTGGCTTCGCCGCGCTCGGCCAGGCGCACGCCCGCCGCAAGAACGAACTCCGACAACGAGGCGCTGTAGACATCGGGCAAAGGCAAGCCCGTCAGCCCTAGCGCGTCGTCAATGCCGTTTTCGGCGAAGGTGACTGCGTCGGCCTTCTCGGCAGAGAAGCAAATGCCCCGCAGTCCCCAGCCGAGCAAGCGCCGCAGCTTGTCTTTGGCCGTCACCACGGCCACGCGCGCGCCCGCTTGGGCCGCGGCTGCGAGGAGCGTTCCGGCACGCAGGTAGGCGGGATCGTTCATCATCACTTCGGCGCCTTGACCGTCGTTCGCGTGCGGGTCCCAGAAGTAATTGCCACAGATGCCATGCACCGAAGGCGGCGCACCGCACACGATCGAAAGGTTGTTCGGATTCGTGAAGGACGGCATGACACAGTCGGCGCGAACCGCCGTGGCCGCAGCATCGTGCAACAAGCGCGCGATGAAGGGCGCGACGCCCGCCCGCGCCGCCGCTTCCAGATAGTCGAACTCGCATCCGTCGACACAAACCACGGCAACGGGCATGCGCGTCAATCCGGTCAGATCGTAGCTGCGTCCGTTGACTTCGACGATCTGCTCGCCGTTCGGTGCTTCATTGATTTGCCCCATGTTGCCTCTTCGCAATTTATCAATCGTATTGCCACATTTTGCCACATTCTAAAACGAGCATGGGCGATCTCGGATCGCGATCCGGAACCACCGTTTCATCCGAAGGCTCATCGACCCATGGGGCCGCGTAGCCGATTTCTCGCGCGGGCGTAAGGCGGCCTCGGCCAGGTCGTGCAACGCTCGGCTCGCGTTCGAGCGCCCACGGTTTCGCCCGCTTCCCTTCCAGCTAATGGCGAGGTTGGCGGTGACCGCGCCACTCGCCCGGTATGCGTTGCGTCACATCGAACGGCGCTTCGGCGCACGCGCCGCGATCAGCGACAACGCCGCGAGCGACACGAGCAGTAAGATCAGCGAGAGCGCGGAGGCTGGCAGGTAATAGCCGCGCTCGACCTGACCGACGACGACGATCGGCACGGTCGCGAAGCCGGGCGGGTACACCGTGAGCGTGGCGCCAAGCTCGCCGATCGAAAGCGCGAAGCCCAGCGCGAGACTCGCCCGTATCGCGGGCACGAGTTGCGGCAGCACAACGCGTCGCAGCGCCATGGCGGGCGGTGCGCCCAGGCTCGCGGCCGCTTCGCGCAGCACCGTCAACTCGGGACGCAGCGCGGCAGCCGCGCATCGATAGCTGAACGGCAGTACGAGAGCGAGTTGCACCAGCACGACGATGGCCGGCGAACTCGATAAATCGAGCGGGGCCTTGTGATAAGCGATCAACACACCCAGGCCGAGAACGACGCTCGGCACGCCGTTGGGCATCATCGTCACCATGTCGACGAGCGCGCCGAGCCCTCGCCGGGTCCGTCCTTCCAGCGCAAGCGCGAGCCAAAGCCCGAGCGCCGTGCCGAGCACTGCCACGGCAAAGCCGATTTCGAGACTGGCCGCGACGGCGTCGAAATCGCTCGAACCGAGCCGCTCGAACCAGCGCGTGCTGAAACCGTCGGGCAGGATCGTGCCCGACCAATGTGAGGCGACGCTCGATAGCGCCACCACTGCGACCGGCAGCACGAACAGCCACACGCACAGCAGCGCGGCTGCCAGCGTGACCGCCCACCCCGCTATGCGCGCGAGAACGCCGCCCGGTGCACGAGAGATTGCCGTTGCGCGCGCATGCACGTGCGCTTCCAAGTTCGCCGCCATCATTTCGCTCCCATTGCCTGCCGGCGATCGACGCTGCGATACAGCGCGTAAAGGGAAAGCGACATCGCCAACATCACGACGGCCCCCGCGGCCGCCGTGGGCAAGTCCAGATCGACAGTGGCGGCGCTATAGATCGCCACCGGCAGCGTCACGAGATGAGCGCTCCCGAGCACGAGCAGGATGCCGAATTCGTTGAGCGTGAGCAGAAAGCACAAGATCGTACCGGCGGCGATGCCGGGCCATGCGAGCGGCGCGACCACGCGCAGCGCGACCATGACGCCGTTCGCGCCGAGGCTGCGCGCAGCTTCGACGAGGCGCATGTCGATCATGGCGAACGAAGCGAGCGTCGGGCGCACGACGAATGGCGCGTAAAAGACGACTTCGGCGAGCACGATGCCGCCCACGCCGAACAAGAAATCGAGGGGCGGCGTGCTCGAGTGAAACAGCCGCTGCAGCGCAATGCTGATCGATCCTTGAGAGCCGTATAGAAAGATCAGCGTGAACGCGACCAGAAACGAGGGAAAGGCGACGAACAGTTCGAGAAAACGCGTGATGAGCGCGGCCCCGGGGAATGGCTTGAAGAACAGCAAAGCGGCGAGCGCGACGCCGAGGGTGGACGCGATGGCGGCGCTGGCAAAAACGATGGCGATCGTCGTACCGACCACACCCGCCGTGTCGGGGTTCGAAAAGAAGGCCGTGTAGGCGTGCAACCCGAACGCTCCGTGCGGGCCGGTCAGGCTCAGCACGATCAAGCGCGCGAGCGGATAGATCACGAGCGGGCCGAGGACGACGACCGCGACGAGCAGCACGTGCAAGGACGCTAGGAGATTGCGGCGCGCGCCGGCATTGGCGTGGGCTGCGGCATGGCCGTGCGCGGGCATCGACGCCGCTCGCGTGGTCATGCCCAGTGTGCGGCTCGCGGTGTCAAGGTTCGACGAGGATGACATGATCGGCCTCATAGCTGAGCGACACGCGCGCGCCCTTCTCCGGTGTCATCCCGTGTCCGCGCGCCGTCGTGACGAGTACGGTCGTCTCGGGCGCCGCATCGAGCGCGACCGATACCGATAGCACCGGGCCGTACCAGTCGACCGTGGCGATGGTGCCGTGCAAATGTCCTTGCCCGAGCGGCACGAGATGCAGCCTTTCCGGCCGCAAGCAAGCGAGCCGATCGCGTTCGCCATGACGCGCATCGCCGATAGGGAACACCACGCGCGGCGGCAGTAGGTTCGCCACGCCGAGGTAACGCGCGACGAAGGCATCGACCGGCGCGTCGTAGAGCGCCTGCGGCGTCCCGATTTGCGCGATGCGGCCGTCGCGCATTAACAATGTGCGATCGGACAACACGAGCGCATCGTCTTGATCGTGCGTGACGCAGACGATCGTCAGATTCGGCAACCGCTCGTGCAGCGCCTTCAACTCCGAGCGCACCGACGCGCGCAAATTGGCGTCGAGCGCCGAGAGGGGCTCGTCGAGCAACAGCACGTCGGGTTCGATGACGAGCGCACGCGCCAGCGCCACACGCTGCTGCATGCCGCCCGAGAGTTGAGCCGGCATGACATGGCCGGCATCGGCGAGTTGCACGAGCTTGAGCGCATCGGTCACCCGCCGCGCGATGTCGGCGGCGCTCGCGCGCCGCGCGCGCAGCCCGAAGGCCACGTTCTCGAACACGCTCAAATGCGGGAACAACGCATAGTTCTGAAACAGCAGGCCCAGATTGCGCCGATGCGCGCGCTCGTGCGTAAGATCGCGGCCCGCCACGAGCAAGCGCCCGGCGACGAAGTCGGCTTTGACGAACCCGGCGATGAACCGCAGCAAGGTGGTCTTGCCGCAGCCGCTGCGCCCGAGCACCGTCAAAAACTCGCCGCGCCCGATCGACAACGATAGATCGTCGAGCACCGTGCGTGCGCCGAAGCGCACACTCAAACGTTCGACGTCGACGCCTTGCGCCTGAGCGCGAAGTGCCGGCTCGTGCGCGGGCGCGGCAGCGCGCGCACCCTGTAACACCAGTCCTGCCGTATTCACCAGGCTCGCCCTCCGTCGGCGTTCGATCGCCTACTGCTTCGGCTTGACGACGTCCGTCTGCTTGCCCGAGTGGCCGATCACATCGTTCTTCCAGCGCGCCGTCCAGTCGGCTTTCTTCGCCATTACGGCCGTCCAATCGACGGGAATGAGCTTCACGCCCGCGATCGCTTGCTTGACCGCCTCGCCGTTCTTGCCCGAGAGCTTGACGTCCGTGCGTCCCGGAATGCCGAAGATGTCGGGCACCTTGGCTTGCACCTGAGCCGACATCAGATAGTCGATCAGCTTCTTGCCTTCGGCTTGGTTCGGACCATTCTTGACGAGCCCGATCGCGTACGGCAGTTGGAACGTCGTCGGCTGGCCGCCGGCTTTTTCCGTCAGGAAGATCGGCTTGAGCGCCAAGCCGCCGTTGGCAGCATCATCCAGATCCATTTGCAAATCGCCATTGGCCACCGCGATCTCGTTGCGCGAAAGCAGCACGTCGAGGTAACCCGTGCCCTTCGTATGGAACTTGGCGCTTTGTTCGAGCTTCTTGAGGTAGTCGAACGCCTTGTCCTCACCCATGAGCGAGGTCGTCAGGATGATGACGGCCATGCCGTCGCCGGCCGTCGCGGGATTGGAGTACGCGATCTTGCCGCTGTAATCGGGGTGCAGCAGATCGTCGAACGTCTTCGGCTGGTTCTTGACGACATCCGGGTTGATCGCGAACGAGAAGTAGTTGTTGACGAAGGTCGCCCAAGCATCGTTACTCGCCTTCGCAATCGCGGGGACGTTCTTGTACTGCGTGCTCGAGTACGTTTGCAGCACGCCGTTTTGATCGGCCTGCTGGATGAACGGCGGCAGCGTGACGATGACGTCGGCCTTCGGCGAATCCTTTTCGATCGTGGCGCGGTTCACCACTTCACCGCTGCCCGCCGTGACGATATTGACCTTAACGCCCTCTTGCTTCTCGAAGGCGGGCAGCACGTCCTTGTACAGATTCTCGAGGCCATCGGCCGTATACAACACGACCGCGCCGGCGGCGTGAGCCGGCAAAGCGAGCGTTTCGAACAAAGCGGCCGCGGCCATCGCCGCGAGCAGGCGGCCGAGGCGGCCCTGGATGCGGGCGCTGTGGCTCCGTGTCATGTCGATCTCCAAAGGTGTCGGGCGAAGCGTTTTTTTAGGCGTCCCGGCGTACGCGCCGAGCATCGCAAGATTCACAGGCTTTGGTGACAGCGCCATGACACAGGCTTTCAATGCAACTTTTTGACACATTTCGCCAATAAACTGCGTGCACCGGCCGCCGTGTCGTCTGATGATTCGTTTGCACCCTACGCCTCGATTGGAGACCTTCCGATGTCCGCTTCCTTGCCGATCCTGCTCACCCCTGGGCCGCTGACGACCGCCCCTGCCACGCGCGAAGCCATGCTGCGCGACTGGGGCTCGTGGGACGACGCATTCAATCGCATCACGTCGAGCGTGTGCGCGGATCTGCTCTCGATCGTCCACGGCGAAGAAGAGTACGTGTGCGTGCCGATGCAAGGCAGCGGCACGTTCTCCGTCGAAGCGGCCCTGGGCACGCTCGTGCCGCGAGACGGCTGCGTGCTCGTGCCGAACAACGGCGCCTATTGCGCACGCATCGTTCGCGTCCTCGAACGCTTGGGCATCGCCTACGTCACGCTGCCTCTCGAGGACGACGAGCCGGCGCGAGCCGATGCGATCGAGGCGGCCTTTGCGAGCGCGCCCCGCATCACGCATGTCGCGCAAGTCCATCTGGAAACGAGCGCGGGCTTGCTGAACCCGCTCGACGAGATCGCCGCAGTCTGCGCGCGTCACGACAAACGTCTCATCGTCGACGCCATGAGTTCGTTCGGCGCAGTGCCGATCGATCTGCGCGGGTCGGGCATCGACGCATTGATATCGGCGAGCGGCAAATGCTTGGAGGGGCCGCCCGGCATGGGTTTCGCGATCGTGCGCCGAGCACTGCTCGAACAATGCGCGCAGCGCTCGCCCTCGCTTGCGCTCGACTTGCACGATCAGTGGGCTTACATGCGCAAGACGGGTCAATGGCGCTTCACGCCACCGACGCATGTCGTCGCCGCGTTGCGCCGCGCGCTCGATGCCTTTGCTGCGCAAGGCGGGCAGAGCGCGCGCGCCGCACGCTACGCGGGCAATCGCGCGACGCTGATCGAAGGGATGAGCGCGTTGGGCTTCGTGCCGTTTTTACCTGCGGCCGTGCAAGCGGACGTGATCGTGACCTTCCATGCGCCGCGCGATGACAACTGGCGTTTCGCCGATTTTTACGCTGCCGTGCGCGCCGCGGGGTTCATTCTCTATCCGGGAAAGCTCACGCGAATCGACACTTTTCGCGTCGGCTGCATCGGTGCGATCGATGCGGGCGATATGCGTCGCGCGGTCACTGCGATCGGAAATGCCGTCGACGAGCTCGGCATTCGAGTTCGGTGATGTGGGCTGCTGCGAACTGCGAACTGCGAACTGAGAACTGCGCCGCGAGACGACGCGTCAGGCAGTGACGAGCTTGGGCCCGCGCGCAGCGATCGCTTTCATGATCGGACGAGCCGGGGCGCGCTCGGTAATCATGTAGCGGGCCAATTCGAACCCGTCGATGCGCACCGGGGTGACCCGCCCGAACTTCGAGTGATCGGCGACCACCACCGCGGTGCCGGCCGCTCGCAGCATCCGTGCGCGCACTTCGGCGGCCATGCGCGTGTAGTCGGTCAACGCACCTTCGGCCGAGACGCCGCCCGCGCCGACGAACGCGAAGTCGGCGTGGTATTGGCCCAACTGCTGGACGGTATCGAGCCCGAAGACGGCGTCTTCCCCATCGGCCAACTCGCCCCCGAGCAAGGTCACGCGGTTCTCGTTGCGGCGGCCGAGCAGCAACGCGATGCGCCAGTCATTCGTATAAACCGACAGCCGGCGATGATTCATCAACGCGCGCGCGACCGCTTGCGTCGTGCTGCCCGAATCGATCACGACTGAGGCGCCGTCCGGCACCAACTGAGCGGCGCGCAGACCGATGGCCCGCTTGGCGGCCGCATGCTCGGCTTGTCTCGCGTCCAGATCGGGCTCGCGCCGCTCGGCCGACAGTGCGCCGCCGTGCGTCGTGACGACGAGCCCACGATCGGCGAGCACGCGCAAATCGCGGCGAATCGTTTCTCGGGAAACGCCGAGCTCGCGCACGAGCTCGGCGACAGACAGAGCGCCGTCTTTAGCGAGGCGCGACAGGATATGTTGGTGACGTTGTTCTGCGAGCATCGCGCCGGTTTCGCCGCCGAGCGGCGGCATAGGGGCCTGAAACGCGCGTATTGTAGTACGGCGCTGCCCGCGCGGCGGGCCAAGGCCCGAAGCGAGCGCGGGAGCGTCCAGGTCTACTTCTAGCCCTCGATCCGCTTGCGCGTGACGCCGAGCAGGTCGGCCATGGCCTCGCGCGCCGCTTCGGGCCGGCGCGTGCGAATCGCGTCGTAGACGGTCGTGTGTTGTTGCAAGGCAGCGTTGAAGACGTCCGCGCGCTTGGCATTGAGCCGCAGTTGCGATTCGAGCGTGCGCTCGATCAGCGAACCGAGCGGCATCAATAGCTCGTTGCTGCACGCAGTCAAAATGCCCAGATGAAAGCGCAGGTCCGCGCGCACCCACTCGTCGATGTTGCGCGCGGCAACCATGGCCGCGTGAGCTTGCTCCAGCGCGTCGATCGACTCGCGCGTATGCGAACGGGCGGCCAATGCGGCCGCATAAGGTTCGACCATCTCGCGCACTTCCTGCAATTTGAGCGCGAATTCGAGCTGCGGCGCCACCTGCGAATACCACTCGAGCAAATCGGCATCGAGCAGGTTCCACGCGCTGCGGCGTCTCACCTTCGTGCCGACTTTCGGACGCGACTCGACGAGCCCCTTCGACGTCAACGTCCGCAGTGCCTCGCGCAAGACCGTGCGGCTCACGCCGAACGATTGCATCAGTTCCGCCTCGCGCGGCAATAACCCTCCGGGCGCATAGTCGCCGCGCAAGATGGATGTCGCGAGCATATAGGCGACGCGCCCATGCAAATCACGTTGAATCATCGTTCTCCCTGTGGTTTCGGCCCACGCAGATGGCACACCGTACCTGTGCGCGTCCGTCGTGCCTGCGCTCGCTGCGCCGCGGCCGCTGGGGCGATTATCGCGGCCGCGCCGCAAAGCGCAAGCGTTCCGCCCCCGCGTTGGCGGAAAAGAGACGAACATATTAGTACTATTAATAGTACTTCAACAAGATCTGATGTAAGATGCGGGCATCGACGCGCCGTCGCATCGGGCCGCCCTCGCCCGTCCGGCCGTCTTGGTCGATCCAGATTCGAGAGGAGGAGATCGCGCGCATGAAGATCACGAAACTAGAAACGTTCGTCGTATCGCCCCGGTGGCTATTTCTAAAAATCGAAACCGATGAAGGCATCGTCGGCTGGGGCGAGCCCGTCGTCGAGGGGCGAGCGCACACGGTGGAGGCCGCCGTCCATGAATTGGCCGACTACCTCGTCGGCAAGGACCCGCGCCATATCGAAGATCACTGGCAGGTCATGTATCGCGCCGGTTTCTACCGCGGCGGGCCCATTCTCATGAGCGCGATCGCCGGTATCGATCAAGCGCTGTGGGACATTCTCGGCAAGCACCATGGCGTGCCGGTCCATGCGCTGCTCGGCGGCGCGGTGCGCGATCGGATCAAGGTCTACTCGTGGATCGGCGGCGATCGTCCGCACGACGTGGCCAAGAACGCGCGCGCGGTCGTCGATCGCGGCTTCAAGGCGCTGAAGATGAACGGCTCCGAGGAAGTGCAGATCGTCGATACGTACGACAAGGTCGAGCAGGTGATCGCGAATGTGGCCGCCGTGCGCGAAGCGGTGGGGCCGCACGTGGGGATCGGCGTCGACTTCCACGGCCGCATCCACAAGCCGATGGCCAAGGTGCTCGCCAAGGAACTCGATCCCTACAAGCTGCTGTTCATCGAAGAGCCCGTCTTGTCGGAAAACGTCGAGGCGCTGCGCGACATCGTCAATCAAACGAACACGCCGATCGCACTGGGCGAGCGGCTCTTTTCGCGCTGGGATTTCAAGTCGATCCTGTCCGAGGGATATGTCGACATCATCCAGCCCGACGCCTCGCACGCGGGCGGCATCACCGAATGCCGCAAGATCGCGTCGATGGCCGAAGCCTACGACGTGGGCCTCGCGCTCCATTGCCCGCTCGGCCCGATCGCGCTTGCCGCCTGCCTGCAATTGGACGCCGTCAGCTATAACGCCTTCATCCAAGAGCAGAGCCTAGGCATCCACTACAACCAAGGCAACGATCTGCTCGACTATCTGCACAACCCGGAGGTCTTCCAGTACGAGGACGGGTTCGTTGCGATCCCTCAAGGCCCGGGCCTTGGGGTCGACGTCGACGAAGCCAAGGTGCGCGAGATGGCGAAGGCCGGGCACCGGTGGCGCAACCCGGTCTGGCGGCACGCCGACGGCAGCGTCGCCGAATGGTGATACTCCGGCGCGGCCCCGGCGCGAGATCCTCTTGCCCGCCCGCGCCCGCGCCGTCAATGCATCGCCGTGTAACCGGGCGGGCTGTGCGCGAGCACGGCTGCAACGATAAACACGCCGAGCATGATGAGCGCCTCGAGGTGCAGCACGTTGTTGAAAGTATGCGCGTCGGTGGTCGACGCAGTTCGGCGCAGGCGCGGCAGCGCCAGCGTGCGGTTCAGGCCGCCGAGCAGGACGGCGAATAGCACGAGCGCGGCCTTGAGCGTCAGCACGTGGCCCCACGTGCTATCGGAAAGCGGCGCCAGCGAGCCGCCGAGGCCTCGATAGGCGTTGAAGATCCCCGTCACGACGACGACCGCCAAGGCCGTCGCTGCCCATTGGGAAACCTGCACGGCGACCCGAATGAGCACGCCACGCGTGGTCGAGGTATCGAGTGCGGGCAGCACGAGCAAGCCGCCCGCGAGCACGATGCCGCCCCAGACGCCCGTCGCTAGCACGTGCAGCGCCTGCACCGCGACGGCGATCGAGAACCACCCCGCGTCCACGGCATGCCCGATCGACGCCTTGCCCACGGCGATCACGACGATCGCCCCCCAGAACACGGCCCGTCCCGAGCGGCCGCCGCGGCCCGCGAGCGCGCAGACCCACGCCAGCAGGGCGCCCGCGAACGCAATGGCCCAACCATGGCCCACTTGCGTGTGGCCGATCACGGTCGGCAGCGCCCCGAGCGCCATGCCTAGCCCGACACCGCTCATCGATGCCGATTGGTAGACCAGCCAAAGCAGATCCGAGAGCACGAGCGCGAACGTCGCGGCCACCAGCGACGAGCGGGCGCGCTGCCAGCCGACGCGAGCCAACTGACCCTCGAACGAGAGCCATCGTTCCAGCAGGGCGGAGCCGATGGCGAACGCCAAGGCGATATTCATGAGCGCAGCGAGCGCGACCTGTCCGATCGAGAGTCCGGTTGCGTTCATCGAGCGAGGGAGGGCGCGAAAGCGAAAGAAAGAGTCATTGGAAGTAATTCGAAAGGCTTGAAAAGGAGCGGCACGGACGCAAGCCCGCTGAGGGCCGGCCGCCGCGCCGCAGGCGAGAGTGTACGTGCGAAGGCTGCGGCGCGCGACCATCGGCGCGAGCGTCGGCGCCCGATCCGGCCGATGTCGGCCCTTCCTCGATGCCCGATGTGCAAAAAGGAGACAGTGATGCAAAAGAGGGCTTTCCCCGCCTAACCGCGCCGCGACTTGATTACGCGCGGCATATTGTCGCGATGTCGCGTCTCGCCCGATGGGCGGCGCTTTCGGCAAATGGCTCGCCTATCCCATCGATGATAGAATGCTGCGTCGCAGCGTCGCAGCAGCCTGAGCTGCCCCTGCGTTTGCCCGGCGTATCCCTGCCGCAAACGCTGCAACGTCGCGCATCGAAAGTTCAATCCCAAGCCTCAGAGCCATACCGAGCCGACCGTAGCCCGGTAGGTCCCCGAATAACGATGGAGTTACGCGTGTCTTCTAGACGCATTTTCCGCCCGCTACTCGCCCTTCTGTTGATTGGCGGTGCCGGCGTCTTCAGCACTGCGCAAGCGCAGACTCAGCCCAAGGCCCCCGATACGATGGAAGCGCGCGTGCAAGGCTGCACCGCTTGCCACGGCGCGCACGGCCAGGGCACCGATAACGACTACTTCCCGCGCCTTGCGGGCAAGCCTGCCGATTACCTGTACAACCAGCTCGAGAACTTCCGCGCGGGCCGGCGCAAGTACCCGCCGATGAACTACCTCGTGACGTACCTCTCGGACGACTACCTGCATCAAATCGCGACCTACTTCTCGCAGCAGCGCCCGCCGTACCCCACCCCGGCGAAGCCGACGGTGTCGAACGACGTCCTCGCGCTCGGCAAGCAGATCGTGCTCAATGGCGATACGGCGAGGAACGTCCCGGCCTGCGCGGCCTGCCACGGCAAGGGCTTGACGGGCATGGAGCCCGCCATTCCGGGTCTCGTCGGCTTGCATAGCGATTACATTAGCGCCCAGCTGGGCGCCTGGCGCTCGGGCACGCGCCACGCGATCGCCCCCGATTGCATGCACGAAATCGCTTCGCGCCTGACGGACGCAGACGTGACGGCGGTCGCGGCTTGGCTGTCGACGCAACCCGCCCCGTCCAACCCGGTCCCGGCTCCGGCCCGCTCGATGAAGACTCCGCTTGCTTGCGGTAGCGAACCACAGTAAGCGCGAGGAGAGACACACCTATGAAACGCAAGTCCCTGTTCGCTCTGTCGGCCCTCGTCGTTGCCGCGGCCGCGCTCGTGCCCGTGCTCTGGTCGGGCTCCGACAACCTGCACAACGGCTCGGCGCAAGCCGCCACCCCGGCCGACCAAGCCGCGCTCATCAAGCGCGGCGAATACCTTGCCCGCGCGGGCGACTGTATCGCCTGCCACACGGTGCGCGGCGGTCAGCAGTTCGCCGGCGGCCTGCCGATGGCCACGCCGTTCGGCACGCTCTACACGCCGAACATCACGCCCGACGACCAATACGGCATCGGCAAGTGGTCGTCGGACGACTTCTACCGCGCGCTCCACACGGGCCGCTCGAAGGACGGCAGCCTGCTCTACCCGGCGTTCCCGTTCGCGAGCTACACGAAGGTCACGCGCGCCGATTCCGACGCGATCTACGCTTACTTGCGCTCGGTGCCGCCCGTGGCCGTGCCGAGCCGTCCGCACGAACTGCGCTTCCCGTTCAACAACCGTAACCTGTTGATCGGCTGGCGCACGCTGTTCTTCCGCGAAGGCACCTACAAGGACGACCCGACCAAATCGGTCGAATGGAACCGCGGGGCATACCTGATCGAAGGCCTGGGCCACTGCACGATGTGCCATACGTCCATCAACATGATGGGCGGCCCCGTCAATTCGGCAGCATTCGCGGGCGGCTTGATCCCGCTGCAAAACTGGTATGCGCCTTCGCTCACGTCGAACAAGGAAGCGGGCCTCGGCGATTGGGACATCAAGGACATCGGCGATCTGCTCAAGAACGGCGTGTCTGAGCGCGGCGCCGTGTTCGGCCCGATGGCGGAAGTCGTCCACAACAGCCTGCAGTACATGTCCGACGACGACGTGCGCGCGATGGCCACGTATCTGAAGACGATCCCGCAAAAGAGCGAAGCGCCCGAGACGATGCAGTACGAAACCTCGGAGAAGTACGGCGACACCTTGTTGCAACACGGCAAGAAGATCTACGCCGACAACTGCGCGAAGTGTCACGCGGACAATGGCCTGGGCAAGCCGCCGGCCTACCCGCCGCTCGCCAACAACCAGTCGATCCAGATGCCGTCCGCGGTCAATCCGATCCGCATGGTATTGAACGGCGGCTACCCGCCGAGCACGGTGGGCAACACGCATCCGTACGGCATGCCGCCGTTCGCGCAATCGCTGTCGAACCAGGAAGTAGCCGCGGTCATCACGTACATCCGGATGTCGTGGGGCAACCATGGCACGCCCGTGTCGCCGCAGCAAGTGAGCGATCTGCGCTCGGCGCCGCTCGACTAAGCGCATAATGCACCCTTGGGCGCGGCTACGCGGGCAACCGCGGCCGCGCCTTTATCATTTCCGGAGCCGCTAAAACGGCCGAACCCGGACCCAAGCGGCCGGCCGGCGCCATGAGCGCCGAGCACGCTCGAAGTCTGACTCGGACGTCGGCCGCCTCACCGCATTGCGAAGAATTCTCTATTTCTCTATGTCATTCGATTCCCTTGGCTTGTCCGAACCGCTGGTACGAGCCGTCCATGACCTCGGCTATACGAAGCCGACCCCAATTCAACAACAAGCCATTCCCGCGGTACTGAGCGGCGGCGACTTGCTGGCGGGCGCCCAAACCGGCACCGGCAAGACAGCTGGTTTCACGTTGCCGATCCTGCAGCGCTTGAGCGAGGCGCAGCCGCATGCCCGCGCGGGTGCGAAGCGCATGGTGCGTGCGCTGATCCTCACGCCCACACGCGAGCTTGCGGCCCAGGTTGAAGAAAGCGTGCGCGCCTACGGCAAGTACGTGAAGCTCAAGTCGACCGTGCTGTTCGGCGGCGTCGGCATCAATCCGCAAATCGAGGCGCTCAAGCGCGGCGTCGATATCGTCGTGGCGACCCCGGGCCGTTTGCTCGATCACATGCAACAGAAGACGATCGATGTCTCCGAGCTCGAAATCCTCGTGCTCGACGAGGCCGACCGCATGCTCGACATGGGCTTCATCCACGACATCAAGCGCGTGCTCGCGCGCTTACCGGCGAAGCGGCAGAACCTGCTGTTCTCGGCCACGTTCGCCGACGAGATCAAAGCGCTCGCCGACAACTTGCTCGACGAACCGGCATTGATCGAAGTCGCCCGCCGCAACACGACGGCCGAGCTCGTCGCACAAAAGATTCATCCGGTCGACCGCGATCGCAAGCGCGAACTACTCACGCATCTGATTCGGCAGCACGAGTGGTTCCAGGTGCTGGTCTTCACGCGCACGAAGCACGGAGCCAATCGCCTGGCGGAGCAGTTGGCCAAGGACGGCATCACCGCACTGGCGATCCATGGCAACAAGAGCCAATCGGCGCGTACGCGTGCGCTTGCCGAATTCAAGGACGGCACGCTGCAGGTGCTGTGCGCGACCGATATTGCGGCGCGCGGCATCGACATCGACCAGTTGCCTCACGTCGTCAACTTCGACTTGCCGAACGTGCCCGAGGACTACGTTCATCGCATCGGCCGAACGGGCCGTGCGGGCGCGACCGGTGAAGCCATTTCGCTCGTGTGCGTCGACGAGCGGCAATTGCTCAAGGACATCGAAAAGCTGATCAAATGCTCGATCGAACAGGAAGTGATTCCCGGCTTTGAGCCCGATCCGAACGCTAAGCCCGAGCCAATCCAGCTGCGCCGCGGCCAGGGCAATGCGGGACGGCCGCCGCGCGGCGAGGCGCCGAAGCACGCTGGGCGTGCGCAAGGTGGCCAACCGGCATCGCGCTCCGGCGAGGCGCGGCGCGAAGGGCGCAGCGGCGCCGACCACGAACAAAGTGGCCGGGCGTCCAAGCCGAAGGGCGAGTCGCAACCGAAATCGTCACAGCCGCAAAAGCCGAGCCGCCCGCAGCACCAAAGCAAGCCGCAGGCATCGGGAAAGCCTGCCCAACCGCAAGACCGAGCTACGTCTCAGCAGGGCAAGCCGGAGGCCAGCAAACGCAAGCCGCAGGCCCAAGGCGGACAACGGCCCGAGCATGTGGCGGGGCGCGGCCAGGCTCAAGGGAAAGCGCGCGCCGCGGCAGAGCCGCCGCGCGCAGGCTCGGGCGCCGCTCAGACCGACCGTCGCCGGCAACCAAACGACCCGGGCGCCCTGCTGGGCGGCAAGGCGCGCACCGGCGGCGCACGTAACGCTCACCGCGGCGGCTGACGGCCGGGCGTGGCCGGCCGGCCCGCGATCCACAAGTTAGGTCGAAGATGGACGGCGCGGCCGTGACTTCAGCACGACCGCGCGGCGAAGCCGGGCCTGCGGCCGCTAGCTGTCCGCAGCCTTTCGAGCCGCAAGATGCGTATGAGCAGCTTGCCGCAACTGCTCGATCTGGCTCTCCCAACGGTTCAGCACGGCCGCGCGATCGGTTGCTACGCCGGTCAGTGCGAACGCGATCCCGCTGGTTAGACGAGCGTATCCCACCTGCTGTATTTCACCTGCATCGATCGATGCGATGAAATGAGCCAGCCCACCGGCGGTTCCAGGCTGGCCGCTTTGGCCGCCCTCACCGGCTTGGGCCGCACACATCGTCTCGACGGACAGCTGCACCTGATAGAACGCGCCTTCATGCACGATGGTAAGCGCCGCTCGGGCGCGCCGAAGGCCGCGGTGCGTCGTCGCCACACGCTCGGCGTGCGATCCCGTCCGCTGAGCGACCACAGCGTCGTCTGCAAACATGAGCGCACGAACCGCGCGCGAACTCGGCCACAGCGCGAATGCGAGATGTCGCGCATCGGGCGCATAGAGCTCGCCCGGGCCGAGCAGCGACGTACGCAAACGATCTTCTTCGTCGCAGGTGATCAACGATGCGCTGAAGCCCACCTTCGAAGCGAGCGCCATCCCGTCGAACAGCGTCAGGAGCGAAGGCGGCCATACATCGAACGTGCACTGCGCGAGCGAGCGCGCCGCCACGGCCGGATCAGCGGAAGAAGACATGCTGTGCAACTTTCGCGAGCGGATAATGCACACCCGATTGGATGCGTGCGGGAATGTCGAGCGGCTTAAGCAGCATTTTCACGCACATATCGGCAGATAGATTGCGCTTGACGAGCGAACTGATGCGCGCCACGCGCTCGCGGTTGTAGGCGGAATCATGAACCCGCTCGGGATAGCGAATCGCGAACACATGCCGCAACGCGATCTCGGAATCCTCGCTCTTGATTTCGATCACACGACGCAGCAGCGCCCCGAGCACGGCTAGGCGGCCATTGCCTTCGATCAGGTTGTACTTTTTGAAGTACTTGAAAAAGTGCTTGTAGTGGCGCACTTCGTCGCTGCGGATGTGATCCGTGATTTCCTTGAGCACGGGCTCGTCGGAGCACTCGTTGATGGCGCGGTACAGCGTGGCGGTGCCCGTTTCTACGACGCAACGCGCCACCATTTCGAGTGCGCGCGTTTTTTCGAACTCTTCGAGCGAACAGGTTTTCGAGTATTCGTCGAAGAAATTGCGAAACGCGGTGTCCCAATCGAATTCGGGCCACACATGAGCGATATAGGCTTTCAGCGCGCGCCCGTGCTGCAACTCCTCGGGTTCCCATTCCCGATTGAGCCACGCGGATACTTCCGGGTCGCCGTCGAAATAGGCCGTCAGGTTGCTCGTGTACAGATCTGTACCGCTTTCGATGAACGAGGCCGCGCATAGCAGCAGCAGCAAGTCTTCGTTGGCCGCGGCGCGTTTGCGGTCGATGCGGGTGAGATCGATGTCCTCGATGCGCCAAGGCATCACGTGTTTCGAGTCGATGGTCATGGCGTTGCGCTCCCAAAACCGCAGTTCTCATCCGCATCGCGCGGCGAACGACTCGCGCAAAAGCTTGTTGCGGAAATCGAAATGCGGCACAGGTGAAATTTCGTTACGGCTTATCACTATGGATCTTAGCCGCAGTTCAACGAAACTGCTTTGATCATGCACTGACCCGTGGACCTAACGTGGGTTCCAAATACCGGACGTGCGTGGGGCGCAATCGTATTACGAAGTATTAGACGATAGATTCGAGATGGAAGAAACGACGACGAAATTCGCACTATGTGCCCCCTCGCGCACTCGAGAATGCGTCAAAGGGCAATATAAAATAGGGACGCAACAATGCAATAACATCCCCTTCTCGCCTGAAAGGGCCAAGTTGCGTCGGAGACTCACGGGAATGCAATGCCGCACCCGCTGCGAGGCTTCGCTACACGCAGCGCACTGCTTCGCGTCGCGTCATTCCGCTGTGGAAACGGATGCGCGAGGGATGAGCCGCCGGAGCGGACGTGAAGCATAGGGCATCCGTTTGTTTAAGGAAAACTCGTCTCTCCCACAGCAAACGAGGCCACCGTCCTGCGCAGATTCGCGGCCTGCTCTTTCAACGACTGAGCTGCGGCAGCGGCCTGCCCGACCAGCGCCGCGTTCTGCTGCGTCACCCCGTCCATCTGCACGACGGCCTTGCCCACTTGCTCGATCCCACGGCTTTGCTCGGTCGAGGCGACCGCGATATCGCCCATCGTTTCCGCCACGCGCTTGATCGCGTCCTTCACTTGACCCATCGTTACGCCAACGTTCGCCGCTTGCTGCGATCCGCTTTCGATCATCTCAACGGAAGTACCGATAAGCTCCTTGATCTCCTTGGCGGCCGCGGCCGATCGCTGTGCGAGGCTGCGCACTTCGCCGGCCACCACCGCGAAGCCCCGCCCCTGTTCTCCGGCGCGCGCCGCTTCCACCGCGGCGTTCAGCGCAAGAATATTCGTCTGAAACGCGATTCCCTCGATCACGCTCGTGATCTCCGAAATCTTCGCCGAACTCTCGCTGATCCGCGCAATCGTGCCGACCATGTTTTGCATGAGTTCATTTCCTTCGTCGGCCATCGTCGTCGCGTTCGCCGCCAGCGCATTCGCTTCGCGCGCATTGTCCGCGTTACCCCTCACCGTTTCCGTCAACTGAGTCATGCTCGCGGCGGTCTCTTCCAACGAAGCCGCTTGGGTCTCCGTGCGCGCGGAAAGATCCGCGTTGCCGTTGGCGATCTCGTCAGCCGCCGTGCTCACAGCTTCGGACGCTGTCTTAATCTCGCGCACCGTTGCACTAAGCTGCGCATCCATCGTTTTCAGCGCATCGAGCAGTGCGCCGAATTCGTCTTGATAGAACACTGACACGCGATTGTCGAGCTTGCCCTCGGCGATTCGGCGCGCGATGCCGACCGCTTGGCTTAGCGGCGTGGTAATAGCGCGTGTCAAGTAGAGCGACACGCCGAAGCCGATCAGCACACCCGCGGCAATACAGGCCAGGCACGTCCAGAGCACGCTCTTATACGTCGAAGCGCTGTCTCTCATGAATTGCTTCGCCTTTTCGGCATTCACTCCGGCATCTTCCTCGAGAGCGGCGCCGAGTGCGTCCGAACGCTGCTCGACCGCGGCGATCGCGCTATCGGCCGCGTCGAAGTTGTCGGCCTTCAGCATGACGACGATGTCGTCGACACTGGACTTGAATGCAGGCAACTCGCGCGACACCGTTTCGGCGATCAAGCGCTCCTTCGTATCGCTAAAGCTTACACGGGCATAGTCGGCCCACACCCTGTCAAGCTTCTGAAGATCAGACTCGAGCTTGGGCACGCTCTCTCTCACGCCCGAATCCGTACGCAGTGCTTGCATGCGTCGAAGCGCGACGCGCACCTTCAGCTGCAGCGATCTCCCCTCGGAAATCTGCACGATCGGCATCGTCACCGATGAATAAGACGCCTGACTATTGCCTGCGATCTTCTGCGCACCGGCAAGCCCCGATAGTCCGATCGCAACCATCAATGCGATGCACGCGAAGAAGGAAACGGAAATCTTGAATTTAATTGTTTTTAGAAAATCGCTCATGAGTCTCCACCTGGCGCGCATCGAATTAGCGCATTGTATTCAGCCCGTTTCAAAGAAAGCTGTCAGCGCGCGCCAGGTTTGTAACAACGCGCCGGCGTCGCCCAATCGCCACGGACGCAATGGGGTAAGTACGGACGAAAAAGGCGTTTTTCTGACAGCCGGTAGACAGCTTGCCCTCCATACCATCCGGTCACTGCTCGAAGAACTCGACGAGCGGTAACCGAGACAACAATCAGATGCGGGAGACATTCGATGGAAAGGTGGACGAATCCGATCAAACAGCGGCGTGAGAAGAAACAGACGTCATTACCGAGGCAGATACTGTGCTGCGCGATAGCCGGCCTGGCGGCCACGCCCGCCGCGCATGCCAGCCAACTGAGTACGCTTCAAGCCGAGATTCAGAATCTCTCGGTGCAGCTCGACCAATTGAAGGCTGCGCAGGCGCAGCAAGCCGCTACCCAAGCGAAGCAAGCGAAGCAATTGGCTCAGCCAGTGGCCGTGGCGCAAGCGCCGGGCGTCGAACTCACGCCGATGAAAGCCGAGAAATTGAGCACTGCGGCCGAGTACGTGCGGCGCGGAACGATGCCCCATTCATTCATCGTGCCAGGTACCGATACGTCGCTCAGCATCGGCGGCTTCATCAACTTCCAAGGCATTTACGATCCAACCGAAAACCTCGGACCGAAATTCGCAATCGGCAACTTGGACCCCAAGGGCAGCAACGCTCGCGCACAATCGGCACGCACGTTCCACTTCCAAGACAAGGTGTCGCGCCTGGTAGTCGGTAGCAGCACGCCAAGCCCGTACGGCAACATCACGACGAACTTCGGCCTCGATTTCTACGGCTTCGTCTCGGGCGGCGACAACAACCAAGCGCTCCAAAACAATAGTTGGGGCGCACGGATCGTCACGGCATACGGCACGATCGGGCCGTTCCTCGTTGGTATGGCCAACTCGAACTTCATCGACGATCCCGATTCGCTCGAGTCGTTCGACAATGCGGGGCCAGCCGGTTTGCCCGCGGCGCGCACGCCGCAGATCCGATACACGATGCCGCTCGGCAAGGGGGGAGCGTTGTCGTTCGCACTTGAAAACCCGCAAACGGGCTATCAAGACACGCGAGACAACATTGAAGCGAACACCAAGACGAATCCGCTCCCCGATCTTTCCGTGAAGTACGAGCGCGAAGGCGATTGGGGGCACTTCCAAGTCTCGGGTTTGGCTCGCGACCTCGGATTCACCGATCAAAACGGCGCGCGTAAGACAAAGTTCGGCGCGGCGGCGTTGATGGGCGTCACGTTCAATCTGCCGCACAGCAAGGACAACTTCGGCGGCCAGATCTGGTACGGCGCGTTGGGTCGCTACCTGCCTGACGACTTCGGTGCAAACGTCGCATCGGTCCTCGCGATCGATAACGGTACGGCAGCCAATCCTACGGGCGCAGCCAATATCGAAATCCAGCCGGATGCGGGCGCGGAATTGTTCTTCCAACATTGGTGGACGAAGAAGCTGCGCTCGAACCTCGGCCTCGGGTACAACCACCAGCGCCTCGCTTCATTCGTGCCGGCCGATCCGAACAACGCCGTCACCACGAAAACGGTACACGTGAACTTCATCTACCGCCCTGTTCCCACCGTCGACGTCGGTCTCGAAGCGATGTGGGGGCAAAAGACGTTCCAGGCGAGCACGGGCCTGGGCAACCAATCGGCCTGGCGCCTCGAAGCCGGCGGTATCTGGCACTTCTAAAGACCAACGACCTCAGCGTTCGGCGGCATGTGCAAGACCCGGTCCCGCATGCCGCCCTTCAAAGGAGCCCCCCCTCATCGATTACTGCAATGCCATGAAGAGCAGTCGCCGCTTTTTCCCATTCCCGTATCCAACGCAAGAACGGACGGCTGGAAGAGCGACCGGATAGGAGCGCGAAACGGAAAAATCCGGGCGGCGCAAGTTCAATGCAATCCGCCCATCGGTAGCCGATGGGCCCACGAAATAAGGTTTGTTATGTCAGAAACTTCAACGAGGCGAGGAGGCGTTCAGTTCTCCGGGGTGACGAAGCGCTTTCCCACGCGCGACGGCTCCGAGAAGACCGTATTGCGCGACGTCGATCTCGTCATTGAGCCCGGTATGTTCTGCGCGGTAGTCGGACCGACAGGATGCGGAAAGTCAACGACGCTCACCCTCGCAGCCGGGCTTTATCGCCCGAGCGCCGGCGTCGTGCGCGTGTCGGACGAGATCGTGGACGGAATCACGAGCGGCGCCGGCTTCGTATTCCAAAGCGATGCGCTTTTGCCATGGAAATCCATTCTCAAGAACGTCGCGCTCGGCCCGATCTTTCGCGGCGTACCGAAGCAGGAGGCGACGCAGCAAGCGCGCGAATGGCTCCGCACCGTTGGCCTCGCGGGCTTCGAAGACTATTTCCCCTATCAGTTGTCGGGCGGCATGCGCAAGCGCGTGAGCCTCGCGGCCGCGCTCATCAATAAGCCGTCGATGCTGCTGATGGACGAACCGTTCTCTGCGCTCGACGTGCAAACGCGCGCCATCATGTCGAACGAGCTGCTCCGTCTGTGGGAGCGCACGCGCCCTTCCGTGATATTCGTCACGCACGACCTGGAAGAAGCAATCGCACTGGCCGACCGCGTCGTCGTGATGACCGCTGGCCCCGCCACGGTTAAGGCCGTGTTCGACATCGATCTGCCGCGGCCCCGCGGAGAAGTGCAGGAAATCCGCTTCCACCCGCGTTTCCTCGATCTCTATCAACAAATCTGGGAGTCCCTGCGCGAGGAAGTGGAGCAAGCCTATTCGCGCACGACGTCCGTTTCAAATCTCGAAGGGAGCGCGGCATGACAAGCGTCAACTCCAGCGCGCAACTTAAAACCGCAAAAACTGACCCGGCCGACGTGGCAGGCAACGCACGGCGCAAAGCGCAGCGCCACAAAACACTCGTCCTGCTTGGACGAATCGGGCTACTCATCCTCATCGTAGGCGGCTGGCAGCTCTCCACCGACTGGGGCCTCGTCGATCCTTTCTTCTTCGGTTCGCCAAGCGGCATCGTCTTGCGTCTGTTGGATTGGGCCCACAAGGGAACGGCCTACGGTTCGATCTGGCTGCAGATCTGGGTGACGCTGGAAGAGTCGCTGCTCGGCTTTCTCGTCGGTGTGACGAGCGGCGTTCTCCTCGGCGTGCTCTTGGGCGAGATCCCCTATCTCGCCGACGTCGTCGGCCCCTACATCAAGGTCGTCAATGCGCTCCCCCGGATCGTGCTCGGCTCGGTCTTCGTCATGTGGCTCGGCCTCGGCATGCCGTCGAAGGTCGTACTGGCGGCCGTCCTGGTGTTCTTCGTCGTTTTCTTCAATGCCTTCCAAGGCGTGCGCAGCGTCGATCGCAACTTGATCGCCAACGTCCGCATCCTCGGCGCATCGCGCCTCCAGGTGACCTGGCACGTGGTCTTCCCTTCGGCCATGACGTGGATCATCGCGAGCCTGCACGTAGCGCTCGGCTTCTCGATCATCGGCGCGATCGTCGGCGAATTCCTCGGTGCTCAGCGCGGCCTGGGGCTCGTGATCGCGACAGCACAAAACACGTTCGACGCCAATGGCGTATTCGGCGCGATGCTGATCATCGGTGTCGTCGCACTCAGCGCCGAAGTGCTGATGGGCGTGCTCGAGAAGAAGCTGCTCTCGTGGCAGCCGCCTTCAGCCGCCGACAGCAATCGAGCCGGCGCCTGATATCGGTTGGACTGAAAACGTTTAAGACTACTTCATAAGAGATCCCGTCACGGGATCTCCAATAACCAAGGAGATGTGTTTCATGAAACAGAAATCACGCACGACGGCGTTGCTGGCTGGCCTGGCTTGTGCGGCCGGGGTATTCAGTTCGGCATGCATGGCGGCGCCGCTGCCGAAGGTTTCATTGATGGTGGGCGGAATCGACAAGCAAATCTATCTGCCCTATCAACTGGCCCAGAATCTCGGCTTCTTCAAGAAGTACGGCGTCGATATGGAGTTGAGCACCGAGCAAGCCGGCGGCGTCGGCGCTGAGGATGCCGTGGTGTCGGGCCAGGTCGACATGGCCGGTGCGTGGTACGTCCATACGCTCGAGTTCCAGGAGCACGGCAAGAACGTCATCGGCATCGTCCAGTTGAGCGGTGCGCCGGGCGAGCGCGAGATGTGCACGCCGAGTTCGGGCGTGAAGACGCCGGCCGATTGGAAGGGCAAGACTGTCGGCGTGACTGACGTTGGTTCGGGCACCGATGACCTGACGCTGTATCTTGCGGCCCGCTATCACCTCACGTCGAAGGACTTCACACGAGTGGGCGTGGGCGCGGGTCCGACGCTGATCGGCGCGCTCAAGCACAATCGCATCGCCTGTGGGATGACCACGCAGCCGACCGTCAACGCCGTCGAGAAGATGAAGCTCGGCTATTCCGCGATCGACCTTGCGACGGGTCCCGGTGTCAACAAGTGGCTCGGCGGCTACTGGCCGACGGCCACCGTACTCGCGCGCGGGGAATGGGTAAAGGCGCATCCGACGGAGACACAAGCCGTCGTCAACGCGATGGTCGCGACGATGCACTGGATCAATACACATAGCGCCGCCGATATCGCCGATCATCTGCCGCCCGACTTCGTGAGCAATCAGTTGTCGACGAAGCAGGAATACATCGATGCGCTGGCACAAGACAAAGGTCAATTCCTGCCCGACGGCATGATGCCGAAAAACGGGCCGGATACTGTGCTGGCGGTCGAGAAGCTGGCCGGCAAAGTGACCAAGCCCATCGACCTCGAGAAGACTTACACGAATGAGTACGTCATCAAGGCCAACGCGCTGCTCGCCAAGGACGCAAACGCAGGGAAATAACGGATTGTTCTACACCCCGGGGGCACGTAAATTGCATTAAGCCCCTCCCGCGCACCAGAGAAGCCACGCCGATAGGGATATTCGCACCACGCGAATATCCCTACGCGTTAAGCCGCTGATCGCGTCGGCAAATAACGGAAAATCCATACCACGCGGTTCGGTATGAGGCGTGCGAAACGCGTTCATCGCGCGAGCCGCATAGGAGACAAGCCGTTCAGATCGTGTTTCATCGCCCGAGGCGCTACCGCCTCGGGCTTCGACGCTTCTGCATCGCTCCGTCTTCGTTCGCGCGCGCTAGCCGATTCGCACTGACATCGCCTCGCAAGGGGCGCGCGAGGTTTGCGTCTTCGGATACGTAACCCGCTCGTAATTTGCGTCATACGTTGGGTTGCCTCGATGAAACTATTGCTCGTAGAAGACAACGTGGAGTTTGCGCTTTGGCTCAGTAAGGCGCTCCAAGCGGAACGATTCACCGTCGAGTGCGTGCATGACGGTTCGGCTGCGATCGATCGGCTCGGCCAGGCGCAGTACGATCTATTGCTGCTCGATCTTCGCCTGCCCGGCATGGATGGGCGCAACGTCCTGAGCAGCCTTCGACGACGCCGCAACGATACGCCGGTGCTCGTCGTCACGGCGAACGCATCCGTCGACGCAAAAGTCGACTGCCTTGATCTAGGGGCGGACGACTACGTCGGCAAGCCGTTCGAGATGCGCGAACTCGTCGCCCGCATCAAGGCGCTGATCAGACGCCGCGGCCGCAGCAGCCAATCGGTTGTCCAATGCGCAGATCTCCAATTCGATCTCGATACCCATGAATTCCGCGCCGCGGGCCAGTCGCTCGAGTTGACGCTGCGCGAGCACCATGTTCTCGAAACGCTGATGCTGCGGCAAGGCAAGACGGTCACCAAGGCTCAACTCATGGTGAAGGTGTTCGATATCGGCAGCGAAGCGAGCGAGAACGCCATCGAAACCTACGTGCATCGGCTGCGCCGCAAGCTGACGGGCTCGCAAGCGCGCATTCTCACCTTGCGCGGGCTCGGCTACCTGCTGCGCGACGCCAATGCCACGACATGAATCAGTTGCGCGTACGGTTGCTGTTGTGGGTGCTCGTGCCCATGACGCTGGTGCTGGCGTTGATGGCCGTCCTCTCCTGGCAGAACGCGCGGCGTACCGCCCTGCTCGTGCAAGATCGGCGTTTGCTGGCATCGGCCGAAGTCATGGCAGGTGCGGTGGGTTGGCAGCAGGGTAGGCTGAGCACCGAGACGCCCCCCGCCGCGCTCGAAATGTTCGCGTCACGCGAGCGCGATCGCGTCTACTTTCAAGTGCGTGCGGTGTCGGGCGAGGTGCTGGCGGGCTGGCCCGACCTAGCGAAGGGCGTTCCGACGGCCGGCAACGCGCCCCGTTACAGCGACATCCAATATCACGGCGACGCGTTGCGCATGGTGACGATGACTCGCCATTTATATCGCGACGGCCGCACGAGCGCTGTCCTTGTCAGCGTGGCCGAAAGCCGCCATGCCTACTTTCATCTTCTCGGCACGTTGTGGCGGCCCGTGCTCGTTCAAGAGTCGGCGTTGCTCGCCCTCGCGTTAGCGCTGATGGTGATCGGCCTCACGCTCGAGCTGAAGCCGCTCTTAATACTGCGCAGAGACCTGCAGGCGCGCGAAGCGGAGGATCTAACCCCGCTCGGCACGACGCAGCTTCAACGAGAGCTGCGCCCCATCGTCGAAACCATCAATCAGTACGCGACTCGCCTCACCGCGCAGGTCAATATTCAAAAGCGCTTCATTGCCGATGCCGCCCATCAATTGCGCACGCCCGTGGCCCTCATGAGCACGCAACTCGATTACGCGGCGCACCTGTCCAAAGATCCCGAACTCAGCGAAACCTTGCGTGCGGTGCGCGCCTGCGCGCGCCGCCAGAAAGACCTCATCAATCAATTGCTGAGCCTGTCTCACGCGGAATCGAGCCGCGGCGCGAATCTGCCGCGCAAGAAGGCGAGCCTGCTCCATCTTGCGCAAGATGTGCTGGTCGACTTGTCCGTCCTCGCCGACGACAAGGGCATCGATCTGGGCCTGAGCGCGACGAGTACCGAAGCGTCGATATGGACCTATCCGACACTGTTGCACGCCATGCTCTTCAACCTGGTGGATAACGCCGTGCGCTATACCCCGCACGGCGGCCACGTTACTGTTCACGTCGGGCCCGACGGGGAAGGCGCGATACTGCAAGTCGACGATACCGGGCCCGGCATCCCCGATACGCTCAAAGCCCGCGTGTTCGAACGCTTCAGCCGCGGCAGCATGTCCGACAACGACGGCTTCGGCCTCGGCCTGGCGATCGTCAGCGAGGCGGCCAAAGCATGCGGCGCTCAGATCGAGCTCGCGACGCGGCCCGGCGGCGGACTCAGCGCAATCGTGCGACTGCCCGCCAGCGAAACCTAAGCGCTGCACGAGACGTCGCGCGCCTCGCCCCACCGCACCGAAGCAGATCCGATACAAGATGGAGAGACGACAATGAGTACCTCAAGAGGCGTGGCCGCCATGGCCGCGATCATGATCGGGATATGCTCGGCAGCGAGCGCCGCTCGCGCTCAGGAGAGGATCACCATCATGGTGGGCGGCATGGATAAGATCATCTATTTGCCCGCGGTCCTCGCGACACGGCTCGGCTATTTCGCGCAACAAGGATTGGACGTCGATGTCGTGACCGAACCGGCCGGCGTCGATGCCGAAGATGAAATGATCGCGGGGGCGGTGCAAGGCGTCGTAGGGTTCTACGATCACACGATAGACTTGCAGAGCGAAGGGACTGAAGTGGAATCCCTCGTTCAGTTCACAACGGTTCCGGGGGAAGTGGAACTCGTTGCCACATCGCACGCCGCCGAAATCAAAACGCCGGCCAATTTCAAGGGGCAATCGCTCGGCATAACGGGCTTGGGCTCTTCCACCGATTTTCTCACTCGGTATTTGGCGAAGAAATCCGGACTTCAGAGGAATGACTATCGCCTCGTGCCCGTCGATGCGGGCAAGACGTTCATCGACGCCTTGCGGCGCCAGCGCATCGTTGCGGGAATGACGACCGATCCCACCGCGTCGGAATTGCTCTCGAGCGGCGAAGCCAAGATTCTTATCGATCTGAGAACCGAAGCGGGCACACGAAACGCACTGGGCGGCATCTATCCCGCCGGATGTCTTTACATGTCTAATGCTTGGGTCGACGAGCATCGCGACGAAGCCGGCAAGCTCGTCAACGCCTTCGTTCGAACGTTGCGGTACATCCGTGCCCATAGCGCCGAGCAGATCGTCGCCCAATTGCCGCCGAGTTATTACAAGGGAAAGAAGGCGCTCTACGTGGAGGCGCTCAAGGCCTTTAAGCCGATGTTCTCGGCCGACGGCCGCATGCCGGATGGCGGACCGCAAGCAGTGCTTGCGCTGCTCTCGACGATCGATCCCGACACGAAGACGACCGACATCGACTTATCGAAAACGTACACGAGCGCGTTCGTGGACTCGGCTAATAAGTAGGAAGTAGGCGTAAACCGCAGGATTGCGCGACAGCCAGTCGTCAGGTTGCGTGGCCTAACATCGTCGTCCTGTATTCGGTTCAACAGGATTTACGATGCGAGACGAGAAAGTCGCGCCGCCGCTCGAGGTTTGCAATGCGCTATGGCAGCGGCAGGGGCAGGGGCCTGCCGTTGCTGCGTCAATCGATGACTCCAAAGCGGCGCACTATCTGATTCCGGGGCTCACTCATCGAGGGCACGCATTCCGGCCGTCCGACTGGGCCGAGCGACTCGCCGGCGTCGTCGCCCTTTTCGTCGACGAGCGTGCGGCTCAAACGGGTGTGCAACGGCGGCAATTCGCCCGCCCCGTCATGCATGCCGGCATCAAATCCTTGTTGATCGACGCGACGCTACGCGATGCATGCCCGGGCGCTTTCGCATTCCTTTCTAGTTTTGCGATCGAAAACGGCTTGGCCATGCATGCTCGAACGCTCGAGAACGGATGTGCCATGCCCTACCCGTCACCTTGCTGAATCGACGATTCGCTTCGACCACCGTCGGCGCGCCTGGATAGCGATAAGGACCGCTTAAGGCCATACCCGCCAAACTGGCGCACCGTCTAACCAACCTCTACCCGACGCCGACGATTCATTGCCGTTTATTTCAGGAAGCCGATCTTGCGCCTCTCCCCTCTCACCGTCGCACGGCGGCGCCGCGTTGCAGCGGCGCTTGCCCGAAGCTTCGGGCGTCTACTCCCGGCCTCGTTCGCACTGCTGCTGGCGGCCTGCACGTGGTACCGCCCGGCACCGCTGACGCAGCACGCCACGTCCATCACGGCCAATGCGTTGGCACGCATTCGAATCGATCCTTCGACTATGCCGCTGACGTCTCTCGCCGCCCATCGTTTCGACCCCTCTCACGGGCTCGACATGGAAGACGTGGCGATGCTCGCCGTCGTCGGCAATCCCGACTTGAAGCTTGCCCGCGACGATCTAGGAATCGCTCGCGCTCAAGCCTTCTCCGCCGGGCTACTGCCTGATCCGCAGCTGAGCGCATCGAGCGACTACCCCGGCGCGGCCGGGTTCTCGCGCGCGTTCAATTACGGTTTGAGCATGGACCTGATGGCGATCGTCACGCGCGGCGCGAACCAGCGCTCGGCCGAGGCGAACGTCGCGAAGATCGATCTGGGGCTGCTTTGGCAGGAATGGCAAATCATTGCGCAAGCCAAGCAGTTGTACCTGAAGGCGCGTCTGTCGGAGCAAACGCTGCCGCTATTGCAGCAACAATTCGATCTCGCTCGACAGCGCTACGAGCGCACCGAGCGAGCGCTGGAAGCGCACGACGTGACGGAAGATGCCGCGGCCGCGGCGCAGCTCGCCTATAGCGAGGCACGCAAGCAATACGACGAAGCAGAGCGCACCGCCGGACAGATACACCACGATCTCAACGCGCTGCTTGGATTGTCGCCCGACGTAGCGTTGCCGCTGATCGGCCCCGACGACAGCGCCCCGGTCGACGACAACGCCATCGACGCCGCCGTAGCGGCCTTGCCCAAGCGGCGGCCAGACCTCATCGCGTTGCAAGCCGGCTATGCGTCACAGGAGGAAAAATATCGCGCGGCGGTGCTGAATCAGTTTCCGAGCCTATCGGTCGGCTTCGTGCGGGCGCGCGATACATCGCAAACCTATACGAGCGGCTTTCAAATCAGCCTATCACTGCCCATCTTCAACCGCAACCGCGGCAACATCGCGATCGAACGCGCGACGCGCACGAGGCTACGCGACGAGTACCAGATACGCTTGAACGAGGCCTACGCCGATGTCGCGCACTTGCGGGCCGACACCGCGATCCTCGATCGCGAACTGCAGCGCGCTCAGCGCACGCTGCCTAGCGCCGAGCAAGCGGCGCGCGATGCCGGACAAGCGTACGCCCAGCACGATTTGACGCTTGGAGCCTACGCCGACGCGAAAAGTGCGGCCCTCGCCAAACGCATCGACGTCGCGACGCTGCGCGAATCGCTCGCGGAACAGCGCATCGCCTTACAAGCATTGCTCGGCAGCGTCATCCCCGACACCTTGTCCTCCCAACAAAGCTTTACCGAATCCCATGCGAAATAATCTTCTATCGATGCGCTTGCAGCGCTTGACGACGAGCCTGGCCGCCGCCGTATTTTGCATGGCCGGCGGGATGCTCAACGCGCACGCCGACGACGCCGATCCCGCTAGCGGAACCGTCGCGGTCCAAACCGTGCCTGCCCAGCGCGGGCCGATCGCACAGCCCGTGCGCGCCTACGGTATCGTCTCGGCATCGGGTGCGAGTGTGACCACAGTGACGCTACCGTACGGCACTCACATCGCGCGCCTGCTCGTACAACCTGGTCAAACCGTCAAGCGCGGCGCGCCGCTCTCCACCGTCACGGCCGACCCATCCGCCGTGCTCGCCGCGTCGCAAGCGAAAAGCGCACTCGCCTTCGCGCAGAGCGAGCTCTCGCGAACACAGTCGCTTTTCGACAACGCGCTCGCGACCGCCTCGCAACTCTCCGCCGCGAAAAAGGGTGTGGCCGATGCGCGCGACGCTCTGGACGCGCAGCGACGCATGGGCGTCGGCGCCGGCATCACGACGATTTACGCGCCAATCGGCGGCGTCGTGCTGCAGGTGTCGGTGTCGCAAGGCGATCAGGTCCCCGCGGGCGCGGCCATCATGCAGATCGTGCAGACGGACATCGGCACGGCATCGCACGCGAACGTGATGCTCAGCGTCGAACCCGACGATATCGCCACCGTCCATGCGGGAGACACGGTGACGGTGCATGGATTGTCGAGCGCTCTCTCACAAGCGGCGATCGCGGGCCGGGTCACGGTGGTCGGTGCGGCGCTCGACAGCCAGAGCCAACTCGTCGACGTGGGCGCCACCGTCCCGCTCGGCGGCACGCCGTTCATGCCTGGTACCCACGTAAGCGCCGATATCGCCACCCGAGCCGGTACGCATTGGATCGTGCCGCGCTCCTGCGTCTTGACCGACGATCAGGGCGCTTATCTCTTCCAGGTCGCCCCGAATCAAAAAGCCAAACGCGTGAGCGTGCGCATCGCTGTCGAAGACGGTCAGCGCTACGGCGTGGACGGCGCGCTCGACGCCGCCTTGCCCGTGGTCGCCATGGGCAACTACGAGCTGCAGGACGGCATGAGCGTGCGTCGCGCGGGAGGCGCCGCACGATGAACTTCGGCCAATGGATGCAGATGCACCGGCGCTCGCTGCTGTTCGCGGTGGCGCTGCTTGCGATCGCCGGTGCGCTCGCCGCGTTTCGCGTGCCGATTTCACTCTTCCCGAACGTTTCGTTTCCACGTGCCGTGGTAACGCTGGATGCGGGCGATCGGCCGGCCGAGCAAATGGCGACGCTCGTCACTGCGAAGGTGGAAGAAGCATTGCGGCGCGTGCCGAACGTGGTCGACGTCCAATCGACGACGAGCCGCGGATCGGCGCAGATCTCGATGAACTTCAACTGGGGGACCGATATGGCGCAAGCCACGCTGCAAGCGCAATCGGCCATCAGCGAAATCCTCACGACGTTGCCGAGCGGGACGAGCATGCAAGTGCGCCGCATGGACCCGACTGTATTTCCCGTGCTCGCCTACAGCCTCACATCGAACGAGCAGTCGCTTTCGGCATTGCGCGATCTCGCCCAATACCAGCTTCGACCTCAACTATCGTCAATCGACGGCGTCGCACGCGTGGACGTGACAGGCGGCACGCAAGACGAGCTCGAAGTGGAGATCGACCCTGCTCGACTAGCGGCCTACAAGCTGTCGCTCGAAGACGTATCGAAAGCGATCGGCGCCGCCAACGTGCTGATGGCGACGGGACGCATCGAGGACCACGACAAGCTTTATCTCGTCATCGCCAACGCGCCGCTCACGCAGCTCGATGAACTCAAGCATGTGGTCGTCTCCGCCAACGGCGGGACGCAAGTTCGCCTCGGCGATATCGCAAGCGTCTACCGCGGCACGGTACCTCAATGGATTCGCGTCACGGCCGACGGCCATGATGCGGTGCTCGTCAACGTTTTCCAACAGCCGGGTGCGAACAGCGTCGCGATGAGCCGTGCGGTGCAGGCCCGGCTGGCGGCATTCAAGCGCAACTTGCCGGCCGGCGTGCATTTGGCGAACTGGTACGACCAGAGCCAACTCGTCGTCGCCTCGGCTACCAGCGTGCGCGACGCTATCTTGATCGGTGTCGTGCTAGCTGCCCTCACGCTGTTCGTCTTCCTGCGCAATTGGAAGGTCACGGCCATCGCGGTGGCGCTCGTGCCGGTTGTCATGGCCTCGACGATCTTGCTGCTGGACGCGTTCGGCATGGGCTTTAACATCATGACGCTCGGCGGCATGGCGGCCGCGGTCGGCCTCGTCATCGACGATGCCATCGTCATGATCGAACACATCGCGAGACGAATCCGCGAAGCGGGAGCGCACGCCTTTCACGGTCGCGTCATGACGGCGGCGCTCGAGTTCACGCGGCCGCTCGCGGGCTCATCCGCCGCGACGCTCATCATTTTCGTGCCGCTGGCCTTCCTGTCCGGCGTCACGGGCGCGTTTTTTAAAGCGCTGTCGATCACGATGGCGAGCGCCCTGCTGATTTCGTTTCTCGTGACGTGGCTGGCCGTCCCGATCCTCTGCGACCATTGGCTCACCGCCGACGATGCTCGCGAGCACGCGCCGTCGCGTTTCGGCGCTTGGCTCAACGAGCGCTATACGCGCGCTTTGACGCGCGCAAGCGAGCGCCCCGCCCTCGCGCTGCTGGCGCTCGTGCCGCTCGTGGCGGCCTCTGCCTTCGCGTTCACACAAGTCGGCAGCGGCTTCATGCCCGTGATGGACGAAGGAGGCTTTGTGCTCGATTACCACACACAGCCGGGCACCTCGATGAGCGAGACCGATCGGCTCATGCGCCAAATCGAAGCCATCTTGCGCGCCAACCCGAACGTCCAAACGTATTCGAGGCGAACGGGCGCGGGCCTTGGCGGGGATCTGAACGAACCGAACGCGGGCGACTTCTTCGTCCGGTTGAAGTCCGGCAATCGCGAGCCTATCGAAACAGTGATGGAGGAGATTCGCTCATCGATTTCCGCGCAAGTGCCGGGCGTTGAAATCGAGCTCGCGCAATTGATGGAAGATTTGATCGGCGATTTGACGGCTGTGCCGCAGCCCGTGCAGATCAAGATCTATTCGGACAATCACGCCTTGCTCGACGACACTGCACAGAAGGTGGCCGCGCGCATCGGCAAGATTCCCGGCATCGTAGATATCGATCCCGGCATCCATCCGGCAGGCGACGCCCTCGAGGTTCGTATCCGTCCCGACGCCGCCGCGGCTGAGGGGATGGACCCGCAATCGATCGCCCAAGTCGTTTCGCAGATGGTCGACGGCGACGTGGCGACGCAGTTCCAACAAGGCCCCAAGACGATCGGTGTGCGCGTACGCGCGGGCGGCTCGATGAAGCTGACCGACACGGCGCTGGGACAGTTGCTGATCCGCGCGCCCGATGGCCATCTCTTCCCGCTTAAGCGCGTGGCCAAGCGCGTCGTGCTGACGGGGCAGCCCGAGATCACCCGCGACAACCTCAAGCAGATGGTGGCCGTGACCGCTCGCATCGACGGCCGCGATCTCGGCTCGAGCATCGCCGACGTGCAGCGCGCGCTGGGCGAACCCGGCCTGCTGCCTTCCGGCGTCTACTACGAGCTCGGCGGGCTTTATCAGCAGCAGCAAATCGCTTTCCGCGGATTGATGATGGTCTTCGGCGCGGCTGTCGCGCTCGTGTTCGGACTGCTGCTCTTCCTGTACGAGCGGTTGCGCGTGGCGCTTGCCGTCATGGCCATGCCGTTGCTTGCCGCCGGCGCGGTGTTCATCGGTCTGTGGGTCACGCGAATCGAACTGAATATCTCCGCCATGATGGGCATGACGATGATCATCGGCATCGTGACCGAGGTCGCCATCTTTTATGTGTCGGAACTGCAAGGATTGATGCGCGACGAGGGCATGCCGGTGGAGCGCGCGCTGATCGAGGCCGGCCGCAATCGGATACGCCCGATCGCGATGACGACCATCGCCGCCATCCTCGCACTGTCTCCGCTCGCGTTGGCGCTGGGACAGGGCTCGGCGATGCAACAACCGCTTGCCGTGGCCATCATATCGGGCCTTATCGTGCAGTTGCCGCTCGTACTGTTGCTACTGCCGGTCTTGCTGCGGTTGCTGCTGCGCAAAGGGGCCGCACGTGCATAAGTCTTGACGCGCGGTGGATGTCGAGTGCTTCACTTAATCGACTTCCATCGCCCACCCTTATCGAGTTCGGAAATCATGATTCGTTACGCTCTGGTTGAAACCGCTCTGTCCGTACCCGCGCTTTATGCGTGCGCGACGCAGTCAGACTGAATTTTGTTTAATTTTCGACGTCGCTCAGCGGATACGGCACAAGATTTCAAATCAATTTCCCTGAGCACTTACCGGATAGAGAAACGATGAAAGCGCTTTTAGCGGACCTGAAGATCGGTGCGAGGCTCGGCCTGGCTTTTGGCGTGCTCCTTGCCCTGATGGTGGGAATGACGGCCATCGGCATCATGCGACTGGGCGCGATGGAAGGCGCGCTCGTTGACTCGGTCGATTTCAGCGGGAACGAGAGCAGCCTCGTTTCCCAGGCGCTTGGCAGCGCGCAAGAAGCGGCGGCGGCGATGCGCGACCTCATCATTCTCGACGACGCGTCGCGCATCGCCACCGAGAAACAGGCTTTCGATCGAAGCGTGGCGAACTATCAAGACGTGGAGAAAAAGCTCGACGATCTGTTTGGCCGAGACCCGGGAACCGGCGTAGACGAACGCGATTTCTTAAAGCAAATGAAGGCGGCGCGCAGCGCAGCGCTGGCGGTCGCGAACCAGGTGGTCAGTCTTCGCCTCGCGAACGACCCAAGCGCGCGCGAGGTCATGATGAACGAAGCGGCTCCTGCGCTGGGCCGCTGGACCCAATTGATGACACGGTTCAGCGACTATGAGATCGGGCAGAGCAATGGCACGGCTGCCGATGCGCACGGCACGTACGAGCAAGGCGTCGCATGGCTGCTCGCGATGTGCGGCGTCGGCGTGGCGGGGGGCTTGGCCGTCGCGTGGCTCGCGACCCGCAGCATCACGATGCCGATCCGGCAGGCCGTTCGGGTGGCGGAGACGGTCGCCTCGCGGGATCTGACATCGCACATCGAAACCGATCGACGCGACGAAGTCGGTACACTGCTTCACGCGCTTTTCGTCATGAACGGCAATCTTGCGGACGTCGTGCGGGGCATCCATTCGGCGACGCAGTCGGTCCAGGTTGCGTCGAAGGAAATCGCGAGCGGCAACACCGATCTTTCGGTGCGCACGGAAGAGCAAGCCGCCTCGCTGGAGGAAACTGCGGCGAGCATGACGCAGTTGACCGAGACAGTGAAGCAGAACGCCGACAACGCCCGGCAAGCCAACGCGCTGGCGACGAGGGCCACCGACATGGCCGACAGCGGCAACGAGGCGGTGCAGGGCATGGTCGGGACGATCGAAAAGATCAGCGCTAGCTCGGCGAAGATCTCGGACATCACGAGCGTCATTGAAGGCATCGCGTTCCAGACGAACATCCTCGCGCTGAACGCTGCCGTCGAGGCCGCGCGGGCCGGCGAGCAGGGGCGCGGCTTCGCGGTGGTGGCGAGCGAGGTCCGCAGCCTGGCGCAGCGCTCGGCCGCCGCGGCGAAGGAGATCAAGGATCTGATCGGATCGTCGGTCGCGATGATTCAGGACGGCGCGCAGCAGGCCGTTCAGGTCGGCGCGACCGTAGGCGAAGTCAAGCAGGCGATCAAACAGGTGTCCGACATCGTCGGCGAAATCGCGGCGGCGTCGCAAGAGCAGAGCCGGGGCATCGAGCAAGTCAGTCAGTCCGTGATGCAAATGGACGAGATGACGCAGCAGAACGCCGCACTCGTCGAGCAGGCGGCGGCCGCCGCCCAGTCGCTCGAGGAGCAGGCGGCGAGCCTGAGCGGCGCGGTTTCGGTGTTCAAGATCGCCGATTCGGAGTCTTCGAACGTGCTTTCGACCGGACTTTGCACCGTGCGGTCCGCACCCGCGCCGACCGAGCCTTCGATGCCGTGATGCCGCAACTTACGCCGGCGCAGTGCAGGCGGCGACCCCCATCTCACGGCAACTAAGCGGCTCGTCACTTTGACGGCACCCGTGTGCCTCTAGAACTGTCGCTTCTTCAACGTATAGGCAAACAGCGCATATTGCGTATTCGTCTCGGGATCGAAGTAGCCGCCTTGAGCAAAACCGTCGTCAAGCTCCTCCCAGGATTTGCCGAAGTTTTTGCTGAGGAACGTCAGATCGCGGGGCGCTCCATCGCCCGATGCGTCCGTGGCGTAGACCAGCAACACGCCGTCCTTGCCGACGCTTAGGCCATCGAGCATCAGACGGTCATCGAAGGTATGCTCCTGCTTCACGCTCGGGTGCGGGACACTCTCCCAGGTCGATAGAGCACCTGTGCGGTGCCCGTTGTCTCTGACGTCATCGATATTTCGCGGCGTACCCAGCCGAGATAGTGCATAGAGTGAATAGCGCGGCGCTGTTTGCGGGGAGGACTGAAGGTCCACCACCACTTGGCCGGGAAGCACAACGTCCTGCTCGAACTCGGTTTGACTCCAAGCGATTCGGTAGACAAAGCTCGACGCTTTGGTGTCGCCAAACTGATTCACGTAATAGGCAGCGCGCAGAACACCGTCCGGACCGAGGTTCACCGCGCTAAAGGTCTTTCGGGGCTTTCCTGCATCGGCGGCAAGCGGAGGCACTTTGATTTCGTGCCATGATTGCCCACCGTCGGCAGTACGCCATACGTGGGGACCCCATCCGACGGCATAACCGCGCTGTGGGTCGAGAAACATCAGTTGCTCGATCTCGCGGTCCTCCGGCCAGTTCAATTGCGCCCAGTGCTGACCTCCATCGCTGGAGCGCCACAGCTTGGTGAATTGCGGTGCAAGCCCGTTCGGCTTGGGTGCCTTATAGTCCATCCAACCGGTGCTAATGAAGATCGTGCGCCAATCGCCCGAATACCACCATGCGGCATCCTGGCCTGGTTGCTCGAAGGTCCGAGCCAATTCCCCAGTGAGCGTCCCCTTCAGAAAAACTACCGACCGCCGATTTAGCCTTTCGGAGGAATCGTTCATCCAGGCCTCCGTAGGTTCCGCCACTCCTGGACTCTTCTGTTCGCCACGCGGCTTGAAGGTGATGGGCTGCTCAGCGAGTTTTAGACTTATGACGCGGTTGTCGCGTACACGAAACGCGCCCCCGCCATACGGTTTGTCGGTCTTGGCAAAAGTTGTCGTGATCGTTTCCCAGCCTGTTGTCATGCTGTGGCATCCGTAGATAAAAGCGCCGAGCAGCGCTGTGCCGGCCAATAGAGACTTCCAGCGTCTTCCTACTTTCATGTCATTTTTCCAACAAGCGACCCAGCGTCTTACCAACTGGATCGTCCACATCGAACCTGTTGATCATATTCGGCAATACGACCTTGCCGCTGTCGATCGCCTGCTCCCAGGTTCGCCTGTCACCCCACTCCTCGATATTCGGTTGCGCCGCTATCTTCATCAGGTCAGAAAGGGGGAGGTCTGAGAGGCCTCCGTCCAGATAAGCGAGCGGATGGGTCTTAAACGCAAACGATTTGAATGTTTCGTCATTGATTTCGAGTTCGTATTGAAGGACCTCCATACTGAAGCGACCATTTCCCGGCTTCACACTATTAATCTCTATTTTCGAGCCATTCATATTTTGGTTTAAGCCGTCTTCCATGTTCTTCTGCAAGTACCACCGGGCGCTCTCGAGCCACGCCTGCCCCTGCTGACTCAACCTCGGATATAGCTTCGCCCCGTAAGTGGAACAGTAGTAGTACCCGTAACTGACGTAGTAAGAAGGTGGCTTATGCCCGCACCCTATGTGCCTCATCATGAAGTTCCCGTGACGCGACCAGTCAGAGTCGGTGCTTTCCGGCGCAATCAACTGCTCGCGTCGGTGCAATAACCGACGCGCAACCTCCTTGTCCGTCCACGGGTCCCACGACGTCGCGAACGCCTTCACCGTCTCCCAAACGCTCGAGGCGCTCACCTTCTGCACCGTCTCCAGGTACTCACCATGCAGCGGCTGATAGTAGTACGGGCACTTCCCGAGAATCGAAAGTGCTGCAGGCGGCACCTCCTTGATACAACGTCCAATTTGGACTGTTGGCCGAATCTTGTGATCGGTCGGGGTAAGCATTGCGCTGCTTTCCCCGAGGATGAGTGGATCCTTCTCCGCCATCATTCGTTCTCCAAAAAGCGAATCTGCGCATCGTGCGGGACATGGCTTTGCACGAGGGACGTCTCCCCGCGTTCGTTCGTTACCCCTTCGCCAAGAAGCTTGTCACCGGAAAAGATTTGGTAGCGCACGCCGGCAGCCGGAATGTCCGTACCATGCCAGTGCGCTATGAAGGCTTGGTCGTAAGCACCTTCCGATTGTGGCAGCGTCGGCGTAGCATGCATAATGTGCGTCGGCCCGTCGAAAAGCCTCTTTGCGCCCTTCACATCGACAGAGCCGGGAGCATGAATCTGAATGTTGCCGTCCTTGATGCGGATATACGCGCCGCCGGACGTCAGCAGGATCTCTTTCTTGCCCGCCATCTCGACCGCTTCCGTGATCGAAATCACCTTCACATCTTTATGCGCCGTCAGTTGAATCCCATCGGAATGCGCCTGCACTTCCACCTTGCCCTTTGCCGCAAACAGCTTCATCCCCGCGTTCTGCACGAACAGGCTCAGCTTTTCACCGATCGAAGCGATCAACGATCTGCCGCTAGCGATATGCGTACTCACACCGCTAACGATGTTCACGTGCTTGTCCGCGGCGATCTGCGTCGATTGTTGTGTCGACAGCGCGATCCCCGACGGGCTCGCCATCAGCATGATCGGCTCGGCAAAGCCATTGGCGTTGCCGGTGCCGCCGCCCGCCGTGCGTCCCGCTCCCGACGCGTCACCCGCGACGCTCTTTTGCGTCGCATCGGCGAAAGCCTTCAGCGAGTCGTAGCCGTCTTTCAAACTTTCCGCTTGATGCGTCGCGCTCGCGTCCGATAGCGCTTCAATCACACTCTCAGCGTTAACAAGCTGACTGCTCGCCTGCCGCACATCCATCGGCTGCTCGACCGACGCCGGATGACTCGACACATACAGCCCTTGCTCCGCGCGAATCGCACCATACGCGTTCGACTTCAAATCGAAGCCGCTGCCTAAATACCCGCCACGCGTATTCCCGGTGTGATCGACCAAGTACCCAAGATGAAGGTGCGAATCGGCGCTCGTCGAATACAGGTGAACTCGGTTTTGCCCCGTCGAGTCATCCATCACGAGTTGATTAAACCCGCTGCCGCCGTATTCCTTGGACCGGTACCCTGAGAGCAAACCATTCGTGTGCCAAACCGGGGGCGTCGGCCCGCCATGCATGCGGCCCAGAATCACAGGCCGATCGCAGTCGCCGCCCATGAAGCCCACGATCACTTCATCGCCCTTGCGCAGCGGGAAATGTCCTCCACGCTTCGAGCCCGCATCGGGAAACGCAGCCCGCACCCAGACCGATGCACGCTCATCGCCCTCATTGCGGCGATTCCACGCAAACAGTGCCTTCACGCGATTGAGCGCATCGGTGTAGATCTCTTCGCTATCCGGCCCGGCGATGATCGCCGTCTGCAGTTCCATCACCGGCTTGCGATGCTCAAGCGGGCTACGGAACTGCGTGTGCCGCCGTTGCGCTTCGATCTCGACTTGAAAGTACCCTTTGCTGCCATCGGCATGCCGAACTTTGACGCCGCCTGCGTTGGCTCGAGCCGCCGCCAACACTTCCGAATGCAAGCTTTCCGGAAAGTCCGACAACTCGTTCATGCCCGGCAGATTGTTCCGGATCATCCAGGTCGTCGCCAAAATCGCAAACTCACGATCTTGAGGCGCATCCTTATCGTGCACAGGATGTCCCTCGAGCGAGAACCAATAACCCGGCCTCGCGCAACGCAGGCTACCGACGCCGTGAAACCGCTTCATCTGCGATTCCCATGCTTCGACGCGCACGGCGTTTTGTTGCTCGCCCCGCTCACGCTCTTCCCACGTGAAGGCGCCCGTGTAGTCGTACACCTCGCCCCGTGCCGGAATGTCGTCACGCGGGCTGATCGCGCTGTTGACCTGTTTATGCAAATCCGGCCGCTTGTAGTCGAATGTGCGCGTCGTCAGCTTCGCACTTTGAATCTGCTGCTGCTCTTTCCATTGCGTAAAGCCTTCCACTTCTTCACGCAAGCCGGTACGAATGAAGCGCACCGCCTCCTGCTCGAGCTGCGGTACGAAGTACAGGTCATCCATGAGCACGAGCGTGTGCGACTTGCCATCCTCAGCCTGCTCGAAGCGGCCGAACACCCCCGCTTCCTCCAAGCTGCGATGCACGAAATTCCAATCGTCTTCCCATTGCACCCGATACGAATATCGCGGCATGGCTTCGCGTAGATCGAAGCGGTAAGCCCCCTGCGCCGCCGGATGCTGGTCCAACACGTCCGCAACGATTTGCTCGCCCGGTTGCTCCTGCCAATCGCGCATATCGCGACTCAACGGCAAAAAGCACATCCACGAAGAAAATCTCAATTGGTAGACGGTCAAGAAACCGTCGCTGCCCAACCTCGAGAACGTTTTCACATAGCCGTGATGGGGGAGATAAGTCCGATCCGCTTGCTGAATCCACAGCGTAACCGGTTGCGCGATCAGCGCTTTCACGTCGATCCGTTCACTGCGCGACGAGACGACGTCTACGATGAATTCATAGTCACGCCCAAGGCGAGACGTGCCCTTCGCCTGCAACGGCACGAGCCAATCCACGCCCAGCGGCGTATCGAGCTTGATCAAACGATCGCGTTGCGCATGTCCATAGAACAGCGCATCGAAAAGCGGGGTAAAACTCATTCCGCGGCCCTCGTTTATTCGAATAATTTTTCGCGGACGATTCTATCCGATAACCCTTCTCCGACAAAATAATGTCAATCCACATTTAGCATATTCAGAAAGATCCGAATTCCCCGTCGCCTATTTATGCAAAACGAGAATTCGCCGCTCTCCGCACACACGTTGTTGCGACGCATACCGCCTCGCTCGGGACGCGCCGCACCGCCCCTCAAAACCCCGCAGCCAACCCATCGCGCCGCGTATCGCTCGCCGCCACGTACCCGCGATCGGGCTCGTCATGCGACAGCTTCCAAATGTATTGGCCCGAGCCGAAATCCATATACGGATCGTCAATCGCCTGGATCTTGTGCCCGCGCGCCTCGAGCGCCTGCGCCACGCCGCGATCGAATGTCGATTCGATATCGAGCGTGAAATCGCGATTGACCTTCCAGCGCGGCGCATCGCACGCCGCTTGCGGCTGCTGGCCGTAGTCGAGCATCCGCACGATCGATTGCAGATGTCCTTGCGGCTGCATATCGCCGCCCATCACACCGAAGCTCATCACCGGCAATTGCCGTCCCTCCACACGTTCGGTCACGAAAGCCGGAATAATCGTGTGAAAGGGGCGCTTTCCACCTGCGACGACGTTCGGCGAACGAGGGTCCATCGAAAAACCACAGCCCCGGTTCTGCAGCGCAATGCCCGTCCCCGGCACGACAATGCCCGAGCCGAAGCCCATATAGTTCGATTGTATGAAGCTCACCATCATGCCCCGCTCGTCTGCCGCGGTCAGATAGATCGTGCCGCCGGCCCGTGGCATGCCGAACGCAAAATGCGTCGCCCGTTTCGGATCGATCAGTGCTGCGCGCGAAGCGAGATAGTCATCGTTCAGCATCTGCTCGGGCGTCACCTCCATTGCGCGGGGATCGGCCACGTACCGGTAGACGTCCGCGAACGCGAGCTTCATCGCCTCGATCTGCAAGTGCTGCGAATCGATGCCGTCGCGCGGCAAATCGCGCAGGTTGAATCGCTCGAGAATGCCGAGCGCGATCAGTGCGGCAATGCCTTGTCCGTTCGGCGGAATTTCATGGACGGTGTAGCCGCGGTAGTCCTTGCCGATCGGCTCGACCCACATCGGCCGATAGTTGCGCAAGTCGGCTTCGGTCATCGCCCCACCGCCCTCGCGGGAGAACGCGGCAATCTTTGCCGCAGGCTCGCCCTCGTAAAACGCTCGCGGCCCTTGCGCAGCCAGCAACCTGAGCGTGCTCGCATGACCGGGCAACCGCACGAGTTCGCTAACGAGCGGCGCGCGCCCGTGCGGCATGAATGCCGCGGCGAAGCCCGGCTGGTCCTTCAACTCGGGCACTGCCGCCGCCCACTTCTGCGCGACGATGCTCGCCACGGCATAGCCGCGCTCGGCGATATCGATGGCGCTGGCCATCAAATCGCCGAAAGGCAGCGAGCCGAATTTGGCATGCAGCGCCTCCCAGCCCGCCACGACGCCCGGCACCGTAGCCGTATCCCAACCGCGCTTCGGCTGCTGGGCTACCCCGCCCGCTTCGCCGTAACGCTGCTTGAAATAGTCGACGCTCCAAGCCGCCGGCGCCACGCCCGAGGCGTTCAATCCGTGCAACTTCGCTCCGTCCCAAACAAGGGCGAACGCATCTCCCCCCAAGCCGCACGAAACAGGCTCGACGATCGTCAGCGCTGCCGCTGCCGCGATCGCCGCATCCACCGCGTTGCCGCCTTGCCAAAGGATCCGCAACCCCGCCTGCGCCGCCAGCGGATGCGAAGTCGACACCACGTTGCGCGCGAAGACGGGCAAGCGCGGCGTGGGATAGGGGTTGTGCCAGTCGAATCGATTCATATGTCGCATTCCCGTTCCGAAAAGGATTCTTTTGCAAAAAAGGCCATTGCCCGAAGGTCTTACAATAGCGCTACTTTGACCGCCCCGCCGCCGCAAGCCATGAGCCGAGACCCCCGCCTGAGCCTGAACGCCCGTCAACAAGAATTACTCGATTGGGTGCAGCGCGACGGCTTCGTCACGGTCGACGATCTAGCCTCGCACTTCGCCGTCACGCCGCAGACGATCCGGCGCGACGTCAATTGGCTGGCCGACATGAACCTGCTGCGCCGCTATCACGGCGGCGCGAGCCTGCCGACCAGTTCGGAGAACGTTTCCTACACGGCGCGCCAACGCATGTTCCACGACGAAAAGCGGCGCATCGCGGCCCTCGTCGCCACACACATTCCGGATCAAGCGTCGCTCTTCATCAACTTGGGCACGACCACCGAGGAAGTCGCGCGAGCGCTCAACCGCCATCGGGGGCTGCGCGTCATCACGAACAATCTGAACGTGGCCAACATGATGAGCGGCTACCCCGAGTGCGAACTGCTCGTGACGGGCGGTATCGTGCGGCCGTGGGACAAGGGCATCGTCGGTGAATTGGCAATCGATTTCATCCGGCAATTCAAGGTCGATTTCGCGATCATCGGCACGTCGAGCATCGAAGCCGATGGGACGCTGCGCGATTTCGATACACGCGAGGTCCGCGTATCGGAGGCCATCATCGAACATGCGCGTACGGTCTTCCTCGCCGCGGATCATTCGAAATTCGGTCGCCCCGCGCTCGTGCGCCAGGGGCACCTGAGTCAAATCGATGCGCTGTTCACCGATCGGGACGCCCCCCCCGAGATGGCCGAGACGCTCGCCACCGCCGGGACGCAAGTCTATGTAGCGCCCGCCGATTGAGCCGTGGCGCGCTTTATTCCATGCTGCACTGCACGCGAAAGTTCAAGTCGATTCTCGAAATTGCCGCGGCAACCGGACCGCTTCCCGTGCCCGAGCTTGTCAAAGGGAATATTTTGAGGGACCGATTTGGATAAGAACAATCGCTTGACTACACTGCAGTTCCCCGACGCACGTGCGTAGGAGTGCGTGCCAAGGCCATCGCTTTCCTATTCCCAATAGGTCGAGCGCACGGCGGCAGTTGACCATCGCCCGCCGAGGCAATCCGTTTGCCCATGGAGAGAACAATGCTGAGTCCGCATGAATTCGCCACGTTGCTACTCGTCAAGGACGCTCCCAACCAAGTCGATATGGATCGCGAAGAACTCGACGCGCTGCTCGAACAACAACTCGTGCAACTCGAACGCCTCGGTTCGGGGCATCAACAATGGCGCCTGACCGAGTCGGGCGACTCGGCGATTCGCGCTATCAAACGCTTTTCCTAGCTCTGCTTCGTTGCCGCGCTAGCTGTCGGCATCTGCCGCCAGCATGGCGGCGCGCGGCCCGTTCGGGTCCCCGTCGCAGGCTGCAGGCTGCGCTCGCCGAGCTTAGCCAAGGCGAGACAGCGCCTGGCCGCCATTTCGCTGGCACGGAGCGCTGTCGGCGCTCGCACCGGTAACTGCGCCCTCGCGTCTAACTGAAATCACCCTCCTCGCAAGGTCGGGTCGACCTGCGCGCGCCAATCGATCGCTTTCACTCGCTGAGCGTTGAAGTACTGCGCCCACGTGCGCTGCGCATCGGCGCCGCCACCCGCTCGCATGCGGTAATGCTCGGCGATGCCAGCTTCGAACGCACAATAGTCGCTCTGCGTTAGCTTCCCGTGGCGATAGGCCACATAGGCGTCGAACAGCGTCCCGTAGACGGACTGCGCGTCGGCCCCGTAATCGGTCTGCGCGCCGCACATCGTCTGCAATGCCGCGAAACGGGACGCTCCCGCCGCCCCCTCTAGTCCCGGCATGCCGGCGCACCCTACCGTAAGCGCCGCGCCCACCAGCGCCGCCACGCCCCAACCCGCTGTCGATCCACGCATCGCTCACCTCGTCTTCACTTTTGGAGATGGTAGCCGATGCACGTCGCCCGGCTATCGCCGCCGGCCTGGTTGCAGGCATCGCTCGAATTCGAACCTAAAACGCGCGCTTTACTTTTTCGAAAATGTTCATTAAATTTCGCAAACGAACATTGATAGGTTCGTTTTATTTCGACGATAGTCGCAGGCATTAGAGGGGACAGAGCAAGTGACGCAAGGCAGCCGATACGATCTGCTCGTCGTGGGTGGCGGGATCAATGGGGCGGGCATCGCGCGCGACGCCGCGGGACGCGGCTTGTCGGTGCTGCTCGTGGAGCAGGACGATTTGGCCTCGCACACTTCTTCCTCGAGCACCAAGTTGATCCACGGCGGGCTGCGCTACCTCGAGTACAAGGAGTTCGGCCTCGTGCGCAAAGCGCTGCAAGAGCGCGAGACGCTGTTGCGGGCAGCCCCGCACATCATTTGGCCGCTGCGCTTCGTCATGCCTCACATGCCTAATCTGCGGCCCGCGTGGCTCATCCGCGCAGGCCTGTTCCTATACGATCATCTGGCGCGGCGGGAACTGTTGCCCGGCTCGCGCGGCATCGATATGCGGCGCCACCCGGCCGGCGCGCCGCTCGTCGATTCGATCGCGCGCGGCTTCGTCTACTCGGACGGCTGGGTGGACGACGCGCGCCTCGTCGTGCTCAACGCGCTCGATGCGCGCGAGCGCGGCGCAACGGTGCTCACACGGACCAAACTCGTCGGTGCGGTCCGCGCGGGCGGCGAATGGCATACACAACTGCGGGGCGCGGACGGCTCGCGGCTCGATGTCCGCGCCGGTGCGATCGCCAATGCGGCCGGGCCCTGGGTGGGCCAACTCCTGCACGACGCGCTCGGTCGCGGCGCGCACCACAGCGTGCGGCTCGTCAAAGGCAGCCATATCGTGACGCGGCGCCTGTTCGATCACGATCACGCCTACATCTTTCAGAACCCGGACAAGCGAATCATCTTCGCCATCCCATACGAGCACGACTTCACCCTGATCGGCACGACCGACGTCGAATATCACGGCGATCCGTCGCAGGTGGCGATCACCGAGGACGAAACGCGCTACCTGTGCGAATCGATCAACCGCTACTTCAAACGCAAGATCACGCCGAGCGATGTCTGCTGGACCTATTCGGGCGTGCGTCCGCTGCTCGAAGAAGAAGGGGCCGACAATCCTTCGGCCGTCACCCGCGATTACCGTCTCGAACTCGACGCGAATGCGGGCGAGGCGCCTTTGCTGTCGGTCTTCGGCGGCAAGATCACGACGTTCCGCAAGCTGGCCGAAGAAGCCGTCGACCGGCTGGCGACTGTCGCGCCGATCGCCAAGGGCGCATGGACAGCGGGCGTGCCGTTGCCCGGCGGCGATATCGCCCAAGCGAAGTTCGAGCCCTTCGCCGCCGCGTTCGCAAACGAACATCCGTGGCTGCCGGCCGAACTGGCCCGGCGCTATGCGCGGGCTTACGGCACGCGTGCTCGCACGCTCGTTGGCACCGCCAAAGCGCTGTCCGAGCTCGGGCGTGAATTCGCGCCGGGGTTATTCGAGCAAGAGCTGTGTTATTTGCGCGATGTCGAATGGGCGCGTTGCGCCCAAGACGTTCTCTGGCGCCGCTCCAAGCTTGGGCTGCATCTGCCCGCCGGCACGGTGCAGCAGGTGACGAGCGAGGTGGACGCTTGGTTCGCCCGCGCTCCGGCGCCGGACGCCCCGCGCGCCCGTTCCGCCTTGGCAGGTTGATGCGGGGCGCGCCTCGGCGAAAGCGCTCGAAGCAAGCCGGGCAGACACGAGCCAGGCGGCACTCGAAAAACGAAGACCAAAAACCGAAAACCAAAAAAAGCAAAGCAGGACCAGCAGGACCAGCAGGACCAGCAGGACCAGCAGGACCAGCAGGACCAGCAGGACCAGCAGGACCAGCAGGACCAGCCGTAGTTAGCCGTCCCGCGCGCCCGATCGGCGCGGCACATCAAGACAACACATGGAGAAGAGACAATGCAGGATCAATACATCCTTGCGCTGGACCAAGGCACCACGAGTTCGCGGGCGATGCTGTTCGATCGCAAGGGCAACATCGTCTCGGTCGCGCAAAAGGAATTTCGGCAGATCTACCCGCAACCGGGCTGGGTCGAGCACGATCCGCAAGAGATCTGGTCGACGCAAGCCGGTGTCGCGGCAGAAGCCGTGACGCGCGCGGGCGTGAATGGCACGTCGATCGCCGCCATCGGCATCACGAATCAGCGCGAAACCACGATCGTCTGGGATCGCGAAACCGGCCAGCCGATCTACAACGCGATCGTCTGGCAAGACCGCCGCACCGCCGGGCTGTGCGACACGCTCAAGGCGCAAGGCTTGGAAGCGACAGTGCGTGCGAAGACGGGGCTGCCGATCGATGCGTATTTTTCCGCGACGAAGATCCGCTGGATTCTCGACAACGTCGAGGGCGCGCGCGAAAAGGCCAAGCAGGGCAAGCTCGCGTTCGGCACAGTGGATAGCTGGCTCGTGTGGAACTTCACGAAGCATCAACTGCACATCACCGACGTGACGAACGCATCGCGCACGATGCTGTTCAACATCCATACGATGCAGTGGGACAGCGATTTGCTCGAGGCGCTCGACATCCCGCGCAGCATGCTCCCGGAAGCGCGAGCATCGTCGGAAATCTACGGCAATACCGTCACCACCGTGTTCGCGTCGAAGATCCCGATCGGCGGCATCGCGGGCGATCAGCACGCGGCGCTGTTCGGCCAAATGTGCACGAAGTCGGGCATGGTCAAGAACACCTACGGTACCGGGTGCTTCCTCGTCATGAACACCGGGGAAAAACCGATCGAGTCGAAGAACAATCTCGTGACGACGATCGCTTGGAAGATCGGCGACGAAGTCAACTACGCGCTCGAAGGCAGCATCTTCATCGCGGGCGCCGTCGTGCAGTGGCTGCGCGATGGCCTGGGCATCATCAAGAGCGCGGCCGAAATCGAAGCGTTGGCCGGCAGCGTCGCGCATTGCGACGGCGTCTATCTCGTGCCCGCGTTCGCCGGATTGGGCGCACCGCACTGGAACCCGCGCGCCCGCGGCACGCTGTTCGGCGTGACGCGCGGCACGACGAGCGCGCATATCGCACGCGCGGCGCTCGATTCGATCGCCTATCAATCGCTCGACGTGCTCAAGGCGATGGAAGCGGATTCGGGCATCAAGATCGGCGAGCTGCGCGTGGACGGCGGCGCCTGCGCCAACAACCTGCTCATGCAGTTCCAATCCGACTTGCTCGGGGTCGCAGCCGTGCGCCCGCGCGTGAGCGAAACGACCGCGCTCGGCGCCGCCTACCTGGCCGGCCTCGCCGTGGGCTATTGGAGCAATATCGGCGAACTTGAGAGCCAATGGCAACTCGATCGGCGCTTTTCGCCGGCGATGCAGCAAGCCGACGTCGCCCAATGCATCTCGGGCTGGCAGCGCGCCATCACCGCCGCCAAAGCATGGGCCGACGCCGGCGCCGTTTGATGCGAAGCGCCGCTCGATCCTCCGCGCGCATGCCCACGAACCCGGCCAGCCGTGCGTGCGCGCGTTCGCTCCATTCAATCAACCAACACATTCAACCATAGCCATTCCGGAGACAACACCATGTCGCCTTTAATCGCGGAATTTCTCGGCACGGCGCTGCTCGTGCTACTCGGCAACGGCGCCGTCGCCAACGTATTGCTCGCACGCACCAAAGGCAAGGGCGCCGATCTGATCGTCATCGTCTGGGGCTGGGCCATGGCCGTGTTCGTCGCCGTCTACGTGACGGCTTCGTTCAGCGGCGCGCATCTGAACCCGGTCGTCACCGTCAGCCTCGCGCTGGCCGGCAAATTCGCCTGGAGCAAGGTGGCCGGCTATGTGGCGGCGCAGATGCTCGGCGGCATGGCGGGGGCGTTCATCGTCTGGCTCGCTTACCGCCAGCATTTTTCGACGACGGAAGACGCCGACATCAAGCTCGCCTGCTTCTGCACGGCGCCGGCAATCCGCAGCCTGCCGCACAACGTCCTCACGGAGATGATCTGCACGTTCGTGCTGATTCTGGGCGTGCTCTATCTCGCCTCGCCGCAAGTGGGCCTGGGCGCGCTCGACGCACTGCCCGTCGGCCTGCTCGTGCTCGGCATCGGCATCTCGCTGGGCGGCCCGACCGGCTATGCGATGAGCCCCGCGCGCGATCTCGCGCCGCGCTTGATGCACGCGCTTCTGCCGATTCCGGGCAAACGCGGCAGCGACTGGCGCTATGCGTGGGTGCCCGTGTTCGGCCCACTCGCCGGCGGCGCCATGGCGTCATGGGTGTACGTCCACGCCCATTGAAAGCGGCGCAGGTGCGGCCATATGCCGCGCGGCCCGATGGGACGCCGGGGTCTGCAGGAGACTATGACCGAACGCCCTCACCTGCGGCAAAACGAGCCGAAGAAGCAGAGCGCACGCACGCCAATGTCCGTATCATTGGCGTCTACTACACGACAATGCGCGCGACGGGGTTGGACCGGCCACCGAGCGTGCGCCCACTCTTCATGTTCGACCATCTGATCTGCGACTGCGACGGGGTGCTCGTCGACAGTGAAGTGATAGCCGAGCGCATGCTGCTGCGCGCGTTGTCGGCCGAGTTTCCGGGCATCGACTTTCAGGCCGTCGCCCATCTGGCTTTCGGTCAGCGCACATCCCTCTTTCTCGCCGGTCTCGAAGCGCGCTTCGGCATCGAGATCCCGGCGGGCTTTCTCGCTACCGTGGAGCGAGAGATCGACGCCGAGCTCAAGCGCACGCTGGCGCCCGTCGCGGGCGTGCGCGATGCGCTCGCCCGCGTGACGCTGCCTGCGGCGGTCGTCTCGAACAGCCGCCTCACGCGGATCGCGGCGTCGCTCGAACGCGTCGGGCTCACCGATCTATTCGGCCCGCGCGTGTTCAGCGCCGAGCAGGTCGAGCGGCCCAAGCCTCACCCGGACGTCTATCTGCATGCGGCACGCGAACTGGGCGTCGACCCGGCGCGCTGTCTCGTGGTCGAAGACAGCGTCACCGGCTTGACCGCCGCCCGCGCCGCCGGAATGAAGACGATCGCATTCGTCGGTGCGAGCCATGTGCCCAAGGGCTATGCGCAAGTGCTACGCAATTTGGGCGTGACGCGCATCGTCGAACGCATGGAGCAACTGCCCGCGCTCATCGCAGCCGGGCTGCGCGGAGAATTCGGGCAATTGCAGTCGTAGGGTTGCCTTCGACGCTAGCGCTCGAACGCGCCCTCAGCTGCGCGCGTTAGGCGTCGCTCGCGCAGTATTCGCGCTCGCCCGCCGCGGGGGCAGCCGCCGCCGCTGCCAAGCCACGCCGAAACGCCACGAGTTCCTCGATGGTCAGCATCGGCAAGCCGTGTTTGACGGCGAAGCGTTCGACATCGGCGCCGCGCGTCATCGTGCCGTCTTCGTTCATCAGTTCGCACAGCACGCCTGCCGGCGCGAGTCCCGCGAGAATCGCCAGATCGACGGTGCCCTCGGTGTGGCCGCGGCGAGCCAGCACGCCGCCGGGCTGCGCGCGCAGCGGAAAGACGTGCCCGGGACGCACGATGTCATGAGGCCGCGCGTGCGGCGCGATCGCGGCGCGGATCGTCGTCACACGATCGGCGGCCGACACGCCCGTGCTGACGCCGTCCCGCGCTTCGATCGACACCGTGAACGCGGTGCCGTGACGGCTTTCGTTGTGCGCGACCATCGGCGCCAATTCGAGCGCGCGAATCTTCTCGTCGGGCAGGCACAAGCACACGATGCCGCTGCATTCGCGGATCAACAACGCCATCGTCTCAACCGTCAGGCGGTCGGCAGCGACGATGAGATCGGCCTCGTTCTCGCGATCGTGATCGTCCTGCAAAACGACGGCGCGGCCTTCGCGCAACGCCTCGAGTGCACGGGCGATACGTGGCGGAATCGGGTGTGAAGGGAGAAACGGGACTTCGGCGAACGCCGTGGAAAGCGGGAAAGACATATGAAACGCTCCTCGCGAGAGAAAAAAGCGAAAAACGTTTCAGGGCATCGCAAACAGACGCGAGCATGCATGCACCCGGTTCGGACACATGCCGAGCCAGGTACCGTTGAACCCAGGGGGCGCCAAAACGCCTTCCCCAGCCTCATGCAAAGAGCGGCACTGCTTGCGCATCTTCTTCCATCCGGACTGTGACCGTCGGCTCTGGCATCGCACCAGATCTGCTGACCCCGCGCGAACTCGCCACGAACCGTGGCCGCTCGATGCGGGCGCTCGCGGGCTTGCCGACGCTCGATGCACTTGCCGCGCACCGCCGCTGCCGACTTACCGCCGGTGGGGAATTTCGCCCCGCCCTGAAGACGCACTCATTTAAGAACGCCGGCACCATGCCGGCCCGAAGGAGCATACACGAGGCGCGGGCGCATCGCGCGCAAGCCCCTCGCCGTGTCGCGGGCAATCGGGGACGACAACGCACGGGGCGGGCCGCCGGCGATTGCCCGCGACACTGCATCGCCCCTCTCGGCGGGATCGCCGCCGTCCAACTTGCTTACGACATGCCCCGCGTCGCCGCGCGCGGTGCGCGTGCTTGACGCGCATCGAGATGTCCGGCGAGCAAGGTCACGGCCAGCGCCGCAGCCGTTACCGCGGCCGCCACCCACGGCAACGCGTCGAGCTTGGCGCCGTGCGTGAGCGCCAAGCCGCCGAGCCAAGCGCCCGCCGCATTGCCGACGTTGAACGCGCCGATATTCAACGTGGACGCCAGGTGCGGCGCATGCCGCGCTTTTTCGACGACACGCATTTGCAGCGGGGGGACGGTGGCGAACGCGGCGATCCCCCAAACGAACACCGTAATCGCGGCGGGCACGGCCGCATGACTCGTGCGCGCAAACACGGCCATCACGAGCGCAAGCAGGACCAGAATGCCCGCGAGCGATGTCATCAGCGCGCGGTCGGCCAGCTTGCCCCCTACCACGTTGCCGACCGTCAAGCCCGCCCCGAACAGCACGAGAATCAGCGTCACCGCGCGCGGCGAAAAGCCGCTCACCTGTTCGAGAATCGGCGCGATGTAGGTGAAGACGACGAACACGCCGCCGAAGCCGAGCACGGTCATCGCGAGCGCGAGCCAGACTTGCGGCTCCTTGAGCACGCGCATCTCCCGCGCGAGGCCGACGGGCCCCGAATCGTGCCGGTTCGGCAACAGCGCCGTGATGCCGCCGAGCGAAAGCACGCCCAGGCCGGCCACGATCCAAAACGTCAGGCGCCAGCCAAACGATTGACCGACGAACGTGCCGAACGGCACGCCAAGGACATTGGCAAGCGTGAGCCCTGTGAACATCAGCGCGATCGCGCTCGCCTGCTTCTCGCGGGCGACGAGCGACGCGGCCACGACGGCGCCGATACCGAAGAACGAGCCATGGGCGAACGATGTGACGACGCGGGCGAGCATCAGCATTCGATAGTCGCCAGCCACGGCACACAACACGTTGCCGGCGATAAACACGAGCATCAGTGCTTGCAGCGCAGCCTTACGCGGCATCCTGCTCGTGAGGATGGCAAGCACGGGCGCTCCGGCGGCCACGCCAAGCGCGTAGCCGGAAACCAGCAAACCGGCCGAGGGAATGGAGACGGACAAATCGTGCGCCACGTCGGGCAACAGGCCCATGATGACGAACTCGGTTGTGCCGATGGCAAAAGCGCTCAGCGCAAGCGCGAGCAGTGGGATAGGCATGTCGGTTCTCCGGCTGTGGAATGCATAGGTGACGTGAGCCGGTATTGTCGGGATGATCAACGTGATTGATAATTGGCCTCACGATTGAATCATTTTCAAATTTCTTTGAACAATAATCGATGGATCGACTCGGCGATATCCGTCTTTTTGTCGAAGCTGCTCGCCTGGGCGGTATTTCGGCAGCCGGCAGAAAGCTCGGGGTGACGCCGGCCGCCGCCAGCGCGCGCTTGGCCAAGCTCGAAGCGTCGCTATCGACGAGACTATTCGAGCGCACGACGCGCCAACTGCGGTTGACCGACGAGGGCCGGCTCTACCTGCGGCACTGCATGCGCGCCCTGCAGGCGCTCGACGACGCCAACGCCGCGCTGCAAGCGGGCCGAACCGTGGTGCGCGGCAAGATCCGGATTTCGACGACGTCGGATTTCGGCCGCAACATGCTGATGGGCTGGCTCGACGAATTCAACGCGCTCCATCCCGAAGTCACGTTCGCGCTCACGTTGGCCGATTCGGTCTCCAATCTCTTGAACGACGACATCGATCTGGCCATCCGCTTCGGTGCGCCGCGCGAGGATACGTCGTTGATTGCGCGCCCCCTCGCGGCGAACCGGCGGGTGCTCGTGGCGTCGCCCGACTATCTGGCGCGCCACGGCGAACCATCCTCGCCCGCCGATCTGGCGCGATTTCATACGATCGTGCTCTCGATCGCATCGGGGCCGCTCAATGAATGGCGTTTCGTCCGCGGCGACGAGACCGTCGATTACACCGCGCCGCTCGAGACGTCGCGCGAGACGAACGACGGCGCCGTGACGCGGATTTGGGCGGTGGATGGCTATGGCATCGCTTTGAAGTCGCTCTGGGACATCGATGCCGATTTGCGCGCGGGCAGGCTGCGCATCGTGCTGCGCGAGTGGCGCTATGCCTGGGATACGCCGCTGCACGCATTGTTCCACCGCAACCGCTACCGCCCGCCGCGGGTGCGGGCCTTGCTCGATTTCCTGATCGAACGCTTCGCGCAGGTCGAGCGCGACTGGCCGGAGTTGCCCGGGCTGATGCACTGACCGGCTATAATGTCGGGTTATGCGGCCGGTGCCGCCACTGCGCGCCGGCCACCCGAGCGGCATCCCGCGACGGGTCCCCGGCATGCGCCCTATTCAGGGCGGCATCCTTAGCCGGCCCCCGCGATTTACCTACGCCCCCAGGTCAACCACTGCGAACGGCGAGCTTCATGACCAAGAAAGTTTATGTAAAAACCTTCGGCTGCCAGATGAACGAGTACGACTCCGACAAAATGGTCGACGTGCTCGGTGCCGCTGAAGGACTCGTCAAGACGGATTCTCCGGAAGACGCCGACGTCATCCTCTTCAACACTTGCTCCGTGCGCGAAAAAGCGCAGGAGAAGGTGTTCTCCGATCTTGGCCGCGTGCGCGAGCTCAAGGAAGCCAAGCCCGGTTTGCTGATCGGCGTGGGCGGCTGCGTCGCGAGCCAGGAAGGCGCGGCGATCGTCGCACGGGCGCCGTACGTCGATCTCGTGTTCGGCCCCCAAACGCTGCACCGGCTGCCGCAAATGATCGACGCGCGCCGCGAGAGCGGGCGCGCGCAGGTCGACATTTCGTTCCCCGAGATCGAGAAGTTCGACCACTTGCCGCCCGCGCGCGTCGACGGCCCGAGCGCGTTCGTCTCGATCATGGAAGGCTGCAGCAAGTACTGCAGCTACTGCGTCGTCCCCTACACGCGCGGCGACGAAGTCTCTCGCCCACTCGACGACGTGCTGACCGAAATCGCGGGTCTCGCCGATCAAGGCGTGCGCGAAGTCACGCTGCTCGGACAGAACGTGAACGCCTATCGCGGCGCGCTGACTGTCGGTTCGAGCGACATCGCCGATTTCGCGACCCTGATCGAATACGTCGCCGATATCCCCGGCATCGAGCGCATCCGCTATACGACTTCGCACCCGAAGGAGTTCACGCAGCGGCTCATCGACGTCTACGCGAAGGTGGACAAGCTGGTCTCGCACCTGCATCTGCCCGTTCAGCACGGGTCGGATCGGATCCTGATGGCGATGAAGCGCGGCTACACGGTGCTCGAATACAAGTCGGTCATCCGCCGCCTGCGCGCCATCCGGCCCGACCTGTCGCTGTCGACGGACATCATCGTCGGCTTCCCCGGCGAAACCCAAAGCGACTTCGACAAAACGATGACGCTCGTGCACGAGATGAGCTACGACACGAGCTTTTCGTTCATATATAGCCCGCGCCCCGGCACGCCGGCCGCGAACTTGACCGACGACACGCCCCGCGAAGTCAAACTGGCACGCTTGCAACATTTGCAAGCGACGATCGACGCCAATGTCGTGCGCATCAGCGAAGCGATGGTCGGCAACGTCGAGCGCATTCTCGTCGAGCGCCCGGCGCGCAAGGATCCGAACGAACTCGCAGGCCGCACGGCCAACAACCGGGTCGTCAATTTCCCCGCGCCGACGGCCTCGCATGCGCGCTTGATCGGCCAAATGATCGACGTGCGCATCACACGCGCCTACCCGCATTCGCTGCGCGGCGAGCTGGTGCTCGCGGAGCACGCGGAACCCATCGCCTAAGGAACGCCCTCCCGCCTTGAAGACCGCCCCGTCCCTGGAATTCACCGCCCCGCGCGAAGACAACGCGCGCCTTGCCAACCTCTGCGGCCCGCTCGACGAAAACTTGCGGCAGATCGAGCAAGCGCTCGACGTCACGCTACAGCGGCGCGGCCATCGCATTTCGATCCGCGGACGCGGTGCGAAAGTCGCGCTCGGCGCACTCGAGACGTTCTACAACCGCGCGCGCGAACCGCTCTCGGTCGACGACATCCAGCTCGCGCTCGTGGAAACCCGGCACGCGGGCAACCGCGGCGGCGTCGGCGCCGGTCAAGACGATGGCGGCTCGGGCCGCTACGACCCGGACCATCCGTTCGACGAACCGGCGGGCCTGGACGACGAAAACGTCGAAGAGCTCGGCCCCAAGCTCTATACGCGCCGTGCCGACCTGCGCGGGCGCACGCCCGCGCAGCGCGAATATCTGAAGCAAATCGTCTCGCACGACGTCACGTTCGGCGTTGGCCCCGCCGGCACGGGCAAGACCTACCTTGCCGTCGCCTGCGCCGTCGATGCGCTCGAACGCGATCAGGTCAAGCGCATCGTGCTCACGCGTCCCGCCGTGGAAGCCGGCGAGCGTCTGGGCTTCTTGCCCGGCGATCTCGCGCAAAAGGTCGATCCGTATCTGCGCCCGCTCTACGACGCGCTCTACGATCTGCTCGGCTTCGACAAAACGGCCAAGATGTTCGAGCGCCAGATGATCGAGATCGCGCCGCTCGCTTATATGCGTGGCCGCACGCTGAATCACGCATTCATCATCTTGGACGAAGCGCAAAATACGACGCCCGAGCAGATGAAGATGTTCCTCACGCGCATCGGCTTCGGCTCGAAGGCGGTCGTGACCGGCGACACGACGCAGGTCGACCTGCCGCGCGGCGCGAAAAGCGGTTTGATCGAAGCGCAACAAGTGCTGGTCAATGTGCGCGGCATCGCGCTCACGCGCTTCACGAGCGCGGACGTCGTGCGTCATCCGCTCGTCGCCCGCATCGTGGAGGCCTACGACCAGCACACGAAAAAAGACGAGCCCACACCCGCCGACGGGCGATGAAACCTTAGCGCGCAGCCAAGCGAACGCATGAACAAGAAGCCACATACGCCGCAATTGAAGTTGACGCTGCAGTTTCCGGCCGCGAAGGCGTTCCCCGGCCACAAGGCACTGCTCTCGCGCGCGAGCGTCGCACGTTGGATCAAGGCTGCGCTCTTTGCCGACGGCGAACTGACGGTGCGCTTGGTCGATGCCGAGGAGGGCCGCACGCTCAATCGCGCTTACCGCGGCAAGGACTATTCAACGAACGTCTTGACGTTCGCCTACGCCGAAAGCGAGGACGACCCCGTCTCGGGCGATCTCGTGCTCTGCTGCCCTGTGATCGAGCGCGAGGCCGCCGAACAAGGCAAATCGATCGAGGCGCATTACGCGCATATGATCGTGCACGGCACGCTTCATGCGCAGGGCTACGACCACGAAACCGACGACGAGGCGCAAGAAATGGAAGCGCTCGAAACCGATATCCTAGGGCGGCTCGGCTTTGCCGATCCCTACGGAGACCGTCCCCGCTAAACACCCTGCGCGCGATGTCCGATACGAGCCCGCCCCTCGCCTCTGTCGAGCCTCTTTGCTGCGGCTATCCGCCTGCACTCGGCGAGGCGCGGCTCCTCACCGACGCCGAACTGGCGCAATCGCTGGCCGACACGATGAGGCGCTGGGACTGCCGCAGCGATCTATGGCTGTTCGGCTATGGCTCGCTGATCTGGAACCCGGGCATGCCCGCCGCCGAAACCGTGCGTGCGCGTGTGCGCGGCTATCATCGCGGGCTGTACCTTTGGTCGCGCGTGAACCGGGGCACGCCGGAGCAGCCCGGCCTCGTGCTGGCGCTCGATCGCGGCGGCTCTTGTACGGGCATGGCATTCCGGCTCGCCGGCGACGGCGCCGCCCCGCATTTGGAAGCGCTGTGGCAACGCGAAATGCCGATGGGTTCCTATCGGCCCGCCTGGCTGCCGTGCTGGCTCGCCGACGGACGCCGCGTCGAGGCGCTCGCGTTCGTGATGCGGCGCGACGTACCGACTTACACGGGCAGATTGTCTGATGAAATCATCAAGACGGTGCTCGGTTGTGCGCAGGGGCGCTACGGCACGACGCTCGATTATGTTTGCCGCACCGTCGCGGCGCTGCGCGAAAGCGGCATGCCCGACCGTGCGCTCGAGGCGCTGCTCGAGCGCTGCCTATAGCGCGTGCGAGCACCGCGGCGGCTGGCTGCAGGCCCCAGCCCGCTCGATACTTACTCAATAACCCAAGAACGCCACGACGCCGACGATCGCACCGAGTCCCGCGACACCGAGCGCCGCGCCGAGCAGCCAGCGGCGACGCGTGAGCAGCGTGATCGCAGCGAGCGAAATGGCGATTTGCGTGAGTGTGGTCGCCTGCGCCCAACGGTGGTGCAGATGCAATTGCCGTTCGCTGTCGGCATCGGCCTTCTCCACCGCTTTCTCTAGCGCCTCGGCCTGCGCACGGATGGCCGTCTTTTGCTGCGCGTATTTGGCGATGTCGCCCGTGAACTTGGCGCTCGCTTTCGGATCGGCTTGCGTGAGGGCCGCACCTAGCTCGGCCAAATTCTGCTTTTCACCCTTGGCCTGGTAGTAGCTCCACTGATTGGCCGCTTCCGTCTTGCGAATCGCCGCCTCGTTCTTGTAAAAGAGCGCGAGCCCCTCGGTCGATCCGCCTTGGTACGAAAACACGGCGCCGACCGTGGCGAGTATGGCCGTCATGACGGCGATACGGCCGGCGAACGGATCGATGGGCGCCCCGCCGTGCCCGGGCGCGTGATGATGACCGGCATGTTCGAGCGCTTCTTCGTGCGGCCCGCGCACTTCAAACTCTTCCGACATATTTGTTTCGCGCAAACGAGGTAGAAAGCGGTGGGAAAGCCAAATCGCACTTTAGCAGGACCGCTTCCGCCATGGTCCCGCTTTTGCGTGGTGTATCCTTTACTCTCCGCTGATCACGCGTCCAGCCGCGCCGGACGCATTGCCATGAACGACGCCTATCCCAGTCGACGCCATACCGACAAGCCCAATGAGAAACGCTCGCTGCTCGAGCGTCTAACGGACTTCATCTCGCCCGAGCCCGATTCGCGGGGCGAACTGCTCGAAATCTTGCAAGACGCGCACGAGCGCAACCTGATCGACGCCGATTCGCTGTCGATGATCGAGGGCGTATTTCAGGTGTCCGATCTGTGCGCGCGCGACATCATGATCCCGCGGGCGCAGATGGATGCGATCGACATCGAGCGCAGTCCCGAGGAATTCATCCCGTTCGTGCTCGAAAAAGCGCACTCGCGTTATCCCGTCTACGAGGGCAACCGCGACAACATCATCGGCGTGCTACTCGCCAAGGATCTGCTGCGCTATTACGCCGAGGAATCGTTCGATGTGCGCGGCATGCTGCGTCCGGCCGTCTTCATTCCCGAAGCCAAGCGGCTGAACGTATTGCTGCACGACTTTCGCATGAACCGCAATCACATTGCGCTCGTCGTCGACGAATACGGCGGCGTGGCCGGACTCATTACGATCGAGGACGTGCTCGAGCAGATCGTCGGCGACATCGAAGACGAGTACGACTTCGACGAGGAAAGCGGCAACATCATCGCTTCGCCCGACGGCCGCTACCGTGTGCGCGCGCTCACCGAGATCGAGCAATTCAACGAAGTGTTCGGCACCGATTTTTCCGACGAGGAAGTCGATACGATCGGCGGCCTCGTGACGCATCACTTCGGCCGAGTACCGCATCGCGGCGAGCGCGTGCGCATCGACGACCTTACTTTCGAAATTCTGCGCGGCGACGCGCGCCAGGTGCATGTACTGCTCGTGCGGCGCGATCCGCTGGCCGGCCAACGCGAGCGCGACGCGCTACACATCCAGACTTGAGCGGCAACGACTGCGCGGCCCGCTCGCGCGCTGGGGAGTTCGTGCGCCGAGCGCGCGTCCGAGCTATGCTTGCCGGCCCCGCACAACGCCCGCGCAAAAGCCTGAGCTGGCATTTGGCCGAGCACTCAACTTTCATCGCACTCCCAGACTGCCTATCCATGGCCGAAACGATCACCTCCCGTGTGCGCGGCGCCGCCGCAACGCCCCTCGCGACCACCGCGCGGCTCTCCCGCTGGCACTACGTCGCCGCGCTGGCGCTCGGCGCACTGAACACGCTCTCGTTCGCACCCACGCCTCACGGCGGCTGGCTCGAATTGGCGATTTTCGCCGTGCTCTATGCCTGGCTCCTGAGAACGACGGGATGGAAAAGCGCGGCGCTGACGGGCGGCGCATTCGGCTTCGGCAATCTCGTCACGGGCGTCTGGTGGCTCTACGTCAGCATGCATCATTACGGCGAGATGGCTGCGCCGCTTGCAGGCGCAGCGCTCATCCTCTTTTCGCTTTATCTGGCGCTGTATCCGGCGCTCTCGGCCGGGTTATGGTCGTTTTGCGCGGGGCACGCTGCAAGCGTTGCGCGCGACGATCGACCCTTTTCACCGACTTGGCATGGCGCATTCGCCTTCGCGAGCGCCTGGGCGCTCGGCGAGTGGCTGCGCGGCACGGTTTTCACGGGCTTTCCCTGGCTCGCCAGCGGCTATGCGCAGGTGGATGGGCCATTCGCCGGGTTTGCGGCGATCGGAGGGGTGTACGCGGTAGGCTGGGTGTTGGCGCTCGCGGCGGCGCTAGTCGTCCAAAGCGCCTACGCGTGGCTCGCACGATCGCGCCTGCGCGCGTCCGCTCTGCTGCCGGCCTGCGTCGCGCTGGCACTCGTCGCGGGCGGCATGCAGCTTTCCCGAGTGAGTTGGACCCGGCCCAACGACGCCCCGCTGAGCGTGCGTATCCTGCAAGGCAACGTCAAGCAGGAAATGAAATTCGACGAAGCGGGCGTGCGTGCTGCGCTCGATCTGTACGAGCGGATGATCACGGCGCGCGCTGCCGATCTAATCGTTACGCCCGAAACTGCGATACCCCTGTTGCCGCAGCAGTTCCCCGAAACGTTCGCGAGGACGCTGCGCGCATTTGCCGACAATACCGGTTCGTCGCTGCTGTTGGGCACATTCGGCGCAACAGTTACGCCCGAAGGACGGTACACCGACGAGACGAACAGCTTTTTCGGTGTGACGCCCAACGCGCGTCAACTCTACCGGTACGACAAGCACCATCTCGTGCCATTCGGCGAGTTCGTTCCGCTGGGCTTTCACTGGTTCGTGCAGTTGATGAACATCCCGCTCGGGGATCTCGCGCGCGGCGCGCCGGTGCAAAAAGCGTTCACGGTGCGCCACGAGACGATCGACGTCGACATCTGCTACGAGGATATCTTCGGCGAGGAGATCGCGCGTAGATTGCGCGAAACGGCTACGCCGGCCGGCATACTCGTGAATGCGTCGAACCTCGCTTGGTTCGGCGATACGATCGCGCTCGATCAGCATTTGCAGATGGCGCGCATGCGCACGCTAGAGACCGGCCGGCCGTTAGTGGCGGCGACCAACACCGGGATGACGGCCGTGATCGATGCGCAAGGACGTGTGACCGCACGCCTGCAGCCGTTCACGACGGGGCAAATCGAAACGCAGGTGCAGGGGATGACGGGGCGCACGCCATATATCACCGTCGGGAACGATCTCGTGCTAACCGCCTCGCTCGTGCTGCTCGCCCTCGGCTTCGTGTTCGGCTCGCGCCGCACTAGGCCGCGCCTCACAGCCAACGACAGCCGCAAGGCAGTCCCAATCCGGTAAAATCTAGCGTTTTCACCGCGCAGACGGCGGCGATCGCCGCGGCCCGCCTCCCCGCCGGCCGGATGGGCGCCCGATTCCGCCGGTTTTCGGCATCGCAGCGGCGCCCACGCGCCGCCTGCCTCGAAAGGCAAGACATGCTCACGTTTCAGCAAATCATCCTGACGCTGCAATCCTATTGGGACAAACAGGGTTGCGCGCTACTGCAGCCGATCGACATGGAAGTCGGCGCGGGCACCTCACACGTCCACACGTTCTTGCGCGCCGTAGGTCCCGAGCCATGGCGCGCGGCGTACGTGCAGCCTTCGCGCCGCCCGAAAGACGGCCGCTACGGCGACAACCCGAACCGTCTGCAGCACTACTATCAGTACCAAGTGGTGCTCAAGCCCGCGCCCGAAAACATCCTCGATCTTTATCTCGGCTCGCTCGAAGCGCTCGGCTTCGACCTGAAGCAAAACGACGTGCGCTTCGTCGAAGACGATTGGGAAAACCCCACGCTCGGCGCCTGGGGTCTCGGCTGGGAAGTCTGGCTCAATGGCATGGAAGTCACCCAGTTCACCTACTTCCAGCAAGTGGGCGGGCTCGATTGCAAACCCGTGCTAGGAGAAATCACGTACGGGCTCGAACGGCTCGCGATGTATCTGCAGAAGGTCGAAAACGTCTATGACCTCATCTGGACGGAATGGGAAGAAGCGGGTCCCAACGGCCCCGAACTGCGGCGCCTTACCTACGGCGACGTCTATCACCAGAACGAAGTCGAGCAGTCCACTTACAACTTCGAGCATGCCAACGTCGATCTGCTGTTCACGCTCTTCAGCAGCTACGAAGCCGAAGCGAAGCGCATGATCGAAACGCGGCTCGCGCTGCCCGGCTACGAGCTCGTGCTCAAGGCCGCCCATACGTTCAATCTGCTCGATGCGCGCGGCGCGATCTCGGTCACGGAACGCGCGGCATACATCGGTCGCATCCGCGCACTGTCGCGGCTCGTCGCTCAGGCGTATTACGAGTCGCGCGAGAAGCTCGGTTTCCCGATGCTCGGCAATCCCGTGCACGGCGTACCCGGCTTGACCACCGACGAACAGGACGCCGCCATGCCGGCGTGGGCGCCGCCGTTGAAGGTCGAGCGCGCGATCGACAAGGAATGACGTGACTTCAACGAATATGAATCAAGACCACCAAGCCACACTGCTCGTCGAACTATTGACCGAGGAGCTGCCGCCCAAAGCACTCGCGCGGCTCTCCGACGCCTTTGCGCAAACGCTCGTCGAACGTCTCGCGGCGCGCGATCTCATCGACGGCGAGCCGTCGTTCGAACGCTTCGCCACGCCGCGCCGGCTCGCCGTCGCGATCAAGAACGTGCGCGCGCTCGCCCCTGAGAAGCAAGTGCGCGAGAAGGTCCTGCCCGTCTCGGTCGCACTCGACGCGAACGGCCAGCCTACCGCGCCGCTCGCCAAGAAGCTCGCGGCGCTCGGCTTTCCCGATGTCCCGCTCAGCGATCTCGAACGCGCGTCCGACGGCAAAGCCGAGGCCTTCTTCTTGCGCTATGCGGCGCCGGGCGCGACGCTCGCCGACGGTCTGCAAGCCGCGCTCGACGAAGTCCTCGCGCCGGGCAAGTTGCCGATTCCCAAGGTAATGACGTACCAGCGCCCCGACGGCGCGAGCGTGCAGTTCGTGCGCCCGGTGCAACGCCTCACCGTCTTGCACGGCGTAGCGGTCGTGCCCGTGACGGCATTCGGCATCGACGCCGGCGATACGACGCTCGGCCACCGCTTCCTCTCGGACGGCCTCGTAGCCATCATGCACGCCGACGATTACCCGCACACGCTGCACACCAAGGGCCATGTGATGGCGAGCTTCGCGCAGCGGCGCGAGCGCATCGTAGCGCAATTGAACGCCCATGCCCACGGCGATCGCGTCGTGATGCCCGAGGCGCTGCTCGACGAAGTGACCGCGCTCGTCGAATGGCCCGTCGTCTACGAATGCCGCTTCGACGATCAGTTCCTAGCCGTGCCGCAGGAGTGCCTGATCCTGACGATGCAGACGAACCAAAAGTACTTCGCGCTCACCGATGAAACTGGCAAGCTGCGCTCGCGCTTTCTGATCGTCTCGAACATCGCCACCGACACGCCGAGCGAAATCGTCGAAGGCAACGAGCGCGTGGTGCGTCCGCGCCTGGCCGACGCCAAATTCTTCTTCGAGCAAGACAAGAAGAAGCCGCTCGCCGCGCGCGTGCCGCTGCTCGCGAACGTCGTCTATCACAACAAGCTCGGCTCGCAGCTCGAACGCGTGGAGCGGCTCGAAGCGCTGGCGCGCCTCATCGCCCCGCACCTGAACGCCGATCCCGCGCTGGCCGCACGCGCCGCGCGGCTCGCGAAGGCCGACTTGTTGACCGACATGGTCGGCGAGTTCCCCGAACTGCAAGGCACGATGGGCACCTACTACGCGCGCCACGACGGCGAAGCGGAGGAAGTCGCCCTTGCCTGTACCGAACACTATCAGCCGCGCTTCTCGGGCGACGCATTGCCGGCGACGGGCGTCGGCACCGCGGTCGCGCTCGCCGACAAGCTGGAGACGCTGACTGGCATCTGGGGCATCGGCCTCGTGCCCACCGGGGAAAAAGATCCGTTCGCCCTGCGCCGCCAAGCGCTCGGCGTGCTGCGCATCTTGATCGAGAAAGCGTTGCCGATCGATCTCGTCGCACTGCTGCGCGAGGCCGCCGCGTGCTTTCGCACCACGCCGCAAGTGGCCGATTGCACCGATGCGCTTTACGCGTTCTTCATGGATCGCCTGCGGGGCCTGCTGCGCGAGCGCGGCTACGCCGCCAGCGAGATCGAAGCCGTGCTAAGCCTTCAGCCCACGAGGCTCGACGACATCGTCGCCCGCCTGGATGCCGTGCGCGAATTTTCGGCGCTGCCCGAAGCCGGTGCGCTGGCCGCGGCGAACAAGCGAATCACGAACATCCTGAAAAAATCGGAAGGCGAGGTCAGCCTTGCGACAGCCGGCGCATCGGCTGTGGCGGCTTCGGCGGCGCTCGCAGTGCAACCGGCCTTACTCGTCGAACCGGCGGAGCTTGCCCTGAACGAACAGTTGAAGCGGGTCGCGCCCGCCGTTCAAGCGCAATTGGAACGGCGCGACTACACGCGTGCGCTATCGGCGCTCGCGGCGCTGCGCGATCCCGTCGATACGTTCTTCAACGACGTGATGGTCAACGCCGAGGACGCCGCATTGCGCAAAAACCGGCTCGCGCTGCTGGCCGAACTGCATGCGCAGATGAACTGCGTCGCCGACATCTCCAAGCTCGCGGCATAACGAGGCATAACGAGCAAGAGAGAGAGAAAGAGACACTTATGAGTTCGGGCAAGAAGCTTGTCATCCTCGATCGCGACGGCGTCATCAACGTCGACTCCGACGCCTTCATCAAATCGCCCGATGAGTGGGTGGCGATTCCGGGCAGCCTGGAGGCAATCGCACGATTGAACCAGGCCGGCTACCGCGTCGTGGTCGCATCGAATCAGTCCGGCATCGGCCGCGGCTTGTTCGACATGGCCACGCTGAACGCCATGCATGAGAAGATGCATCGCGCGGCGGCAGCCGTGGGCGGTCGCATCGACGCCGTCTTTTTCTGCCCGCACACGGCAGAGGATCAATGCGAGTGCCGCAAGCCCAAGCCCGGCCTGTTGCAGATGATCCTCGATCGCTTCGAGATCGATCCGGCTACGACGCCGGTGGTCGGCGATGCATTGCGCGACTTGCAAGCCGGCGCGGCGCTCGGTTTCCCCACCCATCTCGTGCTGACCGGCAAAGGCAAAAAAGCGCTCGCGGCAGGCGGTTTGCCCGCCGGCACGCAAGTGCATGACGACCTGAAGGCGTTCGCGCTGACGTTCCTAGCGAGCCACGCCGACTGAGCCGCGCAAGCGCGCTCGACGCCAACCGATCGAAGACCCCCATGCCATTTGCCCGCCTCCTCCGCTCATTACTGCTGTTCATATTTTTCATCGTGTACACGATGCCGTACGCGATCGCCTGCTTCATCGCTTTCCCGTTCCTCAATGCCGACCGGCGCTACTGGATGGCCGTCGGCTGGTGCCGCAGCACCTTATTCGTCGCGCGGCATTTGAACGGCATCCGCTATCGGATCGAGGGCATGGAACATCTGCCCAACGGGCCGGCCGTGCTGCTGTCGAAGCATCAGTCGGCTTGGGAGACGGTTGCGTTTCCCGCGATCATGCCGCGCCCGCTTTGCTACGTGTTCAAGCGCGAACTGCTTTACGTCCCGTTCTTCGGCTGGGCGCTCGGTCTGTTGAAGATGGTTCACATCGACCGCAAGGAAGGCAAGTACGCGTTCGCTTCGGTCGTCAAGCAAGGGCGCAAGCGCATGAGCGAAGGCGCCTGGGTGATCATGTTCCCCGAGGGCACGCGCACGCAAGTGGGCTCGCAAGGCAAATACAAGACGGGCGGCGCGCGCTTCGCCATCGATGCGGGCGCGCCCGTGGTGCCGATCGCGCACAATGCCGGCCACGTCTGGCCGCGCAACTCGTTCATCAAATACGCGGGCACGGTAACGGTATCGATCGGCAAGCCGATCGCATCGGCAGGACTCACCCCCGACGAACTCAATTCGCGCGTCGAAGCATGGATCGAAACCGAGATGCGCCGCATCGATCCCGACGCTTACCGCGACACGGACATCGGCGGCGCGGGCCTTCGCGTCGGTAAGCGCCCCAATGCCGTGCGCAGCTAACGGTCGAATCGATAGCGCACGATGCCCAGGTCCGCCGAGCCTCCCCCCGCAACAGCTCTCGACAGCCGGCAACTCGACCTGCCGCTGTTCTCGGAGTCTGCCGGCGAAGGCTTGCTCGCCCCGCCAGCGAGCGGCTCGCCGCCGCGCCCCGATCCCGCGCCGAATGGCGTCAAGTCGCGGCGTTTGACGCTGAGCGGGCGCACGCTCGAATACGGGCTCAAGCGCTCGTCGCGACGCACCATCGGGTTTTCGATCGACGGAAGCGGCCTGACGATCACGGCGCCGCGATGGGTGACGCTCGCCGACATCGAAACGGCGATCGTCGGCAAGGAGCGCTGGATTTTTGCGAAGCTCGCCGAATGGCAGACGCGCACGGAGCAACGCGCGCTGCCGCGCATCGAGTGGCGCGACGGGGCGCTCATTCCGTTTCTAGGCAAGCCCGTGCGGATCGCGCTCGCTTCCGCTCAGGCAGCGCTCTCGTACGACGAGCAAGCCGCCGCGCTAGCGCTTGCGCTACCCGCGCACGCCGATGGGCAGCAGATCAAAGACCGCGTGCAGGGCTGGCTGCAAACGGAGGCGAAGCGGCTGTTCGGAGAACGGCTGGCCTACTACGCGCCGAAGCTCGGCGTCGCGTACAAGGGCTACGCGTTGTCTTCGGCCGCGACCCGCTGGGGCAGTTGTTCGAGCGACGGCCGCATTCGTCTGAACTGGCGGCTCATTCACTTTCCGCTGTCGATCATCGACTATGTGGTCGCACACGAACTCGCCCATCTGCGCGAGATGAACCACAGCCCGCGCTTTTGGCAAACGGTGGAATCGATCTTCCCCGAGTTTCGCGAAGCGCGGCATACGCTCAAGCATCACCCGCCGGAATTGCTACCGACGCTGTGACGATGAGCGCGGGTTGTGCCGGTGCGCCGGTGCGCCGAGGCATCGACGCCGCGCGCACGCCGAGTCAGTGAGTCTTGTGCTGAACGAACTCGATCTTGTAGCCGTCCGGATCCGTGACGAATGCGATCACAGTCGTACCGTGCTTCATCGGGCCAGCCTCGCGTACAACGGTCCCACCCTGCGCTTTGATCTTCTCGCACGCCGCATAGGCGTCGTCGACTTCTAGCGCGATATGGCCATAGCCCGTGCCCAGGTCGTAGGTTTTGGTGTCCCAGTTGTGCGTCAACTCGATAACGGCGCCTTCGCTTTCTTCGGTGTAGCCGACAAAAGCGAGCGTAAAGCGGCCCTCGGGGTAATCTTGGCGGCGCAGCAGCTTCATGCCGAGCAACTCGGTGTAGAACTTGAGCGAGCGGTCGAGATCGCCGACCCGTAGCATCGTGTGCAGCAAGCGCATCGTAGTCTCCAGTTTCATGACAAATGAGGCGAAGAAGCGAAATCTAGCAAGAAACTGCGCAGCGTGCTTGCCCTGACGGCGATGGGGCCACTTCGGCGCGATAAAGCGTTCGGCCCGCCGTTTTGGTATGGTACGTGGGCCCGTCGACGCCGGGCTGGCACAGGCCCGCTACTGTGCCGAATCGCCGGCGCCGCACCTCCCTCTCTCGATCGATACGACTTCGGATGAACACCGCCACTGCAGCAATCGGTACGTCGATTCCCGCGCGACGAGCGCCGGATGCATTTGCCATCGCACTGATGATCCTGCTGTGCGCGATTTGGGGCCTGCAACAGGTGGCCATCAAAACGACCAACGGTGCGCTCGGCCCGATGTTCCAGGCAGGCTTGCGCTCGACGATCGCGGCCCTGCTCGTCTTCGGCTGGGCACGCTTGCGCGGCACGCCGCTGTTCCGGCAAGACGGCACGCTCGCACCAGGCCTACTGGCGGGGATCCTGTTCGCAGGTGAATTTATTTGCATCTTCGCGGGACTCACGCTCACGAGCGCCTCGCGCATGGCAGTCTTTCTGTACACGGCGCCGTGCTTCACGGCCATCGGTTTGCATGCGTTCGTGGCCGGTGAGAAGATGCGCCGCCTGCAATGGTGCGGGGTGGCGATCGCGTTTGTCGGCATCGCGCTCGCATTCGCCGATGGCTTCGCGCGCGTGCCGGCCCCTGGGGCGTCTGCGCTCGCAGGCTTAGTGGGCGATTCGCTCGGCGTGCTCGGCGGCGTCATGTGGGCCGCGACCACCGTGGTGGTGCGCGCGACCTCGCTCTCGCATACGAGCGCGAGCAAGACGTTGTTCTATCAGCTTGCCGTCTCGGCTGTCGTGTTGCTGGCGATCGCGTTTGCGCTAGGCGAAGAACACCGTGTCCATGTCACGCCGCTGGCGGTGGCAAGCCTGGCGTATCAAGCCGTCGCGGTAGCGTTCGTCAGCTATTTGACTTGGTTCTGGTTGCTGACGCGCTATATGGCCTCGCGCTTGTCGGTATTCTCGTTTCTCACACCGCTGTTCGGCGTCGGCTTCGGGGTGGTGCTGCTCGGCGAATCGTTCAGCACGCGCTTCGTGTTCGCTTCGATGCTCGTGCTGGCGGGCATCGTGCTCGTGAATGCGCCGGCGCGGCGGGCACCGTCGAACTAGCGAACTAGCGAACTAGCGCACTACCGCCCCGCCGCCAGCGCTTGCGCCACGCGCACATACTCGTCGACGGGCACATCTTCCGCACGCCGCGCCAGGTCGAAGCCAAGCCCTTCGAAATCGACCTTGTCTCGATACGCCGCCAGCGTATTGCGCAACATCTTGCGCCGCTGAGAAAACGCCGCCGTCACGAGTTCGCCGAACAGCCGCATATCGACGCTCGCCAGCTCGTGCGGCGCGTAAGGAATCATCCGCACGATCGCCGAATCGACCTTCGGCGGCGGCTGGAACGATTCCGGCGGCACATCGAGCAGTTTGTCGATCACGTAGCGGTATTGCAGCATCACCGAAAGCCGCCCGAACGCCTTCGTGCCAGGCTCCGCCACCATCCGCTCGACCACTTCGTTCTGCAACATGAAGTGCTGATCGATCACGATCGGCGCAAACGACATCAGATGAAACAGCAACGGGCTCGATATGTTGTAAGGCAAATTGCCGACGATGCGCAGCGTCGGCTTCTCGCGCGTCGCGACGAGCGTCGAAAAATCGAACGCGAGCGCATCGCCCGCATGCAAAGCGAGCCGGTCACCGAACTTGTCCTGCAACCGCGCGATGAGATCGCGATCGAGTTCCACGGCATGCAACGGCATCTCGGGCGTGGCGAGGCGTTCGACCAGCGGCTCGGTCAGCGCACCCAAGCCCGGCCCGATCTCGACCATTCGCTGGCCGCGCTCGGGCGCAATGAGCGAGACGATCGAATCGATGATGCCGAGATCGACAAGGAAGTTCTGACCGAACCGCTTGCGCGCGAAATGGCCTTGGTGCTGTCTGCTGGTGGACATCGAAATGGCAAGAAACCCGAAATAAGTCGAGAAACGCTGCGACGAACAACGTCGCCGCAGGCAGCCGCCCGTCAGCCGCCGCGCCGGTTGCGCGCCATCGTAACGGCCGTGTCGATAGCCGCGATCATGCTGCCCGCATCGGCACGCCCGGTGCCGGCGAGATCGAGCGCGGTGCCGTGATCGACCGACGTGCGAACGATCGGCAGCCCCAACGTAATGTTGACGCCTTCGCCGAAAGTCGCATATTTGAGCACAGGCAACCCTTGATCGTGGAACATCGCAAGCACGCAATCGGCTTGATCGAGGTAGCGCGGTTGGAACAGCGTATCGGCCGGATAAGGGCCGCGCGCGTCGATACCGCGCCCGGTCGCCAAAGCGAGGGCGGGAGCGATGACGTCGATCTCTTCGCGCCCCAAGTAGCCGTTCTCGCCCGCGTGGGGATTGAGCCCGGTGACGAGAATACGCGGCACCGGCAAACCGAAATAACGGCGCAGATCGCGATCGATGATGGCGATCGTTTCGACGAGACCGTCGATCGTGAGCGCCCCCGCGACATCCTTGAGCGGCAAATGCGTCGTCGCCAACGCCACGCGCAACGGACGATCGCCCGTGCCGGCCAGCATCATGACGACGCGCGGCGTAGCGGTGCGCTCGGCAAGATATTCGGTGTGTCCCGTGAACGGAACGCCGGCATCGTTGATGGTGCTCTTTTGCAGCGGCGCCGTGACGATCGCATCGAAAGCGCCGCTGAGTGCACCATCGATCGCGTCGTCGAGCAATCCCAGCACATAGCGGCCGTTGGCCGCATCGAGACGTCCCGCCTGCGCCGGCACCGCCAACGCCCGAGAGGCCACGCTCACCTGCCCTGCGGCCAGCAACGCCGGCCAATCGACACCAACAGCCCTAGAGCGCGCTTCGAGCAGCGCCGCGTCTCCCAGCACCGCAAACCGCACGCCCGGCCAATGCGCCGCCGCACCGGCCAGCGCTGCCGCCGTCAATTCCGGCCCCACGCCGGCGGGCTCGCCGGTCGTAATCGCGATGGTCAAGGGGGCGGTACCGACGGCGCTCGTCATCGTTTATCGGCTCACTGTTGCTGCGCGAGCGGGCCGCCGATCTTGTACTGGACGTAGGCCGAATCGCGCAGTTGCCGCAGCCAATCCGAGTACGCTTGCTCTGCCTTGCGCTGACCGATCGCCTGACGCGCCAAATCCAACTGCTGCTGCACCGAACCTTCCGCTTCGCGCCGGCCCAGTACCTGGATCAAGTGGTAGCCGTACTCGCTACGAACAGGCTCGCTCACCTCGCCGTCCTTCAGGTTGTTCATCGCGCGCTCGAATTCCGGCACCGTTTCGCCGGGGCTGACCCAGCCGAGATCGCCGCCTTGCGACGCCGAGCCGTCTTGCGAGTACGTGCTCGCGAACTTGGCGAAATCGCCGCCCGCCTCGATCTGCTGGCGAATTTCGAGCAGCTTTTGCCGTGCCGCGCCTTCGGGCTGACCATCGCCGACGCGCACGAGGATATGGCGCACGTGCGTTTGCACGAGCTTGGGCGCATCGGCCGCCGAACCGCCGATACCCGTGCGCCGGTCGACGAGCCGCACGATCTCGAAACCTTCGTCGGTGCGAATCAGATCCGGGGCGACCTCGCCCGGCCGCAACTGGGACGCGGCAGTCACGAACGGCGCGGGCAGATTTCCCGGCGACTTGAAACCGAGATCGCCGCCTTTGGCCGCATCGGCGGCCTGAGAGTTGTCCTTCGCCAGCGATTCGAATTTCGCGCCGCCCTTCGCTTGCTGAAGAATGGCCTCCGCCTTCTTCTGCGCGGCATCGATGTCGGTCTGCGCCGCGCCGGCGGGCGCCTTCACGAGAATGTGCTCGATGCGCAAATCTTGCTGCGCCCGCGCACCCGGCCCGCGCTGACTGGCGATGTAGTTGGCGACTTCGGCATCGGACACCGTCACCTTGCTGTCGACCTCTTTCTCGCGCAGCTTCGACAGCGTGAGTTCGTTGCGCGCGTCGCGCGTGAAGACCGACCAAGGCACGCCTTCAGCCTCGATTCGCGACCGATAGACTTCGAGCGACAAGTGATTGGCGGTGGCCAGACGCTGCAGCGTCTTTTGCACGGTCGCGTCGTCGACGACGATGCCGTCTTCCTTCGCTTTTTCCAGTTGGACGCGTTCGATCACCATTTGATTGAGCACCTGCGCGCGCAACTGGTCTTGCGGCGGCACGGGCGCGTGCTGCTGCTCGAGCCGCCGCCCAATGAGCGCCACGCGCTGATCGAGCTCGCGCACGGTGATGACGTCGCCATTGACGACGGCGGCGACCGAGTCGACCGTTTGGCCGGCTTGCGCCTTCAGGGCTTGCGCCGCAGCCGGCGCGGCCGGCAGGAAAATGGCGGTGGCCACGCAGGCTGCCAGTGTTGCCAAGCGAACTTTATTCACGATTGCCACAGATGCTCCAAATGTCTAGGGTACGTGTGTCACGTGCCCTTTTTTGCGCATGCCTACTTGAATCCCGCTCGAATTCCCTCGGCGCTTACTCGTAATTGGTGAAACGAGCCAGCGGCGGCGGTGGCGGCGGCGGCTCCTGATACCCGGCCACGCCGGCGCGGAACGCGGCCACAAGCCCGTTGTCGACGGTCGTGAAGCCCTTGAGCGTCAGTTGCGCAAGCACGTGCGTTGCCGACGAATGCTGCCCAGAGGAATTCAAGCCGTTCGCATAACGCTGCGCGCCGACGCCGAGGACCCAGCAATCGGCATCGTACTGGAAGCCGACTAGGCCGTCGACGAGGCGATGCCCTTGCAGATCGTAATTGAACCGTCCGACGGCATAGAGCCGACGCGTAAGCGGCCATTCCGCCGACAACAGCACCTGGTTGATCGCCTGATTGCTCAGCGTCGGATTCGCACGCGTGTAGCGGTAGGCCACGTTGATCACCTTGCGATCGTCGGGGCTATAGCCGAAACCGATGCTCGATCGCACGAGCTGGTTGTCGTCCGCATTATATTGGAACGCTGTTTCCGAAGCGAAACCGGCCCCGAGCTTGAGCGAGGCGCCGAAGATCAAATCCGAATGCCCTGTGGCCGGCGTCGGCGTATTCGTGGACAACGCCACGCGCTGATCCGTGAAGTAATACTCTTGCGCCAGCACGAAACGGGCGCGCTCGTCGCCCGTCGCGGCGTCGATGAAACGCGTCGTCAAACCCGCCGTCAGGCGGTTCGCGTCGGCGATGCGATCGTTGCCGACGAACGTGTTCGGCGTGAAGATTTCGGCAAGCCCGAAGTCGGACTCGGCCGTATCGAACAGCGGCGCGAACGACTGATTGCGGTACGGCGTATAGACGTAGTACAGCCGCGGCTCGAGCGTCTGGATGTAATCCTGGCCGAACAGGCGCACGGAACGATCGAATACGAGCCCCGTATCGAAGCTGAACGTCGGAATCGACTCGGTGAACGCCTTCGGCTGCCCGGACGGCGCCCCGGTCGCAATATTGCTGAGGTCGTACGAGGCGAAATGGAGCTGCGCCTTCGGCACGACGAAATAGCCCGGGCCGACGATTCCGTATGAGACGTACGGGTTGAACACCACCCGGTCGCCTTCCGTCGAATCGGCCGTGGTGATTCTGAAACGCGTGTAGTCGGCCTCTGCGCCGAAGTCGAAGCCGCCGACGTTGTACTTGGCGTACTTCACGTTCAATTCCGGCTCGCGGCCGTACGGCGGCGTCGAGCCGGGCATCGTCTGCCAATGCTGCTCACGTGCTACCACCGACCAGGGACCATTGCTATACGTCAGGCCCGCTTCCTGCTGAAACAACACCTGCGTGCCGACGAGAAACTGATTGCCGACCGACGCAAGGTCCTGCGAATACGTGTCGTCGGATACCTTGTTATACGACACATAGGCACCGAACCCGTGCCCGAGATTCTGGTTGTGGTGCCAGTAGACCGCGTAGCGATTCTCGTGCTTGATCGCATCGTTGGGCAGGAATTCGCCAGTGAACGTGCCCGAATAGCTCGGCGACAAATAGCGGAACACCGCCTGAGTCTGCACGCCGCGCTTGGAGATGAGGCGCGGCGTCAACGTCAAATCGCGGTTCGGCGCGATATTGAAATAGTACGGCAGCGACAACTCGAAACCGTTGTTCGAGCCCATCGAGAATTGCGGCGGCAACAGGCCGCTGCGACGATTGCCCGTCAGCGGGAACGACAGCCACGGGCTCGCGAAAATCGGCACGCCTTGAAAGAATAGAACGCCGTTGTGCGCCACGCCTTCCTCGGCGCCCGTATCGAAATCGAAGCGGCTGCCGCGGATATACCACGCCGGATCCGCGCACTGGCACGCGGTGTACGTCGCGCTCGTGAATTCGGAGCGCTCGCTGTCGAGCATATCGACGCGCGCCGCGCTGCCCGAGGCGCCATTCAAGCTGAAACGGTATTTCGGCGAAGGCATGTAGCCCTCGCTCGCGCCCACCTTCAAATGCGCCTCAGGCCCCGCGAACAGGACGCCATTGTCGATCACGCGCACCTGGCCGTAGGCATCGGCCATATCGGTGTCCTGATCGTAGTGAAACGCGTCCGCCTTGACCACGGCCACGCCCCGCCGCAGTTCGGCTGCGCCCTTGGCCGCGACATCCCGGTCCGATGTGCCGTTGGTCTGGTCGCCCAGCACGAAGGTTGCAGGCGCGCTGCCCGCCCGCAACGGATGCTCGGTCAATTGCGGCGCCAGCCGCAAGCCCCATGGGACGTCCGTCGGCTGAGGCTCGGCGGCGGCGCCCGTCAACTGTGCGTGCGACACGGCGGGCATCAAGCCGGGAACGGCGATGAGCGCCGCAACGAGCCGCCTCACGCGTGGCAACGCGTCGCCGGGAAAATTCTTGGAAAGGAGCGGTCTTGGCGGCATCTATCGTTTGGCGAATCGGCTCGGGGGCTGGCGCGGCACCCATCGCACGTCGCCCGCGTCGGCCGCGAAAGGCGGCGTGCCGCGCAGCGCGCTTCGCGCGAGCGGCGAGCAATCGAACGGGACCGTGCGAAAGCCGACACGGGGACTGGGGCGCAACACAAAAAGTCGTCGGGTATTATATGGCAAGACGTTTTACAGCCCGCACCCACGATGACCGATTCCTCCGCCGACATACGGCGCGATGCCCTCGCCGCCTGGCTCGGCACCTTCGCGCACCGCTACGGCCTCGACCTCCAGAGCCTCGCGCCCGCCTCCAGCGACGCCAGTTTCCGCCGCTATTTCCGGCTCGCGAGCGCAAGCGAGCACGGTGCGTCGCTGATCGCCGTCGATGCGCCCCCCCCCGAGAAATGCCGCGAGTTCGCGCAAGTGGCGCAGATGTTGTGCGAAGCGGGCGTGCATGCGCCGCGCGTGCTGGAATGCGATCTCGACAACGGCTTCATGCTGGTCACCGATCTCGGGACGCACAGCTATATCGACGCGCTCGATTCCAACGACACCGTGCGCGCGAAGCCGCTGATGCGCGATGCGGTCGACGCGTTGATCCGCTGGCAGTCGAGCACGCGCGAGGGCGTCCTGCCGCCTTTCGATGAAGCCTTCCTGCGCCGCGAGATGGAGCTGATGCCCGAATGGTACATATCGCGCCATCTCGGCCGGCAGATCGATGAAAAAATGCGCGGCGTGCTCGATCGCACCTACGCGCTGCTCATCGCGAGTGCGCGCGCGCAGCCGCAGGTGTTCATGTTGCGTGATTTCATGCCGCGCAATTTGATGATTTGCGAACCGAACCCGGGCGTGCTCGATTTCCAAGACGCCGTCTATGGCCCGATCAGCTATGACCTCGCCTCGCTACTGCGCGACGCATTCATCAGTTGGGACGAGTCGTTCGAACTCGACTGCTTCGCCTATTACTGGGAGCACGCGAAAAAGGCGGGCCTGCCCGTCGATCCCGATTTCGGCGAGTTCTACCGGCAAATTGAATGGATGGGGCTGCAGCGGCATATCAAAGTACTCGGGCTCTTTGCGCGATTGCATCACCGGGACGGCAAGCCGCGCTATCTGACCGATCTCCCGCGCTTTGTCGGGTACGCGCGCAAGGTATGCGAGCGCTATCGCCCGCTGGTGCCGTTCGCACGCTTGCTCGACGATCTCGACGATCGTTCGCAGCAAGTCGGCTACACTTTTTGAAAGCGGCGCAATCGATGACGCACGCATTGACGACGGCCATGATTTTCGCTGCGGGCCGAGGCGAGCGGATGCGCCCACTCACCGACACGCGGCCCAAGCCATTGCTCGACGCCGGCGGCAAGCCGCTCATCGTCTGGCAGATCGAGCGCCTGGCGCAAGCCGGCATCGTCGACATCGTCATCAATCACGCCTGGCTCGGCAAGCAGATCGAAGCAGCACTCGGCGACGGTTCGCGCTTCGGCGTGCGGCTCGCCTATTCGGCGGAAGCCGTGGCGCTCGAAACCGCGGGCGGCATTGCACAGGCATTGCCGCTGCTCGAGGCGAGCGGCGCGCCCGCGGTGTTTCTCGCCGTGAGCGGAGACGTCTTCTGCGAGTTCGATTACGCGCACCTACTTGAGGCGGCCGCGCGTCTGAAGGCTTGCGAGCAGCCGGGCATGCATCTCGTCATGGTCCCGAACCCGCCCTTTCATCCGCGCGGCGATTTTGCCCTCGATGCGGCCGGCCGGCTTTCGCTCGACGGCGATCGGCGCTACACCTTCGGCAACATCGGCCTTTACGACACGCGCATGTTCCGCGGCTTGGCGCACGGCGAACGCCGGGCGCTGACGCCCTACTATCGCGACACGATCGCAACAGGTCGCGCAAGCGGCGAGCTTTACGAAGGACGCTGGGAAAACGTAGGAACGCCCGAGCAATTGCGCGCGCTCGATGCTGCCCTGCGCGATGCGGCCTCCGCTTCGCGCTAGCGGCGCGGGGCAAGCTGCGCGCACACCGGCGGCCAGGAGCGAGCGACGGGCCGCGTCTAGCGGTTGGGCACGGTCCGACGGCTCAAGCTCAAGCGTCCTCACCGTGAGCCGCGGGCTCGGCCTGTGCGCGATGCGCGGCGCGCTGCTGCAATGCCCACATTTGCGCGAACGCGCCGCCCGCCTCGAGCAACTGCGCATGCGTGCCGCGCTCGACGATGCGCCCATGATCCATGACGAGGATCTGCTCGGCATGCACGATCGTCGAGAGGCGGTGTGCGATGACGAGCGTTGTGCGCCCGCGCGCAATCTGATCGAGCTCATGCTGGATCGCGCGCTCCGAGCGCGAATCGAGCGCGGAAGTGGCTTCGTCGAAGATGAGAATCGGCGGGCTCTTGAGCAGGGTGCGAGCGATTGCGACGCGCTGTTTCTCGCCGCCCGAAAGCTTGAGCCCGCGCTCGCCCACGGGCGTTTCGTATCCCTTGGGTAAGCCTTCGATGAACTCGTGAATATGCGCCGCGCGCGCCGCCGCGATCACTTCGTCGCGCGAAGCCGTGGGACGCCCGTAAGCGATGTTGTAGTAGATGGTGTCGTTGAACAGCACGGTGTCTTGCGGCACGATGCCGATCGACGCGCGCAGCGAATCTTGCGTCACGTCGCGCACGTCCTGACCATCGATCGTAATCGCTCCGCCGCTCGCTCGGTCCAGATCGTAGAAACGAAACAGGAGCCGCGCCAGTGTCGATTTGCCCGATCCGCTCGGGCCGACGACGGCGGTCGTGGTCCCTGCCGGTATCGAGAACGTCACATCGTCGAGAATGATGCGCGTGCTCTCATAGCCGAAGCGCACGTGCTCGAACTTCACTGCGCCGCCGCGCACGACGAGCGGCGGCGCGCCCGGCGCATCGGGCACCTCGCGCGCCGCGCCGAGCAGCGTAAACATGCGGTCCATGTCCGTCAGGCTTTGCTTCAGCTCGCGATAGACGACGCCCAAGAAATTGAGCGGGATATACAACTGCAGCATGAAAGTGTTGATGAGCACGAGATCGCCCAGCGTGAGCCGTCCGGCCATGACGCCCTGCGTCGCGCGCCACAAGATGAAAACGAGCGCCGTGCCGATGATCGTCTGCTGGCCGAAGTTGAGCAGCGACAGCGAGTTCTGCGATTGAATCGCCGCAGCCCGGTAACGCTGCAGGTTTTCGTCGTAGCGCCGCGCCTCCCATTGTTCGTTGCCGAAGTATTTCACCGTCTCGTAGTTCAGGAGCGAATCGATCGCGCGCGAGTTAGCGCGCGAATCGAGCTCGTTCATCGTCCGGCGAAAATGCGTGCGCCATTCCGTGACTTTGACCGTGAACACGATATAGACCGCTAGCGCGATGAACGCGACGATCGCGTAGTACGCCTCGTATTTGACGATGAAAAAGCCGAGCACGAGGCCTACTTCCACGAGCGTGGGCAAGATGCTGTAGAGCGAGTAGGAAATCAGCTGCGAAATGCCGCGCGTGCCACGCTCGATATCGCGCGACATGCCGCCCGTCTGGCGCTCGAGATGGAAACGCAGCGAGAGCGAATGCAAATGCCGGAAAACCTTGAGCGCCAATTGGCGGACGGCGCTTTCGGTCACCTTCGAAAAAAGAATCTCGCGAAGTTCGGTAAACAGCGACGTCGAGAGCCGCACGAGCGCATAGGCGACGACGAGCAGGCCAATGCCGCCGGCGAGCACGATCGCCGGTTCGTGCTGCGCGCGCCCGAGTGCGGTCAATTGGCGCATCGACGCAAGCCCATCGACGATGCGCTTGAGCACGATCGGCACGCCGAGGTTCGCTACCTTCGCACCGATCAGGCAGGAAAGCGCGAGCGCGACGCGCCACTTGTACGCCGCGAGATACGGCAGCAGCGAACGAATCGTTTGCCAATCGCGGCGTTGGCTGCCCGCGGCGGGTAGCGGTGAAGGTTCGGAAGAAGCGCTATGGCGATGCATGATGTGGGTTGGAGCGAAGCCGCAAGGCGGCGGAACGAGCATCGGTCGATCGGCGGCCGAGGCAGCCAACGCGAGGCGATGATGCCGCCGCCGCGCTCTCTATGCGTTTTGCCCGTACAATTTCGCTGCTCGGGCTAGCGACCGTATTGTGGCAGGCTCGGCCCATTGTTGCAGAACCGGTACGCCCAATGACTATCTCGACCCCACTGCTTCCGCAAAAGACCTGCGCCTTGCGCGTCGTGCCTCAGCCCTCGGACGCCAACGTCCACGGCGACGTGTTCGGCGGCTGGATCATGGCGCAAGTCGACATCGCGGGTTCCATTCCCGCTAGCCGCCGCGCCAACGGCCGCGTCGCGACCGTCGCCGTCAATTCGTTCGTCTTCAAGCAGCCCGTCTTCGTCGGCGATCTGCTCAGCTTCTACGCGGATATCGTCAAAACGGGCACGACCTCCATGACCATTTCGGTGGAAGTGTTCGCGCAGCGTATGAGCTTGGACGAGGAACTCGTCAAGGTCACCGAAGCCACGCTGACTTACGTGGCGACCGACGCCGAGCGCCGCCCGCGCAAATTGCCCGAGTTGAAGTAACCTCGCCGCGGCCCGCGACGGCCCCCGACTTCGTGGGTCAGACCAGGACGGCGCGGGATTCGGCGCGCGTGCGCTGCAGGAGGGCAGGGATCGCATCGTGCGGCATCGGCCGCGCGAAGAAATAGCCCTGCATTTCGTTGCAAGCGCGCTCCTTCAAGAAATCGAGCTGCGCGGCCGTTTCGACGCCTTCGGCGATCACCTGCAACTGCAGCGAATGGGCGAGCGCGATGATCGCCGACGTAATGGTTTCGTCGTCGCTCGATGCGCCGATATCGGACACGAACGAGCGGTCGATCTTCAACCGGTCGACGGGGAAGCGCTTCAAGTAACTCAAGCTCGAATAGCCGGTGCCGAAATCGTCGATGGCAAGGCCGATCCCCAACGCGTGCAGCTCGCTGAGCATCGTCACGGCCTCTTCCGCATTGCGCATGATCGTGCTCTCGGTCAGTTCGAGTTCGAGGTACTGCGGGTCGAGGCCGGTTTCTTCGAGGACCGCCGTGACGAGTTTGGCGATGTCGCGCTGCTGAAATTGCCGCGCCGACAAATTCACCGACACCCGAGCAGGGGGCAAACCGTCGTCCTGCCAGGCCTTGTTCTGCCGGCACGCCTCGCGCAGCACCCATTCGGACAGCGGGCCGATGAGGCCGCTCTCTTCGGCCACGGGAATGAATGCCGAGGGCGGCACCAGCCCCACTTCGGGGTCGTGCCAGCGCACGAGCGCTTCCATGCCCACGATTTGCCCTGTTTCGATGTCGACTTGCGGCTGGTAGTGCAACAAGAACTCGCCGTCGCGCAGCGCACGCCGCAGCCGCCGCTCGAGATTGAGCCGCGCGCCCACGCTGGTGTTCATTTCCGGCTGGTAGAACTGGAACGTGTTGCGCCCCATGTCCTTCGCGCGGTACATCGCGAGATCGGATTTCTTCAGCAGGGTTTCGACGTCCTCGCCATCCTGCGGGTACAGGCTCGCGCCCATGCTGCAGCCGACGTATAACTCCGTGCCGTCGAGCCAGACCGGCTCGGAGATCGTCGCGCGCACGCGCTCCATCCATCCGATCAGCGTCCGTTCGTCGACGGCATCCGTCAGCACGATCACGAACTCGTCGCCGCCGTGGCGCGCGACCGTATCGCTGGGCCGCGCGCTGCGCGCGAGCCGCTCGCCGACGACGCCGAGCAGCCGGTCGCCGACGCTATGGCCAAGACTGTCGTTGACGTTCTTGAAGCCGTCCAGATCGATGAAGACAACGGCGAGCGGTTTGCCGCGCGCGATGGCGTGATCGAGCCGCTCGCGTAGCAGATTGCGGTTCGGCAAGCGTGTGAGGCTATCGTAGTTCGCTTGGTATTCGAGCTGCTCCTGATAGCGGATGAGGTCGGTGACGTCGTTGATCACGCCGATATGGTGCGTCGTGTTTCCGTCAGCGTCGGGCACCGGCGCGATGAACAGTTGATTCCAGAACAGCGCGCCGTCTTTACGATAATTGCGCAGCACGGCGCTGACTTCCTTGTTCGCGGCCAGGCCTTCGCGAATGGCGACGAGCCCTTCCTGGTCGCGGTCGTCGCGCTGCAGGAAACGGCAATCCTGCCCGATCACCTCTGCGGGATCATAGCCGGTGATGCGCTTGAATGCCGGATTGGCATATTCGACGACATGGCCGCTTTCGGCAGCGGCCGTGATCAGAATCGCGTTCACGCTTGCATCGAGCGCACGGCTTTGCAGGCGCAGCGCCAAGTCGGAGCGCTTGCGATCGGTCACGTCGGTATAGGAGCCGAGCACGCCGATGACCGTGCCGTCCCCATTGGTCAGCGGAAGCTTGCTCGTGATGCCTGCGCGATGCACGCCGCCGATGAGCACCTCGAACTCGTGGTTCATCTTGGGCACGCCAGTCGCGATGACTTCCTCATCGGCCCTGCGCAACTCGTCGGCCAACTCGCCCCAAGGCATGTCACGGTCGGTTTTGCCGATCACTTGCTCGGTGTAAGCCAAGCCGGCGTCGCGCGCGAACGCCATATTGCAGCCGAGGTAGCGTGAGTCACGGTCTTTCCAGAAGATGCGCTGCGGAATGTTGTCGATGACCGTTTCGAGCATCTGGTTCGACCGCTGAGCCTCGGCCTCCGCCTTGATCTGCTCGGTGACGTCGTCGGCCAACACGAACGTCGCCGGGCGGCCCATGAACGTCAATGCGTGATTCGTGATGTCGGCGCTCAATTGCGTGCCGTCGCTGCGCCGGTGCCGCCATACGCCGGCCGCCACGCGGCCGCGCCGAGGCGACGCCTGCTCGCGCGCGAGATGCGATTCGAGCCGCGCGAGTTCGTCGGGCGCGGACAACTGGCGAATCGTCATACCTAGAAATTCGCTTTCGCTGTAGCCGTACTGCTCGACCGCCGCGGCGTTGACAGCGAGGAAGCCCAGCGTTTCGCGGTCGTACACCCACATCGGCACCGGATGAGCGTCGAACAACTCACGAAAGCGCTCGTCGCTGCGGCGCATGGCGCGCGCCACGCGAAACTTCGTGCGCGCGGCGCTCTCCCTGACGCCGAACGTGTAGATGAGCATGCCGCAGCCGGCCGCCATCGTCACGATGAGTAGCAGCGTGGTAAGCCGCGTCGAATGGGCGGAAGCGGCGAGCGATGACTTGAGCGCCGCGTCTTGATGCCGGCGCAGCTTGGCGAGCGCTGCATCCACGAGATCGAGCGTCGCACCGGCACGCACGTAGGCGGGCGCCGCCCAAGCGCGCGAATCGGCGGCGGCAGGGCTTTGGCTCGCGCCTATGGTGTACTGAGCCGCCCGCGCGAACGCCGCCCGGGTCTCGCGCTCCGCACCGTCCGCGAGGTCGAATAACGCCTGCAGATCGCCGCGCACGACCGCGTCGTCGGCCAGCGCCGTCCGCAATTGCGCCTTGTCGCGCTCGAGCGTCGCCTCGCGCTCTCGCTCGAGGGCATCGCCGATCGGCGCACCGGACTGCGCGAAACGGCCGAGCGCCGCCAGCCCGGCGCCGAGCGCCGCGCGATAGTCGTCGAGCTCGTGCGTGACGCTCAGCGAGCGCATCGTGCGCTGGTCGGTGGCGCGCTCGCTGCGAATCTGCCCGTAGGCCACGAACGCATTTGCGCCGATCGCAGCCGCGGCGACCGCGACGTTGATCAGCAGCCGTTTCGATACAAAGGAACTCATGGATTCCGAACGCCGGTCGTATCGAGCGCCTTGCCTTGATGCTAAATACCGGCGGCAAGCGCTCAGGGAGGGGCGGCGCGGCTGGGTAGCCTCCAACACTGCGAACCTGCTCGGCCCTTCGATGTGCAACCGATGCGGGCCTTTGCGCGCCAACTTATGGATAACGGCAGGGTTGAGCGGCGGGTTGAGGGTCGTCGCAGAAAAAATGTCGTTCGTCGCCTACAAATCGCTTCGACGCCCGGCAGTGGTGGCGGCACGGCGCGCCGTGCGCTTATTCCATCAGACCGAACTCGCGCATGGCCGGCACGAAATCGTGGCTCGGTTCGCTTTTTCGCGTCAGTTTCATCAGAACATAGCGTTTGAACGGATCAAGCCGCGCCCAACGCTCGACGGTCGGGGCCGGAGCGCCGACAATACGGCTGTGCTGCACGAGACCATCGGGAATCGCATCGGCGTGGCGCCAGGCCGGCTCCGCCTCCGGCGTGAACCAGTCGGGCTCGATGTTGGCATGGGTACGCATCATCTCGAACAAGGCGTGATCGAAGTTCGGCTCGATCACCGCGTCCTCGGCGACGGGAAAGCGGGCTAGCAAGGTGCGATCGGCATGTGGCAGCAGTTGCCACTGCGCGAGCGATATCCGAAGGCCGAAGCGGTCAAGGTTAAAACGCACGGACATCGGCATGTACGTGAGATCCTCCGACGATACGAGCTCGAAATCGAACAGCAGCGGCGTTTCATGCAATCCCATGGCAGTGTCCTTTGCGCGCTTGCGCCGGGTGATGCGGGCGCGCGGCGCCCGCTTCGGGTATTTTAGAAGGTCTGTACGAGACTGACCGAGGAACGACCTTGAACCACCCGTTGGAGAGCGCCGAGGAATGCGGCGTCATCGAGCAAGAAGTGCGCAGGCATCGTGACGGCCTCGTCGAGGCCGCACACGACTACGTCGGCCAGGAATGGCCCGTCGCGCTCGTTTTCAACGGTATCTCGCACGCTGTGATGATGTGCACGCCGCGCGATCTGGAAGCATTTGCCGCCGGTTTTGCGGTCTCGGAAGGCATCGTCGAGCGCGCCGGCGACATTCGCGATATCGAGGTCACGTTCCACCGCGAAGGCGTAGCGATGCCGTATGCGCAAGTCGAGTTGACGATCGCGCAGCAGGCGTTCGCCGCGCTGAAAGCGCGCCGGCGGGCGCTGGCCGGCCGCACCGGCTGCGGCGTATGCGGCATCGAAAGCATCGAATTGCTCGATCTGGCTCCCGAGCGCGTGCCCGATACCGGTTTTCTCTCGAGGCTCGCGCCCGGCGCGATTGCGCGCGCGGCGAGCGAACTGCCGCTGCGCCAAACCCTCACGGACATGACGGGCGGCCTGCATGCCGCCGCCTGGTGCGACCCCAGCGGTGCGATCGCTTTCGCGTTCGAGGATGTCGGGCGCCATAATGCGCTCGACAAGCTGATCGGCCGCCTCGTGCGAGATCGGCTCGATGCGACGAACGGCTTCGTGTTTCTATCGAGCCGCGCGAGCTACGAGCTCGTGCGCAAGGTGGCGCGCGTCGGCATCCCGATGCTGGCGACGATATCGGCGCCGTCCTCGCTTGCGATCGCACTCGCGCGACAGGCGGGAATTCGGCTCGTCAGCTTTTGCAGAGCGTCGAGCTACGTCGAGTACGACGCTTCGTAGGGCTGGCGCGCGCCTTCGGAGCGTCAGCAATGTCGATGCGTCACGGCACGCCTAATCGAACTGCCGGAAATCCGGCTTGCGCTTCTGAAAGAACGCCATCATGGCTTCGCGCGCCTCGGGCGCGAGCAGCATCTTGCCGAAGTGCACGACCTCTTCCTTCATGCGCTCGGCTATCTCCTGCCCCTGTGCGCGCTTCATCAGCATCTTCGTCACACGTAGCGACGATGCCGGCAATGCGGCAAGCTTGACCGCTTGCGCACGGGCGAACGCATCGACTTCGCCAGCCGGCAGCAAGCGATTGACGATGCCCATGCGATGCGCTTCCTGCGCATCGAACGCTTCACCGAGCAACAGCTTTTCCGCGGCCAGCGGGTAACCGGCGATGCGCGGCAGGAGCAGGCTCGACGCCGCTTCCGGGCACAGCCCCAACTGCGCAAACGGTAACGAGAACGTTGCGGAATCGGCCGCATACACGAGATCGCAATGGAGCAGCAAGGTCGTGCCGATGCCCACTGCCACGCCGGCAACCGACGCGACGATCGGCTTCTCCGCGCCGCTGATGCGCCGCAAAAATTGCAATACGGGCGCATCTTCGCTGCCGGGCGGCGATTTCATGAAGTCTTCAAGATCGTTGCCCGCGCTGAACGCGCCCTCGCCCCCGCGGATCAAAATCGCACGCACCGCCGCGTCTTCTTGCGCATCGGCCAGCGCGTCGGCCATGCTCTGGTACATGGCCGACGTAATCGCATTCTTCTTTTCCGGCCGGTTCAAAGCGATCGTCAGCACGCCCTCGGCACTGCGATCAATCACAATGTCCATCGTCTCTCTCCATAAAAAACGGCTCGCGGCCCCGAAGCATCGACGCTCCGAAGCGCACGAACCGTCATGACCGGGTCGCGGTGTCGATCAGAGCCGCTCGATGATGCCCGCGGCGCCCATGCCGGTGCCGACGCACATCGTCACCATGCCGTACTTCAAGTTGCGGCGGCGCAGCCCGTGCACGACCGTCGCAGCGCGAATCGCACCCGTCGCGCCGAGCGGATGGCCTAGCGCAATGGCACCGCCAAGCGGATTGACCTTCGCCGGGTCGAGGCCGAGATCGCGCATCACCGCCAGAGACTGTGCGGCGAACGCTTCGTTGAGTTCGATCCAGTCCAGGTCGTCCTGCGTCAGGCCCGCGGCCTTCAATGCGGCCGGGATCGCTTCCTTCGGCCCGATGCCCATTACTTCGGGCGGCACCCCGCGCACGGCGAAACTCACGAAGCGCGCGAGCGGCGTCAGGTTGAATTGCTTCAGGATCTTTTCGGATACGACGATGAGCGCGCCCGCGCCGTCCGACGTTTGCGAGCTATTGCCCGCCGTGACCGAACCCTTGTTCGCGAACACCGCACGCAGCTTCGCCAACCCTTCGAGCGTCGTATCGGGACGCGGGCCTTCGTCGAGCGCGACCTCGCGCGTCTTCGTCTTCACTTCGCCCGTCGCCAAGTCGGGCACGCGCTCGACGATCGCGTACGGGGCGATCTCGTCCCTGAACTCGCCCGCCTGCTGCCCTGCAATCGCTTTCCGGTGCGATTCGAGCGAGAAGCGATCCTGATCTTCGCGGCTCACCTTCCAGCGCTCGGCCACGCGCTCGGCCGTCAGGCCCATGCCGTAGGCGATGCCGATGTTCTCGTTCGTATCGAAGATATGCGGCGACATCGACGGCGTATTGCCCATCATGGGCACCATGCTCATCGATTCGCAGCCGCCTGCGATCATCGCCTCGGCCTCGCCGACGCGAATGCGATCGGCCGCCATCGCCAGCGCCGTCACGCCCGAGGCGCAAAAGCGATTGACCGTAACGCCGCCCACCGACTGCGGCAAACCAGCGAGCAATGCGCCGATCCGCGCGACGTTGAGCCCTTGCTCGGCTTCCGGAATCGCACAGCCGACGATGGCGTCTTCGATCACCTTCGTATCGAGTCCGGGCACTTGCGCAACGGCCGACTTGATTGCGTGGACGAGCAGCTCGTCCGGTCGCGTGTTCTTGAACGCGCCGCGCGGCGCCTTGCCGATCGGAGTGCGGCTAGCGGCGACGATGTATGCGTCTTGCACTTGTTTGCTCATTTGCAGCTCCTGCCGAATTAGTTGCGCACCGGCTTGCCGGTCTGCAGCATGCCCATGATTCGCTCTTGCGTCTTTTGCGTGCCGAGCAGATCGACGAAGGCGCGACGCTCGAGCGCGAGCAGCCATTCTTCGTCGACGAGACTGCCCGCTTCCACGTCGCCACCGCACACGGCTTCGGCGATACGCGAGGCGATCAGGAAGTCGTGGGCGCTGATGAAGTTGCCGTCACGCATGTTCACGAGTTGCGCTTTGATCGTCGAGATTGCCGAGCGCCCTGCCACGGGAATCTGCTTGGCCGGCAACGGCGGACGGTAGCCCGCTGCCGCCAGCGCGCGCGCTTCCTTCTTCGCCGTATCGAGCAATTCGAAGACGTTGAAGACGATCGTGTCCGACGGCTTCAAATAGCCCATCGCGCGCGCTTCCAGCGCCGAGCCTGAAACCTTGGCCATCGCCGCGTTTTCGAACGACTTCGATAAGAACTTGAGCAATTCGCCGTTCGATGCGCCGGCGCTGGTTGCCGCATCGGCGGCGCGCAGCGCAGCTTCTTTCAAGCCGCCGCCCGCGGGCACGAGACCGACGCCGACCTCGACGAGCCCGATGTAGCTTTCGATGTGAGCGACGCGCTTGGCGCTATGGAGCATCAACTCGCAGCCGCCGCCGAGCGCGATGCCCGACACCGCCGCAACGACGGGCACGTTCGCATACTTCACGCGCAGCATGCCTTGTTGAAATTTCTTGACGAACGGCTCGATGCCCTTGGCGCCGCCCATCATGAACGCGGGCATCGCCTCTTCCAAATTCGCGCCGGCGGAGAACGGGCCGCCCGGCGTGCCGAGCTTGAGCGATGTCGGCTGCCACACGACCACACCCTTGTACGATTGCTCCGCGAGCTCGATCGCTTGCGCGAGGCCGTCGAGCACGCCCGGGCCGATCGTGTTCATCTTCGTCTTGAACGAGACGATGACCACATCGTCTTCACCGGCGCGGTCATCGACCCACGCGCGGACCGAGTCGTTCTCGAACAGCGTCTTGCCGTAGTGCTTCGGATCGACACCCGTCTCGCCTACGAGCGGCGCGCGGAACACTTGCTTGCCGTAGACGGGCAGCGTCGAACGCGGCTCGAACTTGTTCGATACCGGCGACCACGAGCCTTCGGCCGTATGCACGCCGCCTCGTTCTGCGACCGCGCTCTCGAATACCCACGCGGGCAGCGGCGCGTTGGCGAGCGCCTTGCCCGCCGCGATGTCCTCTTGCACCCACTGCGCCACTTGCTTCCACCCCGCGGCTTGCCAGCCTTCGAACGGGCCTTCGTTCCAGCCGAAGCCCCAGCGGATCGCGAGATCGACGTCGCGCGCGTTATCGGCGATCGACGCCAAATGCACGGCGATGTAGTGGAACACGTCGCGGAAAATCGACCACAAGAATTGCGCTTGCGGGTGCTCCGATTCGCGCAGCAGCTTCAGGCGCTCGGCCGGCGGACGCTTCAGAATCCGACCGACGAGTTCGTCGGCCTTCGCGCCGCCTTCGACGTATTCGCCCGTCTTCGCGTCGAGCACTTTGATCGCCTTGCCTTCCTTCTTATAGAAGCCGGCGCCGCTCTTCTGACCGAGCGCGCCCTTGGCGACGAGCGCGGCCAGCACGGCCGGCGTCTCGTAGACGGGCAAGAAAGGATCGTCGGGCAGATTGTCCTGCATCGTCTTGATGACGTGGGCCATCGTATCGAGGCCGACGACATCGGCCGTCCGGAACGTGGCCGACTTGGCCCGGCCCAGACGCGAGCCCGTCAGGTCGTCGACTTCGTCGAAGCGCAGACCGAACTTGGCCGCTTCCGCGACGACCGCGAGAATCGAAAACACGCCGACGCGGTTAGCGATGAAATTGGGCGTATCCTTGGCGCGCACGACGCCCTTGCCCACGACGCTCGTCAAGAACGATTCGAGATCGTCGAGGATTTGCGCCCGCGTATGCGAGGTCGGGATCAGTTCTACCAGATGCATGTAGCGCGGCGGGTTGAAGAAGTGCACGCCGCAAAAGCGCGACTTCAACTCGTCGGAGAATCCTTCGGACAGCTTCGTGATCGACAAGCCCGACGTGTTGCTGGCGAAGATCGCATGCGGCGCGAGATGCGGCGCGACCTTCTTGTACAGATCATGCTTCCAATCCATGCGCTCGGCGATCGCTTCGATGACGAGATCGCACTCGGCGAGCTTGGCGATGTCGTCCTCGTAGTTCGCGGGCTCGACATACCGGGCGTCGTCCTTCACGCCGAACGGCGCGGGGGACAGCTTCTTCAGGTTCTCGATCGCCTTCAACGCGATCGCATTCTTCGGGCCTTCCTTGGCCGGAAGATCGAACAGCAGCACCGGCACCTTGGCGTTGATCAGGTGCGCGGCGATCTGCGCGCCCATCACGCCGGCGCCGAGCACGGCCACCTTGCGAATGATCAGATTGCTCACGTCTATCCTCCTTCGGAGTCATGCATGTTCGCAGGCTCGGTGCGCGCTTCGCACGGCGCCGAGCCGCGGTAAACCCGGTTGAGCGTGGCGCGCCGTCTCGTGCGCGCCGCGCGGCTTTGCATTGCGTAGAACTTAAAACAGCGCTTCGTCGACTTCCATCAAAGTCTTGGAGCCCGCACGCGCCTCACGGATGGTCTTGGCCGTCTCGGGCAGCAGCTTGGCGAAGTAGAAGCGCGCCGTGGCGAGCTTGGATTTGTAGAACGGATCGCCCGACGCTTCTTTGTCGAGCGCGATGCGCGCCATGCGCGCCCAGAAGTACGAGAACACGAGATGGCCGACCGTGCGCAAGTACGGCACAGCGGCCGCACCCACTTCGTCCTGGTTCTGCATCGCCTTCATGCCGATTTCCATCGTGAGCTTCTGCACCTTGTCGCCGATATCGGCGAGTGGGTTGATGAACTCCTGCATCTCCGGCTTGACGCCTTCGGCTTCGACGAAATCGGTCACGAGCTTGCCGAATTTGCGCAGCTTGGCGCCCATATCGCCCAAGACCTTGCGGCCGAGCAAGTCGAGCGATTGCACTGCGTTCGTGCCTTCGTAGATCATGTTGATACGGGCATCGCGCACGTACTGCTCCATGCCCCATTCCTTGATGAAGCCATGACCGCCGAAGATCTGCATCCCGTGATTCGTGCATTCGAACGCGTTGTCCGACAAGAACGCCTTCAGGATCGGCGTGAGCAGCGCAACGAGATCGGCCGCTTCTTTGCGCACCGATTCGTCGCCGTGCGAGAGCTCTTTGTCGATCTGCACGGCAGACCAGTACGAGAACGCGCGCGCGCCCTCGGCATAGGCCTTTTGCGTGAGCAGCATGCGGCGCACGTCGGGGTGCACGATGATCGGATCGGCGGGTTTGTCCGGTGCCTTCGGCCCCGTGAGCGAGCGCATCTGCAGACGCTCTTTCGCGTAGACCAGGGAGTTCTGGTAGGCCACTTCCGTCAAGCCCAGGCTTTGCATGCCCACGCCCAGACGGGCCGCGTTCATCATCACGAACATCGCCTGCAGGCCGCGGTTCGGTTCGCCGACGAGCCAGCCTTTCGCGTTGTCGAGGTTGATCACGCACGTCGCGTTCGCATGGATGCCCATCTTGTGCTCGATCGAGCCGCACTTCACGCCGTTGCGCTCGCCCGGCTCGCCCGCTTCGTTCGGAATGAACTTGGGGACGATGAACAGCGAAATGCCTTTCGTGCCGGGAGGCGCGTCGGGCAGGCGTGCGAGCACGAGGTGGACGATGTTCTCGGCCAGGTCGTGTTCGCCGCTAGAGATGAAGATTTTGGTGCCGGTGATGAGGTAGGAACCGTCGCCGTTGGATTCGGCTTTCGTGCGCAAAATACCGAGATCGGTGCCGCAGTGCGGTTCGGTCAAGCACATCGTGCCGGTCCATTCGCCCGCGACGAGCTTGGGCAGATAGACCTTCTGCTGCTCGGGCGTGCCGTGTGCATGCAAGCATTCGTAGGCGCCGTGCGACAAGCCGGGATACATCGTCCACGCTTGGTTGGCCGAGTTCAGCATTTCGTAAAGCGCGTTGTTCACGAATGCGGGCAGCCCTTGGCCGCCGTATTGCGGATCGCAGCCGAGCGCGGGCCACCCCGCTTCGACGTATTGACGGTAAGCCTCCTTGAAACCCTTGGGCGTCGTCACCACGCCGTCGCCCGCGTACGTGCAGCCTTCCTGGTCGCCGCTTTGGTTGAGCGGGAACAGCACCTGCGCGCAGAACTTGCCGGCTTCTTCGAGCACTTGGTTGATCGTGTCGACATCCAGATCGGCATGCTTGGGCATGCCCTTCACTTCGTCTTCGACGTTCAGCAGTTCGTGCAGCACGAATTGCATGTCGCGCAGCGGCGCGGCGTACTCACCCATGACTTCCTCCAAAGATTTCCAACGATGAGATCGAGCGGCCTGCCAGGTCGATGCGCCGAACATGACCTCGCCACTACCGGCGGCTCTCGCTCTGATACGAAACAATCGTTTTTTCCAACGCGGCCCGCGTGAGGCGCTCGGCATCGGGCAGATGCAGAAAGCGCGCATCGTGATGCAGGCCCAGCGTGAAGCTATACAGTTCGAACAACATCAGATTCGGATCGGTGTCCGAGCGCAAATGCCCTTCTTCGACAGCTTGCGAAATGGCTCGCAGCAACGCCGCCCGCCAGGTCGATACGCTCAGCACCAACTGCTCGCGAACGGGGTTGTCGCCACGGTCGTCGTATTCGACCGCGCCGCTGATGTAGATGCACCCGGTCATGACTTCCTGGATGCGCCGCTCCATCCACCGGCCGAGCATCGCGCGCAAGCGCGGCAAGCCGCGCGGCTCGCGCAGGCTCGGGAAAAACACCTCCTCTTCGAAACGGCGGTGGTATTCCCGGACAACCTCCACCTGCAGATCCTCGCGCGAGCCGAAATGCGCGAAGACGCCGCTCTTGCTCATCTGCATCCGCTCGGCGAGCAAGCCGATCGTCAAGCCTTCGAGCCCGTCCCGGCTCGCTAAATCGAGCGCTGCATCTAGAATTGCAGCTCGCGTTTGTTCACCTTTTCGCATAGCGTCTCTATACCGTTCTTATAGCTGTGCAACGAAAAATCGAACGGCCGTACTATTATTGAGCGCGACCGTCCTTGAAACAAGGACTTTATTAGAAACCGGAATCTAACCTGACGGGGCGATCGCCCACATAGGGACGGATCGGCCTAGGCTAGTCGTAACTGCCAACGGTCAATAGCTTCATCACCGCCCGATACAGCGCATAGGCGAACCAATTGGTGAGCCGTTCCGGCAACGTCCGAGCGGCGTAGCAGGCCGCATCGATCGGGCGCGCTTCGTCGAACGCCGTCAGCATCGCCTCGCGCAGCTGCACGATCTCGGGATGCTCGATCAGTACGACGTTCGCTTCGTTGTTGAGCACGAGGCTCAGCGCGTCGAGGTTCGAGGATCCCACCGTCGCCCAGTCCGAATCGACGACGGCCACTTTGCCGTGCAACATCGTTTTCTCGTACTCGCCGATCTGCACGCCTGCTTGCAGAAAGACGCGGTAAAGATACGGCACGGCCCAATCGAGCGCGGCGAATTCCTTACGGCCGACCAGCACGCGCACGGCCACGCCGCGCCGCGCCGCGCGCACGAGCGCGCGACGCAGCTTGCGGCCCGGCATGAAGTACGGGTTGGCGAGCAGGACTTCATGCCGAGCTCGGCCAATGGCGACGAGATACGCCTTTTCGATGGCGCGCCGATTCACGAAGTTATCGCGCGCGACGAACGCCACGCTCGGCGCTTTTAGTGCGCGCCGGGCCGCGAAAGCACCCGCCCCTCTCGTCGCATCGCTCCCGCGCAACATCGCCTTCGTCAGCGGAACCAGCGCGCGCGACACCGATTCGGCATAAGGGCGATGCCCGAGCGTCAAGCGCCGCCACTGCGCGTCCAGCGCCGCACTCACGTGCGCGACCACCGGTCCCGTCAATTCGACGGCGAAATCCCAGCGAGGATGCTCGAGGCGGCCGGTCGCGGCCGCGAAGTCGTCCACGATGTTGATGCCGCCGCAGAACGCCACGCGCTCGTCGACGAGCGCGAGCTTGCGATGCGTGCGCGACAGGCCGAAGCGGCCGAACAGGCCGAGCCAGCCGGGGTTATAGATGCGATGCTCGACGCCGGCCGCGCTCCACTCGTCAAACAGCGCGAGCCGGCCCGTCCCCAAGCCGTCAGTGATCACCCGCACTTGCACGCCCCGCAGCGCCGCCCGCACGAGTGCGTCGGAAACCGGTCGGCCGGCCTCGTCGTCGCGAAAGATATAGGTTTCGAGCGAGACGCTCACGCGGGCCGCATCGACGTGCGCAATCAACGCGGCAAAGTAGTCGGTACCGCTTGCGAAGAGCCGCACCGCATTGTCGGCGGTGAATCGAAGCCGCGAGGCGCGGCGTCGGGATACGAGCGCCCGTCCGATGCGCGCGAGGCGGCGCGCGCCCCGTCGGCTCATGCGCCTTCGGGCCGCTGCGCGGCGCCCGCGGGCAGGCGCCGCGGCAGCTGCAAGATGGCGTCTCGGTTCGACGACGAGAAGCAGCGCGCCGCCGCTTGCTCGTACGGCAGCCATAGATACGCCGTGTGCTCCCGCGGCGCGAGCGTGACTTCCAGCCGGCGCGGAACTTCGAGCCCGAACCAGTGTTCGACATTGCGCGTGACGCCTTCGGCATAGCGATGACGCCACACCGGATAGATCTCGTATTCGATCTGCTCGGCCCAATCGACGAGCGCGTCGGCGCTCACGAGGGCACTTCCCACGACGATGCCGGTTTCTTCCGCCACCTCTCGCGCCGCAGTTTCTTCGAGCGGTTCGTCGATACGATCTTTCGCGCCCGTTACCGACTGCCAGAAGCCGGGCCGGTCGGCGCGCTCGATGATCAGCACGTCGAGCGCGGGCGTGTAGATGACGACGAGGACGGACTCCGGAATTTTCGGCGGCTTGAGCATGGTCTAGGGTGGGTGCGCGTTTGCCCCTCAGCATAGCGCGTGACAGAGATGTATGCGATACACGCGGTGCGGGCGACGCGTCGATGAGGCTCGCCTACGCCCCCAATGGGCAGAGCAATGCAGCCCTGCGTCGGTAAGGGGCCACCGTAGACGCGGCCGCCCCCATACCCGATAACGAAAACACCCCGTAAATCGGAGGCCATCCAATATATGGGGTGCTCGTTTCGAAAACCTGCCTTTCGGGCAGCGACCCGCAGGCACACGCCCTCATCGATGGCTGCGGGCAGGCAGCCGTCAGGCCTTCGGCTGCTCCGGCTGACGCAGGCGAATATGCAACTCGCGCAATTGACGCTCGTCGACCGCGCTCGGCGCCTGCGTGAGCAGACATTGTGCGCGCTGCGTCTTCGGGAAGGCGATAACGTCGCGAATCGAGTCTGCGCCTGCCATCATCGTGACGATGCGATCGAGACCGAACGCGATGCCGCCATGCGGCGGCGCGCCGTATTGCAGCGCATCGAGCAGGAAGCCGAACTTCGCCCGCGCTTCCTCGGCGCTGATCTTAAGTGCGCGGAAGACCTTGCTCTGCACCTCTTCGCGGTGGATCCGCACCGAGCCGCCGCCGATTTCCCAACCGTTCAGCACCATGTCGTAAGCCTTGGCGAGGCAGCGACCCGGATCCGACTCGAGCAATTCCAGGTGTTCGTCCTTCGGGCTCGTGAACGGATGGTGGGCCGCCACGTGGCGCGCCTCTTCCTCGTCGTACTCGAACATCGGGAAATCGACCACCCACAGCGGCTTCCAGCCCGCTTCCACGAGGCCATTCGCCTTGCCGAACTCCGAATGGCCGATCTTCAGGCGCAGCGCACCGAGACTATCGTTGACCACCTTCGCGCGATCGGCGGCGAAGAAAATGATGTCGCCGTCTTGCGCGCCCGTGCGCTCGAGGATGGCCGCGATCGCCGCGTCATGCAGGTTCTTCACGATCGGGCTCTGCAGGCCGTCGCGGCCCTTCGCCACCTCGTTGACCTTGATCCACGCGAGACCCTTCGCACCGTAGATGCGCACGAATTCGGTGTAGCCGTCGATGTCGCCGCGCGAGAGCTCACTGCCCTTCGGTACCCGCAGCGCCGCCACACGGCCGTCCTTCGTGTTGGCCGGCGCGCTGAACACCTTGAACTCCACGTCCTTCATTGCATCAGTGAGTTCGGTGAACTCGAGCTTCACGCGTAGGTCGGGCTTGTCCGAGCCGAAACGCGCCATCGCTTCGGAGTACCGCATGACCGGGAACGGCGCGTCGAGCGCGACGCCGATCGTCTCCGAAAAGACGTGGCGAATCATCTGCTCGAACAAATCGCGAATTTCCTGCTCGCTCAAGAATGAGGTTTCGCAGTCGATTTGCGTGAATTCGGGCTGACGATCGGCGCGCAGGTCTTCGTCGCGAAAGCACTTCACGATCTGGTAGTAACGATCGAAGTTCGCGACCATCAAGAGCTGCTTGAACAACTGCGGCGATTGCGGCAACGCGAAAAATTGCCCGGCATTGACACGCGAGGGCACGAGATAATCGCGCGCGCCTTCGGGCGTGCTCTTCGTGAGCATCGGCGTTTCGATGTCGATGAAGCCTTGCGCATCGAGATATTTGCGCACTTCCATCGCGACGCGATAGCGCAAACGCAGGTTGTTCTGCATTTGCGGCCGGCGCAGGTCCAGCACGCGATGCGTCAGGCGCGTCGTTTCCGAGAGATTGTCGTCGTCGAGTTGGAACGGCGGCGTGATCGACGCGTTGAGCACCGTCAATTCATGGCAAAGCACTTCGATCTTGCCGCTCTTCAACCCGGCATTGGTCGTGCCTTCCGGACGGTTGCGCACGACGCCCACCACGCGCACGCAAAACTCGTTGCGCACGCCTTCGGCCGCCTTGAACATCTCGGCGCGGTCCGGGTCGCAGACGACTTGGACCAAGCCTTCACGATCGCGCAAGTCGATGAAGATGACGCCGCCGTGGTCGCGCCGGCGATGCACCCATCCGCACAGAGAAACGGTTTGCCCCAGCAGGTGTTCGGTCACCAGACCGCAGTATTCAGATCTCATCGACATGGTATTCGTCTTTCGTTTGGCATAAGGGGGCAACGCGCGGCGAACATGGCCGCGGCGCGGCGCCTAGGGTCTAAAGGGGCGGCTCGACCGGACGGCGGGCCGGCGCGCTCGCCGGACCTTGCGGGGCGACGACGCCCATCGAGACGATGTACTTGAGCGCGGCATCGACAGTCATATCGAGTTCGACGACTTCCGCTTTGGGCACCATCAGGAAAAAGCCCGACGTCGGGTTCGGCGTCGTCGGCACATACACGCTGACATGCTCGGCTTGCAGATGATTGACGACATCGCCGCCCGGCGCGCCCGTGAGGAACGCGATGGTATACGAGCCGCGCCGCGGGTATTCGATCAGGAGCGCTTTACGAAACGCATTCCCGCTGCTCGAGAGCAGCGTGTCCGACACCTGCTTCACGCTCGTGTACAGCGGGCCGACGATCGGAATGTGCCGCACGATCGCATCCCACCACGTGACCAGCTTCTGGCCGACGAAGTTCTGCGTGAACAAGCCGACGATGAAGATGAACGCAAGCGTGAGCAACGCGCCGACGCCAGGCAGGTGAAAGCCGAACAGCTTCTCGGGTTGCCACGACGCGGGCAACAGCAACAGCGTCTGGTCCATCGTGCCGATGATGAGCCCCAGCACCCAAAGCGTGATCGCCAAGGGCACGAGAACCAGCAAGCCGGTCAAAAACACGGATTTCAGCGTCGTCTTCTTCATGTCTACCGCCAGGGAACCGCTTCTAAAGTAATCGGCGCGCGTCCTAGCGCCGGCGCGCATCGAAAGCCGATGCGCGCACAGGCGCCCCGACGCGTGCAGCGACCGGCACGCAGTTGCAGGCGGCGGCGCGAGCTAGCGATGCGGCGCTTACGCGTCGGTCGCGGCCGACGCGCTGCTAGCGGCCGGTTGCGCGGCTGCGCTGTCCGATTTCGTTTCCGACTTCGTTTCGGCCTTCGCTTCCGGCCTGGCCTCGGAATTGGCCGCCCCGGCGCTCGGCGTGGCCGTTTTCGAGCCGTTCGAGCCGCCGCGGAAATCGGTGACATACCAACCGGAGCCCTTGAGCTGGAAACCGGCGGCCGTGACCTGTTTCCGGAACGAGTCCTTCTCGCAATGCGGACACTGCGTCAGCGGCGCGTCGCTCATCTTTTGGAGCACATCCTTCTCGAAGCCGCACGATTCGCAACGGTAGGCGTAGATCGGCATGATTCTGTTCCCGACTATTTCTGACAAAAAAACGGTTGAGCGCTTGCAAAGCGTTGAATTATAGCCGCAATTGGCCGCACCCCGTGACCGAGACGAAGCCCTGCGCGGTTTGCGAGATGGGGGCGAGGACGAGAAAAATCAAGCCCCGCGGCGCCTGGGCGATCAACGCCTGCGCCAGGTCATCCAGCGCTCGCGCCCCGCGAACACCGGGATCGAATCGCTGACCGCTTCGTCCTCGACCAGCTCGAACGCGTCGCCCAGCAATGCGTCGAGGTCGGAACGCGATATGCCGAATGGCGGCCCTTTCGGCGATTCGTCGAAAAAGAAGAACCCGGCCAGCACGGCTCCCGACCGAAGCAATTCCGCCATCCGGGCCGCGTAGTCGGCGCGGCGCTTGGGCTGCAACGCGCATAGAAACGCGCGCTCGTAAATCCACTCGGGAGCGAACGGCGGACGATAGGTGAAGAAATCGGCTTGTTCGACGAGCCCCGCGCGGGACCCGAGCTGCTTGCGCGCCGTGGCGACGGCATCCGCTGAGAAATCGATCGCACGTACGGTCCAACCGGCTTGCGCCAGCGCAGCGGCTTCGTGCGCGCTGCCGCACCCAGGGATCAACACGGCCCGCGGCGCGCTTCGCGCGACAAAGTCGGCGAATGCCGAGGGCACGCCGGCCTGATCCCACGGTGTGAAGCCCTCTCGAAAGCGTTCGTCCCAAAACTCGGCCGTGTTCGGATCCCGCGTCGAGAAGACCGGCGTTTCGCCGCTAGCGCTCGCGTGGGCGGCGGCGCGCGGACTAGACGTGGAAGATTTGACCATAGCGTTACGCTCCGTAAGCGAGGGCGAGCCATGCTCGCGCCAGCACAGCGCCCGCGCCCGCGGCCACGCCGAACACCAGCAGCGCTTGCAGCAGACGGTTCGTGCGCTTTTGCTCGAGCAACAGCAGTTTGATGGCGGCATCTTGCGTGTGGCGGGCCCCTTCTTGCCGCTCGGAGAGGATGTGATGCACGAGCCGCGGCAACTGCGGCAGCGTCTTGCTCCACTGCGGCGCCTCGACCTTGAGCCGTTCGTACCAGCCGCGCCAGCCGATCTGCTCGTTCATCCACCGCTCGAGATAGGGTTTGGCCGTCTTCCACAAGTCGAGCTCGGGATCGAGCGAGCGGCCGAGGCCCTCGACGTTGAGCATCGTCTTTTGCAGCAGCACGAGTTGCGGCTGAATCTCGACGTTGAAGCGGCGCGAGGTGGAAAAGAGCCGCAACAACACCTGCCCGAGCGAGATATCCTTCAGCGCCCGGTCGAAATACGGCTCGCACACCGCGCGAATCGCGCTCTCGAGTTCTTCGACCCGCGTCGAGGGCGGCACCCATCCCGATTCCAAATGCAGCGTCGCCACGCGGTGATAGTCGCGCTTGAAAAAGGCAAGGAAGTTTTGCGCCAGGTAATTCTTATCGAAGTCGGACAACGCGCCGATGATGCCGAAATCGAGCGCGATATAGCGCCCGAAGTGCGCCGGGTCGAGGCTGACCTGAATGTTGCCGGGGTGCATATCGGCATGAAAGAAGCCGTCGCGAAACACCTGCGTGAAAAAGATCTCGACGCCTTCGCGCGCAAGCTTCGGGATGTCGACGCCCGCGGCCCGCAGTGTCTCCACCTGGCTGATCGGCACCCCGACCATGCGCTCCATCACGAGCACGTTCTGGGTGCAAAACTCCCAGTACATTTCGGGGACGAGCAGCAGATCGAGGCCCGCGAAATTGCGTCGCAACTGACTGCCGTTGGCCGCCTCGCGCATGAGATCGAGCTCGTCGTGCAGGTACTTGTCGAACTCGGCAACGACCTCTCGCGGCTTGAGCCGCTTGCCATCGGCCCAGATCCGCTCGGCCCAGGTGGCCAGATCGCGCAACAGTGCGAGATCCGAATCGATGACGGGCAGCATGTTCGGCCGCAGCACCTTGATCGCGACGTCCTTGCCCGCGTGTTGGCCCGACTTCACCTTTGCGAAATGCACTTGCGCGATCGAAGCGCTCGCCACGGGCACGCGCTCGAAGTCGTTGAACAACACGTCGACGCGCGCGCCGAGCGATCTTTCGATGATTTCGATCGCGACGTCGGAGTCGAACGGCGGCACCTGATCTTGCAACTTGGCCAGTTCAACGGCGACTTCGGCCGATAGCAGGTCGCGGCGCGTGGAGAGCACCTGCCCGAACTTGACGAATATCGGGCCCAAGCTTTCCAACGCGAGCCGCAGTCGCACCGCCGGCGGCGCCGTAAACCGGCGGCCGACCGTCGTGATGCGCAGCAAAAACCGCACGCGGCGATCGCTGATGCGATTGAGCATCATTTCGTCGAGCCCGAAGCGCACGACGGTGTACACGATCTTGAAAAAACGCAATAGACGCATGGCCGGCCCGCGGACTAACGTACGCGGCGCAACGCGCCTGCCTGGCGCGCAAGCGCCTGCTGATCGAGACGCTCGATCCGTTTTTCGACGCGCGCGAGCGCATCGCGGGTACGAGCCAGTTCGGCGTTGAACGCATCGAGCGCGCGGCGGCGCACGAGCTGCGGATTCTCGTCGAGCAGATATTCCGCAATCGAATCGCGCAGACCGCGGCCCGCACGCAGGGCCTGATCGCCCGCCGCACGCGCGAGGCCGGCAGCTCGGTGCGCCGTTGCGTCGCCGATCAGTTTCGCCAAATCCTCCTCGGGCTCCCAGCGCAAGTGCTCGGCCAGCTTCGCGAGCTGCGTGGCCAATTCGGCGTCGCCTTCGATCTTCACGTGCTTCATCACCGCCGCCTGACCGCCTTGCATAAAGGCCGGTAGCGCATCGGGACCCATCGCCAGCGAGACGTCGACGGCTTTTGCGTCGCCTGCGTCGACGGCAGCAAGGTAGCCGTCCGACTCGATGGCGATGGTCAGAACGATCGAGGAAAACGCGAGACGGGCCGTCTTGCCGGCGTAAGGCGCGAGGCGCTCTCGCGCCCAGGCTTCGCGAGCGAGTAAGTGGTTGACGGCGGCGGCAAAGGGCTTGGCGGCAAGAGTCATCGGGTAGGAATAAAAAGCCCGCGCCGGCGGCAGCCGATGCGGGCCTCTATTGTAGCGGTAGCGCCCGACGCCCGGGCGTTACCGCCGGCCAAACGACTCGGCGCGAACGGCCGGCACTCGCGTCAATGCACAGTCACTTGCTCGATACCGGCGAGCAGCCAGCCTGCACCGCCCTGCTTGGGCTTGCTCAATTGCCAGATTTCAGCGAACGGCTGCGCCGCCTGGCCGGAAACCTCGCGGATCAAGCCGCTGTAACGCACGCTCGCGCGGTATTCGAGCGGATCTTCCGCGAGATCGATCAGTTCGGCATTCAACTGCACGACATCGGTTTGGCTATGCTCACCGGTTTGGGCGGCATGCTCGAGCTTGAGTTCGGCGAAGACTTCCGGCGTGGAAAACGTGCCGATATCGGCGAGATTGCCGGCATCCCATGCGGCCTGAAGACGCACGAAGTTGACCTTCGCGTGATGCAAGAAAGCCGCTTCGTCGAAATCGTCCGGACGCGCGAAAGCCGCGTGCCCCGCATCGGTCACGGCGGAAGAGCCCGAGGCGCTCACGGCTTGGGACTTGACCGCCGGTTCCGGGAAGGTGTCGTTGCGCATCGACGAGGCGCCGCCCGAGCCCGCCAGCGCGGGCGTGATTGCGCTTCGGCGGCGCAGGGAAAGCAGTTTGCGCACGAGCCAAATGCCGGCCATCGCCATCAGTGCGATCACGATGACGTTTGCCATCGCGCTCGCGAATGCCCCGCCTAGCCCGAAGTGCGACAGCAGCGCGGCGATGCCCAGTCCCGCCGCCAAACCGGCGATCGGCCCAAGCCAGCGCGAACGCCCGGGGTTGGCCTGCGCGGGCTGCGGATTCTGCGTGCGCTGCGCTTGCGCGCCGGCAGGCGTCTGCGCGCCCGAAGGCGCCGTGCGGGTCGATTGCTGCGCGGGCGGCGTGGCGTCGCGCTGCATCGTGGCTTGCGATTGGCGGCCAAAGCTACGGCCGCCGCCCATCCGTTTGGCCTCGGCATCGAGCGTGGCGAGCGTACCGGCGGCCAGCATCGTCGCCACCGCAAAGAGCCTGATTCGCTTCGTCAAATGCATTGAAAGCTGTTTGGAAGAATTTGAAAGCGAATCAGCCATTGCGGTATTCCTTATGAAAACAATAAGTTAGCAGTTCTAATACTTCACCCCCACGTGCAAGGCTACCACGCCAGCTGACAAATTGTAATATTTCACGCTGTCGAGCCCGGCCTGCTCCATCATCGTTTTCAACGTGTCTTGATCCGGATGCATGCGAATCGACTCCGCAAGATACCGATAACTGTCGGCATCTTTCGCGAATTTGGCGCCGAGCCACGGCAAAACCTTGAAGGAATAGACGTCATATGCCTTCTTCAGCGGCTCCCATACCTTCGAGAATTCGAGCACGAGCAGGCGGCCGCCAGGCTTGAGCACGCGCCGCATCTCAGAAAGAGCGACTTCCTTGCGCGTCATGTTGCGCAGGCCGAATGCCACCGTCGCCACGTCGAAGTAGTTGTCGGGAAACGGAATTTTCTCGGCGTCGCAGAGCAGCGCAGGCGTGACGAGGCCGCGATCGAGCAAGCGGTCGCGCCCCACGCGCAGCATCGATTCGTTGATGTCGGTCAGCCAGACCTCGCCGGTCGGCCCCGCCTGCTTGGCGAACGCGCGGGACAGATCACCCGTGCCGCCGGCAATGTCGAGCACCTTGAAGCCAGGGCGCACGTGCGCCTGCGCGATCGTGAACTGCTTCCAAACGCGGTGCAGCCCGCCCGACATCAAGTCGTTCATCAAGTCGTAATTGGTCGCGACCGAGTGGAATACGCCCGCCACCTTCTTCGCTTTTTCCTGCTCGTCGACGGTTTCGAAGCCGAAGTGGGTCTTGCTCATCGCGTTATCCTCCGCGTTTTTCAATTAGGTGCGCGATCGTATCAGCGCACGCCGCGCCGTTCCAGCGGCCGCCACGTGCAGGCAAGGACAAATGGCCGCGAGCGACTCGGGCTGCGCCCAAGCCGGCGCGGTTAGTGGCAGTGGCCGCCCGTGGTGGCGGGCGCCGCCATCGGCGCGTCGCGATCGACGCCGGCGGCTGCGAGCCGGTCCAAGTAGCTGCGCCACAACTCGTCCTGGCGCGTCGCCAGTTCGTAGAGCAAATCCCACGAATAGATGCCCGTCGAATGACCATCGGAGAAGGTGGGCTGCAGTGCATAGTTGCCGACCGGTTCGAGCGAGACGATCGACACGTCGCGCTTGCCCGTTTGCAGGGTTTCTTGTCCCGGCCCGTGTCCGCGCACTTCGGCCGACGGTGAACACACCCGCATTAGTTCGAAAGCGATCCGATAGCTCGCGCCGCCCTCATACTGGAGCTCCAGCGTGCGCGATTTTGCATGAACGACGATGCCCGTGGGCACCGGCGTGCGTGAAGTCAGTCCGCTCATTGCTTGCCTCTCGTTCGATCCAGCGATCGCATCGCATGCGCCCGTGCGGCGGCGCGTCGCATCCCGCGGCAGCCGGGCTTCACATGCCCGCCTGCGTCATTTCCTGGCGTAGCGCGTCGGCGATCAGCGTAGCTTGTGCGCGCCGCTGCGACAGCAACGCCTCGGAGACCGACCGTTGCCGCGGCGCCCAGATCGGCAACGGAAAATGCGCGTCGTTCGAAAACCGCGGAATCACGTGCCAATGCACGTGCGGCACCTGATTGCCCAGACTCGCAAGGTTCACCTTGCCAGGGGCCAGCACGCGCCGCACCGCGCGCTCGGTCGCATACACGGCCAGCATCACGCGTTGACGCTCCTGCGACGCCAAATCCGAGAACTCGGCCACGTGGGCGTTCCAAACCACGCGGCACAAGCCCGGATAGTCGTGCTCGTCGGCCAATACGACGCGCAACGCGTCGTCCTGCCAAAGCACGACGCCGCCTTCCTCACGGCAAAATACGCAATCCATGATCGCCCCTTCGCGTTCGACCCACGACGGCGAGCGCGGTTACACGCGTGCGCAGTTGCACGCGTGCGCTATTACACCAGCACGCGCTCGATCCCGCCATTGTTCGCGCGTTCGACGTAATCGGCCATCCAGTTCTCGCCCAATATGAGGCGGGCCATCTCGATGACGATATAGTCCGCATCGATGTCGGCGTCCTCGTTGTAGCGCAAGAGCCCTTGCAAGCATGACGGGCAGCTCGTCAATATCTTGACGTCGACCGAACCGTTGCCCGCCGCGCTACCGTCGGCCGCGTCCGGGTTCGCGCTCGCCGAGGCGACAGGTATTTCGCGCAGTTTGGCCGCGCCCTTGCGGATTTCTTCTTCCTTCCGGAAGCGCACCTGCGTCGAAATATCGGGGCGGGCCACCGCGAACGTGCCCGACTCGCCGCAACAGCGCTCGTTCTTCTCGATTTTGTAGCCGTCGTTGCTCGAACCCATCAGCTCGTTGACGAGCTTGATCGAATCCATCGTTTTGATCGGCGTGTGGCACGGGTCGTGGTACATGTAGCGCGTGCCTTTGACGCCATCGAGCTTGATCCCCTTTTCCAGCAAAAACTCGTGGATGTCGATGATGCGGCATCCCGGGAAGATCTTCTCGAATTCATAGCCGGCCAGTTGGTCATAGCACGTGCCGCACGAGACGACGATGGTCTTGATGTCGAGATAGTTCAGCGTGTTGGCCACCCGGTGGAACAGCACCCGGTTATCGGTGACGATCTTCTCCGCTTTGTCGTATTGCCCCGTGCCGCGCTGCGGATAGCCGCAGCACAGGTAGCCAGGCGGCAGTACCGTCTGCACGCCCGCCTCCCAGAGCATGGCCTGCGTCGCCAAGCCCACCTGCGAGAACAGGCGCTCCGAGCCGCAGCCCGGAAAGTAGAACACTGCCTCCGAATCGACGGTCGTCGTCTTCGGATTGCGGATGATCGGCACGATCTTGCTGTCCTCGATATCGAGCAGCGCGCGCGCCGTTTTCTTCGGCAAATTGCCGGGCATCTTCTTGTTGACGAAGTGGATCACCTGCTCGACCACCGGCCGTTTGCCAGTCGTCGCGGGCGGATGCGCCGTTTGCTTCTTGGCGAACTTCTTCAAGATGTCGTTGCCGAGCCGCTGCGCCTTGTAGCCGACGCCCATCATCACCGTGCGGACGAGATTGATCGTCTGCGGATTGGTCGCGTTCAGGAAGAACATGCCCGCGGCAGAACCTGGGTTGAACTTCTTCTTACCCATCTTGCGCAACAAGTTGCGCATGTTCATCGTTACATCGCCAAAGTCGATCTTCACCGGGCACGGCGTCACGCACTTATGACACACCGTGCAGTGATCGGCCACGTCGTTGAATTCGTCCCAATGCTTGATCGACACGCCGCGGCGCGTCTGCTCCTCGTACAAGAACGCCTCGATCAGCAGCGAGGTGGCCAAGATCTTGTTGCGCGGGCTGTAGAGCAAGTTCGCGCGCGGCACGTGCGTCGCGCATACGGGCTTGCATTTGCCGCAGCGCAAGCAATCCTTCACCGAATCGGCAATCGCCCCGATATCGGACTGCTGCATGATCAGCGATTCGTAGCCCATGAGGCCGAAGCTCGGCGTGTACGCGTTGCGCAAGTCGGCGCCCGGCAGCAGCTTGCCCTTGTTGAAGCGGCCCTGCGGGTCGATGCGCTCCTTGTACGCGCGGAAATCGGCGATCTCGTCCTCCGTCAGGAATTCGAGCTTCGTGATGCCGATGCCGTGTTCGCCCGAGATCACGCCGTCGAGCGAGCGCGCCAGCCGCATGATGCGCTCGACGGCTTTGTGCGCGTCTTGCAGCATCTCGTAGTTGTCGGAGTTGACGGGGATGTTCGTATGGACGTTGCCGTCGCCCGCGTGCATGTGCAGCGCGACGAACACGCGAGCGCGCAGCACGCGCTTGTGGATCGCCTGCGCTTCGTCGAGGATCGGCTTGAACTCGCCGCCGTTGAAAATCTGGCGCAACTCCGCGCGGATTTCCTGCTTCCACGAGGCGCGAATCGTCCGGTCCTGCGTCACGTGGAAAACCGTCACGCCCGGCTGATCGTCCACGCGATCGGCGAACTTTTCGGCAAGCGCCTCGTAGCCCAGTTGCACCAGATAGTGCTGCGCCTCGCGCAGCGGCAAGTCGAGCTTGTCGCGCAGGAAGGTCCAGCGCGCACGTACGCGCTGCAGCAGTTGCTGCGCTTGCTGCACCCGGTCTTCGAGCAACTCGGCGCTGGGAATCTCGTTGGCGTCGTCGGTCTTGCCGAGCGGCAAGTTGCCGCCCTTGAAGAACGTCTCGAGCGCATCGACGAGTTGCAGCTTGTTCTTGATCGAGAGCTCGATATTGATGCGCTCGATGCCGTCCGTGTACTCGCCCATCCGGTTCAACGGAATCACCACGTCTTCGTTGATCTTGAAGGCGTTGGTGTGCTTGGCGATCGCGGCCGTGCGGCTACGGTCGAGCCAGAAGCGCTTGCGCGCCTCCGCGCTGACGGCGACGAACCCCTCGCCGCTCTTGCCGTTGGCCATGCGCACGACTTCCGAGGTGGCCGCGGCCACCGCATCGGCGTCGTCGCCGACGATGTCGCCGATCAAAACCATCTTCGGAAACGCGTTGCGCTTCGATTTGGTCGCGTAGCCGACCGCGCGCAGGTAGCGCTCGTCCAAGTGCTCGAGCCCGGCGAGAATCGCGCCGCCGCGCTTGGAGGTTTCGAACAGGTAATCCTTGATTTCGACGATGCTCGGAATCGCATCGCGCGCCTGGCCGAAAAATTCGAGGCAGACCGTGCGCGTGTGCGCCGGCATCTTGTGCAGCACCCAGCGCGCCGACGTGATCAAGCCGTCGCAGCCTTCCTTCTGCACGCCCGGCAGGCCGGCCAGGAACTTGTCGGTCACGTCCTTGCCGAGCCCCTCCTTACGGAAGCGCCGGCCTTCGATCGAAAGCGTCTCGGTGCGCAGCAAGCGCTCGCCCGGGCCGAAATCGCCATCGAACCACTTCAGCTCGAAGCGCGCCACGTCGACGTCATGGATCTTGCCGCGATTGTGCTCGAGCCGCGTGACTTCTAGCCAGTTACCCTCCGGATCGACCATCCGCCACCAGGCCAGGTTGTCGAGCGCCGTCCCCCACAGCACGGCCTTCTTGCCGCCCGCGTTCATCGCCACGTTGCCGCCGATGCAGGAGGCGTCGAGCGAAGTCGGATCGACGGCGAACACGTAGCCCGCGGCCTCGGCCGCCTCGGTCACGCGGCGCGTGACGACGCCCGCGCCCGAGAAGATCGTCGGGGTTTTGGTGGGCACACCCGGCAGCTCCGTCAGTTCGACGGCGCCCAGTTGCTCCAGCTTTTCGGTGTTGATGACGGCCGCAAACGGCGTGAGCGGCACGGCGCCGCCGGTGTACCCCGTGCCGCCTCCGCGCGGAATCACCGTCAGTCCGAGCTCGAAGCACGCCTTGACGAGACGGGCCATCTCCGCTTCCGTATCGGGCGTCAGCACGACGAAGGGATACTCGACGCGCCAATCGGTCGCATCGGTCACATGCGACACCCGCGAGAGGCCGTCGAAGCGAATGTTGTCCTTCTGCGTGCACCGGCCCAGTGCCTTGGTGGCCCGGCGGCGCAGATCGGCCATCGCGCCGAACTCCGCCGCAAACGATTCGACGGCGCCCCGGGCCGCGGCGACGAGCATCTCGACGCGCGCGGCGCGCTCGAGCCCCGCCTCGTCGGCATGCTCGGTCAAATCCGCGCGGCGGCGCTTTTCGATCTCGTTCAAGCGGTGGTTCAGCGCCTCGATCAGCAAGGCGCGCCGCTTCGGGTTCTCGAGCAAGTCGTCTTGCAGGTAGGGGTTGCGGCGCACCACCCAGATATCGCCGAGCACTTCGTACAACATGCGCGCCGATCGGCCCGTGCGGCGCTCGGCGCGCAGCTCGTCGAGCACTTTCCACGGTTCGTCGCCCAGCAGGCGAATCACGATCTCGCGATCGGAGAACGACGTGTAGTTGTACGGAATCTCGCGCAAGCGCGGTTCGGCGTCGGCGGCGACAGTGGCCGCGGCGCCATGCGGGTCGAAGACTTGAGGTGCGTTCATGGTCGGACGGATCGATAGGCCGGGCAAAGCGTCGATCGACGACTGCGGCCGGCAATGCGCGACACGCGCAATGATTTTTGGAAACTGGGCGTCGAGGGCGGGCAGTCGCGGCGCGGGTAGGCGCAAGCGCGGCCGACTCGAATCAGAAGCGCGCTAGCCGCACGATCGTGCGTGACGGGCATGCCGCTGCGCCGCGGGACGCGCTTCCCGCGGGGCTGGGGTGAGTGGGGCGGTCCGTGGCTGCCAGCGCATTATCCGGTCCTGGTCTTAAAACAGGATTCTACCGCATCATCCGGATATGCGTGGACCGTCGATTTCGCTCCGGGGGCACCCGCAGCAGCGCGCCCGGAACGCCGATCGAGCGGCCCACGCTCGTCCGACCGACCGTCCGTCCGGTCAATGCGGATTCGCTTCCCAACAACGGGCATTGCCGCGCCAACGCGCAAAAGCGTAGGCCGTTGGCGCTATCATTGACGTTTTCGCATCCGTACCTACGCCAAGCGCTGCACGCGCAACTCCCATGTCCTCGTCCCACGATTACCTGAAGAAGATCCTGACCGCCCGCGTGTACGACGTGGCCCGAGAAACGGAACTCGAACCGGCGCGCAATTTGTCGGCCCGCCTGTCCAATCACGTCTTTTTGAAGCGCGAGGACAACCAGCCCGTCTTCTCGTTCAAGCTGCGCGGCGCGTACAACAAGATGGTTCACATCGACGCCGACGCGCTTGCGCGCGGGATCATCACCGCCTCGGCCGGCAATCACGCGCAGGGCGTCGCCTATTCGGCCGCGCGCCTGGGCGTGAAAGCCGTCATCGTCGTGCCGGTCACGACGCCGCAAGTGAAAGTGGACGCCGTGCGTGCGCATGGCGGGCCGACGGTCGAAGTCGTGCAAGCCGGCGAATCGTACAGCGACGCCTACGCGCATGCGATCGAACTGCAAAAGGCGCGGGGCCTGACCTTCGTGCACCCGTTCGACGATCCCTACGTGATCGCAGGCCAAGGCACGGTCGCGATGGAAATCCTGAGCCAACACCAGGCGCCCATTCACGCCATCTTCGTGCCGATCGGCGGCGGCGGCCTCGCTGCAGGCATCGCCGCATACGTCAAAGCCGTGCGCCCGGACATCTTGGTCATCGGCGTGCAAACGGAGGACTCGTGCGCGATGGCGCAGTCGGTGCGCGCGGGCGAACGCGTGACGCTCCAGGAGGTGGGTCTCTTCTCGGACGGCACGGCCGTCAAGCTCGTCGGCGAAGAAACGTTCCGCCTGTGCCGCGAGCTTTTGGACGACATTCTCACGGTCGACTCCGACGCCCTGTGCGCCGCCATCAAGGACGTCTTCCAAGACACGCGCAGCGTGCTCGAACCGGCCGGCGCGCTATCGGTGGCCGGAGCCAAGAAATATGCCGAACGCACGGGCGTGACCGGTAAAACGCTGGTGGCGGTCACCTCCGGCGCGAACATGAACTTCGACCGCATGCGCTTCGTCGCCGAACGGGCCGAGGTGGGCGAGGCGCGCGAAGCCGTCTTCGCCGTGACGATTCCCGAGGAGCGCGGCAGCTTCAAGCGCTTCTGCGAACTCGTGGGCAGCGAGCGCAGCGTGACCGAATTCAACTATCGGATCGCCGATGCGAGCGCGGCGCATATCTTCGTCGGCGTGCAAATCAAGAGCCGCGGCGAATCGGCCGCCATTGCGAGCACGTTCGAAGCGCACGGCTTTCCCACCGTCGACCTCACGGGCGACGAGCTTTCCAAGCAGCACATCCGCTATATGGTGGGCGGACGCTCGCCGCTCGCGCACGACGAGCGCCTGTTCCGCTTCGAATTTCCGGAGCGCCCTGGCGCGCTGATCAAGTTCCTCTCGTCGATGGCGCCCGATTGGAACATCAGCCTGTTCCATTACCGCAACCAAGGCGCGGATTACAGCTCGATCCTGGTCGGCATTCAAGTGCCGCAAGCCGATAACGCGGCGTTCGCGGCATTCCTGTCGACGCTCGGCTATCCGTATTGGGACGAAAGCAGCAATCCCGTTTACCGGCTGTTTCTTGCATGAGGCCAGCCAGCCGCGCGTGCTGACGCCGGCGTAAGAACATCACCGAACCGATGACTCCCGAACACTCCCCGCTCGGCAAGAGCTCCACCTACACCGAGCAGTACGATCCCGCGCTGCTGTTCCCGATCGCCCGCGGCCAAGGCCGCGAAGCGATCGGGATCGGCGCGGCGCTGCCGTTCTTCGGCACCGACATCTGGAACGCTTACGAGCTGTCCTGGCTCAATGCGCGCGGCAAGCCGCAGATCGCGATCGCGACGTTCTTCGTGCCGGCCGAATCGCCGAACATTGTCGAATCGAAATCGTTCAAGCTTTATCTCGGCTCGTTCGCGCAAACGCAGGTCGACTCGATCGACGCGCTGCGCGACACGCTCAAGCGCGATGTATCCGCGGCGTGCGGTGCGACGGTCTCGGTGCGACTCATCGCGCCCGTCGATTTCGCCAAGCTGGAATTCGACGAGTTCGAAGGGCTCTCACTCGATCGGCTCGATCTCGATGCGAACGTATACGAGCCCGATCCGACGCTGCTTAAGGCCGCGTTCGACGAAGCGCCCGTCGAAGAAACGCTGTACTCGAATCTACTGAAGTCCAATTGCCCGGTGACGGGGCAGCCCGATTGGGGCAGCGTGCAGATTCACTATGTCGGCCCGCAAATCGATCATGCGGGACTGCTGCGCTACATCATCTCGTACCGGTCGCATACGGGCTTTCACGAGCAATGCGTGGAACGCATCTTCATCGACATCCTGCGCGAGTGCCGCCCGCTGAAATTAGCCGTCTACGCGCGTTACACCCGGCGCGGCGGGCTCGACATCAATCCGTTCCGCACCAACTACAACCTGCCGATGCCTGACAACGCGCGGACCGCGCGGCAATAGCCCACCGCAACATCGCGCGGCGCGGCGTCGGCGCAAACACGCCGGCAGGCCGTTTCCGCGCCGCTCAAAACGGTTCGGCTGCAGGCGCCATGGCGTCACCCGTCACCGCTGCCCCGCGCGGCACGAAGCGGCCCGCGCGCTCCCCCGATGCAGCACGGTCGCGGTACGACAGCGCGCCGTTGACCCAGACGGCGTCGATGCCGTCGGCCACTTGTCGCGGATTGTCGAAGGTCGCGGCATCGCGCACCCGAGCAGGATCGAACAGGACCAGATCGGCGTGGTAGCCGACATGAATCTCGCCGCGGCGCTCGAGGCCGAAGCGACGCGCCGACAGCCCCGTCATCTTGCGCACGGCGACCTCCAACGGCATCAGTTGCACGTCGCGCGCGTAATGACCGAGCACGCGCGGAAACGTGCCCCAAAGCCGGGGATGGGGCAGCGGATCGTTGGGCAGGCCGTCGGAGCCGACCATCGTCGCCGGATGCGCGAGGATGCGCCGAACGTCCTCCTCGGACATGTTGTGATAAACCGCGCCGGCCGGTTGCAAGCGCTGCGCCGCTTCCTGCTGCGTCACGCCCCATTCGTTCGCGATCGCCGAGAGCAATTTGCCCGAGGCTTCGGGATGAGGCGTCGACCAGGTCACGGTGATGTCGATGTCGCCCGTGACCTGCTTCAGATCGAGCGTCGTCGAACTACGGTCATAGGGATAACAATCGCAGCCGATGCGCTGCGCGTCTCGCGCCCGTTCGAGCGCGGCCAGCACCTCGAGGCTGCGTCCCCAGTTGCGCGGACCCGCGCATTTCAAGTGCGACACGATCACCGGCACGCGCGCATGACGGCCGATGCGGCAGGCTTCGTCGAACGCTTCCAGGATGGCTTCGAATTCGCTGCGCATATGCGTCGCGTAAAGCGCTCCCGCTTGCGCGAGCGGTTCGGCGAGCGCCATCACTTCCTCGGTCGGCGCGCTGAACGCTGAAGCATAAGCGAGCCCCGAACTCAGCCCGAGCGCGCCGTGCTCGAGCGCCTCGACGAGTTGCGCGCGCATCGCATCGATCTCAAAGGGCGTGGCGGCGCGATGGAGCCGGTCCATATGATTGCTGCGCAATGCGGTATGGCCGACCAACGCCGCCACATTGACGGCCGGGCGCGCGGCGTTGACGGCGTCCACATACGCGGCGAACGTCGGGTAGCGAAAAGCGTCGCGCTCGCCGAGCAGGTTCATCGGATCGGGCGGTTGCGCACGCAGCGTCACCGGCGAAGCGCTAATGCCACAGTTGCCGACGACCACCGTCGTGACACCCTGCGAGAGCTTGGGCAACATCTGCGGTTCACGAATGACGTGCGTATCGTCGTGTGTGTGGACGTCGATGAAACCGGGCGCAAGTGCGCGGCCGTCCGCTTCGACGATCTCCTCCGCAATCCAATTCGACAGGTTGCCGATGGCCGCGATTTTATCGCCGCGAATGGCAATATCACGCACGACCGGCGGCTTGCCGGTGCCGTCATAGAGCGTTGCACCGTAGACGAGCGTATCGGCGGCTTCGGGATGAGAATGCATAGGCGTCTCCGAATGCGAATTGGGGGGTGCAAATGCGGGCAATCCCACTCGCACTTTCGGTACCATGGGAGGCCAAACGTCGGCTATGTCGCCGGCGCACGTTTATGCGAGGACGATTCCGATGACACTGACGATGACGAGCTACTCGGCCGCTTCTATCGATCCGCTCGGCAAGGGGCTCGGCACGGTCCCGAGCGCGAGCGTGCCCCTCGCGCAAGCCGCGAATCTCGAATGGAACCTGCTGGACGAGGACGTGAGCTTGCCCGCCGCCGTTCTGTATGAGGAGCGGATCGAGCACAACCTCAAATGGATGCAGGCGTTCGTCGCCGAGTACGGCGTGAAGCTCGCGCCGCACGGCAAGACGACGATGGCGCCGCAGCTTTTTCGGCGGCAGATCGAAACGGGCGCCTGGGGCATTACCCTCGCGACCGCGCATCAAACGCGGGCGGCCTATCACGGCGGCATCGAGCGCGTGTTGATGGCCAACCAGCTCGTCGGCAAGCACAACATGGCGATGATCGCCGAATTGCTGAGCGATCCGGACTTCGAATTCTTCTGTCTGGTGGATTCGGTCGATGGCGTCGACCAGCTCGGCGCGTTCTTCAAGGCTGCGGGCCGCCGCCTGCAGGTATTGATCGAGCTCGGCGTGGCGGGCGGGCGCACCGGCGTGCGCGACGATGCCCAGCTCGAAGCGGTGCTGTCGGCCATCGCCCGCCACGAGGGAACGCTGCTGCTCGCGGGCATCGAATTGTACGAGGGCATCCTCGCCGACGAGCAAGCGGTGCGCGCGTTCTTGCGCCGCGCGGTGGGCACGACCGCACGGCTGGCTGCCGATGGCCGCTTCCAACGCACGCCGGCCGTGCTCTCCGGCGCGGGTTCGGCCTGGTACGACGTGGTGGCGGAAGAGTTCGCGGCTCAATCCCAAGCAGGTGCGATCGAAGTCGTCCTGCGCCCAGGCTGCTATCTGACGCATGACGTCGGCGTCTACAAGAAAGCGCAAAGCGACATCCTTGCGCGCAATCCGATCGCCAAGAAGATGGGCGAGGCGCTCTTGCCGGCGCTGCAGTTGTGGGCTTATGTGCAGTCGATTCCCGAACCCGATCGAGCGATCGTTGGATTTGGCAAGCGCGACGCCGCGTTCGACGCGGGGATGCCGATTCCCGCGCGCCATTACCGGCCCGGCGCCGGCGCCGCGCAACCGCGCGCGGTTGCGCGGCAAGAAGGCTGGGAAGTCACCGGGATGATGGACCAGCACGCGTATCTGCGCATTCCCGCAGGCGCCGATCTGAAAGTCGGCGATATGCTGGCGTTCGACATTTCGCACCCTTGCCTGACGTTCGACAAGTGGCGTCAGTTGCTGGTCGTCGACTCGAACTACCGCGTCAAGGAAGTGGTCGAGACGTTCTTCTGAGTCGCGGGACGCTATGGCGGCCCTGTGGGCAAGGCAAGGAGCCGCCGTGCCGAGCGGCGCGGCTTCAGCGGGTCCGGACTGCCGACGATGAGCCCGTGCCGCGAGAGGCATCTGCGGTATCGGGCGCATCGGGACCGGCGAGGCCTTCGTCTGCCGCGTCGACGGGCAGCGGCACGCACTGCCCGAGCCCGGCAATGCGCGCCTCGAGCTGGGTCAAGGCACCGGACAGGGCGGACAGGGCTTCGTCGGGCAACGCCCCCATCGTTTCACGCAGGAACACGTTGCGCTGCGGCAAGCTCGCCTCCACGGCGCGCCGCCCTTCGCTCGTCAAGCGCACGTTCGTAATGCGGTTGTCGCGAGTGTCGATGCTGCGCTCGACCCATCCGATCGCCTCCAGCGCCTTCAATTGACGCGTGAGCGCGCCCGGATCGATGCGCAGCCGCTCGACGAGCCGCTTTTGCGACCACGCTCCGTCCGGCTCGGTCAACGCGAGCAAGATGCGCCAGCGCGGCATGGCGTGTCCGACCTGGGACTCGAAAGCCGACAGGAACGCCCGGTAGGTTCGGCCGAACTGCTGAACGATAGCGACGTAATCTTCCATGGTTTAACCCTTATTGCTCGGCTATTCCGCTGCGGGCGCGGACTGCGCGCGGCGCGTGATGCTGACATGGGGCACGCGCCTGCACTGCCATAACGCTACGAGCGCAACCACGGCGGCCACGGCGATCCCGGCGTGAATCGCCGTCACGAGCGCCTCGCGCGCCAGCTCGAGCAGCGCTGCTCCATCGCCGCGGCCGGCATGGGCAAACGCATCGAGCAAGCTGCGCTGCGCGTCGCGATTGACGAGGATTTGCGGGTCGCGCATGGTTCGCCACCACTGCATCGCATTGCCAGCGGTCAGTGCTTCGTGTACGCCGCGCGCATAGAGATGCGTGATCAACGTGCCGGTAGCGGCCGTTCCAAACATGCCTCCGATCATGCGCAGCGATTGCAGCAGCGCCGTCGCGATCCCCAGGTGCTCGCGCCCCGCCGTTTCCTGAGCGAAGACGGTGAGATTGGGCAGCACGAACCCTAGCCCCACGCCGCCGAGCATCATCAGGCCCATCAAGAGCGCATGCGGCATGACGCGCGTGGCGAGCGCGGTGCCCGCACAAGCGCACGCGAGCAACGCACAGCCGACATAGAGCATCGCATTTGGGCGCCGGATGCGCGTCACGATGCGGCCGTTGACGATGCTGCCGATCGTGATGAACACGACGAGCGGCGTCACGACCAACCCGGCATCCTTCGGCGATAGCCCGAAGCCGCCTTGCAATAACAGCGGCGCATAGAAGATCAGCGAGAACATCGAAAAACCGCCGAGCAGCGAAAGCGTGAAGAGCGCTGCGAGGCTACGGTTGGCGAACATATCGAGCGGGAGAATCGGCTGTTCGGCACGCGCCTCCCACTTCCATAACCCGACGGCAGCCACGGCGGCAAGCACCGCGAGCGCCGCCACACCCATCGAAAAACCATGCTGCGACAGTGATTCGACGAGCAATTGCAGCGCGCCGAGCGCAACCGCGATCAACAGCGAACCGGGCCAATCCAACCGAATCTTGCTGCGTGTTTTGATATGCCGCAGATGCGGCAGATAGCGCCAGACGAAAATGAGCGACAGCAGTCCGACAGGCAGATTGACATAGAAGGCGGAGCGCCAGCCGTAGTACTGCGTCAGAAAACCGCCGAGCGACGGCCCGATCGCATTGGCGATGCCGAATGCCGAGCTCATGAGCACTTGCCAGCGCAGGCGAACGACCGAATCCGGAAACAGATCGGGAATGCAGGCGAAGGCGGTGCCGACGAGCATGCCGCCGCCGATGCCCTGCAAGGCGCGCGCGAGCACGAGAAATAGCATGCTGTTGGCGGCGCCGCACAACACCGACGCGCCCGTGAATACGACGATCGAGGCGATCACAAACGGTTTGCGCCCGAAGTAATCGCCCAGGCGCCCAAAAATCGGGACAGTGATGACCGATGTCAGCAAGTAGGACGTGGCCACCCACGCGTACAACTCGAAACCGCGCAGTTCCGCCACGATAGTCGGCAACGCCGTGCCGACCACGGTCTGATCGAACGCGACGAGCATGGTGACGAACGAGATGCCGAGCATCGCCAGCAGAGACTCTCGGAACGGCAGAAGTTGCCCTCGCGAATGTTGGGGGGCGGTATGGACGGCCATTTTTTGCAACCGCAATCGTTGACGAGTCAATGAATGCAAAATGATAGCACGGCCGGCTCCGATTGGCTGGCGGCAGATGCCGGCATAGACTGGGGGAACCCGCTTAACTTCAGCGTTCATTCGCCAACTTACCGCATGGAACCGATACCTATCGCCGGCCCGCATCTGTCCGCCGAAGACCTGGCTACGCTGGCGAAAGCCAAGCGGGCGCTCGAAACGCAGCCCTTGGCGATGAAACTGGCCGACGCCGTGGGCGCGCCGCTCGAACGGCTGATGGCGCGCTTGCCTCCTTCTGCGCACGCGACGATCGCCGACGCGACCCGGCGCTCGCTCGAGAAAGCGCTTCAAGCGGCCGTGGCGACACTCGGCGCGCCCGCTTTGGCCGCCCATGAAAATGCATCCATGCGCGGCGGCGCGATTGCAAAGCCGCGCGACTGGCTGCACAAGGCCGCGGTGGCGACGACCGGCGCCGCCGGTGGCGCATTCGGGTTGCTCGCGCTACCGGCCGAGCTGCCGGTTACGACGACGCTCATGTTCCGCTCCATCTGCGATATAGCCCGTAGCGAAGGCGAAGACTTGCGCGGCTTCGAGGCGAGGCTTCAGTGCCTGGCGGTGTTCGGCATGGGTCGCAGCGTGCAGGCCGAAGAAGCCGATCTCGGCTACTTCATCGCGCGCGGGGCGCTCGCGCAGGCTGTCTCGAAGGCATCGGCGGAGTTGGCGAGCAAAGGGGTCGCCGCGCATGGCGCACCGGCGCTCGTGCGGCTCATGAACGCGATCGCCGCGCGCTTCTCGGCGCAGGTCAGCGAGCAAGTGGCCGCCAAATCGATCCCTGCGATCGGCGCCGTGCTCGGCGCGCTCGTCAATACGGTCTTCATCGATCACTTTCAGCAAACGGCGCACGGACATTTCGGCGTACGCCGTCTCGAGCGGCGTTACGGCAGCGAGATCGTGCAAGCCGCTTATCGCAGCGTCGGGCCCGGCTCCGGCTGAACGGCGCTTTCGCTCGCATGAAGCCGCACGAACTGCGCCGCCTGGTCCAGCGCGCGCTTCGCTTCCGGCATGAACGGCGCCCACAGATGCCAAACATGCGGCAGCTCGGGCCAGACTTCGAACTCGACGCGCACCCCTGCAGCGCCGGCGCGATCGGCCACGCGGCGAGCATCGTCGAGCAACACCTCGGTGCTGCTCGCCTGAATCAAAAGCGGCGGCAATCCGGAGAAATCGGCGTACAGCGGCGAGAGATAGGGATCGGTCGGGTCCGCATCGCCCACATAGAACTTCGCGGCACGGCCGATGGCGGCCCCGCAGAACATCGGATCGCGGCCATCGTTCGATTGGATCGTGCTGCCGGTCGCGGCGAGGTCGGTCCACGGCGAAAACAGCACACCTGCGGCCGGCAGCGGATCGCCGGCGTCGCGCAAGGCGACGAGCGTGGCCAACGCAAGGCCGCCGCCAGCCGAATCTCCGGCGATAACGAGCGATTCGGGCGGCGTGCCCTCGGCGAGCAAGCGCCGGTATGCCGCCAGCGCATCGTCGAGCGCGGCCGGGAACGGATGCTCGGGCGCTAGGCGGTAATCGAGCGAAAACGTGCGCGCCCGTGCACGCGAGGCAAGGCCGAAGACGAGGGGACGATGCGACGCCGGCGAGCAAAAGTAATAGCCGCCGCCGTGGCAATACAGCATCGTGCGCGCGAGCGAGCCAGCGGCTTCGGGTTCCAGCCACTCGCCGCGTAGCGGTGCATCACCCGCTGCGTCGCGCACGGCTAGCCGCCAGCCCGGCGGAACCGACACTCGCCGAATGCGCGTGGCCGCATGCTCACGTGCGCGCTCGACGCTCACATGCGGTTTGAGGGTTTCAGGACGAAAGTGCCGCTTCAGCAGCCAACAGGCGACGGTGCTTTGCCAGCTCATCGCGGCGCCCCCCTCGAACGACGACGATCGAGCCTCACGTCAATCGCACCGACGCGCAAAAGCCGCCTCGTGCCGGCACGACATGACGGACTCGCACGCGCGAAAACTATTGCGGCCGGACCTGGCCGCGAATCTCGCCGCCCGGATTTGCTTTGGTGTGGACGTTGAAGTACCACTTGCCGGCCATCAGGTCGTTAGCATCGGCATCGGTCAGCGTTTTGGCGCCGGTGATGGGGCTTGCCAGCTTATCTTTCGGGATCGGTACGACGGGCGGCGCATTGCTGCCCACGGCCGCCGGACCATGGAAATGCGCCGCCGTGGCCGGTCCTGTGAGCCCTTGGTAGGAAATGTTCCACTTCAGAACCTTGCTCGACGTGTCGAATTGCGCGTCGAGCTTGCCGCTGCCCGTGGACGTCGTCGGCGGCACTTCACTCGACGGCTCCAGATTCGCGGTGAGCTTGACGGTGTCGGCAAAAGCGACGCCCGAGGCGAGCGCCCACAATAGAACCGCGACATTCAACTTTCGCATTGCATGCATATCGTTCTCCTGTCGGTAGACGCCGCGATGCGCCAACACCCGCATCTCGCGCGGCGTCCCACATACTAGAGCAACTGGAGAAAAAGCGTGCGGACGAGGCATACCGCGCGGCGCGATTGCCGATTGCCGATTGCCGCTAGCACACCTTGCGAAACATCGTGTCGACAACGGTGCCCGGGCTCACGGTCACCCAGGGCGCATCGGGCGAGCGCACGGCGCCCGCGGGTGCGCCGTCGGCGCCCAAATAGTGCGTGTCAAGCGTGCGCCACTGCTTACCGGCGCAATCGATTTGATAGCGCGTAACCGATACGGCAACGGGCGCGCTCGCGCCCGGCATCATCGCAGGCGCCTTCCACGTGGTTTTCGCAGTGTATTCGATGAAGCCGTCGGAATCGGTTGCAATGCTATCGGTATCGACGGCATAGGCCAGATCACTAGCGCTCTTCAATGCGGTCCACTGCGTGGCATCCGCGTGGGCTATCGAGCCAAGCGCAACCGAGGAGACGATAAGTGGGCGGAGCCAATTCATATTCTGTTCCCTGACGTTCGAATTTGGCCCGGCTTGCGAATTCGCTAATTATTTTGGAGTCCTGCGTATTTGCCGCACGATGGGTCAGATTCTAGCAGCGCATGCGAGCGGCGCGACAGACGGCATGTCGTGAATCACGCAGTGCTGGCGCAAAATGCAGGATATGGCGCGATCGAATGCGCTCACCGAGCGGCAGCGACTAAGTGAATGCGGCGGGTGGTTATCGGCGCACGGTCACTGCGGCGATTGCTCAGCGGGCACCCCGGCATCGCTTGCCGCGTCGGCCGTCTGGAAATCCTTCGCGCGCAAGCTGACTTTTTGCGCATAGGTCGAGGAACCGCCGTAGCTTTTGAGCGCGGCGCTCACGTCGCCGCGAGCCGATTCGAGGTAGCCATGCAAGATGGCCGATCCCGCCTCGATGTTCGCCGCCGGCTCGGTCAAATCGAGGTTCTTCACGAGGCGCTTATGTGCGGCCGGCACGACCTGCATGAGCCCCGTCGCGCCGTGTGCGCCGCGAGCGCGTTCCTGGAAACGCGATTCGATCGAGATGATCGCCAGCACGAGCGCTGGCGGCAGCGAATATTTGGAGGCGGACGACATGACCGCTGCCGAAATCTGTTCCGCTTTCGCGCGCGCGAGCCCGACCTTGTGCGTGAGCAAGTCGCGGATGCGGTGCAGTTCTGCGCCCATGGCTCCGCTGGCCGCGGCCGGCAGCTCAGCAGTGGGCGCCGAGGCATCGGACTGCTGCGCGATCGCGGGCGCGGCCAATCCAAGGCAGAGGAGCAAAGCGCAAATAAAACGGGGCATGAATGATCGCGGTGTGACAATGCGCCGCATTATAGCGGCTCGAATCCACCGCTTCAGGGGCCCGATCGGGTTCGTCTGCCGATTGCCTTTAGCCCCGCCCCGCGCCGGTTAGCAGCGATTGGGCGTCGGCATGGTTCATGTGGAACACAGGTCTGAGGCGTAGCACACAACGGCATGCACATGGCGCACCCCGAATCGCCGGTTATCGATCCCCCAAGCCCATGTCCGAAAAACGCGTATTTCAACGCGCAGCTCCAAACGCCGGTTGTGCGCGCCGCCGCCCGTTTCTTCTAATTTATTCAGCATTGCTTCACACCACGGCACAACGGCGCGCATATAAGTAACAAGACTAAACAAATTCCTATTTGTGTAAGCAAAGATTGCTTCGCAACAGCACGAAAAATAACCACGTCATAAAGCGCCAAACATTCCCGACTTCCGGCTCGGCTTATTGCTCGCCCAAATTCCCAATGGTTCTATCGGTGTGCAACCAAGCACCCCAAAACAGATGAGTCGAAGGGAAGAGGAACACCATGCCGAACGTAGCCGAACCCGATCCGCAGCCGTCGGCCCCGATCGAGCAACCCGGTTGCGAGAGCGCCGCGCTCTTATTGCCGGGCGCAGCGCTCCCGACATGCGGCGCGCGCGCCGAATCGACGTCCCTGCCCCTGCCTTTCACGCGGAGCGGAGCGACGCGTGCCCGTTGGGCGCTCGACGCCGGCATGCGCAGAGTATGGCGTCGCGCAAAGCGTTTTATGCCCGATGCGCTGTTCCTCTGCTTGTCGCATTGGCGCCACGTGAGGCGCTGGCCGAATCTTGTCAAGCCGCGGACCTTCAACGAATTCATCCTCCGGCGCTGCCTGCATCCCGAGCCGCAATGGAGCATGCTCGCCGATAAACTCGCCGTGCGCGAGTTCGTCAAGCAGCGCATCGGCGAGGCGCATCTCGTCCCGCTCATCGCCACCCCCGAGGTGTTCGATCGAGCGCTATACGATTGCCTGCCGAACGCCTTCGTCATGAAGGCCAATCATGGCTGCGGTTACGTCAAGATCGTCTACGACAAACGCCAAACGTCCTACGACGAGTTGAAGCGTCTCGCCCAACAATGGCTGGCCGAGGATTTTTACCGCGCGTCTCGCGAGCGACATTACCGCGCTATCGAGCCGCGGCTTTACTTCGAGCAACTGCTGCTCGACCAAAGCGGCCACGTGCCCGCCGATCTGAAACTCAATATGTTCGGCCGCGATGCGAATGGCGAGCCGATCATTTACGCCGGCATCGTGTCCGACCGTTTCGGCACACCGCACGGCGACGTGTTCGATGTTCGCTGGAATCGCGTCGACGTTGCCGTCGGTCACTATCCGCAAAGCGCGATTGCGCCGCCCGCGCCACCGCATTGGGACGAGATCGTGCGTCTTGCCACGCGTTTGGCGGACGGTCTCGGCTATGTCCGCGTGGATTTGTACGTTCCCGACGGCAAGATTCTCTTCGGAGAACTGACATTTACCCCTGGCGCTGGCGTGTTCCCCTTCCATCCGGATCGAATCGATTACGAATGGGGACGCCTGTTCGAAGCCACGCTCGATAACGAGAAGCGCAGCGGTCGCAAATACTTTAAACAAGGAAGCACCGTATGAACGAGCAGATCCTTATCACGCCAGCGGCTGAACCGGTTTCGCACGCCCTTGCGCAGATCGAGCGATCGCTGTGCATGTCGACCGAGATCGACGCTCGGGCCGACGAGCCGTTGAGCAGCACTTATGCAACGGGCCTTTCATGGATCCGGCGGTTCATCATGCAGCCGCACCCGAACCTCGGGCGCAAAGGCGCCGTCTGCCCGTTCGCGAAGCCCGCGCACGACGAACACGCCTTGATGTTTTGCGCCTTCGATGCGATGGATATGCCGTTCGCCACCTATATCGACACGTTGATGCGATTGCCGAGCCTATTCGAGCGGCTCGCCAAGCAACGCCGCGAGCCGTCCGATCTGCTCTCGCTCGCCATTTTTCCGCTCGGCTTGCGCGCGGATGCTTATTACAAGTTCATCGACTGCGCGCATGGGATTTTGAAGCCGTTCTACATGGAGTGCGGATTGATGCTCGGCGAGTTTCATCCGGCCAGCACGGTGCGCGGCGCGCACTCGCCGACGTTCCGCCCGATGCGTGCCGACGTGCCGTTGTTCGTGATCCGAGCGATGGCCTTGCATGACATTCTGTTCATCGACGGCGAATCGACGCCGCTCAGCATGCGCGTGCATGAACTCGAGTGCTACCTGCGTTGGAACGCGCATCGACTACCCGCGAGCGAGGGCGAATTCATCCGGTCGCGGCTCGCTCAACGCAAAGCGCAGTTGGTCGGCGGTGAAGTCGCTGCCGTTTGAAGAATCGACTTGTTTAAAAAAGGATCCGCAACGATGGACGAATTGTCGTGGGAAGAATGGCAATCGCTTTGTGAAATGATGAACGGCTACATCAAGACCCAGGTGCTTTCGAGCGCCTGCGATCTTGGCGTATTCGACGTGATCGAGCGAGGCGCGACGCTTGCCTCATTGCCACGGCAACTCGAAATCGACGAGCATGGCTGCCGTGTGTTGCTGCTTGGGCTCAAGCACTTGAAGCTGATCAGCGTCAGCGAAACGGGCAAGATCGAGAACGCGCCGCTCACGCGACGCTGCCTCTTGCGAGGGTCCGCGCAATCGATGGTTCCGTTCGTGCATCTGAACGACAAGATCCAGCATCGTGCCTGCCTGCATTTCACGCAGTCCTTGCGCGAAGGACGCAACGCGGGCCTGGACGAGTTTCGCGGCGACACGCCCACGCTCTATGGGCGCATGGCGGCCGATCCCGCATTGGAACGGCTCTTTCATGAGGGCATGGGCGCGTACACGCGGCTGTCGCCGCGCATGATGGCCATCGAGGAATTCAGCGACGTGTCGCGCTTGCTCGACGTCGGCGGCGGCGACGGCACCAATGCGATTCGTCTGTGCGAGCGTTATCCGTCACTGCGCGTCACGCTGATCGACTTGCCCTCCGTCATCGATAAAGCGCGAGCGAACATCGCCGCACGTGGCCTCGAGCAACGCGTGGCCTGCGAAGCCGTGGACATGTTCACGGACCCCTGGCCGCAAGGCTGCGACGGCGTGATCTTCTCGCATGTGCTCGAAATCTTTTCGCCGGAAAAGATCCAGTTTCTCTACCGGAAAACGCGGGCGTATCTCGCGGACGGCGGCCATTTGTTCGTCTGGTCGCTGATGTGCGATCCGGATGAAGCGGGCGGGTTGCAATCGGTGAAGTCGTCGCTGTACTTCGTCACGGTCGCGAGCGGACAAGGCATGGCCTATCCGGTGCGGGACCACACGACGTGGTTGCGCGACGCCGGCTTCGACGTCGTGTCCGAGTATGACGCGCGCACGATCGATCACTGTGCGCTCGTCGCGCGCTGATGGGCAAAGAGGCGCGCGCCTCGATGGGCAGCCTCTGCGCTGTCTCAAATAGTGCATGCGGCGGACACATCGGCGATGAGCGACGCCGCGAACGCCCGCCCCCTTGGCCTATGCTGTGACGAGGACGATTCGGCGCCTGGCCGCATGTCCGTCGTGATCGATATCGATATCGCGGAGCACGCGCTACGCGGGCTTACTCAAGGGGCGGGGCGTGGAGGATGACCAACCGATTTGCACAGCAACAGTTGAGGTATTCGAATCCGGGGCCGAATAAGCACAGGCCGGCCGCAGCACAGCACAAGCCTTCGGACGTCACACGCCGCAATAAGGCGGTCGCGCGCGAGGCCAACCGTATCAATGCGCTGTCGCACGAACGCAGGGATCCGGCCCGCGGCTGGCCGGCTGGGCCACAGAGCCAGCCGGCTACCCCACATTGGACCGTCCCGCGGGACCTACGGATCCCCGACTGGATGACGTTCGATCATGACGTCGGAAACTTGCGAATCGGGCCGGGCAATGCAATGGCGCGGGGCTCATGGGTCAATCGACTTCTGTTCGCAGCCGCGCTCATCCATGTTTTGCAACACGCTGCAGCGCAGGAGAGCGCCCAGCATCTGACCGAACTGCCCGTCTGCGGGCCGGATGGGCTGTCCTCGGTGCTCCAGGAAATGATCGAAGACACGCCGCAAAGACCGACGGTTTCCGACAGGCTTTTGAAGAAGGCGAACATCGATCCGGACAGCAATTGCACCGTCATCGTTTATCCGGTGAACAGGCTCGACGGCCGTCAGCAGTCCGCGCCGCAGCAGGTCCAAATGACTTGCCGCCAAGCCCATCTGGAGAAGGACGTCGCCGGATGGGTTGCGCAGCGCAGGGTCGCCCCGGCGCTCGAGGGTATCGCTTCCGCAAAGGAAGTCTTTGACCGGGGCTTCAACCTTCATCTGAACTACTCGACGAGTGCGATCGCGAGGACGCTTGAGGAGGCCTATAAAGAGAAAAACGTTGACCTTCAGTCCGACACTTCAATCTTGTCGATTTGCGTATCGCGCAAAGATCCGATGCTGGCCGGCGCCCCCGTCGGATGTGGCCATCTCGGCCATTTGCACCGCGTCACAACAACGGGCGAGGCACAACACTATGCGATCGTTCCAAACCAATGCAACGAGGTGCAATCCGTACCAAACGATCCCGATGAGCTTATCGATTGGATAAAAATCAATTGGCACCTATTCTTCCGAGCGCCGCTTATCGACCCCGATGGCCCGCTTCAAGTCGTGGTGGAGATGGTGAAAGAAGGGCTCACGCTCGCCGATGCAATCAACGAGAGTGCCGGAAGAATCGTCAACGATGTGCTCTCGCCGATGCGCGCCATCTTCGAAGCGCCCACCTCCTTCGAGACGTGGACCCATGTCCTCAACGATTTGACGTTCCCGCTATACGGGACGCTGCGCGCACTGGAGAAGGGAGATTACGAGGAGGCGGTGCTTTCCGGCATATTCGACGCTGCCACGCTGGTCATTCCTGTTGCGAGGGCCGGTCGCGGCGGATGGCTGATGATCAAGCTCGGCAAAAAACTGTCCGCGGGGCTGAGCAAGGCGGCGAAACTGAAACACCTGCGCCATGGCCGCAAGTTCACCAAGGTGGTGGTCAACTCGCAACGCATTGCGGGAAACAACAATGTCGCCGAAAGGCTCGCAAAATATCTCGTTGAAAACAATACGTCGAAGCTTGCCCGAAATATGTCGCAGGGCGGCGTCTGCTGGGACGCCATCATCAGCTTCCAAAAAGAAGCGGGGATGATATCGCCAACCACAGCGCAACGGCTCCACAGAGCAACACGCGCCAGCAAATTCGACGAATTCCTGAAAAGCGGCCGCCAGATCGCCACCCCGGCCGAATTCTCCAAAACGGCTGCGGGCCAGCGCATCGGGTTCGTCGACGTAAGCGACAACACATTGAAACACGCGATGATAACCATCGGGGATGGCAAGGCAATCGGCGTGAATAACGGCTTTCTCAACCCGAAATTCAGCCCCGGATGGGCGTCGATCGATTTAAGGAAAGATTTGACGTGGCGCAACGGGCTCGTTCACTCCAAAGACGGCGGCGCTCATATGCGCTTGATCGTGGATGGCGTCAGCATAGGGTAGCTGTTTCGTCACCGCTCCTTTACCAACCACACTGGCTATGCCGTCTAATACCCCTGCGTCTCGTTGGCGCAGCACGCGTTGTTTGGAATGCCCGCATAGCATTTCTTGTGAATATCCTATGCGACAATGGCGCCCGACCATACTCGGGGACCAATAATTCAATGAAACGCTTTCTTTTGATTGGCTTGTGCCTGGCTTGCTCTTCAGTTTTCGCAGGCGAGCGCAGGCAGGTACTGCTCGAAACGCCAGTCACTTACGCCGCGGGCGCAGGGGTCGTCGAGCGGGTCAAAGACGAGTGCCATATCGACGATATGTTGACGCGCCGCGTCGGAGAGGCGCTTCGCCGGCTCAATCGAACGGGCGAAGGGACGATCGAAGCGAATAGCGCCGCGGGCGACGCCGAAATCCTGAAGCTGCAGATCACTTACGTGATGGGCGTGGGCGGCGGCGCGTGGACGGGACCCAAAGCCATCTCACTGTCCGCCGATCTAATCGACAACGGCCAAGTCGTACGACACACGAAGTTCAAGCGCTGGTCTGTCGGCGGAATGTGGGGCGCCTTCAAAGGCACGTGCTCGATTCTCGACCGCACCGCAGTGGTCATCAGTAAGGACTTGAGTCGCTGGGTACATAATCCGCGCTATGTCATCAAGGATGAAGACGCGCCCGATCAAGCGTCGGCGCCGGAGGCGGCTTCCGCGACGGGCGCTGCTACGGCGGCGCAGGATAGCGGTGAAAAAGCGAATTGAGCGAGGGGCGATAGTTGAACCGCCCCGGGAGTCGTCGGGGCGGGTTGGTTCAAGTTGATGCCGGCACGGCAACTGCATTGCAGCGTTCGCCAGTAGTAGTTTGCTTCAGCTTCAGCGGGTGGATATAGCCGAGCGGTTCCATGAGCAGATGGCGGTTAAACCAGGCGACCTATTCGAGCGTTGCCGACTCCCTGGATTGAACGAAATCTAAAAATGCAACTTGGCCCACACGGCAAAACGCTGCTGCAAAACCTACGCAAGCTCTTCGGTGGCAACCACGTAGACGCGAGCGACATACTGCCGACCAGCGAGTCCACCGAGAAGTACACGGCGACGGCCTACGTCGTCTGGCAATTCGAGCACGACCTGACCACGTCGACGTCGAAAGGGAACGCCTCGGCGGCAAATGGCCATTTTGGGTATCGAGCCGCCGACTATCAAAGCCATCTGCAACGGCTGTGTCAGCAGGCCGTGCACAGTCGCGAGATTCGCGGTGCCTTCATGCAGCGTATCGATGCCGCCGGGGCCAACGGGCTCGAATTGTCTTCGGCAGTCCAGCCGGTACACGATTTCGGCTCCTACTCCGTGTTCCGTCAGTGCGGAGCCTGCACCGGAAGCGGGAGAATCGCGTGTGGCGCTTGCTTCGGACGGGGTAAACGAAGTTGCGGCGGATGTGGTGGCGCCGGGTGGCACAACGAGACGATCACGCACACGCGCTGGAATGGTCACCGCCAAGAAACCTACTCGCAGGTGGTCCAGCGGACGTGCTCGTCGTGCGGTGGGGGCGGTCGCGTCGTTTGCACGAGCTGCGGCGGCTCAGGTAAGCAAACGTGCAATGCATGCGCCGGACACGGCTTCTTCACGGATGTCTGCCACGTAAGGGCGATTGCCAGACCATCATGGCACGTACCAAGACATACTGGCTTGGCTGCAGACGCGTTGGTTCGCGCAATGGAGCTGAGGGGACCGCGTACCGTGCGCGAACTGATGCCGCTCGAGCTCGCCGGCAGTGAATACAGCGAAAGCGACAACTGGGTCGTGCGCTACACGGGCACGGCAGACGTCGTCGTGCTAGGCGTCGCCGTCGCTAACGTCGACTACACGGTTGCCGCCGCCGGCATTCATGTCATTCCGATTGAGACGCCGCCGGTGTTCGAGCAGCTTCTGGCGCGCGAACTCGAGGACATTGCATCGCTGGCAAGCGGGGGCAAGCGCGGTCGTGCGAGCATTCGTCGGCAGGCTAAACGCTTGTTCGCAGTATTTCGCGGGGTCCCGATACTCGACAAAGCTTTGCAAAGCGTGGCGAAGCTGGGAAAGGATGTCCGCTTGAATCCGGTGCCCGTGGTAATTCACGCCGCCGAGGGATTTATCTCGAGAGAGGCAGCGAGCGCGATTGCCACTGCGTTCCTGCATACCTTGGACAAGGTATCACCGGCCAATTCACGTGCTGCCTGGGCACTGGCGGCACTCGTCCCGGCCATAGCGAGTTTTGTCTACGCGGCGAACGCTTTCACGGCGTTCTCGCCGGCGAATCCGCTACATGCAGTCTTACCGCTATGTGTCGCCGTGGCTGGCGCGGCTGTGGCGATGCTCGTCGTGTCGCCGGCAGGCTGGATATTGAGCGCTGCGGTTAGTTCTCTGTTTAGACTCAAGGTCCCGCCCGAGTACCGGCAGCGCGGTCGCAACTGGGCTCCTCTCAAGGGCGCTTGTCTGTTCGCCATGTCGGCATCGTTCGTCGGAGCCCTCTATGGAGCGGCGGCAGCCATGCAATGGGTCCCGAATATCCGGACTGTGGCGACGCCCGTCGTTGATTACGCGATCGCACATACTTCCCCGGGCGGCGGCGCGAACCGATTGTTCGCTGGGTTGGCGAACTCGACGCCGGCAACAGCGTCGGCCAGCGCGGAGCCGCCAGCCGATATTCGCCGCGCAGTGCAACGATTCCTGATCGCTCATGGCTATCTTCGCGGTCAGGCCGACGGCAATTTCGGGGCGCTCACGACTGCGGCGATTGCCCGCTATGAGCGGCAGGAAACGCTCGATCCCTCGACTCCGCTTCCTGAGCTGCTAGCACACATGCGGACGGTCGCCCACCCCGCCCCTACCGCTCGCGGCGTCAAACCAATCGTGCAATCGCCCACGGAAAATCCGAATCGAATGCTGATGCAGCCTGAAACGGCTGCAGGGTCAACGAGTCCCGCTCTGCGCAGCCGAGGCGTAGCGGCGGATACGACGAATGAAGTCGCTGCCGTTGCCTGCAAAAACGATGGAACGTTCTTCGGCAAGACTGTATGCCAGAGTCCCGCTTTGGCCGAAAGCTACCGGCACGAGCTAAGGGAATATGAGGCGGCGCAACGGCGACTGGGCGGCGTTGACAACGGGATTCGCATCGAGCAGGAAAGTTGGCTCGATTCGGTTGTTCACGATTGCTTGAACACTCAATGCCTGACCTCCGCTTTCGATAAGCGGGCGGCGGACTTGAGCGCGCGATATCGCGGCGGCTAGGGCACTGGCTTCGCGCAACGGCGTTGTCGTTGAAGCAACGCTCGTTGTGCAATCGACAACGAAATCTATGGAACCCATGCCGTTGTGTAATAAACAACGCCTGTTGTGCAATCGACTCATGGTGGATGGTTTGTTTTTTTTCTTGGTTTCCGACTTCGACAATCAGATTCTCAGCTGAAACCTCGACCGCCTTCAACTTCCCGCCTCAACTCCCCCGTACACCACTTTCGACTTTGGCTCACCTGCGTCTTACGGATAATTTTGGCGCAAAGCGCCAAAGACAGAGCCGAATCAATGCCTATGTGGTGCCTTCCGGACGCATGCGGCGTTGGCTCGCGTTTAAGCTGCGCCAATAGATCCCCTCGGATCAAGTAGAGTCGCAGAAGGGGCGTCGGTGATAGTCGCGGGCAAGCCGAACGCATCAAAAAGGCGCGTCACATTCGCCCCGACAAAGAGCGTTATCCGTGAGATTCCATCTGCATCAACCGAAAGGACATGCAGTGAATGCGCAGCCAGTGGCGCCATCGGTGCGGAGTGCGAACGGAAATACGCAGCAAATCCAGGTTCGCCATTTGCCCGAATCGTTTGCATCCGTATGTCCGAATATGACGGCCACGCCCAAGCGAAGAAGGCCCGTATCGATTCTCGTCCGGCATACCATTGCGCTAGCGGTGGCATCGTGTAGATCGCGTCTTGCTTGAGCAGTGTGGCCAACCGATCGGCATCGCGCTCCTCCCACGCTTGTACGTAGTCTCGAAGAAGACTCCTATGGCTCGGAGTTGTCTCGCTTACGTGGGAGGTCTCTTCGGGACTGTAACCAGTGGCCAATTTCAAGCGGGCCCGTTGCAAGGCGCTATTGATTGAGGCGACAGTTCCTCCCAGCAAGCCTGCCGTCTCCGCTACTGACCACCCGAGTACATCGCATAGCAGAAGCGCAGCCCGTTGCCGTGGGGCCAGTTGCTGGATGGCTGCCATGAACGCCAGGCCCGTGGCTTCCCTCATGCTGAGACGCGCCTCGGGAGTTGGGCCTGGGTCGGTGACGGCGTCAAGTTCCGATTGAGGGTAAGGCTCCAGCCAAGCAACATCAGACGCGGGTTGCCCGTTCGGCATGTCGGTGGTGGGGCCGTCGAGCTGGTCTGGGAGGATGCGGGCCAGATTTTTCCGTTTGCTCAGCGCGTCAAGACATACGTTTGTCGCGATCCGATAGAGCCATGCACGAAACGAACCGTGGCCATCGAACGTGCCGTAGCTTCGCCATGCACGAACGAACGCATCCTGAACGGCGTCTTCAGCCTCATGCAGTGACCCCAGCATGCGGTAACAGTGCACCTTGATTTCCCGCCGTGCCGCGCCGAGAAGTTGATTGATGTCTCTGTCACCGGATTCGTCGCTGTTGGGGCTGGATCCCGATCGGCTGTCCTGAGGCTTCATGCTTGGTTCCCGCTTTACCGGCCTGCACCAAAGTCTACGGCATGCCGTTCGGCAAATTGGCCAAAGGACGTCGGCAACACGTTGAAGCGCTTGTGCGTCGATAGATCGACGGTCGACTCCGACCCGCCCTGGAGCCGCTCGTGGACTTGCTTGTCCAGCGCGTCGGCAACCTCTGTAGGAATGCCAGCCGCAACCAGGGCGCGCCAACGCTCGAGCGGACTGATGGGGACATACCTGATCTTGCGACCGGTTGCCGTCGACAAATGCTGGGCGACGTCAGCCATGCTCAATAGATCGGGCCCCGTCATGGGCAGCACTTCCCCATGGTACCCGCCATCCCGAAGCAATTGGAATCCGACCTTGCCAACATCGATCAAATCCACCGGACTCAGCCTAACGTTGTCGAACGCAAGGTACAGCGAACCATCGTTGATGATGCTCGGTGCTTCAAAAATGTACTCCTGCATGAAACCGGTGGGCCTGAGGGTCGTCCAGGCCATGCCGCTACCTCGCAGGTGCTCTTCGATCCGCTTGTGCATGTTACTGAACACGAACGTCGTTTCCCGTCCTGCGTTCAGACCGGATAGCTTGATCAGGTGCTGAACACCAGCCGCTTTACAGGCGTCGATGAAGGTCACTTGCGTACGGACCATGTCAAATGCAGGCGACGAAATCATCAACACTCGAGTCACCCCGCGCAGCGCATTGCCAAGCGTTAGGGGCGCGGACATATCCCCTTCCACAACCTCGATTGTGGGGATACCCCGGTACCAATCGGCCTTCAGTTTGTCTCGCACAAGGAGCCGCACGGGAACGCCGTGCTGGATGAATTCCTTTGCAATATATGAACCGGTGCGCCCTGTAGCGCCAGTCAGCAACAGCATATTTGTATCTCCGGGTAGTCAATCAGTCATGGTTCCCGCAGAGACCAAGAGCGGGATCCATTACTGGTTAAGACTGATCTGCCCCGCCGTTCTCATCGGTCGTTCTGACGGCGAGCGAAATCTTGCTGGCGCACCGATGATTTTCGATCGCGTGCTCAGTCATATCAGTAAGCTCCTGCGTAGCTGACAGGGGCGATTGCCCCATCCACTCATGGATCAATCATGAAGCTCTACTACGCGCACCAAAGCTGCGCTCTCGCACCGCACATCGTCGCTGTCGAAGCCGGTATCCCGATCACCGCTATCCCTGTCGACATTCCCACGCTCAAAACCGATGCCGGCATCGACTACCTGACTATCAATCCGAAGGGCTTCGTTCCGGCACTCGAACTTTCCGATGGTCAGGTTCTGACCGAGAACGCTGCGATCCTGCAATTTCTAGCCGATCAGGCGCCCGAAGTCGGTTTGGCGCCCCCCAACGGCACGTTCGAACGCTCCCGCCTCCACGAGGTGCTGCACTACCTTGGCACCGACATTCACCGTGGCTACAGCCCGCTATTTCGACGAGAAACGCCAGCTCAGACCCGCGAAGAGCGACAGTCCAGCCTCCGGCGCCACTATGCAGTGCTCGACACGAAGTTATCGCACACGCAGTTTCTTCTCGGCCACAAATTTGGCGTCGCCGACGCGTATCTCTTTACCTTGACGCGTTGGGCGAAGCTCATCCAATTGGACCTTTCCGGATTCGCCCACCTGCAGAGCTTCCAACGGGGAGTCGCCGCGCGTCCCGCGGTGGTCGCCGCAATGCGGGCTCAAGGTTTGGTTGACGCGTGACGCCTTAATACTTTTGGCCCAAGAGGACACCATGCATTCACCCAATACAGCAGTGCCCACATCTGCCGCACTCAGCGATTTGCAGGGCAGGGTCGCGATGATTGTTGGAGCAAGCCGCGGCTTGGGCAAAGGCATCGCCAAAGCGTTTGCCGACGCGGGTACCCAGGTAGTAGTTGTGTCCCGCACTCCAGTGCCCGCAGGTGAGATGGGAGATGGCGCCACACACGCTGAGATTGCTGATGCCTGCACAGACACGACCGCCGCCACGCTGCTGACGAAGCACGATCCCGACATCCTGGTCCTGGTCGCCGGTGCCACACCACACATGGGGACAATCCGAGAGCAGTCTTGGGAGACGTTCTCACTCAACTGGGACACCGATGTGAAAATGGCCTTCCATTGGTTGCAGGCGGTCCTGTCGAAGCCGCTGAAGCCAGGAGCGCGCGTGGTCGTGATCAGCAGCGGCGCAGCGATCGCCGGCTCACCGCTAAGCGGGGGCTACGCAGGCGCCAAGGCAACTCAGCGCTTCATCGCACAGTACGCGCAAGACGAGGCATTGCGAGCCGGCTTGGACATCGCAATCTCGACCGTGCTGCCGCGTTTCGCGCCGGCCACTGGCGTTGGCGCACCCGCAGTGCGGGCATACGCCGAGCGTGCCCGTGTCGACGTCGATGAATTCCTCCAGACGTTTCAGCGCGCCTTCGGAGCACTCGTCACGCCCGAGAGTGCCGGCCGCGCACTGGTCGGCCTTGCCTGTGCAGAAGCCTCCGAGGTGGCTCCTGCCTATTTGTTGACGGGAGACGGCTTGCAGAAACTCAGCTAGCGCCCTCGCAAAAGGGGCTATGCAATTGTGCCGTGATGGGCGATCGTTGCTCTCGAAGAAGCTAAGCAAACTTCTGACAGGCAACCTCAAGTATTCCGAATATCTCGCGCTGAACCCAGTCCGTTAATCGCCGGACGAGCTAGTGGAAGCGGCCTTGCAGCGGCACATTCTTTACCGCTGAAGCGTGTTCCTCCTAGCGACAAATACAGGCAAAAAAAGAGGACCCTGTAAATTCCCGCCTAACACGTTGATTAGACAGAAATTTCAGGGCCCTTCTTTACAGATCTAGACTAAGTTCCGCTTAGAACGGGATATCGTCATCCATATCATCGAGCCCGCCACTTGCTGCCGGCTGGCTCGGCCGGCTAGCACCACCGCCACCGCCGCCACTGCCCCCGCTACGCGCACCGCCGCCCATCGCGCGGCCGCCGCCACGCTGCTCGGCCGGCTCACGGCTATAGCCGCCATCGTCCCCTCCGCCCATGCCGCCGCCAGCGCCGCCGCGGCCGCCGAGCATTTGCATTTGATCGGCGACGATCTCAGTCGAATACCGATCCTGCCCATCCTGCCCTTGCCACTTGCGCGTGCGCAACCGGCCTTCGATATACACGGCCGAACCCTTCTTCAAATATTCGCCGACGATCTCGGCAAGGCGCCCGAAGAATGCAACGCGGTGCCACTCCGTCGCTTCCTTCATTTCGCCCGATGCCTTGTCCTTGTAGCGATCCGTCGTAGCCAGCCGGATATTGGCAATGGCGTCCCCGCTCGGCAGGTAACGAATTTCAGGATCGGCCCCGAGGTTGCCGACGAGGATGACCTTATTTACGGATGCCATGAGTCTCTCCAGTTAATCCATTGCGCGACGGCGCCCGCTGCCCGAGCGCCAAGCACGCGACGCGTAGAGCCGCGTCAAATCTTACGCACAGGCTTCATATTGGCGGCGATTATAAGCCAGCCCAGCACGAGGCCCGAACATGCATAGAACACGGCGTCTTGACCGACCGACTTCATCAGCCAGCCGCCCGCGACGCCACCCAACGCAAGGCCGATCGACTGCGTCGTGTTGTACACACCCGCCGCCGCGCCCTTGCGCGTGCCGGGCGCAAGCTTCGACACGAGCGAAGGCTGCGACGCCTCGAGAATATTGAAACCCAGGAAGTACACGAACAGAATCGCAGCCACGGACAAGATCGTATGCGGCGCCGTGCCGAGCAGCAATTGGCCGATCAGGATAAGCGTGATGGCGCCGCAAAGCACGGGCTTCATCTTGCCCCGCTTCTCCGCCGCGATGATGGCCGGCACCATCATGACGAACGAAAGGCCCATGACGGGCAAATACACTTCCCAGTGCGAGGCGACAGGCAGGCCGCCCGCCACGAGAATGCGCGGCACCACGAGAAACAGCGCCGTTTGCGTGGCATGCAACACGAGCACGCCGAAATTCAACCGCAACAGCTCGACGTTGCGCAGCACTTCCGCGAACGGGGCACGCACGTGCACGGGCTTGGGCGCGTCGGGCACGATCCACAGCACCACGCCGATGGCAAGCAGCGACAACCCGCCCACGAGCGCGAACAAGCCGTTCATCCCAACCCACTGATAGACGATGGGCGCGCCGACGATCGCCACGGCGAACGACATGCCGATGCTGCCGCCCACCATCGCCATTGCCTTCGTGCGGTGCTCGTCGGCCGTCAGATCGGCGATGAACGCGATCACGGCAGAAGACACGGCCCCCATCCCCTGAATCACCCGGCCCACGATGATCCACGTCATATCGTGACCCATCGCCGCGACGAAGCTGCCCAGCGCGAAAATCAACAGGCCCGTGGCGATGACGGGCTTGCGCCCGAGCTTATCGGACGCCCAACCGTAAAAGATGTACAGCAGCGACTGCGTCACGCCGTACGCGCCGAGCGCGACGCCCACGAGCAGGACGTTTTCGCCGCCGGGAATCGTCTTCGCGTACACCGAGAAGACGGGCATGATCATGAACAGGCCCAGCATGCGCAGCGCAAAAATGCCGGCAAGCGAAACCGTGGCGCGCAACTCGGGCGCGCTCATACGCGAGGATGTAACGGACGGATTCGACATCGGAAGCGAGCTTGGAAGAACCGGGGTGACGCCTTTTTTAGGCCACAGCCAGCCCCCAAGTGAATCCCGTTCGGGCCGCCCCCGCAAGAGGACTTCCCCCTAAGGGCTGGCTTTCGGTGCGCCTTTGGGCGCCGGGCCGCCTCGAGCGCGGCAGCCCGCCAAGGGCTGCAAATATAGCGAGCGTGGGCTCATGCGCTCCCGCACGCTGTAAGGACGCTGTAACGGCGGACTGGAAAAGTCGTTATAGTAGCAGGTTTGGCCCCCTCCCTTCCCCAGGTTCATGGAACAGATTCGTATCCGTGGGGCGCGCACCCACAACCTGAAGAACGTCAATCTCGATCTGCCCCGCCACCAGCTCATCGTGATCACCGGCTTGTCCGGTTCGGGCAAGTCGTCGCTGGCGTTCGACACCCTCTACGCGGAGGGTCAGCGTCGTTACGTGGAAAGCCTGTCGGCCTATGCGCGCCAGTTCCTGCAACTGATGGAGAAGCCCGATGTCGACCTGATCGAGGGCCTCTCGCCCGCCATCTCGATCGAGCAAAAGGCGACGTCGCACAATCCGCGCTCGACCGTCGGCACCGTCACCGAAATTCACGACTATTTGCGTCTGCTCTATGCGCGCGTCGGCACGCCGTACTGCCCCGAGCATGAGATCGCGCTCGAGGCGCAAAGCGTCTCGCAAATGGTCGACGCCGCACTCGCCCTGCCCGAGGAAACGAAGCTCATGATCCTCGCTCCCGTGGTGGCGAACCGCAAGGGCGAGCATGCGGAGCTATTCGAGCAAATGCAGGCGCAGGGCTTCATCCGGTTTCGAATTCGCTCGGGAGGCGGCACGGCCAACGAGGGCACGGCGCGCATCTACGACGTCGATTCCCTGCCCAAGCTCAAAAAGAACGACAAACACTCGATCGACGTCGTCGTCGATCGGCTGAAGGTGCGTCCCGATATGAAGCAGCGCTTGGCCGAATCGTTCGAAACAGCCCTGCGCTTAGCCGACGGCCGTGCGATCGCGCTCGAAATGGACACGGACAAAGAGCACCTGTTCAGCTCGAAATTCGCCTGCCCGATCTGCTCGTACTCGCTGCCCGAACTCGAGCCGCGCCTGTTCTCGTTCAATAATCCGATGGGCGCATGCCCGGATTGCGACGGCCTGGGCCAAATCACGTTCTTCGATCCGAAGCGCGTCGTCGCGCACCCGTCGCTGTCGCTCGCGGCCGGCGCGGTCAAGGGCTGGGACCGGCGCAATCAGTTCTATTTCCAGATGCTGCAAAGCCTCGCGGCGTATTACGAATTCGAGATCGATACGCCCTTCGAGGATTTGCCGGAGAAAATCCGTAAGCTGATCCTATTCGGCTCGGGCAAGGAGCAAATCCCGTTCTCCTATATCAACGAGCGCGGCCGCGCGACCGTGCGAGAGCATGTGTTCGAAGGCATCATTCCAAACCTCGAGCGCCGCTATCGCGAAACGGATTCGGCCGCCGTGCGCGAAGAACTCGCGAAGTATCAGAACAATCAAGCCTGCCCCTCGTGCGACGGCACTCGGCTGCGCCGCGAGGCGCGCTTCGTGCGGCTCGGGATGGACGGCGACGCGCGCGCCATCTACGAAGTGAGCGGCTGGCCGTTGCGCGACGCGCTCGGGTACTTCCAAACGCTCAAGCTCGAGGGCGCCAAGCGGGAGATCGGCGAGAAAGTCGTCAAGGAAATCGTCGCGCGCTTGATGTTCCTCAACAACGTCGGGCTCGATTACCTGTCGCTCGAGCGCAGCGCCGACACGCTTTCGGGCGGCGAGGCGCAGCGCATTCGCCTCGCTTCCCAGATCGGCTCGGGTTTGACGGGCGTCATGTACGTGCTGGACGAACCGTCGATCGGCCTGCATCAGCGCGACAACGACCGTCTGATCGCGACACTCAAGCATCTGCGCGATCTCGGCAATTCGGTCATCGTCGTCGAACATGACGAGGACATGATCCGTATGGCCGATTATGTCGTCGACATGGGCCCAGGCGCGGGCGAGCACGGCGGCATGATCATCGCCGAAGGCACGCCGGGCGAGGTGCAGAAGGACCCGGCTTCGCTGACGGGCCAATACCTCGCGGGCGAGCGCCGCATCGAATTTCCCGATGAGCGCAAAGTGCCCGACGAGCGGCGCCTGCGCATCGTCGAGGCGCACGGCAACAACTTGAAGCGCGTCACGCTCGACCTGCCGGTGGGGCTCTTGACCTGCGTGACAGGCGTTTCGGGCTCGGGCAAGTCCACGCTGATCAACGACACGCTTTATCACGCAGTCGCCCAGCATCTGTACGGCTCGTCGACCGAACCGGCTCCCTACGAGCAAATCGAAGGGTTGGAGCACTTCGACAAGGTCATCAATGTCGATCAATCGCCGATCGGCCGCACGCCGCGCTCGAATCCGGCCACGTACACGGGGCTGTTCACGCCAATCCGCGAACTGTTCGCCGGCGTGCCCGCCGCGAAGGAACGCGGCTACGACCCGGGCCGGTTCTCGTTCAACGTCAAAGGCGGGCGCTGCGAGGCTTGCCAGGGCGACGGCGTGCTGAAGGTGGAAATGCACTTTCTGCCCGACGTCTACGTTCCCTGCGACGTCTGTCACGGCAAGCGCTACAACCGCGAAACGCTCGACGTGCAGTACAAAGGCAAGAACATCAGCGAAGTGCTCGATATGACGGTCGAGCATGCGCACGAGTTCTTCGGCGCCGTGCCCGTGATCGCGCGCAAGCTCAAGACGCTGCTCGACGTGGGCCTGGGCTATATCCGGCTCGGCCAATCGGCGACGACGCTCTCGGGCGGCGAGGCTCAGCGCGTCAAGCTCTCGCTCGAGCTGTCCAAGCGCGACACGGGCCGCACACTCTACATTCTCGACGAGCCCACCACGGGACTGCATTTCCACGACATCGCATTGCTACTGGAAGTCATCCACCGGTTGCGAGATCATGGCAATACCGTGGTCATCATCGAGCATAATCTCGATGTGATCAAAACTGCGGACTGGGTCATCGATCTCGGCCCGGAAGGCGGTGCGGGCGGCGGGCAAATCATCGCTCAAGGCCGGCCCGAACAGATTGCAAAATCGAAGGCGAGCTTTACGGGACGGTATCTCGCGCCGCTGCTCGATCGCCGGTAACCGCGGCGCTCGTTCGCGGCTGTGCGTCACGCCGCCCGACATCGGTTGGAGACCAGACATATCATGGCTAAGCGCAACGAGGCCCCCGAAGACACCCGCATGCGGGAGGTCGCCGGACGTCCCGTGCGGCTCACGAGCGACATGAGCTTGCCGAAGCTGTCGGCAGTGGAGATCGGCAGCTACCTGCTCGCCTTCGTCGGCATGTGGGCGGTTCTGCACTTCAAGCTACTCGGCGCGCTGCTCGCCGGCATGCTCGTCTATCAGCTCGTCCACACGATCGCGCCCAGCATCGAGCGCCACATGTCCAGCCAGCGCGCGCGCTGGGTCGCCGTCGTGGTCATCGCGACCGTGGTCGTCGGAGGCTTGACGGGCCTCTCGATCGGCATCGTCCAGCACTTCGAGCACACGGTGCCGAACATTCAAAACTTGCTCGATCAGGTCATGCAGATCGTGGATCAAGCGCGCTCGCGCTCGCCCGATTGGCTCTCCGCCATGCTGCCTGGCGATGTCTCGCAGATGAAGGAAAAGGCCGGGATGCTCGTGCATACGCACATGGAGCAGCTACAACAAGGCGGCAAGAATGTCGCTCGCGGCTTCGGCCATGTCGTGTTCGGAATGATCATCGGCGCGATGATCGCCATCACGAGCGAGCGTCATGTGCAGCGGTTGCCGCTGTCCCGGGCGCTCGCCGCGCGCGCCTCGCGTTTTGCGGATGCGTTCCGGCGGATCGTGTTCGCGCAGGTCAAGATATCGACGATCAACGCGGTGTTCACGGCGCTTTATTTGCTGATCGCGTTGCCGATTTTTCATGAGCGGCTGCCGCTGTCGAAGACGCTCGTGCTCGTCACGTTCATCGCGGGACTGCTGCCGGTTATCGGCAATCTGATCTCGAACACGCTGATCGTCGCCGTCTCGCTCGCGGTCAGCCTGCCGACGGCCATTTCCTCGCTCGTCTTTCTCGTGTTGATTCACAAGTTCGAATACTTCTTGAACGCGCGGATCGTCGGCGGGCAAATCGAGGCGCGGGCTTGGGAGCTATTGCTGGCCATGCTGGTCATGGAAGCGGCCGCTGGCGTACCGGGGCTCGTGGCCGCGCCGATCTTTTATGCGTATATCAAGCGCGAGCTCGTTTATTTGCGGCTGGTTTGACGCTAGCGCACCCTGCGCACCCGAAAGATTCTCCCGCCTGTATCCGCATCTCGAACGATCGGTGGGCCTTGCAAGCCGCTGGATAAGTTCATCCTCCTTTGACGATCACCGGCGCGCTCAACGAAACACGACCGTTTTCGTCCCGTTCAACACGATCCGATGCTCCACGTGCCACTTCACCGCACGCGCCAGCGTCACGCACTCGACGTCGCGGCCGATCGCCGTCAGTTGGTCGGGCGTCATGCTGTGATCGACGCGCTCCACTTCCTGCTCGATGATCGGACCTTCGTCCAGATCGGTCGTGACGTAATGGGCCGTCGCGCCGATCAACTTCACGCCCCGATCGAACGCCTGGTAGTACGGCTTGGCCCCCTTGAAACTCGGCAAGAACGAGTGATGAATATTGATCGCCCGGCCCGACAAGTGCTCGCACAGATTCGGCGACAAGACCTGCATGTAGCGCGCGAGCACGACGAGATCGGCCGCGTTTTGATCGATCACTTCGAGCACCCGCGCCTCTTGCGCGGCTTTGGCAGCGCCCGTCGAGTCCATCAACGGGAAGTGATGGAACGGAATGTCGTAACTCGCCGCGAGCTGATAGAAATCTTTGTGATTCGAAATGATCGCGGCAATCTCGATCGGCAGTTGCCCCGTGCGATAGCGGAACAGCAAGTCGTTCAAGCAATGCCCGATCTTCGAGACCATGATGACGACCTTCGGCTTGAGCGCCGCGTCGTGGATCTCCGATCGCATCGCAAACTCCGCGGCCAGCGGCGCGAACGCCTCGCGCAGCGCATCGAGCCCCGGGTCGCCGCCCACTTGTTGAAAGTGCACGCGCATGAAAAATTCGCCCGTGCGGCTATCGCCGAATTGCGCCGAGTCGAGGATGTTGGCGCCGCGCTCGAACAAGAACCCCGATACCGCGTGAACGATGCCGGGCCGATCGGGGCACGATAGTTTCAAGATGAAGCTGTGTTGGGTCGACATGACCGAGTTGACTCCTATGTTTGATCCCTGCCGCGCCGCTTGCGTATCGAGCGCATTCAGCGCATTCAGCGCGAGACGCGCGGTGCGGCGAAAAGCGTATCGATGCCCGCGCAGGCGTCCTCATCGATCCAAGCGTGGCGCAGCATGCAGTCGAGCGTCGCGAGGCTCGCATCCACGGTCATCTCGCCGTCCTCGATCCACCGCGCGACTTCTTCAATGCGAGCGAGCCGATGTTCGCCCACTTCTCCGTCCTGGTTGCGTGGGGCGAAATCCTCGGGCAGCGGCAGGTCGTAGATGAAGATCTGCTCGGCCTGCGTGCCTTCGGGCAGCGACTGCAGCACATGCACGGTGCGTCCGGGTTCGACCTTGCCGGCCAGAGCGGCTTCGATGCCCGCCTCTTCCCAACATTCCTTGACGATCGTCTCTTCGATCGACAAGCCCCAAGCAATGCCGCCCGCGACCACGTTGTCCAGCATGCCAGGGTCGGTCGCCTTGGTCTGGCTGCGGCGCGCGATCCAAAGCTGCGGCGCCCGACCCGCATATTTTACGATGCCGTTCAAATGCACCGCGTAGGTCGCCGTGCCGAAGAAGCGTGCGGCCGCCCGCTCGATGTAGGCGAGCGGCGCGGCGTCGAAGGCGTTGCGAATCGCGTAAGTCTCGTCGCGCCAACCGACGATGCGCCCCTGCCCCGCGAGCGCACCGATGACAGCGGCCAGCGCCGCGGACCGGGTATCGGCGCTCGCATCGAAACGAGGGGCCAACGTTACCGCCGCGGCGTCGATGTCGAAGACGTCGGGCCAACGAGCAAGCAGCGCGACGTCGTGCTCGCGAATCCATCCGACTTGCTCGGAAGCCATGAAAAACGGGCGGTGCGCCTGCGGCTCGAAGCGGCGCGCATGGACGATGCAGGGCAAGCTCATTGAAACTCCTTGACGGTACTACCGGCGAGAGGATCGATCGTGCCTCAATCGCGCAAAGCCACGCGCAACCCAAGCGCGATGAACGTTGCGCCCGCGAGCCGATCGAGCCAGACACCGGCGCGCGGACGACGCTTGAGCCACGCGCCCAGCGCACCGGCGAACAGACCGAAGGCGGAAAAGATCGCCAGCGTCTGCAGCATGAAAACGAGGCCCAGTTCGATCATCTGGACGGCGACACGTTGGGTGCCGCTCGGATCGACGAACTGCGGCAGAAACACGACGAAGAACAGCGTCACCTTCGGGTTCATCATGTTGCCGACGACGCTTTGGCGAAATACGGTGAGAAGCGGTACGGGAGCGCGCTCGTGAGCGCTCGCCAAGCCGCGGCTCGTCAACGCCTTCACGCCGATCCAAATCAGATAGAGGCCACCCGCGATCTTGACGATCTCGAACGCGAGCGGCGACGAGCGCAAGAGCGCCGCGATGCCGAACGCGGCGAGCGTCGTATGGAAGGTCAGCCCGGCGGCGAAGCCGAGCGCAGCCACGAGGCCCGCGGCACGGCCTTGCGAGATGCCGCGCGCAAGCACTTGCAGATTGTCCGGCCCGGGCGCGGCCGTGATCGCTATGGACGCAGCGAGAAACAACGGTAGGTTCGGCATGTTGGATTGGCTCTATCGAATTGGATCGGGGCGAGCGGCCCGCCCGTCAGTGCCCAGGAAAGTCCGTCACCGTATAGAGCGGCAAGCCGCTATCGCGCAGCAGCTTGGAGCCGCCCAAATCGGGCAGATCGACAATGGCGGCGCCCTCGACGACAACCGCGCCGAGCCGCTCCAGCAGCTTTTTGCCGGCCATCATCGTGCCGCCGGTCGCGATCAGATCGTCGACGATCACGATGCGGCTGCCGCGCTCGCAGGCGTCCTCGTGGATTTCCACCGTGGCCGTCCCGTATTCGAGCGCGTATGACTCGGATACCGTCTTATAGGGCAATTTACCAATCTTCCGAATCGGAATGAAGCCGAGGTTCAGTTCGTAGGCGACGATCGGCGCGATGATGAAGCCCCGCGCATCGAGACCCGCGACATAGTCGAGCTTCGCTTCGACATAGCGCTCGATGAACAGATCGATGAGCACCCGCAGCGTCTTCGGACGCTGCAACAGCGGCGTGATATCGCGAAACTGCACACCTGGCAGCGGCCAGTCGGGAATCGTGCGAATTTGGCTCTTGATGAACGCGGCGGCGTCGTGGGGCGCATCGGCGGGCGCATTGGACATGAAATTCTCCGCAGGATGCGGCCGTGCCCGTGACGGGACAGCCGCGATCGATTGATGAAATGGGTGGTGTAGCAGGCGGCGCGCCTGGGTCACACGGTAGGCACCCCGGCGCGGCGATTGCGCAGCAAGCGCTCCTCGGCTAACGCCAGCGCCTCGGGCGGCCCGCGCAGCACGACGATGTCGGCTTCTCGCAGTTTCGTCTCCGGGCCTGGCTCGACGCCGCGAATACCGTGCCGCCGGATCGCCGTGACCTCGACGCCCATCGAAGCGAACCCGAGTTCCTCGAGCGAGCGTCCGACGGCGTCGGCATTGCCGTCGACCGCTACGGATTGTAGCCGCACCGCGTCATGGCCGTCGTCGTCGCCCGGATCGTCGGCGCCGCGAAAGTAGCCGCGCAGCAAGCTGTAGCGGGCGTCGCGCAACTCCTCGGCGCGCCGCACCACGCGCCGCATCGGCACCCCCATCAGCACGAGCGTGTGCGACGCGAGCATGAGACTGCCTTCGACGATCTCGGGAATGACCTCGGTCGCGCCCGCGGCGAGCAGTTTCTCGAGATCGGCATCGTCGACCGTGCGCACGATAACCGGCAGCGCCGGCTCGAGCTCATGCACGTGGTGCAGCACGCGCAAGGCCGACGGCGTATTCGCATAGGTGATTGCCACGGCCGCGGCCCGGTGGATGCCCGCCGAAACGAGCGACTCGCGCCGCGCCGCATCGCCGAACACGACCGATTCGCCCGCCGCCGCGGCCGCCGTCACGCGATCCGGATCAAGATCGAGTGCGACATAGGGCAGCCCTTCGTGCTCGAGCATGCGCGCGAGGTTCTGCCCTGCACGACCGTAGCCGCAAATGATCACGTGGGCATTTTGCCGCAGGCTTTGCGTGGCGATGCGCGTCATGAGCAGCGATTGCTGCATCCATTCCGTCGAAGAAAGCCGCAGAACGATGCGGTCGGCGTTTTGAATCAAGAATGGCGCGGCCAGCATCGAGAGCAGCATCGCCGCCAGAATAGCTTGCAGCAGCGTGGCATCGACGAGACGCTTGTCCAGAATCAGGTTCAGCAGCACGAAACCGAACTCGCCCGCTTGCGCGAGGCCCAAGCCCGTGCGCATCGCGACGCCCGGCGTCGCGCCGAAAAGCCGCGCGAGCCCCGTGATCATGACGATCTTCAGCAACATGGGGCCGATCAAGAACGCGAGCACGAGCAGCGGATGCGCGATCAGCACGCGCGGATCGAGCAACATGCCCGTCGTGACGAAGAAAAGCCCAAGCAATACATCCCGAAACGGCTTGATGTCTTCTTCCACTTGGTGACGGTAGGGCGTTTCCGCGATCAACATGCCGGCGATGAACGCCCCGAGCGCGAGCGACAGCCCGAACTTGTCCGTGATGAACGCGGCCCCGAGCGTGACGAGCAAGAGGTTCAGCACGAACAACTCTTGCGAGCGCCGCCGCGCCACGACGTTGAACCAGCGCGTCATGAAGCGTTGGCCGACGTAGAGCAGCAGCGAGAGGGCGACCACGATCTTGAGCGCGGCGATGCCGAGCGTTCGCGCCAAATCGTGCGAATCGCCGCCCAGCGCGGCGATGACGATCAAGAGCGGCACCACGGCCAAGTCTTGGAACAGCAGCACACCGAAGATATTGCGCCCGTGCTCCGTCTCGATTTCGAGGCGCTCGGCGAGCATTTTGCTGACGATGGCCGTCGACGACATCGCCAGCGCGCCGCCGAGCGCGATAGCGCCTTGCCACGTCACATGCATCCAGCGCTCGAGCAACAAGCCCACCAACACGGAAACGCCCACGGTGCCGATCACCTGCAGCAGGCCGAGCCCGAATACGAGGCTGCGCATCGCCCGCAGCTTGGCGAGCGAGAACTCGAGCCCGATCGAGAACATGAGGAAGACGACGCCGAACTCGGCGAGATTCTGCGCGCGCTCCGAATCGGGCGCGAGACCCAGCGCGTGGGGTCCGACGACGATGCCCACCGTCAGATACCCGAGCATCGGCGGCAAATTCAACGAGCGGAACAATACGACGCCCACTACCGATGCAAGCAGCAGGAAGAGCGTCATCTCGAGCGGAGAAATCACGTGCGAAGCGTCCTCGGTCGTCAGCGAAATGCACGGACACGGGCAACGCGCCGCGCATTCGGCGGTTTGGAGCGCCGTGAGGCGGCTAGGGGCCAGGCGGTCGAGCGCGGCCCGGCGGGGCGAACGACGCCTTTGCTATACTCCGGCGAATGATAGCGAAAATCAATGGCGACCGGGCATTGGCGCTCGCCCGGGAAGTCCTCGACATCGAAGCCGACGCCGTGCGCGGGCTTCGCGAGCAAGTCGACGAGCGCTTCGTCGCCGCGGTCGACTTACTTCTGAGCTGCCGCGGCCGCGTCGTCGTTTCAGGCATCGGCAAATCCGGCCACATCGCACGCAAGCTCGCCGCCACGTTGGCGAGCACGGGCACGCCCGCCTTCTTCGTGCATCCTGCCGAAGCGAGCCACGGCGATCTCGGCATGGTCACGAAGGACGACGTCTTCATCGGCCTTTCCAATTCTGGCGAATCGGAAGAACTGGTCGCGATCCTGCCGCTCGTCAAACGCCTTGGCGCGAAGCTGATCGCGATGACCGGGCGGCCGCAATCGTCGCTGGCGCAACTCGCCGACGTTCACTTGTACGCGGGGGTGTCGAAGGAAGCCTGCCCGCTCGATCTCGCCCCCACGGCGAGCACCACGGCCGCGCTCGCGCTCGGCGATGCGCTCGCGATGGCGGTGCTCGACGCCCGCGGCTTCGGCGCCGACGATTTCGCGCGCTCTCACCCGGGCGGCGCGCTCGGCCGACGCCTGCTCACCTATGTGCGCGACGTGATGCGCACGGGCGATCAGTTGCCGCAGGTCCGCGCGGACGCGACGGTGCGCGATGCGTTGTTCCAGTTAACGGCCAAGCGCATGGGCATGACGGCGATCGTCGACGAGGCGGGCCGTGTCGAAGGCATCTTCACCGACGGCGATCTGCGGCGCGTTCTCGAGCGCACGGGCGATTTCCGCGAATTGCCGATCGTCGACGTCATGACTCGCACGCCGCGCACGATTGGCCCCGACCATCTCGCGGTCGAAGCCGTCGAGTCGATGGAGCGTCACCGCATCAATCAAATGCTCGTGGTCGACGGCGAAGGCAAATTGATCGGTGCGCTCAACATGCACGATCTGTTCTCGAAGAAGGTGATCTGATGGCCGCCTCGCCTCTCACGGCCAGCGAACGCGCGAGCCGCGTCAAGCTGATGATTTTCGACGTCGATGGCGTGCTGACCGACGGCAGTCTGATGTTTACGGCTCAAGGCGACACCATGAAGTCGTTCAACTCGATGGACGGTCACGGACTGAAGCTGCTCGGCGAGGCGGGTATCCAAACGGCGATCATCACGGGCCGCCGCTCGGACATCGTGCTCGCGCGCGCCACCGAATTGCGCGTCTCACACATTCATCAAGGCTCGGCCGATAAAGTGGCGACGTTCGTCGAGTTGATGCGCGAAGCGAACGTCACGGCCGAGCAATGCGGCTACATGGGCGACGATTGGCCCGACCTCGGCGTCATCACGCGCTGCGGCTTCGCTGCCGCTCCGGCCAACGCGCACCCCGAAGTGATCGCGCGCGCGCATTGGGTCTCGGAGGCACGCGGCGGGCAAGGCGCGGCGCGCGAAGTATGCGACGCGCTCTTGCGCGCGCAGAACCGCTACGACGCACTGCTCGCGGCCGCTTGTGGGGCGCCGCCCGCATGAATTCGTCGCGCATCGCATCGTCTTTGTCGCTGCTCGCGCTGGCTGCGCTGGCAGGCGGCACCTATTGGCTGCTGCAGGCGACGCTGCCGCCAGCCGCGCGCGGGGAAGCGGGCGTCAAGACGCATACGCCCGATTACTTCGCCGATAATTTCTCCGTGTCCGAGCTCGATCAGTCCGGCACGACGCAGTATCGGCTGACGGCGGCGAAGATGGTGCATTACGAAGACGACGAGAACAGCGACCTCACGCGTCCCGCCGTCCGGGCGTTCCAGCCGGGCAGGCCGATCGTGACCGCCACCGGCGAGCGAGGAACCGTCAACGGCGACGCTTCGATCGTCGATTTGTACGATAACGCGCGCATCGTCCGCGCAGCAGGCGCCGGCGACCCCGAAATGCAGGCCGACTCGGTCCATTTCCGGGTACTCGTGAACGACGATGTGATCGAGACGGAAAAGCCGGTTAAACTTCGGCGCGGCCTGTCGATCGCGACGGCAAGCGCCATGAACTACAACAATGTCACCCGCGTGATGCAGCTTTCCGGCAATGTCCGGGGCGCCATCGCGGCTTCGGATATCTCCGGCGGCGGCAGCCCCGCGGCCGGGGCGAAGTAGCTGGGACCCATCTTTTCGTAGTGTGACTGAATGAACGAATCGTTCTTGCCTATCGGACGCCGGTCAGCGCGCGTCGCCCTCGCAGCGACGCTGGTCGCGCTCGCCGGCTTTGCGTTCGGCCCCGCCGCGCATGCCGAGCGCGCTGACAAGGACAAGCCGCTGAACATCGAGGCGGACAAGATGACCTACGACGATTTGAAACAGGTCACGATCTTCACGGGCCACGTCGTCGCGACGAAGGGCACGATCCTCATCAAGGCCGATCGCGTCGACGTGCATCAAGATCCGCAGGGCTACCAATATGCGACCGGCACGATGGCCGCCGGCAGCAAGGATCTCGCCTATTTCCGCCAAAAACGCGAAGGCATCGACGAATATGTCGAGGGCAACGCCGAGCGAATCGACTACGATGGCAAGCAGGACTTGACAACGCTTACCACGCGCGCAACCGTTCGCCGCTTGCAAGGTTTGACGACCCTGGTGGATGAAGTCCACGGCAGCGTCATTACCTACGACGGCCAAAACGACTTCTATACCGCGCGCGCGGGCAAAGACGTGGCGGGGCCGGGCAATCCTAGCGGCCGGGTGCGCGCGATGCTCTCGCCGCGCAACGGCGCGCCGGCGCCGCTCACAGGCTCGCCGGCCACGCTCGCACCCGCCTCGCACATTCAAGGAAACGTGCCGCAGTGAATACGCTATCCCCCCACGCCGCGACGACGGACGACGCGAGCGCGCCCGAGCAACACCGCCCGGCGAGTTCGCTCGTCGTGCGCAGCTTGAAGAAGCGCTACGGCACGCGCACCGTCGTCAAGGATGTCTCGCTCGACGTGAAAAGCGGCGAGGTGGTGGGTCTGCTCGGGCCCAACGGCGCGGGCAAGACGACGTCGTTCTACATGATTGTCGGCCTCGTGCCGCTCGATGCCGGCGAAATCGTGCTGGACGGCAACTCGATCAGCCTGCTGCCGATCCATAAGCGCGCGGCACTCGGTTTGTCGTACCTGCCGCAAGAGGCGTCGGTGTTTCGCAAACTGACGGTCGAAGAGAATATTCGCGCAGTGTTGGAGCTTCAGCGCGACAACGACGGCAAACGCCTTTCGAAGCAGGCGATCGAAGCGCGCACCGAGGCGCTGCTCGACGAGCTACAGGTTGCGCACCTGCGGGAAAACCCGGCCCTCTCGCTCTCCGGCGGCGAGCGCCGCCGCGTGGAGATTGCGCGCGCCCTCGCCACGAACCCCAGTTTCATTCTGCTCGACGAGCCGTTCGCCGGCGTGGACCCGATCGCCGTCCTCGAAATTCAAAAGATCGTCAAATTCCTCAAGCAGCGCAACATCGGCGTGCTCATCACCGACCACAACGTGCGCGAAACGCTGGGTATTTGCGATCATGCCTACATCATCAGCGACGGCTCGGTGCTAGCGGCCGGCGCGCCGCGCGAGATCATCGAAAACGAAAGCGTGCGCCGCGTTTATCTCGGCGAGCACTTCCGGATGTAAGGTCCGGATCACCGCCTCAAGCAATTTTTACGAGGCCGCGCGGCGGCGCGTGGCCGTTCGACGCATCCCATCGTCGAAGCAAGGTTCCCGGCGCGTGGCAAAGTCTCTACAATGAAAGACACATTGCCATGAAAGCCAGCCTCCAACTTCGCCTATCGCAGCATCTTGCGCTGACCCCACAACTGCAGCAGTCGATCCGATTGCTGCAGCTGTCGACGCTCGAATTGCAGCAGGAAGTCGCGATGGCGGTATCGCAAAATCCGCTGCTCGAATCAGAAGACGAATGGATCGCAAGCCCCCTGCGCGTCGCAGGTGACGGCACCGTCATTGCGCAAAGCCCCACGTCTTCGGCGCCGGAGCCGATGAGCGGTGCGAGTTCGTCCGAGCCGGCCGAGCGCGCGGAAGGCGGCGAGGCGTCGAGTTCGGACGATTACAGCCCGCTCGGCGCGAGCGACGGCAACGATTCCTCGCAATGGAATCTGGACGATTACGGCCGCTCGTCGGGCGCATCGGACGACGACGATTTACCCCCGCTGCAGATCCATGAATCCACCACGACGCTGCGCGACCATTTAATGGCGCAGTTGCGCGTGACGCAAGCGAGCCCGCGCGATCGCGCGCTGATCACGTTCTTGATCGAATCGCTCGGCGACGACGGCTACCTCACCTCCTCGCTCGACGAGATACTGGCCGATCTGCCGGACGAGCTCGAAGTGGACCTCGACGAGCTCGGCGCCGCGCTTGCCCTGCTACAAAGCTTCGATCCGGCAGGCGTGGGCGCGCGCTCCGCCTCCGAATGCTTGAAGCTGCAGTTGCTGCGACTACCCGATTCGCCCACGCGCAAGCTCGCGCTCGAGATCACGGCCAACCACCTCGAATTGCTGGCGGCCCGCGATTTCACGCGGTTGCGCAAGCAACTAAAGGCGAGCGACGACGAACTGCGCGATGCGCAGACGCTGATCCGCTCGCTCGAACCGTTCCCAGGCGCCGCTTACGGCAAGGCCGAGGCCGATTACGTCGTGCCCGACATCATGGTCAGGAAGACTTCCGGCGGCTGGCAAGCCGAGCTGAACCCGGAGGTGGTGCCGCGTTTGCGCATCAACCATCTTTACGCGAATATTTTGCGCAACAATCGCGGCGATCCAGGTAGCGGTTCTCTGCGCCAGCAGTTGCAGGAAGCGCGCTGGCTGATCAAGAACATCCAACAGCGATTCGAGACGATCCTGCGCGTCGCGCAGGCTATCGTCGAGCGACAGAAGAACTTTTTCGTGCACGGTGAAATCGCAATGCGCCCCTTGGTTTTGCGAGAAATTGCTGATACGCTGGGCCTACACGAATCGACGGTATCGCGTGTGACAACCGGCAAGTACATGCTCACGCCCTTCGGGACGCTCGAGTTCAAGTACTTCTTCGGGTCCCACGTGTCGACCGATACGGGGGGCGCGGCCTCATCCACGGCCATTCGCGCGCTGATCAAGCAACTGATAGGAGCCGAAGACTCGAAAACTCCCCTTTCGGACAGCCGCATAGCCGAACTGCTGGCGGAGCAAGGATTCGTGGTCGCACGCCGGACGGTCGCCAAGTACCGCGAAGCACTCAAGATCCCCGCAGTCAATTTGCGCAAGTCTCTTTAAGCTTTCCGCGTTTTGCGGAGAGCGTTTACCGGCCCTGGCGCCATCAGCGGATTTGGCCGGCCGATACGACCCGCCGCTCGTCAGTCACGCGGGGTGATGACTCGAGCGGGCCGCTCCCGACCGGCGCAGGCGCACCGATGGTGTACAGGCAGCCTTTTGTTTGGAGAGCACTATGAATCTGAAGATCAGTGGACACCATCTCGAAGTCACGCCGGCGTTGCGAGAATACGTGATCACCAAGCTCGACAAGGTGCTAAGACATTTCGATCAGGTGATCGATGGCAATGTGGTCCTCTCGGTCGACAACCATAAGGAAAAGGATAAGCGGCAGAAGGTTGAAATCAACCTTCACTTAAAGGGCAAGGATATCTTCATCGAAAGCGCCAACGGCGATCTGTACGCAGCGATCGATCTCATGGTCGATCGGCTCGACCGGCAGGTCGTACGACATAAAGGGCGCATTCAAGAGCATCAGCACGATGCGATCAAACATCAGGACGTGCCGTTGGCAGGCGAGCAGGCACAGCCGTAAGACGACGATCGACGCCGAGACCGTCTCACCCCGCGCAAAAAGCCGCTCCGTCGAGCGGCTTTTTTTCATGGCGAAGCGAACTTGCAGCGCTGCAATAGGGCCGGCGCACCACCTGCTTCGGCCCTGTTCTATAATGTGCCGGTTATTGAGGGCAGCCGGCCGCACTGCAGCCCGTCGGCGTCGGCGAGAACACTGCCGGCGCGCACGGCCGAAAATCGACATCAGCCAGTTGCCGCGAGGAGCGCCCGGGCGACGCGTTAGCCTGCCAACATGAATCGTTTAGCCAAATTTCTACCGCTCGAAAACGTCGTTATCGGCCTTTCCGTTACCAGCAAGAAGCGCGTGTTCGAGCAAGCGGGCTTGATCTTCGAAAACCAGAACGGAATCGCCCGCAGCGCAGTGACCGACAATCTCTTTGCTCGCGAACGGCTCGGCTCCACCGCGCTAGGCGAAGGCGTCGCGATCCCTCACGGGCGCATCAAGGGGCTCAAGCAGCCGCTGGCCGCGTTCGTGCGCCTCGATCAGCCGATCCCGTTCGAATCGCCCGATGGGCAACCGGTCTCGCTCCTGATCTTCCTGCTCGTGCCCGAACAGGCCACGCAGCAGCACTTGGAAATCCTTTCGGAAATCGCGCAATTGCTGTCCGACCGGGAAGCGCGCGAGCGCCTGCATACCGAGCAAAACCGCGAAGAGTTGCATCGCCTGCTCACCCAATGGCACTCTTGAGCATACCGTAACGCCGGAGCCTCGAGCTGCGGCGCGTCGGCACGGCGCCCGACCCGCGCCGCTCATCAGCCTTGGCTGGCAGCCCGACGCATGTCGTCGCCGCGCGCGTCGCGGTCAAACTGGAGCAACGGATTCATGGATACGTCCAGCATCAACGCCCAAAGCATTTTCGACGACAATGCCGCCATGCTCAAATTGAGTTGGCTGACGGGGCATGAGGGCTGGGAACGCGGTTTCTCGGCCGAAACCGTCGCCAATGCAACGTCGAGCGCCGACCTCGTCGGCCACTTGAATTTGATTCACCCGAATCGAATCCAAGTGCTGGGCGAGGCCGAAGTCAACTACTATCAGCGGCAAACCGACGAGGACCGCTCTCGTCACATGGCCGAGCTGATCGCGCTCGAGCCGCCGTTTCTCGTCGTGGCCGGAGGCGTCGCCGCACCGCCGGAACTCGTCTTGCGCTGCACGCGCTCTTCCACGCCGCTGTTTACCACGCCGATGTCGCCCGCTGCCGTCATCGACAGCTTGCGCCTTTACATGTCGCGCATCCTCGCGCCGCGTGCAACGCTGCACGGCGTATTTCTAGACATTCTCGGCATGGGCGTGCTGTTGACGGGCGACTCAGGCCTCGGCAAAAGCGAGCTTGGCCTCGAACTCATCAGCCGCGGGCACGGGCTCGTGGCCGACGACGCTGTCGATTTCGTGCGGCTCGGCCCCGATTTCGTCGAAGGGCGCTGCCCGCCTCTCTTGCAGAATCTGCTCGAAGTGCGAGGCCTCGGCCTGCTCGACATCAAAACGATCTTCGGTGAAACGGCCGTGCGCCGCAAAATGAAGCTCAAGCTGATCGTCCAACTCGTGCGCAGGCCCGACGGCGAATTCCAGCGCCTGCCGCTCGAAAGTCAAACCGTGGACGTTCTGGGTCTGCCGATCAGCAAGGTGACGATTCAAGTGGCGGCCGGCCGCAACCTCGCCGTGCTGGTCGAGGCGGCCGTGCGCAATACGATCCTGCAACTGCGCGGGATCGACACTTTGCGCGATTTCATGGATCGGCAACGGATCGCGATGCAAGATCCGGACAGTCAATTGCCCGGCAAGCTCATGTAGCGAACCGCGGGTGGCGGCGCGCCGCCACCCGAAAACAAGCACTGGCGAGGAGCGTCGCGCCGGGGCGACAGTGCTATGATGAAACGAACTGGCTCCTCCCCATGCGCATCGTTCTGATCACCGGTATCTCCGGCTCCGGCAAGTCCGTCGCGTTGAACGCACTGGCCGATGCAGGCTATTACTGCGTCGACAATCTGCCGCCGCGCTTTCTGCCCGCGCTCGCGCAGTATCTCGCGAGCGAAGACGAAGGCTATGAGCGGCTGGCCGTGGCGATCGACGCGCGTTCGAGCGCCTCGCTGGACGAAATGCCCGGCATCATTCGCGATTTGGCGAGCGAACATGACGTGCGCGTGCTGTTTCTCAATGCGAGCACGCAGTCGTTGATACAGCGTTTCTCCGAGACGCGCCGGCGGCACCCGCTGTCCGGCACGCCCGCGCACGACGCCGACGTCGGCTTGCTTGCCTCGCTGGAGGAAGCGATCGAGCGCGAGCGCGAGCTCGTCGCACCGCTCGCGGAGTTCGGCCATCAGATCGATACCAGCAATCTGCGCGCGAACGTGCTGCGCGCTTGGGTGACGCGTTTCATCGAAGAACAACGCGAAGGTCTGATGTTGATGTTCGAATCGTTCGGGTTCAAGCGCGGGCTGCCGCTCGACGCCGATTTCGTCTTCGACGTGCGCGCCTTGCCGAACCCGTACTACGATCACCGTTTGCGCCCGCTCACCGGGCGCGATCAGCCCGTCATCGATTACCTCGAGGCGTTGCCGATCGTGCAGGAAATGATCGACGACATCCACACATTCGTCATGAAGTGGCTGCCCCGTTTTCGCGAGGACAACCGCAGCTACTTGACCGTCGCCATCGGTTGCACGGGCGGGCAGCACCGCTCCGTGTTCATCGCCGAAACGCTCGCTGCGCGGGTTGCGCGCGAAGCGAGCGTGATCGTACGGCATCGCGATGCGCCGGTCGCCATTGACGAGTCTTCGAGGTTGGTGACGGCTTAACCCGCCGCGGCATACGCGGCAATTCGAAGCGTGCGCCATGTCCACTACTCCTGCCGTCTACGCTGACCTGCCGCTCTTTCCACTGCACACCGTGCTGTTCCCGGATGGGCTTTTGCCGTTGAAGATTTTCGAGGCGCGCTATCTCGACATGGCGCGCGACTGCCTGCGCGAAAGCGCGCCCTTCGGCGTCTGCCTACTCAAAAGCGGCGGCGAGGTAGCGCAGGAAAACGTGGCATGCGTGCCCGAACTCATCGGCACGTTGGCGACGATCGAGCAATGCGACGTCGACGACTTCGGCATGCTCCTCGTGCGTGCACGCGGCACGCGCCGCTTTCGCCTGCTGTCGCATCGCAAAGAACCGAGCGGCCTGCTCGTGGGCATGGCCGAGCCGCTGCCCGACGACGTCCCGCTCGAAGGCAGCGAAGCGATCGCCAAGTTCGGCGCCTGTGCCGAAGTGCTCGAGCGCATCATCGAAACGATCCACGAGCGCGACCCGGACGGCGTGCCGTTCGCCGAACCGTTTCGCCTCGAAGATCCTAGCTGGGTTTCGAACCGCCTCTCGGAAATCCTGCAGATTCCGTTACGGGCTCGGCAAAAGCTGATGGAACTGACCGACGCCAATACGCGGATCGACGCCGTTCATCACTACATGCAGCAGCATCAATTGCTGTAGCTTCGCCGCGAACGCCCGCGTATATGACGCGGCGCGCAGCCGCCTCTAGTCAGAGCAGTGAACCTTTGAGCGCGTCGAGCAGCTTGCGCACGGGCGCGGGCAGGCCGTATTCGTCGATTTGCGCGAGCGGCACCCACGCCGTTTCGTCATCGCCCGCTTCGACTAGCTCCACCGCACCCGGAGCGGCGAGATCCGCGCAGCGCGGTTCGATGTCGAGCTTGAAATGCGTGAACGTGTGAGTGAGCGGCGCCAAGCGCTCGAAGCCGTGTGCTGCGCCCAACGCCTGGGCACGTTCGGCCAAGGCCGCTTCGTCGGCGGCTTCCGGCAAGCTCCATAGGCCGCCCCAGATACCGGACGGCGGCCTGCGCTCGAGTAGCACCGATGCGCCGTCGCGCAGCACGAGCATCCACGTTCGACGCAATGGCACGAGCTTCTTCGGGCGCGCCGCGGGCAATTCGCGTTGCCGGCCGGTCGCATGGGCGACGCAATCGGCGGCAAACGGACAGCGGCCGCAGTCGGGCTTGCCGCGCACGCACAGCGTCGCGCCAAGATCCATCAGCCCTTGCGTGTAGGCGCTCACGTCGTCGTCCGAGGCCTGCTGTCCGGGCATCAAGCGCTCAGCGAGGGCCCACATCGCGCTTTCGACGCGTTTTTCGCCCGGAAAACCGTCGATGCCGAACACGCGGGCCAGGACGCGCTTGACGTTTCCATCCAAGATCGTCGCGCGCGCGCCGAATGCGAACGATGCGATCGCCGCCGCCGTCGAGCGGCCGATGCCGGGCAGTTCCGCCAATTGCTCGGGCGAAGCCGGGAACGCCCCGCCGTGCCGCTCGAGGACCGCCTGTGCACAGCGATGCAGATTGCGCGCGCGCGAGTAATAGCCGAGTCCGGCCCAAAGCGCCATCACGTCATCGATCGGCGCACGAGCGAGCGCCGCAACATCGGGAAAGCGCGCGAGAAACTTCGCGTAATACGGAATGACGGTCGATACCTGCGTCTGCTGCAACATGATTTCCGACAGCCAGATGCGATAGGGATCGCGCGTATTCTGCCAAGGCAGATCATGGCGCCCGTGACGGCGTTGCCAGTCGACGAGCCGCGTGGCGAAGGCGTCCTGCAACGACGCGGCGCTTGGCGCCATGACAAGGGGAGAAGCGGACATGAAGGCGATAGGTCAGCGCTGACAATGCGCGCAGTAGTAAGTGGAGCGTTGCCCTTGGACGATTTGGCGAATCGGCTCGCCGCAGACGCGACAAGGCTGGCCGGCACGATCATAGACGAAGCAATCGAGTTGGAAATACCCGCTGGCGCCGTCGCTGCCGACGAAATCCCGCAAAGTGCTGCCGCCGCGCTCGATGGCCGCGGCCAGCGTGGCGCGCACTTCGTCGGCCAGACGCTCGCAGCGCGCCAGCGAGACGCGGCCCGCGGGCGTGGTGGGCCGAATGCCGGCGCGAAACAAGCTCTCCGACGCATAAATATTGCCGACGCCGACGACGATCGTGCCCGCGAGCAGCACCTGCTTGATCGACGCCGTGCGTCCGCGCGTGCGCCGGAAAATGAGCTCGCCGCTGAATTCGTCGGTGAACGGCTCGACGCCCAGGCTCGCCAGCAACGGATGCGCTCGTACGTCGCCATCGGCCCGCGCATGCCAGAGCACCGCGCCGAAACGACGCGGATCGCGGTAGCGAAGCACGAATTCGTCGAAGACCCAGTCGATATGATCGTGCTTGGCCGGCTCCAATGCCTGCTCGCGCGGCCATACGCGCAGCGTGCCCGTCATGCCCAGGTGAACGATGAACCACCCGGCATCGGTCTCGAACAACAAATACTTGCCGCGCCGCTCGACCCGTCGCACCGCCTGGCGCGCGAGCGTGCTCGCCAAATCGGGCGGCACGGGCCAGCGCAGCATGAGCGTGCGCACGTCGACGCGCTCGACACGACGGCCCGTAATGTACGGCTCGATGCCGCGTTTGGTGACTTCGACTTCCGGAAGCTCTGGCATCTCTAAAATGGGTGCGGATAGGTCTGTAACTTGCACTGTCGATTCTGCGTGTATTGTAGCGAGCGCGTTACAATCGACCGAAACCTCGAACGGATCTCCATGATTTTGTCCATCAAGCAGCTCCTCAAGCGCCCGGTCGGCGCCCGTCCCGCTTGGCGCATCGCGCCCGCGAGCCGCATCGCCGGCGCCATTCTGTGCGCGTGGACGTTCGCCGCAATCCCGGCGCACGCTCAAGATCCAGCGCCGTCGGACGACAATTCCGCGACCGCGGCGGATCTGTTCGGGTCCGGCCTTCCCGAAGAGAAGAAAAATCTGCCCGACGTCCCATTGTCGAGCCAAATCGTCTTCCAAGTACTGGCGGCCGAAATCGCGCTGCAGCGAAACGAGCCCGCGCCGGCGTATCAAACCTATCTTGCCCTCGCCCGCGACACGCACGATCCCCGGATGGCGCAGCGCGCCGCTGAGATCGCGCTCGCGGCGCAGAGCCCGTCCGACGCCTTGGCCGCCGCGCAGCTTTGGCACGAGTACGCGCCCGATTCCGAGCGCGCCGTGCAACTGGACGCGTCCCTGCTGGTGTTATCGGGCAAGCCGGACGACGCCAAGCCGCTGCTCGCCCGCGAGCTTGCGAAAGTGCCGGCCGAGAACCGCGGCAACGCCCTGTTGGCGCTGCAAACGCTGCTTTCGCGCGGCCCGAACCGCGTCGGCGGCCTGCAGGTCCTGCAGGATTTGTTGAAAGACGACATGGGTCGCCCCGAAGCCCTGCTCGCGATCGGCCGTCAGCAATTGCTCGCCGACGATCGGCCAGGCGCGCGCGCGTCGTTCGAGCGCGCGCTCAAGCTCAAGCCGGACTTTTTGGCGGCCGCCCTTTCGCTCGGCCAGATGGGTCCCGAAGAACGCAAGGAAGGCATTGCTTCGTTCGAAGCGTACGTCAAACAAAATCCGAAGGCGCGCGATGCGCGCCTCGCGCTGGCCCAGCTTTATTTGTCGAGCGACCGGCTCGACGATGCGCAAAAGCAATTCGAGTTCTTGCGCTCGATGGATAAGCATGATCCGATGCCCCTGCTCGCGCTCGGGCTCATCAAGGTCCAGCAGAAGCAGTACGACGCCGCGCAAAAGTACCTGACGCAATACGCCGATCTGACCGAAAAGACGCCGGGCGCGGATCCGGGCCAGGCGTACCTTTACCTTGCTCAGCTCGCGCTCGAGCAAAAGCACGAGCCAGATGCGGCCAAATGGCTCGACAGAGTTCAACCGTCGAGCCCGCAATACATCACGGCGCGCGTGACGCGTGCGCAATTGCTCGCCCAGTCCGGCAAGCCCGACGATGCGCGCCGCATCCTGAGCGCACTGCAGCCGTCCGACCCGCACGAGCAAGCGCTCGTCGCGCGCACGGACGCTGCGATCCTGTTCGATGCGAAGCGCTATCAAGACGCCGAGTCGCGCTTGCGTGAAGCGAACGAAGCATTCCCGGGCGATCCCGAGATCCAGTACGACTATGCGATGGCGGCCGAGAAGAACGGCCACTACGATCTCATGGAAAGCGTGCTGCGCAAGGTCATGCAGGACCAGCCCGACAATCCGCAAGCGTACAACGCGCTCGGCTATTCGCTGGCCGATCGCAATCAGCGCTTGGACGAGGCGGACAAGCTCATCGAAAAGGCCTCGTCGCTCGCGCCGAACGACGCGTTCATCATGGACAGCCTCGGCTGGGTCAAATATCGCAAGGGCGATACGGTCGATGCGGCTAAGCTGCTCAGACGCGCCTACGACATCCAGCCGAACGCGGAAATCGGCGCGCATCTGGGCGAGGTGCTGTGGAAGAGCGGCGATCAGAAGCAGGCCCTCGAAACATGGCGCAGCGCGCGCAAACTCGAGCCGGACAACGAGACGCTCGTCAAGACGCTCGAACGTTTTCAAGTGAACGCAGACAACCTCTGATGCACGCTTCGTCTTTCGCTTTTACGCTCGCGCGCCGCGCTTCGCTGAGCGCAGCGGCGACCCTTGCCGTCATGCTCGCGGGCTGCGCGTCGACGCCCCCTCACGGCCCGTCGACCTCGAACGCCCCCCTCGAGCTTTCGACGCAAACGGCGAGCGCCTATCACGGCCGCTTCGCCGTTCGCTACGTCGATCAGAACGGACAAACGCGCAACGCCTACGGCAACTTCGATTGGCAGCAACAGGGCGACACCGTCACGCTGCAACTGTTGAATCCGCTGGGGCAGACGCTCGCGGTCGTGACCTCGTCGCCGGCGTCCGCCACGCTCGAACTGCCGAACCGGCAACCGGTCATGGCCGATAACGTCAGCGACTTGATGCAGCACACGCTGGGCTTCGCGTTGCCGGTCGAGGGGTTGCGCTATTGGCTGGCCTCCTCGCCGGCGCCAAACTCTCGCGCGAAGACGATCGTCGATCCCGAGCAAACCTCGCATCTGAAGGAAATCGACCAGGAGGGCTGGACCGTCCAATACCTGGCCTATGCCGATGCACCCGCCTCGGGCGTCAAGCGTCTCGACTTGACACGGCAGAACCCGCCGCTCGACATCAAGCTCGTGCTCGATCGCTGACCGCACGCTTCCCGTCCCGTACCGCTTTCCACATGATCGAAACGACCGATTCGCTGCGCGAGTGCGCAGCGCCCGCCAAGCTCAATTTGTTCTTGCACGTGACGGGCCGCCGGCCCGACGGCTATCACACGCTACAGACCGCATTCCAGTTGATCGATTGGGGCGACGTCCTGCATTTCACGCTGCGCGAGGATGGCCTCGTGCACCGCAAGACCGACGTCCCCGGCGTGCCGGAAGCGAGCGACCTCGTCGTGCGTGCGGCCGAGTTGCTCAAGCTGCACTCGGGCACGACGCTCGGGGTCGACATCGAAATCGAAAAGCGCTTGCCGATGGGCGCGGGGCTCGGCGGCGGCAGCTCGGATGCGGCCACGACCCTGCTTGCGCTCAATCGGCTGTGGAAGCTGAATCTGGCTCGCGAAGTGCTGCAGGAATTGGGGCTGCGGCTCGGGGCCGACGTGCCCTTCTTCATCTTCGGCAAAAACGCGTTCGCCGAGGGTGTCGGTGAAGCGCTCGAGGCTGTACAATTGCCGCCTCGCTGGTTCCTGGTGGTCACCCCGAAGGTGCATGTACCGACAGCAGCGATTTTTTCCGACAAGTCGTTGACAAGAGATTCCGAAGCCGTCACAATTACGGACTTTCTTGCACAGCAAAGCTGCAGCGCAAGATGGCCGGATAGCTTCGGTCGGAATGACATGCAGCCCGTTGTGGTGGGAAAATACGCGGAAGTCGCACAGGTGCTCGAATGGTTTGAAGCCGTTGCGCCAGCGCGGATGACCGGATCGGGCTCAAGTGTGTTTGCCGCGTTCCGGAGCATCGGCGAAGCGAAAGCGGCGCAAGCTAAGCTGCCTGCAGATTGGGCCAGCGCCGTGGCCTCGAGTTTGGATACGCATCCACTTTTCGCGTTCGCGTCATAGGTTTTGCATCGTCGGGGCTGTCCCGCAGGACCGACGAAGCTCAGAGTCAGTGTAGGGGAGTCGCCAAGTTGGTCAAGGCACCGGATTTTGATTCCGGCATGCGAGGGTTCGAGTCCTTCCTCCCCTGCCAAACATTCCCGCAGTTCCCGCCTCCAGCAGCAGGTGCATGATGAGCAGCCATGACGGCCTGATGGTTTTTACTGGCAACGCAAATCCGGCGCTTGCACAGGAAGTCGTCAAAATTCTCGGCATCCCCCTCGGCAAAGCGATGGTCAGCCGTTTTTCCGACGGCGAGATCCAAGTCGAGATTCAAGAGAACGTGCGTGGCAAGGACGTGTTCGTCCTTCAATCGACGTGCGCGCCGACGAACGACAACTTGATGGAACTGATGATCATGGTCGATGCGCTCAAACGCGCGTCTGCAGGCCGGATCACTGCAGCCATCCCCTACTTCGGCTATGCCCGCCAAGATAGGCGCCCGCGCTCGGCGCGCGTCGCAATCTCGGCGAAGGTCATCGCCAACATGCTGGAAATCGCCGGCGTCGAGCGGATCATCACGATGGATCTGCACGCCGATCAGATTCAGGGCTTCTTCGATATCCCCGTCGACAACATCTACGCTACGCCAGTGCTGCTCGGCGATCTGCGCAAGCAGAACTACGACAATCTGCTGGTGGTGTCGCCCGACGTCGGCGGTGTGGTCCGCGCTCGCGCGCTCGCCAAGCAGTTGAACTGTGATTTGGCCATCATCGATAAGCGGCGCCCCAAGGCGAACGTCGCCGAAGTGATGAACATCATCGGTGAAGTCGATGGCCGCACATGCGTGATCATGGACGACATGGTCGACACCGCCGGCACGCTGTGCAAGGCTGCCCAAGTGCTCAAAGAGCGCGGCGCGAAGCAAGTCGTCGCCTACGCCACGCACCCGGTCTTGTCGGGCGGCGCCGCGGAACGGATCACGAGCTCGTCGCTCGATGAACTCGTCGTCACGGACACGATCCCGCTGAGCGAAGAAGCGCGTGCGTGCGCGAAGATCCGTTCGCTTTCGTGCGCGGGGCTGCTCGCTGAAACGTTCTCGCGCATCCGGCGCGGCGATTCGGTGATGTCGCTGTTCGCGGAAAGCTGAGCCCATCGAATACGCTGAAGTCGCGGCACCATGCATGCGGCTTTGGCACCTTGGCGCGCTTCGGTCGACGAAACGCGCCGTTTTCGTCTGGGGCCTGATGTGTTGCACCGTCCGGTAGCGGCATGGAAGGCTCCTTATCACTGCCTGGTCGCGGGCAGCTATGGAGATTGAACATGAAAGTCGTCGCTTTCGAGCGCAACCTGCAAGGTACGGGTGCGAGCCGCCGCCTGCGCAACTCCGGCAAGACGCCGGGGATCGTGTATGGCGCAGCCGTAGAACCCCAACTGATCGAACTCGATCACAACGCGCTGTGGCATGCGCTGAAGAAAGAAGCCTTCCACTCGTCGATCCTCGACCTCGAAGTGGCCGGCAAGTCGCAACCCGTGCTGCTGCGTGACGTGCAATACCATCCGTTCCGTCAGCTCGTGCTGCACGTCGACTTCCAACGTGTCGACCCGAACAAGAAGCTGCACACGAAGGTGCCGGTTCACTTCATGAACCAAGAAACGAACCCCGCCGTGAAGCTCGGCGGCGCGATCATTTCGCACGTCGTGACGGAAGTGGAAATCGAGTGCCTGCCGGCCGACCTGCCCGAATTCGTCGAACTCGACCTCGCGAAGGTGGAAACCGGCCAATCGTTGCACGCGAAGGACATCACGTTGCCGAAGGGCGTCTCGCTCGTCGCGCACATCGAAAGCGAAAACCCCGTGATCGCTTCGGCTTCGGTACCGGCCGGCGCGACTGCGGCGGAAGCCGCTGCGGAAGGCGAAACGCCGGCCGCGTAAGCGCTCGTTCGCGCCTATCCTCTCGATCCGTTTCAATGGAACGGACGACGTGACCCGCCGCGGCTTGCCCGGCGGGTTTTTTTTCGCCATGGATCAAACCCCGTATACAAGCCGGCTAGCCGGCATCACAGCATGATCAAGCTCATCGTCGGCCTCGGAAATCCGGGTGCGGAATATACGGCAACGCGGCACAATGCCGGCTTTTGGCTCGTCGATCAGCTCGCGCGAGAAGCGGGAGCCTCGCTGCGCGACGAGCGGCGCTTCCATGGCCTGTACGCCAAAGCGCGCCTTCATGGCGAAGAAGTTCATCTGCTCGAGCCGCAAACCTACATGAACCGGTCGGGGCAATCGGTCGTTGCCGTCGCGCATTTCTTCAAGATCCTGCCCGATGAGATTCTCGTCGCACACGACGAACTCGATCTGCCGCCCGGTTCCGTCAAGCTCAAGCTCGGCGGGGGCAGCGGCGGACACAACGGGCTGAAGGACATTTCAGCGCATTTGTCCTCGCAGCAGTACTGGCGCCTTCGCATCGGCATTGGTCATCCGCGCGATTTGATTCCCGAGAGCGCGCGGGCGGGCGCGAAACCTGACGTTGCCAATTTCGTATTGAAGCCGCCGCGCAAGGAAGAGCAAGGCGTGATCGATGCGGCCATCGAGCGCTCCCTCGCCGTCATGCCACATGTCGTGAAGGGTGCGCCCGAGCGCGCGATGATGCAGCTACACAGCAGCTGACGCGCCGGCGGCCCAGCTTGAAAGCAATTTGCCGGGGCGGCGGTGGAGATCGACTCGCCGTCAGCCTTTCTGCTCGGCTTTGGCCGCTTGCAGCGCGTGGTATTTCGCGAGCAGGCCTTGCGGCGTCTCGACGTGCTGAGGATCGTTCGGAATGCACTCGACGGGGCAGACCTGCCGGCACTGCGGTTCGTCGAAATGGCCGACGCATTCGGTGCATTTCGCGGGGTCGATCACGTAGATCTCCGGCCCCATCGAAATAGCGTCGTTCGGGCACTCGGGCTCGCAAACGTCGCAGTTGATGCACTCGTCGGTAATGATTAAGGCCATGCTGTCACCGGAAACACGGTATCGAACGAAAACAAGTTCGATATTTTACGCCCGGCTTGCACCCGCGGCTGCCACAAGCCCTAGCGCTCGTAGGGTTCACGGCTGCGACGGCGAGCTCTGCGACATCTCGGCGACCTTCTCCGTCAGCCACTTTTCCACCGAAGGGAACACGAATTTGCTGACGTCGCCGCCCAATTGCGCGATTTCGCGCACGATCGTGCCCGAGATGAACTGATATTGATCCGACGGCGTCATGAACATCGTTTCGACATCGGGCAGCAAATACCGGTTCATGCCCGCCATCTGAAACTCGTACTCGAAATCGGAAACCGCGCGCAAGCCGCGCACGATGACGCGCGCGTTGTTCGCCCGCACGAAATCCTTGAGCAGACCCTTGAAGCTCATCACCTGCACGTTCGGATAGTGGCCCAGCACTTCCTGGGCGATATCGAGACGCTCTTGCAGCGTGAAGAACGGCTTCTTGTTGCGCGAGTCGGCCACGCCGACGACGAGCGTGTCGAAAATGCTGGACGCGCGCCGAACGAGATCTTCATGGCCGCGGGTGAGCGGATCGAACGTACCGGGGTACACGGCGACTACCATCGACCATCTCCTGTCTTCATCTTATTGGGACGCGAACCCGCGTCCACTGCGACGCTGCCGCCCGTGACGCGGCTTGATGCGGCCGGCGTCCGTCTCTGTTGAAAACGCGCATTATTCATCATTTTCGCGCTGCAGCAAATGGTAGGACACGGCGCCGGCCTTCCCCTGCCGCACGATGCGCCAACCGGCCAACGCCTCGATCGCGTCGAGTTCGAGCGGCTCGCCCGATTCGACATACAAATAGCCTTGCTCGGCAACGAGCGGCACCGTGGCTTCAAGCGCGCGCGGCAGCAGTGCTTCGCCGAACGGCGGATCGAGGAAGACGATATCGAACGAGCGCGGCGGCAAGCCCGTCGCGAGCCGCAGGCCGTCGGCTTCGACCACCTCTACGGCCTGCGCGGCCAGCCGGGTGCGGACGTCCCGAAGCTGACGCGCCGCCTTCGCATTGCGCTCGACCATCAACACACGCGCGGCGCCGCGCGATGCCGCCTCGAAACCCAACGCGCCCGTGCCGGCGAATAGATCGAGGCAGCGCAGGCCATCCAGCCGCTGGCCGAGCCAATTGAACAAAGTTTCGCGCACGCGGTCGGGTGTCGGGCGCAAGCCTTCGAGATCGAGCACCTGCAACGGCGTGCGTTTCCAATCTCCGCCAATGATGCGAACGGTATGCGGCTTGCCGCGAGAGGACGTCGCGCCGGACGCGCGCGAGGCAGATGAGGAACGGGGCATGCGGATGAATACGATTGGCGGAAGGACGGGGCCCGAGCGGCAATGCCCGCTCGGGCGCGACGGCCAACGTTACCACAGGCGCCGCAGCACGGGCGAGGAGCGCGGGCGCGCGCCTGGTAAAATGCGCGTTTTCGAGCGCATTGCCGCATTGCCGGTCCACCGCGGCGCATGCGCGGCCGCGCGCCATCATCTATTGCCGCCGCAGGCAGCTCGCCTCGGCACCGATCACGGCACACCATGTTCAGCTTTTTCAAACGATTCAAGGGCGGCAAGGCCGCCGATACGCCGCAGGACACCCAAACAGCCGAAGCCCCGGCGGCACCAGCGGCTGCGCCAGTCGTCTCGCCAGCGCAAGCACCGACGCTGCCCGTCGCGACGGCCGCTTCGTCTGCGCCGCTTGCTGCATCCGCTGCATCCGGCGCGCCCACGGCCCCTGCTGCCCCTGCTGCCCCTGCTGCCCCTGCTGCCCCTGCTGCATCCGCTACATCCGCCGCGTCCGCAATTCCCGCCGCTGACGCACCCGCCCCGGCGAGCGCTGCGTTCGCCGCGCCGCCCCAGCCTGCGCCGGAACCGTTCGCCAATGGCAGCGCCCCGAGCACCTCGACCTCGACCTCGACCTTGGCCACCGCCACCGCCTCCGCCGACGAAATCGAGACCGAGGAAATCGTGCCGCCCCCGCTCGTGGAGCCCGCGCAAAAGCAATCGTGGCTCGCGCGGCTACGCTCGGGACTATCGAAGACGAGCGCCGGGCTGACCGGCATCTTCGTGCGCACGAAGATCGACGACGAGCTCTACGAGGAGCTGGAAACGGCGTTACTGATGGCCGATGCGGGGGTCGAGGCGACGGAATTCTTGCTCGGCGCATTGCACGAAAAGGTACGCACGCAGCGATTGACCGACCCGCAGCAGGTCAAGGCGGCGCTGCGCGCGTTGATCGTCGATCTGCTCAAGCCGCTCGAGCGCTCGCTGGTGCTAGGCCGCGCACAGCCGCTCGTGATGATGATCGCGGGCGTCAACGGCGCGGGTAAAACCACGAGCATCGGCAAACTCGCCAAGCATCTGCAACGCTTCGATCAGTCGGTGCTGCTTGCCGCCGGCGACACGTTCCGCGCAGCCGCCCGAGAGCAACTCGCGATTTGGGGCGAGCGCAACAACGTAACCGTCGTGGCGCAGGAAAGCGGCGATCCGGCCGCCGTCATCTTCGATGCGGTTAGCGCGGCGCGAGCTCGCAAGATCGATGTCGTCATGGCGGATACGGCGGGCCGCCTACCCACTCAGTTGCACCTCATGGAAGAGCTGCGCAAGGTCAAACGCGTGATCGGCAAGGCATTCGACGGGGCGCCGCATGAAGTGTTGCTCGTCATCGATGCGAACACGGGCCAAAACGCGCTGGCGCAGGTCAAGGCATTCGACGATGCGCTGTCGCTCACGGGCCTGATCGTCACCAAGCTCGACGGCACGGCCAAAGGCGGTATCTTGGCGGCCATCGCGCGCCAGCGCCCCGTCCCGGTCTACTTCATCGGCGTCGGAGAGAAGGTCGAAGACTTGCAGCCGTTCAATGCCGAAGAATTCGCCGACGCGCTGCTCGGCTAACGGCCGCCGCCCAATCAACGGCCATGCGCGCGATTCGCGCCCGAAACGCGCGCGGGCTTTGCGTTACTCGTCACGCGCTTACTCGGCATCGGGCTGTTCGCTAGGCGCCGCGCGCACGAATGCCTCGTGCCGGGTGGCTTCCTCATAGATGCGTTGAATCGTCGGGTACGGTTGCATATCCACGTTGAAGCGGATTGCGTTGAACACCTGGGGCACGAGCGCCAGATCTGCCATCGTCGGCGCATCGCCGAAAACGAACTTGCCGGTTCGTGCATCCGACGCGAGCTGCGCTTCGATCGCTGTAAAGCCGTTCTCGACCCAGTGCTTATACCAAGCGTCTTTCGCTTCGTCCGTGACGCCCAGCTCGTGCTTCAGGTACTTGAGCACCCGCAGGTTGTTCAGTGGATGGATTTCGCACGCGACTTGCAGCGCGATGGCTCTCACGTGCGCGCGGTCGGCTGGCGCGCTCGGCAGTAGCGGCGGATTGGGGTGCACCTCCTCGAGATACTCGATGATGGCGAGCGACTGCCGCAACACCGCGTCGCCGTCGACGAGCGAGGGCACGATGCCGTCGGGGCAGATGCGTCGATACTCGGCGCTCAGTTGCTCGCCTCCCCCGCGCAAGAGATGCACGCTGGCGTATTCATAGGGCAGGCCCTTCAAATTGAGCGCAATGCGCACGCGATAGGCCGCCGAACTGCGGAAATAGCTATAGAGCTTCATCGAGTGTCCCCCTCCAACCGCGCGGGTCTTCACACCACGCGCACATTCAATTCCCCCAGCCCTTGCACGGAACCCGTCAACAAATCGCCGCGCACTACGGGGCCGACGCCTTCGGGCGTGCCGGTGAATATCAGATCCCCGGGGCGAAGCTCGAACAGCGTCGACAAATACGCGATCGTCTCGGCGGTGGACCAAATCAACTGCGATACGTCGGAGCACTGTTTCTCGACGCCATTGACCGCCAGCCGAATCGCTCCTTGCTCGATATGGCCGACGCGCGACACCGGATGAATCGGGCCGAGCGGCGCCGAGTGATCGAAGCCTTTCGCAACGTCCCAAGGACGGCCCATTTTCTTCGCCTCGGCTTGCAGATCGCGGCGGGTCATGTCGAGGCCCAACGCATAGCCGTAGACGTGATCGAGCGCGCGATCCACCTCGATGTCGCGCCCGGCCCGGCCGATCGCAACGACGAGCTCGATCTCGTGATGCACGTCGTTCGTGCGCGAGGGGTACGAGAATTCGCCGGTCGAGCCGGGTGCTACATACACGAGTGCGTCGGCCGGTTTGGTAAAGAAAAACGGCGGCTCGCGATCGGGATCGTGGCCCATTTCACGCGCATGGGCCGCGTAATTGCGACCGACGCAGTAGATGCGGCGAACCGGAAAGCGCTCGCGCGCACTCGCGACGCCGGCGCTTTCCGCAACCGGCACCGCGACGACGGGGGCGGGGGCAAACACATACTCCATCGCTTACTCCTTCGGATTCCATGGGCGCCGCGCGTAGAATCCGCACGGCCGAAAGCATCGAGTGTAGCGCGGGCGCACGGGCGACGCCGCGCGGATCGACACCTCGCGGCTTGCCAGATGTGGGCGAATGCGGTACTCGTTAAACTTTCGCTATTCTTCTCTTCGCAGAGCACCGACTCTCGTCCCCGCGCGCCATGACCGAACCCATTCCCGCCGAACCGTTTCCCTGCGCCCGCTTCATCAAGGAAATCGGGCGCGGCCCGCACGGCGCCCGCGCGCTATCGTCCGAAGACTCCTTTTCGCTCTACAGCGCGATGCTCGACGGCCGCGTCTCCGACCTCGAACTCGGCGCGGTCTTGCTCGCTTACCGCCTCAAAGGGGAGACGGCTGACGAGCTCGCCGCCATGCTCGCGGCGGCCCAGGCGTCGATGATGCCGGTGCGTGCGCGCGGCGCCGTCTCGATCCCGAGCTATAACGGCGCGCGCAAGCAACCGAACCTGGTGCCGCTGCTTGCGCTACTGCTGGCTCGTGAGGGGGTGCCGACGCTCGTGCACGGCGTCACGGAAGATCCGGGCCGCGTGACGAGCGCCGAAATCTTCGCGTGTCTGGGGATCCAGGCGGCCGCCTCGCACGACGCGATCGAAGCGGCGCTAGCCGAGCGCCGGTTGGCGTTCGTGCCCGTGGACGTGCTTGCGCCCAAGCTCGCCCGCCTGCTCGCTTTGCGGCGGGTCATGGGCGTGCGCAACTCGACCCATACGCTCGTGAAAATCCTGCAGCCGTTCACGCCGGCCGGATTGCGGCTCGTCAATTACACGCACCCGGCTTACCGCGACAGCCTGGCCGAACTCTTCCTCGGTCACCCTGAGCTCGCCCGGGGCGGCGCGCTGCTCGCGCGAGGCACCGAGGGCGAAGCCGTCGCCGACACGCGCCGTCAAGTGCAGATCGACTGGCTACACGACGGGTTGGCGCAGACCCTCGTCACGCCCGAGCGCAGTTCGCCGGACGAAGCCGAGCCCGAACTGCCCGCTGCTCGCGACGCGGAAACGACGGCGCGCTGGATCGAATCGGTGCTGCGCGGCGACGCCGCCGTGCCGCCAACGCTGGCCCGCCAGGTCAAGATCATCGCCGACATCGCATGCGCGAACGCGGGAACCGACAACCCGTGACGCACGGGCTCAGACGCAAGGGCTCAGTTGACAGCGCGCAGCACGCTGTCATACAGTGCGTCTCATGCGTTCAATCCTGAACTCCCTCCGAATTACCTCCGGCCGCCTAGCGCGGCCCCTATCGCTACGACTAGCGTAAGCCAGTCGTAGCGCCGCGCCTCGCGCGGTCCTCCCGCAGCACCCCGAGCAGTTTCCGTTTCACCCCAAACCGTAGTTCCTTCTACAACCCGTAGTCGTCAGCATTCGGCCGAGTACCGCTTCGCCGAATCGCGAATCCGCCGACGTGGCAACATCGCGTCCGGCACGATCGGCTAGCCGCTCGATCAGCCGCGCTTTCGCAGACGACCCGACGAACGAGGTCGCACCCATGCTTCGCAACCCTGCCGCAAAGTACCGATCCTTCCCGCCCGCGCAGTTGGCCGGTCGAAAATGGCCGAACCGCACCATCGAGCGCGCCCCGATTTGGATGAGCACCGATTTGCGCGACGGCAACCAGGCCCTGATCGAGCCGATGAGCATCGCGCAAAAGCTCGAGTTCTTCGAGATGCTCGTGGGGATCGGTTTCAAGGAGATCGAAGTCGGGTTCCCCTCGGGATCGCAGACGGATTTCGACTTCGTGCGCAAGCTCATCGACGAAAAGCGCATTCCCGAAGACGTGACGATCGAAGTGCTCGTGCAGTCGCGCGCCGATCTGATCGCGCGCACGTTCGAAGCGCTGCAAGGCGCGCCACGTGCGATCGTCCATCAGTACAACGCCATCGCGCCTTCGTTTCGCCGGATCGTTTTCAATGCCTCCAAGAGCGAGGTCAAAGCGCTGGCCGTAGAGGGCGCTCGCCTCATCAAGGAAGAAACCGAGCGGCGGCCGCAAACGCAGTGGACCTACGAATATTCGCCCGAGACTTTCAGCATGACCGAGCTCGCCTTCGCGCGCGAAGTGTGCGATGCCGTGAGCGCGGTGTGGCACCCCACGCCCGAGCGCAAGATCATCGTCAATTTGCCTGCAACCGTCGAAGCGGCCACGCCGAACGTCTTCGCCGATCAAATCGAATGGATGGACCGCAATCTTGCCTATCGCGACAGCATCGTGCTGTCCGTGCACCCGCATAACGATCGGGGCACCGCGGTGGCAGCGGCAGAACTGGCCCTGCTTGCGGGCGCCGATCGCATCGAGGGCTGCTTGTTCGGCAACGGCGAGCGCACCGGCAACGTCGATCTCGTGACGCTCGCGCTCAATCTCTACACGCAGGGGATCGACCCTGGGCTTAACTTTTCCGATATCGACGCCGTGCGCCGGGTGGTCGAGCGCTGCAACGCGATCGCCGTGCATCCGCGCCACCCGTATGCGGGCGAGCTCGTCTTCACCGCATTCTCGGGCTCGCACCAGGACGCAATCCGCAAAGGATTCGCGCAGCAATCGTCCGACGGCCTCTGGGAGGTTCCTTACCTGCCGATCGATCCGGCCGATGTCGGCCGTGGTTACGAAGCCGTGATTCGCGTCAACAGCCAGTCGGGCAAGGGTGGCGCGACCTATCTGCTCGAGCGCGGGCTGGGCTTCGCGCCGCCACGGCGCGTGCAAATCGAGTTCAGCCATACGGTGCAGCGCCTGGCCGACGACTCGGGCGCCGAAGTCACCGGCGAGGCGGTCTGTGCCCTGTTCGCGCGGGAATACTTCGATGTGCAAGGCCCAGCCGAGCGAGTCGAATCGCTGGTGCGCTGGCGCCGGCGCGAAGTGGCGCGCGTGGAGGCCGCGACGGGCTACGACGATGGCCAAGCATGGGTGCGCGCGCTTGCGGATGCCATGTCCACGGCCGCGCGCCGGCGCGTGCAGGTTTGCGATTACGAGAGCCTCACGACTGGCGACGGCCGCACGGCCGTGTTCGTTGCGGTTCGCCTCGAAGAAGCGGGGCAAAACGCGGCAGGCAGTCAGAGCGTGCGGTACGGCGTGGGCGTAGCGGCAAATCCGGCCACGGCGGGGGCCGACGCGCTGATCTCGGCAGTCAACCGGCTGGAATGGAGCCGCGAGCGGGAGGATGAAGCCGCCGCGGCTTGAGCGTGTTTGCGCCAACCGGGCACGCCTGCCACGAACAGGCGGCGCCAGCGATGCGCTGCGCGTTCTACTCGAGCGCGCAGCGTGTCGCCTGCCAGGCGAGAAGCCGCCAGTGGCCGTCTTCTCGCGATTGAATGGCCATGTAGGCGATCGGAAACAATATCGCGCCGTTGTTCGCCTCCATCTCGACCAACGCGCGGCCCGTGACGACGCAAGCGTCGCTGCCGACGGGCAGGACATCCTGCGATTGCACCTCGATTTGCCGATACCGGCGGTGACCGCCGGAAATGGCATCGATGAACTGCCGCTTCGTCTCGCGCTTGCCGTTCGTGTGAACGTAGCTGACGCTCTCCGAAAGCAGTTGGTTCAGCACCGGCACATCGCCATCGACCATCGCGCGAAACCGATCGCGCTCGAGCGCCCGAATCGCCTCGATCACCTTCGCCGCCATCGCTCAGCCCCCAATGCGACCGGCGCGCGTGCGCCGCCGTCAGAAGTTGTACTGCAGGTATAGCTGGGTGAAATTTATACCAGGATTCGGCTCTTTGATACCGCCATTCGACACGTGTTGGAAACGCACACCCGCAGCATACTGCTGGCGCGAGCCGAACTGCGCGCCGACGCCCGCCGTCTCCTCGAACTGGAATGCGGTAGACAAGGTGTAGGTATCGGTGATGGTCGGATGCGAGAGGATGCGGAACCCCGCCCCAGCCTCGAGATACGGCCGGATCCACCCCGAATCCTTGATGAAGCGCACCATCGGCGTCAAGCCGATTTCGTAGACGTCGTTGTGAAAGACGCCCTCATCGGTGTGCCAGTAGCCGAGATGAGCTTCCCCGAGCAGCGAAAAATGCCAGCCGCCGATGTCCCACCAATTCAATCCCGGATCCCAGACGAAGCCGAGATCGACTTTCTTGACTTTGTGCTGAGCGATGCCAAGCGCGACTTGAGCGCCGAACGTGTGGTCCGAGGACGCCGCCGCGGCCGATTCCTGCGCGTGCGCCGCTGCCGTGGCACTGAGCAACAGCGCTGAGACGATGCCGCGCAGCGCCGCGCGCTTGAGCCCGATCAAATGGTTCTTCTTTTTCATCTCGATACTCCAACCATACGAGTTGAACGCCGAGGTCCCCGGCCGCTGCGGTGGGGTCGAATGATCATACTGTGGGGCCAATGGCCTAAAGGTACTGTTTCTGGCAAAACATTGTTTGGAAACTGCGCAAGGCGGGCGCTGGGTTCGAGTCGTGAAGGTCTCCCCGGCAGACCGTTCGACAGAAGCGTAAGATAGGCTATCGGAATTCACAATTTGATAGATCAAGGGAACTTCAGCAGGACGGCGGACTCGAACGCTTAGCACTCTCCGAAACGGAGTGCTAATATCCCCGGTGAAGTTGTCTTCGTGACTGAGCAGTACTCGATTCACAAGGAGTTTCTTACGTGAGCAACGCAATGACCCTTCCGAACACTCTGAGCCCGGCGTCCGCTAAGGCCGCTTCGGCAGGTGCTCTTACGCTCGCGCCGTCGATGCTTCCCGGGCAGCTCGGCAACATCGACGCCTATATCCAAGCCGTCAATCGCATCCCGATGCTGAGCGCGGAAGAAGAACGCGAACTCGCCACCGAATACCGTCAGCAAGCCAGCTTGGAGGCCGCGCGCCGGCTCGTCCTGTCCCATCTGCGCCTGGTCGTCTCGGTCGCGCGCAATTATTTGGGCTACGGTCTGCCGCATGCGGATCTGATCCAGGAAGGCAACATTGGTCTGATGAAGGCCGTAAAGCGCTTCGATCCGGAGCAAAACGTGCGCCTGGTGTCGTACGCGATCCACTGGATCAAGGCCGAGATTCACGAGTACATCCTGCGCAATTGGCGCATGGTCAAGGTCGCGACCACGAAGGCGCAGCGCAAGCTGTTCTTCAACCTGCGCAGCCACAAGCAAAACCTGCATACATTCACGCCCGACGAAGTCGAGGGCCTCGCGAAAGAGCTCAACGTCAAGCGCGAAGAAGTGTCGGAGATGGAAACGCGCTTATCGGGCGGCGACGTGGCGCTCGAAGGGCAGGTCGAGGATGGCGAGGAATCGTTCGCGCCCATCGCCTATCTGGCCGATTCGCACAACGAGCCGACAGCCGTGCTCGCCGCGCGGCAGAACGACCGCTTGCAGACCGACGGCATCGCTCAAGCGCTCGATTCCCTCGACGCGCGCAGCCGCCGCATCATCGAGGCACGTTGGCTCAATGTGGCCGACGACGGCTCGGGTGGCTCCACGCTGCATGAACTCGCCGATGAATTCGGCGTGTCGGCAGAGCGCATTCGTCAGATCGAAGCCAGTGCGATGAAGAAGATGCGCACGGCGCTGGCGGAGTACGCATAAGCGAGCTCGCGGCGTTTCGCCTCGTCTCTTCATCGAAATCCCGCTGCATCTGCGCAGCGGGATTTTTTTTGCCCGCGCCCGCGCTCGCGCACACCCCGGTGACCCGGTCGACTGCGTTGGCAGGCGGCGCCTCCCGGCGTTTTTGAACCCGTCCAAACCAGCGCCGTTCCGAACAGTCCCTCTTATTCAGCCCCGGATCACCCTGCGTTAAAACGCCACGCCATTGTCGCAGGTCAACCGGCACCTCCACTCTGCGGCCTACGATGGATTCGACTGTTTCGGCGGCTTGAACGTTTGCCTCTCACCTCCTTCGTCAGGTGAAACGGACAACCCGCATACCGAAAGCGGCGATTACAGGAATCCGACGCCATGCGAGCCGTCCATCGTAAAGCCACTGCGCATGCTGCGCCCCCCAGCGGCCGCGCGCATCGTTCGCTTGCAACATCGCTCGGCCGCTGGGCGCGCGGCCCGACGTTCGCACGCGACATCACGCTCGTGCTCGCGCTCAAAGTCGTATTGCTGATCGCACTGAAGTTCGCATTTTTCAATCACCCTCGCGCGACCGATATGTCTCTGCCGCCCGCAGAAGTCGCGAGGGCTCTGCTTTCCTCTCCCGCCCCTCGCGTGTCACAAGGAGTCGGCCATGCTCAGTAGTGAAGTCGTCGATCTCTCGCGCCTGCAATTCGGCGTGACAGCCCTTTATCACTTTTTATTCGTCCCGCTCACGCTGGGGCTTTCATGGCTGCTCGTCATCATGGAAGCCGTTTTCGTGATGACCGATAAGCCCGTCTACAAAGACATGACCCAGTTTTGGGGCAAGCTGTTCGGCATCAACTTCGCCATGGGCGTTACGACGGGTATCACGCTCGAATTCCAGTTCGGAACGAATTGGGCCTACTACTCGCACTATGTGGGCGATATCTTCGGCGTGCCGCTCGCCGTCGAAGGACTTATGGCGTTCTTTCTCGAATCGACGTTCGTCGGTCTGTTCTTTTTCGGCTGGAATCGCCTCTCCAAAGTTCAGCATCTGGTCGTCACGTTTCTCGTGGCGCTCGGCTCGAACCTCTCGGCGCTGTGGATTCTCGTTGCCAACGGCTGGATGAATTACCCGGTCGGCGCCGCGTTCAACTTTGAAACGATGCGCATGGAACTCACGAGCCTGTTCGCCGTGATCTTCAATCCGATCGCGCAGGTCAAATTCGTTCATACGGTATCGGCCGGTTACGTGACCGCTTCGATGTTCGTGCTCGGGATCTCGTCCTGGTACCTGCTCAAGCGCCGCGACGTCGAGTTCGCGCTGCGCTCGTTCACCGTCGCAGCGGGGTTCGGACTTGCATCGACGCTTTGCGTCATCGTGCTCGGCGACGAATCGGGGTATAACACCGGCGAAGTGCAAAAGGTCAAGCTCGCGGCCATCGAAGCGGAATGGGAAACGGCCAAGCCGCCCGCAGCGTTCACCGTGTTCGGCATTCCCAATCAGGCGGAGCAACGCACCGATTACGCGCTACGCGTTCCCTATGCGCTGGGCCTCATCGCCACGCGATCGCTCGACGAGCCGGTGATCGGCCTGAAAGATCTGGCGGCTCAAAACGAGACCCACGTTCGAAATGGCATGCTCGCCTACGCCGCCTTGCAACAGTTGAAGCAAGGCGACACGTCCGCCACCGCGCGCGCGGCCTTCGACGCACACAAGAGCGATCTCGGCTACGGACTGTTGCTCAAGCCGATGACGCCGCGCGTCACCGATGCGACACCGGAGCAGATCCATCGCGCCGCCGCATCGACCATCCCGCCGGTCGCGCCTATCTTCTTCTCGTTCCGCCTGATGGTCGGCCTCGGGATCCTGTTCCTCGCGACTTTCGTCTACGCGTTCTGGATGTGCGCGCGTCGCGCGGTGCTCGACGATCGCCGCCGCTGGTTCCTACGCTGGGCCGTGTGGGCCATTCCGCTGCCGTGGCTCGCGGCGGAATTCGGCTGGGTCGTGGCCGAGCTCGGACGCCAGCCCTGGACGATCGCCGGCATCTTGCCGACGCATCTGTCCGTGTCGAGCCTTTCGGCCACCGACGTGTATCTGAGCCTTGCGGGATTCGCGCTCTTCTATACGGCGCTCTTCGTCGTCGAGATCACGCTGATGTTCAAGTACGCGCGCCTCGGCCCTGCCTCGTTGCACACGGGCCGCTACCAGACGGAGTCGGAGAAACCGGCGGCAGTCGTCGCGAGCGACACGCCCGCATGAAGCCGCGGATGCATCTACGTCATCGATCGATCAAAGGACCATCATGGACTACGCAACGCTCAAGGTGATTTGGTGGGCGCTCATCGGCACGCTGCTGATCGGCTTCGCGCTGACGGACGGCTTCGACATGGGTGCGGCCATCTTGCTGCCGTTCGTCGGCAAGACCGACGACGAACGCCGCATCGTCGTCAACACGGTCGGCGCAACCTGGGAAGGCAACCAAGTTTGGCTCATCACGGCCGGCGGCGCCATGTTCGCGAGCTGGCCGCTCGTCTACGCGGCTTCGTTCTCGGGGTTCTACTTCGCCATGCTGCTCGTGCTGTTCGCGCTGTTCTTTCGGCCCGTCGGCTTCGACTATCGCAGCAAACGCGCCGATCCACGGTGGCGCCGCGCCTGGGATTGGGCGCTGTTCGCAGGGGGCTTCGTGCCCGCCCTCGTGTTCGGCGTCGCCTTCGGCAATCTGCTGCAAGGCGCGCCGTTCTCGTTCGACACCGATATGCGCGTCACTTATCACGGCTCGTTCTTCGCCCTGCTCAATCCGTTCGCGCTGCTAACGGGCTTCGTCAGCTTGTCGATGCTGATCGCGCACGGCGCGTCATTCGTGAAGATGAAGACCGACGGCGTCGTGTCCGGGCGGGCCGGGCTCGCGCTGCGGGGCGCATCCGCGATTACGTTGCTTTGCTTCGCATTGGCCGGTGCGCTGATCGCAACGTCGGTCGTCGGCTACCGAATCGAAAGCGCGCCGCCGTTCGATACGGTCGCCAATCCGCTCCTGAAAACAGTCGATTCGGGCAAGGGGCTTTGGCTCGCCAACTACGGCCGCTTTCCGTGGATGATGATCGCGCCCGCACTCGCCTTCGCAGGCGGACTCGTTGCGTTCGTCGTCGCTCGCTCGCGCTGGGAGAAGACCGCGTTCATTGCGACGGGCGTCATGATCGTCGGCGTGATTCTCACGGCGGGCTTCTCGATGTTTCCGTTCATCATGCCCTCCTCGCTCGATGCGAAGAGCAGCCTCACGGTATGGGATTCGACCTCGAGCCGGCTCACGCTGCAAATCATGCTCGTCGCAGTGATCGTGTTCTTGCCGATCATCCTCGTCTACACGGGATGGGTCTATCGCGTCATGCGCGGCAAGGTCACGCAGGCCGCGCTCGAGGACAACCGCCATTCGATGTATTGATCGGCCCTCGATCTGCATGTCGTGGAGCCGGCCTTTAGTTAGGAGAACGAATCATGTGGTATTTCAGTTGGATTCTCGGCATCGGTCTCGCGCTCGCCTTTGGCATCATCAACGCGATGTGGCTCGAATCCCGAGCTGAAAAAGCGAGAATCGCCCAGGAGCGATAGGGATCGTTGTACTCGGGCGGGTTCGTTTCTCCCGCTCATCTCCATGCCTCACCGCAAACGAAAAGCGGCGCCTCTACGGGCGCCGCTTTTCGCTACCTTGCGCTTCGCCTATTCGAAGCGCGCCGACTTCATCGGATCACACCGGCTGAGGCGAAGGGCCGCCCGCGGCAGGCAAACGCGTGGCCAGTTGCTCGGCATAGCGCTGCGCGGCCGGACCGCAAACGATGTGGAACGTGTCGGCCGATACCCAGGCCACGTCCAGCACGGCAAGCCGTTGCCGGTCGACCGCAGACGGATCGCGCACCACCACGCGCAGCCGCGTTGCTGCCACGGCATCGAGCGCAGCGACGTTGGTCGCCCCACCGAACACGGCGAGCCAGCGCATCGGGTCCGGATCGAGCGGGCCCGCCCCCCCTGCTTGCGTGTCGAGCGCCTTCGAAGCCGTCGCTTGCGCGCCAGCGCCTGCCGCCCCGCCTGCGATCACGGCACGCATTTCATCGGCGATCATATCGGCCTCGGGCCCGATCACCACCTGCACGTTCTGCGCATCGCGCTTGAGCACGCCGCGCGCGCCGGCTGCCTTGAGCGCGGGCTCTGAGATCTTCCCAGCATCGACGACGGACAGCCGCAGCCGCGTCGTGCAAGCGTCGACGAGCGTCAGGTTCTGCGCGCCGCCCAACGCAGCGATATAGCGATCGGCCCGCGAAGAGGCTGCGCCGGCGACGGGCGCTACGTAGCCGCCTTCTGCAAATGACTGCCCCTGCGCATCGGCGTTCGGGCTCTCGCGGCCCGGCGTGGCCATGTTGAACTTGCGGATGAAGAAGCGGAACAGTCCGTAGTAGACCACTGCATAAACGAGCCCGATCGGAATCGCGAGCCAGCCCTTCGTCGACAAACCGTAGTTCAATACGTAGTCGATGGCGCCGGCCGAGAACGTGAAGCCCAGATGCACGCCCAGCGCTTGGCAGATCGCAAGCGATAGGCCCGTCAACACCGCGTGGATCACGTACAACACGGGCGCGAGGAACATGAAGCTGAACTCGACCGGCTCGGTCACCCCCGTGAGAAACGATGTGAGGGCCATCGAGAACAGCAGCCCGCCCACCAGCGCGCGGCGCTCCTTCGGCGCTTCATGGAACATGGCCAGACAAGCGGCCGGCAAGCCGAACATCATCACGGGGAAGAAGCCCGTCATGAAGCCGCCCGCGGTCGGGTCGCCCGCAAAGAAGCGATGCAGATCGCCCGTCACGGCCGCGCCCCCGCCCGGCGGCGTGAACGTGCCGAAGACGAACCAAGCGAGCGAGTTGATGATGTGATGCAGGCCTGTGACCAGCAACAGCCGGTTCAACGTGCCGTAGACGAACACGCCGATCGCGCCGGCCGTGGTAAGCCAGTGCCCGGTCACGTCGATGGCCATTTGCACCGGTTGCCAGACGTACCCGAAGACGACGCCGAGCACCACGCACACTAGCCCCGTGATGATCGGCACGAACCGTTTGCCGCCGAAAAAGGCGAGGTAGTCGGGCAGCTTGATGTCCTTGTACCGGTTATAAAGCAGCCCGGCGACAATGCCCGCGATGATGCCCGAAAGCACACCCATGTTGAGCTTGTCGTTGATGTCCTTCATCACGGCGATTTCGATCAGATAGCCGATCGCACCGGCGAGCGCGGCCACGCCGTTGTTGTCCTTCGCGAAACCCACCGCCACGCCGATGGCGAACAGCAGCGGCAAGTTGTCGAAGATCGTGCCGCCCGCATCGGCGATCATCTTGATGTTGAGCACATCGGCTTGGCCGAGCCTGAGCAAGATGCCCGCGACCGGCAATACCGCAATCGGCAGCATCAGCGCCCGCCCTAAGCGCTGCACCTTTAGAAATGGGTTCGCGTCCATTGATTCCTCCAGTTGGTCCGTCTCGTCGTTGATGTTTCGTGTCGTCTGTAGTCGATCGTCTAAGTGCGATTTCGGGCGTCGGATGAGTTGGAAGACCTAATCCATGGGCCAGATCTCGCGGCTTGCTGCTCTTACCGCCTGCGCCGAATCGAGCGCGAGCAAATCGCTCGCGCGTTGGCGGCACAGTTGATAATCCAGGGTGCGCACGCGTGCTTTGATGCCCGGAACGGCCACCGGGTCCACCGACAACTCGGTGACGCCAAGGCCCACGAGCAACGGCACGGCCACCGGGTCGCCGGCCAATGCGCCGCATACGCCCACCCACTTGCCATGCTTGGCCGCGCCTTGCGTCGTCAGCTCGATCAGGCGCAACACCGCCGGATGCAGGCCGTCGGCCTGCGCTGCCAGATCGGCCTGGCAACGGTCCATGGCAAGCGTGTACTGCGTCAAGTCGTTCGTGCCGATCGAGAGAAAATCGGCGTGACGCGCGAGCTGATCGGCAAGCAGCGCCGCCGACGGGACTTCGATCATTACCCCCACCTCGATCGCATCGGTGCGGCCCAAGCCGCGTGCCAGATCGTCGATGCGCTTGCGCACGCGCACGAGTTCGCCCGCGTCGGTCACCATCGGCAACAAGATGCGCACGCAACCATGCGGTTGAACGGCGATGAGGCCGCGCAGCTGTTCGTCGAGCAAATCGGGGCGCACCTGCGCAAGCCGGATGCCGCGCAAACCGAGCGCGGGGTTCGTCTCAGGGGGCAGCGTCAGATACGGCACTTCCTTGTCCGCGCCGACATCGAGCGTGCGGATGATCGCCGTGCGGCCCTCGAGCGCGTCGACGATCGCTTGATAGCTTTGGCGGTGCTCTTCGGCATTGGGCGCCGACTCGCGGTGGATGAACAACAATTCGGTGCGCAGCAGGCCGACGGCATCGGCGCCGTTATCGAGCGCGGTGCGTGCATCGTCGATCGTTGCGATGTTCGCCGCCACCTCGATCGCGCGGCCATCGTGCGTGGCCGCCGCCTGCCGCGACGTCCGGCGGTTCGTTTCGCGCACGCCTGCCAGGCGCTGGCGCTCGAGGCGTACGCGCTCCACGTCGAGTTCGGTCGGCGCGTATTCGAGCCGGCCGGCGCTCGCATCGACGACGACTTGCGTGCCGTCGGGAATAGCGTGCAGTGCGTCGCCCACCGCGACGAGCGCGGGGATGCCCAGTTGCCGCGCGATGATCGCCGCGTGCGATGTCGCGCCACCGCCGGCCATCACGAGCGCGGTCACGCGCGCGCGATCGAGCGAGGACAGATCCGATGGCGTGAACTCGTTAGCGGCCAAGACCGCTTCGTTCGGCAAAGTGCGTGCGGCCGGGTTGGCGTAGCCAAGTGCGCGCAGCACGCGTTTTTCGATGTCGCGCAAATCGGCGGCGCGCTCGGCGAGCAACATGTCTTCGACATGCGCGAGCACGGCGATTTGCGCGCGAATCGCTTCGCGCCAGGCGAAGCCTGCGCTTTTGCCGAGGCTGATCAGATCGCGGGCGGCGTCCACGAGCGTCGGATCTTCGAGCAGCACCCGATGCACGGCGAAGATGCCCGCCTCGCCGACGGCCCCGCGCTGGGATGCGTCGCGCACCGTGGTGTTCAATTCATGATCGACGGTCGCGAGCGCGCGATCGAGCATGCGGCTTTCGGCGGCCGGCGTTCCACTGCCGAGCTCGGGCGGGACGAGTTCGGCATCGTCCCAGCGCACGAGCGTGCCCACGGCGATTCCGGGCGCCGCGCATACGCCGGCAAGCGTGTTTGGGTCCAGCGGCATGCCCGAGGGCTGCGCCGCTTGCCCCGGCGCCGGCGACTTCACCCGCGCCGGCGTTTCCTCGAGTTCGCCATGCACCTCACGCAACAGTTCGCGCGCGACCGCCTCCACGGCTTGCGCCGCATCGCGTCCGGTGCCGACGATCTCCACCTTCGCGCCTTCGCCCGCGCCCAGGCCAAGTAGGCCGACGACGCTTTGGACGTTCGCATGCCGGCCATCGTGATGGACCTCGACTTGTGCCTGCAAGCCTCGCACCGCTTCTCTTGCGCGCGCCGCGGGACGCGCATGCAGTCCACCCAACTGCATCAACGTGACGATGCGGCTCGCCTGCACCTTGACGTCTGCCGTTTGCGCCGCTTGCGCCCCTGCAGCCGCTTGCGCGCCTTCAGCCGCCGGCTGCGCTTGCGTTTGTGCCGCGCCGCCTTTCACGCGCACGGCCAGCAACGGCGTCACGCCCGCCGTGACGCGGCCCGATGCGCGCTCGACGATCTCGAACGAGTCGGAATTGGCGATCGCGATGACCGAAACCAAGCTGGGCGCCTTCGTGCCGACCGTATCCTGATCGAATTCGATGAGCAGATCGCCCGCTCGCACGTGCGCGCCCTGTGCGACTTTCGCCGTGAATCCGGCGCCGCCCAATTCCACCGTGTCGATGCCGATATGCAACAGAATCTCGGCGCCTTCCGGCGTTTGCAGCGTGACCGCATGCCCGGTGCGCGCCAAGTGCGTGACGAGCCCGTCGCACGGCGCGACGAGGCGCCCTTCGAGCGGATCGATAGCGAGCCCGTCGCCGAACATGCCCTCGGCGAAGACGGGATCGGGGACGTCGGAGAGCGGCACCACCGGACCTGTCAGCGGCGCCAGCAGGACCAGCTTGTCCGGGGATTGATTCATTAATCGGGACTCCTCAGCACGTTCCATCCGCATGTCTCGCTTAGTGGGTTTCAGTGATTTTGTTCAAGTGGCGCGGTGCGTCGGGATCGCGGCCGCGTGCGGCCGCGAGTTCGGCGGCCATGACGTAGAAGGTTTGGATGACGGCGATCGGATCGAGCGCCGCGTGGCGGCTCGTCGCGAGCCGCAGTTGCGCGTCCTCGACGTCCTCGGGCGCCGCAAGCAACACGCGCGCGCCGCGCGAGCGCATGTCGGCGGCGAGCCGGATCAACCCCGCTTGCTCGGGGCCGCGCGGCGCGAATACCAGCAACGGGTAGTCTCGATCGATGAGTTCCATCGGGCCGTGGCGCACCTCGGCGCTCGAGAACGCTTCGGCTTGAATGCCTGACGTCTCTTTCAGTTTGAGCGCCGCTTCTTGCGCTACCGCCAGGCCAAGGCCGCGGCCGATCACGATCATGCGCTCGACCTCGCGCAGCGTATCGACCGCCAGCGACCAATCGATCACGGCGGCGTCGCGCAAGGTGTCGGGCAACGCCCGCAGCGCATCGATCAACGCCGGGTCGCGCTGCCAATACGCGACGAGTTGCGCGGAGATCGACAACATGGCGATGTAGCTCTTGGTGGCCGCGACCGAACGCTCGGGACCGGCCAGCAGCGGCAGTTGCCACTCGCAAGCATCGGCGAGCGGCGAGACGGGCGCATTCACGGCGCTCACGGTGAGCGCTCCGGCATCGCGCAGGGCTGTCATCGTGTCGACGAGATCGGGGCTGCGGCCCGACTGCGAAAATGCGATGGCCAACTCGCCCGCCACGCGCAGGGGCGCCGCTTGCAGCGTCGCGATCGACATGGGCAGCGACGCCACGGGCACGCCAATGCGGCTCATGGCGAGGCTCGCAAAGTAGCTCGCGGCGTGGTCGGAGCTGCCACGTGCAACCGTGAGCGCAACGTGACACGGCTTGGCCGCCAGCACCGAGGCGAGCGCCTCGACCCGTGCGCTGTCGGCGCACTGGCTTTGCACGACCGCGCTCGCAGCGAGCGCCTCTTTAAGCATATTCGACAATCTGCTCCCCTTCGACAAAAGTCGTCGCCAAGGTCAGGTCGCGCTCGAACACGACGACGTCGGCCCATGCGCCGCGTGCGAGCCGGCCTCGGTCTTCGATCCCGAGGTAGTCGGCGGCGTAGCGCGACATGCGGTTGGAAACATCGGCGAGCGGCAGGCCCAGCGATACGAGATTTCGCAGCGCGGTATCCATCGTCAGGGTGCTGCCTGCGAGCGTGCCGTCCGCTAGCCGTACGCCGCCGAGGCACTTCGTCACGTGCTGGCTGCCCAGGCGATATTCGCCGTCGGGCATGCCGGTCGCCGACGTGCTGTCGGTCACGACATAGAGGCGCGGGATGGCCCGCAGCGCCGCTCGAATCGCACCGGGATGCACGTGCAGCAGATCGGGGATGATCTCCGCGAATTCGGCATGCGCGAACGCAGCGCCGACCAATCCCGGATTGCGATGGTGCATCGGCGACATCGCATTGAACAAATGCGTGAAGCCGCAGGCACCGTGCTTGAGCGCGGCCACTGCGTCGTCATAGGTGGCGAGCGAGTGGCCGAGCTGCACCCGGACGCCGCGAGCCACCATCTCCGAGATGATTTCCATGTGTCCCGCGATCTCGGGGGCGAGCGTGACGACACGGATAGGCGCGACCGACAGGTACTTCAGGACCTCGTCGAGCACCGCGCTGACAGCAGCGTCAGGCTGTGCGCCCAGCTTGCCGGGGTTGATGTAGGGGCCTTCCAGATGCACACCGAGCACGCGCGCGCCGCCGGGTGTACGGGTGCGAGTCACCTCGCCCAAGCCGGCGACCACCGCGAGCAGTTCGTCGCGCGGCGCAGTCATCGTCGTCGCAAGCAGGCTCGTCGTGCCGTGGCGGGCATGCGTGCGCACGATCGTTTCGATCGCGGCCCCCGCTTCCATCACGTCGGCGCCGCCGCCGCCGTGAACGTGCAGGTCGATGAAGCCCGGAAGGATGTAGGGCTCGGTGTTGGTCGCGGGGTCGGCCGCCCCCCCCTCGAGCGCGGTGATCCTTCCGTTCTCATAGTGGAGCGTGCCGCGTATCCAACCGTCCGGCGTCAGAATGTTTCCGTTCAGCATGGGATTGCTATCTCAAAAAAACTGGAGCGGGCGCATGGTGCGCGCCATCGTTGCTGCGTGTCGCGTGCGAGCCTACCTCGGGGCGTCCTCGGACGTGGGTAAGGGGCGATCAAATTGGAGCCCATTATATAACCAGAATAGGACCAGTCAACGAAGGCTACGAGCGCGCGCGAAAACCCGCAGCGGTCTTGCTGCGTAAGGCTTTTACCGTACCTGAACTGATTTTTTCGGCGATTTTGGCGCATCGGGACTTACCCGGAGCGCATGTCCGACATGCCCGCCAGTGGGCGGCAAACAGCTGTTACTCCAGACGAAAGTACCTGTTTAGTACCAGCTGGGATGTCGAGGAAAGCTTGTTTGTTGACCGCGATCCCATATAGTTCTGACTAATTAAGACGATACGGTGACGAACCGGAGAAAGCCTGCGTTGACAGACCCTACCTTGATGCGCCGCGCCGAGGCGGTGCGCCATTTCAATCGCTTTTACACGCAGCACATCGGCGTGCTGCACGAATTTCTGCAAAAAAGCCCGTTCTCGCTGACCGAAGTGCGGGTGCTACGCGAACTCGCGCTCGGCACCGTCTCGACCGCCACGGAGTTGGCGCGCACGCTCGGTCTCGACAGCGGCTATCTGAGCCGCGTATTGACGAGTTTCGAGCGCCGCCAATTGATCTCGCGGCGGCAATCGGAAGTGGACGCCCGGCAGTCGCTGCTCGCCATGACGCCGGTGGGACGCGCCGCCTATGTGCCGCTCGAAGTCGCCGCCCTGGACGAAGTGCGCGGCGTGCTCAATGCGTTATCGGCGGCGGGACAGGAACAATTGCTCGAAGCGATGCGCATCATCGAGCGGTTGCTCGATCGCACCTCGTCGCAGCCCCCGGTGCTGCTGCGGGCGCCCAAGGCCGGCGATTACGGCTGGCTCGTGCATCGTCAAGCGTTGCTGTTCGAAGCCGAATACGGCGCCGACTCGCGCTTCGAAGCCATCGCATCGCAGGAAAGCGCGCAATTGGCGCAGCAGAACGATCCCGAGCGCGCGATGTGCTGGATCGCGGAGCAACGGCAGAGCATCGTCGGGGGTGCGTTCGTCGCCGCGCTATCGGGGCGCACGGCACGCATGCGGTTGCTCTATGTGGAGCCCGAGTCGCGGGGCCTGGGCATCGGTACCCTGCTCGTCGCGCAAGGCATCGACTTTGCCCAACGCGCAGGGTACGAGAAACTGGTTCTCACGAGCTGCGGCGCGCCCGACGGCCGCCGCGGGGTATTCGAGCGCGCGGGCTTTAGCTGTGTCGCGACCGAGCCGGAGCGGCGCTTTGGTCGCAACCTGATTACCCAGACGTGGGAACGTAAGCTCTGAGCCCATGCCTCGCGTACCACTAGTCCGGCAAAGTCGCGCTGTCGCGTAGTCGCGCGCAGCGCGCCGTCAGGCTCGTCCCGCGTCGATTAGAACGACGGCACCATGGCGCCTTTGAACTGCGTGTTGATGAAATCGCGCACCTGCTGCGAGTGGTAAGCGGCCACGAGCTTTTTCACCCAAGGTTTGTCTTTGTCCTGCGCACGCACCGCAATCAAATTCGCGTATGGGCTATGCACGTCCTCGCGCGCAATCGCATCCTTCGTTGGCTGCAGCCCCGCGGCCAGCGCATAGTTCGTGTTGATCACAGCCGCATCCACGTCGGCCAGCGAGCGCGGCAGTTGCGCAGCGTCGAGTTCGAGCAGCTTGAGCTTTTTCGGATTGTCGGCGATATCGAGCGTCGTCGCATTGTTGCCGTTCGTGCCGGCGCCCGGCTTCAGCTTGATCAGTCCCTGCGTCTGCAACAGCAGCAGTGCACGGTTTTCGTTCGAAGGGTCATTGGGCAATGCGACCTTCGCGCCTGGCTGAAGGTCCTTCACAGCTTTGAGCTTCTTCGAGTAGATGCCGATCGGAGAAATATAGGTGAGCCCGGCGGTGACGATCTTGTAGCCGCGCTGTTTCACTTGGCTGTCGAGATAGGGCTGATGCTGAAAGGCGTTCGCATCGAGGTCGCCCGCGTCGAGCGCGGCGTTCGGCTGCACGTAGTCGTTGAAGGTGACGATCTTGACGTCGAGCCCTTCGCTCTTGGCGACTTTCTGAACGACTGCCCATGTCTGCTCATCGGGACCGGCAATCGTGCCGACCTTGATGACTTGATTCTCCGCGTGTGCGGCGGAAGCAAAAATGAATGCGGTGGTAGCAGCGACCGACGAGAGGAGCTTCAGAAGCGTTTTGCGTTGCATGGATACTCGCTTTCTTTATTGGAGAGGGAGGAAGACCATGCGATGGTGTCATAGCACCGATGCGAAGGGAAATACGTTGAACTCATATCGATATGCCCCGAATCGGCGCGTGGCCGATCGGATCGATTAGGACAACGAACTAACGGGAGCGCCAGGCTCAGTCGAGCAGCAGCTTCAGATCGTGGACCCAAGGCTGCGCGCCTTGCCCATCCCGAACGAACAAGCGCAGCTTGCCCGAAGGGTCGAACACGTAGCTCGCTGCCGTGTGATTCATCGTGTAGCTGTCAGGTGTCTTGCCCGGCACCTTTGCGTAGTAGACGCGGAAGTCCTTCGCGACTTTCGCGAGTTGCGCGTCGCTCGGCCGCAGGCCCACGAACGCGGGGTTGAATGCTTGCACGTACTGCGAGAGCACCGGCGGCGTATCGCGCTCGGGATCGACGGTGACGAAGAGGACCTGCACGCGCTTCGCATCGTCCGGCCCAAGCTGTTGTAGCGCTTGGGTGAGCTCGGCCATCGTGGTCGGACAGACGTCGGGGCAGTGCGTGTAGCCGAAGAACAGGACGACCGCCTTGTTCTTGTAATCGGCGAGCGAACGCATGTTGCCGCTCGTATCGGGCAGCGAAAAATCGGAGCCGAACTGGGTATTGCCCGTCAGATCGAGATTCTGAAACGCCGGCTTGCTCTTGCCGCAGCCGGCAACGACGAGCGCCGCGCCGACGAGGCATGCGGCAACGAACATGCGCGCGATACGCGCAAGCGAAAAGTGGCTCATGAGGAACTCACGCGCCGATCAGAGCGCGTGCGTAGTGATCGACGAGCAGCGCCGCGAACAGCAGCGACAAATAGACGATCGAATAGCGGAAAGTCTTGCGCGCCAGGGCGTCGGAGTACTCGCGGTAGATCTTCCAGGCGTAAGCGAGGAAGATCGCACCGAGCAGCACGGCGGATACGAGGTAGACGATCCCGCTCATGCCGGAGACAAAAGGCATCAGCGTGACCGCGAATAGAATCACCGTGTACAGAAAAATGTGCAAGCGCGTGTACTGTTCACCGTGCGTGTTCGGCAGCATCGGCAAGCCCGCGTTCTCGTAGTCCTTGCGCCGGTAAAGCGCGAGCGCCCAAAAGTGCGGCGGCGTCCAGACGAAGATGATGAGCACGAGGATCCATGCATCGCCCGGCACCGCCCCCGTGACCGCGGCCCAGCCGAGCGCCGGCGGCATGGCGCCCGAGGCGCCGCCGATGACGATGTTCTGCGGCGTGGCCGGCTTGAGCAAGAGCGTGTAGACGACGGCATAGCCGACGAACGTCGCGAACGTGAGCCACATCGTCAAAGGATTCGTGAACGTATAGAGCGTCCACATCCCCACTCCGCCGAGGACGGCGGAGAACAGCAAAATCTGAGGGGTCGTGATCTCGCCGCGCGCCGAAGGGCGCCATGCGGTACGGCGCATCATCGCGTCGATCTTCTGTTCGACGAGGCAATTGATCGCAAAGGCGGCGCCCGCCGTCAGCCAAATACCAATCGTGCCGCCGACCAACGCTTTCCACGGCACCATGCCCGGCGTCGACAAAAACATGCCGATGACCGCGCAGAAGACGGCAAGCTGCGTCACACGCGGCTTGGTGAGCGCAAGGTACTGGGAAATTCGGGAGCCGGGGTGGCGAGCTAGTGTTGTGCTTTCCATGGGATCACGCGGGAGCGGCCTCGCGAGGTGGAACGGCGGCGCGGCCAAGTCGGCTGGAAGCGGTTCGGAAGTTTAGCACAACGACGAGCAGCAGCAGGACCGCGGCCCCGCCGTTGTGCGCTACGGCGATCGGCAACGGCCACTGCAGCACGATGTTCGACAGGCCCGTCGCAAACTGGAGCGCCAGCACGATCAGCACGCCCGTCGCCGGTCGGCGCAGCGATTCGAAGCGACGCATCTTCCAGGCCAGCGCAGCCAGATAGGCGAGCACCACGAATGCGAAGGTGCGATGCGTCCAATGGATCGCGACGAGGGCGTCTTGCGTAATGACTTCGCCGTCGCCCGTCATCCCGAGCGCACGCCACAAATGAAACCCTTGCGCGAAGTTCATGGAAGGCACCCATTGCCCGTTGCAGGTCGGAAAGTCGGTACAGGCGAGCACCGCATAATTCGTGCTCACCCAGCCGCCGAGCGCCAGTTGAACCACGAGCAGGACGAGCCCGGCTAGCGCGGCGGCACGATAGCGCGCGATTTCCGGCTCGTAGGCGGGCATCGGCGTCAAGCGGGCGGCAAACCAGGCTAGCGCCCCAAGCAGCGTCAAACCTAACAGCAGATGAGTCGTGACGATCACCGGTTGCAGCTTCAGCGTCACGGTCCATGCGCCGAATGCGCCTTGAACAACGACCAGCAGCAGCAGCGAGGTGGGCCACCAGGGCGACACCGTCAGCGATTTGCGCTTGATGCGTGCCACCCACGCGCTTGCTGTCTGGGCAATGATGAGCACACCGATCGCCATTGCGAAATAGCGATGGATCATCTCGATCCAGGCCTTCATCAGGCTGACCGGCCCGCTCGGCATGGCCGCATGCGCCGCCACGATCTGCGCGTGCGCAAGAAACGGCGAGGCCGTGCCGTAACAACCGGGCCAATCCGGGCAGCCCAGCCCCGAATCGGTCAGGCGCGTGAAACCGCCGAACATGATCAGATCGAGCGTAAGAAAAGTCGTGACCCATACGAGCTTGCGAAACTTATCGTCGCTCGTCTTGATCCAGACATAGCTCAGCGGAAGCAACGCGATGCACAGCCCAGTCGCGGCGAGTTGCAGCAAAAACATCGAAATGACCTCCAACCAATCGGCGCGCCAGCGGCGTCAGCCGATACTCGACGAACTCAAGAGCTTGCTGATGTCGCGCTTGATCTTGCTCGGGTCCGGGTGAGCCGGAAAGCGCATCATCAAATTGCCGTTGGGATCGACGAGATAAATGTGATCGGTATCGCGCGTGCCCGCATCGCCCGGGAGCCAAGCCGCCAGCGCCGCGGGATCCGCGATCAACTTGCGCGTGTCGGGATAGGCTTGCTCGATGGCCGGCGGCACGGCGTCGGCGTCCGTGCGCAGCCAGACCGTGACGATGCGCTCGCGTTCGCCGGCCTGCGTTGCACGAATCTGGCGCATGAAATAAAGCTTGGTCGCGCACGCTTGATCGCACGCGCTGCGATCGACGCTGATCATGAGCCAGCGCCCGCGCAGCGATGCGAGCGCCATCGGCTTGTTCGCTTCGTCTTTGACGATGAGCGTCTCGGAGATCGGGCGCTGAGGCTCGATCAGCGTGCCGTAATTGGTGGCGCCGCCCTTCGGCTTGAGCACGTAGTACGTGAGATACGAAGCAATCACGGGGGCGGCGCAAACGAGCGCAATGAGCAGCACCATCCATCGGCCGCGAGTCCAAGAGCCGCGGTGAGCCGTTGCGCCACTCGCTCGCGCCCCGCTTGCGGGGTCACGCTCGTTCATGCGTTCAGATGACTTCGACAACGTAATGTCCTCTCAAGATTCTTTTTTCGCGGCGCGCCTGGCGGCGTACAAGCCGAACCCGAAGGCCGCGGCCGCCATGCCCCACCACTGGAGCATGTAACCGTAATTGCGCTCGACGCCCATCGCAGGCGCGGGCCAGTCGCGCACAAGCCCGTCGTTGTCATCGCTCGTTTGGTCGATGACGAACGGCTGCAAAGCGAGCCCCGTCTCGGCCGCGAATGCGGCGACATCGAGGTTCTGCCGAATTTGCTGATGCGGGGCCGAGCCGCCCTCGCCCAGCTCGAAGGCCCGCGACGCATTCGCGCGCGCAATGCCCTCGATCGTGAGCTCGCCCGGGGGTGTCCGGTACGGTGCGATCGCCGTGCGCACGTCGGCGTTGCGCGGCAGCCAGCCGCGATTGACGAGCACATAACCGCCGCCCGCCAGTTGCAGCGGCATCACGACGTAAAACCCCGGCCGGTCTTGGTAGGGCCGGTTATCGAGATAGACAACGCGCTCCGGCAAGAAGCGCCCGACCGCTCTGACGCGATGATAAACAATCGACGCGACCGGGACGGGCTCGGCGCCGACCGGCTGCGCCGGCGCATGCTCGTAGCGCTCGATCTGCGCCTGCAGCGCCTCCTTCTGATGCGCGCGGTCACGCTGCCAAAAACCGAGCCGGATCGTCACGGCCATGACGAGTGCAATGAGCAGGGCGGGGACTAGGCGGATCTTCATACTCGGACCGGGCGCACGGCGCATACCGCATCGATGAAGCTGTGCGCCGGCAGCAAGCCCACGAGTCGCGCCGCGTCCTCGCGAGGTGCTCGATCACCTCGCGCGAGTGCGATAATTGCGTCGGTAGTTTTATGTCGATTTCGGATATCGGTTGGTTCCATGCACATTCTCGTAGCCGTCGCTTTTGCCCTCATCATCGCCAGTATGGTGTCGGCGCTCTATTTCATGATGCACGACCGCGGCAAGACCAAGCGAATGGTCTGGTCGCTCGCGACCCGCGTCGGGCTCTCCATTTCGCTGTTCCTCTTCCTCTGGCTCGCACATTGGCTCGGCTGGATTCAGTACAGCCAGGTGCCGCTCGGCCGCTAAGCGGGGCGATCGCACACCAAGCGATCGCGTCCGAACGCGCCAACGGGCGCTAAGACGCGGCACCATGCGGCCCAGCTGGCCGCGCCTTCCGCCTCCAATTGCTGCGACATCTTGCCGCAGCCTTCCTGCCAAAAACACAAACGCCGCCTCGATCGATTCGAAGGCGGCGCGCACCGGTCAAGGCCCAAGGATTCGATCGCGACACACCGCGCGTGGGCGATGCGCCGCTAGTACGTCCCATGTACAGCGGGACGAGACTCCCACTTCTGCTACAGCCAATAGACGACGATGTACAGGCCGAGCCAAACGACGTCAACGAAGTGCCAGTACCACGCGGCACCTTCGAATGCGAAGTGATGATCGGCGGTGAAGTGGCCGCGAATCAAGCGCACGAGCACGACCGTGAGCATCGTGCCGCCGAGGAACACGTGAAAGCCGTGAAAGCCCGTCAGCAGGAAGAAGGTCGAACCGTACACGCCCGAGGACAAGGTCAGATTCAACTCGTTGTACGCGTGGACGTACTCGAACGCTTGCAAGAACAGGAAGCACACGCCCAGTGCGACCGTCGCGGCAAGCCAGGCAATGGCCTTGTTCCGATGGTTGTCGCGCAGCGCGTGGTGCGACACGGTGAGCGTCGCGCCCGAGCTCAGCAGCAATGCCGTGTTGATGGTCGGCACAGGCCACGGCACCATCGCCTTGAAGTGGCCGGCGAGCGCGGCCGGTCCCTCATTGGGCCAAACGGCCGTGAAGTCGGGCCAAATGAGCTTGTAGTCGAGGCTGCCCAGCTCATGCAGCGCAATCATCCGCGCGTAGAACAGCGCCCCGAAAAACGCGCCGAAGAACATGACTTCGGAGAAGATGAACCAACTCATGCTCCAGCGGTACGAGGTGTCGACGCGCTTGCCGTACATGCCGCTTTCCGACTCGGAAATCGCGTCGCCGAACCAGTGCCACAGCACGAAGAGCAGCCACAGCAGGCCTGCGAACATCGTATACGGAGCCCAAGGCGTATCGTTGATCCAAAGCGCCAACGACCCGAGCATGACCAAGACGCCGATCGACGCCGTGACCGGGTGTCGAGACGGATTCGGCACGAAGTAATACGGGCTCTCGTTTTGACCGCTCATTGTTGATTCTCCACTTCAGTCCAGTTATGCAGTAACCGGCGGCACGTCTATACCGCGCCGCTTCGCTTTTTAAATTGCCTCGCCCGGCCCACCCGATCAACTCACGACCGCATGCACGATCGCGATCAGCACGGCGATGAAGACGGCGGCCGCGATCAGGCCCGCCGCAATCAGATGCAACGGGTTCAGTTGCGTATCCGCCTCGTGATCGGCCCGGCGCCGCACGCCGAAAAACGACCACAGCACCGCTTTCATCGTCTTGGCGAAGCTGCTCTTGCCGCCTGCGGTCATTGCCGTCTCCATGACATTCTCACTTGCATCAAGCACCGCGCGCGAGCGCGACCGCCTGCAACGCCACCGTGGGCGGCCGCGTGGCCCCGCCGCTCGCCGTCTTGCCCGCCGGTGCGGCGAGCTCGAAAAACGTGTACGACAGCGTGATCGTCTTCACGTCGCGCGGCAGCTTTGGATCGACGTAAAACACGACGGGCATCTCCCGTGACTCATGCGCCGCAAGCGTCTGCTGCGTAAAGCAAAAGCATTCGATCTTCTTGAAGTACTCGCCCGCCAACTGCGGCGCATAACTCGGAATGGCCTGCGCGCGCACCGCGCGGTTCTGCTCGTTCGTCACGCGATACTTCACGACCGTCACCTGGCCGGGGTGAACGTCGAGACTGTTACTCTCCGGCGTGAACCCGAGCGGGCCGCGCGCGTTCGCATCGAATTCGATCGAGACCGTGCGCGTCATGTCGACCTGTGTATTCTTCGCTTCGCCGCTCGTCACGTCTCGCTTGACGAGGTTGTTCACGCCAGTGACCTGGCAGATCGCTCGATAGAGCGGCACGAGCGCAAACCCGAACCCGAACATGACCGCGGCCATGACGACCAGCTTCACGAGCATCGACCGGTTGAACGATCTGAACGACCGGTCGGACTCGAGCGGCGTACGCGTCGACATTCTCTTCCTCGCTACACGTGCAGCTGCGGCTCAGTGAGACAGCCACTGCTTCAGAACGGCGCCCAAAAAGAAGACGGCGACGACGACGAGCAAAATCAAGCCGAGCCTCAGATTGCCCGCACGCACTTGCGCCGGCGTGCGTCTTTTTTGTGGGTGGTTCATCGTCTATTTCGTTACCGAGCCGAACGCGGTGAACCGCGCCCGGCTCTGCTTTCCAGACCGCCGCTAGAGCAGCTGGCGCCTGCGTGCTTCTAGGCAGGCGCCGGCCGGCCAGCGGCGGCGCACATCGATTTACTCGACCGTGGGCGGATTCTCGAACGTATGGAACGGAGCCGGGCTCGGCACCGTCCACTCGAGACCCGTCGCACCGTCCCACGGCTTGTCGGCCGCTTTCTCGAGTTCGCCGCTGCCGCGATAAGCGGGCAGCACGACGGCGAACAGGAAGTAGACCTGCGCCAAACCGAAACCGAACGCGCCGATCGAGACGACCTGGTTCCAGTCCGTGAACTGCGCCGGGTAATCGGCATAGCGACGCGGCATGCCGGCAAGACCGACGAAATGCATCGGGAAGAAGGCCAGGTTGAAGAAGATCATCGACGCCCAGAAGTGGATCTTGCCGCGCGTCTCGTTGTACATCCAGCCCGTCCACTTCGGCGACCAGTAGTACCAGCCCGCAAACAGCGCGAACAGCGATCCGGCCACGAGCACGTAGTGGAAGTGCGCCACCACGAAATAGGTGCCGTGATATTGGATGTCGAGCGGCGCCATCGCCAGCATCAGGCCCGTGAACCCGCCCATCGTGAACACGAACAGGAAGCCGATTGCGAACAGCATAGGCGTTTCGAACGACAGCGAGCCGCGCCACATCGTCGCCATCCAGTTGAACACCTTCACGCCCGTCGGCACCGCGATCAGCATCGTCGCGTACATGAAGAACAACTGCCCCGTGACCGGCATGCCGGTCACGAACATGTGGTGCGCCCACACCATGAACGAGAGGATCGCGATCGAGGCCGTTGCGTACACCATCGAGCTATAGCCGAACAATGCCTTGCGCGAAAACGCCGGAATCACCTGCGACACGATCCCGAACGCCGGCAAGATCATGATGTAGACCTCGGGGTGCCCAAAGAACCAGAAGATGTGCTGATACATCACCGGGTCGCCGCCGCCGGCCGCGTTGAAGAACGACGTGCCGAAGTGCCGATCGAACAGCACCATCGTGATCGCGCCTGCGAGCACCGGCATCACGGCGATCAGCAGATACGCCGTGATGAGCCAGGTCCACACGAACATCGGCATCTTCATGAGCGTCATGCCCGGCGCGCGCATGTTCAGGATCGTCACGATGATGTTGATCGAGCCCATGATCGACGATGCACCCATGATGTGGACCGCGAAAATCGCGAAGTCCATGCCGGGGCCCATCTGTGTCGAAAGCGGCGCGTAAAGCGTCCAGCCCGCGGCCGTCGCGCCGCCCGGCGCGAAGAACGAGCCGACGAGCAAGGTTGCCGCCACCGGCAACAGCCAGAAGCTGAAGTTGTTCATGCGCGCAAACGCCATATCGGCCGCGCCGATCTGCAGCGGGATCATCCAGTTCGCGAAGCCGACAAACGCCGGCATGATCGCGCCGAACACCATGATGAGACCGTGCATCGTGGTGAGCTGGTTGAAGAACTCGGGACGCATGATCTGCAGGCCCGGCTCGAACAGCTCCGCTCGGATCATCAGCGCCGCGACGCCGCCCGAGAGGAACATCGTGAACGAGAACAGCAGGTACATCGTCCCGATGTCCTTGTGATTGGTGGCGAACAGCCACCGGCGCCAGCCATGCGGCGTGGCGTGCGCATGGTCGTCATGGCCATGGCCCGCGGCTACATCGTGTCCGATGCTAGACATGAGAATCTCCTAGTGCAAATAGTGCGGCGACACGTCAAGCCGCCGGTGCGGTGCGCACGGCGACCGCTTCCGGCTGATTCGTACCCATGCGGTTGGCCACCGTGGCGCGCTCTGCGCCGTTAGAAGCCGTCGGGCCGCTGGCGGCAGCGCCGCTCGCTGCGGGACCGCTCGCCGCAGCCGCGCCGCTCGCAGCCGCCGGAGCAGCCGCGCCCGAAAGGTGATCGCCGCCTTCCGGCATCTTGCCGTTGCGAGCGTCGGCGACTTGCTTGGGCTGCAAGATGTCACCCGTGTGATTGCCCCACGAATTGCGCTCGAACGTAATGACCGAAGCGATCTCGACGTCGTTCAGGGTTTTGCCCCAGGTCGGCATCGCATTCTTGCCGTTCAGCACGATGCTCACGTGGTTGGCGATCGGGCCGTTGACGATCTTGCTGCCGTCGAGCGCCGGGAACGCGCCGGCACCCTTACCCGTCGGCTGGTGACACACCGCGCAGTTCGCCTTGTAGACTTGGCCGCCCCGCTGCATGAGTTCGGCCAGCGAATACGTCTTGTTCGGATCGTCGTTCGCGCTCGCCATCTTCTTCTGTTGGTCGTCGACCCACTTGGCGTAGTCGGCGTCCGACAGCACCGTCACGACCACCGGCATGAACGCGTGCTCCTTGCCGCACAGCTCCGTGCAAAAGCCGCGGAAGGTGCCGGTCTTCTCGGCTTTGAACCAGGTGTCGCGCACGAAGCCCGGAATCGCGTCTTGCTTGACGCCGAATGCCGGCACGTACCACGAGTGAACCACGTCGTTCGCCGTTGTGATGATGCGGATCTTCTTGCCGACCGGGACGACGAGCGGATTGTCGACTTCCTGCAGATACGTATCGGTGATTGGCGCCTGGCCGTTCACCTCGGTGCGCGGCGTGGTGAGCGTGGAGAAGAAGTTGATGCCTTCGCCCGGACCCTTGACGTAGTCGTAGGCCCACTTCCACTGGTAGCCAGTGACTTTGATCGTGAGATCGGCGTTGCTCGTGTCCTTCATCGCAACGACCGTTTTGGTGGCCGGCAGCGCCATGAGCACGACGATGACGAACGGCACGATCGTCCAAATGATTTCGACGGTGGTGCTTTCGTGGAAATTGGCGGCCTTGTGCCCCTTCGACTTGCGATGCTTGAAGATCGAATAGAACATCACGCCGAAGACGCCGACGAAGATCACCGTGCACAACAGCAACATCATCATGTGCAGGTGATACAGCTCTTCGGCGATTTTCGTCACGGGCGGCTGGAAATTGATTTCGTTGACGGCACGTCGTTATACACAACGACGTGGCCGGTCCGTGGTGGCGAGAAAGGCCGTTTACTTTCAATGGCATAGCGCCGCGCTTGTAAACTGTCGGCGGATGTCGTTTACTCTCCGCTTTTGA
>SCRN01000019.1 GCA_004322045.1 Paraburkholderia sp.
CCGCGCCCGCAACCGCAGCCGCAGCCGCACTTCGAACAACCGCGACCGCAACCGCAACCGCAACCGCAGCCTCAACCGCAGCCTCAACCGCACTTCGAACAACCTCGCCCACAACCGCAACCGCAGCCTCAACCGCGCCCCGAGCCCGCGCCGCAGCCGCACCCTCAACATGAGCCGCAGCATGCCGCCGGGCCGCAGCAAGGCCAGCATCGGGGGTAAGCGGGGCGAACGCAGAGCCGAGCGGGCCCTCGCTCGGCCACTTCGCGGCAAGCCGAAACAGGAAGAAGGAAGAGGTTGCGGTCCGGCTTGCCGAGTAACGAGATACGAGAGACGAGATCGGCTAACCGGGCCCAAAGCGCCCGCTAAACGGCCATCGGCGCGCTCAGCGGTTCATGGTGGCGATAACCGACGAGCGAAAAATCGGCCGGCTCCACTTGTTCGAGCCATTCGGGGGCATACACGCCCGTTTGCGCATAAGCAGGCACGCGATCGGCGATCTGAAGCCGCGGGCTTTCATAGGGTTCGCGCTCGAGTTGGCGCTTGAGCATGTCGAGCTGGTTTTCGTAGATGTGGGCATCGCCGATGAAGTACGTGAACCACCGCGGCGTATAGCCCGTCAAACGGCCCACCAGCGAGAGCAGCGCCGCGCCTTCGACCAAATTGAACGGCGTGCCGAGACCGACATCGTTGCTGCGGATGTAGAGGCACAGCGAAATTTCGCGGCGCGCCGCATTCGGCAAGAACTGATAGAGCAAATGACAGGCGGGCAGCGCGATCTGGTCGAGCATGGCCGGATTCCAGCCATGAAACAGGATCCTGCGGTCCCCGGGGTTCGTCATGATCGTATCGAGGCATTGCCGCAGTTGATCGATGGCCTTGTAGAGCAGCACCTTGCGCACGCCGTCTTCCTCGAACTGCGTGACGTTGCGATAACCGCGCTCGGCGGCGTCGGCCAAACGCGCATCGGCGGACGCCTCGATGACCTTGTAGCCGGGCCACTTGCGCCACTGCACGCCGTAGACATCGCCGAGATCGTCGGTGCCCTCGCGGTATGGATTGGCGAGCCACTGCGCGTTCTCGTTCGCGTTCGCATCCCACACCTTGCAGCCGAGCGCGCGGAAATCGGCCGCGCTGCGCGAGGCGCGCAGGAAACCGATCATTTCGCCGATGGCGGACTTGAACGCGAGCTTTTTGGTGGTGACGGCCGGGAAGCCCTCTTGAAGATCGAAGCGCATCATGGCGCCCGGCATCGTGATCGTGCGGATGCCCGTGCGGTTTTCCTGCCAGCTGCCCGTTTCGAGAATGGCGCGAACGAGGTCGAGGTATTGTTTCATGCGAGGGGATGTCCTTCGGCTCGAGGCGCGCGGTCCCGTCGGTCGAGCACCGCGCAAACCGCGATTTTATCAAGCGCTAGGATTTTCGCCCGAAGTATGCCTTGCGCCGACCCGCCCACGGCACGTCAACTCGTCATGCGATGCTCGCCCGGCACGACGTCCGGATGGCGCATGCCGTGCGCGCCGAGCAAACGGTACAGCGTCACGCGCGAGATGCCGAGTTCTAGCGCGGCATCGCCGAGCCGACCGCCATGGCGCAGCAGCGCCAATTCGATCGCCTGCCGCTCGGCCGCCTCCCGCGCCTGGGCAAGCGAGATGGGCGCGATCTCGACGTAGTCGGCCAACTCGAGGTCATGCGCCGTGATGAGCCGCCCCTCCGACATCACGATCGCACGCCGGACGCGGTTGATGAGCTCGCGCACATTGCCGGGCCATGCGTAGTTGTGGAGCGCAGCGATCGCGTCGGCCGAGAAACCGCGCCGCCTGCGCACGCCGTCCTTGCCGAAACGCTCGAGCATGTGCCGCGCCAGCAACCCGATGTCCTTACCGCGCGCGCGCAGCGGCGGCTCGTCGATCTGCAGCACGCAGAGCCGATGATAGAGATCCGGGCGGAAACGCCCTTCTTCCATCGCGCGCTGCATGTCGACGTGCGTGGCCGAAATCACGCGAACGTCGACCGCAATGGGCTCCTGGCCCCCGAGCCGCTCGATCTTGCCCTCCTGTAGAAAGCGCAGCAGGCTCGCTTGGCTCTCCAACGGCAAATCGCCGATTTCATCGAGGAACAAGGTCCCGCCATGGGCTGCCTCGATACGGCCGATTTTACGGTGGCTCGCCCCCGTAAATGCGCCGCGCTCGTAGCCGAACAGCTCAGACTGCAGCAAATGCGGCGGAATCGCGCCGCAGTTGATCGCCACGAAGGCCGCTGCGCGCCGTACCGATCGCTCGTGTATGGCGACGGCCGTCAGTTCCTTGCCCGTGCCCGACTCGCCTGAGATGAAGACGGGGGCATCGGTCATCGCCACCTTGCGAATCGCGCGAAACAACGCACGCATGGCGTCGCAGGAGCCCACCATTTCGCCGTCGCCCGCGCGCGCCGCATCGCCTTCTTCCACCGAGCCGAGCACCACCATGCCATAGGCGTGTCCGACCGAATCGACGATGCGCGGGGGGTCGTAGGGCAGGGTGACATAGTCATAGCAGTAGTCGCGCACGAGCCGGCGCAACGCGCTCTCTTGCAGTTGTCCCGGTGCCGTCGCCGCGACCCAACCGACGTTGGGCAGCGTCAAGCACGGCTCGAGCGCCGCGATTTCGTGCGAGTCGAATCGACTCGATAGATCGAGCAGACCGCCGGCCGCCGCGTCGTCACGCAATGCCCTGCGTGCATCGCGCGCGCTCGTGGCCACCGAGACCTGCCAGCCGCGCGCATTGAATTGCGCGCTCAATTGCGAATTGACGTCGCGAGTGACGTAAATTAATGGTCGACTTGCGGGTTCCATTGTTCAGACCTCTTATTCATGAACATGAAGCAAGACGTCATGCACGACAAACGCGCCAGCGCATGCCTACCCCGGCTCTTTCGAAGGCGTGGAGCCCGCCGCAGTCCTTGGCGACAACTCAGATCAACGCGTTCGCAAACGCATTATTAATAGCAATTGCCGTATGTTCGGCCATTTTGCTGAGGTGAAACTGTTCCCACAGCTTACTCTACGACCCGTCCTAAAGGCAGGCGTATTCGCCACAAACTTGCAACGCGCCCGCGCGCCCCAGCGCCGCGGGCATTCCCGCCAATGTCGCAACGCGATCTTAGTCACCGTTCGTGGCCCTTTCGCGACACCCACTCTCCCTCGCTAAAACGCTAGCCGCAGCCTTTTCGAGTTCGCCGTTTCAGCGCTGAAACGCTTTCTCGCGATTTAGCCCCTTTGATCGAATCCGATTCTGCAAGAGGCCTATTCCCGCAACGTTTTCGGGGCCATGGCACGGCTTTCGCGTTGAATCCCGCACAACGGAGAGACGCCATGCCATTCGTTCAGCACATTACCTTGCGTTCCTACGCCGCAATCGCCGCGCTAGCAATCGCATCGGCTGCGGCCGCAGTGTCCGGCAACGCATGCGCCGATACGTTCGATGCGCAGCCGCAGCAGCAAGCGCTGGGACTCGACTCGACAGCGGCGCAACCCGAAGACACCCGTGCGGTTGCGAACGATGAAGCAAGCGCAATCGCAACCGCGAGCGCGGCGCTCGACGACCGCGTGCTGGCCAATCAGCGCGGCACCGGGCTCGGCCTCATGACGGTCGCCGCATCGGCACAAACCCTTAGGGGCGGCCCCTCGGTGACGCTGTGGGACGAAATCGCACCGCCCGCGCCGGTCCCCGTGCCGGTGGATACGTCCCACGTCGCGCAGAGCAACGCCGTCAGCTATTTCCGCAAATAACGCAGCGCAAGCCGTTCGCCGGAGAACTCGTCATGCCCTTCACCGTCCCCGCCTCACCATCGCGCCGCGCATGGGTCGCGCTGCTACCGGGTCTGGCCGCTGTGCTCGGCGCCGCCGTAGCGCCGGACGCGCTCGCGCAATACGCGGGCAATCCGGGCGACATCATCGTCGAGCGCGCTGTCATGCCGCGCGATGCATTCAAGGCCGTTCCCCGAAACGAGAATCCCGTCGCCGTCCGGGCCACGACCTTTCCCGCTCCTGCATTCGATGCGACGGTCGGCTCGCTCGTCTCCGACGCGGACCTGACGCAAGCACACGGCTCGCAAGGCGTAGCAAGCAACGGCGCAGCCGGCGGCGCGGCCAGCCTGCAAGCGCTGACCAAACTCTTGGGCGGCTCGGCGACGGGCAATAACGTCGCGATGGGTCCGACCGGCGCAGCACCCGCCACGGCAGGCATCGGCGGAACGATCGCCACCTCCGTCACCGGCGCGCTTGCGCCGCTCACCACCGGACTCGCGGCCCTTGGGGGGTTCAAATGAAAACGTCGCGCTACCCATTGCGAGCACGCACGGCCGTGGTAGTCGCCGCTTGCTGTTGCGCGCTCGCGGCCACATCGTCGGCCATCGCGCAAACGGCACCCGTCGTCACCGGCGAGGCCGCCATCGCACCCGATGCGCTCGCCGGCATCAAGGGCGTCGTGAGCGTGAACGAAGCAGCCGGACTGAGCAACGCTCAAAGCAACCAAGCTGCGATTGTTTCGGCGCCTAACGGAATCGCCGATACGGGCGTCGCGCAAAGCGCCCGGGCGAGCGCCTTCGTGCCTAGCGCGCGAGCCAGCATCGAGAGCGGCGCCTTGGCGAACGTGTCCGGCATGACGATGGTGAATCAAGCGGCCGGCGCGGCCAATCTTCAACGCAACAGCGTCGTGCTCGGCGCTGCGGCGACAGGTGTGGAAAGCGTCGCGGACAGCGTACTGTCCGCGGCCTCTCCCAAGCAAGGACGTGTGGATGTATCGGCGATGGCTCAGGGCGAGCGCGCGGTGCGCATCGGCAACGATGTGCTCAAGAACGCAAGCGGCATCGCGCAAATCAACCAGACGGCCGGCGCCGGTAATACCACGGCGAATAGTTTCGTGCTCCGTCCCCCGGCGGGCACTTTTTTCTAACGCAGTCCCTTTCCTTTCGGAGCGTCATCATGAAACGCACACTCATCGCCGCAGCAGTGCTCGCAGTTGCCTCGGGCGGCGCCTTCGCGCACAACGTCAAGAACCCCTTCATCTACAACGAGACAGGCGTGACCGAGAACGTCCATATGGATGGCTTCGTGCGTCTGTTCGGCTGCGTCAGCGTGACGAGCTCGGTCGGCGCCGTCGTCAACAACAATCAAGCGGTCATGGCAAACGCCATGCTGGACCCGACGGCTCAAAACTATTCGATGGGGCAAGTCACGACGGCGTTCAACAACAACTATCGCTCGGTGACCGGAAGTGGCTATTCGAGGGGATCGAGCACGAGCAGCGAGTCGGCGTCCAAATCGTTTGCGCAAAACTTCGGCGAATCGTCCGCCTATGCGTACAGGCATCAGAGCAGCTCGATCTCGGGCGGCGGCTACGAATATAGCAACCAGCAATCGAGCAGCTCGAGCAGCGAGTCGCATCACTCGCAGGACGCAAGCGCCAGCTTGAGCGCAAGCGGCTCCGCGAACCTGAACTACAGCGCGTCGCATCATCACCATCACGGCTCGAGCTCGGGCAGCGTCAGCGTAAGCGGCAACATCAGCGTCAACGCGCTCGAAGGCAGCGCCTCCGATCAGTATGCGTCGCAAAAGCAACAGAGCGCCGCGCAGGGTTCGGGACAAGGTGCGGTGTGGAAGTTCCACGCAGACCAGGGCTCGGGCGGGCAAGCCTTCGCCGAGCAATCGTCGGGCTCCGCGTCCTGGAACGAATCGCATAGCAAGAGCCACAACGCCTCGTGGGCCTTCGGCGAATCCATCGATTCGAAGAACGTGACGGTCACGGGTTCTGTGACGGACTACATCAACACGCAAAAGCCGGGCAACCTCACGGCTGCGACGGGCTCGGACGCGGGCAGCGGCTCCTCGGGCAACATCGGCATCAACATCGCCGAAGGCGTCGACAACGCCCAAAGCAACGATGCCTCGCTGGCTTCGGTCGATACCGGCAATGTGTTCGGCAACGCACAGATCTTCAGTTCGCAATCGTCGGGCGGCACCGCGCGGGTCAACAACTTCATGCTCAACGCTTCGCTCGGCGACAACTCGCTTAGCAACGTTTCGGGCAACTTGGGCGTGAACATCGCCGCGGGCGTGGCCAACGTGCAGAACAACAGCCTCGCCGCATCGACGACGAACCTGAAGGATGGCGATGCCCCGCTGGCCGTCGCGATGATCGCCACCGACGACAACAGCCAAGCGGCGGCGCTCTCGTTCGAAGGCTCGATCAGCGGCACGGCCAGTATCGGCGCCGGCGCGTTGCGCAACTCCACGGGCAATATCGGCGTGAACATCGCCGGTGGCGCCGGGAACCTGCAACACAACGGCCTGGCCATCGCGGCGACGAACATGACCGGCCATTAAGCGTCAGTGTCGACGGCTAGCCGGCCGCGCACGGCTAGCCGCCGTATCGAGCGCTCGCGCATACCGGCCCGGCCACCGCGGCCGGTATGCGCTCTACGAGGGGATTCAGCATGTCAGGACACGCCAGCTTCGCAGCATGGCGGCAGATCGCCGCGCTCGTTTGCGCTGCGATATGTGCGCCAAGCAACGCGCAATCGACCATCGATACGACTAACCTTGCTGGCGTGCCACTCACCAAGGCGGTGCGCTCCATGCGGGACATTCGATACGGCCATATCGTCGGCCAACGCTACGACTACAGTTGCGGCTCGGCGGCGCTCGCGACGCTACTCAAGTACGGCTACGGCATCGACATCGCCGAGCCCGAATTGATTCGCCGCATGATGGCCTTCTCGAGCCCGGAGGTTGTCGTCAAGAACGGCTTCTCGATGCTCGACATGAAGCATTTCGTCGAGACGATCGGCCTGCGCGGCCGCGGCTTTCGCGTGAATCTGGACGCGCTCTATCACCTGCAAATTCCCGTGCTCGTACTGATGAATATCGGCGGCTACGAGCACTTCGTCATCGTCAAGCATGCCGAGCATGGGCGCGTCTTCATCGCCGACCCCGCACTCGGCAATCGCGTCGTGCTCGACGAGGATTTCGTCGCGAGCTGGAACGGGCTCGTGTTTGCGGTCCTCGGCAAGCCATTCAGGGAGGACTCTCCTTTATTGCAGGACAACGTGTCGTTGGCATTGCAACTGCGCGAGCGAGCGCTCGCCGCGAGCACCGCCGCGACACCCTTCGTGGATTACGGATTGTCTAGGGCAGACTGGTTCTGAACCTCATGAGACACCTACTTCTATCCCCGCTCGCAATCGCGCTTGCACTGGCTGCAGGCGGACTCGCGAGCACCGCTCATGCCGCGCAGCGGCTCGCGGCGCCGCCCGAGTTCCTCTCGGCATCGGCCGGCGCGCGCTGGCAAGCCGTCGACGACGACGTGCTCGCGCAGCAGAGCGGCAAAGGTCCCGGCGGCACGATGGTCTCAGGGCTCGTGCTCGAACTGCTTTCGCAATGGCAAATGCCCAACGGCGCATCTGCCAGCGCGCAAGGCACGCTCACGATTTCGACCAACGCGAATAACGCCTTGTCGGCCCAGGTCGCGACCTCGGTTCAAGCCAGCGATGGCGTCGGACATGGACATGGACATGGAAATGCCAATGCCAATGCCAATGCCAATGCCAATGCCAGCGGCGGCAACACATCGACGATGGCCGCAGCCGGCTCCGGAACGAATCCGCAAGCGAGCGCGACAGGCGGGCAAAACGTCTCCGTAAACGGCGTCTCCCAGATTACGCAAGTTGCGGGCAATGGCAATGTCGGGGCGAACTCGACCGTGATCGACTTCAACGGCTCGGGCGTAGCCGGCGCCACGGCTCAATCGAATACGAACATCGGCGCCGGCACGAGCGCGATCACGACGAGCCCGACCGCTACGGCCACGAGCGCGTCGGGCAACGTCAAAGCCGGCATCAGCTTCGCCAACGGCGGCGTTGCCGTGACGGTGCAGACGCCGGCCGGCGTCGCGACACAGACGATCGCGCCTGCCGGCATCCAGCGCGGCGGCTCGATCGCACAGTTGCTGCAGATCGCGGGCAACGGCCAGGCCGTCATGAACCAATTGAAGCTGAGCGTCCAAACGCAGCCGATGTCCGCTGCGCTGTTGCGACAGCTCGGCGTGCAGCAGGCGTTGCGCGACGCTGCGGCGCTCAGGCGCTAAGCCGCAAGATCACGCGCAGTCGCACCGCGTCGAGAAGGGGACCAGGACCAGGACCAAGCAAGAGATCGGCTAGAGAGGAAAGCGTGAAGTGCGAGCGGCAGCAAAGCCGCGCTTCGCGCCGAAGCAAAACCCGGGGGAATAACAATGTCCAAGTTGTCAACGAGGGGCGCGTACCACGCCTGCCGCATCAAGCTTGCGGCGATACCGGCGGCGGTGCTCGTCATGGGGCTGCCGCAGGGCGTATCGGCGCAGGCGCTGTCGGGGCAATCGGTCGAAGAGCGGCTGACGACGCTGATGCGCGTCGTCGATGAGCAGCAGCGTCAAATCCATTCGCTCGAGGCTCAAGTGACGCGACTCGAAATGACGCAGCGCGGGCGAGGCCTAGCCGGCGCAGCACAAGGCGATGCGGCAGTTGTTCCGCCGCCTGGGGCCGACGGCTTGCCCGTGCAGTTGCCACCGCTCGCGCAGGTCGACCCTGGGTCGACCGGCCCGACGAGCGGCGCCTCCTCCGCCGCCGGCGCACCGACCACCACGTTGCCGGGACCAGGGAGCGGCGCGGCAGGCACCGGCGGGGGCATGCAAGGTTCGGCGATCGGCACGACGCAAAAGGCGGCGCAACCGGTTCGCACCGAAGCGGAAAATGCCGTGGTTCAACGCGAGCACGCGCCGTTGTTCGATCGCAAGCTCACCCTCGATTGGGGCTTGAGCGACACCTACTACGATCGTCGCCAGTTGCAGTTGTCCGGGTTCTTGGCGCTCGACGCCATCTTCCTCGGCAACATCAACCTCGGCCAGACGAAGTCGCACCAAGTGATGGCGGACCTCGACGCCCGCTACGGCCTGACCGATCGCATCAGCTTCGACGTCGACGTCCCCTACGTTTATCGCCACAGCAACTTCATCGTGGGTGGCGCGGGTGGCGCGGCGGGCGCGCTGTCCGATGCATCGGGCTCCTCCAGCGCGATCGGCGACGTCAACTTCGGCATCTACTACCAATTGCTCAAAGAGACCGGCGACTGGCCCGACATCGTCGGCAGCGTGCGCGTGAAAGCGCCGACGGGCACGTCGCCGTTCGGCATCAAGCTCGTGCAGGTCGATCCGAACAACACGAGTCTCGTTGCGCCCACCAAGCTGCCCACCGGCACCGGCTTTTGGAACATCACGGCCGGCTTATCGGTGCTCAAGACTTACGATCCGGTCGTGTTGTTCGGCAGCCTGTCCTACACGTACAACCTCGCGCGCTCGTTCTCGGATGTCTCTTCCGTCGAAGGACAAACTTCGCCGGCGAAGGTCAAGCTGGGCGATGTGATCCAGTGGGGCGCGGGTGTCGCCCTCGCCTTCTCCGAGAAAGATTCGGCGAGCGTGTCCTACACGATGGCGATCGAGCCGGAGAGCGAAACGCAAGCGCCCGGCCAGGGCTGGCAGAAAGTGCCCGGCAGCGAGACCGTGGCGGCTGCGGTGAATTTTGGACTGAACCATGTGGTGAACAAGCACTTGACGATCAACGGATCGGTATCGATCGGACTCACGCCCGACGCACCGAACTTCGTCGTCGGCGTGCGGTTCCCGTACACCTTTTGATGCGTGACCATACGGGTGCATCGTGCGTGATACCTCTCATTTGACCTCCGTCGGGCCGCTCGCGGCGCATGGGCCGACTTTGGCCCTCGCGCACGGCAAACGCGGCCCCGAGCAACAACACGAATCCGAAGTGCGCGCGCTCGTCTATTTGTCGCGTACGCCCGACGAGGGGCTCGTCGATCATTTGAAGAGCCGCGGCTGGACCGTTTCGATCGCGCGCACGAGCGCCGATTGCGCCCGCCTCGTGCGGCCCGACATGCCCTACGCGGGCATCGTCGACCTCTCTCGCCTGACCGCACGCGAGCTCTGCGCCCTCGAGACGGGCTTGCGTCAACCGCTCGTCGGATGGCTGGCGCTCGCGAGCGACGACCGGCTCGACGAACCCGATGTGCGCCGCTTGATTCGCAGCTATTGCTTCGATTACGTGAAGCTGCCGGCCGCTGCACCCACCGTGGACTATCTGCTCGGTCATGCGTTCGGCATGGTGTCGCTGACGGACCTCGATCTCGCCACGGGCGTGGCGAGCGCGGGCGACGACGAAATGGTCGGCACCTGCGAGGCCATGCAGCATTTGTTCCGCACGATCCGCAAGATCGCGAACACCGACGCCTCGGTTTTCATTGCCGGCGAATCGGGCACGGGCAAAGAACTCACGGCGGTCGCCATTCACGAGCGCTCGCCGCGCCGCAAGGAACCGTTCGTGGCGATCAATTGCGGCGCGATCCCCCAACACTTGCTTCAGTCGGAATTGTTCGGCTATGAGCGCGGCGCGTTCACCGGCGCGAATCAACGCAAGATCGGCCGCGTGGAAGCGGCGAACGGCGGCACGTTGTTCCTCGACGAGATCGGCGATCTGCCGTTGGAAAGCCAGGCCAGCCTGCTGCGCTTTCTGCAGGAGGGCAAGATCGAGCGGCTCGGCGGCCGCGAATCGATCCCCGTCGACGTACGTGTGATCTCGGCGACGCACGTCGATCTCGAGGACGCAATGCGCGACGGGCGTTTTCGGGCGGACCTATTTCACCGGCTGTGCGTGCTGCGCATCGACGAGCCGCCGCTGCGCGCGCGCGGCAAAGACATCGAGATCTTGGCGCACCATGTCTTGCATAAATTCAAGACCGACAGTGCGCGCAAGATTCGGGGGTTCGCGCCGTCGGCGATCGAGGCGATACACAAGTACGGCTGGCCGGGAAACGTGCGTGAGCTCATCAACCGAGTGCGGCGCGCGATCGTGATGGCCGAGGGCAAGCTGATCAACGCCGAGGACCTCGATCTCGCACAGTTCACGCAGCAGGAAACGATGACGCTCGCGCAGGCACGCGAGGCCGCGGAAAAACGCGCGATCGAAGCCGCGCTGCTGCGCCATCGGCACCGGCTCAACGAAGCGGCGACCGATCTGGGGATCTCGCGCGTGACACTCTATCGATTGATGGGCTCGCATGGATTGCGGGACCCCTCGGCATCGGAGGAGAAGACGAACTCGATGGACGACGACGACCTCTGCGGCGACGGCAAGATGGCGACTGAGTAAAGCGACGGCAAAAGCGGCACTCGATCGGCGCTCGCGTAAAATCGTGGACGATTCCGACCGCTTCCACGAACGCATTCGCTTTTCGCCATGACGACATTGACGATCCTCGTCGCCCGCGCCCGCAACGGCGTGATCGGCCGCAACAACCAACTGCCCTGGCATCTGCCCGAAGATCTAGCGTTCTTCAAGCGCGCCACGATGGGGGCGCCGATCATCATGGGCCGCAAAACCCACGAATCGATCGGCCGGCCGCTGCCGGGGCGTCGCAATATCGTCGTCACGCGCGACGCGCAGCGCCGCGTCGAAGGCTGCGAGATCGCGACGAGCATCGAGAGCGCGCTGGCCTTGGCAGCCAAGGATGGCGCAACGGAAGCGTTCCTGATCGGCGGCACACAGCTTTACGCCGAGGGCATCGCGTTTGCGGACCAGCTCGTCATCACGGAGATCGACGCCGACTTCGAAGGGGACGCGACGTTTCCCGCCCCCGATGCCCGCGAGTGGAAAACCGAGTCGCGCGAGGCGCACCAGGGGGCCGACTTCGACTACGCGCGCGTGGTCTACCGGCGAATCGACAGCGCCCGCCGCTGAGCCACTTACTGTCCCGCGATAGTCATCCGTTCGATCAACACCGAACCGGTCTGCTTGGTTCCCCGCACGATCGAATCGGCGCCGATTGCGACGATATGATTGAACATCTCCTGCAGCGTACCGGCGACGGTGATCTCCTCGACGGCATACTGAATCTCGCCGTTCTCGACCCAAAAGCCGGACGCACCGCGCGAATAATCGCCGGTGACGTAATTGACGCCTTGCCCCATCAGCTCGGTTAGCAGAAGCCCCGTTCCGAGCTTCTTGAGCATTGCTTTGAAATCGTCTTCAGGCCGCGTCTCGCTGCTAGTGAGCGTGAGATTGTGCGAACCGCCGGCGTTACCGGTCGTTTGCATGCCCAGCTTGCGTGCGGAGTAAGTGGACAGAAAGTAACCCTCGACGACTCCGTCCTTCACCACCGCGCGCTGTTTCGTGCGCACGCCCTCTTCGTCGAACGGCGCGCTGCCCATCGCGCGCGGCACATGCGGATCTTCGACGATCTGCACGTGCGGCGCGAAAACGCGTTTGCCCAGGCTGTCGACGAGAAACGAGGTTTTACGATAGAGCGCGCCGCCGCTCGTCGCTTGCACGAACGCGCCGAGCAACCCGGCTGCAAGCGGCGCTTCGAACAGCACCGGCACCTTGCGCGTATCGAGCCGGCGCGCACCGAGCCGCGCGAGCGCCCGTTCGGCTGCATAACGGCCGACGGCTTCGGGCTGCGCGAGCGAAAGCGCATCGCGCTTGGACGAATACCAATCGTCGCGCTGCATATTGCGGCCGCTGCCCGCGATCGGCGCGCAGGCGACGTAATGCCGCGAATAGGGGTAGCCGGCCAAAAAGCCGCGCGTGGTGGCGAGCACGAACTGCGAGTGCTGAGCCGATACGCTCGCCCCCTCCGAGTTGCGGATCTGCGGATCCGTGGCGAAGGCGGCGTCCTCGGCCCGGCGCGCGATCTCGACGGCCTCGTCGGCCGACAAATGCCACGGGTGATAGAGATCGAGGTCGCGCGGGTCCGTCTCGAGCAATTCGGCTTCGGCCAGCCCCGCGCAGTCGTCCTCGGCCGTGAAGCGCGCGATATTGTAGGCCGCCGCCACGGTGTCGCGCAGCGCCTCCTTCGAAAAATCCGAGGTGCTCGCGTTGCCGCGCTTGGCCCCGATGAAGACGGTCACGCCGACCATCTTGTCGCGGTTGTGCTCGATCGTCTCGACTTCGCCGCGCCGCACGGATACCGATAGGCCGTCGCCCTCCGAGATTTCGGTGGCGGCGTCGGTGGCGCCCAGCGACTTCGCATGCTTGAGAATGTCGGACGCGATCTCCTTCAATTCATCTTGAGTGTGCGGGAAGAAGCGTTGTGAGGTTTCGGTGTCCGCTGCCATCGTGATTGCCGTCCGGTATAGAACTGTCTGTTGAGCACGGCTCGGGCCGCCGGCCGACGTAATGGCCGGGCATGCTCGATCGTTCGCATCCCGCGATCATAGCAAGGCTTGCGCGGATGGTCGCGCGCTACAATAACGCTTATGACACGCAAAACCCGTATTCAACCGATCGAGCACGACGATTCGGCCGATCAGGACCTGGCCGACGAGCGCCCCAGCAAATCGCAATTGAAGCGCGAAATGCACGAGTTGCAAGCCTTGGGCGTCGATCTGGTCGAGTTGCCGAAAGATGCGCTCAAGCGCATGCCGATGCCGGACAATTTGGCAGACGCCGTGCGCGACGCGCGCCGCATTACCGATCATGAAGGCAAACGCCGCCAAATCCAGTACATCGGCCGCGTCATGCGCTCGCTGACCGAAGACGAGATCGGGGCGCTACGCACGGCGCTGGAAACATACCGCGGTGTCAACAAAGCCGAAACGGCCCGGCTGCATTGGATCGAGCAAACCCGCGAGCAACTCATCGCCCATGACGACGCGTTCACGGTCTTTCTGCGCGAGCATCCCGCCGCCGACGCCCAGGAGGGCCGCACACTGATCCGCAACGCACGCAAGGAAGCGCAGCAGGGCAAGCCGCCGCGCTATTTCCGCGAACTGTTCCAGTGGATCAAGTCCGCGAGCGGCGGCGCCGGTGAAGGCGAGGACGCTTCGGATTCAACGGAAGAAGACGACGATGACCAAACCGACGCGTAACCATCCCGACGAGATCGTCATCGGGCTCGTTTCGATCAGCGATCGCGCCTCGAGCGGCATCTACGAGGACAAAGGCCTGCCTGCGCTGGAAACGTGGCTGGGCACGGCATTGGCCTCGCCCTGGCGCGTCGAAAAAAGGCTCATCGCCGACGACCCCGAGCGAATTTCAGCCACGCTGATCGAGCTCGTCGACACGTTCGCTTGCGATCTGGTGCTGACGACGGGCGGCACGGGCCCCGCGCGGCGCGACGTCACGCCCGAGGCAACGCTCGCCGTCGCTACGAAGGAAATGCCGGGGTTCGGCGAGCAAATGCGCCAAATCAGCCTCAATTTCGTCCCCACGGCGATTCTCTCGCGCCAGGTGGCGGTGATTCGCGAAACGGGCGATCATGCGGCGCTGATCATCAATCTGCCGGGCCAACCGAAGTCGATTCAGGAGACGCTCGAGGGGCTGCGCGACGAAAGCGGCGCGGTGAAAACGCCGGGCATCTTCGCGGCGGTGCCGTACTGCATCGATCTGATCGGCGGCCCGTATGTCAGTACGCACGACCGGGTGGTCGCGGCATTTCGGCCGAAGAGCGCGCGGCGCGCGCCCTCCGTTTGACGCGCGCGCCGGAGGCAATCGGGGCCATCGAGCGCGACGCGATGCCGCGTCACTTGCCTTCGCTGGGCACTGCGCTCGGCGACGCAATCAAGAAATGCTCACGGTAGTACTTGAGCTCGTCGATCGACTCGTGAATATCGGCCAGCGCCGTATGCATAGCGCGCTTTTGGAAGCCCTTGTAGATGGCCGGTTGCCAGCGGCGGCAAAGCTCCTTGAGCGTGCTCACATCGAGATTGCGGTAATGGAAGAAGCGCTCGAGGTCCGGCATCCATCGCGCCATGAAGCGCCGGTCCTGGCAAATCGAGTTGCCGCACATCGGCGATTTGCCCGGCGGCACGTGATTGCCGAGGAACGCACGAATCAATTCGGTGGCTTGCGCCTCGTCCACGGTGGACGCGCGCACCCGATCGATGAGACCCGAGCGGCCGTGCGTATTCTTATTCCAATCGTCCATTTTGCCGAGCGTTTCATCGCTCTGGTGAATGGCGAGCACCGGGCCTTCGACGATTTTATCGAGCGTCGAGTTCGTCACGACCACGGCGATCTCGATGATGCGGTCGGTATCGGGCTCGAGCCCCGTCATTTCCATATCGAGCCAAACGAGGTTCATCTCGTTGCGCACGAGCGTCGGCTCGCCGACGGGTTCGAGTAAATCAGTCATGAAAGCAATCCGGTCATTGATGCAAAGGGAAGCAAAACGGCGCTGCGCGGGGTCGGGCACTCTCCCGCGCCCGCGAAACTTTATAATTCTCGCATAGATACTTTGGACCTCCCGATGCCCGCTATCGACTTCACCGTTTTGTTCGCCGTTATGGTGGTCGCGATGGTCGCCACGAAACTGTGGCTGGCCTCCCGGCAAATTCGCTTCGTCGCGGCGCACCGAGACGCGGTGCCCAGGCAGTTCGCCGAAACGATCAAACCCGAGGCGCATCGGCGTGCGGCCGATTACACCGTCGTTCGCACGCGCTTGTCGATGCTCGAAATCGTCGTCGGCGCCGTGCTCGTCGTCGCGCTCACGCTGCTTGGCGGCGTGCAAGCGCTCGATCGGGCAGTCTCTGCCTGGTTCGGCCAGGGCTATGCGGGCCAGATCGCTCTGGTGGCTGCCGTCGTCGTCATTACCAGCGTCGCCGATTTGCCGTTCGACTATTACCGGCAATTCGTCGTGGAAGAGCGGTTCGGCTTCAACCGCATGACACGGGCGATTTTCTTTGCGGATCTGGCCAAAGGCGCGGCGCTGGGCGCGCTGTTCGGCCTGCCGCTGCTGTTCGTCGTGCTGTGGCTGATGGGACGCGCCGGCGCGCTGTGGTGGTTGTGGGCCTGGGCGGTCATCGTCGCCTTCCAAATGCTTGTGCTCGTCCTGTATCCGACGCTGATCGCGCCACTGTTCAACAAGTTCGAACCGCTCGCGGACGAAGCGCTCAGTCAGCGCATCGACGCGCTCATGAAACGCTGCGGCTTCGCAGCCAAGGGCTTGTTCGTGATGGACGGCAGCCGCCGCTCCGCGCACGGCAACGCCTATTTCACGGGCTTTGGCGCCGCCAAGCGCATCGTCTTTTTCGATACGCTGCTTGCTCGGCTGAGCGCCACCGAGATCGAAGCCGTGCTCGCACATGAGTTGGGGCATTTCAAGCGGCGCCACGTCTTGAAGCGCATGCTCGTCACGTTCGCGATCAGCCTTGGCCTGTTCGCCCTACTCGGCTGGCTGGGCCAGCGCACTTGGTTTTACGAAGGCCTAGGCGTGCGGCCATCGATGAGCGGCAGCAACGACGCTCTGGCGCTGGTGCTGTTCTTCTTGGCGCTGCCGGTGTTCGTGTTCTTCGTCACCCCGCTCGGCAGCTTGAGCTCGCGCAAGCACGAGTTCGAAGCCGACGCCTTTGCGGCAAGCCAGACCGATGCCAACGAGCTCGTCAAGGCCCTCGTGAAGCTCTATGAGGACAACGCCGCCACGCTGACGCCCGATCCTGTGTACACCGCGTTCTACTATTCGCACCCCCCCGCATCGCAGCGGATCGAACGGCTGCTGCGGCACGCATGAGCGCTCCCGCCCACTCGGTCAAACGCAGCGCCGGCGCCCGCTTGGCCGGCCTCGTCATCGCCGCCCACGGCCGCCACTATCTCGTCGCGCCCGAGCACGAGCCTCATGCACTTTTGCAATGTTTTCCGCGGGGCAAAAAAAGCGAGGTCGCCGTCGGCGATCGCGTCGTCTACGAGCAACGCTCGGCCGACCAGGGTGTCATCGTCGAAATCGGCGAACGTCGTAACCTGCTGTATCGGTCGGATCAATTCAAATCGAAGCTGTTTGCGGCGAACTTAGACCAACTGCTGATCGTGTTGGCCACCGAGCCCCACTTCAGCGAAGACCTCCTCGGCCGTGCGCTGGTGGCCGCCGAAGCCAACGAACTGAAGCCGCTGATCGTTCTGAACAAAACCGACGTGACGGCCGCCCTGCCCACTGCGCGCGAGCGTTTGGCGCGCTATCGCGCACTCGGCTACGACGTGCTCGAGTTGTCGATCAAGACGCAGCCGCAGGAAGCGCTCACTGCGCTACGGGCGCGCTTGCAAGGCCATGCAACGTTGTTGCTCGGCCAATCGGGCATGGGCAAATCGACGCTCGTCAATCTCGTCGTACCCAACGCCGATGTCGCCACGCGCGAAATTTCGACGGCGCTCAACAGCGGCCGCCATACGACGACGTTCACGCGCCTGTACCCGTTGCCCGAGGGCGGCGCGTTGATCGATTCGCCCGGCTTTCAGGAATTCGGCCTTTATCACTTGACCGAAGGCAGGCTCGAGCGCGCGTTTCCGGAGTTTCGCCCTTTGCTTGCGCACTGCCGTTTTTACAATTGTCATCATCTGCACGAGCCGGGGTGCGCGATTCTGGAAGCGCTGGCCGAGGGGCGCGTCGCGCGCGAAAGGCATGCGCTTTACGCGCAGCTCGTTCACGAGGCCAGCCAAGTCGTGAGATAGCGAGGGCGCCGCATTGCGCTCTTTTAGGACGTCCGCATGCTCAAGCTGACCCATGCCCCGAATCCCGTCATCGGCCAACATTGGGTCAACTTGCTCGAAGCGGCGGGAATCGGCTGCGAACTGCACAATCGCTATCTGAATGGCGCGCTTGGGGAGATCCCTGCCGATCAGTGCGCGCCCGAGCTATGGCTCGTCGACGAGCGCGATGAAATGTTGGCAAGACGGATTTTGGAGGCGGCACAAAACGGCCCGCCGCCGGGCACGCCCCGGTGGCGCTGCGGCGCCTGCGGCGAGACCTTGGAGCCTCAATTCACGGCGTGCTGGCGTTGCGGCGCGGCGCGCGAAGCCAGCGAAGACTTCGACGTATAGATCTAGCTCAGCGCCGGCTAGCGTACTTTTCCGCGACGAGGCCTAGGGCGGCGGCCGCTCTTGCTCCTGCTAGCTTCAGCCGCGTTGAGCTTACCCGACCCACACAGCGATGGTCAGCATCAGCAGCAGAATCATCCAGAGGATGACGGCGCGCCAAACTAACCCGACGGCCGATTGAAGCGTGCGCGGCGTGCAGTCGTCGCCGACAGGCATGGGCCCGCCATCGGGCGCACCCAGTGCATCCAGGCTCGACGGTTCCGCCAAGGGCCCCGCGAGCCGCGCCCCGAGAGCCCCGCTGCCGGCAGCGAGCAAGACGCCGTCGTTCGCATCGGGCCACTGACGCGCGTGGTTGCGCCACGCGTAAATCGCATCTTCGAAATTGCCGACGATCGCGAAACCGAGCGCCGTCAAGCGCGAGGGCAACCAGTCGATCACGAAGAAGGCATTGCGCGCGAACGCGCCGAAAGCGGCCGTGCGTTCGCCGACCGATATGCCCCAGGTGCGAGCGAGGTATTCCGAGATCCGATAAAGCACGGCGCCCGCGGGGCCGATCGGCACCAGAAACCAGAAGAAGACGCCGAATACATGCCGATGCGAGGCGACGACCGCATGAATCAATGTATGGCGCACGATCTCGCCTACAGGCATATCGACGGTGTCCATGCCTGTCCACTCGCCCAGGATCTCCCGAGCTCGCGGGACATCGTCGTTATTGAGCGCGAGGTGAATATCGGTGAAGTAATGACTGAACTGGCGAAAACCGAGCGTGAAATAAACGATGACCACGTTCCAAAGGAACGCCAGCACAAAACTGATTCGATACAGGACGTAATAGATGGCCGCAACGGCGAGCGTCCATGGCAGCACGACCACGAGCCAGGCGAGCATGCCATGTTTTTTCTTGCCCGCGTCGAAACCCTGCGCGGCCGATTCCGCGTGATACTGCAACAACGCAAAGATGGGGTTGCTTTGCGACAGCGCACGCAGTTGTTCGAAAACAAGGGCCAACAATACGGAGAAAAAGGTCATGCGAAGGGCCGTGGCAATTCGAGTTTGTTCAATTGTCGCGTAACGATAGCACAGGGCGCCATACTCGAATGCGCTCGTCTCGACGTGGCGGCTCGCGAGCCGCCCGCTATCCGTTCAGGCAGCTAGAAAACGATAGAAATTGCGCAGCATGCCGGCCGTCGCACCCCAGATGAAATAATGCCCCCCTGCACCCGCACGCGGGTACGGCATCGCGAAAAACCGGCGTTCGCCGCCCTCCCAACGCAATACGCGTACCTCGTGATGGGCCGGGTCCATCAAAAACGGCAGGGGCACCTCGAAGATGTCGGCCACTTCGAGTGTATCGGCACGCACGCTAAAAGGCGGATGCACAAGGCCGACGATAGGCGTGACACGAAAACCGGTGCCAGTCAGGTAATCGGGCAGCGCGCCGAGCACTTCGACGCGCTCGGGCGCAAGCGCCACCTCCTCTTGCGCCTCTCGCAGGGCTGTCGCCACCGCATCCTGGTCGAAAGGCTCCCGCCGACCGCCCGGGAAACTGATCTGTCCAGCGTGATCGCTAAGGTGATCGGCGCGTTGCGTGAGCAAGACGGAAAGCCCTACCTCGCGCGCGATCAACGGGACGAGAACAGCGGCCGCACGCGGATCGCCCACCTCCGACGCCAACACTTCGAACGGCTCGGGCGCCCACGCAAGGCGCTGCGCGAAGCGCTCGCGCAAGCCCGGTGGCGTGAGACGATGCGCGGCCACACCGGGCAAGCCGGCGCCGGTCGCTTCGATCGGAAGCACTTCGGGTTCGAAGACGGGGCGAATCAAAGTTGCACTCGGGAGGTTATGAGCGGATAACCGCCATTTTGATCCTGCTGCCGGGAAATAAAAAAGCACCCGTAATGGGTGCTTTTTCTTACAGCTATCACGCTTAGGAAGCCGCGCGGTCCTTCGAGACCAGCTTTTCCTTGATGCGTGCCGACTTGCCCGAACGCTCGCGCAAGTAGTACAGCTTCGCGCGACGCACGTCACCGCGACGCTTCACGACGATGCTGGCCAACAGCGGCGAGTACGTTTGGAACGTACGCTCGACGCCTTCGCCCGACGAGATCTTGCGGACGATGAACGACGAGTTCAAGCCGCGGTTGCGCTTGGCGATGACCACGCCTTCATAGGCCTGGACACGCTTGCGCGTACCTTCGACCACGTTCACGTTGACGATCACCGTATCGCCCGGGGCGAACTCGGGAATCGACTTGCCGGCGAGCACGCGCTCGATTTCTTCCTGCTCGAGTTTTGCAATCAGATCCATCACTGACTCCTTATGCCATCTTGTCGGCGTTCTGCCTGCCGCATGTCACCTTGACGGTTTGGCTCGGCCCCGATAGAGGATGGGTTCACATCTGGCGCCGCATACGCGGCACCGCCTGCGTCCTGCGTTCGGGAAGAAGACCGCTAGGCCTTCGACGCCGCTTTCGCAAGACTTGCGAGCCATGCCTCGTCGGCACGACTCAACATCTTGTTGCGCCTAGCGCGCTCGATCAGATCGGGCCGCTTGGCGAGTGTATTTCTCAGCGCCTCTTTGCGCCGCCACTGCTCGATTTCGGCATGATGACCGCCGAGCAGCACATCGGGCACGCGCATGCCCTCGTATTCCTCGGGGCGCGTGTAATGCGGGCAATCGAGCAAGCCATCGACGAAGCTGTCTTGCACGGCCGACTGCGCATCGCCCAGTACGCCCGGCAACTGCCTTACCACCGCGTCCATCAGCGCCATCGCAGGCAACTCACCGCCCGACAGCACGAAATCGCCAAGGCTCACTTCTTCGTCCACGCAACGATCGATGAGCCGCTGATCGATCGCTTCATACCTGCCGCAGAGCAGCACCAGTCCGGGCTCTTGGGCGAAACGCATGACGCGCTCGTGATCGAGGGTGGCGCCTTGCGGCGACATCATCACGACGCGCGTGCCCACAACGCCCTGAGCCGCCTGCGCGGCCTTAGCCGCGCCGATAGCCGCTTCGAGCGGCTTGGCCAGCATGACCATACCGGGGCCGCCGCCATAGGGCCGATCGTCGACGGTTCGGTAGTTGTCCGACGTGAAATCGCGGGGATTCCACGTTCTCAACCCAAACCGCCCTTGTTTCGCCGCTCGGCTCGTAATGCCCCACTCGGTGACCGCGCGGAACATTTCGGGAAAGAGCGTGACGACATCGAACTGCATCGTGCGCTCCCTAGCGTCGATCATGCTCAGTAATCGGCCTGCCAATCGACGACGATACGCTTCGCCGCTTGATCCACCGTTTTCACATATACCCCGACGAACGGAATCAACCGCTCGCCGGTCACCGGCTGCCCATCCTTACCCTGCGTGGGGTATTCGATACGCAGCACGGCATGCGCGCCGTTGTCGATCATATCGGCAACGGCACCTAGCGCCACGCCTTCCTCGTTGACGACGTCCAGGCCGATCAAATCGACCCAGTAGAACTCGTCCGCATCGAGCGCAGGAAAATCGCTCCGGCGTACGTAGACGCGCCAGCCTTTCAGCGCTAAGGCCTGATCTCGATCGCCCGGGCCGCTCAACTGCGCGACCACGCTGTCGCTGTGAATCTTCGCCGCAACGACAGGCGCGACTTTCAGCTCGCGCCCTTTCTCGAGCCACCAGTGCTTGGCGCTGGTCAGCGCGTCGCCACCTTTGCTCGTACCGGCGTGCGCCGCCACCTTGACCCAGCCTTTTAGGCCATAAGCATCGACGATGGCGCCGACTTCAACTGCATCGTCCGGCAACGTGTCGACCGGCTCGATACCCGACGCTCGGCCGGCGGCTGCAGGCGCTACAGCACTGCGCTCGACCGGCTTGCGCGCGAACGCGCCAAACGATACAGACGCTCGGGAGCCTGTTTTTGCTCGCCCCGAACCGCCCGAATCACGAACGGACATCGATGAACCTCACAGTTGGCCGACTGCCCCGACCTGTGACCGACCGGCGCACCTTTCGGCTGAGAGCGCGGTTGACAGCGCGCCTAGACAGCGGCCGATAGCCCGCAACGGCAATCAAGCAGCCGGCTGAGCCTTTTGCGCTTGCTTCACGAGGCGCTCGACGGTAGGCGAAAGCTGTGCGCCGACGCCTTGCCAGTACGTCAAACGATCCTGGGCGATGCGCAGCGATTCACCCTTCGTGGCGACCGGGTTGTAAAAGCCGACACGCTCGATGAAACGGCCGTCGCGACGGCTGCGCGAATCGGTGGCGACGATGTTGTAGAACGGGCGCTTCTTCGAGCCGCCACGTGCCAAGCGGATGATGACCATACTGTAATCCTTGAAAACCGGGGGTTCGGAACCACTGAAACGCTCGATTATAGCGGGAAACTGAAACCATAACAAACACTTACCTGCCCCCTATGCGCAACGAGGGCGATTACCTTCCCGCTCACCGGGCAAACGCGGCCGTACAATGCGCGCTGCGGCGTCTCGCGGACGCAAGCTTTCCCCTCACGAACCCACGCAATCACCTCGATGGTCATGTCCTCCCGCATTTCCCAGGCCCCCGTCCGATTTCGCTCCAAAACGATCACGGCCCTCCTGGCTTTCCTGCTCGGCAGCGTAGGCGCTCATCGCTTCTATCTATACGGCTGGCGCGACCTGTTCGGATGGGTGCACCTGATCGGCACCGCGCTCGGCATTCCTGGCGTGCTGCTGCTCGTCGCCAGCGAGCGTGCGTCGGCGCTTGGCTGGGCGCTGGCCATACCGGGCGCGGTGTCGGTTCTAGCCGCGTTTCTGGCCGCAATCGTCTATGGACTTCGCCCCGATCAAAAATGGGATGCGCAATTCAACGCCGGTCAATCATCGCGCAGCCAATCCGGATGGGGGGTGATCTTCGTCGTGATATTTTCGCTGTTGATCGGAGCCTTCCTACTGATGAGCGGGCTCGCCGTGACGTTTCAAACCTACTTCGAGTCGCAAAGCAGCGTGATCAATTCCCTGTCGCGCTGAGGCGCTCGAAGTAGCGCGCTCGGCTTCAAAAAAGGCCCATTTGCGGGCTCGACGGCCGGGCGATGTCAGGCCGTCGGAAATGCGACATATCGAGAATGCCGTGCCGACGCGGATTGAGGCCGAGCCGTTTCACGGCTTTTTCGAAACGCTGCCGGAGCAGATCCGCCCAAGCGCCCTCGCCTTTCATGCGACGCCCGAACGACGCGTCGTAATCCTTGCCGCCTCGCATGTCGTGCACGCGGGCCATCACCCGCTCGGCCCGCTGGGGAAAATGCGCGGCCAACCAATCCTTGAAAAGCGGTGCGACTTCCCACGGCAGACGCAGAACGATGTAGCTAGCGCTCGTCGCGCCGGCCTGCGCGCAAGCTTCCAACACGCGCTCGAGGTCGGGCTCCGTCACGAAAGGGATCACCGGCGCGATACTGACGCCGACGGGAATACCCGCCGCACTCAGTTCGCGAATGGTGCGCAGACGCCGTATCGGCGTTGCTGCGCGCGGCTCCAAGGTGCGCGCGATTTCGGCATCGAGCGTCGTAATCGTGACCGCCGCGATCACCTGACCGCGCGCGGCCATTGGCGCGAGCAAATCGATGTCTCGCTCGATCAACGACGACTTCGTTATCGCGGCAAAGGGCTGTCCGAAGTCGTGCAGCACTTCGATCACGCGTCGCGTCAGGCGCAGTTCGCGCTCGATGGGTTGATAAGCATCGGTGTTCACGCCTAGGGCAATCGGTTCGGGCACATAGGCGCTCTTGGTCAGTTCGCGCCGCAGCAACTCGGGCGCATTGATCTTCGCGTAGACGCGGCTCTCGAAATCGAGCCCCGGCGATAGGCCGAGATAACTGTGGGTGGGACGCGCGAAGCAATAAATGCATCCGTGCTCGCACCCGCGATAAGGGTTCAACGAGACGCTGAAAGGGATATCCGGCGAAGCGTTGCGCGTCAGGATGCTTTTCGCGTTTTCCTCGAATACGTGCGTCTTGAGTGCGGGCAGCGCACCGTCCTCGGTATCCGGCGCCCAGCCGTCATCGACCGCCACCCGCTGATCGCGTTCGAAGCGCCCTTGCAAGTTCGTGACTGCGCCGCGCCCCTTGAGGGGCTGCGGTGGGGCAACGAGATATTCGGTGTCGCGATCGTCCATCGGATAAGACTCACCCGCCAAAAAGCAGGTCCGTTTGCAGGGAAGGATTCCCGCCGATTCACGGTAACCCCTGGGTTGCGATACTCTCTTTTTACTGTATGGATGTACAGTGCGTCAAGCGCCAACATCGCCCCCTTCCCCGTCGCACTGCCTCTCGTGCCTGCAACTTCGCCCTATACGAACACCGCAGAATCGCCTGCGAGCCCCGGCTCCGAGCGCACGCCGGCGCCGACGGTCGCCGCGATCTCCGGCGTCTCGATCAGCAATTGCGACTTCGGCTCGCCCGTCGCTGCAGGTCCTGCCACCGTGACATCCCCGGGGCCGATCTACGCATTCAACGTGAGCGGATTGAAGCTGTCGGACACGCTCATCGGGGGCGCGATTTATAACACGACGATTAGCGATCACCGCTAATCGATAGCGCTGCGGGCGGACGGTTGGATTTCGCCCCGCGGGCCTTGAGCGCTAGCGGCTCGACGTCGAGTTTTTTTGGGGGCGTTGAAAGCACAAACCCCCGCTAGCGGGTTTCGCTAACGGGGGTTTGGTACTGAGGAGGAGCCTGACGATTACCTACTTTCACACGGGAATCCGCACTATCATCGGCGTGGAGTCGTTTCACGG
>SCRN01000054.1 GCA_004322045.1 Paraburkholderia sp.
TCTATCTCGACCGCCAGGTCGTGGCAGAACGCCTCGCGGTCGCGGCACAGCAACTGCCGCAAGGGGTGCAGGCACCGGCCATGACACCGCTCACGTCCTCGACCGGGATCGTGCTCGTCGGCGGCCTGACCTCGAAAACACGATCGCTAATGGACCTGAGGACTGTGGCGGAATGGACGATCCGACCGCGGCTTCTTGCCGTACCGGGCGTTGCCAATGTCACCGTGTTCGGACGCGACACGCGCTCTCTGCAGATACAGGTCCGGCCCGACCAGCTCGTTCGCTATCACCTCGGCATGAACGACGTGCTGGCAGCCGCGCAGAAAGCGACGGGAGTGCGTGGCGCCGGGTTCATTGACACGGCCAATCAACGGATACTCTTTCAGAGCGAAGGGCAATCGCTCACGCCCGACCAACTCGCCAAAACGGTCCTTCTCGCCCACGGTGCCGCGCGTGTGACACTTGGCGATGTGGCAAACGTCGTGGTGGCGCCGGAGCCGCCGATCGGCGCCGCGGCGGTCGACGGCGAACCCGGCATCGTCTTCAACGTCGAGGAGCAGTACGGCGCGAATACCGTAGACGTCACACAGGCCGTCGAGGCAGCTCTCGGCGACCTGGCGCCGGGCCTTAAGGAGCAAGGGATTGAGCTTCACGCCAATCTCTTTCGTCCCGCCAACTTCATCGACACGGCGATGGGCAACATTCGCACGTCGCTCTATATCGGCGGTGCGCTCGTCATCATTGTGTTGACGCTGTTCCTGTTCGACTTGCGAACAGCCGCGATCGCCGTGACCGCCATACCGCTGTCCCTGCTTGCCGGCATCATCGTTCTCGAAAAGCTCGGCGGTACGCTCAATGTCATGACGCTGGGCGGTCTCGCGATTTCCGTCGGGATCGCGGTCGATGATGCGGTGATCGGTGTCGAAAATATCGTGCGGCGACTGCGCGAGAACCGCCAACGTCCGGATCCGCGGCCTCCGGGCCGCGTCATCCTCGAGGCCGCCTTCGAGGTCCGGAATCCGGTGGTCTATGCCACGTTCGCAGTATTGCTCGTGTTCGTGCCGATCCTTTTGCTGCCCGGTATCTCCGGTGCCCTGTTTGCGCCGCTCGGCATCAGCTACAGCTTGGCTGTCCTAGCCTCGCTCGTCGTGGCCGTGACGGTCGTTCCGGCGCTCAGCATGGCGCTGCTGGCGCGGCGCACAGAGACGGAGCCGCCACCGGTCGTTCGCTGGTCGCGTGCGCGCTACGAGGCGTTGTTGCGCCGCATCTCGAGCCGGCCGCGCACTGTCATCGCACTCGCGGCGATCTTCACCGTTCTGGGATGCGCCACCTTACCGCTCTTCGGCGCCAGCTTCATCCCGGAATTGCACGAAGGCCATTACATCATCCACATGTCGGCGGTCCCCGGCACGTCCATCGAACGCTCCCTGCAGATCGGCGCACGCGTGGCGGAGGCGCTGCGCAAGATTCCCCAGATCCGGGCCGTGGCACAGCGAGTCGGCCGGGCAGAGCTCGGCGGTGACGTGTATGGCACGCACTACAGTGAGATCGAAGTGGATCTCAAGCCCGGTCTCTCCGCCGATGAGCAGGAGAATGTTCAGGCGGAAATGCGTCAGGCGCTCGCCCGCTTCGCGGGCGTCAACTTTTCGGTCAACACCTTCTTGAGCGAGCGCATCGACGAAACCTTGTCGGGCTACACCGCGGCGGTCGCGGTGAAGGTCTTCGGCAACGACCTCGACGTGCTCGACCAGAAGGCGCAAGAAGTCGCACGCGTGCTCAACGGTGTCCCGGGGGTGACTGAAGTCACCGTCCAATCGCCGCCCGGTCTTCCCCAATTGACGATCCGGCTGCGCAAATCGGCGCTCGTGCGCTGGGGCTTCGACCCGACGGACGTGCTCGACACGCTCCGCGCTGCCTATGCCGGCGACACGGTCGGACAAACCTATCAGGGTAATCAGGTTTTCAATGTGATCCTGATCCTGAGCGCGAAAGACCGGAACAGCGTCAGCGATATCGGCAACCTGCCGCTGCGGGCGCCGGATGGTACGCTCGTTCCGCTGAGGCAGGTTGCCGACATCTACGAGGCGAGCGGCCGCTATCAGATCATGCATGAAGGCGGTCAACGGGTCGCGAGCGTGACCTTCAATACCGCCGGCGGGTCCGCGGCCGCGGTGGTGCAGGCGGCTCAAGCCCGGATTGCTTCTCAGGTCACGTTGCCGGCTGGAACCTACATCCAGTTCGCCGGTAGCTTCCAAGCCCAAGCGCAGGCGCAGAGAAACCTGATTGTGAATTCCGTTATCGCCGGCGTCGCCATCATTCTCCTGTTGTCGATCGTCACGCGTGGCTGGCGAAACCTACTGCTCATCCTGGTCAATCTGCCATTTGCGCTGGTCGGCAGCGTCCTCGCGGTCTTCGGCACCGGAGGTTTTCTGACGCTCGGGTCGATGATCGGCTTCGTCACCGTGTTCGGGATCACTGTCCGCAACTCGATCTTGATTATCTCTCATTACGAGCATCTCGTCGGAGCTGAGGGCTTGAGCTGGGGACTCGCAACAGCGATCAGGGGGGCCGGCGATCGGCTTACGCCGATACTGATGACGTCGCTGGTAACCGGGCTTGGACTCCTGCCACTAGCTGTCGGCGGCGGCGCGCCCGGCCAGGAGATCGAAGGTCCAATGGCCATTGTGATCCTCGGCGGACTTGTGACCTCCATGGCGTTGAACCTGCTCGTCCTGCCGACGCTGGCGCTGAGGTACGGCCGGTTTGAACCGACCGGGGCTTCGGACGACGTACTGGGATTCGGCGACGCAGCGGCGCCACGCGCTCCGTCGCCCGCCGAGTGAATGATCAACTTCGTTTACCGGCTCTACGCGTATTACCTCCTCAGACAGGTGAGGTGTGGTCGCATTCCCGGACATATTGCCATCATTCTCGACGGCAACCGGCGCCACGGTGAACAAAAGGGGCTGACCGACCCGGCGACGATCTACACCATCGGGGCCAGCAAGCTCGACGAGGTTCTCGATTGGTGCGCCGAGCTCCAAATTCCCGCAGTCACCCTTTGGGTCCTGTCAACAGAGAACTTCAAACGGCCACTCGACCAAGTCTCAGGCATTCTCGCGGCCATCGAAGCGAAGATTCGCGCGCTGGCCCATGATCCACAAATTCATCGGCGTCGAGTACGTATCCGGGCTGTCGGCAAGCTGGAATTGTTACCAAGCTCGACCGTTGCAGCGATCCACGCGGCCCGGGAAGCGACCGCCAAATACGATGGCATTGTTCTGACCATCGTAGTCGCCTATGGCGGACGAGCCGAGATTATCGACGCCGTCCGCGCGCTCCTAACCGAGGAAAAGCGAAACGGCGCAACACTCGATGATGCGATCACTCACGTTACTGCGGAGGCCATCGGCCATCACCTGGGAGAAATGCCCGATCCCGATCTCATCATCCGGACGAGTGGCGAGATACGCCTGTCTGGCTTCCTGTTGTGGCAAAGCGCCTATAGTGAATTCTACTTTTCGGATGTTTACTGGCCCGCTTTCCGGAAGATCGACTTCCTGCGCGCCATCCGCTCATATCAGCAAAGGAAGCGGCGCTTCGGTGTGTAGATCATTTACCGCGCGGAGCATCCGCTCGTTAGACGGAGATGAGGGAGTCGCTGCCTGCATTGACGGGATCGCTGGTCAACCTCGGACACTTACACATGAACAACAATACCAAAGCAAACCTGCGAGAGATTTTCTTTCGTGGCAGCGTCTCGCTCAAGGGCTTGGACGCTGCGCTTGAGATCGTAGGTGGCGCGGCGCTTCTGGCCGTTAGCCCGACATTCATTGTCCGCGTGATCGCGGTTCTCACCCAAAATGAGCTCGCTGAAGATCCTCGGGATCTCGTCGCCAACTACGCCCTCGCCGCCACTAAGCATCTATCCATCGGCACTGAGCATTTCATGGCTTATTATCTATTCAGCCATGGCGTCATCAAACTCGCGCTGGTACTGGCGTTGCTCCAGAGAAGGCTGTGGGCATACACAGCGCATACCGGCATTTAGCTGCTCGCTGGATGACTCGATTGCGAGGTGTCGAGCGCTTTGAGGCGCTCGGGCATGTCGAGCAGCTTCATCGCTGCCGCCGTCATGGCCTCTGCGATCGACGGATAGGTTTCGGCCGAGCTCATGGATACGCCGTCGGCAAACGTGACGGTGGCTTGATAGCCATTGCCCTTTGGCGTTGCCGACAGCGTGATCATTGTCATGAACTCGCGCCTTCCGAGATTGGCCTTTGATCTGCGGAGAATAGCGCGGACTTGCGGTTGGTAATATCCAGACGGCGATCGGTCGGGCTCCGTGGGCGATAGGGGCAGTCTGCGCTCCGGATCAAACATCGCGGGTCTGGTCAGTCAGCTCCGCGAGAAACACCGTGCCGACAGAGACGGCATGCTCGGCCGCGTCTGGGTCGACTTCGAAGGAACCGTCGCGGATTGACCATCCTGGCTCGGCGGACGCACGCAGCAGCGCCAGCGGGCCGACATTGGGAGCGCGATAGCGATGTGGGCGGAATACAGAGGGCGGAAGGCAGCGACCGAAAGCCCGCGCGGCAAGCGGCGAATGAGATGGTACAGATGCGGGATTTCAAGGTAACGATAGTCGGGCGAGCTCGGTGCGATCCAAAGTTCGCCAAGGCGCTCCTCGACGAGGCGGCGACATTGTTCCTGAACGGTGAAGCCGACATCGCGCGTCTTGTCTTGCGCGACCTGGTCAACGCGACAGTGGGCTTCGAGTCGCTCGCCGTCGAAACGGCGAAGCCCGCGAAGAGCCTGCACCGTATGCTTTCGAAGAACGGCAACCCGACGATGGACAATCTTGGCGCTATTCTCGGCGTGCTGCGCAAGAAACTCGGCGTGGAAATCCAGGCGCGCACCATCGCGGCGCATGAAGAAAGCAGCTTAACCGGCACTGAGATGACGCCGTCGGATTTGGTTGATCCATGAAGATCTTGATCGTTGAAGATGAACGCAAAACCGCCGCGTATCTTAAGCGCGGTTTGGAGGAAAACGGCTTCATCGCAGATGTGGCTGATGACGGAGAAGATGGCGCCCATCTTGCGCAGATCCAATCATATGATCTCATCATCCTGGACGTCATGCTGCCGGGCCGGGATGGCTGGAGCATCGTCGCAGATCTGCGCCGGCGTCAGATAGCAACGCCAGTCCTGTTCTTGACGGCGCGCGACGGAGTGGACGACAGAGTCAAGGGGCTTGAACTCGGAGCGGACGACTACCTCATCAAGCCATTCGCCTTTGCTGAACTCCTCGCACGCGTGAGGACAATTCTCCGCCGTGGACCCACTCGCCAATCCTCCATCTTAAACATTGCCGATCTCGAATTGGATCTACACCGACACCGCGTGGTCCGTGCCGGTCGTGCGCTCGACCTCACGCCGAAAGAGTTCCAACTGCTTTCGTTATTGCTACGCCGCACCGGAGAGGTTCTGTCCCGAACCTTGATCGCCGAACAGGTCTGGGACATCAACTTCGACAGCGATTCGAATGTGGTCGAGGTTCATATGCGGCGATTGCGCGCCAAGGTCGATGATCCCTTCGATTGCAAGCTGATCCATACCGTCCGCGGCGTGGGCTATGTTCTCGAGCGGCGTGCCTGAAATGGCGAGCGCTGCACGACCCGCACGCTCTCGGTCCCTGTCCATCGCCGTGCGCATGACCCTGTGGTATGCGCTCTCGTCTTTCGCGTTGATCGTCGTTGCCACCGGGCTGCTTTACTGGGTGTTGGTCAGCAGCATGTACCAGGAGGATCTCCGCGATCTCGCGGACAACCTCGACAACGCGCTGCTCCTGCTCCCGTCCCCGCCAACAACCCAGTTCCGGGCCTTGCCGGAAAAGCGCCCGTCTTGGGCGCCGCCGCACCAGCCGGAAATCTTTCTTCGCGTTCTCGACGGCGAAGCGCACACGCTCGCCGAAACCGCGGGGATGGGCACTGAGTTGCCTCCTCCGGAAAAGGCCGAGCTTGCGGCAATCGTCACGTCCGAAGGAGAGAAGCGCGACAGTCTTTCGCCGTTGGGTAAGCCTTTCTTGAGCCTGATCGTCCGCGCACCGGCCGGGAGCGGGCAACCGCCGCGATTTGTGCAGGTCGCAATGGACCGGGAGCACGACGAGTATCTGCTCGCCCGGTACCGCGAACGCCTGTGGTTGGTGCTTGGTGTTTCCTTGGCCCTGTGTTCATTGGGGGGATATCTCATCGCCCGGAGGGGTATGCGCCCGATCGAGAATATCGGCCGCACCGCAGCGCACATCCGTGCAACGACTTTGCATGAGCGAATCGCGACGCAAGGCCTTCCCGCCGAACTTTCCGGGTTGGCGGACACTTTCAACGAAATGCTTGATCGGCTGGAACAGTCATTCCGCCATGTCTCTCAGTTCTCCGATGATGTTGCTCATGAGCTGCGGACGCCGATCAACAACCTGCGCGGCGAGATAGAGGTCGCGCTCGGCAAGTCCAGATCCGATGAAGAATATCGGGATGTCCTTGAATCCTGCTTGGAGGAATGCGCGCGCATCTCCCATCTGATCCAGACGCTGCTCTTTCTTGCTCGTTCGGACATTGCGGCAGACGTACTGCAGCGTGAGAAGGTCGATGTCGGCCAAGAGCTTCAGAAGGTGGAAAGTTATTACGAAGCGACCGCCGAGGAGGCGGGCGTTACACTTAGTGTCTCTGCCACCGATACGGTCTACGCCGAACTCGACCGTACGCTGTTCCAACAAGCGGTCGGGAATCTTGTCGCAAACGCCATTGCCCACACGCAGGTCGGAGGCGCGATACGGCTTGCGGCGCGTGCGGAGCGGAATGGGCTTACGGTGTGTGTCCGCGATACCGGGTGCGGAATCGCTCCGGAGCACTTGCCGCGGGTGTTCGAGCGCTTCTTTCGGGTGGATCGAGCGCGCAGAAGCTCGGCGCAAAATGCGGGCCTGGGTCTCGCCGTGGTCAAAAGTATCGCGACACGCCATGGCGGCCATGTCGAGATCGACAGCGAGGTCGGACGCGGCACCGAAGTCAGATTGATCCTGCCTTCGTGCGCTTGATCGCCTCGGCCAAGAGCGCGCCTACGTAGATTACGATTTCGTTATCTGGGCGTCAGCTTGTCTTCAGCCGCGCAGGCTATGCTCGGTCCATCAACTGCCTGCCGAGCGCTGAATGCGGTGCCTATGCCTGCTCCTCCTTACTGCCTGGTTCGTTATCCCGCTTACGGGCTGCGCCAGCTACACGCCGGTGCCGATTTCGCCTGCCGCAAGTGCGCAGTCGCTCGACAGCCGAACCCTCGATAACTCGCGGCTTCAAAAATTCATCGCCGCGGAACTCGGGGGCGCCAGCAAGGAGGATCCGCCCCCGACATGGGATCTTTCAACGCTAACACTTGCTGCGATCTATTATCACCCTGACATCGCGATTGCACACGCGAAGCTGGCGAGTGCGGAGGCGGGCGTGATAACCGCTCGTCAGCGGCCCAATCCGAGCCTTACGCTTACGAACGTCTTCGGCCAGGCCGCTGTGGCCGCTGCGGCGACCCCGGCAGGTGCTGCGACGATCACTGTCGGCCCCATGATCGACTTTCTTATCGAGACATTCGGCAAACGAGAGGACCGTACCGCGCAGGCCCGGTACTTGGCCGATGCGGCACGTTGGGATCTCTCGACGGCAGGTTGGCAAGTGCGCGCCCGCGTGAGAACGGCTCTCCTCGATCTTTGGGTCGCTCAAAAGCGATTAGCGCTGACGCACCAACAACTGAATCTGCAGGAAGAGCTCGTCACGCTGCTCGAACAGCGTTTTGCCGTCGGCGAGGCGTCTTCCGTCGACGTGATGCTGGCCCGCGTCGCCCGGGCACAGATTACGCTTTCCTTGCGCAATCTCGAACAGACGCAGGCCACGGCCCGCGTCCAACTGGCAACGGCTCTCGGGGTTCCGGCGCACGCGCTCGACGGCTTGGTCCTCTCGCTTGGCGCCTTCGACTATCCGCCTCCGGTCCCATCGCATCCAGATACGGGCAAGCTGCGGCGCGAGGCGCTTACAATGCGAACGGATGTGCAGGCCGATCTTCAGGATTATGAGGCGGCGCAGTCGGCGCTCCAGCTTCAGGTCGCCAATCAGTACCCGAATATAACCCTAAGCCCAGGCTACAATTACGACTTCGGGGTCAACAAATACATTCTCGGCCTCGGTGCCGATCAGCTCCCGATTCTCAATCAGAACCAAGGACCGATTGCGGAGGCGCTCGCCAACCGGCAACAGGCGGCCGCAAACTTTACTGGCCTTCAAGCCCAGATTATCGGCGCCATCGACGAAGCGGCGGCTGCCTACCGAACGGCAACGCGAAGTGTCGCGACGGGCGATGCGCTGCTCGCCGATGAGCAAAACCATGAAAAGCAAATCGCAAGCCAGTTCCGCGTGGGTCAGGTCGATCGGGTGACGCTGGTGACGGCAGAGTTGGAAGTCGCGGCGACGGCTCTATCGCGGTTTGACGCAGTGGAGCGGCAGCGTCAGGCAATCGGCGCTCTGGAGGACGCGCTCCAGCAGCCCCTGTTTGATCCCGGTCACTGGCCTACCGTGCCCAGCGAACAGAACGCAATTCTTTCGCATGGGGAGTCGTCGTCATGAGCGGAGGGCCATCGGCTAGGATGACATCGGCTCGCGCTTTCGTCATTGCCGCGATCGTCGCGGCCGGCGTCGGGGCGCTCCTTATCTGGGGGTTTCTCGAAGGCCGCGGCGAGGCGACGGCCGAGGCGCAGAGCGAGCAGCCGATCAAGCCCGCGGTCGAAGTATCCCGGGGCAACACGGGGACAGCCGTCATCACCTTGCCTCCCGATCTGCAAAAACAGGCCGACATTCACGTGAGGCAGCCCAACGCTGCGCCGTACCAGCCGCTGTTACAAGCCTATGGCAGCGTCCTCGATCTGCAGCCATTCACGGATCTCCGCAACACGATTGCCAACGCAAAGGCTCAGCTCGCCATCGCCGAGGCCAAGCTTGCCGCATCCAAGGCCGCGTTCCAGCGCGCGCAGGTTCTGCACAAGAACGGACAGAACTTTTCGACCGCGCAGCTTCAGGCGGCAGAGGCAACCTACCAATCGGATTTGGCAACCGTTCAGGCCGGGCAAGTGCAAACCCAGAACGCGGCAGCAAACGCATACCAGGCTTGGGGACCGGTTCTGGGTCAGTCACTTGTCGAGGGAACGGCTCTCGCCAGCGACCTGGTGCAGCATAGGAGGGTCCTGATCCAGGTCACGCTGCCGCTAGGCAAATCGCTGCCGCAGCCCCCGCAAACGGCATCGATCGAAACGTCAACCGGGCAGCGCGTCAAGATCGCGTTCGTGTCTCCGGCAACCCGCACCGATCCGCAAATCCAGGGCGTGAGCTTCTTCTACACCGCCGACGCTGAAAGCGACGCGCTGCCGGGCATGAACGTGATCGCGCTTCTTCCGGTCGGAAAGCCGATGCCAGGTGTCGGTATTCCTGCTTCCGCTGTCGTGTGGTTACAGGGTCGGGCGTGGGTCTATCTCCAGACCGCCGCCAATACATTCACACGGCGAGAAATCCCGACCAGTGAACCGCAGCCCGATGGCGGTTACGTGGTTCCCGCATCTGGGAGCCAACCGCCGCCTGCGACCGTTGCTTCCACCCCCGATGGGGACGTGACACAGGGATTTCCGCCTGACGCGCCGCTCGTGCTGACGGGCGCGCAGACACTACTGTCGCAGGAATTCAGCGCACAAATCCAGGTCGGGGGAGACTAGAAATGGCCTCGTCCGCTGGCTCCCGTCCCACCGGCCTGCAAGCAGCCATCATTGCGTTTTCCATTCGCTTTCGCGGCGTCGTCATCGCGCTCGGATTGTTGTTGCTGGGCTACGGAGTCTTCAGCCTGCTCAGCGCCAAATACGATGTGTTCCCGGAGTTCGCCCCGCCGCAAGTCAGCATCCAGACGGAGGCGCCGGGCCTGACCCCGGAACAGGTCGAGATGCTGGTCACCACGCCGATCGAAACGCAGGTCAACGGCGCTCCGGGGATTCAGAAACTGGTCTCGACGTCGATACAAGGCCTCTCGGTCGTCAACGTCTACTTTAATAGTGGCAGTAATATCTATCTCGACCGCCAGGTCGTGGCAGAACGCCTCGCGGTCGCGGCACAGCAACTGCCGCAAGGGGTGCAGGCACCGGCCATGACACCGCTCACGTCCTC
>SCRN01000020.1 GCA_004322045.1 Paraburkholderia sp.
GCATCGTCTGCCAAGCCGACGACGGCGCCATCATTGCGCGCGGCAGCATCGACGGCGAGCCGGCGGTCGTCGCGGCGATCGAATCGGCGTTTCAAGGCGGCAGCATCGGAGAGGTGTCGGGCAGCAAGATCGCCGGCGCGCTGGAGCTCGCGTTGCGCGACTGCGAGCGCGGTCGCACCGTGCGCCCCATCATCGTGTTCGAGACCGGCGGCGTGCGCTTGCAGGAAGCGAACCTCGGCCTCGCCGTCATCGCCGAGATTCATGCCGCGATCGTCGCACTGCGCCGGCACGTGCCGGTCGTGGGCGTGATCGCCGGCATGGTGGGATGCTTCGGCGGCATGTCGCTGGCTGCGGCCCTATGTTCGCGCTTGATCATGACGCGCCAGGGACGGCTGGGCATGAACGGACCGGAAGTGATAGAGCAAGAGGCCGGCATCGAGGAACTCGACGCCAGCGACCGGCGTCGCATATGGCAATTGATCGGCGGAGAGCAGCGCGTCGCATCGGGCCTTGCGGACCGCCTCGTAGGCGACGATGCGGATGCAGTCGCCGCCGCGGTGCGCGAGGCCTTCTCGGCGCGTGTGCCCGCGGTGCATCGGAGCGAGGCGGTCGGTCATTACCTGTCGCAGCTCTCTCGAATCGATCCCGGCGCGGTCACGCCGGAATCGATGAGATCGGTGTTCGGCGGCGTCGCCTGCGGCGATCGCGGCCGAGGTGAAGATACTAAGGAGTCCGAATGAACGATACTACGGCCTTCTCTCGTGGCCAGCGCTGGCTGCGCGCGCTGGCGGGCGAGCCGATCGGCGCGGCGCCAATCTGGCATGCCGATGCACCGCTCGGCGGTGAACCGGCACGCTTCATCGCCGTGGTGCCGGATCCCACGAACCGGTTTCCTCGCGCCCGCGACAATGTGGTCGGGCTAGAGCAAGGCTGGCAGCTTGCGCAAGCCGTGAGCGCGGTGGTGAAGGCCGATGCGCACGCACCACGCCGACGGCCGATCGTCGCCATCGTCGACGTAAAAAGCCAAGCGTACGGCTATCGCGAAGAAATGCTCGGCATTCATCTCGCGTGCGCCGCGGCGGTCGACGCATACGCTAGCGCGAGGCTCGCGGGCCACCCCGTCGTCGCGCTGATCGTCGGGCCGGCGATGTCGGGCGCGTTTCTCGCTCATGGCTATCAAGCCAATCGCATTCTCGCGCTCGATGCACCCGGGACGATGGTTCATGCGATGGGCAAAGAAGCCGCCGCGCGCGTCACGCGCCGCTGCGTCGAAGCGCTCGATGCACTCGGCGAAACGATCACACCGATGTCGTATTCGCTCACGGGTTTCGCGAAGCTCGGCTTGCTCGATCGTCTGATCGAACTGGTCGACGCGGACGCGCCCACGCAAGAGCAGATTGCGCGCGTGCACCGCGCGCTCGCGGATGCGGCGTCGTCGGCGCGCGCCGATGCCGACGACCTATCGCAGCACCGGCTCGACTCCGATGCCGCGCGCACCACTCGCGCGGCATCGATCGAGGTTAGGCGCCGTCTAGCCTTGCAATGGGATGCCGTTTGAGCGATGTGCGAGGCGGCGTTGGCGCAGCGGCCGAGGAATACATGGCACGGTGAGCAGCGGATGAGAACGGACACCTTCGTGAAGGGTAAGGAATACGAAGCACATGACCTACTTCGGTTGCGTGCCCTGCCTCCGATGAGCGACGTACCCGCTTGGCTAACCTGCGTGTTCGCCGACGCCCCTTATACCGTTGTGAGACGGGCCGAGGCGCCGCCCGGTTTCGTCGCAGCGGGTTTTCGCGGACCGTCGCGCGCGCAACGATACGGCACGTTCGTTGCGCTCGATTCGATCGTATCGGCGTGCTCGCCCGAGCATCTGCGAGATCGCCCGCTTTCCCCCGAGCGGCGCGCGCTCGGCGCGTTCCAAGCACTCGCAGCCCTCACTCGGCACGGCTGGCTCGATGCGCTCACTTGGGGGCCGACCGGTAGTGTCGGGTTCGAGTTGGCGACAGGGCATCCCGTCGTCTCCGATGCCAGCGATCTCGACTTGCTGATCCGGATGCCGACGCCGTTGCCGCGCGTGACTGCACGCACGCTGCGCGCACATCTATTCACGGTGGAAGCGGCCTTGGGAGTGCGCATCGATACGCAGCTGGAAACGCCCGCGGGGGGCGTTGCGCTCAGCGAATGGGCGGACCACAAACCGCGCGTGATGGTGCGTTCGCGCGGCGGCCCGAGTCTCGTGGCCGACCCTTGGTCTATATCCCAGGCTCATAACGGAGCGCAACCCTGATGTTCGCGCTGCTCTATCCCGGTCAGGGCGCACAAAGCCCAGGATTCTTGCATCGGCTGCCACCCCACGCCGCCGTAGCCGCAACCCTGGATGAAGCATCGGATGTCTTGGCCCTCGACGTCCGTCAACTGGATACGGCCGAAGCCCTGCGCTCGAGCATCGCCGTGCAGATCGCACTCGTCGCCGCCGGTGTTGCAATACAACGGCGGCTCGCCGCCGCCGGCATAGAGGCGCACGCACACGCCGGGCTATCGGTCGGCGCCTACGCCGCAGCGGTCGGAAGCGGCGCGCTGTCCTTCGCAGATGCATTGCGCATGGTGCGCATGCGGGCCGAGTTGATGGAGCGAGCGTATCCCAGTGGATATGGTTTGTCGGCGATCGAAGGTTTGACCGAAGCGCAAGTCGAAGCGCTGATCGAGCCCGTGGCGAGTTCTCCGAACACGCAGGTCTACATCGCGAACGTCAACGCACCGCGCCAGATCGTCGTCGCGGGTTCGGTCACGGCGCTCGATGCATTCAACGAACGCGCCACCACGGTCGGCGCACATCGCGCGAAGCGGCTCATGGTCAGCGTGCCCTCGCACTGCGAGTTATTGCGCGAAGCATCCGATGCGCTCCTCGCCTACGCCGCCGATGTCGCGTTTCGCAGCCCGACGTCCGTCTACATCGGCAACCGGCGAGCCCGGGCGCTGTATCGCCCCGCCGATATCCGCGACGATCTCGCCACCAACATGCGCTACACCGTGCGCTGGTTCGACGCGCTCACGGCGCTCGTGGAGCGCGGCGCAACGCTTCTCGTCGAAGCGCCGCCGGGCCAAGTGCTGATGGACATCGCGCGCGAGACGTACCCCGAGATCACGGCGCTGGCCGCATCCTCGTTCGCGGACGATCGATTGGCCGCCGTAATCGAACGGCGACTGACGGGCGGGGACAGCCTCCCTACTTGACCTCGAACTCGATTTTCCCGAATCCCTCTACCGTTCCTCGAACGATACCGGGCCCCGACGCAATGTAAAACGGCGTATACGAACCTGTCGTCAACATGGTCCTTGCCGGAATCGACTGCCCCGTCTCTAGCATGTGCGCGACGAGCCAAGCAACCAAGCGCCGCGGATCGCCCGCGCTATGCTTTGCGGCGCCTTGAAATATTTCATGGTCGTTCCAGTAAAAGCCGAGTTGCGGCGCACTGAAATCGAAGTGGCAATCGTACGGCCGCGTATCGCCGATCACGAGCGCGCCGTTGTTCTGCAAATCGGCCAATTGCAGCAACGGATCGACATTGGGCCAGCCTTCGAAGCGGCTATCCACCGCTTCGACGACCACCGACATCGTGTCGATGGCGTCGATCACCGCCTCGGGCCGCTCAGCTAACGAACGGTCCACGTCGCTCGCGAAGCTGAACGCGATTTCAAGCTCCAAGCCAAGGCGCGCGTAGTCGCCCCGACGCAAGCCCGTGGCTGCGCCAAATACGCGCGTTGCCGGCAGCGGCGCAAATTGCGGCACGGCTGTCGGGGATCCGGCGCCGATCTTGTAGCCCGCGCAGCCTCCCAATTCGTCGAGCACGAGTTGCTGCACGACCAAGGCCTCGTCGGCGCTCTGCGGTATGCAGGAGGCGAGCGACTCGGGGTCGACGAGCGTATGCGTGCGTCGGGCCTGCAATAAACGTGAAGCAAGTTCTTGTGTCCGGGCCATGATGTCTCTCCCTCGTTATTGTTCGGGCGACCGGATAAACGCGAGTCGCAGTCAAGAATACGCCGCTTCGCAAGTTGCGCGCCACATCGGCGCGCCCCAAACCGAGCGCCTCGGCGCGACAGGCAAATAAAAACCCATCCGCGCACGAGCGCCGGATGGGCCAAGACCAAACATGCGGCGCCACGCGCCGCATCTTGTTTGTTTTTATTAGAACTTGTGGCGAATACCCACGCGCGCGACGGCCTGCTTCGACGAGCTCGAAACGTCGTCCGCTCCAGGGACATAAGCATGATCGAGCGAAGAGCCCGTGCTGTCGCCCGCCACTTTTTGGAACGCGCCTTGAATGTATACGTCGGTGCGCTTGGAAAGGTTGTAGTCGACCATCAACCCGAACGTATGAACCTTCGGCTTCACGCCGCCGAGCGACGTGTCGTAGTTTTCGATCGTGTACACATACTGGGCGCCGACATAGAGCGCGGGGGTCAACTGATATTTCCCGTTCAGTTCGAAGTTCTGGAACTTGAGCGAGTTCAAGGTCGAACCGGCGAGCGGCCCCGTGATCGGCACGAGCGAGTCGGCCGCTGTGAGGTACGCATCGGAAGTCGGATTGCGCACGGTCGTATTCGTATAGACGAAGCCGGCCGTTGCCGGCCCGAACGTGTAATTGATGCCGCCGCCGAAGACACGCAAGCGCGACGAGACGAAAGTGGCGTCGTTCGCCGCGATCGCCCCACCCGTCGTTATGCCGGGATTGTTCGCTTGCAAGTAAGCGCCGGCCACCAACAGGCCGCCGTTCTGATATTGCGCGCCGATACTGTATTGGCGGTTATTCGAGAATCCCGGATCGTTGCTGAAGCTGTAGGTGCCGCCGAATTGCAAGCCCGCATAGTTGGGACTCGCGTATTTAATGGTGTTGTTGACGCGAAACGAGTTATCGGTGTTGTCGTTATCGAACGGGTGCGACAACAGGTAGCCGCCCCAATTGCCGTTGGCGGTAGTGGGCGCGAGATAGTCGACCAACGCATCGTATTGGCGGCCGAGCGTCACCGTGCCGTACGGGCTGGCGAGGCCGACGAACGCTTGCCGGCCGAACATGCGGCCGCCCTGGTTCAAGCGGCCCGTATTGACGTCGAACCCATTCTCCAATTGGAAGATCGCTTTCAAGCCGTTGCCCAGATCTTCGGCGCCCTTCAAGCCCCACCGGCTGCCCTGCGCGAAGCCGCTTGCGAGTTCGTAGTTGTGGCTGCCGCGCACGTTGTTCGTATAGTTCAAGCCTTCGTCTATGAGGCCATACAACGTCACGCTATTTTGCGCGAACGCGGGAACGGCGAACGCCGTCGACGCGGCAAGACAGAGGATGTGCTTTTTCATTGCTTGCTCCAAACCGGCCAATTGATTCGAGAGACCCCGTAGATCGGGCCAAGCCCGCAGTCTTTGGCGACCGGCGATGCAATCGCTGTCGTCTCATCCGAACCGCTCGTCACCATCGTGACGCTATGCACTGAATGGTTGCACGACACCGACGGCAAGTCCATCTCGACTCAGTGGCCCGTAGCGGGTCGTTGCTTATTGCCAACTGCGGCCAATGCAATCGTTTTGCCGCCCCGATAGCCGTCGGCAAGAAATGCATATGAATCGGGTATAACCCTGAGAATCAAATGCCGCGCGACGGCATGTGTTGCTGCAATGGGAGAGGCGACGGAAAGCTAAGGGCGGTCCGCTGCCGCACCTTGGTCCATCTGACAGAAAATAGCGGTGATAAATGGCGCGACGTGATGAACGATCGCCTTGCTGCCGGCCGTCCTGACGGCGGCTGTCACGCTGTCGGTCGTACCCATCACGACTGCACCGTAAGCCGAATCGGCGAGCGGTTTGCCCTTGCCCCGCTGAAACATCGGATCGTCCTTTTGAAAGCCGACGATCGCAAACACGTGATAGCCGAATGCGGTCAGATCCGCGCTGTGAGTGGGATCGAACGCATTGATCGAATTAGGCTCGACCCGCGACGGACGCGGGTCGATCAAGCCTTTATCCTCCAAGTCGCCGATGAACGCATGGGCGGATCGATCGCAATGAAGCGGTTCGTCGAGCGCTGCAGCGCACACCGGGGCAGAGCACGCGGCCAATGAGAAGACGAAGGTGGCGAGGGCGAAACGTTTCATGGCGGCAAAATGGTTACGCACCGTTACAGCCGGACGGCTCACGATTCGAAATGGACCCAGCGCACGAGCCATGCCGGATCGACTTGGTGAAGAAAAATGGCACTCTACCGGGTTTCGGCAACTCAGCACACGCGGCCCGGCAAGCGCTCCGCTCGAAGGCGCCGTTTGCAAACAGCACTGCGTAAAAGCGTATATATTGCTTTAGATGGAAAATCGCGCTGAATCTTCCCCTCGCGCCATCGCTCCCATGCCCCGAACGTGGGACGCTCGGCTCGCCCGCCTTCTCATCACGCCGCTGAAAGACACGCGCGTCACACCGAATCACCTGACCACACTGCGCCTCATCGTCGGCATCGCCGGGGCTGCCGCACTCGCTCACCCGACGTTCGGATGGCTCAACGCCGGCGCCCTGCTGATCGTCCTTTCCAATTTCATCGATCATACAGATGGAGAGCTGGCGCGCATCAGCGGCAAATCGAGCAAGCTCGGACACTTCTACGATCTGGCAAGCGATGCGTTCGTCACCATCGCATTGTTCGTCTCGATGGGCGTCGGCATCGCGAGCGCCCACGGGGACGGCGTGTTTGCGCAGGCCACCGGGCTAGGCGGGATGGCGGGCGTCGCCGTCGCCCTCATTTTTTACATGCGCATGCGCATCGAATCGCTGGCCGGCAAAGCCGGGACTCGGCAAGCATCGGCGGCCGGCTTCGAAACGGAAGACGTGCTCTATCTGTTGCCGCTCGTCACGCTCACGAGCACCGTCGAACCGTTTCTGATTGCCGCCTCGATCGGCGCGCCGCTATTTGCACTGTGGGTCGCGTTCGATTATCGGCGCATCGTGCGGCGCTCGCCACCGGGCGAGCCGGCAAGCGAAGCCTGGGTGTCGCGATGAATGCACGGATCGCAGCAAACGATGCGCCCGTACCGGCATCGTCTTCGAGCTATGGGCCGCAGGGCGAGGCGGCATCGATCGACGAGATCCTACGCGGCACGCTGCGGGGCTTAGATCGCGATGCCCTGCGCGCGCAGTTCGTGCGGCAGGGGGCGTTCCTTTACCTCGACACGTTCCTCCCGGGCGAGCTCACCGTCCGGCTCGTCGACAGCGCGCGCTCGCTCGAGCCCGCCGTCAACCGCAACTACTTGCCTGGCCATAAGCAAGGGGGCAGCGTCAGCCGCCATACGATCGATCGTCTCGCGCCGCACATTGCGGAGTTGTACCGCTCACGCGCCCTGATCGAATGGCTCGAAGCGATCACCGGCGACAAGCTGCTGCTTTCGCCCGACGACGATCCGCACGCCTACGCGCTTTATTACTACACGCGCGCGGGCGATCACATCGGCTGGCATTACGACACCTCGTATTACGACGGTCGCCGCTATACGCTCCTGATCGGCGTCATCGACGAGTCGTCGTGCCGCCTCGACTACGAGCTGCATACGCGCACCCCCGGCGTCCTGACGATCGCAGATTCGATCCAGTATCCGCCCGGCGCGATCGTGCTGTTCGACGGCGACAAGCTTCGCCACCGGATTACGCCGGCCAAAGCCGGCGATATGCGCGTGTCATTGACGTTCGAATACGTGACCGACGCGCGCATGCGCCCATGGCGGCGCTTCGTCTCGAACATGAAAGACGCGATCGCCTACTTCGGCTTTCGCCAAGTGTTCCGCTCGCACGACGCGGCGTCTGCCGAGAAGAGAACGACATGACACGCACGGCAGCGATTCTGCTCTCGCTCGGGGCGGCGGTTTTCGTGGCGCTACTTGCACGGCAAGGCGCGGGCGCCGTTGCCGCCACGTTCGCCTCGGCGGGCTGGGGGCTGCTCGCCGTTGCGGCGTTTCATGCGTTCCCGCTCGTCGTCGACGCCGCGGCGCTCGCCGTGTTGCTCGCGCGCCCAGCCTCGTTCGTCGACGCGCTGCGCGCGCGCTGGGCCGGGGAATCGGTCAATAGCTTGTTGCCGGCGGGTCAGATCGGCGGCCCAGTGCTCATGGCGCGGCATTTGGCGCAGCGCGGCGTGCCGATGCATGAAGCGGCGGCGGCCGTCACCGTATCGACGACCCTGCAGTCGGTCGCGCAAATCGCTTTTGCGCTGATCGGCTTGACGGCGTTCGCCGCTTTTTCGGCCACGCAAAATACCCACGCGGCGCACGTGCTGCACGTTGCGGCACTCGGTGCAACGGGCGTGCTGGCGGCCGCGATCGCGGCGTTTTACTACGCGCAGCAACGCGGCTTGTTTGGCCGCTTCTCACGCTTGATCGGCAAAGCGCTCGGGGCGCGCAGAGCTCTGCGCGCGACCACGCGCGCCGATGCGATCGACGACGCCGTGCGCAAACTCTATCGCGCGCACTGGCGCGTCGCGGCATCGTTCGCCCTAAGCTTTGCGGGATGGGTCGTCGGCATCGGCGAAGTATGGCTCGCGCTTGCCTTCATCGGACACCCGGTCAGTTGGCTCGATGCGCTGCTGCTCGAAAGCGTGGGCCAGGCGATACGCGGCGCGGCTTTCGCGATTCCCGGCTCGCTCGGCGCTCAGGAAGGCGGCTACCTGCTGCTCGCCCCGCTCGTCGGGCTCACGCCCGACGCGGCGCTGGCGTTGTCGCTCGCCAAGCGCGCGAGAGAGCTTGCGCTCGGCTTGCCGGGCATGGTCTATTTGCATTGGAGTGAACGGGATTGGCAGCGCCGGCGTGCGCCGCGCGTGCCGCTTACCGATTGACGCGAGCCGGCCGCCGCGTCTTTCGGGTTCTTGCCAGGAGAATAAACAAACATGCGAGCGATCATTCTCGCCGCGGGCCTCGGCCTGCGCCTGCAGCAACCGCCCGAACAGCAATTTCCCAAGTGCTTGTTGCGCTTTCAAGGCGTGACACTGCTCGAACGCCACTTGCGTGCGTTGCGCGCGGCCGGCGTCGACCAAGTCGAGCTCGCGCTCGGGTTCCAGCCCCAAAGCATCGAAGCGGAGCTCGATCGCATCGAGTGGCGGCCACGGCCGCGGATCGTGATCAACCCGCACTACGATCTGGGCAGCGTTTTGACGGTGCATACGATGGCCGAGGCGCTCACGCGCGGCGGCGACGTGTTGCTGATGGATGCCGACGTGTTGTACGACGAAACCATTTTGCGCGCGCTCGTGGCAGGCTCGAGCGTCGATCGGCTATTGATCGATCGCGACTTCGAAGCCGGCGACGAGCCCGTCAAATTGTGCTTGCTGGACGGCGCGCCGGTCGAACTGCGCAAGCAGCTCGCGGTCGGCTTGCGGTACGACACGATCGGCGAATCGGTCGGCTTCTTTCGCTTTCGGGAAAGCACCGCACGCCGCCTTGCCGACATCGTTGCCGGCTATGTCGCGAGCGGCCGCACCAACCTGCCGCACGAAGAGGCCGTGCGCGACCTGTTGTTGGAGGGGGGACGCCCCTATGACGTCGCCGACGTCACCGGAGTGCCGTGGATCGAGATCGATTTCCCGGACGACGTCGCCCGCGCCGAGCGCGAAGTGCTGCCGCGTCTCGCGCAACCGGCGGGAGCCGAACGATGAACGCGCGCGAGCCGGCTATCGCCACCCGTTCGCGCTTCGAACGATTGCGCGAGATGCTCGTCAGCGACGAGCTCGAATTCTTGATGGAGGCCCATAACGGTCTATCCGCACGCATCGTGCGCGAGGCCGGCTTCAAAGGCATATGGGCATCCGGGCTCGCGATTTCCGCGCAGTTCGGCGTGCGCGACAACAACGAGGCCAGCTGGACCCAGGTGGTCGACACGCTCGAGTTCATGGCCGACGCGAGCGACCTGCCGATCCTGCTCGACGGCGACACGGGCTACGGCAACTTCAACAACGTTCGGCGCCTCGTGCGCAAGCTCGAGCAGCGCGGCGTCGCCGGCGTGTGCATCGAAGATAAGCAATTCCCGAAAACGAACAGCTTCATTGGCGGCGAACGTCAGCCGCTTGCCGATATCGACGAGTTCTGCGGCAAGATCAAAGCCGGCAAAGATTCGCAGTCCGAAGCGAATTTTTCGCTCGTGGCGCGCGTGGAAGCGCTCATCGCCGGTTGGGGGCTGCAAGAAGCGCTTGCGCGCGCGGAAGCTTATCGGCTCGCCGGCGCGGACGCGATCTTGATCCACAGCAAGCTGTCGCGTCCCGATGAGATCCTCGCGTTCGCTCGCGAATGGGCAGGCCGCGCCCCACTCGTCATCGTGCCGACGAAGTACTACAGCACGCCCACCGAAGTGTTTCGACAAGCCGGGATCAGCACGGTCATTTGGGCCAATCATCTCGTTCGTGCCGCAGCGTCGTCCATGCAAGCGGTCGCGAAGGAGATTCACCGCAGCGAGACGCTCGTCAACGTCGAAGAACGAATCGCCAGCGTAGAGGAAATCTTCCGGCTGCAAAACGCAGACGAATATGCGGCGGCCGAACGCGTCTATCTGGCCGCCTCGCGCAAGCCGGGCGCCGCGATCGTCCTGGCGGCGAGCCGAGGGCGCGGGCTCGAAGCCGTCACCGCCGAACGCCCGAAGGTGATGCTGCCCGTTGCGGGCAAGCCGCTGCTGCGCTGGCTCGTCGATGCATTCAAGAAACACGCGATCAACGACATTACCGTCGTGGGCGGGTACCGCGCCGATGCGATCGATACGGCGGGCATCAAGCTCGTTCTCAACGAACGCTATGCACAGACGGGCGAGCTCGCCTCGCTAGCGTGCGCCGTCGACGCCGGGGACCTCACCACCGACACGATAATCTCATACGGCGACCTGCTCTTTCGCCGCTATATCCTGCGCGACCTCGTCGAAAACGATGCGCCGTTCACGGTTGTCGTCGACTCTTCGCACACCCAGGCATCGAATCGCACCGCGCACGATTTTGCCTATTGCTCGGCGCCGGACGAGCGCGCACTGTTCGGCCGCAAAACGCTGCTGCAGCGAATTCGCAGCGGCAAAGCGGATAGCACGCCGCCCGACGGCAGATGGATAGGATTGCTAAGCGTTCGCGGGAAAGGCATCGAACGCCTGCGATCGATGCTTGCGGAACTGAGGTCGCAGCCGGACTTCGATGCTCTCGACGTACCGACGCTCATCAACGCCCTCATCGACGCCGGCGAGCAGATCGAGGTGCAATACGTTCATGGGCATTGGTGCGGCGTGAACGACCTGGAAGACTTCAGGCGCGCGGGCGATTTCGCGCATGCTCAAACGCCGTTTGCGCTTGGGCGCGGCAACAGTCAGGGGGAAGCGCAATGATCGAAGCCGCACAATTCGTCGAGGCGGCGCGGCGCCGCGGCTTCTCGTGGTACGCAGGCGTGCCCTGCTCATTTCTCACGCCATTCATCAATTACGTCTTGCAAGACCCCTCGCTGCACTACATCAGCGCCGCGAACGAAGGCGATGCGGTCGCGCTGATCGCAGGCGTTGCGCTCGGCGCGCGCGCGGGCGAGCGCGGCGTCACGATGATGCAGAACTCCGGCCTCGGCAACGCCGTCAGTCCGCTCACGTCGCTAACGTGGACGTTCCGCCTGCCGCAACTGCTCATCGTGACCTGGCGCGCAGAGCCGGGCGTGGCCGACGAGCCGCAGCACGCGCTGATGGGGCCGATCACCCCAGCGCTGCTCGAAACCATGGAGATTGCCTGGGAACCATTCCCCACCGACGCCGAAGCGGTTGAGCCCGCCCTCGAGCGGGCTGTCGCGCATATGGATAAGACCGGCCGCCCCTATGCGCTCGTCATGCGCAAGGGTAGCGTCTCGCCGTTTCCGCTCGCGCAAACGAAAGCGCCGCGCCGCGCTGCCTGCTTGGCACGCACTGAGTGGCGGGGCGTGCCCGAAGACGGCTTGCCGTCTCGGCGCGAAGCGCTCGAGCGCGTCATCGCGCACACGCCGGTCAGCACGACGGTGGTGCTTGCCTCCACGGGGTTTTGCGGGCGCGAACTCTATGCGTTGGATGATCGGCCCAATCAGCTCTACATGGTCGGCTCGATGGGATGCGTCATGCCGCTGGCGCTAGGCCTTTCGCTCGCACGCCCCGACTTGAGCGTCGTTGCCATCGACGGCGACGGCGCCGCGCTCATGCGGATGGGCGCCTTCGCCACACTGGGCGCTTACGGGCGCAGCAACTTGGCGCATCTGCTGCTCGACAATGGCGCGCACGAGTCCACCGGCGGGCAGGCCACCGTCTCGCCTCACGTGTCGTTCGCCGCGATCGCGGCCGCATGCGGCTACGAATCGGCGATCGAAGGCGACGACCTTGCCCTCGTCGATACGCTGCTTGCGCAGCCACGCCATGACGGCACGGCTGGGGGGCCTCGTTTCGCACGCTTGACGATTCGGCGAGGCACACCGGACGGGCTGCCTCGCCCCACCACCGCGCCCGCCGACGTGAAAGCGCGTTTGATGCGCCATATCGGCGCGGCATAAGGATACTCGCTCGATGAAGACGCTCTTGCTCAACCCCGGCCCCGTGACCTTATCCGAGCGCGTGCGCCAAAGCTTGCTGCAACCGGATCTCTGCCATCGCGAAAGCGATTTCTACGACCTGCAGGACGAGGCGCGCACCCGGTTGCTGGATGCCTATAAGCTCGATCCGAAAAAATGGGGAGCGACGCTAATGACTGCCTCGGGCACCGGCGCGGTCGAAAGCATGATCGCTTCGCTGGTCCCGGCCGCTGGTCGCTTGCTCGTCGTACAAAACGGCGTCTACGGCGAGCGCATCGCGGCCATCGCCAAGCAGTACGGGATCGAATATCTCGCGCTTGCGCACGATTGGATGAGCGCCCCCGATCTCGCCGCCGTCGCGAGATGCCTCGACACCGAAGGCCCCTTTTCGCACGTGGCCGTCGTCCATCACGAGACGACGACGGGCCGCCTGAACGACTTGCATGGGGTCGGCGCGCTATGCGCATTGCACGGCGTGCAGTTGCTCGTCGACGCGGTCAGCAGCTTCGGTGCGGAGACGATCGATTTCGATGACGCGAATATCGCAGCGGTTGCCGCAACGGCCAATAAATGCTTGCACGGCGTGCCGGGCGCTTCGTTCGTCATCGCCACGCACGGCGCGATCGAGCGCGCCGCGAGCCGCACCTATTATCTCGACCTGGGCCGCCTCGCCCGCATGCAAGCGGCACGCAACACGCCGTTCACGCCCTCGATCCACGCCTATTACGCCCTCGTCGAAGCATTGCGCGAGTTCGAGGACGAAGGCGGTGTGCCCGCAAGGCACGCACGATATGCGGCGCTGGCTGAGCAAGTGCGCAGCGGGCTCGCCGCACGCGGTATTGCATCGATCCTGCCGCCCGAGCACTCGTCGGTCGTCCTGCGCGCATATGAGCTGCCACGCGGCGTCGCCTACGAGCCGTTGCACGATGCGCTCAAGGCACACGGCTTCGTCATTTACGCGGGACAAGGCGATTTGTCGAAGCAGCTGTTTCGAATCTCCACCATGGGCGCACTAACTGCGGCCGACATCGAGCGCTTGTTGCAAGCGTTCGACGTACTGACGCGCTAGCGTAGGCTCGCACTCGACGTGCCGCCGGCAGCCCGCGGTTATCCGAATTATACCTAGATGGTATAATTATCCATATATTGGTAATTTAGGATAACCCGATGGAGCTGACTGAACTGTGGCACTTCCCGCGCCCCGATCTTGCGCGCGCCTATCTTGCCACGCTCAATGCGGGCCTCATTACATCCACGACGATATTCGCACCGCGCCGCACCGGCAAGACCGCGTTCCTATTGCGGGACCTGAAGCCGTACGCCGAGACCGAGGGTTTCACGGTGGTCTATGCGGACCTCTGGCAAACGCGGCAAACGCCAGGCGCCGCTTTGGTTCGAGCCCTCGAAGAGGCCCTCGAGCCGCACTCCCTGCTCGAGAAGGTCATCGCACGGCTTCAAACGCCGGTCAAGGCCCTGAAGGGTAAAGCCGAATTTGCCGGCGCCAAGCTCGAAGGGCATATCGAACTCGAAGACGATCAAAAGCACAAGATCACCGATACCGCCCTGCTCATCGACGCCCTCGTGGCCGAACTCGCGAAACGCAGGCCTGTGCTGTTCCTCGTCGACGAAGCGCAGGCGCTAGGCCGCAGCAAGGAAGGCGAGGAGATGGCTCGCGCGCTGCGCACCACGTTGACCAAACATCAGCGCAAGCTTCGCATGCTCTTCACCGGGTCTTCGCGCACCAAGCTCGGCCATGTCTTCACGAATGCCAACGCACCGCTTTATTCTGCGGCCAGCACGGTGCAGGACTTCCCATTGCTTGGCGACGAGTTCGTCGATTACATCGCGCGCCGCGTCAAGGAATCGACCAAGCGCAAGCTGGATACCGCCGCCGCGCGCGAAGCGTTCGCGCTCTTCGGGCGGCGGCCCGAGCCCCTGATGGAAACCGTGCTCGCTCTCATGATGAGTCCCGCGCTGGCCTTTCCCGAGGCGATCGCGATGCAACAGGAAAAGCTCGCACGCGGGGAGAACCACGAGGGAACGTGGAATTCGCTGGACGCCACCGAGCGCGTCCTGGTGCGGATGTTTGCAGACGACCCTTCGATGAAGCCCTTCGCCAAAGCGACGCTCGTGCGGATTCGCAAGCGCGTGGGCATCGAAGATCTGCAGCCCACCCATGTCCAAAAGGCACTTGGCCGCCTCGCGGAAAAGACGGTGGTGGCCAAGAGCCCGCGAGAGGTCTATGAATTCGAGAACGATAGCTTCGCGGACTGGGTCCGCAATATCGTGGACTGAATAAATTACTCAACAACAATTCGTTTTCATTAAACAAGTACAACGACCACACGCTCGGCACCCCTCCTTCGCCAAAGCCGTTCCTCTGCGCACATTCCAAGGGTTTTCCATAGTTCAAGTCGGCAGCAGCGCTGCTAGACTTCGCCTCAAGTTTAGTAACTCAACAATCAACTAAACAATCGTGAGCGCATCGGCATGTGCCGCTCCGATTGCGAACGGCCGAACATGGAGGTGGCAATGACGCCTGACACCCTGGAAGGACTGCTACGCGCCATCGCACGAACGATCGTCGAACACGCCGATGAACTGACGGCGCTCGATCAGGCGATCGGCGACGGCGATCACGGCCTCAACATGAAACGGGGCTTCGAACACGTGGCCGGCCAAGCGGCCGCACTTTCGCAGCGGCCGTTGGCCGAAGCCGTGACCGAAGCGGGCAAAACGCTGGTCATGACTGTCGGCGGCGCGTCGGGCCCGCTCTATGGCACGTTCTTCATGACTTTCGGCAAGGCCCTGCCCGAACAGCCGGCGTTGCCCGACCTGGCCGAGGCGTTCGATGCCGCCGTGACTGCCGTCGAACGGCGCGGCAAATCCACGGCAGGCCAAAAGACATTGCTCGACGTGCTCGTGCCCGTGCAGCAGCAACTGCGCGTCCCCGGCGAGCGACTGCTCGCGCGCATCAAGCAAACCGCGCTTCATGCCGCCGAGGCCACCACGCCGATGCGCGCGATTCGGGGCCGCGCGTCGTTTCTCGGCGAACGATCGATCGGCCACATGGACCCGGGCGCGCGTTCTTGCGCGCTCGTCATTGCAACGTTGTGTGATTTTCTCGAGGGTTGAACCGTGTCGAATGTCGGAATCGTCATCGTCTCTCACTCCGCCAAAGTCGCCGAAGGCGCGGCGGACATGGTGCGGCAAATGGTCGGCGATAGCGTGCCGCTCGCCTATACCGGCGGCAACGCTGACGGCGGCCTCGGCACCGATGTCGGCGCCATCGCCGACGCCATCGAGCGCGCATGGTCGGACGCGGGCGTCGTCGTGCTCGTCGATCTCGGCGGCGCGGAAACGAACAGCGAGATGGCCATCGAAATGCTCGACGACGCGCGGCGCGACAAGGTGTTGCTGAGCGATGCGCCGCTCGTCGAAGGCGCGGTGATTGCCGCGGCCGAAGCATCGGGCGGCGCCAGCGCGCTGCAAGTGAAAAGCATGGCTGAAGAACTCCAGTCGCATTGAACGAGGAACGTCACATGTCGGATACGGTTGTCGTCGGTCACGCCTGCCTCTCGAACCCCACCGGGTTGCATGCTCGGCCGAGCGTGAAGCTCACGCAACTCGCCAAATCGTTCGTCGCGCAAGTTGAAATCGCCCTCTCCTTCGACGGCCCGTGGGTCAACGCGAAGAGCCCCGTCAAAGTGATGGGCTTTCAGGCCGAAGCGGGTGTGGTGCTGCATTTTCGCGCCACCGGCGAACAAGCGGCGGACGCCGTCGCAGCGATGATCGCGCTCGTCGAGCGCAACTTCGGCGAGGCCGCCCACGCTCACCCGGAGGACCAACGAAATGGTTGAGCGCGTGCTCTCGGGTCAACCCGCTTCGACTGGTTTCGCGGCGGGATCGCTCATGCGCCTGGCGCCCGCTCGCACGCCAATGCGCGAGCGCGTCAAACACGCCAAGAGCGAGCATGAGGTGCAGGCCTTGCAGGAAGCATTGTCGCGCGCCGCGCATCAATTGCAAGCGCTAACGGAGCACGCAGAGGAGGCAGGCGCCGACGTGCTCGGCTTTCAGTTGGCGCTCATCGAAGACGAGACGTTGACACAGCCCATCTACGAAGCAGTGCGATGCGGACAAGCCGCCGATACCGCATGGGCCGGTGCGCTGGATGATGAGATCGAGCACTATGCCGCTTCGTCGAATGAATACTTCCGCGCGCGTGCATCCGATTTGCGCGATTTGCGCGATCGCGTGCTCGGCGCGCTGTTCGGAGACGATGCCGCGCCAAGGGTGCGCCCTGGCGCCGTCGTCGTGGCCGACGATCTCTCACCGTCGGCGTTTCTTGCGATCGATTGGTCCTCGGCACGCGCGATCGTGCTCACGCGAGGCAGCGCCAGCAGTCACGTCGCAATGCTTGCGCGCGCCAAAGGCGTCCCGATGATCGTCCGCCTCGCGGGGGCTATCCCCGATCACGCAAGCGAAGTGCTCGTCGATGCGGTGTCGGGCACCGTCAACATCGAACCGACCGAGGACGATCGCCGCCGCTTTGCTGCACGGATGGAAGACGAGGCGGCCCTGCGCGCCGCAGCCACCCGGCGCATCCGCGAGGCCGCCGTCACACGGGACGGCGTGCGCGTGGCCGTGCGCATCAATGTCGCCAGTCTCGAGGAACTCGATAGCTTCGATGCCGCGGCTTGCGACGGCATCGGACTCGTGCGCACGGAATTGCTGTTCGGCGAGCACTTCGCAAACGCCGACGAAAACACCCAATACCACGCTTATCGACACCTTGTAGAGTGGTGCGCGGGCAAGCCCGTCGTCGTGCGTACGCTCGATGCCGGTGCCGACAAGCCCATGGCCGGCATCACGCTCGACCATGAATCGAATCCGTTTCTCGGCATGCGCGGCGTGCGGCTGTCATTGGCACGCCCCGATCTGTTTCGCGTGCAACTGCGCGCGCTCGCGCGTGCGGCCGAGCACGGCGATCTGAAGGTGATGATCCCGATGGTGACGACGCCGAGCGAACTCGACGCCGTGCGCGTCATGCTCGCTGACGAAATACGGCAACTCGAGCGCGCGGGCATCGACGCACGCATGCCGCCGCTCGGCATGATGGTCGAAGTGCCGGCCGCCGCGCTTGCGCCCGAGTCGTTCGACGCCGATTTCCATTCGATCGGCTCCAACGATCTCACACAATACGTGACGGCCGCCGGGCGCGACAACGCCGCGGTGGCGAGCCTAGCCGATCCGCTCAATCCCGCCGTGCTGCGGCTCATCGCGCACGTCGCCCATCACGGCGCCGCGAGCGGCGTGGAAGTGAGCCTGTGCGGCGATGCCGCGGCCGACACGGCTGTGCTCCCTCACTTGCTCGCCTGCGGGCTGCGCACGCTTTCAGTTGGCATTGCCAGCGTCGCACGCGTGAAAGCTGCCATTGCCGACCTCGACGTCCACGCATCGATGTCGGCACTACCCGTCGATATTGCCCTCTTCAACTCCGATCATGATCGACGACTCAAATAGCACCGGCGCTCGCGAAGACTTCGTCGCCGAATACAAACGCATCCTCGCTCGCGTGCTGGACACCCGCCCTTCGGGGACGCGCCAGCATTTGGCCACGGCGCTCGGCAAGCATCGTTCATTCGTCTCGCAGATCAGCAATCCCGCGTACGCAACGCCGATTCCCGTCGATCACCTGAGCACGATTTTCACCGTCTGCCACTTTTCCACCGCGGAGAAGCGCGTTTTTCTCGATCTGTACCGGCAGGCGCACCCCCGGCGTCAGTTGCCCACGGGCAATGGACACGGGACCCGTTCCATCAGCGTGACATTGCCCGATCTGGGCGACGAAACGAATCGCCACGTCGATCTCCTCGTCGCCGAGTTCGTTCGCACACTCACGCAGATGGCGCAAACCTTCGCTTCCGACGCTTCCGACGCTTCCGAAAGGCAGCGGCCTTCGAAGGGACTCGACTAGCGCTGGCCCAACCCTGCAACGACTCAAAACAGGAGGAGACACAGTGAAAAAGCTGATCAACGCACCCGAAACGGTGCTCGCCGAATCGCTCGACGGCTTCGCACTCGCGCATGCCGACCTCGTCGAACTCGGCGAGGAACGAAAATTCGTGCGGCGAAAGCAGTTGACGCCGGGCAAAGTCGCGCTAATTTCCGGCGGCGGCTCCGGGCACGAACCCCTGCATGCGGGCTTCGTCGGGCGCGGCATGCTCGATGCCGCGTGTCCGGGACAAATCTTCACCTCGCCGACGCCCGATCAAATCGTCGCCGCCATGCAGTCGGTGGATTCGGGTGCGGGATCTGTGCTGATCGTGAAGAACTACGAAGGCGACGTCATGAACTTCGACATGGCTGCAGAAATAGCCGAAGGCAATGTGCGCACGGTGATCGTCGACGACGATGTCGCCGTCGATCGCTCCACCTATTCGACGGGCAGACGCGGTGTGGCCGGCACGCTGATCGTCGAAAAGCTCGTCGGCGCCGCGGCCGAACAAGGGCGCGACATCGAACGGTTGGTCGCGCTCGGCAAAGCCGTGAACAGTCGGACGCGCTCGATGGGCGTCGCGCTGACCTCTTGCACCGTGCCCGCGGCGGGCACCCCGACTTTCGTGCTCGGCGAGAACGAAATGGAACTCGGTGTGGGCATCCACGGCGAGCCGGGCCGGCGCCGCGTCAAACTAGATAGCGCCGATGCGATCGCCGAAGATCTGGTCGCGCCGATCGTCGAAGACCTTGCACCAGGCAACGGACGCGAATGCATTCTCCTCGTCAACGGCTTCGGCGGCACGCCCCTATCGGAGCTCTATCTGATGGTCAATGCGGCGATGACGCGCTTGCGCGCACGCGGCGTACGCGTTGCGCGTTTCTTGACCGGCAACTACGTGACGTCGCTCGAGATGGCCGGTTGCTCGATCACGCTGACCGAGCTCAACGACGATTGGCTTGCGCTTTGGGATGCGCCGGTCCACACCGCCGCTTTGCATTGGGGCCAGGCGTGAACGCGCGCATGTGCATGTAGTCGACAACGATCGAATCGATGGAGAACGTCATGAACGGATTTGTCGGTGAATTGATTGGCACGGCCATTCTCGTGCTCATGGGCAACGGCGTGGTGTCGAACGTGTTGCTGACGCAGTCGAAAGGACAGAACTCGGGATGGATCGTGATCGCAACGGGTTGGGCCTTCGCCGTGCTGGCCGGCGTCGTGGCCGCCGTCGCATTGGGTAGCCAAGGCCACCTGAACCCTGCCGTCACGCTCGCGTTTTACGCCCTCGGGCATTTCCCAGGCAACGAGGTGTTGCCTTATCTCGCCGGGCAGGTCATCGGCGCATTCATTGGCGCCGTGCTCGTGTGGATCACGTATCTCGCGCATTGGAAAAAGACCGATGACGCGCGTATCAAGCTCGCCTGCTTTTCGACGGGGCCGGCCATCCGCGCGCCATTCTCGAACATGTTGACCGAGCTGATCGGCACGTTCGTGCTCGTGTTTCTCGTCGTGGCGATCTTCACCAAAGCCGTCGGCACCACGGGCGTGCTCGGGCCGCTCGTCGTCGCGCTGATCGTCTACGGCATCGGGCTCTCGCTCGGCGGGCCGACGGGCTTCGCCATCAATCCTGCTCGCGACTTCGGCGCTCGCGTCGCGCATGCCGTGCTGCCGATCGCCGGCAAGGGATCATCCGATTGGTCGTATGCTTGGGTGCCCATCGTCGGCCCGATCCTCGGCGGCATCGGTGCGCTCGGGGTCGCGCGGCTTGCCGGGATGATGTGATCGCCAAACGAACGAGAGAACGAGACCGGCCAGCGCACGAGCCTACGCCGCGAGCGCGCCGAGGCGGCGCACGGCCGCGTCGAGTTCGCTCGTCCAGCGATTGCCCGCATTCAATCTGAGGCAATCGTCGAACGCCCCGCCCTCGCCGAACAAATGCCCGGGCGCGAAGCTGATCCCTTCCGCCCGCGCGCGCTCGAACAACTCACGCGTGCTGCGCGCCGGCCCGTCTCCGCTGGGCAGCTTAGCCCACAACACGAGGCCGCCGGCCGGACGCGTCACCTCCGTGCCTGCGGGAAAATAGCGCAGCACGGCCTCGCGCAACGCCTCTTGCTGGCTGAGCAGCGCAGCCTTCAAGCGGCGCAAATGCAAGGCATAGCCGCCGCCAGCCAACAACTGCGCCACCGCGGCTTGCTGCAACTCGGCGGTCGCCATGCTCGTCGTGTACTTCAGCGCTTTCACGCGCTCCGTGAAGCGTCCCGGCGCGATCCATCCCAGGCGCAAGCCTGGCGACAGGCTCTTCGAGAAGCCGCCGCACAGCAAGACGTTGCCGTGCATGTCGTCGAACGCCCGAACCGGCCTCGGTCGCGTTTCGCCGAAGCACAGATCGCCGAAGATGTCGTCTTCGATCAGGACGACGTCGCGCTCGCGCAGCAGTTCCACGAGGGCGCGCTTGGACGCATCGCTCGGCACGCTGCCGAGCGGGTTGTTGCCGTTCGCCACCGTCACCACGGCCTTGATCGGGACACCGCGATCGAGCGCTTGCTTCAAGGCATCCACGTCGATGCCCGATTGCGGCAGGCATGGAATCGGATAAGCCTGCATCTCCAAAGCGCGCAAGATCTGCAGCAGCACGAAATAAGTCGGCGATTCGACGGCGATCGTGTCGCCGGGACGCGCGACGGCTCGCAGCGCCAGATTCAATGCTTCGACACAGCCGTTGGTCACGACGAGCTCGTCCGGATCGAGCTCGCAGGCGTACTGCATTGCCTGGCGCGCGATCTGCGCACGCAATGCCGGATACCCCGACCCGCGCACGTGGGAGCCGACGAGGTCCCGATGTTGATAGGCAAGCCGCCGCAACAGCACGCTGAACCGCTCGATCGGATACAGAGCCGCTTCCGCGGACGCGAGATCGAGCCGCACCGCCGTGGGCGCGCCGGCAATCGCGAGATGGTCGCGCGTCTGCGCATCGAGTTCTGCGGCGGGGCGCGCCCATCGTTTCGGCGCCCCGCTTTTCGGCTCGCTCTGGCCGCCTGCCCGCTTGCCGCGGCGCGTGCGTTTCGCAACGAAATAGCCCGAGCGCGGCCGGGCCTCGATGTGTCCGCGGGTCTCCAGCCAACGCAGCGCCTGCAGCGCGGTCGTCAAGCTCACGCCATGCTGCGCCGCAAGCGTGCGCACGGACGGCAGGCGCTCGCCCTCGTTCATCGCCGCCCCTTCGACGTTCTCCCAAAGGCGCTGCGCCAACTGCCGATACAACGGCTCGTCCCGCTCTGCCGAATCCATGACGCCTCGTAGAATCGCAAAATCTGTTATGTAACAGATTCGGCACAGTTGTGTATAGGGTCGAAGCGCGGCGCGTGCCACCATGAGCGCATCGAACAAGGCATGCCAATAGGAGAAACGAAATGGAACAGGCAGCATTGAAGTACGACTTTCGCAGCGATACCGTCACGCGCCCCGGCGCCGCCATGCGGGCTGCAATGGCGGCCGCGGAAGTTGGCGACGACGTATTCGGCGACGACCCGACCGTGAAGCGCCTGGAGGCGCGCGTGGCCGAGACGATCGGTAAGGAGGCCGGCCTGTTCGTTCCATCGGGCACGCAGTCGAATCTGATCGCCCTGATGACGCATTGCGAGCGTGGCGACGAATACATCGTCGGGCAACAAGCGCACTGCTACCGCTGGGAAGCCGGCGGCGCAGCCGTGCTCGGCAGCATCCAGCCGCAGCCGCTGGAGAACGCGGCCGACGGCACGATCGCGCTGGCCGACATCGAAGCGGCGATCAAGCCGGACGATCCTCACTTCGCTCGCAGCCGGTTGCTGGCGCTCGAGAACACGATCGGCGGCAAAGTCTTGCCTGCCGATTACGTGCAAGCCGCAACGGCGCTCGCCAAGCAGCATGGCTTGCTTTGCCATCTCGACGGCGCGCGCCTGTTCAATGCCGCCGTGGCCTCCGGCACGAGCCCGGCCCAACTCGCCTTGCCGTTCGATACGGTTTCCGTCTGCCTCTCGAAAGGCCTGGGCGCGCCGGTGGGCTCCGTCCTCGTCGGCTCCAAGGCGGCGATTGCGCGCGCGCGGCGCTGGCGCAAAATGCTCGGCGGCGGCATGCGGCAAGCCGGGATTCTCGCGGCCGCCGGACTCTATGCGCTCGAGCACAACGTCAAGCGGCTGGCTGTCGATCACGCCAATGCGCGCACGCTCGCGCAAGGGTTGGCGAAGCTGCCGGGGCTGACCGTCACGGCCCCCGACACCAACATCGTATTCGTCAACGTCGAAGCCTCGCTTGCCCCTGCCTTCGCCTCGCACCTGGCCGGGCACGGCATCGGGGTCGTCTCCTCTTACGGCTCCACGCGCCAACGATGGGTCACGCATCTCGACGTCGATTCGGAAGCGGTGGATTACGCGCTGTCGGTGGCGTCGGCGTTCAGCCCGCAGTGAGCGCAAAAACTCATGCGCGACGACATTTAGTCGCGCAGGCAACGATATTGACGACGCAAACAGAAGAGCACGCCATGCACGCCGACAATTTTTCCCTCACAGACTATTTCGCTCGCATCGACTACGCAGGTCCGCGCACGCCCGACATCGACACGGTGACACGCGTGATGCGGCGCCAGCTGTTTTCCGTGCCCTTCGAAAACCTCGACGTCCAAGCAGGCAAGATCGTATCGCTCGTGCCCGAGGAAATCGTCGACAAAATCATCCAACACAAGCGCGGCGGCTACTGCTACGAAGTCAACGGGCTGTTCTCGATGGCACTCGAGCAGCTCGGCATCGCGCATCGATTGGCTGCGGCACGGCCGATGACCTACCCGATGCGCCGCCCCAGGACGCACATGGTCGTCATCGTCGAGATGGACGCAGAGCAGTGGCTGTGCGACCTCGGTTTCGGGGCCAACGTCATTCGCGCGCCGATTGCCCTTACCGCGCTGGGCGTAGAAATCGACCAAGAGGGCGATATCTACATGCTCAGCCTCGGCGATGACGGCTTTTACGTCCTGCGCACCAAGATCGACGGCGAATGGGCGAATCTATATGCGTTCGATCTTTCCCCTCAAGAGTGGGTCGATTTCATGCCGGCCAATTATCTGAACTCGACGCACCCTGACTCGATCTTCGTACAAAAGCTCGTCGCCGTTCTGCTGACCGAGTCGGGCCGGAAAACCTTGGCCGGCGATAGCTTCAAGACCATGTCCCACGGCCGCGTCGAAAAGCGGACCGTCGCGCAGGACGAAGTGCCCGGGCTGCTGGCACGCGAATTTGGCCTCGCGATGCCCTCTCGCCTATAACAATGGCAAGTGCTGTCACAAAACGCCGGGGTGCGCCGTCTAAGGGTGGTTGAGGCCATTGCCCCGGCCCGCCCGTTTTCGAGTCCCATATGAGTACGCCTCCCGCCACCCCGGCAACCGATCCCGACCCATTCGACGCCTTACGCTCGCGCCTGTTTCTCGTGGCGTACCGCATGCTCGGCACCCGGGCGGACGCCGAAGACATCGTGCAAGACGCATGGTTGCGGTGGCGCCAGAACACCGACCGCGCGGCGGTGCAATCGCCCGAGGCTTGGCTCGTCACGATCGTGACGCGACTCTCGATCGACCGGTTGCGCGCGCTCAAAGCCGAGCGTGAAGCTTACGTCGGCGGGTGGCTGCCCGAGCCGCTCGTCGAGGCCGACGAGCGCACGCCGGAAACCGCCGTCGAGCTTGCCAGCGATTTGTCGATGGCGCTGCTATGGGTGCTCGAACGATTGTCGGCGGAAGAGCGCGCCGCATTTTTGCTGCGCCAGGTGTTCGATCACGGCTACGACGAAATCGCCGCATTGCTCGGCAAAACCGAAGCCGCTTGCCGACAAATGGTTCATCGCGCCTCCGAGCGCGTGCAGCAGAACCGCACGCGGTTCGACGTACCGCGCGAGGCGCACCGGCGCGTCGTCGAAAAATTCATCCGCGCGGCGCAGTCGGGCGAGCGCGACGCCATTCAAGCGCTTCTCGCCGACGATGTCGAACTCGTCGGCGACAGCGGCGGCAAAGTGCCGGCCGTATTCAAAGTGCTGCACGGCGCCCATCGTATCGCCAATCTTTTCTGGGTTACAGGGCGGCGCTTCGGCGATCAGACGGTGTACCGCCATGCGCTGATCAACGGCGAACCGGGTTTTCTCCGGTATGTCGACGGCAAGCTCGAATCGGCAATGGCGCTCGCAACCGACGGGGAGCGCGTGCTCGGGATTTACGCCGTGCGCAACCCCGATAAGCTCACCGGCATTGCTCAGTCATTGGCGCCGTAGAAGCCGTCATAAAAGCGAGCCGCGCCTCGTCTTGAAAGCGCGTGGAACCTCCTGAACGTGAGTTTCCGCAACCCGATGCGGGAGAAGGCCTAATCCACGGAGGGCTCAGCGCGTCCCTTCGCGCCATAGCAGCGTCAGAACCGTCATGAGGGCCGGGCCGATAAACAGCCCGACGAGGCCGAAGGTTTCGGCGCCGCCGAGGATGCCGAACAACACGAGCAGGAACGGGAGCCTCGTCGAACTGCCGATGATGCCGGGGCGCACGAAATGCTCGGCGATGAAGACGACGATGCTGCCCGTCGCCAGCACCGCGAACGCGCCCACGACTTGACCCTGCACGAACAGCCACAGCGCCGCGCCGCCGAACGCGAGCGGCGCACAAAACGGCAGCATGGCCGCAACGGCCGTGACGAGGCCTAGCTCGGCCGCATGCGGCAAGCCGGTCGCGAAGTAGGACGCGCCGATCAGCACGCCTTCGCCCAGCCCCACCACCACGAGGCCGGTCACCGTCGCACGCACGGCGGCGGTCATCCGTATCGCAAGGTGCGTGCCGTCCGCGCCGAACACACGTCGCACGCTGCGTAGCGCCTGCTCGGCCACGCGCGGCCCCGAACGCAGGAAGACGAATAGCGTCAGCAACATGAAACCGAAATGCACGACGCCTTTCAAGGCAATGCTGCCGAAGTGCCGCCCGGCCGTCGCGACGTGCCCGCCGCGCAGTGCGTCCATGGCGGGCGATCCTTCGAGCGGCCGCGCGAGATTGGTTTGCCACCAGGCCGCGATTTGATTGCCGAACGGCAACCGGGTCACGAATTCAGGCACGGCAAACCCGGTTTCCTCGACCTGTTTGATCCACGTGATCAATTGATGCCCTTCGTGCAGCACCTGCGTGAAGACGAGCACGAACGGCAGCACGACGAACAATCCGACCACCGTCGTCAAAAGCAACGCGACCATGCTCGCACGCGTCGCACTTTGCTTGGCTTGGCTCAAGCGCTGCAACAGCGGCCAAATGACGATCGCAATCACGAGCGCCCAAACGATGGCGGGAATGAACGACCGGATGATCCACAGTGCTAGCGCCACCAGCGCCGCGTAGAGCGCGAGCGTCGCAATGCGCTGACTGCGCTTTCCGTCTGCGGTATCTTTCGTGGCAAGCGGGGGATTTGACATGACAAGCGCCTTGGCGAGGTAACGGTCGATCGTCGACATGGTAGCGAAGATCGCGCCCTGAATAACAAGATACTTTCGTGGGGCTGGCGGCCAGCGCAAGCCCGTTATTAGCGTGAACAGGCCCTACATCTCCTCCATTTCGCAGCCCGCATCCGTCGCACAAGGTCCAGCCATGCGCCATCGCTTCGCCTCATCGTTATCCGGCAATCGTACGGCCAAGCTCGCCGCGCTATCGATTGCGCTCGCATGCGCATTGGGCGCGAGCCGTCATGCCGCCGCCGACGATGAGGGCAACAGCGACGCCGCTGCTGCCACCGCCCCCGCTGCCACCGCTACTACGCCACCTGCCGCAGCGACGGACGCCAAGGTCCATGGCAGCCCCCCGGCAAACATGGCGCATGCGCAATCGGCGACGCCCGGCGCCGCTATACCGGTCCCGCGCGAGACATCGACGGTCACCGACCACACCCTGAAGTTGGACGGCCGCAAGATCGAATACCGCGCCACGGCGGGCAACCTGCTGCTGCGCGACGACGCGGGCGAGCCCGAGGCGAGCGTGTTCTACGTGGCGTATACAACAAGGCCCACTCAGCACGGCGCCCCACGCCCTGTGACCTTCCTGTTCAACGGCGGGCCAGGTGCGGCGAGCGTGTTCTTACTCATGGGATCGGTAGGCCCCAAGCGCGTCCATACGTCTAGCCCCACGGCCACCCCGCCCGCGCCCTACGTGCTGGCCGACAATCCCGACTCGTTGCTCAACAAGAGCGACCTCGTCTTCGTCGATGCGGTCGGCACCGGCTACTCGAAGGTCGTCGGCCACGGTAACGGCAAGCGGTTTTGGAGCGTCGACGGCGATCTCGACGCCTTCACCCGCTTCATCGACCGCTACCTGAGCGTGAACGATCGATGGAATTCGCCGAAGTTTCTGCTCGGCGAATCGTATGGCGCGACGCGGGCGGCGATGCTGGCCTACCGCCTCGCACAGCACAACATCTCCTTGAATGGCGTCGTGTTGCTCTCGTCGGTCCTCAATTCCGGCGTCCGAGCCCCCGGCTTCGATCTCATGTATGTACGCTACTTGCCATCGTATGCGGCGGCGGCGTGGTACCACGACAAGCTCGGGCCCGGCAAAAACGCCGATCTGCCGGCGTTTCTAGACGAAGTGCGCGCGTTCGCGGCGGGGCCGTATGCCGCGGCGCTGGCCAAGGGCGATGCGCTGCCCGATGCCGAGCGCAACGCAATCGCGGGCCAAATCGCTCGTTACACGGGGCTGGATACGAAATATGTGATCGGTGCACGCCTACGCGTCTCGCCCTCGCACTTTCGCAAGCAGCTCTTGTTGACGCAAACGCGCAGCATAGGCCGCTACGATAGCCGCTTCGAAGGAATCGAATACGACCAAGATTCCTCCTCGCCCGACTACGACGCATCCGAGAAGTACATCACAGGCGCCTTCGCCGCCGCATTTCACCAACATCTCGCGCAGGATCTGCATGACGCGCACGACAGCGCTTATCGTGTATTCAACGATCACGTGTTGAGCGCCTGGGACTGGAAGCACCATGTGTGGTGGGGCGAGACGCTCAGCACCCCGTATGCCGCCGCCGATCTCGCGGAAGCGATGCGGCAGAACCCGCACCTGCGGGTGTTGTCGGCCAACGGCTACTTCGATCTCGCCACGCCGTTCTTTGCGACCGAATACGATCTAGCCCACATGGGCCTTCCGCCCTCGCTGAGCAAAAACCTGCGGGTAACGTATTACGCGACGGGGCATATGATCTATCTCGACGATGCGGCCCTGCACGCGTTGAAAGGCGACTTGGCGCGTTTCTACGACGAAGCGACCGGGCGATAAACGGAAATTTTAAACACATGGCATCTTCCACCTTAAATATCGAAATAAATTTTTAAGCAAAAACCGAAACGGTTATTTAAAATTAATATCAATTAGAACACACCGTCTACGGGATAGAGATACCGATTACCACCGGTCGAGCTAGTCCGACGTATTATTTACGCTATAGTCCTTTCATTCGATGCGAAACGGCCAACGCATAGGTCGCACGCCCACTCAAACGCCGGACAGACCCGCATTTCCACTACCACTCCTAACAGCTACACGACCAGGTTTTTGGTCTGTTAGGTTCAACATACTCAATAAATTATTGAGTGTCGCAGAGTGACGCAATACTCATTCATTAATCACAACGTTGGCTCGAGACGGCAGCTAAACTCAAATCCGTTGACTCACCGCATTCCCGCGGATACGGCGTCTCTTGACGTTGAAATCCTAGGAGGTTCAATTGAAGTCGACAGTGAAATCGAAGGGGTCGGTATCGGCTATTTTCAAAACCGCGGCGCTGGCATTGCCGCTCGCCGCTGCCTCGGTGGCCGCGCATGCGGCCGCTTCGCCGACGACATGGGTCGGCACCGAGACGAAGGCCTTTCTCACACCCGAGCAAATGCACGCATTCTCGGCTTCACCCGCCGCGCAAGCGACCGCAGGCGAGCCCGAGCACGTCGTCGTCAGCCTGCGCGTGCGCAATCTGAAAAAGCTCGAGACGCTCGGCCGGGCCGTGAACGAGCGCGGCAATGCGCAGTACGGGCACTTCCTCACATCGAAAGCGTTCCTTGCCGAATTCGCGCCTAGCAAAGCCCAGGTGCAAAAGGTCGTTGCACACTTGCGAAAAAGCGGGTTTATCAACATTCGGGTTTCGAAAAACCGCCTGCTGATCTCGGCCGTCGGCACGGCCGGCACGGTGAAGGCGGCGTTCAACACGCCGCTCGTCCACTTCCGCAAGGGCGGGCGCACCGTCGTGGCCAATTCTGCTCCGGCGCAAGTGCCTGAAGCGCTCGGCGACACCGTATTGTCGGTGCTCGGCCTGCAAAACGTGACGCTGGCTCACACGATGGCGGTCAGAGGCCCGCGTACACAACCGAAGCTTCAAGCGGCGGGGACCGAGACGGGGCATTACCCCCTCGAATTCGGTTTGATCTATGGCGCCGCGAGCCTGCCGAGCGCATCGCAAACGACCGTGGGCGTGATCACGATCGGCGGCGCGAGCCAGGCCACGCAGGATCTGAACCAATTCACCGATGCAAACGGTTTGGCGCAAGTGAATGTCTCCGCCGTGCAAACGGGCGATCCCGGCGGCAATTACAGCGACGATCAAGAAGGCCAAGGAGAATGGGATCTCGACAGCCAAGATATCGTCGGAGCAGCCGGCGGCGTGGTCAACCAGTTGATCTTCTATGAAGCCGACATGAACGCATCGGGCAACACCGGTTTGACGCAGGCGTTCAATCAAGCCGTCAGCGACAACACGGCCAAGGTCATCAACGTTTCGCTCGGCTGGTGTGAAACCGACGCGCAGGCCGACGGGACCGTGGCCGCCGAGGATCAGATTTTTGCCGTAGCGGTGGCCCAAGGGCAAACGTTCTCGGTTTCGTCGGGAGACGAAGGCGTCTACGAGTGCAACAACCGCGGATATCCCGACGGCAGCACGTACTCGATTTCGTGGCCCGCATCGTCGTCCAATGTGATCGCCGTCGGTGGAACGACGCTTTTCACCTCTAGCGGCAAGTGGGCCAAGGAAACGGTATGGAACGAAGGGCTCGACGGCAACGGCAAACTCTGGGCATCGACCGGCGGCATCAGCATGGTCGAGCCCGTGCCTTCTTGGCAAGGCACGCTTTCGGTGAGCCCCAAGCCGAGCGGGCGCGCCGTGCCCGATATTTCGTTCGACGCGGCGCAAGGCTCGGGGGCGCTCGTCTACAACTACGGCCAGATCCAGCAGATAGGCGGCACGAGCCTGTCTTCGCCGATCTTCGTCGGCTTGTGGGCGCGGCTGCAATCGGCTCACGCGAACTCACTGGGGTTCCCCGCGTCGAGCATCTATAGCGCAGTGAGATCGACGCCGTCGCTCGTCCACGACGTGACATCCGGAAACAACGGCTACAGCGGCTACGGCTACAAAGCCACAACCAGCTGGGACTACCCGACCGGTTGGGGCAGTTTCGTCATGTCGAACCTGGCCTCTTACGTGAGCGCACATCCGTTCGGGCAATGAGACGAACAAGTCGCCTGAAACAGGCCCGCGGCAGCTTGCCCGTAAGCGGACGGTAAGCTCGAACTCACGGCGAGGCTCATCGTTGGCCGGTCCGGCCCCGTTTGCCGGACCGGCCGTTTTCGTTGCGCGCGCAACAATCGCTTGCGCGTTCGTACGCATGATTGTGAGAGTCAGCGCATAATCGCTGCTTTGCGTCCTTGCCCGCGATTCGCCGTTGCAGCGCCGCTCGCCCATGCCGCTTGCCATCAAAGCTTTCCTCGCCCCGCTGATCGTGGCTTGCGCCATGTTCATGGAGAGCGTCGACGGCAACATCATCGTCACGGCATTGCCTTCGATGGCGCGCGATTTCGGCAGCGACCCGGTCGCGCTGAAGGTAGCCATCACGAGCTACGTCGTCGGGCTCGGCGTGTTCATTCCGATTTGCGGATGGCTTGCCGATCGGTTCGGCGCGCGCACCGTCTTTCGCACGGCCATCGGCATCTTCATCGCAGGTTCGATCATGTGCGCCGTTGCGCGCTCCCTGCCCGTCTTCACGGGCGCGCGCTTTCTGCAGGGCATCGGCGGCGCAATGATGGTCCCCGTCGGCCGCATCATCATTTTTCGCGCTGTCCCCAAGAGTGAATTCGTGCGAGCCATGAACTACCTGAGCTTGCCAGCCATGTTCGCGCCGGCCGCGGCGCCGCTGCTGGGCGGCTTCATCACGACGTACCTGCACTGGCGGCTGATCTTTTTCGTCAATGTGCCCGTCGGCATTCTCGGCATCTATCTGACGAACCGCCACATCGTCAACACGCACGAACCGCATCCCGGCCCGCTCGATTGGTTCGGCTTCACGCTTTCGGCTAGCGGCGCGTCGCTTCTTCTGCTCGGTCTTTCGTTGATCGGCAGCGAACTCGTGTCCGACCGCGCCGCCTACGAAATGTGCGTGACCGGCGCCTTGCTGCTCTCGTTCTACGTGCTGTACGCGCAGCGCGCGCAACGGCCCTTGCTCGACCTGCGCCTGCTCAGCGCGCCGACGTTTCGCGCGAGCGTGCTGGGCGGCTCGATGTTCCGCATCGGCCTGGGCGCCGTGCCGTTCCTGCTGCCGCTCGCGCTGCAGGAAGGGCTTGGCATGTCGGCCTTTCAATCGGGTGCGATCACCTGCGCCTCTGCCTTCGGCAGCATGTTCATGCGCTCGTTGACTTCGTCGGTGTTGCGCAGGTTCGGGTTCCGCACGGTACTGATCTACAACGCCGTCTTCTCGAGCATCGCGATCGCCGCTTATGGCGCCTTCTTCCCCGGCACCCCGGTCTGGACGATGTGGCTCGTCGTGCTGCTAGGCGGCTTCTTTCCTGCCCTTCAGTTCACCGCTTTGAACTCGATGATCTATGCGGAGATTGCGAGCCGGGACGTTGGCCGCGCAACGAGCCTCGGCAGCGTCGTGCAACAGATGTCTCTCGGCCTCGGTGTGACGGTGGGCGGCATCGTGTTGCAGATCGCCCGCGCGCTTCATGGCCATACGCATGCGATGTGGTCGGATTTCTGGCCGTCGTTCGCGGTCGTCGGTCTGTTCTCGCTCGGGTCCATCCCCATCACGCGCAAGCTCTCACCCAACGCGGGGGACGAGATCGCCCGGGGCACGCGGGGGTAGGTCCTTTGCTATCTCGCTGCGCCCTTCTGGCGATGCCTCCTCCGGCTCCCGGACGCCGCGAACCAAGCGGTAAGCCATGCCGAGGGTCGGCCGGGATTCGCAAATTTTTCGCCAAAACTAACTCAGATCTGTGATTTTGAGAGTTTTTTCTGCGCCTCGTCAGCGAAAATGACAGCGTGATGAAACGGTAAATCGAACTGGCTGCCTGGCACTCCAGGTTCGACCTCAACGATAAACCGATCACCCTCGTCTTTGCTTATTGTTCGCCAGCCCTTAGCGGGTTTCTGAACGGAAGGGTCCTCATCGATCGTGACATCGACATCGTGTTGGATGTTTTGCCCCGCCTGACCAGCCGTCTCTGCCCGCGCAATTGCGGTGATCGTACGGGGCGTGTATTCCAAGATGTAGGTCGGTTTTTCGGGAATCTTCATAATTTGGGTATCCGTATCTGCTGATTGATTGCGCCCACGTGATGCTGCATCGCAGCATCACGGGTGTCGAGCAATCGTAAGAACTGGCGGATCGCGCGTCTCAATTCGACCCCACTCGCCTATTGATCAGGGCTGCGCAAACGGGAATTTTCATGCCTCTTTCGGCTACGGCCGTTCAAAGGTCTTCTCATCGCCTCATTACCATTGTGCTATGGTGGTGATTAACCGGGTAAGGCGACCTTCAAAATCGGCGTTGCGCCCCCCAGACCCAGGTTGCACTACGAGTGCCCATTTTTCGCCATTGGGATTTAACATCAAATACAGAGATTCTAAACCCTTATACGCGGACCCTTTTGGGGCGTCAAGATTAGCGGCGGTAATTGTTGAGCCGTTGTCGAGAACGGCATTCTGAACTTTCGAAATGTGATAGCCTTTCTTGGCGTACCATTGTGTTAGCCATTTCCAGGTTGCAACTGAATCCTCGTTTGGAGAACTCACCTCTCTGACAAACGCCACGTCGCCAGCGCTCGTCGTGTATCGATGGACTACATCGCCAGGGGTACCTTTGCTCATAACCCACTCAGGTTGAGTCGGAGGCGAAGCAGGCGCGGCGGCCTGAGATGCTGAAAGTGGTGCGTCGGGTTGTGCCTGTGGCATAGCAGGCTCTCTTTGTGCAACCGGATACGACGCGATAGTTGAACGGGCTACCCAAGCTTTGTGCACGTCGTCACTATCGTAAATGATTGAAATTATCCATGAACAGGCACAGATAGCCACGAGCACCCGTACTATTACTGTCCAACGTGTGTTTATGACGTTCGGGGCACAACGCCATGCCATGACAAACCAGATGCCAATCGGGGCAAAGAATAGAAGCTGCACCAACAGAACTTGTATGGTTGGATCGGAGGTGTCACTCGATGGTCCGAGTGCCCCTTTCATCGCTCCTCTATAAACGGCACCCACAAGCATTGAAACAAGGAACCCCCATAGCATGACGGGCGCGAGCCGTTCCTCACCGCGCCACGCACGCCGAATCGCAGTTTCACTCATTATCAGCCCCGGTTTGTGTTATCAGAAGTCGTAGCGCCGCCAAGATGCCCACCGAATCATTCGGTACCCCTATGCTCCATGGCATTCATTGCACCGCACAACGCGAAATCAATCGCGAAATGCGGATGCTCCATAATTTGTACAATTACCAATACGTAATATCAAGTGATTCAATTTTTATCGACACATCGATGCCGCGCTTTTTCTTAAGCCACTCCGCGTTGACGGCGAGATCTGATCTGTCAGGCAGATTGGCGCCCGGATAGCGAATGTTATTCCATATTTCTCCGCTGACTGGCGACTCTATTCCAGCAAGAGACATTGCAATAGCGATATAACTCAATTGTGTGAGACGATCATATGCATTAAACGATCTAATTCTACTCTCGATGGACTCTCCTGAACTGCGGGTCCACATTTTTATCATCTGATCTTTTATTTTCTGCTTGTCCTGATTGGATAATCCTGGCAAGGCAATTTCAGCCAAATGAACATTGGTCGCAGCTTTTATTCCCGCATTTCCAGTCAAAATATTCTTAAGAATAGACATGTCGGCTCTCGGTCGTGATGCATATTACCTATGACTTGCATCGAGGCTGCCAGCGGATCAGCCCTTACTGCTTTGGGATAAATTGACCAGTAGTCGGGTTGAGGTACCCCGCCCCGACATCGGGGTAATACTGTCCGTTGTTTGGGTCAACCACTCCTTGACCCGCAGGAGGATAGTATTGCCCGGTATTGGTGTCGATCGCCCCCTGGTTGCTAACGTTTGGATTGTATTGTCCAGTGTTGGTGGAAATTGCCCCGCTCCCGTCGTCAAAATAAACCTGGCCGGTTTGCGGGTCAATTGTTTGACTTAAAGCTATTTGTGTCCATAGCATACTGGACGGCAGTATAAAAGAGGCTATGAATAGGTATTTGTTGGCTCGCATTGCTACCCCCGTAATCTTTCTGTCACAGCCCTACCGCATGCACATTGCGCGTAATTCAGTTTTCACGCAGCGAGCGGTTGGTCCACGCTATCCCTTGGTGTTAGAGAGAAACTGGCCCACAACGCCAGCGCTATTTCTGTCGTAGTAGTAGGGTTCGCTGATAAATCCCATCGTTACCATCTGCTCAAGAGCAGATCGAGCGGCGCCATTGTTGATGGGGCGCCAGTCCGCTCTTATGTCTGGGGCGATCTCGGAAAGCTTGCGCATTGTTACCGTCCGATTCGATTCAATAAGCTGCACTTTCCGGGGAGCCGGGATCTGCTAACGTTGGGCCCAGTTTTCTCGCAATTGCTTCAAAGAATCGTAGAACAACCTGCACGAAACGTCGAGGTATCTGAGCGCTCCGCCGGTTGACTTCGGGGCGACGCCCCGGGAGTTGGGCCTCAGTCCCCCTGTGGCGACACGGTATGCGCGTGCCGCCGATCATCCTCGGCGTGCAGATAGAGGCCCGTCGTCTCGATCGAGGCGTGCCGCAGGTTCCACTGGATGAAGCGGATGTCGGTGCCGGCGTCGGCCTGGTGCGAGGCGGCCAAGTGGCGCAGCCAGTGCGTCGAGGCGCGAGCGAGCGTCGCCGCGCTGGCTGGATCGCTCGTTTCGAGCGCGGCGGCCGCCCGCCGGAACGCCTCTTTCGCGATCAGGTAGACCGCGGTCGGCGTCAGGTGCCGCTTCGCGTCGCCAGCGACGCTCAGGATGGCGGGGCTTGTCTCGCCCGGTGCTGGTGCCGGCGACAGCCCGTGGAAGGTGCGATAGCGGGCGAACTCGGCCATCAACGTGTCGCTGACTGGCACCTCGCCTTCGGCACCGCCCTTGCCAACCACATGCAGCCACCAGCGCCCGCGACGCTGGAAGAAATCGGCCGCCTTCGCGTGCGCGGCCTCGCTCGCGCCCAGCGCCGTGTGGTAGAGGAAGCGCATCACCCAGCGGCTACGCTCATAGTGCTGGCGCTCGCACGACGTAGCCTGCGGCCAGGACTCCACGGACTCGAGCACGACGCGCGAAAGCGCGGCATCGAGATACCGCTCCACGCGCCGGACGCGCGCCGTGGTTGCGGCCCGGGCGCAGCGCAGCGCGAGCGGGTTGCCGGCGAGGTAGCCGGCGGCGACCAGATCGTTGAAGAGGCCCGAGAGGATGCCGAGCGCCTGGCGCCGGATTCGCTCGGCGAGGGGGCCGTCGAAGAGCCGCCGGGTGCCGCCACGGCGCAGCAGCGCCGGATCGGTCCAATCGGTCGTCGGTGCGGTCAGAAACCGCTCGTAGAGCAGGAAGTCCTCGCGCGTGAGACTCGAGAGCGGCTTGCCAAGCGCGCGCGTCGCCCCGACCTCCTTGCGGTAACTGCGCAACGTGTGCGACGAGCCACAGGCGCACGGCTTCGATGTCTGTGTCGGCGGCGATCTGTCGGTAGCCGCCATGCGCCCGGTTGGTGCCGGCGTGGCGGTCGAGCACGACGGGCAGCGTGAGCGGCAGCAGGGCATCCGGGGTCGGCGCGGGCAGGTTCATGACAGACGCGTTTTCGAAGGGCGACACGGCAGTACACCGAAAATCCATACGATTATGCGTGTTATCGTAAATTTGAAGTCGTAATCGTTACATATATAACGATATACAGCGATACACGAATACTTTCCGCTAAAACCGCCGTGCGACCACTTTTCTCGATGAAATCCACCCATGAGCCGCATCAGTGACACCCGTCTACGCACCCGTGACGCGGCCGCACGCCTTGTTGTCGCCGCTGGTCGGCTCCCGCACGAACTCAACGTCGACTTAATCTATGCCGAGATTCGCCAGGGCAGCCGCACGACAATCAACGACGAGTTGAAGTTCTGGAAGGACGAACAGGCGCGCAACAACGCACTCGTGGCGGCACTGCCTGCGCCAGCGGCCAACGCGATGGAGGCGCAGATGCGAATGCTGCTCGAGCAACTCGACGAACGTGACCCACGGCTTGCTGCCACGAGCGCCAAGCTGGCACGGACTCGCGCCGAACACGAGGCTGCCATCCGCGAGCTTCAGGCTGTCTCGACTGAGAGAGACGCGGCACGCGCTGATGCGGGTGCGGCGCACGCCGCACAAGCTCGCGGGCTCGAATCGCTGCGCGCCGAGCACGCTGAGCGCGAAGCGGCTTTGCGTGCGCAAATCGATCAGGCGACCACTCGGCTTGAGGGTGTACAGAAGCGCGTTATGCTTCAAACCGAAGAGGCACGTGATGCGCAGCGCCGCACGGAAGCCACCCTTACGAAGGTCCAGCAGCGTAACGAGCAACTCGTTGGTGAAGTCCAGAGGGGCTCGGCCGACGCCGCCGAGCCGCGGCGCTTGGCCGAGCGGCATGAGAAGCAGCTCGCGAGCGCCATTGAGGAAACGCGTGAACTGCGCCTGTAGATTGTCAATTACGATGGCTGCTCGCGCTGACCCCGCGCCCGTAGGCTCGGCAAAACGCTCTCGTGAAACAACGTGACGGCGCACCGAGCAGGATCTGTCGCCAAGGCATCGCGCAATAAGGACGCACGCTTGTGAACTGCTGACGAGGCCTAACATTCATGGAACGATTGATCGAGCTATCACGCGACTCTGACCTTTCATCGTTGCGAAACGACGAGACGCGAACCATGACGCTGTATGTCATGCAAAACATGCACGGCTTGATCAAAATCGGCCGAAGCGCGAACCCAATTCAGCGCCGGAAACAGCTAAGGCAGCAGGCGCGCTGTGCAGTAGAGCTGGTCGCAACGTTTCCCAACGCTGGGCACTTTGAGGAGTGGGTGCATGCGCAGTTGGAAACACATCGCGCTGCGCTTGAATGGTTCAACGGAGACGACGTGGCACGCTTCGCGATCGACGATCTTTTCGGAGCACAACTGCCGTGGCTCTATACGTTTCACGCAGACGACGCGGCGGCTTGGATTGAACGATTATTGGACACCGCAGATGGCCGGTACTGGCGCCGACGGGAGCGGCACGCGGTTAGATCTTTGAAGTCTGCAGCTTCAGGCGAAGGTATATACGCCATGCACGGCGCTGGGCATTACGAATTGGATGCCGAGATCGCCCTGGGGCTGGGATACCCTTGCGTGGGCATCTGTTCCCATAAGCGAGAGACGATAGTTACCGTACCAAATGACGGTGAAAGTATGGGAAGCGAGATTCCGCACTATTCGCGATCGATAGAAGCGGCCATGACGTTGTGGCTCCCCGACGTGCCCGAAGCTGAGCGGGGAACATACACGCGGCCGGTGGAATGTTGCCTCGCCGCGCTGTGCGACCGGTGGGGCTTTGACTTGGAACGTGTCGAGCCCGCACGCACACGGCGGTAGCTTCCAACCTATCAACATTGACAGGGGACTGCAGACGGCACGCAAGGCTGATGCGGGCATCCCTTGCAGTCTCATTCGGCAATGTGGCACTCCGCCGTTTCCTCGGATGGTAATCCCCCCGCTTTTAACGCGAGTCAGAAGTAGAGACTATGCCGCGGCCATGAGCCGCTGTTTCGGCGTCATGCCGCCAAGGCCCATGTTAGGGCGCTCGTGATTGTATTGCCACATCCATTCGGTCGCGAAGCGCTGCACGTGCGCAAGGTCGTCCCAGTAGTACTGCGACAGCCACTCATAGCGCACCGTCCGGTTGAATCGCTCGACATAGGCGTTTTGCTGCGGCTTGCCCGGCTGAATGTAGTTCAACGCGATACCATGCCTGCCAGCCCACTGCGTGATCGCATCACTGAGGTACTCCGGACCGTTATCGCACCGGATCGCCATCGGCTTTCCCCGCCAGCCGATGATCTGCTCCAGGGCCCGGATGACGCGCGCAGAGGGCAACGAGAAGTCGATCTCGATTCCCAACGCTTCTCGGTTGAAGTCGTCGATCACGTTGAACAGCCGGATACTGCGACCATCCTTCAACTGGTCGTGCATGAAGTCCATCGACCACACCGCATTGACCGACGCCGGCACGATCAGCGGCTCCGGCGCCTGCCGTACGAGCCGCTTGCGCGGCTTGATGCGCAGGTTCAACTCAAGCTCCCGGTAAATCCGGTACACGCGCTTATCGTCTAATTGGTCAACAGCACCGATCCACTGTGGTCTTTGTCGTCTTCGTAGTCGCGCTTTTCACACGCTACAACATGCAGCCAGACGTCGCGCCCGATCCTATGTGATTCACGCTATCCCCATGAGAGGTAGCAAAGCGAGTCTCGGAATCGAGTTCGGCGACGAACTCAGTTTGATCGGAGTCGATGACAGCAGCCCCTCACTTAACGGCCGACCGGGGAGCAGGGTCTTTATACAGTTGTCCCGTCCTCCACATACTCAGCATAACGGTTGATAGCTTTCGAGCCAGTGCGACAACCGCCTTCTTGTATCCCTTTTTTTGACGAATCATGCCAGCCCAACGTGCCAAGCTGGTTTCGGTTCCATAGCGTGATAGCAAGCATGACGCTGCCTCGTACAGGAGCGATCGCGTCTGCCGGTTTCCCTGCTTGGAAATCGCCCCGTTTCTGTCGACATCACCGGACTGGTATTTCCTCGGAGTCAGGCCAAGATAGGCACCGACGTCGGTCACACGGCGGAAGCGTGCCGGATCGCCAATTGCAGTCTTGTAGGACAAAGCTGTTAACGCACCAACGCCCGGAATCGACATCAGCATTCTGCACACGGGATCCTGCGCAGCTCGTTTCTCGAGCATTCTGCTGCACGCCCTAATTTGCAGACTCACGTGCCGCCACGTATCCAGTAGCATGAGGATCACGGACTTCACTGCCTCGACGGAGGGATCTGCTGCGAGGACCTCGCGTCGGAAGACATCATTCCTACCGGGCGAAAGCACCACGCCGAATGTCTTTAGCAAACCACGAATCTGATTGTTGATCGAAACCCGCACTCTCACAAGCCGGTCACGCGCGGAGATCAGCAGTCGTTCGTTGTGGCACTCGAGACTTTTGACAAAGGTGGGCCGATACCACCCTGAGCGAACCAGGTTGGCAATACCACGTGCATCGTTCCGGTCCGTCTTGTTCAACTGCACCGTGAGCGCGGAATGCACATGACGCGCATGGATACAATCGATGTCGAGATTCAGCTTCCGCAACGAATGATAAAGCCACACGGCCAACGGGCCTGTCTCCATACCAACCTTGGCGTGGCTGCAACCTTTGGCTTCGAGAAAGGCTCTGATCATTTCCGGTCGCGTATCGACCGTGCCATGACAAACCGTCTTCCCATCGTCGTCGACTACACAGACTGCCGTTTTTCGCTGTGCAACATCAAGTCCAACGTACGTATTCATGGCCTTCCCCATCGCGGTGATCGGAGCACATAAATTACCGCATGTGGTTCCAGCCGAAGCCCTTCACGTTGCGCAGGTACAGGAAACACAGCCCAAAGCCCCAGTTGCGATGATTGTCGGTCAACCGCAGCAGCCAGTCCGCGATCTGCTCATTCTCCGCATTGCGCTGCCGCTCATAGCGGTAGCACGTCTGGCTTACGCCAAATGCCTCGCATGCAAGCCGGATCGATACACCCCGGCTCGCTACTGAGTCTCTGGCCATCTCGCGGCGGGTAGATGGCCTCAGTCTTTTTTTGCCAGCGCCTCCGCGACGATCTCCGCCTTGATCTTCTCTTCGACGTACATCTTGCGCAGTCGCGCGTTCTCAGCTTCCAGCTCCTTCATCTTGGCTATCAGCGGCACATCCATCCCGCCGTACTTCCCGCGCCAGTTGTAGAAGGTCGCCGTGCTAATGCCCAGCTCCCGACAGATCTCCGGTACCGCCACGCCGGCTTCCGCGCGCTTGAGCGCGTCCATGATCTGGCTATCCGTGAACTTCGACTTCTTCATTGCGTAGAACTCCCTTTGCTGGAAATTCTACTTCTGATCCCGCTTACTGCAGGGGAGGATTACCGCCGTACCGCCGAGACCACATTAACCGGCTCGGCTCGCACTTGCTGGATCTCCAGCGGAATGTGCCGCCGCTCGATCCGATGATCGATTTCGCTTTTGAATCAGCGGCTTCAAGCGACTTTGGCGAAAATCTTACGAATCCTCGCCGGCCCTCATGCCGTGAACAGGGCGCTCGATCAAGCAGCGATGCGCTCGAGGCCCCGCTCGCTCGCAAAGCCACGCACGGCGTCGACCAAGATCTGCGCGAGTTGATCGACCGGCGGCACGGCCACGCTCGACGCGCGCAGCAGCGTCAGACCCAACGCCGGCAACGCGGGCAAACCGTATGCGTCCGGATCGATCGCATGCACCGTCTGCGGCAAACCATAGGCCGTGCGCACGGTGAGGCCAAGCCCCGCTGCGGCCGCAGCCCACAAACCGGCGAGGCTCGGGCTGGTCAGCGCAACGCGCCATGCGATGCCCGCGCGATCGAGCGCGTCGGTTGCCAGCGAACACACCACGCACGCGCCGTCGAACAGCACGAGCGGCAACGGTTCGCCACTGTCGCGCGTCCATTGCAATGCGTCAGAGCCGATCCAATGCATGGCGGGCTTGGCTACATCGACGCTCACGTCGGACGCGCGCCGCGAGCGCATCCCAAGCTTGAAGTCGTCCCATACCAGCGCGAGATCGAGCTCGCCGGCGTCGAGCCGCTCGGTCAGTTCGCCGTTGCGCGCCACGCGCGCTTCAATGCGCACTTTCGGGTGTGCCCGAGCAAAGCGCCCGAGAACGCCCGGCAGCAACGACTCGCCGAAGTCCTCCTGCAAGCCCAGCCTCACCCAGCCCTCCAGATCCGTCCCCCGGGCAGCGGCGACTGCCTCGTCGTTGAGCTCGACGAGCCGGCGCGCGTAACGCAGCATCACCTCGCCTGCGTCCGTCAGCCCTAGACCACGGCCCGCCTTGCGGAACAGCGGCGCCCCCACCTGCTCTTCCAACTTTCTGATTTGCGCGCTGACAGCTGACGTCGAGCGGCCGACGCGGTCGGCCGCCTTCGCGAAGCTGCCCAAGTCCATGCCCATGACGAAGCTGCGCAGCGCCGCCACGTCGAAGTTCGCTTGGCTCATATGAGGGTCGGCCGGGATTCGCAAAATTTTCGCCAAAGATGAATTAAATAACTGATTTAAAAGAGAACTCACTGTACACCGGATCGAGCCGTGATGCTGATGAGAAGGGGACGTCGTTTGGCGGGGATTGAACGGCGGCAGCCCTAGCCTGCCGCATGCAAGAAGCCGCTCGAGCGCATGGAGGCATGTGCCGCAGCGGTCACCCAGACGAATGGCGAATCCAGAGATAAATCCCGGCCGAAGCTACCAGAACCGCGCTCGCCGAATAGAACGCGATACTCGACCTAAGCCAGTCAAGCTTGCTCTGCGATGGTTCGTACTCGTTATCAAGGTTCCAGTAGTCGTGAAGCTCCCTCGACCCGTCTAAAAGATTGATTACAATCACCGCGCCGGAAACGACGATCAACGCAGATAGCAGGATGGCCAACGTCATCGACATAGCTGTCGTCCATTATTTCGAAACCCAACGATTGAACTCCACCAGTTCGTCTTGGTAGGCATCGTTTGCAACCGCCCCAAGCATTCCGCCCAGGTTACTACCGATCGTCACCAAGGCCACGGCGCAAGCTGGTTCAGCAGGTCCACAGACGAATGAAACGAAGAACCCAGCGATTCCACCGCCAATCATGCCGCCGGCAGCAATGCTGCCTTGACGTGCCAATTCCTTTACCTTGTCTTGTGCGCCCACGATCTCTCCGATCGCAAAAATGGCAGTGACGATGAGTGCCACCTTGCCCTTTACACGCAGGGTGCGCACTTTCGAGTTGACATTGGCATTGCCACGTCCGGCGGATTCGATGACGGCATAGTAAATCTTGTGGCGCTCCTGCTCGGCCAGCTGATTGAACGGCTTGCCGAACTGTCCCTGGGCGTACTTGTTCAGATAGTAGTCGAAGCCTCGGGCCTCCAATTTGATTTCTTCCGCCATCGCAACACGCACGGCTGACGTGTATTTTCGATACTCGACGAAGAGCTTGTCGCGCAGTTGGTTGCAATACTCGGCACCCTCCTTCACGGACATTTTTCCACTGTCGACTTCATGGCGCACCTGGTCGGCAATCTCTTTAATGTGTCGCATATAGCGCTCGCGCGTCTTGGCGTCCTTAATTGCGTCGGTGCCGAATTTCGATGCGATTGCCACGAGATCAGCAATTGCAGCGTCGACGATAGCGCTGGGTAAGGCGTGCTTCGTTTGTGTAACGTACGAGCCCTGGAATACGGAATCGGATTGTATGTCGGCCATTTCCTTACGCTGCCATTGAGCTGAGAAGATTTTCGATGATGGAGCCGGAACTGTTGCCGTGATCATCAAACAGGATCTCGACCCGCTTGCACGGGCTACCATTGGGGCGTTCAAAGCGAACGATGTTGTTCGCTTCAAACGTCCCGTTTTCTATCGCGCCGTCCTCGAAGTGAGCCGTGCATCGCAAGCCTTCGCAACTGCCTTTCTCATTCAGCGCGAACTTAATCCAGTGAGGCTTTTCGTCAAGCGGGCGCCCGCTGGTAGTGAAGCCCATGCCGGCAAGCTGATGAGAATCGAACGACTCAAACATGGTGGCCTGCGAGGCCAGCATCACAGGTGGTGGATCGCATTTGCAAGCGCACAGGTCGCCTTCCAGTGCGGGCTGCCTGCCCATGAAATTGGCCGGCCAGCGCGGCCCTTGTGGAACAATTTGTCCAGTCGAGTGGCAGGCCGGACACGTTACACTCGCCCCCAGAAACGTCAGTTCCGTTCCTTCATGCGACATGCGAGGGATGCCTTCATTGACTACACCGCCGACCGACGATCGATCGCCCTTCCTCAAGCGAGAACGCTTCATTGTTCATCCCCTCTTTACCGAGAACGTTCAATTTTCTCTATGACTGCTTGAGCATCTTCTTGTTGCTCGTTTTTTGCGTTTTGCATAAACGCTTGCTCCTTTTAAGAGTCGGCCTGAATTTTTCGGAATACTCTCGTGCGGCAGCTGTATGCCGTTATTTTGGTCGGCGATTATATCAACGGAGCGCGCTTACTCGGTTCCATGAGGCTTCGAGCGAGCGCGTATGTCGTCCGATGTTGCGATCGGCAAGGCGATGAAATCGCGCTCCGACATTTCGTCAAACGTCTGCGGGAACGGTAGGTAAAGCTTCACGATCCAGCGCTTGCCGCCCTTGCGCGCGGCGTATGGGTGGAGGATCTCGCCGTCTGCTGCCCGCCAATCGAAGCGCAGCACGCCTTTATTGGGATATTGGGCCGAAGATTCCTTGCGGCGCGCCTGCATCATCTGGGTGACGACCTCGTGCGGAAAACCAGGGTGTCCAGATGTGTCCGCTTCCTTGATCGCTGCGCGAATGGCGTCACCATGTTAATCATCCTGTTTTTTCGAACGATACGTTTCAAATTATTCGATTTTCAGCACGAATATAGGGTGGGACACTGCCTCCGTCAAATGTCATGCGGAGCAACCTATGGATGCGCAATATCTCGTCGACACACGGACAAAGACGCTGAGTGCGTCACATCGGTGGAAAGTGCTGGGGGTGGGCGTCGCCGCGAATGCCGCTTTTTCCGCCGTGGCAGCGGGCATTCCGACGACGGCCGTCTGGATGCGCACAGGCTACCATCTCGGCAATGCGCAGCTCGGACTCGTATTGGGCGCCACCGGGCTCGGGATCGCGCTGTCCGAACTGCCGTGGGGCGTTGCCACCGATCGATTCGGCGATCGGCCGGTGCTCGTCGCCGGATTGCTCGGGACCGCGCTCGCGCTGCTATCCATGGCGCTGTATCTCGCCCCCTCGCCCTCGGCCGTCCCGGCGTTATGGCTGCTCGTGTTCGCCATGGCGCTCGTCGGCTTGCTGGGCGGCAGCGTCAACGGCTCGAGCGGCCGCGCAATCATGAGTTGGTTCAAGGAAGGCGAACGCGGCGTCGCTATGAGCATCCGGCAGACCGCCGTGCCAATGGGCGGCGGCATCGGCGCCTCGTTGCTGCCGTGGCTCGCTTCGGCGTACGGCTTTGCCGCTGTCTACAGCGTGCTGGCGCTCATGTGCGCGGCGCCTGCGATCTTCGCGCTGCGCTGGCTCCACGAACCGCCCGGCGCATCCTCAGCGCCGAGCGCGGCACGGCCAAGCACGCCCGCGAACCAACCCAGCGCACTGCGCGAAATGCAGATATGGCGTGTGGCGCTGGGCATTGCGTTGCTGTGCGTGCCTCAGTTCGCCATCCTGACGCTCGGGACCGTGTTCTTGCACGACTTCGCACACCTCGGCACGTTCGGCATCAGCGCGGCGATGGCGTTGCTGCAGGTGGGCGCGATGGCGATGCGCGTATGGAGCGGCCGCTATACAGATCGTCACGGCAATCGGCGCGCCTATCTGCGCGGCTCCACCATTGCAGCGGCCGTGCCTTTCGCGGCATTGACTGCGATCGTATCGCTCGGGCACGCGGCGCCTGTCGCCGCCATCGTCGTCGTTACCGTCATCGCCGGGGTGTGCGTGTCGGCATGGCACGGCGTGGCTTATGCAGAACTCGCGACGCTCGCGGGACCGGCGCGCGCGGGCACCGCGCTCGGCATGACCAACGCGCTCGTGTACGCCGGCCTTTTTCTCGTGCCGCTCGGGCTGGCTCATCTGCTCGCGGCCACGTCGTGGACGCTCGTCTGGTTCGTCGCCGGGCTCGCCCCGCTTCTCGTTCGCCCGCTCTTTCCGCGGCCGATTTCCCGGTAGTCCTCGGCGCCGCCCGAAGTCGCACGAGCGATCCTCGCTATGGACTGAATGACCGAGCGCCGCCGCGATACCCGCTCAGCCGAGCGGGCTCATGCCGATCAGCCAGTGATGCAGCACGAAGGCGAACAGCGCCCACGCGATCAAGCCGACGATCACGACCTTCGTATCGCCCGAAACGGTCCCGGCGGGATATTGCACCGCGGCCATCCGATCGCGTCGCCGTGAAACGACCGCGCCCGCCGCCCCCCAAATCAGAAATACGCCGAAGAGCAGGATGGCGTTGAGCGTACCGTTCGCAAGCAGATGAGCCAGCGCCCAGACGGCCACGCCCGCCATCATCGGGTGCCCGATCGTGCGCTTGATCCGATTGCCCGGCACGTAAGCGGCGGCGATCAACACGAACGCGAGCGCAACGAGCAATGCCGTAAGATGCCGCGCGCCGATAGGCGGTAACCACAATACGGCCGGCGTTCGCCTCGCGACGCCGTAACCCCACACGATCAGTACGAATCCCACGAGCGAGGCGACGGAGTAGAGGCCCTTCCATCCATGCTCGCCGAATCGCCCGACCTGCTCGTTGCGCCATGCCGGCGCGACGAGCCGCGTGCTATGGACACCGATAAAAATGAGCAAACCGAGAATCAATATCGCCACGTCGAACCTCTTTTGTTATTGTCTGCTGTCGTTCATGCTGCGACCGTGCCTCGCACACGCCCCGCGGCATCCGCGCTCGAAAAAAGCCCCTCCGCGTTATCTCCGCGTTATGGCGTTGCCGCGATGACATGCGCCATTGCAGCCGTCAACTTTTTGGCGAACGGCACGTGCAAGAATTCGTTCGGTCCGTGGGCATTCGATTTCGGACCCAGCACGCCGCAGACGACGAACTGAGACTTCGGAAATCCTTCCTGCAGCACGTTCATCAAGGGAATGGTGCCGCCTTGCCCGATGAAGGCGCAATCGGCGCCGAAATGCGCGCGCGATGCGTCGTTGACCGCTTGCGCGAGCCACGGCGCGAGATCCGGCGCGTTCCAGCCGTTCGCGCTCGCATCGGGCTTGAACGTCACCTTCGCGTTATAGGGTGGATCGAGTTCGAGAAGCGCCTTGAGATCGGCGACCGCGCGCGCCGCATCGACGAGCGCCGGCACCCGCAGCGACAGCTTGAAGGCCGTACTCGGACGCAGTACATTGCCCGCACTCGCGAGGGCCGGCAGCCCTTGCGCTCCCGTGACCGAAAGCGAAGGCCGCCAGGTCGCGTTGAGCAGTGCTTCGTAGGGGTCGGTCGTCACTGGCAAAACCGGCTTGCCATCCTGCCCGCAGGCCCATGGCGATGCCTTCCATACTTCGTCGCCGAGAATGGCGGCGCACGCCCGCGCTTCCCTCAGCCGGCTCGCCGGTATCTCGCAGTGAAAGGCCGCTGGCAATAGATTGCCCGTCGCTGCATCTTCCAGGCGCTCGAACAATTGCCGCATGACACGAAAGCTCGATGGCACGATGCCGCCATAAGAGCCCGAATGAACGCCCTCGTCGAGCACCTGAACTTCGAGCGATCCGCCGACGAGACCACGTAGCGACGTAGTCAACCAGAGTTGATCGTAATTGCCGGCGCCCGAATCGAGACAGACGACGAGCCCGACACTGCCGAGGCGTTCGCGCAGCGCATCGACATAGGGCAGCAGATCGTAGCTGCCCGATTCTTCGCACGTCTCGATCAGACCGACGCAGCGAGGGCGTGCGACACCCTGCTGGTCCAGCGCTGCAAGCGCACACACGCTCGCGTAAATGGCATACCCATCGTCGGCGCCGCCCCGTCCGTACAGCTTGCCGTCTTCGTACTTCGGTGTCCAAGGGCCGAGGTCCTTGCGCCATCCGTCGAACTCGGGCTGCTTGTCGAGATGGCCATATAGCACGACGGTGTCGGTGCTGCCGGGGGCCGTGGCGGGCGCCTCGAAAAAGATGACGGGCGTGCGCCCCGGCAAACGCACGATCTCGATCTTCAGGCCCTGCACTCGCTGCGCTTGCCCCCAGCTCGCGGCGTCGGTCACGACGCGTTCGAGGTAGCCATGCTTTTGCCAATCGGCATCGAACGCGGGGCTTTTGGCGGGAATCGCAATGTATTCGGTCAGAGCGGGGACGATTTCTTCATCCCATTTACGTTCGACGAACTGAGTTAATGCGCGCGGATCGATCGATTTGTTTTGCTGCTTCGCATCATGTGCTGTCATGGCGGTGGGCTGTGGCAGTCAAAGCGCACATGATAGACCCGATCGTCGTGCGCAGCCGTGCCGAATGCGCGACAATCGAACACACCCTACCCCTCGAGGCGAGTGCCATGTTGGGCCACGTAGCCTTACAAGTCGTCGAGGTCGTGTTTGCCCTGGCGATTTACTTTTTGCCGGCCATCGTCGCAGACCGCCGCAACCGCCACGACCTGCTCACGATCGCGCTATTCAACGCGTGCATCGGTTGGACGGTATTCGGCTGGGTGCTCGCGCTTTACTGGGCTTTTCTACCCAATCCCCCGCCGGGCATCGCGCGCCATATCACGACCAAGCGCCGGCTACTGAGCATGGCCGCGTTCTCCACCGCACTCTCCTCGCGTATCGAACAGCGTACGGCCAAGGGTCACAACAACCGCTAATAACGCGCGACCGCGCGGTGTCTTTGCACTGCCACTGCGTCCCGCTAGACGCCGGGTTTGAGGGCGGTCTGCGCGAACGTGGCGCCCGCTGCCAGCGAGCCGACCCACGCCCCGGCGCCGTACCCGCGAACGTGAACGAGCCCCGGCGAAATCGAGCGAGGCTGCTGGCCGAGCACCTCGCGTGCGAATGTATCCTGCCGAAATTCCCCGTGCTCGTCGAACCATTGGCACAACACGCCTTCGGCGGTGATGGCCGTTACCGTCATGCGCGAGCCGCCCGCTTTGAGCGTTACGACGTCGCCTACGCAATACTGTTCAACCGCGTCACGGGTAGCAATCGACATAAGGACTCCGTCGCCAACCATTTGAACCGTCGCGTGCGCGACGGCGTTCCAATTGTGCGGTGACGAACGGAAAAGGAATAACGGGACCGTTCGTCCCTGCCCCCTCCACATAACCGCCGAGGTCAAGCAAAGACTAACAATAGAATTTTTATTCTACAAGCAATTCTAGGGAAAACATGGAGAAATATTTTGTCTCAATCCGGCGCTCGTCAATCCATCGCCCGATTTTCGACTGGCATAAACCGGCCCCTGTCGATCAGGGCCGGATTATCTTCAAACCGTAACAATCGTACTTTTCACAGCATACGCGCGACACGGAGCGCAGCCGCACCGGGCAAGACTTCTCGGCACATCGAATAGGCACGAGCTTCGCGCACCGCCTCGGCTATATGGGGTGGGGCGTCGACTTTTATAGTTTGATCTAAATCAATTGACGCATCGCATCATTAGTCGATTCGTATATTCTGAAAGCAATAAATTACAGCGGGAGCATGGAAACGTTTTCTATCCGCTCGTTTATCTTTGAATGGCCGGCAGCATCTATGAAACTCCCCGGTGAATTTGATTCGGCATGCGGCTTCAAAGGTTTGCGCCGAGCATTAGCGCTGCGCGGCGCGAAGCCACGACGATGAGTTTCATCGTGGCGCGCGTCGCCCCCACGAACAGCTTGCGGGCCGCACGTTCGTCAAAGGCCTCGAAGTCGACTTCCGTCAGCACCACGCACGGCGCCGACTGCCCTTTGAAGCGATAGATCGACTCGAGCATGACGTCGCCGTCGCGGTACTCCGGGCTGCCGAATAAATCGTACTTGCCCGTGAAGCTGCGCAGCCGGTGCGGCCCCAGGTGTTCGAGCGCAGTGAGCGCCGAGCCTTCGCGGCCGCGGAACGACAGCACGGCGATGTCTTGTTTGCGGAACCCCAACGAAAGCGCCTGCGTGATGGCGCGCTTGGTCGAATCGACGACGGTCTCGCCAGCGGCTTCGTCATACGCAGCGACGGAAATATCGGATCCGTCGAAAGGGCTCCCCGCAATGAGACCTGCCGCGCGCGGCACCGCGCCGCCCACCTTCTCGCGCACGAAATCCAAAATGTCGCGAGGGCTGCGATAGTTCGTCGTCTCCGTCAATACCGTCCATCCGGGCAATGCGACCGGTTCGCGCATGTAGAGGTTCTGCAGCGGATCTTCCAGCCACCACCAGGCACCGTCCGGACGAATCAGACGCGACAGGGCGTCCACCCACGCCTCCTGAAAGTCCTGGCCCTCGTCCACGATCAAGACGTCGAAGGTCCACCGCTCGCTGATCGGCGCGTCGGCAAAAACCGTTTCGAGCCGGCCGAATGCGTCTGGCGTCTGGAAATCCTGCACCGCGCCGACATCTCTCGCGATCCAATCGCACAGTTGATGGTAGTTGGCGACCTTCGCACCCTCGGGCGCGACCCGCGCGATATGGTCGGCCAGCGGCCGGTTGAAGCAAACGTACAGTACTCGCTTGCCGCTAGCGGCCGCATCCTTCATCACTTGCACAGCCAATTGAGTCTTGCCCGAGCCCGCCGTGCCGACGACGCGCAGACGAAACGGCGAGAATTCGAGCCGACGCGCCCACGTGGCCAAGCCGCCGGACAACCTCGTCACCAGCGTGCCCGCCTGGCCGACCAGCGCGCTGGTATCAGGTGTCAGCGACAACTCGTCCGACAAAAAGTGATGGATCTTGGCGGCGCAGGGCAGCTTCGGCTCGTCGGCAGGCAACGCCGCGAGGATGATCGAAGCGAGACGATCCTTTCGGGTGGCATCGACGATGCCCTCGGGCGGAACCCCCGCGATGGCCGTCTGCTTGACGACATAATCGGGACAAAATAGCAGCGCTTCTATACAGTAGGTGCCGGCTCCGAACGCCGCCGTGAACCGGCGATGCATCCGCTCGATGGTCTGGGCCAACTGAATCGAAACGTTGCGCTCGGTTTGCAAGTAGACCTTGACGAGCCCCTTCGGCGTTTCGCGCAGGAACCCCGCCTTTTGTTCGACGAGCATGACGCGCCCCGCCGGGCTCACGATCACGAAGTCGGCCTCGCCGAATACGGAGAAAGCCCGATTCAGACGAGTCCAATGCACGCCGTGATACACGGTATAGCCCTCGGGCAACGCGGCCTCGAGCAGCGTGAGCGTTTCACGCTCGCGCTCGGCGGCGCCGGTTGCGGCCAAATTCTTCCAATCGTCGGGAATTAGGCGTGCCATGGCGGGTCGATCCTCGCTTTGCCGTGTTGAATTCGGCGTATTGTACAAACCGCGCGCCGGCTGCCTCGTTTCGAGGCGTCGCCGCATTCTTTCGGAGGACAGGTAATGCTGAAGATTTGGGGACGCGCCAACTCGGTCAACGTGCAAAAGGTGCTGTGGTGCTGCGACGAGCTCGGCCTCCCATTCGAGCGGGTCGATGCCGGCCTGCAATTCGGCCGGGTCAACGATCCGGACTACCGCGAGCTCAACCCGAACGGGCAAGTGCCGACGCTCGTCGACGGCGCCTTCGTCCTATGGGAATCGAACGCCATTCTGCGCTATCTCGCGATGCAATATGGCGCGTCGAGCGCCCTGTACCCCAGCGAACCGAAGCTGCGCGCCAGTATCGACCGCGGGCTCGATTGGTCGCTCTCCACCCTCGCGCCCGCGGAGCGCCCCGTGTTCATGACGCTCGTGCGCACGCCAGCGCAAGACCGGGACATGGTCGCGCTAGCGTCCAACCTCAAGACGCTCGTCGTCCGTTGGAAGATCCTCGACGCGCACCTTCAGGGACGCTTTCACATCGAAGGCGACCGCTTCACGCTCGCCGACATCGTCCTTGGAGCATTCGCGAAACGCTGGTTCGGCGTGGAGGGGATCGATCGTCCGCCGATGCCGAGCCTCGAGCGCTGGTATCAGCGTTTGACGCAACGCGCACCGTTCAAGAAATACATCGATTTGCCGCTGACCTGAGCCGAGACCTTGCGTGCGCCCCCGCGATGAGGCTCGGCCGGCCTCGCCGCGATCAGCCGCGCCGCGAAGGCGACGGGCAAACGACCCCGCTCACGGCCGGCCGCTGCGCTCGCTAGCCCTCGAGAGCAAGGAATCGAGCAGCGGCAACTGCACGGGCTTGGTGAGGTGCAGATCGAAACCTTGGGCGAGCGAGCGCGCGACATCGCTTTCCTGGCCGAAGCCCGTCATCGCGGCGAAACGCGCGCCGTGCATCGCTTTCGTGCTTTTCAACTGACGCAACACCGTGAATCCGTCCGCCCCCGGCATAGCCAAGTCGATGAGGGCGGCGTCGATTGCATCCGCGTGTTCGGCCAGTTGCACCGCTTGGGCGCCGCTGTAGGCCACCTGTACGCGGTGCCCCATCATGCGCAGCAGCATGGCCATGCTATCGGCGGAATCTCGATTGTCGTCCACGACGAGCACGGCCAGCGCACCTCGCGCGCCACCGCTCGCGACATCCTCGCGCATGCCTCCATCGTTGGCGGCGCCCTGAACGGCGAACAGCGGCAGCTTCACCGTGAAGGTGGCGCCGCGCCCCAACCCGTCGCTCGTCGCGTCGATCGACCCGCCGTGCATTTCGACCAGCCAGCGGCACAACGTCAGACCGATGCCCAACCCGCTTTCCCTGCGCTCGAAGCGATTATCGGCTTGCACGAACAAATCGAAGATCGAATCGATTGCGCTCGCCTCGATGCCGCAGCCGTCGTCGGTCACGCGCAAGCGCGCGAACGCGCCTCCGATCTTATCGATGCGCACGGCGATGCAGCTGCTCTGTTCCGAAAACTTCGATGCATTGTTCAGCAGGCTTTGCACGACTTGGACGAGCCGCGTCGCATCTCCATTGACGACGATGCGCCCCTCCGCCGTCTGCACATCGACCGATTGCTGGCGCAACGACACATGCGGCCGGGTCATCTCGATGGCGCGCACGACGACTTCCGAGAGATCGACGGGCTCGAGGCGCAACGACACCTTGCCCGTGGTCACGCGGCCTGCATCAAGCAGATCGTCGACGAGCCGCGTCAGATGGGAGATCTGCCGGTCGATCATATCGCGGCACTGTCGCAGCGTCGGACTCACGAGCGGTTCCAGCATCATGACGCTGAGCGCATTGCTGACGGGAGCGAGGGGGTTGCGCAGCTCATGGGCGAGCGTCGCCAAGAACTCGTTCATGTGTTGACCGGCCGCTTCCAACTCGCGCAAGCGCTTGCGCTCGGTCATGTCGCGCGTGACTTTGGCATAGCCGCGGACTTGGCGGCTGTCGCCGCCCACGGCGTAGACAGCCGTGAGCACGACGTTGGCCCAAAACATCGTCCCGTCTTTGCGCACGCGCCAGCCTTCGTCTTCCACCCGGCCAGTACGCGCCGCAACCGCGAGTTCCGCCTCGGGCTTGCCATTGGCGATATCGTCGGGGGGATAGAAGATCGAGACGTGTTGACCGATGATCTCTTCTGCCGCGTAGCCCTTGATCTTTTCGGCGCCGCTGTTCCAACTGACGATTACGCCGTCGGCGTCGAGCATATAGATCGCGTAGTCCTGAACGGACTCGAGCAGGATCCGTAAACGCTCCTCAGGAGGGACCACCTGCTCTGGCGGTGGAGAAAACGACTGGCTATCGCTGGCGAAGCTATCCGGACGCATGACGGCGGCTTTCGTTTGGTAGAAGCGCGACACGTGTGTTGCCGCTTGGGGACCAACGAAAGCACGACGCATGCCTGCTTGATTTCCTGCCCCGCGCCCCGCAATGCGTCGTTGCCGTGGACGAAGGGACGCTGCCGCGCGGCCGATCCGGCGGACTTCACACGCCATGCTTGCGCCGCGTCGAGTGGCTCGAATCGCCGGCGCGGATAGTTGCAAAAGCAACTTTGACAGTGCACTTTTGCAAAAACTTCTGCGCGCGCGGGGTGGCGCGGCCCAGGACGAATGTCGCGCGCGGCGCTACCCTAGCGCACGCGCATCGACGGCATCGGCAAGGCGCGCGACGAGGCGCTCGGGGTCCACGGGCTTTCTGACGAAGTGATGAAACCCTTCGCCGATGCTGCGCAGCCGGTATGCTTCATCGGCATGCCCGGTGATCGCGACCGCAACGGCAGGCGAGCGGCCGCTGCGAATCTCGTCCTCGCGCAAACGTTGAACGAGGTAAAAACCGTCCATGGCCGGCAAATCGATGTCGCAGATGACGACATCGGGCGCCAGGCTCAACGCCGCCTCGATGCCTTCTTCCGCATCCGCCGTGGGCACGACTCGCGCGCCCTCGGATTCGAGCACCATTGCGAGCGACTGTCTGCTGGAGGGGTCGTCCTCAACGAGGACGATCGTCACCTGCTCGAGTCTCATGAGTCCGTTCATACGATTTGTTTCTAGCTGTCCATTCCTGCACTTCAGTCTCGGACCGTTGCACCCACGCGGAAGTTGCATGTGGCATGCAGATGACGGCCGACAAGCTGCTTCTCGCCCCGCAGGCTCCTACGGCAAGACTGACGACGGGCGAACGATAGCAGACCTATAAGTTGAAACCATGACTGACCCGCCGGCACCGTCTACACGATAAAACCAATGACGGGCTTGAGTTGACTACCGCAATCGCGCGCTCGCCATGCGCCACATACGCTCGCTTTTTCACCGATTTAAAAAGTCGAGAATCGAAACTCAAATGATTAGAGGCCGTGACGAATCGTCTCACGGGCGCTGCACGGATCCGGTGCATGCGGCCGTTCGATGGGGCGCTACGAAGCCTCGCAGCGTCGATAGGCCAATTCAATTGGCATACGCCTGAGATCGCCTTCTATAGTGGTACGCGCTTCCACCCGCCTTCCATGGAGAATCAAATGGCTCAGCCGAACGTCGACGATTTGGTGGAATCGATTGCGAAGGATACAGGCGTGCCGCCAGAGACCGTTTCGCAGATGGTGAGCCAGACGTGGGAAGCGTTCAGCGATGGCGCTCACATCACCGACTATCTCGCTGTGCTAGTCACCAAACGTGTGCGCGAAGATTTGCGCAGTCAACGACGCGCCGGTCACCGCTGATTCCTCCGACTTTTCCGCTGTGGGGGCAACCTTAGCGGGTGCGTCGGTTTGGCGCTGCTAATGCCTGCCCCCAGCGAACGCTCCCGCGTGTAAGCTGCGAGGCAGAAATTGCTCTCGAGCGCGAGCGACGGCTTGTCGCATCTTGTCGCGTTTGTCGAAAATCCCATCTGTATTGCCAATTCCGCGTACTGCTAAAACGCGCCGGGCGAGTAGAGCCGCCACTTCGGCATGGGCGGGAGTGCCGTGCCACTCCCGCGCCGAGCATCCGCCGAAAAATCTGATTATTCGAAATGGCGATCGTATATCGGTAATAATAGGCGGATCGCTCGATATATCGGCCTAGCCGCGAGCCGTAAATAGCCCGCCCTCTCGATATCGGATTTTGAATGGAAGACCTGCTTCCGCATTACGAACGCGAACTCGCCATGCTGCGCCGCTCCCTGAATGATTTCGCGGCGAAATACCCCAAAATCGCCGCGCGCCTGGCGATTTCGGGCGAGCATTCCGACGATCCTCATGTCGAGCGCATGCTTCAATCGTTCGCGCTACTGGCCGCGCGCATCGACACGCGCCTTCACGACGACTATCCGGAATTCACCGAAGGCATGCTGCAAACGCTGTATCCGCAGTATCTTCGCCCCTACCCGTCCTGCTCGATCGTCGAATTCGACGCCGAGAAGGTTTTCGAAGCGCTCACGGGGCCGGTCAAGATCGCACGGGGGGCCGATCTCGTCAGCAAAGCGCAGCCTTGCCGCTTTCGCACCACCTACGATGTCACGCTCGCGCCCGTGCGTATAGCGTCGGCTCGCTACCTGCCGAGCGCCGCGGCGCCGGCCAATGCATCCTTGCCCGCCGAAACGACCGGGCTTGCCGCGATCACGTTCGCCTGCGCATCGAAGGCCGCCGGGCTCAAGTCCATCGCGCCATCGACCATCCGCATGCATGTGCACGGTCAACGAGAAATCGTGACGGCGCTGATCGATACGCTGCTGCTGCGCGCCGCGAAGGCATTCGTCGAGCCGGACGGCTCGGGGCGTTGGATACCGCTCGAGCGCATTCCTATCGCAGCGGCCGGCTTTGCCGAGCATGAAGCGCTCATCGAAGAAGAACGCGGCGAATCGGCATCGTTCCGGCTGCTCGCGGAGTATTTCGCGTTCCCCGACAAATTCGATTTCCTCGATCTCGATGCGGCGTCGATGCTCGCCGCCACCGGTCCCTGCCGAACGTTGACGCTGCATGTGGCGATCGAGGGCGTCCATGAGGATTCATGGGCCGCGCAGCGCATCGCTCAGTTCAGCGAACGGCACTTGAAGCTGTTCTGTACGCCCATCGTCAACCTGTTTCCGACGAAGGCCGAGCCGATCAAGATCGATCCGCTCAAGCACACGTACGTCGTCACGCCAAAAGTGCAGAAATCCGCGAGCGCTTCGGACTTCGATGTGTATCGCGTCGACGCCGTCTATCCGGAGAAGCAATCGGCTGCGAGCCCCTCCGCCTTCCAGCCTTTCTTGGGGCTCATGCATGGGAGCGCGGCCTCCTTGAGTGGGCCCTATTGGGTCGCTCGCACCGACGACGGACCGGAGCATCACGGCACGGCGTGCACCCAGTTGGCGTTCGTCGGCTTGGACGGCCAACCGGCAACGGTTCCGGTCACCCAAGTCGCCGCCGACGTCACCTGCACGAATCGAAACATGCCCGCTACCCTGCCGTACGGCTCGGCAACGGGCGATCTCGTCGTCGAGGGCGGCTCGGTCGCGGCGCGCCTCATGCTGCTGCGCCGTCCGACCGAAAGCATGCGCGCTCAACAAAACAACGGCTCGCTCTGGCGCTTGCTCGCCCAGTTCACGCCGCACTCGATGGCGCTGAGCCCGGAAGGGCTCGAAGAAATCAAACGCCTCCTGCGTCAGTTCGCGACGCTTTCGCCCGCGCCGGCGCGGCACATCGAAGGCATTGCGTTCGTGGGCGCGCGCTCGACCATGCAGTGGATCGTCATGGATCCCTGCCCTTCGCTCGTGCGGGGGATCGAAGTGACGCTCGCCATCGACGAGCAAGCATTCTCCGGCAATAGCGTGAGCGCGTTCATCGACGTCATGGACCGCTTCTTCGCCCCGTTCGCACCGGAAAACAGCTTCGTTCAACTCGTGGTCGTTTCGAAGACCAGCGGTGCGCCGCTGCGCCGTTGCGAACCGCGACAAGGCGTGCTGGCCTTGCTTTAAGACCGCCGCGCCGAGCGGTTTCTTCACGCCCCGAGGTCGCTCGCCTGGGGGCGAATACCTCGTCCTTTCGGCCAATCGGTCCGTGTTTTCAGCTGAAATTCGCCTCCGATGGATCGCGCGCTAAAACGCGATAGCTAGTCTGGGCAACGGCGGCCCATGGGCAGACACGGCGCCACCCTACCGCGCTCCAATCCACGTGCCAAGCACCAAGCCGACTTGCCCCTGGCACCGCCTGTTTCCGTTACCACAACAACAGGCTTGCTAATCATGTTTTTCGTAACTACAATAACCTGGAAAGTCACGTTCGACACCGCGAAGAACGAGGCGAACCAGCACAAGCACGGCGTTTCGCTGGCGCTGGCTAAATCCATCGATTGGTCTGCGCTCTGGTGTGCGCCCGACACCCGGCGCGACTACGGGGAACTGCGCGAGATCGGCTACGCGCAAATCGAAGGGCAGTTGTTCTGCGTCGTGTTCACACAGCGCGGCCGTACGTTCCGCGTCATCAGCCTGCGCAAGGCAAATTCGAGAGAGGTCAAACGCTATGTCGAACAAACCTAAGCTTCACATTCCGACGCCCGCGGAAGATGCCGCCATCGCGCGCGGCATCGACAGCGATCCGGACACCTACATCCCCACCGACGCACAGTTCCAGCAAATGAAGCGGCGCGGCGGAAGGCCCAAGCTCGAGCATCCGAAGATCGCGCTCACCGTGCGGTACGACGCCGACATCATCGAGCGCTTCAGAGCGACCGGTGAAGGATGGCAAACACGCATGAACAATGCACTCAGGGAGTGGCTCAATTCACATCGTCTTGCGTAACGCCCGGCATGCTCTCAACCAGTCGTGCTCGCAGCGCGCCGCCGGACGTAATCTGTATTGCTCACCATCGCCTGCCCGGCGGCCCGGCGCGCCCTAGCATGCGATGCGCACCGCGACAGCCGACATCCATCAAGCAATCCGCACGGAAATGCGCGGTGTATTGCCGCAGTGCGGGGCCGGTGCGGCGTCGCACGCGCGCTGCGTCGCATCAAATTTTCGCTTGCGCTTCAGCGCCTTAATGCCTGTCGATACGGTAAATTGCCGCACGCTCGCCGCAGCGCGCACCGTACCTGCAGCGCACCATTTTTTCTCCCGCTGATCTACCCTTGCGACCGGCTGCTCATGCAGTGCGCGTCGACACGAGCCGACGCGCGTCGCTCGTCATCGGTATAACGCTATGGAATCGTCTTCGCTCAGCGCCCTCGACCTCGCGCGCATTCAATTCGCCTTCACCGTTTCCTTTCACATCATCTTTCCGGCCCTGAGCATCGGGCTATCGAGCTTCATCGCCGTGCTCGAATGGCGCTGGCTCAAAACGGGCAAGGCCTATTACAAGGACTTGTGCCTGTTCTGGTCCAAGATCTTCGCCATTGCATTCGGCATGGGTGTCGTATCGGGCGTCGTAATGGCCTATGAATTCGGCACCAACTGGGCTAGCTTTTCGAAGTTCGCCGGGCCGATCACAGGCGCGCTACTGACCTATGAAGTCATGACCGCGTTTTTTCTCGAAGCCGGCTTTCTGGGCATCATGTTGTTCGGTTGGAACCGTGTGGGGCCTCGTGCCCACTTCGGCGCAACGCTGACAGTCGCGGTGGGCACGCTGATGTCGGCCTTTTGGATCCTCGCATCGAACAGCTGGATGCAAACGCCTCGCGGTTTCGCTATTTCCGGCGACCACGTCGTTCCGGTCGATTGGTTCCAAATCGTCTTCAATCCCTCCTTTCCCTACCGCCTCGTCCACATGACGCTGGCCGCCTTCCTCGTCGCCGCATTGCTCGTGGCGGGGGCCGGCGCCTGGCACTTGCTCAAGGGCCGGCGCGATCGCGCCATCAAGAAGACATTCTCGATGGCGCTGTGGATGGTGCTCGCGATCGCGCCGCTGCAAGCCTTCGTCGGCGATCAGCACGGCTTGAATACGCTGCGCTATCAACCTGCGAAAATTGCCGCGATCGAAGGCCTGTGGGACACCGAGAAGAATGGGACCGCGCTCAATCTCTTCGGCCTGCCCGACATGCAAGCCGAAACCACGCGGTACGCGCTCTCCGTGCCGCATCTGGGCAGCTTGCTGCTCACGCATACGTGGGACGGCGAGATCCGCGGGCTCAAGTCGTTCCCGCCCGAGGAAAGGCCGAACTCGACCGTCGTCTTTTGGAGTTTTCGCATCATGGTGGGGCTCGGCGTTCTCATGATCGCGCTTGCCGTCATCGCCTGGTTCCTCGATCGGAGGGGGCGGCTCTATGACAGCGCATGGTTTCATCGTTTCGCACTCCTAATGAGTCCCACGGGCTTCGTTACGCTACTGGCCGGCTGGGTCACGACCGAAGTCGGGCGACAGCCTTGGGTCGTATACGGCGTCATGCGGACCTCGCAAGCGATGTCGCCGCTCAGCGCGCAGCAAGTGGGCCTCTCGCTGATGGCGTTCGTCGTCGTGTACTTCCTCGTCTTCGGCACGGGCATTTACTACATGCTCAAGCTCATGCATGCAGGCCCGCACGTCTCGCCCCCAGAGAGCGACGACACGGCCGAGCCGCAACGTCGGCCGCGCGGGCTCACCGCTGCTGCCTGATTTCGCGCACGCGCACGTCGAGCAACTGCGCGTCTGCAACAGACGCCATTTCCGGCACCGTTTTTGTCATTTGAGGATCACCATGGATGTCACCCTCGTCTGGGCCGCGATCATCGCGCTCGGCTTGCTGATTTACGTCGTGCTGGACGGTTTCGATCTCGGCATCGGAATCGTCTTTCCGCTCTTCCCCGACGAACGCGAACGCGATCTCATGATGAATACCGTCGCGCCCGTGTGGGACGGCAATGAAACTTGGCTCGTGCTGGGCGGCGCGGCGCTATTCGGCGCATTCCCCATCGTCTATGCAACGGTGCTGTCCGCCCTGTACCTTCCGCTCGTCGCCATGCTCACATGCCTGATCTTGCGCGGCGTATCGTTCGAAATTCGCGGTAAAGCCACCCGCACGAAGCATTTGTGGGATCTCGCGTTCATTGGCGGCTCGACCGGTGCGGCCTTCTTTCAAGGGATTTCGCTCGGTGCATTCATTCAAGGCATCCCGCTCGCAAACGGCGAATTCTCCGGCGCGGCGTTCGGGTGGCTCACGCCTTTTTCGCTGCTGACAGGGCTTGGGCTCGTCGCAACCTACGCGCTACTCGGCTGCTGCTGGCTCGTCGCAAAAACCGAAGGCGATCTGCAACGGCGCCTGCATCGGCTCGTATGGCCTGTCACGCTCGTGCTGATCGTGTTCATCGCCGCCGTGAGTATTTGGACGCCGCTGCAGGAACCCGATGTGGCGGCACGCTGGTTCAGCGCTCAGTGGTTTCACCGCATGCTGCCTGCCCCCTTCCTTGTCGCGGCATGCGCATACCTGATGCGGCGCGCGGCACGTGAACGCCATCACACACGCCCCTTCGTGCTGGCGATGGCATTGGTCGTCTTGGGCTATGCGGGCCTCCTCGCGACACTATGGCCCTACGCGATTCCGTCGTCCGTCACGCTGTGGCAAGCGGCCGCGCCCGAGCGCAGTCTCACGTTCACATTGACAGGCGCCGTCGTGATTTTGCCGATCATCTTGGCTTACACGGTGCTCGGTTATTGGGTGTTCCGCGGCAAGGTGCGACATGGCGAGCATCGGTACCATTAAACGGAGCGTCACGGTGCGGCGCTGGGTCTGGTTCATCGCGCTTTGGTGCGGGGGCGTCGGCGCGGCCCTCCTGCTCGGTGAAACCTTCAAGCTCTTCATGAACGCGACGCTCTTTGCCGTCACCAAATAACGGCCCATATTCCGGCACGGGCAACCGATGCCCGCGCCCGCCAATCGAGCACGCCGCGACGCTTCGATGCACGCCGTGCTGGCGCCAAGCGACGCGCACACCCTACCAATCCATTCAGCGCTAATCGCGGCGCGCGCCCACGTCGAGCCCCCAAACTCTAGACTGATTTCGGTCAATTTTTCCTGTTACAGAAGCGTGAAAAAATTGCCGAAAACCCTAACTGTGCTTTTTTCCTACATTTTATTGGGAAGGGATTGCTTTCGGTAAATATGGTTCTTAGAATTGGCCCGGTGGTGTTACAAGATGTAACGAGCTGTATCAGTTTCGCAGCCGGGCGCGCAAACGATGTCGTGCGCGTCAAGGTAAGAAAATATACGGTAAATAATACCGATTCGGGTCAACGGGGCTTCGGAAACGTGAGAAATGGACCTAAACAGCGATACGCTGGAATCTATCCGCGAAATTAACCTGTCATATGTGATGCTCGCGCAACGCATGTTGCGCGAGGACAAGGCCGTCGGCATGTTCCGCCTGGGCTTGTCCTCGGAGCTGGCGGACTTGCTCGGCGGGCTTTCGCTCGCGCAATGCGTCAAGCTGGCCTCCTCCGATCAGCTACTGTGCTTCTTTCGCTTCAACGATCATGCGATGTTCTCAGCATTGACGCAAACCGCCAAGAACGCCGAAGTCGCCGCCACTCATACCGCGATCTTGCTTGCCAGCCAACCGGCCGAACAGTTCGCTTAACTCGGGGGTTGCGCCATGGTTCAGAAGAAGAGCCTGACGGAAGACGCTCAAGAGGTGTTTCGCGCCATCGCACTCATCGAGTTGGGGGCGCGCATGCAGGTGCTCGAAAGCGAACTCTCGCTGTCGCGCGACCGCATGATCCGGCTGTACCGCGAAATCAAGGGCGTGTCGCCGCCGAAAGGCATGCTGCCGTTTTCAGCCGACTGGTACATGACCTGGCTCGCGAACCTTCACGCGTCGCTCTTCTACAACACCTATGTGTTCCTCAAGCACGAGGCCGGGTGCTCGCATCTGGACGCGCTAACGAAGGGGTACCGCCTCTACGTCGAGCATTGCAAACACAGCGATGCGGAGCCCGTGCTCGACCTCACGCGTGCATGGACGTTGGTTCGCTTCTTCGACGCCGACATTTTGCAAATGACGCCGTGCTGCCGTTGCGGCGGCAAGTTCGTCGCGCATAAGCACGATTTGCAGCACAACGTCGTTTGCGGCGCCTGCCAACCGCCATCGCGCGCCGGCAAGACCAAGCGCGCGAGTACGGCAAAGCCAGCTGTCCTCGCCCCATCGGCCGACAAGACCGTGCGCGCCGCGTAAGCACAAAAGAACACCACTTCGCTGCGCGTGCACCGCTGCGCCGAGGCCAAGTCGAAGCGGTCGGCGGCCCTCCACCCGGACCCCGGCGAATCGCACACGTAACACGATGCGCCGCCGCGTTGACGAACAAAAGCGGCGTCGCCCGCACCAGGCCGACTTAGGACATTCCCTGAGTCGGCTTTCTTTTTTCTGCACCGCACCATCCCTCCTCCTCCCCGATTCCGAAGCCTCCAGACTGTCAGGCCGAGCTGTTCTTGACGCACCGCATTCAAGACGCGCCCTTGACTCGTTCGCCATCGCCTGCTGTACTAAATCCAGGCAGTTGATTTAATCGAGCAGCTAAACGCGATACGCCATACGCTGCCAATTCGTTGTCAATCACTTGGAGGAGGAGCGTTCGATGAAGACCCGTCCCTATCTCGCCGTCGCGCGTCGTGCGATGCTCGGCGCCGCTGCAGCCTCGGTTGTATGTGCCGGTGCAGCTTTTGCCGATCAACCCGTCATCGGCCTCATCACGAAGACCGACACCAATCCGTTCTTCGTGAAGATGAAGGAAGGCGCGCAAGCCGCCGCCCAAAAGGACGGCGCGAAGCTGTTGACTGCAGCGGGCCGATACGATGGCGATAACGGGGCGCAAGTCACGGCGCTCGAGAACATGACGACGGCCGGCGCCAAGGCAATCCTGATCACGCCCAGCGATACGAAGGCGATCGTCCCGTCGATCAAGAAGGCTCGCGCGGCGGGCGTCATGGTCATCGCGCTAGACACGCCGACCGATCCGCAAGACGCAACCGACGGACTGTTCGCCACCGACAACTTCAAGGCAGGCGTGTTGATCGGCGAGTATGCGAAGAAGGCCCTCGGCGGCAAGCCTGCGAAGATCGCCACGCTCGACCTAGCGCCTGGGATTTCGGTCGGCATCTTGCGGCATAACGGCTTCCTGCAAGGCTTCGGTGTCAAGCAAGGCGACCCGAGCATCGTCTGCAGCCAAGACACGCGCGGCGATCAATCGAAGGGACAAGCGGCCATGGAAAACTGCTTGCAAAAGGCGCCCGACATCAACGTCGTCTACACGATCAACGAACCTGCAGCGGCGGGCGCCTACCGTGCGCTCAAGACCGCGGGCAAAGAGAAAGGCGTCCTGATCGTCTCGATCGACGGCGGCTGCGAAGGCGTACGCAATGTCAAATCGGGCGAAATCGCCGCGACCGCTCAGCAATACCCGCTGAAGATGGCGTCGATGGGCGTCGATGCCGGCATGAACTACGCAAAGTCCGGCAAAAAAGTCAGCGGCTACACGGATACTGGGGTCACGCTGATCACCGACAAGGCGATGCCCGGTGTCGAGAGCAAAGACACGAAGTTCGGTTTGGAAAACTGTTGGGGTAAGTAACGGCGCTCGGCGCGGCGCCCTCCCCTCGCCGCGCCCGCTCAGTTCTCGATTTCGATCGTAGGAGACGACGCATCATGACGACTCAATCCGCAGGGCCGCTCGCACCGGCCCCCACTCCTCACTCGCGCGGCCATCGCATGCCGACCATCGCCGAGGCAGGCCCGTTGATCGCCCTCATTGCCGCGTGCGCCTTCTTCATTTCGCAAAGCCATCGGTTTCTGTCGTTTCAGAATCTATCGCTGATCCTGCAGCAGACGATGGTCGTCGCCGTCATTGCCATCGGACAAACGCTGATCGTGCTCACGGCCGGCATCGACTTGTCGTGCGGCATGGTGATGGCGTTCGGCTCGATCGTGATGACGAAATTCACCGTCGATCTCGGCGTGCCGCCTATTCTCGCCATCCTGTGCGGAATCGGTGCAAGCACTTTGTTTGGACTCCTAAACGGTGTGCTCGTCACGCGCGTGAAGCTGCCTTCGTTCATCGTGACGCTGGGCACGCTGAACATCGCCTTCGCACTGACGCAAATCTATTCGAATGCCGAAACCGTATCGAGCCTGCCCGATGCCATGATGTTCCTCGGCAACACGTTCCGGCTCGGGCCGGCAGAGGTCACGTACGGCACGGTGCTCGCGCTGCTGCTGTATTTGGTGACGTGGTTCGTGCTGCGCAATACCGTGCCTGGACGGCACTTGTATGCACTCGGCAACAACCCGGAAGCCGCGCGCTTGATGGGCTTGTCTTCGCAACGCATTTTGCTCACGGTCTATTCGCTCGCCGGGCTCATCTACGGCATTGCTGCACTACTACTCATCTCGCGCACCGGCGTAGGCGATCCGCAGGCAGGGCAAACCGACAACCTGGACAGCATCACGGCGGTCGTGCTGGGCGGCACGAGCCTGTTCGGCGGACGCGGTTCGATCGTGGGCACGCTGCTTGGCGCGCTCATCGTCGGCGTGTTCCGCAACGGGTTGACGTTGATCGGCGTCTCGTCGGTCTATCAAGTGCTGATCACCGGCATTCTCGTGATTCTCGCCGTTGCGGCCGACAAGCTGTCGCATCGTCGCGCCTGACGAGCCGCTTCCGGCCAATCGTCGGTTCGACTCATCCTCATCCTCGTATCCGCATTTGAATTCGCCAAGGAAACGCCATGTCGACCTCAAGCTCACGCTCCACGACGACGCCCGTGCTGCAAGCCCGCGGCCTCGTGAAGCGCTACGGACAAGTGACCGCGCTCGACGGCTGTGATTTCGAAGTCATGCCGGGCGAGATTCTCGCCGTGATCGGTGACAACGGCGCGGGAAAATCCTCTCTGATCAAAGCGCTCTCGGGCGCAACGGTGCCCGATGAAGGCGACATTCTCCTCGATGGCGCACCGGTGAAATTTCGCAGCCCGCTCGATGCGCGCGAGAAAGGCATCGAGACGGTTTATCAAGAGTTGGCCGTCGCCCCCGCGATGACGATCGCCGAGAATCTGTTCCTCGGCCGCGAACGCCGCCTGCCCGGCTGGCGCGGCTCGCTACTGAAAATGATCGATAAGCGGCGCATGCTCGAAGAAGCGACCGGGCATATGAAGGACTTGCAGATCGGCATTCGATCGATGCGCCAGGCCGTCGAAACCTTGTCGGGCGGTCAGCGCCAAGGCGTGGCCGTTGCGCGTAGCGCGGCGTTCGCGCGCCATGTCGTCATCTTGGACGAGCCCACGGCTGCGCTCGGCGTGAAAGAAGGCAACATGGTGCTCGAACTGATTCGCCGCGTGCGCGATCGCGGCCTGCCCGTCATCCTGATCAGCCACAACATGCCGCACGTCTTCGAGATCGCCGATCGCATCCACATTCAGCGCCTCGGACGGCGCGCAGCGCTCGTCAACACGAAGGACATTCATATGTCCGACGCCGTCGCCATCATGACGGGCGCCAAACAAGCCGACGTTCGGGCGATCGCTTGATGGCTCGCAAGCGGCGCGGCGCTGCTCTACGGTGCTTCGCGCTGCGCGCAAAACCATTTCGATGCCCGCGCCGATGCTCGAGGATCCTTTGATATGAATGCGCGAACGCAACCGCACGCATCGAGAACGGTCGGCTCGAACCAAGTCGGCATGCGCCAGTTCAACGAGCGAATCGTCCTGCAAGCGATTCGCTTGCATGGACCGCTGCCGAAAGCCGACGTTGCACGGCTGACACGGTTGAGCATGCAAAGCGTGTCGACGATCGTAGACCGGCTGATCGATGACGGCTTGCTCGCCAAGCAAGCGCGCGTGCGCGGGCGTATCGGTCAACCGTCGGTGCCGATCGCGTTGCGTCCCGAAGGCGCGTACACGATTGGGGTCAAAGTCGGGCGACGCAGCCTCGATGTGCTCGCGATGGATTTCACGGGCCATGTCTGCACGCGCGACGTCCTCGACTATGCCTACCCCGATCCGAACACGCTGTTCCCTGCACTGGAGAGCAAGGTCGCGCGCGTGATCGATTCGCTGGGCGAGCACGCCGTGAAAGTCGTCGGGGTCGGCGTTGCTGCCCCGCTCTGGCTTGGCGGGTGGCGCGATTTTCTGGGCGCCCCGCCTGCTGCACTCGAAGCGTGGAATGCCATCGACATTCGAACGCGGATCGAATCGCTGACGGGATTGCCGGTCGAATTCGCCAAAGATACGACCGCGGCATGCGCTGCCGAGCTCGTCATGGGGCAAGGCCGCGGCATTCGCTCGTTTCTTTACCTGTTCGTCGGCACTTTCATCGGCGGCGGCCTGGTCATCGACGGCCGCTTGCATGGCGGCCCGCACGGCAATGCGGGGGCCGTGGGCTCAATGCCGCTTGCGCTCGGCAACGGGCATGCCCCGAGGCAGTTGTTGCACACCTCGTCGGGCTTCGTGCTCGAGCAACGGCTCGTCGCGGCCGGCGCCCCGGCCGCTGCCGCGCACGATCACCGCGCGCTCGCCCCCGACGTATGGGCGGTGACCGAACGTTGGCTGGAGGAAGCGTGCCCGGCGATTGCGATGACGATCGCGACGTCTTCGGCATTGCTCGATTTGGAAGCCGTCGTTATCGACGGCGAGATCGACCGGCAACTCGTGAGAGAGATGATTCGGCGCACGCAAGGCGCGCTCGACCGGATCGAATGGGAAGGCATGGTGAGGCCGCAGTTGATCGAAGGGACCATCGGCGCCGACGCCAGGGCGATGGGCGGCGCGATCCTGCCGCTCTATGCGCACTTCGCGCCGATGCATGAGTTGTTTTTGAAGGATTGATTGAACGGATTCGTTTTCGGCATGGAGTGTGCCGGACCCAAGCGAGTCGGACAGGGCGTTCGCCGCGCCCTCGAATCAAGCGGGCCGTTCGCCTTGATCTCCCTCCCTGTCGTTCCGGACCACTGTTTTCGCGCCTTGTTTTCCTGTTTGCGCCAAGTTCTTGAAAACGCCCAGTCCATTAGCTGACTGCACCACCCCGTATGACGTTTCGGCTATGTTATTGTTGGCGGATCCAACAACTGTTTCGGCAATTCGTTGTGGCGTCTCGCCGAGATGCTTTCCGATAAACTTCGCCTTGACAAACCATTTCGCCCCGCCGCCAAGAAAGGGGACGAGCTCAAAACCCAGAAAAATCGCTGCATTCCGGTAATCTCTCTCGACAACGGCCTTAACGAAATCATAGTACGGGATAACAGTGCCTAGTATCGCGTGAAAAGCATCCGCCACGGGTGACGCATTACTCACGAGGCCCGCCATATTTGTCAACGTCTGATCGATGATCGGTTTCACCGTGTGTGTGATCCCGCGCTTCACCGTGTCGAGCGAATTAGTCTCAGTCGCTATTGCTGGGGTGACGAAAAATTCGGTTCGCTCGGGTATCGAACTGGGATCTTGAAAGAACAAATGCTTTCCGATCGAGTTCATCCACCGCTTCCACGAAGCAGCGTCGCGGGGAACATTGCCAACTACCATATTGTGGGTATGAGGAATAATGGCAAAACGCTGGATGTCACCATCTTTCTCGACTTCGATTATCGAGCCGAGCGTCGCCCTAAGCCCAGTATGGGGTTGCATCGAACCAACGAAGCTTTTGCCCGCCGTACCATCGACGTAATAAACAGTTGCCGGATCGTCCAAATCAATGCCATATGCCTCGAACTTTTTACCGATGACATCGACACCCTCGCTCTTGAATTTATGCTTGAGCGGCTTGATCCCCTCGTGTTCGAGAAAATTCTGCCGGTGATGCTTCCAAATATGTTTGATTCGGCCTATCAATTTGGCAGCCTTCTCCGAATCGGGCGTCATCGTTACCGCATGTTTCTCCGTCGTGCAAAAATGCTGCACGACTTCTGTCGCAGAGAGTATCTGCGTTTGCCAACCACTGTTGGTTTGACTGTTCAGCTCACCTGCATAAACCACGGTAACCACTAACGGCGTGTCCGGCTCCAGTCCAAGCTTTTTTAATCCCGGAGCAATCAAATTTTCAAACGACCCGACCGCATTGACTAGATCCCGCATATACTGACTCAATCTATCTGCCGGATAAACGGTAGCGTTCTGCAAATGGGCATGGCCGTGATGATGGGTACCCGTACGATGGTGTTTCCCTGCGGGAGAAGCCGTTACATGATATCGGCCGAATTGGTTATCGCGTTTATTCCGATTCCAAATCTGAGAAATCGGCCCCGAGGTAGAGGGCGCATCGCCTGAATGGAACGCATCGTCGCCGCCGGAACCCGTTGCAGGCCCACCTTCGCCACCTCGGAAAGTCGTGAAATATTTCAAGAGATCCGTTGACGAATCGGGGTTATAGCTGGCGGGCCGGCTGTCACGATCGCGCGGGCCGGGCCCCGGAACAGGCCTCGCTTTGGGTAAGCGGTAAGGCTTCACCCATGTGCTGGCGTAAGCATCGCCGAAAAAATTCAAGATCAACATCAAAAACAAGTATCTCCCCGCTCCATCCAATCTGGGGAGGCTCGCCGGCTCGTTCTGCTGCCCCTGCTGCAACAAGCTGGCGATATCGAACAATGTGGGCTGCCAAATCTCCCGATACCAGCGCTGTTCCTTGAGCGCCTTATCATCCTCATACGGGTCTGGGCGCTTCTGACCCAGATTGCGGCGGATCCTTTGCTCTAGCTTCTGCCGCCCCTTCTTCGTCTGCGGCCTTTTATTCGGCGGCTTCTTGCTAGGTGCTTCATGGGTCGCGGTCATATGACGGGCCCCTATGGGTTCGATCTTACTTAACGACTATGGCGCGCGCCGAGCTCGTGCGTAGGGCCCGTGTCGGCGTTGCGCGAGCTGATCCGAACTCGCTCTTTGCTTCAAGAAAATACGGCACGCTCGTCGATCGGCTCGGCGTCCTGCTCGTACGCTAACTGATGCGTGCGCGCACAGACAACCATCGCTTGCGCAATCATGTTTCCGCACATGTCGTTGGCCCACATATTGAAGAGACGCAAACATCGGATCGCCGACGCGTGTCGCAAGCATTCGCGCTCCCCTGCCATGCCGGCTCAGCGCTGGCGCAGGACGATAAAGCGCAACACATCTTCCGTCCGACCTCCGCATACGAGCTGTTCGGCCGTCTGGTACTCGAACTCCGACAGCGGCTCGTTCCGGTACCAGAACAGCGCCTGCTTCACGCACCCCTGCACATCCGTCGCCGCGCGAATCACCCGCAACGCCTCGCGCAAAAACCGCTGCACACTCTCCGACGCGGGCATCCGGCTCAACGTGTTGCGATGCACGCCCGCCTGTTTAGCGAGCGTTTGCAGATCGATATGCAATGCGTCGGAAAAACGCCGCGCCGAAACGATCGGCGCAGCGAACGCGGGATCGCGCAGTGAAGTCATGAATTGCTCGAAGCTCTCGCCCTGCTCGATGTCATCAACCGCAAACGTCGAGTTCATCTACCGTCCCTCGCTTCCTTTGTGCGCCATACAGCGCAAACGCTCCGTCGATTCAAGACGCGCCGCCCCGCACCCGCTTGCGCGCGAGCGGCGCACTGCGTCACTGCTTGGCAACCTGCTGCGTGCCGGTGTCGGCCGGCTTGGCATTGCCCCAGCCACCGCCGAGCGCGCGAATCAGGCTGACCGTCGCCACAGCCTGCGAACCCGCGAGCTGGCTCGCCTGACGCTGCGCCAACAGCACCGTGCGTTGGCTGTCGAGCACGTCGAGATAGTTGACTTGGCCTTCGCGATATTGCGCTTCCGACAAATGCTCGGCGCGCGCCGCCGCATTGACCGCATCGTTTTGCGCGCGGATCTGATCGTCGAGCAAGCGCAAGTCCGCCAGACTGTCTTCGACTTCGCGGAACGCCTGCAGCACTTGCGACCGGTAAGTCGCGACCTGCTCGTCGTATTGCGCGCGCGCTCGCGCGAGGTCGGCCTTGCGACGCCCGCCGTCGAAGATCGGCAACGTGAGCGCCGTGCCGGCGAACGGCCCGAGCAAGAACGTGCGGCTCGACCATTTGAACAACTGGCTCAAGCCCGAGGCCTCGTAACCGAAGGCGCCCGTGACGTCCAACTGCGGGAAAAACGCCGACTTGGCAAGACCGACGCGGGCGTTCGCCGCAGCCATCGCTCGTTCGGCAGCCGCAATGTCCGGGCGGCGTTCGAGCAGCGACGAAGGCAAGCCGGCCGGCACGCGCGCGAGCACGGACTGAAGCGGCTGCTGTGCGAACGTGAACTCCGCAGGCGGTTTGCCGAGCAAAACGGCCAACGCGTGTTCGGACGCAGCCCGTTGACGTGCAACGCCCGCGGCTTCGGCCTTCGCGGTCGCCAGCGAGTTCGTCGCCTGTTGCAGATCGAGCTCGCTGACCTCGCCCGCATCGTAGCGATGCTTCACGAGCTTGAGCCCCTCTTCGCGCAACGCCACCGTGCGGCGATACAGGTCCTGCTCGGTATCGAGTTCGCGCAGCGAGAAGTAATTCGCCGCGACGTCCGCCTGCAGCGCAAGCTGCACCGAGCGGAACAACGCCTCCGATTGCTGCGAATCGGCACGCGCGGCAGACACGTTATCGCTCACGCGGCCGAACAGCGGCGCCTCGTAAGACACTGTCGACTGTGCACGCCACAGCGTCACGGGCGGCACGTACGCGTTCTGCGGCAAGCCCTGCGACGCCGGCGAAACCCGCTCGCGCGTCGGCCCGAAGCCAACGCCCAAATCGGGAAACCATGCCGAGCGCGCGGCATCGAGGCCGGCCCGCGATTCGCGCACGCGCGCCGCCGCCGCCTTCAAGTCTTGGTTGGCCGCAAGCGCTTCGTCCTCTAGCTGGTTCAGCGTCGCATCGTTGAAGATGCTCCACCACTGCCCACGCTGCGCTGCATCGGCAGGCTGCGCGCTCTTCCACGTGCCTGCCTCGGAGGCCGGCAGCGGCGCTTCCTTGAACGCCGTCGGCGTTTCGACGTCGGGCCGCTTGTAGGTCGGCCCCATCGAGCAAGCTGCGACGAGCGTCATCAAAAGGCCGCCGGCCAAAGCGCGCCGTGCGAGACGCGAGCCGCCGGCAACCGAATCAAATCGTTTCATTGTTGTTTCCCTCTAAGCCTCAAGCATCCGACAGAGCGGGCTCGTCGACGTCCGCATCGCTTTTCGAGTCCTTGCCCGCCACATGGATCTTGCCCCCGGCAAGCGTGCGCAGCACCACGTAGAAGACCGGCGTCAACATCAGGCCGAACAGGGTCACGCCCAGCATCCCGAAGAACACGGCGATACCCATCGCGTGGCGCATCTCGGAGCCGGCGCCCGTCGACAATACCAACGGCACGACGCCCATGATGAACGCGATCGACGTCATCAAGATCGGGCGCAGTCGCAGCCGGCTCGCTTCGATCGCGGCCGCGATCGGCGTACGGCCATCGTGCTCCAACTCACGCGCAAACTCGACGATCAGAATCGCGTTCTTGGACGCCAATCCGACGAGCACCATCAAGCCGATCTGCGTGAAGATGTTGTTGTCGCCATGCAGCAGCCACACACCCGTTAGCGCAGACAGCACACTCATCGGCACGATCAAGATGACCGCGAGCGGCAACGTCAAGCTCTCGTACAAGGCGGCAAGCACGAGGAACACGAGCAGCACGCTGATCGGGAACACCCAGATCGCCGAATTTCCCGCCAGCACCTGCTGATACGTCAGGTCGGTCCATTCGAAGCTCACGCCGCGCGGCAGCGTTTCCTTGGCGATGCGCGCGATCGCGTTCTGCGCCTGATCCGACGAGTAGCCCGGCGCGGGGCCGCCGTTGATGTCGGCCGCCGTATAGCCGTTGTAGCGGACCACCATCTCGGGACCGAACGTGGGCGACACCTTCACGACCGACGACAGCGGCACCATCTCGCCCGCGGCATTGCGCGTCTTCAACTGCAAGATATCGTCAGGGTGCGCGCGGAACGGCGCATCGGCCTGCACACGTACTTGATAAACGCGGCCGAAGCGGTTGAAGTCGTTCACGTACAGCGAGCCCAGATAGATCTGCATCGTGTTGAAGATGTCGGTCACCGACACGCCGAGCTGCTTGGCTTTCACTCGGTCGAGATCGACGTTCAACTGCGGAACGTTGATCTGGTAGCTCGTGAACAGCGGACCAAGCTCGGGCGCTTCATGGGCGCGCTTGATGAACGCCTGCGTGGCTTCGTCGAGCTGCGCGTAACCTAGGGCGCCGCGATCCTCCAGTTGCAGCTTGAACCCGCCGAGCGTGCCGAGGCCGAGCACGGGAGGCGGCGGGAACACGGCCACGAATGCGCCCTTGATGCCTGCATACTTTTGGTTCAGCGCACCCGCGATGGCCCCTGCAGAGAGCGCCTTCGAACCACGCTCCTTGAACGGCTTGAGCGTCACGAACACGATGCCCGCGCTCGAGCTGTTCGTGAACCCGTTCACCGACAAGCCGGGGAACGCCACTGCGTGCTCGACCCCCGGTTGCTTCATCGCCATGTCGCCCATTTCACGGATGACACCCTCCGTCCGATCGAGGGTCGCCCCGTTCGGCAGCTGCGCGAACGCGATCAGGTACTCCTTGTCCTGCGCGGGCACGAAACCGCCCGGCACGACGTGCGTGACGAACAACGTTGCGCCGACGAGCACCGCATAGACGCCGAGCATCAGCGATTTGCGGCCGAGCACGCGCGTCACGCCGCGGCCGTACGACTGCGAGCCGCGCTTGAACACTTTGTTGAACTGCTTGAAGAATCCGCCCAGCACGCGGTCCATCGCGCGCGTGAGCCAATCTTTGGGCGCATCGTGCCCGCGCAGCAAAATTGCGCACAACGCCGGCGACAGCGTCAACGAGTTGAACGCGGAGATCACGGTCGAGATCGCGATCGTCATCGCGAACTGCTTATAGAACTGGCCCGTCAATCCGCTCATGAACGCAAGCGGCACGAACACGGCGACCAGCGTCAGCGCAATCGCGATGATCGGCCCGCTCACCTCGCGCATCGCCCGATAGGTGGCCGCCCTCGCACTCAAGCCCGCTGAGATGTTGCGCTCAACGTTTTCGACCACGACGATCGCATCGTCCACCACGATACCGATTGCAAGCACCATCCCGAACAGCGACAACGCATTGATCGAGAATCCGAACGCAAGCAGCAGCGAGAACGTCCCGACGATCGACACCGGCACGGCGACGAGCGGAATGATCGAGGCACGCCACGTCTGCAAGAACACGATCACGACGATGACGACCAGGCTGATCGCTTCGAGCAGCGTATGGATCACCGCTTCGATGCTCGAGCGCACGAACTGCGTCGGATCGTAGACGATGTCGTAGTCGACGCCGGCCGGGAAGTCCTTCTTCAGTTCGGCCATGTCTTTGCGCACTTGATCGGAGATCGCGAGCGAATTGGCACCGGGCTGCTGATTGATACCGAGCGCGACGGCCGGCTTGTTGTCGAGCAACGAACGCAAGCCGTACTCCGATGCGGCCAGCTCCACGCGCGCGACGTCACGCAAATACGTCACGCCGCCGTCGGGCGAGGTCTTGATGACGATCGCGCCGAACTGCGATTCGGTCTGCAAGCGGCCGCGCGCATTCACCGACAATTGCAGCGGTACGTCCGGCGACGAGGGCGAACCGCCGATCACGCCGGCCGCCACTTGCACGTTCTGCTCGCGAATGGCGCTGACGACGTCGTTCGCCGTCAAGTTGCGTTCAGCCAGCTTGTTCGGATCGAGCCAGATCCGCATCGCGTAGTCGCCCGCGCCCCACAACTGCACTTGGCCGACGCCCGCGATCCGCTCGAGCCGGTCCTTGACGTTGAGCAACGCGTAGTTGCGCAGGTACGTCATGTCGTAGCGGTTGTCCGGCGAGATCAAGTGGACGACCATCGTCAGCGTGGGCGAGCTCTTGATCGTCGTCACGCCAAGACGCTGCACGTCGTCCGGCAGACGCGGCATTGCTTGCGACACGCGATTCTGCACGAGTTGCTGCGCCTTGTCGGGGTCGGTGCCCAGCTTGAACGTGACGGTCAGCGTCATGTTGCCGTCGCTGTTCGCCTGCGCCTGCATGTAGAGCATGTTCTCGACGCCGTTGATCTGCTCTTCCAGCGGCGAGGCCACGGTCTCGGCGATCACCTTCGGATTCGCGCCCGGATACTGGGCGTGAACGATGACCGAGGGCGGCACCACTTCGGGGTATTCGGAGATCGGCAGCTGGAACAGCGCAATCACGCCGGCCAGCAGGATCAGGACCGACAACACCCCCGCGAAGATAGGTCGGTCGATGAAAAATTTTGAAATATTCATGTGGCGTTCTGAGTGTGCTTTGAGTCGAAGCTAAAGCTCAGGAATTCGTCGATTGGGCCGCGCCTGCCTGGCCCGCATCGGCGCTCGCACTACCGTTGCTGGACGGATCGTCGGTCATCGGCACCATGTGCGCACGCACCGTTTGGCCAGGGCGTACACGCTGGACGCCGTTCACGACGATGCGCTCGTCGGCCGAAAGGCCCGCCGTGATCACGCGCAGGTTGCCGTGCAATGCACCGAGCTTGACCTCGCGGTACGCCACGGCGCCCTTCTTGTCGACGACGAGCACGTACTTCTTGTCCTGATCCGTGCCGATGGCGGCTTCGTCGATCAGCAGCGCGGGATGCGGTTGCCCGCCGCCCACCTTGACGCGCGCGTAAAGGCCCGGCACCAAGGTGCCGTCCGGGTTGTCGAAGCGCGCACGCACGCGGATCGTGCCCGAAGACGTATCGAGCCGGTTGTCGACCGAGGCGATCGTGCCCTTGCGCGAGTAGCCCGTTTCGTTCGCCAGGCCCAAATCCACCGGCACGTTCGTCCCGCTGCGGGCACGGCCGATGTACTGCAGATACGTCTGCTCGTCGACGTCGAACGAGGCGTAGATCGGCGAAACCGACACGAGCGTCGTCAACGGCGCCGCACTCGCGCCTGCCGACACGACGTTGCCGACTGTGATCTCGGCTCGGGAAACGCGTCCGGCCACCGGAGCGACAATCGTCGTATAGCCGAGATTGATCTGCGCGGCTTCGAGCGCTGCTTGCGCGGCCTTCACATCCGCAGCCGCGCCAAGGGCATTGTTCTGCTTTTCGTCGTAGTCGCGCTTGGCGATCGCGTTATCAGCCATTAGACGCTGCGCGCGTTGCCAGTCGGCTTGCGCGTAGCTCTCACGCGCCTTGGCCGCCGCGAGCTGGGCTTTGGCGCGATCGACTTCGGCCGCGTACGGACGCGGGTCGATCACGAACAGCGTTTGGCCTTTCTTCACGAGCGCGCCGTCTTTGAAGTCGACCGACACGATCGTGCCCGAGACTTGCGGGCGAACGTCCACCCTATCGACGGCTTCGAGACGGCCCGAATAGCTTTGCCAATCGGTGACGGTCTTGTTCAGGACCGAGGCGACATCGACCTCGGGCGCCATCGGCGCGGCTTGCGCGGGCGCGCTGGCGTTGACGCGCATCGCGCTGAACGCACCGACGCCGGCCACCGCAGCCACGGCGAGGACGGCGTAGGCAATGCGAGTACGAGAGAGAGACTTTTTTGGCATGTCGAGGCTCCGGTGTGGTGTTGTTGTATGACGTTTCTGATCAACCGATCGTGACAGCGCGCGGTTCGAGGTGACGCTCGAAGAAGCGCGCGGCGTCTTGCAAAGCTTGCGGATCGTACGCGATCCGCTCATGTGTTGCATTCGAGTAGCGCATGACCTGCGTCGGCACGCCGGCGCCGATCAGGCGCGCGGCGTAGGTTTCCGCTTCGACGTGCAGCACGTCGTTGCGCGCCGTCGCGATGAAAGCGGGCGGCAACCCCGCGAGCCGCATCGACTCGAGCGGCGCGGCGTAGGGATGCAACCGCTGCGACGCTTGCGGCAGGTAGGCGCGATAGCTCGCCAGACACTGACGCGGCGTGATGTCGGACGCCACGTGGCGCTCGTCGGCCAGGCACGTCATGCTTGGATCGAGCATCGGGCTGAACAGCGCTTGCGCCAAGATGCCGACATCGCCTCGATCTCGTGCGACGAATGCGAGACCGTTGGCGATGTGCCCGCCCGCGCAATGGCCCGCCACCAGCAGCCGCTTGCCGTCGCCGCCGATCGCTCGGCCCGCGCCGTCGACCCATCGGGCTGTACGGTAGGCGTCTTCGAGCGCTGCGGGAAACGGGTGCTTCGGCGCCAGCGAATAACCTACGGATATGACCAATACCGATAGATGTTCCGCGAAATAGCGCGCCGCAAATTCCGCGTCATCGAGCGAGCCGCTCACAAAAGCGCCGCCATGGAAATAAAGCATGACCGGCAATGAGCGTACACCGGCTCGGCGATAAAGCCGCAACGGTATATTGCTCTCATATCCGGCAATCCGGACCTCATTGACCTCGAGCGGATCCGTGCCCCAGGGTGATCCCGCCGAAATCCCACGGGAATGCGTAGTTCGCATGATCGAACGCGCAAAGCGCGACAGTTTCAGAATGATGCGAATTGTGCGTTCGGCAGACTTGGCGATAAATGCCTATAATCCGGCAACACAATTCACCGCGCCCGAACAATTGTTCTCATTACTTGGGACAGTCGGCGGGAGTATTCCGGAGAACGACGATGGATCGACTTCAGGCCATGCAGGTCTTCACGCGTGTGGTCGACACGAACAGCTTCACGAAGGCTGCGGAAACGCTCGACCTGCCGCGCGCGTCCGTTACCACCATCATCCAAAACCTCGAAGCGTACCTCAGCGTACGGCTCATGCACCGCACGACACGGCGGCTGAGCCTCACGCCCGATGGCGCCGCTTATTATGAACGCTGCGTGCGCATTTTGGCGGACGTAGACGAAACCGAAAGCAGCCTGCAGAACGGCAGCAAGAAGCCTCACGGCAAGCTGCGCGTGGACATGCCCGGCGCGCTCGGGCGCACGGTCGTCATTCCCGGGCTCTGCGAATTTCATCAGCGCTACCCCGATATCGATCTGCAGCTCGGTTTCTCCGACCGCCCCGTCGACTTGCTGCAGGAAGGCGTGGACTGCGTGATTCGCGTCGGCGCGTTGGCCGACTCTTCACTGGTCGCGCGCCGCATCGGTTTGTTCGAGGGTGTGACTTGCGCCGCCCCCGACTATCTCTCTCGCGCGGGCGAGCCTCAATCGATCGACGAATTGGGCCAGTATCAAGCAGTCAATTACTTTTCGAGCCGAACGGGCCGGATCATCAACTTCGACTTTCTCGTCGACGGCAAGGAAGTCGAGGTGAAGATGCCCGGCTCCGTGTCCGTCAACGACGCCGATGCCTATGTGACCTGCGCCCTCGAAGGATTCGGCCTGATCCAAGCGCCGCTGTTCATGGTCCTGCCGCATTTGCGCTCCGGTGCGCTCAAGGAAGTGCTGCCCGCGTGGAAACCGCTGCCGATGCCGATTTCGGCGGTCTACCCGCACAGCCGCCACCTCTCGCCGAAGGTGCGCGTTTTCGTCGACTGGATCGCCGAGGTGTTCGACCGCTGCCCGTTGCTGAGCGGCCGTCAAAGCCTCGATACGCCTTGCAGCAAGCGCACCCTCGAGGAACGCGAAAGCGCGCCGGCGCTCGATACGCCCGTGCTCACGGAGTGGATGGCGTGAGGTCGATCGCGTCGATTGTTTTGCCGCACCGACAAATCATTTCGTCAAATTCGGGTTTATCCTGATTCCGCCTGAGCCTACATTTGCTCCTGTCGCGACGCCGATCATCGACGCCGCACCCAACAAGACAGGAGCAAATCATGAAGCGCACTCTCGCAGCAGCACTTTTCGTTTCCCTCTTCGCCAGCACGGCTGCATTTGCCGACGGCGGCATCGGCCACAACGGCTCGTATCAAGATCAATCGTGGATCGGCACCAGCACGAAAACGCGTGAGCAAGTTCGCGCGGAACTCGTCGCTGCCCGGCAAGACGGCACATTGCCCTCCCTGAACAAGCAAAGCTATCCGAGCTTGAGCCTCGAAGGGCAAACGCAAGCGGCCCGCTTCGCACAGCGCGAGGATGGCAATGCCCGCGTCGATCTCGCCCGCGCCGGTGAATAAGTAGCAGTCCTAACTTAAAGGAATCCTAAATGTTCGAGGTATCCCCTTCCATGCTCGATCATTGGGACAGCGACGCGCCCATTTGGACGCCGTTTCGGCCGCTGCGGCGCAACGCCGCCGCGGCCGGTACGCTCAGCGCTGCGGCACGCCGTTGCGCCATTGCCCCCAATGCATCGCAATTTCCTGCACGAGCGAATTGCCCGTCAAATACAGGTTCGCGATCGCCAGCGGGAAACCGCCCTGCGCTTGGTAGTTGAGCAGATTGTCGGCGCTCGTTTGACCGTCGTACGGTCGATCGAAATCCGAACCCGTGCGCAGGACGGCGACGCGCGAGAGGTCGACCCGATGGGCGTTGGCCGCGCGCGTCAGCGCCTCGTAGGTTGCGTTGTCTTCCTGCTGGGTAGTGCAGTAGGTGCCTTTGCCGTCCGTCATGATTTTGGTCCAATCGCGCGCGCGTTGGCCTAGGTCGGTGCCGGAAAACCACGTGTCGCCCGCCAACGTGTCGCATTGGATCACCGATGGCGGCCGGTTCGCCGGCGCATACGCATATTTCGCGCGCGCGGCTTGCGCCTGAGCGCTGTCGGTCAGCACGACGTTGTGTGAGAGCGCATAAGCGGCATCGGCCAACTTCGCGTTGAGTTGGAACACCTCGGTTTTGTAGTCGAGCGGCGGCTTTTGCGTCGGGCTCGTCGTATTGATGCCGAGATAACCGGTATTCCATCCCGGCGGGATTTCGCGGGCGTCGAGTTCCCATTGAATCCCGAAATCGACGAGGTATTTCGCCCACGCCGCCGACCCGAGCGTGCCTTGCGCGGGATCGATGCCGGCGATGCCGGCAATCATGAAGTACGTGTGGCGCAGGTCGAAGCGTGGCGAAAACGTCAGGGCCATGGTCGAGGCAGCCGCGTTCGCATGGCCCATGCCGGTGGTCATCACACAGATGTCTTGCTTGTTGCAATGCACGTCCGGGTAGTCGGGCGAGAGCCCGGCGACGGGGATCGCTTCCCATGGGCCCAGGTGATCGAGCCAGACTTGTCCTTCCGGCGCGAACATCGAAATGATCATGACCTTCACGTGCCGGCCGTGCGCGCCCGATTCGGCAAAGGCGGCGTCGTTATCCTGCGCGACCGAGGCTGTCGTCGCGCAGGCGGTCAGCGCGATCGCGCCGAGCGAGGCGATGGTGCGAGTATGCATGGGCACTCCTTTGGATTCGTGACTTGTTGGAGAGAACCGCTCGCTGAAGCTGATACCGATACTCCTACTGTTGCGAATGCCGGTGCTGCGCGCGTCAGAATAGAGGCGTGCTTAGAGGCGTGCTCGTCGCTCGTCATGGGTGCGCCGAAGGCTTCTTGTCAGGTTCGGGGCGCCGCGCCTGCGTGCTGTCGTTCGCGCCATCGGCCTGCGCGTCGCCGTCGGCGACGGGCTGATGGGCTTCGCCCGGGACCAACACGTTTCGCAACGGATTGGCGATGACGATGCCGCGCTCGCGGAAGGTCTCGGCGATACGCCGGTTGAACTCGCGCTGCGTCGGCCAACGCGCCGTATCGCGGCATTGCATTTGACCCAGCAGCGTGATCATCGAGCCGTCCACCTGATCGACGCCCCAAAAGCTGAAGTCCCCGACGATGCCGTCCTTGAATGCCGGGTCTTCACGCAGGCCCGTCCCGATCTCGTTCAGCGTTTGCACCGCACATTCGATGTCTTGCCCATAGGCGATGCTCACTTTCACCGCAGCATTGCCGAGCCCGCGATTCGAATTGCTTACGGTCGACACGGAGCTAAACGGTATGGTGTGCAGCGCACCGTCCCCACCGCGCAGGCGCACCGTACGAATCGACAGGTACTCGACCGTTCCCGACAGGCCCGCCAGCGTGACCCAATCGCCGACTTGCATGGCGTTTTCCATCAAGAGGAACGTGCCGGTGAGGAAATCCTGTACGACCTTTTGCGCGCCCAAGCCGAGGGCGACGCCGAACACACTCGCGCCGGCCAGTAGCGGTCCGATGCTGACGCCGAGTTCGCTCAAGGCCGTCAGGCCCACAATGAGCCCGATTCCGATCAGCAATGTGGAGCGCAGCATCGGCAACAGCGTGCGTAAGCGCGCCGCCCGCATCAGATCCCCGGCATCGGTCCACCGGCGCAGCCGCCGCTCGATCGACACGTTGATCGACTCCCATATGAGCAGTGCGACCAGCACGGCAATGGCGATCGTCGTGCAAGCCGATGCGAGCCGGCGCCCCACGAAGTCGCTCGCGAAGGCATGCCAGATGTGGATGTTCCACACCCATAGCACGAGGGAGGCGGCTGTAACGAGGATGGCGAGCCAGATCAAGCGGCGCAGCATGGGGTAGTACCGCTGCGCACGCTGCAACGCGACCGATGCGGTTCCGCTGCTCTGATTGCCGAACATACGCCCGAGAATGCCGAACGTGACGATGGCGACGACGCGCGCACCGATGAGGATCATCAACGAAAAGCCGACGTGTTCGAGCAGTGCCTGGTAGCCGTGGCGGACATCGAGCGCCCAAATGAACCACAGCGCCATGACGAGGAATACGGCGAGCGGCGCCCATATGTCGGCCAACCAATTCCCGAAGAAGTGCAGCATGCGCGAAGAGGCGGCTTTCGTTCGCAGCCAGTCCGCCACGGGACGGCGAATCTGCAAGATCAGCATCGCGATCATCACGTGGCCCACCAGCGCCACCGCCTTCGAGATGCCCAAGTGCGCTTCGGCCGTCAAGCCCAGCGGCACCGGCGTTTCGGCCAGCGCAACGCCGATGCCCAGCACGACCACGAGACGCAATACCCAGTTTTGTCCGAACGAGGCCCACGCGTCGCCGAGCGGCAGCATACGCAGCCTCGGCGCATCGCCCGCGAACAGGAACGCGCTCGCGAGCACCACGGCGCGAGCGATGACGTAGATTTCGATCACCGTCTGGATGACATCGGCCTCGGGCGTGCCATCGTCCGTCAACAGCGACATGGCGACGATCGCCACGCCGATGAACGCGGCAAGCGGAATCGCTTCGAGAAAGGTGCGCAGCAACGCATACGGCAGCCGCTGCAGCACGGACCAGTGGCGTCCGGCATACGCCGCGTCGCGCCCGCTGCGCGCCGCGCGCATCGCATTTTCGTCGATGTTCGCTGCAGGCACGTTCGCGTTGAAATGCCTGACCGCCGAATCGGCCTGGGCATCGGCCGCGGCAGCCCCCGCACTTTCAGCGCCATTGTCCGTGCCGGACGCGCGGGCCGGTTCTGCCTCGCCCGTCGCCAATGCTCGAACGCGCTTTCGCAGCAGCCATGCGAAGAGCCAGCTAACGAGCCAGGCCGGCCCGAACGTCGCGGCAAGCGTCCATGCGAGCTGTTCGAGTTGCGCGCGCCCTTCCTTGCTCGTCATCTCGTAGACCCACCACGCGCGGACCGAACGTATATCGAGCAAAGCGGCCGCCGAGTGACGCAATGAAGTGCCAATTGCGCGAATGCCTCGCACGGTCTGGCGCGACACCTGCGAGACGAGCCCGTTCGACGTGATCGCGGCCAAGACAGCCGACGCACCGCTGGCGGGCGTGGCCTCGGGCGTGCTTGCAGCCGGAGGGCTCGCCAATGCGCCCGCCGCTGCGATGGCGCGAAGCGTGTCCTCCATTTGAGCACGCGATTTCGGGTCGCCCAGCACTTGCAACGCGCGCTTGGCTTGCTCTGGGCTCAGTGCGACGGTGGAGGGATTCGAGACCGGCTGAGCGGGAGCTGGCGTCGACGCCGGTGCGGCCCGAGCGGTAATCGATAGACAAAACAGTAGGAAAAAAAGCCCGAAAAACGTGGATTTGCGCATAGGTACGTAAGGAAGAAACAGCAACGACGGATCGCGAGCACGGCGTAGAGCCCGCCGCTCGCGCGATCCTCATCTGACTTCGTTCGCACCTGAACGATCCCTGAAACTTCGCCGCAACCCAACGCCGGTCGTCACGCCACGCTCACGCGCGCTTGCCCGCCGATGACTTCGCCGATCACCGCCGCATCCGCAAACCCCTCGGCGCGAAAACAAGCGAGCACCGCTTCGACCGCGTCCGGCGCGCATGCCGCAAGCAAGCCGCCCGAAGTCTGTGGATCGGTGAGCAATGAACGTGCCACGTCGGGCAATTGCGCGCTCAGGTCGATGTCGGCGCCGTACGAGCTCCAATTGCGCGCCGATGCGCCCGTCACGATCCCGCGCGCGGCCAACGCTTCGACACCGGCGAGCAGAGGCAAACTCCGATAGTGCAGACGAATGCCGAGATTCGCGCCGCGCGCCAACTCGAGCACATGCCCGAGCAACCCGAAGCCGGTCACATCCGTCAGCGCATGAACATCGGGCAATTCGGCTAGCGCGATGCCCGGGCGATTGAGCCGCGTCGTCGACTCGATCATCGCCGCATAGCCGCGTTCGTCAAGTTCACCCTTCTTCAAAGCCGCAGACAAAACGCCGACGCCAAGCGGCTTGCCGAGCACCAGCACATCGCCTTCACGCGCCGTCGAATTGCGCTTGACGCGCGCCGGATGCACGACGCCGAGCGCGGCCAAGCCGTAGATCGGCTCCACCGAATCGATCGAATGCCCGCCCGCGATCGGAATGCCTGCCTCGGCGCACACGCTCTCGCCGCCGCGCAATATCGCCGCGATGGTCTCGCGCGGCAGCACGTTGATCGGCATCCCGACGATCGCCAACGCGAGAATCGGCCGAGCGCCCATTGCATAGAGGTCGGACAGCGCGTTCGTCGCGGCGATACGGCCGAAGTCGAATGGATCATCGACGATCGGCATGAAAAAATCGGTCGTCGCGACGATCGCTTGCTCGTCGTTCAGACGGTAGACAGCGGCATCGTCGGCCGTTTCGCGGCCGACGAGCAGATCGGCAAACGCCGCGACCGGCAGCGCCGCGGGTTGCGTGGCCAGCAATTCGGCAAGCACGCCCGGCGCGATCTTGCAGCCGCATCCGCCTCCGTGCGAGAGACTCGTCAAGCGCGGCGCTTGCGTGTGGTCATCATGTCGATCATTCATACCTAACTTGTTCATCTCCGTTCCAATACCGCCATTTCCCGTACCAGCACGAGCAACATCGACAAGCTCGCGCCGCCCGACGCGCGCTGCTCGGCCACCAACCGCGCGAAGCGCTCCAGTTGCGGCGAGCGTTGCTCGCGCCACGCGGCCGCGATGGCGTCGGCCGATGCGCGCTCGGGCGCATGCGCAAGAGCGCTCGCCGTCAGCGTGCGCTTGAGCCGCGCCAATTCGGCCAGCGCCGCCGCGCGCGCAAGCATGTCCCAATGCGTGTGCGTTGGCAACGCACTCGCGCGCTCGCTGATGAACGCATAGTCGAGCATGGTGCCCAGCGCGAAATAGACACCCGCCACGAGTTCCAGCGGCTGAGCGGCGCTCGACGCCACCTCGGCAATATCGAGCACGGCCGCCGAAATGTCACCGCTCGCGACCCGCGCGGCCAGGTCGGCGTCGACACCCGCCTCTTCCAGCGCGCGCCGCCGCTCGTCCAGCACCGCCAACTCGGCGCTCGGCAACAGCGCCGGCAAACGCGGAGCCAGCCGCCCCGCCGCCTCGCGGCACCGCCCGATCAGCGCCGCGACGCCCGCGCTATCGCGCGCGAGCTGCGCAGCCTGCAATTGTCGCAGGAACCAGAGCGCCGCGCGCTCGACGAGCCGCGCGACGTCGACGAACATGCGCGCCTGCACGTCATCGGCAACGCGATTGTCGAGCGCGTCGATGCGCAACCAAAGCTCGCCGATATCGAAGACGTCTCGCGCCATGATGCAGGCATGCACGATGTCGCTCGGCTTGGCGTCGGTCTCCTCTTGCAGCCGATGCACGAAAGTGCAGCCGACACGATTGACGAGCGCGTTAGCCAAGTGCGTCGCGAGAATCTCGCGCTTGAGCGGGTGGCGTGCGGCAGCATCGGCGAAGCGCGTTTGCAGGGGCTTGGGGAAGTAATCGCGCAGCATGTCGGCGACGAGCGCGTCCTCGGGCAGGTCCGAGTCGAGCAGTTCGTCGTAGAGCCACATCTTGCTGTAGGCAAGCAGGACGGCGCGCTCGGGCGTGGTCAGGCCGACCTTGTCCGCTTGCCGCTCGGCGATGTCTTCATCGCTCGGGAGGAATTCGATCGCTCGGTTCAGGCGACCGAGCCGTTCGAGCGAGCGCATGAGCCGCGCCTCGGCTTCGAGCAGTTGCGGCGCATAGCGTCCGGCGATCGACAACGCCTGGGTCTGCTCGTAGTTGTCGCGCAGCACCAGTTGCCCGACCTCGTCGGTCATCTCCGCGAGCAAGGCGTTGCGTTGCTTCTCCGTCATTTCGCCATCGGCCACCACGAGGCCGAGCAGGATCTTGATGTTCACCTCATGGTCGGAGCAGTCGACGCCGGCGGAATTGTCGATCGCATCGGTGTTGATGCGGCCGCCCTTCTGCGCGAATTCGATGCGTCCCAGTTGCGTGAGCCCGAGATTGCCGCCTTCCGCGACGACTTTGGCGCGCAGTTGCGCGCCGTTCGCGCGCACCCCGTCGTTCGCGCGGTCGCCTACCTGAGCATGCGTTTCGCGCGTCGCCTTTACATAGGTGCCGATACCGCCGTTGTAGAGCAAATCGACCGGCGCGAGCAGGATGGCGCGAATGAGCTCGTTCGGCGCGAGCGCCGCAGCTTCAATGCCGAGCACCGCTCGTACCGCAGGCGAGATCGAGATCGCTTTGGCGGTACGCGGGAACACCCCCCCGCCGGCCGAAATCCTTGTCGGATCGTAGTCCGCCCAGCTCGAGCGTTCGAGCGCAAACAACCGCTCGCGCTCGACGAAGCTCGTTTCGGGATCCGGATCGGGGTCGAGGAAGATATGTCGATGATCGAACGCGGCGACGAGCCGAATGTGACGCGAAAGCAGCATGCCGTTGCCGAAGACGTCGCCCGACATATCGCCCACGCCCACCGCCGTGAAATCGGTGGTCTGCGTATCGAGCCCCATCTCGCGGAAATGACGCTTCACCGATTCCCACGCACCGCGCGCGGTGATGCCCATCTTCTTGTGGTCGTAACCGACCGAGCCGCCCGAGGCGAACGCATCGTCGAGCCAGAATCCGTACTGGCGCGCGATGGCGTTCGCGTAGTCGGAGAAGGTGGCCGTGCCCTTATCCGCGGCCACGACGAGATAGGGATCGTCGGTATCGTGACGCACGACGTCGGGCGGCGGGTTGATCGCACCGCCTTGGCGGTTGTCGGTGACGTCGAGCAACCCCCGCAAGAACGTTTGATAGCAAGCGATGCCCTCGCGCAGCGTCGCCTCTCTATCCCCCCCTGCCGGCGGATTCTTGACGACGAAGCCGCCTTTCGATCCAACCGGCACGATCACCGTGTTCTTGACCATCTGCGCCTTCATGAGGCCCAGCACTTCGGTGCGGAAGTCCTCGCGCCGATCGGACCAGCGCAGCCCGCCGCGCGCCACCCGCCCGCCACGCAAATGCACGCCTTCCACGCGCGGCGAATACACCCAGATTTCGAACATGGGCTTGGGTTCGGGCAGCCCCGGCACACGTGAAGGATCGAGCTTGAACGACAGATACGGCAACGGCGCGCCCGCCTGATCCCGCCGAAAATAGTTCGTCCTCACGGTCGCGTTGATGACGCCGAGAAACTGACGCAGGATTCGATCTTCGTCGAGATTCGGGACTTGATCGAGGGCGGCTTGAATGCCTTGCAGCAGCTGTTCGGTGCGCTCGGCCCGCGCGGCGCCGACGGCCGGATCGAAGCGCGTGAGGAATAGATCGACGAGCCCGCGCGCAAGCGCCGGATTGCCCGTTACCGCGCGTTCGATATACGCGTCGCTGAATGTCGATCCCACTTGCCGCAAGTACTTCGCATACGCGCGCAGGATCGACACCTCGCGGGCCGCGAGTTGCGCGCGCAGCACGAGCCGATTGAAGTCGTCGTTCTCCACTTCGCCGGCCCACACGCGTGCGAAGGCCTCCTCGAACAGCGCCTTCACGCGTTCGATGTCGAATTCGGCGGACTCGGTCAATTCGAGGCCGAAGTCATGCACCCATGCTGGTGCGCCGCCGGGCGGCTCGATCAGGTAGGGACGCTCCTCGTCGACGCGCACCCCCAAGTGCTCGAGCATCGGCAAGCTGCGCGAGAGCGCGATCGATTGCCCGACGCGGTAGACCTTGAACCGAAACACGCGCGGCGCCGCTTCGATCGGCCGGTACAAGTTCATGGAAAGCGATTCGCTGCGTTGCGCGGCCTCGATCAGTTCAATGTCGCGCACAGCCGTGCGTGCAACGTAGTCTTCGCGATACCCCGCCGGGAACGAATCGCCGTAGCGTTGCAACAGGCGATTGCCTTCTTCTTCGCCGAAGCGTTCCAGCAGTGCGTCCGCAAGATCGTCCTGCCAACGACGCGTCGCTTGGACGAGGCGCTTTTCCAACTCCGCAGTGTCGACCTCGGGCAGCACACCGCTCTTCGTACGCACGACGATGTGAATGCGGGCGAGCGGCGACTCCGACAAGAGCGGCGTGAACTCGACGCCGGTACCGTTGAATGCGCCCGCGAGCAACTTCGCGATGCGCTGGCGCAAATCGGTGTTGTACTTTTCGCGCGCCACGAAAACCAGGCACGAAACGAACCGCTCGAAGCGGTCCCGCCGGACGAAAAGCCGGGGGCGCTGGTGCTCCTGCAGACGCAAGATGCCGAGCGCGATGTCGTACAGCTCGTCCTCGTTCGTTTGAAACAGCTCGTCGCGCGGATATTGCTCGAGGACCGTGACGAGCGATTTGTGCAAATGCCCTTTCGCCAAGAACCCGGCGCGCCGCATGACGTTCGCGCACTTGCGGCGCACGATCGGAATCTCGTTGATCGATTCGGTGTAGGCCGTCGACGTGTACAAACCGAGCATGCGGCGCTCGCCGATCAGCTTCCCGTCAGGGCCGAACAGCTTGACGCCGACGTAATCGAGGTATCCGGGCCGGTGCACGGTGGCCCGCGAGTTGGCCTTCGTCAGAAAGATCGGCATCGTTTCGCCGATGATGGCACCCGCCGCCTTCGGCAGCGGCGTCAAATCGGGCGCATCGGCCAGCTTCTGTTCGTCGCGCAAAATGCCCGCGCCGGTGCCGCTCACGCCCCGCAGCGCAAAGTCGTCGCCATACGGCACGAGCGCGTAATCGCGCAAGCCGAGAAAGGTGAAGTGATCGGCGACCATCCATTCGAGAAACGCGCGCGCCTCCTCGGTTTCCTCGCTTCTTTCTCGCGCGGCCAATGCCTTGATCGTCTCTTTGGCCACCGCTTGCATCTTCGGCCAGTCCTCAACGGCCGCGCGCACATCGCCCAGCACGCGCGCGATGCTCGAACGCAATTGCGCGAGCTTGGCTGCGTCGCCGCAGCGATCGATCTCGAAGTGGATGAACGATTCCAAGCGCGAGCCGTTGATCGATGCTTCATCGCCGGATGTCGCGCCGCCCGGCTCGATGCGCACGATCGCCCCTTGCGCGTCGCGCCACACGCGATAGACGGGATGGATTGCCGAATGCAACGTAAGCCCGCTGCGGTTGACTTCCATCGTCACCGAATCCACGAGGAAAGGCATATCGTCGTTGACGATCTCGATCACCGTGTGATCGGAATGCCAGCCGTGTTCGTCGAGCACAGGGTTGTAGACGCGAAACGCCGCCGTGCCGCCCGGCACGAATCGTTGCGCCGTCTGCCAATGCGCCATCGCGGCGCCGTACAGATCGGCGATGCTACGGCTTTGCAAATCCTGCGTATCGACGAGCTCGTAGTAAAAGCTCAAGAACGATTCGAGCGGGACGAATGCGTCCGGCGACCATCGTCCGCGCGCATACTCGACGAGATCGGTGAGCAGATGGGCGATGGCTTCTTCGTTGTTCGCTTGCATAGGTGCCCTCCGCGGCGGATGACAATGCTTGACGATGTTTTGTAGGCTCGGCCTCGCCGGCCGGTGAGCGCGATTATGCGCCCGAGCGCGACGCCGTGACAGCCGAGACGCTTTCGACCCATGCGGCGATCGTCCGGGCGAGCCAAGCCGGATCGTCGTGAGCCAGGTCGTGTCCCGCCCAAGGATGCTCGATCGAGGCCGCGCTCCAAGCGGCTGCCAAATGCACCGAGCAAGCAGGATGCACGAGCGCATCGGCGCGCGACGCGATGGCGAGGATCGGGCAGCGCGGGGCGGCCGCCGGCCCGCGATAGCGCGCCGCGGCGAACAGTTGACGCAGCGCGTTCATGCGCGAAGGCGGCGCGCTCGCGTAGATGGCGGTCCATTCGTCCAAGTCGGCGTCGCGACGGTCGATGCGATTGCACGTCAGCCCATGAATTGCCGCTTCCGCGCGACGCCGTGCCCGTGCGCGCCAATACCACAGCACGCGCGCGATCGCAGGCCAAGCGCCCGGCCGCAGCCGCTGTATTGCCCCGCAATGACGGCCCAGGCTCGTGTTGATGAGCACCATGCCTTCGATTTCGCCGGGAAAACGCTGTGCCCAATCGACGGCCACCATCGCGCCGAGCGATAGCGCAACGATGCGAAAGGGCGGCGCATAGCCCTGCGCCAGGATGGCCCGCCGTACGAAATCGGTCGTCTCGGCGATCGTCAACGGTGAGCGCGCATGAGCGTGCCGCCCGCTGCCGGGCAAGTCCTCGGTGACGATCTCGCCTTCGAGGCCGCTCTCGCGCAAATGACGAGGCAGGTCCGCCCAGTGCCTCGACTCGCGCGTCAAGCCACGCAGCAAGATCCATGCGCTCACGCCTGGGACCTCCGGTACCAGTGCTCGACGGCGCGCGTCATCAATTGCTGACGACGCGTCCCTTGCGGCAGCCAGCGCGGCGACGCGTAGGCCGCACGCGCCAAAAAATCGAGCAGGTTCGTATGACGGCGCAGCACGCGCTCGGTGCGGTGCGCCTTGATCGGGTTGAAGATGCCCTCGCGCCGCAAGATCTGCATCGGGTTTTTCTTGATCCAGAGCCATGAGCCGAGTTCGAGCGTCAGCGGCAGAAAGATCGCCGGCGCACGGCTACGATCGTAGGCGCAATCCCATAGATCGCCATGTGCGAGGTACTGCCTGCTCTGCGGCTCGAACATGTAACCATGATGCGGGTGGGCCTGTTCGAACATCGCCTTGAGCATGAAGATCTCAGGCAAGTGCTCGATGTGTTTCGTCGATTTGGCGTAGGGGAACCAGATGCTGTCATGAAAGCCGTAACCGGAATGGCAATCGAGCGCAATGCTGAGCGGGCGCGACGTGAGTTCCTCGTCGACCACGCGCAGCAGTGTCGCGGCTTCGAGCTCCATGGGCGAGCCCCTCGCCCCGCGGTACCAGGGCAGCCACGGGCCGATGCGCTGGCCGCCGGCGAGGAAGGGCACGCGCCCCTCCGCGTTCTGCGGCGCGTTGCGCATGAGGTCGACGCCGTTGAGATTGGAGCGCCGCATCGCCCACATGCCGCCGGGGTTGACGATCGGCATGAAGACGAGCCGAATCGCGCTCAGTTGCGCGTGCAGCAGGTCGTCCCATTCGAGACGCCCGATCAACGCGCGCATGTAGTCGAGCACGAGCAGCGTGCCGATCCGTTCGAGCCCGTGAATGCCCGCAAAAAAACCGATGGCCGGGGCGCTAGGATCGCGCGAGCCCAGCGTGGCGACGTAGATGGGAAATCTGAGCCCGGACGCGCTGACATCGCTCACGACACGCACCGTCATGCGCCGGCTGCCCGCATCGAGAATCTGCTTGAGCGCTTCGTATTCGGCGAAGGTGGTCTCGGGCAACGAGGAAAGAACGGCGGTCATCGCTGGCAACCCGAGCGAGAATCGAAAAGAGTGCACTCGCCCGTCAGCGCGGACGACTCACTCAATATAGGCCGTTTGTCGCGGCATTCAAATGCTTGCCCGGCCGGCGCGCTCGATCGATTCGCGCCAAAGTGGTTCCCTCGTTTTAGCGAAAATGGCTCTGATCCTAAGAGCCAAAGCTCGTTATAGTCGCCGTACCGAGTCGGCGGCAGGCCCGTCGACGAGCCACCATCGATCAGGCACGACGAGGAGAACACCGTGAAGAATTCCGATCTGCAAGCCCGTAAGAACGCCGCTACGCCGCGCGGCGTCGGCGTCATGTGCGATTTCTACGCGGCGCGCGCCGAAAATGCCGAGCTGTGGGACATCGAAGGCCGCCGCTTCATCGATTTCGCCGCGGGCATTGCCGTGGTCAATACGGGCCATCGGCATCCGCGCGTCGTCGCGGCCATTCGCGAGCAGTTGGACCGCTTCACGCACACGGCGTATCAAATCGTGCCGTACGCATCGTACGTCGAGTTGGCCGAAAAGATCAACGCGCGCGCACCTGGCGCTTATCCGAAGAAAACGGCCTTCTTCACGACCGGTGCCGAAGCCGTCGAAAACGCTGTGAAAATCGCTCGCGCAGCGACGGGCCGGCCCGGCGTGATCGCGTTCGCGGGCGGGTTTCACGGGCGTACGCTGATGGGCATGGCTCTCACAGGGAAAGTCGCGCCGTACAAGATCGGCTTCGGTCCCTTCCCGTCCGACGTTTATCACGCCCCCTATCCGAACGCCGTTCACGGCGTGTCGACGGCCGACTCGCTGCGCGCCGTCGAAACGCTTTTGAAAGCCGACATCGAGCCCACGCGCGTTGCCGCGATCATCTTCGAACCCGTGCAGGGCGAAGGCGGTTTCTATGTCGCGCCACCCGAGTTCGTGCGGGGCCTGCGGCGCCTGTGCGACGAGCACGGCATCGTCCTCATCGCCGACGAAGTGCAGACGGGCTTCGCCCGCACCGGCAAGCTATTCGCCATGGAACACTACGATGTCACGGCGGATCTGACGACGATGGCCAAGAGCTTGGCGGGCGGCATGCCGCTGTCGGGCGTCGTCGGCAGGGCCGACTTGATGGACGCGGCCGCGCCGGGCGGGCTCGGCGGCACGTACGCGGGCAACCCGCTCGCGCTGGCCTCGGCCCATGCGGTGCTCGATGTCATCGACGAAGAACGCCTGTGCGAACGCGCAACGCTACTCGGCGAGAAGCTCAAAGCGCGCCTCCAAGCGTTGCGCGCCGATGTTCCGCAGTTGGCCGACGTGCGCGGGCCGGGGGCCATGGTCGCCGCCGAGTTCCTGCAGCCCGACGGCCGCACGCCGGACCCGGCATTCGCCAAGCGCGTGCAGGCGCGCGCGCTCGAGCGCGGTTTGCTGCTGCTGATCTGCGGCACGTACGGCAACGTCATCCGCTTCCTGTTTCCGCTCACCATCGAGACGCCGGTATTCGATGAAGCATTGGGCTTGCTGGAAGAAGCATTGAAGGAAAGCGTCAGCACGATGGCGTAAGCTTTTCGTTTTACGCCTTCTCGATTCACGCTTTGGAGCTGACATGCAGAACCTGGAACAAATCGATCTGAAAGACCCGTCGCTGCTCAAGACCCAGGCGTTCATCGCCGGAAGCTGGCAGGACGCCGATAGCGGCGCGTCGTTCGAAGTGCGCAACCCGGCCACGGGCGGCGTGCTCGCGACCGTGCCCAAGATGGGCGCGGCCGAGACGCGCCGCGCCATCGAAACGGCGAACCAAGCATGGGCCGCGTGGCGCGCGCAGCCGGCGAAGGCGCGCGCGGCCGTGCTGCGCAAGTGGAGCGACCTGATGCTCGCCAACGCCGACGACCTCGCCGCCATCATGACGGCCGAACAAGGCAAGCCGCTGGCCGAGGCCAAAGGAGAGATCGGCTACGCGGCGTCGTTCTTCGAGTGGTTCGGCGAGGAAGCGAAGCGCGTGTACGGCGACACGATTCCGAGCCCGACGGCCGACAAACGCATCGTCGTCGTGAAGGAACCGGTGGGCGTTTGCGCGGCGATCACCCCATGGAATTTTCCGGCTGCGATGATCACGCGCAAGGTCGGCCCCGCGCTCGCCGCCGGCTGCCCGATCGTGGTCAAACCGGCCGAGGCCACGCCGCTGTCGGCGCTGGCGCTCGCCGTGCTGGCCGAGCGCGCCGGCGTGCCGGCCGGCGTACTGAGCGTCGTAACGGGCGAGCCCAAGGCGATCGGTGCCGAAATGACGAGCAACGCGCTGGTGCGCAAGCTTTCGTTCACCGGATCGACGGGGGTTGGCCGCTTGCTGATGCAGCAATGCGCCCCCACGGTCAAGAAGGTATCGCTGGAACTGGGCGGCAACGCGCCCTTCATCGTGTTCGACGACGCCGATCTCGATGCAGCGGTGGTCGGGGCCATCGCCTCGAAATATCGCAACAGCGGCCAGACTTGCGTTTGCGCGAACCGCTTCTACGTTCACGAAAAAGTCTACGACGCGTTCGCGGACAAGCTGCGCGTGGCCGTTCAGCAGCAGTTGAAGGTTGGCCGCGGCACCGAGCCCGGGGTCACGCAAGGTCCCTTGATCAACGAAGCGGCGTTGCTGAAAGTCGAAACGCATATCGACGACGCCCTTGCCAAGGGCGCGCGCGTCGTCACGGGCGGCAAGCGCCATGCGCTCGGCCATAACTTCTTCGAGCCGACGATCCTCGCGGGCGTGACCTCCGAGATGAAAGTGGCGAAAGAAGAGACATTCGGCCCCGTCGCGCCCCTGTTCAAGTTCGCAAGCGACGATGAAGTCGTGCGCCTCGCAAACGACACCGAGTTCGGCCTTGCCGCCTACTTCTACAGCCGCGACATCGGCCGCGTTTGGCGTGTGGCCGAAGCGCTCGAATACGGTATGGTCGGAATCAACACCGGCATCATCTCGAACGAAGTGGCGCCTTTCGGCGGCGTCAAACAATCGGGGCTCGGGCGCGAAGGGTCGCATTACGGCATCGACGAATACGTGGTCGTCAAATATCTGTGCATGGGGATTTGACTCGCATAACCATTCAACACGTTGATTTTTTAGGTGTATTCCGATCAAGGCGCAAATGCCGCGGCATAACGAGCGCGCACTAGAGGAACGATTCGAAGGCCGGTGACGCAATGCCGCGTCTTTGATTCGAGCCGCAATTGGCGGGTTTGGACAGCTTTCGGTGGCTTTCAACGGCTTTCGAAATGTTGCGTCTGCGCGCCAAGCGGTGTTTTACTAGCTGCGCCTCAATTTGTCTTGGTATGCTTTGCGCCGCGCTGCCGTACTCGGCAGCCAGGAAAACCATCGGGCCGCCTGCCGCGCAGGACGGCGCCTCGATGCGCGAGGCGCATCGGGGTCGATTGAACCACTCGAGGAGTCAACGTGAAGAAACTATTAACCGCCGTGACCGTCGCCGTACTCGCCGTCTCTGCCGGCGTGGCGCAGGCCAAAGACTGGAAACAAATCCGTATCGGCGTGGACGCGAGCTATGCCCCGTTCGAATCGAAAAGTTCCGACGGCAAGCTCGTCGGCTTCGATATCGACCTCGGCAACGAAATCTGCAAGCGGGTGCATGCCAAGTGCGTGTGGGTCGAGAACGACTTCGACGGCATGATTCCCGGCTTGAAGGCCAAGAAGTTCGACGGCGTGCTGTCGTCGATGACGGTCACCCCGGAGCGCGAGAAGGAAATCGCATTCTCCAAGCCGCTGTTCGAGACCCCCACCGCGCTCGTCGCCAAGAAGGGCTCGAGCCTGAAGCCGACGGCTGAATCGCTCAAGGGCAAGTCGGTCGGGGTCGAGCAAGGCACCACGCAAGAAAAGTACGCCAAAGACAACTGGGCCGCCAAAGGCATCAACGTCGTTGCGTATCAGAACCAAGACCAGGTCTATCAAGACCTGATCTCGGGGCGCCTGGACGCCGCCTTGCAAGACAAGGTTCAGGCCGAAGTCGGCTTCCTGAAGCAACCGCGCGGCGCGCAGTTCCAACAAGCCGGCGACGAGATCCAGAGCGGCGCGGCCGCCATGGGCCTGCGCAAGGAAGATACCGACTTGAAGACGTTGGTTGACAAAGCCATCGACGACATGATGAAGGACGGCACCTACAAGAAGATCGAGAAGAAGTACTTCGACTTCGACGTCGCTCCGAAGGGCTGACGATCCCGGGTCGGCACGCACGTGCCGACCCGCAGGCGGCATCGCGTCGCTTGACTAAGCCGTACAAAGCAAGAGGCTCCGCGTCGAACCGGAGCCTTTTTGCATGGCGATCCGATCGGTCTTTGTCCACCATGGCGCAGCCGACGTACAATCGGACACTATCCTTTCGATCTGCGGCGTGCACGAGCGACGCCAAAAAAATCGCTATGCAAAAGAAGATTCATCCGCTGATTGCCCCTTCGCTCGGTACCGAGCGCACGTTGACGAGCTTCCATTACGGCCCCGAAGGCGGGCAAAAAGTGTACGTGCAATCGTCGCTGCACGCCGACGAGTTGCCCGGCATGCTCGTCGCATGGGAGCTGCGTCGCAAGCTCGACGCGCTCGAAGCCGCGGGCAAGTTGAAAGCCGAGTTCGTCGTCGTGCCGGTGCCCAATCCGATCGGTCTCAATCAACACGTGCTTGGGCAATTGATCGGCCGTTTCGAAACGAATACGGCGACGAACTTCAACCGCAACTTCTACGATTTGACGGCGTTGGTGTCGCCCCGCATCGAAGGGCGGTTGACCGGGGACGCCAACGCCAATCTGCGCGCGGTGCGTCAAACGATGCGCGAAGCGCTCGATGCGCAAACCCCACGCACCGAACTCGAATCGCAACGACTGGCTTTGCAGCGGCTATCGTTCGACGCCGATATCGTCCTCGATCTGCATTGCGATTTCGAAGGCGCGATGCATCTGTATACGAATCCCGAGTTGTGGCACGACGTCGAACCGCTCGCCCGCTATCTCGACGCAAAAGCGTCGCTGCTCGCGCTCAATTCGATCGGCAATCCGTTCGACGAAATCCATAGTTTCTGCTGGTCGGAACTGCGTGCGCGCTTCGGCAGCCGCTTCCCGATTCCGAACGGCTCCATCTCCGTGACAGTAGAGTTGCGCGGCCAAGCCGACGTCTCGTACGGTCACGCAGAACACGATTCGCAAGCAATCGTCGAGTATGTGACGCAGCGCGGGCTGATCGACGGTACGCCGGCGCATCTCCCGCCGCTCGCGTTTCCCGCTACGCCGCTCTCCGGCACCGAGCCGCTGATCGCACCCATTTCAGGCGTGCTCGTCTTTCGCACGCCGGCCGGTATTTGGATCGAGCCCGGCCAGGAAATCGCCGATATCGTCGACCCGCTGACCGACCGTGTCGAAACGGTCTGCGCCGGGACGGCCGGCGTGCTCTATGCCCGGCATCGCACGCGCTTTGCGACGGCCGGCATGGAGGTGGCGCGCATCGCCGGCGCCAAGCCTATGCGCACGGGGAGCCTGCTTTCGGCTTGAAGCGCTCGGGGTGGGCGTTCACGTGTGACACCACGTCGCACGTCGCACGCCGACGCGAGCGGCGTTCGAACATTCTCGTCTTTCAGCAGGTTACTCCACGTCTTCACACCTCGATGAAGCGGCCCGAAACACGCGGATATCCCCCCACCTAAGTGCAAAGTAGCGCGTGCGCCGCGGCTTCGGCCGGCGGCGCACGATTCACCTCCTCAGGCCCGGCGGCACCCTCCTCGCGGCCGTTCCCGCTCGCCACCCCTGCCCCCACATTGCTCAAAGGGCTTGAAAAATTCCGTTAATAGGACTAACTTGGTGCTGTTTGCAATGACTCGCAATGGCAGATGCTAAGACTGAGCAAGATGGCCGACTACGGCATGGTGATTCTGGCCGCGATGGTTGACGAGCCGCAACGCAGCCGCAGCGCATCCGAAATCGCCGATTCGATCCGCGTGCCCGTGCCCACGGTCAGCAAAGTTCTCAAGATGCTAGGACGCGGCGGCCTGGTGGCTTCGCAGCGCGGCGCGCGCGGTGGCTACCTGCTCGCGCGGCCAGCCGGCCAGATTACGCTGACCGAGATCATCCATGCCATGGACGGACCGATCGGCATGACTGAATGCAGTGTTACGCCCGGCTTGTGCAGCCAGGAATCGTCGTGCGCGGTGCGTTCGAACTGGCTGCGTATCAACCGCGCTGTGTTTGGTGTGCTGAGCGAGATCACGCTCGACCAATTGAGCATGCCCATACCGCAAGCGGTCGACATTAGCGCGCTCACCCCCAAACGCGCCTCAGCAACGAAAAGGAAGTGAAATCATGGCAGATGCAGCGATGACGCTCGACACCCTCATCGGCAGCGAATACCAGCACGGGTTCATCACCGAATTGGAAACCGATACGGTGCCGCGCGGCTTAAGCGAGAATACGATCCGCCTTATCTCCGCGCGCAAGAACGAGCCCGACTTCATGCTGGAGTGGCGTCTGAAGGCGTTCCGCCACTGGCTAACGATGAAGGAGCCGGCATGGGCGACGGTCGGTTATCCGAAGATCGATTACCAGGACATCATCTATTACTCCGCGCCGAAGTCGCTCAAGGACCGTCCAAAGAGTTTGGACGAAGTCGACCCGGAACTGTTGCGCACCTATGAGAAGCTCGGCGTGCCGCTGCACGAGCGCGAGCGCCTCGCGGGCGTGGCAGTGGACGCGGTGTTCGACAGCGTATCGGTCGGCACCACCTACAAGGACAAGCTGGCTGAACTCGGCATCATCTTCTGCTCGTTCTCCGAAGCGGTGCAGCAGCACCCGGACCTGATCCGGCAGTATCTCGGTTCCGTCGTGCCCGCTTCCGACAACTTCTTTGCCGCGCTCAATTCGGCCGTGTTCTCCGACGGCTCTTTCTGCTACATCCCGGCCGGCGTTCGCTGTCCGATGGAGTTGTCCACCTACTTCCGCATCAACGCCAAGGATACCGGCCAGTTCGAACGGACGCTGATCATCGCCGACAAGGGCGCCTCTGTCAGCTATCTAGAAGGCTGCACCGCGCCGATGCGCGATGAGAACCAGCTGCATGCTGCGGTGGTAGAACTCGTGGCGCTGGAGGATGCCAAGATCAAGTACTCGACGGTGCAAAATTGGTACCCGGGGGACCGCAACGGCCAGGGCGGCATCTATAACTTCGTCACCAAGCGCGGCGATTGCCGCGGCGCGAACTCGCATATTTCATGGACCCAAGTCGAGACCGGCTCGGCCATCACATGGAAGTACCCAAGTGTGCTGCTGCGCGGCGACAACTCGACCGGCGAGTTCTATTCGGTCGCGTTGACCAACAACTACCAGCAGGCCGATACCGGCACCAAGATGATTCATCTCGGGCGCAACACGCGCAGCACCATCGTCTCGAAAGGTATCTCCGCCGGCAGAGGACAAAACGCCTATCGCGGGCTGGTGAAGATCATGAAGAACGCCGTTGGTGCGCGCAACCACACGCAGTGCGATTCGTTGCTGCTGGGCGACCTGTGCGGCGCCCATACCTTCCCCTATATCGAAGTGCGCAATCCGACGGCGCGTGTCGAGCACGAAGCCTCCACGTCGCGCATCGGCGAGGACCAGCTCTTCTATTGCCGTCAGCGCGGCCTGTCGGCGGAAGATGCCGTGTCCATGATCGTGAACGGCTTCTGCAAGGAAGTGTTCAAGGAGCTTCCGATGGAATTTGCCGTGGAAGCGCAAAAGTTATTGAGCGTGAGCCTGGAAGGCAGCGTGGGTTAAGCAAAGGAAAAGACCAGCATGTTGAAAATCACCAATCTGCAAGCGTCCGTCGACAAGACGCCCATCCTTCGCGGGCTGAACCTGACCGTGAACCCGGGCGAGGTGCACGCGATCATGGGGCCGAACGGCTCGGGCAAGAGCACGCTGGCGCAGGTGCTGGCCGGACGCGAGAGCTACGAAGTCACCGGCGGCGAAGTGCTGTTTCAGGGGCGCGATCTGCTGCCGCTGGCGCCGGAAGAACGCGCGCGCGAAGGCATCTTCCTGGCGTTCCAGTATCCAGTGGAAATTCCCGGCGTAAGCAACGTCCAGTTGCTGAAGGCAGCCGTCAACAACGTGCGCAAGCACCGCGGCCTGCCGGAACTCGACGCTATGGAGTTCCTCAAGCTCATCAAGGAAAAGATGAAGCAGATGGAGATGGGGCAAGATCTGCTTTACCGCTCGGTCAACGAAGGGTTTTCCGGCGGCGAAAAGAAGCGCAATGAAGTGTTGCAGATGGCGCTTTTGGAGCCGAAGCTGGCGATCCTCGATGAAACCGACTCCGGTCTCGATATCGACGCACTGCAACTCGTGGCCAAGGGCATCAATGCCTTGCGCGGCGCCGAGCGTTCGATGATCGTCGTGACGCACTACCAGCGTCTGCTCGACTACATCGTGCCGGATTACGTGCATGTGCTGTCGAAGGGACACATCGTCCGGACCGGCGGCAAAGAGCTGGCGCTCGAACTCGAGGAGCGCGGCTATGGCTGGCTCGATGAAACGGCCGCCGTGAAAAAGACACCAGTACGGGCGGGCGCACGATGAATACCGACGCACGCAGCCATTATCTGGCCGACTTCGCACGTGTGGCCGACTTGCTGCCGGGTCGCGGCGTGCCGTGGCTCGACCGGTTGCGCAACGATGCACTAGACCGGTTCGCGCAACGCGGCTTTCCCACTCGGAGCGATGAAGACTGGAAATACACCAGCATGGCAGCGCTCGAAAAGCAACGCTTTCATGCCCTTCATGCGACGACGGACGCTCGTGCGCATGCCGGTCCCCATCCCTTGATGAATCGCCATGCGCTTGCCACTGATGTGGGTCACGTGCTGGTGTTCCTTGACGGCCGTTATGCGCCGTGGCTGTCCGACCTCGGTACCCTGCCGACCGGCGCCCGCCTCTCAAGCCTTGCCGATGCGCTGAAGGCAGCGCCGGATCTGCTCGAATCGTACCTTGCCAACGACGAGCAGCAGACGGTGTTCGGCGCGCTGAGCACCGCCTTCATGGCCGATGGCGCCTTCCTGCATCTGCAGCGCGGCGTTGTGCTGGAAGCGCCGGTGCACCTGCTGTTCCTCTCGACCGAATCGGCCGCCGCGCACCACCTGCGGAACGTGATCGTCGCCGAAGACGGCGCGCAGGCCACCGTGATCGAGCACTATGCCGGGATCGACGGCATAGCGTATTTCAACAATGTTGTGACGAGCATCTTCGCCGACGGCAATGCCGCAATCGCACATCACAAGCTGCAGCAAGAAGGTTCCGCGGCCTATCACGTGGGAGGCATCCATGCCCTGCAGCAGCGCGACAGCCGGCTGGAGTCGCATTCGATCTCGTTCGGCGCGGCACTGGCCCGTAACGACATCACGATCGCGTTCCACGGAAACGGCTGCGAAGCCACGCTGAACGGACTGTATTTGGTGGGCGGCACGCAGCATGTGGACCACCACACCTGCGTCGACCATCGACAACCCAACGGCACCAGCCGCGAGCATTATCGCGGCGTGCTGGAGGGCCAGTCGCATGCGGTATTCAACGGCAAGGTGATCGTCCAGCCGGGCGCGCAAAAGTCTAATGCCCACCAGACTAACCACAATCTGCTGTTATCGTCCGATGCGGAAGTGGACACCAAGCCGGAGTTGAAAATCTATGCGGACGATGTGAAATGCAACCATGGCGCGACCGTCGGCCAACTGGACGAAGCGCAATTGTTCTATCTGCGCTCGCGCGGGATCGACGAGGCCGTGGCGCACGGCCTGCTGGTGCATGCGTTCGCGCTTGACGTGATCGAGCGCATCCGCGTCGCATCGCTGCGCACCCGTCTTCAAGAGATCCTGTTGGCCCGCTTGCCGCAGAAATAACGCGTCGAAGAATTGTGATGAAAATGGAAACCGAGTTACTTAGTAGTCCTGATCATGCCGATCGTGGTGTTGCGCGCTGGCGGGAAGACTTTCCGGTGCTGCGCGAGACCGTGCGCGGCAAACCCCTGGTGTATCTCGACAACGCAGCCACCACGCACAAGCCGGTATCGGTGATCGAGGCTGAAGCAGCCTTCTACCGCCACGCCAATTCCAACGTGCATCGCGGCGTGCACACGCTGAGCCAGCGCGCTACCGACCAGTACGAGGAAGCGCGCGAGAAGGTGCGGCGCTTCATCAATGCTGCCAGCACGAAGGAAATCGTTTTTGTGCGTGGCACGACGGAGGCGATCAATCTGGTGGCGCAATGCTTCGGCCGGCCGCGCTTGACTGAACGAGACAACATCATCGTCAGCGCGATGGAGCACCATTCCAACATCGTGCCGTGGCAGATGGTGTGCGGGCAGACTGGGGCGGAGCTGCGCGTGGCGCCAGTGAACGACGCCGGCGAACTGGACATCGAGATGCTGGGTCACCTGATCGGGCCGACGACCAAGCTGGTCGCGATCACACACCTGTCCAACGCGCTCGGCAGCATCACACCGGTCAAGGACATCATCGAGATCGCGCATGCACACCAGGTGCCCGTGCTGCTGGACGGCGCACAGGCCATCGCGCACCTCGACGTGGATGTGAATGCGCTTGGTTGCGATTTCTACGCGTTCTCCGGGCACAAGATCTACGCGCCGACCGGCATCGGCGTACTGTACGGGAAGGAAGCTTGGCTCGATGCGATGCCGCCTTACCAGGGCGGTGGCGACATGATCAGTTCGGTCACCTTCGGCGAGACGCGGTACAACGACCTGCCGTACAAGTTCGAGGCAGGCACCCCGAATATCGCCGGCGCCATTGGGCTGGGACATGCACTGGATTACGTGGCATCCATAGGCATCGGCGCGATCGCGACTCACGAGCGCGACTTGCTGGAGTATGCAACGGGCCTGGCGAACGGCATCAGAGGCCTGAGAATCATCGGCACGGCGCGCGAGAAGGCGAGCATTCTGTCGTTCACGCTCGAAGGCGTGCACCCGCACGATGTCGGCACAATCCTCGACCATGACGGCATCGCCATCCGCGCCGGCCATCATTGCGCGATGCCGATCATGCAGCGCTTCGGCCTGGCCAGCACGGCGCGTGCGTCGTTTTCCCTGTACAACACGCGTGCCGAGATCGACGCTTTGATGGCGGGAATTGCCAAGGTACAGGAGATGTTTCAGCGATGAGCGACCTGCGAGACCTCTATCAGGATGTGATCTTCGACCACTACAAGAAGCCGCGCAACTTCCACGCGATGACCCATGCCAACCATGTGGCACACGGTCACAACCGGCTGTGCGGTGACGAGCTGACGATCTATCTGCACATCGACGGCGACGTGATCACGGAGGTTAGCTTCGAGGGTACCGGCTGCGCGATTTCTACAGCGTCGGCATCGCTCATGACCGATGCGCTCAAGAACAGGACAGTGGAAGAGGCCGAGCATCTTTTCGAGCACTTCCACGACCTGCTCACGCATGACAATGCCGAGCCGGCGCCCGATCTGGGGAAGCTGGAAGTGCTGGCCGGCGTACGCGAATTCCCGGCGCGCGTGAAGTGTGCGACGTTGGCCTGGCATACCTTCCAGGCTGCGTTGAAGGACAGCGCCGGATCCATCACCACCGAGCAGTTACCGATACGAGATTCAACCATGGACCTGGACAATGCAAGCGCGGGGCAAGAAGCGACCATCGACGAAGAGGCGTTGCGCAACGACATCATCGCCACGCTGCGAACGATCTACGATCCCGAAATTTCCGTCAACATTTATGACCTCGGGTTGATCTACTTGCTCGACATAGACCCGGAAGGGGCCGTGCAGATCGAGATGACGTTGACCGCGCCGGCATGCCCTGTGGCCGGCACCTTCCCTAGCGTGGTCGAAGAGCACGTGGCCGAAGTGCCGGGCGTGAAATCGGTGCATGTCGAACTGGTGTGGGAACCACCGTGGAGCATCGATTCCATGACGGATGAAGTGAAGCTAGAACTCGGGCTGCTTTAAGAACTTCCGATATTACCTAGATTTGAACCGTCCGAACGTTCCTCAGATGCTCGCCACACCCGCGCTTAACGAATGATTTCGTTGCCGGCCCGTTCTTCCATACCAGGGGGTGCTTCGATCAACGGACATTCGTCGGATTCCATCTCATCCGGCAAGGGGCTCGCTGCACTCCATCGCCGGCCCTTTATCTCATGGCGCGGTTCGCCCCGTGAGCGGAGTACGGCGCACCTCCGACACGTACAGGAGCGTCAGCGAGACCCACACGATGCCGTAGAGCAACATGAAGCATGTCGTACGCACCCGAAGCACGTCGAGAAGCGCACCGAACAGGACCGGCAGCAGGAAGCCGCCTAGCCCTCCTGCCAGACCCACGATACCGGTGACGACACCCATGTTTGCAGCAAAGTCGTCGGCCACATACTTGAAGGTTGACGCCATGCCAAACGCAAAGACCACGCCGAGCGCAAACGTCAGTGCGACAAAAGCCGTCAACGGTGTGCGCAGATGCACGGCAGCGGTGCCATCGACGGTATGAACGACGAAATCGGTGGGCGGATACGACAACAAGAACAGGCAGATCCATGCAACCCAAAGCCCCCACCACGTTACACGGTGTGCGCCGAAGCGGTCCGCTAAGCCGCCGCCGACGGCACGCAGCACCGATCCCGGCAGCGAGAATCCTGCCGCGAATGCCGACGCAGAGACGAGAGTCATATCGTACTCGGCCATCAGGTACTGCGGAATCCAGAGGGACAATGCCGTGAACCCACCAAAGGTGATCGAATAGTACTGGCAAAGCTTCCAGACGCGGGGGTCGCGCAGAACCCGGAATGAATCCTTCCACGAGCCTTTGATCAAGCCTGCTCCGGGATCCCGGGCAGACGCGAACCAAAAAACCATTGCGGTGACCAGCAGCGCTACCGCGTACGCGCGGGGCACGAAGCGCCAGCCGTAGATCGCTTGCAGGGAGGGGGTAACAAAGAGATTGAGCGCGGCACCCACGGTGCCCGCTCCGTAGAACCCCATGGCGAAGCCTCGCCGCTCAGGCGGGAAGAATCGTGCGACGTACGGCGTGCCGACCGCAAACGATGCGCCGACACAGCCGAGAAACAGGCCGATCACCAGGAATTGCCAGAACTGCGTTGCGTAGCTCACGCCGTACACCGGAATCGCACAGACGACCAGCAATGCCGTCATCACTGCGCGGCCGCCGACACGGTCGGTCAAGGCCCCCAGCGGTAGCCGCATCACGGCGCCGGTGAGCACTGGCGTTGACGTGAGAAGCCCGAACTCGGTGCCATTCAGTTTCAAGTCCTCCCGCAACTGAACACCCAGCACGCCGAACATCATCCACACAGCAAAGCACACGAGAAAGGCAAGCGTGCTGGCGAGAAGGACCGACCAGGCTTGAGCGGAAATCGCCGGCGGGGGCACCTGGCCGGTTGTCTCGTCGCGGAGATGCATGAGCCCCTCCTCTACTGAACCAGCGGACCGTCCGCTGCGCCGAGATCGACGCCCTCGATGCGTGCCTGCGAGGCCAAAATGGAAATGTATTGCTGCATAGCCTTGCTACGCACTCGTCCCTCGAGAAACCGCGCAATGTCCTTTTCGACGGATTCGAACGGGATGGCCTCGCCGTCGACGCGGCGCTCGATGCGCACGACGTGAAAACCGAAGCGCGAGTTGACAAGGTTCGGCAGGACCCCGGTTTGCGCAGCACCGAATAGGGCAACCTCGAATTCCGGCACGCTGTCGCCCCGCAGCAACTGGCCCAGGCTTCCTCCGACTGCGCCCGACGGGCAATTGGAATACTTTTTCGCAAGCGCTTCGAACGTGTCGGGCGCAGCGCGCACCTCTCGAAGCGTTTCCTCAGCCTTTTGCCGGATCAACGCGAGCGGCGCGCTTCCCGTCACCGCGAAAAGGATATGACTCGCGTAAACAATATCGTTGCGTCGAAAGCGTGTGCTGTGAACCTCGTAATAGCGCTCACATTCGGCGCGCGTGGGGGTGGGCACGACGAGTTCGCGCTCGAGCAGCATGTCCACGCTTGCGTCGTCCAGCGTGCCCGTTTCCTCGATCAATCCTAGCTCGACGGCACGCTGCCTCAGCAACTCGCGTATCGCCAGCGCACGACTCGCCGACGCGTACGGATCCGGCTCGTCTTGATGATGACGGCCTTCCGCTTCGATCGCCTCCGAGGCAATCGGCACTTCATTGATCCGGACAACACAAGGATGTTGCTCCGGCACGGATTCTCGAACGGCGCTCATGCACTTGACCTCAGCGTCGGCGAACCAGTTGATAAGGGCGAATCAGATAGCCCAGCGAGGCAATGCCGCTCCAGATATGGACCATCCGCGTGAACGGCGACACGAGAAAGATCGTGAAACCCAGCGCAATGTGCACCTGGTAGGTGAGCGGCACGCCGATGAGCAGGCTTGCGATGCCGGGCCGAAATGTTACGACGCCCTTGACGTAGTCGGTTAGCTGCTCGAACATCGCGCCGTCCAAATGACGCATCGAGAGCACCACTGTGCCGAGACCCAGCGCGAGTTGCACCCACAGCATAAGCACGATGCCGATATCCGACATCCTGCTGTTGCGCCTGATTCGGACATCCCCTAGCCGACGCAAGATGAGAATGGACAGCCCGATGATAGACACGGTGCCGGCCGTGCCGCCCGCGATCATTGCGATCAACTGATGGGCCGACGCGGAGAGGAAGGGCGACACCAACCAGTGCGGTGCCAGGAAGCCCACGAAGTGGCCCATCACCACGATCAGAATGCCCCAATGAAAGAGGTTGCTGCCGATTCGCAGCGCACCGTGGCGCAGCAGTTGCGAGGTATCGCTTTTCCACGTGTACTGTTCTCGGTCGAAACGCACGAGGCTGCCCAGCAGCAGCACCGCCAGGCAAATATAGGGATAGATGCCGAACAGAAACTGATGCAGATAGCCGTTCATACGAACTCTCCTTCTGGATGCGCCAGGCGCCGCATTGCGTGCGGCGCGTAGATCGCCCGGCTCGTCAGCGCGCAGGACGATGGTTGTAGAACGTGATCGGCTCAGTGGCCGGCGCCGGCGCCCCCGTGAAGCGAACGGGCGCGTCCGCATACGCAGCGTCGAGCGAGCGCAACTCTGCCGGGTCCGGCGGGGCAAGCGCGTCATCGTCGTTCGCCACGACTGGCGTCGGCCCATCCCCTACTCCCGCGAGCGGCAGCAGCGCACCGACGATGAAGCTGTAGTGACTCGCTCGCTTTGCCAGCTGCGTTGCGATGGCCTGCAAAATTTCACCGGTTTCTCTGAGAAGCGAGCGGGCCTCATCGGCAGGCAGAAGCGACAGGTACTCGAGAAAAACCGGCAGGTAATCGGGCAACTCGGCGCGCTCGAGGTGCAACCCATGCTGCTCGTACATCTGCAGCAAGTCGACCATCGCCTGTCCACGATCGCGCGACTCGCCATGTACGTGCTCGAACAGATACAGCGACGTATCGCGGCCCCGATCGAACAGCGCAACGTAGTTCTCCTGGAGCGTCAGCAGATCACGCTCACCGCAGTAGTCGATGAACCGCTCGGCGCCGGATCGCGCACTGCGGGTGAGCCCAGGGGCGTCGCGCAGCAGTGCCCTCGCCTCCTCCAGCGCATCCAGCAGGTGTTGGTCCGGATAGTCCAGCAGCGTGGCGAGCACTGAATAAATCACACCCGGCGGTTGCGGTTTCACGTCAACTCTCCTGGCGAATGGGGATCGTGCGATTGCCCTTCTTCGTGCCGAACAGGCTCTGCTCCGACTTGCCTCCAGAGCACCCGTTGCCGAACGAGAAGCCGCACGAGGATCGCAAATCGAACGCGTCTTCTGCGTATTCGCGATGCGAGGTCGGAATGACGAAACGGTCCTCATAGTTCGCGATCGCTAGATACCGGTACATTTCTTCGACCTGCTCCACGGTTAAGCCTGCCTGTGACAGGACACCGGGTGCGTCGATTTGATCGACATGTCGGGCACGCATGAATGCGCGCATGGCCAGCATCCGTACAAGTGCCAACTTGACCGGCTCTTCAGCACCCGCCGTCAGCAGATTGGCGAGATAGCGCAGCGGAATGCGCAACGACTCGACGTCGGGCAGAAAACCGCTCATGCCGAGATCGCCGCTATTGGCTGCAGCGTTGATCGGCGAAAGCGGCGGCACGTACCAGACCATAGGCAACGTGCGAAATTCGGGGTGTAGTGGAAACGCAATCTTCCAATCGATCGCCATCTTGTACACGGGCGAGCGCCGCGCGCCTTCGAGCCATGCCTGCGGCACGCCGTCACGCGCCGCTTGCGCGATCACTTTCGGGTCATTCGGGTCGAGGAACAACGACAACTGCGCCTCGTACAAGTCGGTTTCACGCTCGACGCTGGCCGCTTCGCTGATGCGGTCCGCGTCGTAGAGCATCACCCCGAGGTAGCGGATACGCCCTACACATGTTTCCGAGCACACCGTTGGCTGCCCCGCCTCGATTCGGGGATAGCAGAAGATACATTTTTCCGCCTTGCCGCTGCGCCAGTTGAAGTAGATCTTCTTGTACGGACAACCGGAGACGCACATGCGCCAGCCACGACACTTGTCCTGGTCGATGAGTACGATTCCGTCTTCTTCGCGCTTGTAGATCGAGCCGGACGGGCACGCCGCCACGCAAGTGGGATTCAGGCAGTGTTCGCACAGGCGAGGCAGATACATCATGAACGTATTTTCGAACTGCCCATAAATGTCTTTCTGCACATTCTCGAAGTTATAGTCCTTCGAGCGCTTTTCGAATTCTCCCCCAAGGATTTCCTCCCAGTTCGGCCCCCACTCGATCTTTTCCATCCGCTCGCCAGTGATGAGCGAGCGCGGCCGCGCGACCGGCATTGCCTTTGCATCGCCCGCGTCCTGCAAATGTGCGTAGTCGAACGTGAACGGCTCGTAGTAGTCGTCAATTTCCGGCAGGTGCGGATTGGCGAAAATCTTCGCGAGCAGGCGCCACTTGTTGCCGAGACGCGGCTCGATCTTTCCATCCGCCTTACGCGTCCACCCGCCGCGCCACCGGTTCTGGTTTTCCCAGTCCTTCGGGTAGCCGATTCCGGGTTTGGTCTCGACGTTGTTGAACCATGCGTACTCCATTCCCTCACGGCTCGTCCAGACGTTCTTGCAAGTCACCGAGCAAGTGTGACAGCCGATACACTTGTCGAGATTGAGCACCATCGCAATCTGGGCGCGCACTTTCATGAATGTTCTCCGGAGCGCAGTTTTTCTTCTGTGGCGGGGTTGACCGGATCGGGCGGAGCGTCGTCGAGCCAATCGACCTTCGCCATCTTGCGAACGATCAGGAATTCATCGCGGTTCGATCCCACTGTGCCGTAGTAATTGAAGCCGTAGGCAAGTTGTGCGTAACCGCCGATCATGTGCGTCGGCTTGAGCGCCACACGTGTCACCGAGTTGTGAATTCCGCCGCGCGTGCCGGTGATCTCGGAGCCCGGCGTGTTCACGATCTTTTCCTGCGCGTGGTACATCATGACCATGCCGCGCGGCACCCGTTGACTGACTACCGCGCGTGCGCACAGCGCACCGTTCGAGTTGTAGCATTCGATCCAGTCGTTGTCGGCCACGCCGATCTGTTTAGCATCGGCTTCGGAAATCCACACGATCGGGCCGCCACGCGAAAGCGTCAGCATCAGCAGGTTGTCCGTGTACGTGCTGTGAATCCCCCATTTCTGATGCGGCGTAATGAAATTGAGGACGATCTCGGGGTTGCCGTTCGACCGCTTGCCCACCATGTGCTCATAGCTGCCGGTGTCAACTGGCGGTTTGTAGGCGCAAAGCGACTCGCCGAATGCGCGCATCCACGGATGGTCCTGATACAACTGTTGACGACCGCTGATGGTGCGCCATGGAATCAGCTCATGGACATTGGTATAGCCGGCGTTATACGAAACATGCTCGGACTCGATGCCGCTCCACGTGGGCGATGAGATGATCTTGCGCGGCTGCGCCTGGATGTCTCGAAAGCGGATCTTTTCGTCGGCGCGCGCGTCGGCGAGGTGCGCATGTTCGAGGCCAGTGGCACGCGAGAGCGCCTGCCACGCCTTGACGGCAACCGCACCGTTGGTTTCGGGCGCCAACGCAAGGATGACCTCCGCCGCATCGAGCGCCGTATCGATGCGTGGCCGGCCTTGTGCGCAACCGTCCTGCGCCACCCGATAATTGAGTTCGCCCAGTAGAGCGACTTCATCCTTCGTGTCCCAACTGATCCCCTTGCCGCCATTACCGAGCTCGTCCATCAGCGGCCCGAGCGCCGTGAACTTGCGATACGTATCCGGATAGCTGCGTTCGACAATGCTGACCGATGACATCGTCTTGCCGGGAACAGGCTCGCATTCACCGCGCTTCCAGTCTTTCACGTCGAACGGCTGGGCGAGCTCCGCGGGTGTGTCGTGCGCGATCGGCGCAAGCACGAGGTCGCGCTCGTCGCCCAAATAGCCATCGCACAACGCCGAAAATCGCTCTGCAATGCCCTTGAAGATTTCCCAGTCGCTCTTGGACTGCCACGCAGGATCGACCGCCGCCGATAGGGGATGGATAAAAGGATGCATGTCCGACGTATTCATATCATCCTTCTCGTACCACGTCGCCGTGGGCAGCACGACGTCGGAGTACATGCAAGTCGTCGACATGCGAAAGTCGAGAGTAACGAGAAGGTCGAGTTTCCCGCACGGCGCCTCGTCGTGCCAGACGACTTCCTCCGGACGCTGCGCCCCTGTCTGGCCTAGCTCCTCACCCTGCACGCCGTGCGTCGCACCGAGCAGGTGTTTCAGAAAATACTCGTGCCCCTTGCCCGACGAACCCAGCAGGTTCGACCGCCAAACGAACAGATTGCGTGGAAAATTGGTGGGGTGGTCGGGATCCTCGCAAGCCATATGCAACTGCCCGGTTTTCAGTTGCTGAGCAAGTTCCGTCGCGGCGGATGGGGCGGCAGCTAGACGTCGGCCGAGTTCGAGCGGGTTCGCGTCGAATTGTGGCGCCGAAGGCAGCCATCCCATGCGCTCGGCGCGCACGTTGTAGTCGATGGGCGAGCCATGAAAGGCAGTCTTGTCGGCAAGCGGCGACAATAGCGCCGTCGGGTCGATCGTATCGTAGCGCCACTGGTCGGTGTGCGCATAGAAGAACGATGTCCCATTCATGTGGCGCGGCGGCCGATGCCAGTCGAGCGCAAAGGCGAGCGCCGTCCATCCGGTCTGCGGCCGCAGCTTTTCCTGCCCGACATAGTGCGACCAGCCGCCGCCCGACTTGCCGACGCAGCCGCACATGACCAGCATGTTGATGATCGCGCGGTACGACATGTCCATATGGAACCAATGATTGATACCCGCGCCGATAATCACCATCGACTTACCCTGGGTCTTGCGCGCGTTTTCGGCAAATTGTCTTGCCACGGAGATCACATCGGCACGCTTGACGCCGGTAATCTTCTCCTGCCACGCGGGCGTATAGGGCACGTCGTCATCGTAGCTCGATGCGAGGTCCTTGCCGCCCAGGCCCTGGTCGAGCCCATAGTTCGCGATGAACAGATCGTAGACGGTGGCCACGAGCATATCGCCGTTGCGGGTCGCGATACGGCGCACGCCAACCGACCGGGAGAGCGAAGACGCGTGTGATGTATGGGCGAAATGAGGATGATGCTGGTTGCCGAAGTAGGGAAAGAGAACATCGACGACTTCGTCGTGCCGGCGGGCGAGCGAGAGCATCGGCACGATCGGCGCGCCCGAAGCCGACTCGGACTTCAGATTCCACTTCCCGCTGTCCGGACTACCCTGCGTCTTCCAGCGGAAACCCACGGAGCCGACCGGCACCACGACGGCGCCGCTTGCCTCGTCGATTGCGACCGTCTTCCATTCAGCGTGATTCGCTTCGCCAAGCGCATCGTCGAAATCGGACGCCCGCACCAGGCGATCAGGCACGAAGCCGTCCCCGTGTGCGACGAGGCGCACGAGGCACGGCATATCGGTGAAACGACGGCAGTAGTCGATAAAGTAATCGCTCTTCGTCTGTGCCGCGAGATGAAACTCCTTGAGGATGACATGTCCCATCGCTAAGGCGAGTGCCGCATCGGTGCCCTGCTTCGGGTGCAGCCAAATGTCTCCGAACTTGGCGCCCTCGGCATAGTCCGGAAAGATCGAGACGATCTGGGTCCCCTTGTAGCGTGCCTCCGCCAAGAAGTGCGCGTCGGGAGTACGCGTCTGGGGCACGTTCGAGCCCCACATGATGATGAAGGTCGAGTTGTACCAGTCGGCCGACTCCGGCACATCCGTCTGCTCGCCCCACGTCTGCGGCGAAGCAGGCGGCAAATCGCAATACCAATCGTAAAAGCTCAAACAGACGCCACCGATCAGCGACAAGTAGCGGGAGCCTGCCGCGTAGGACACCATCGACATGGCGGGAATCGGCGAGAAACCCACGACGCGATCCGGACCGTGCTTCTTGATGGTATGGACATTCGCCGCGGCAACGATCTCGTTGACTTCGTCCCAACTGGAACGCACGAAGCCGCCCAGACCTCGCCGGGATAGATAGCTGTGCCGGGCAGCTTCGTCCTCCACGATGGAGCGCCAAGCCTCGACCGGCGCCATCGAACGCCGACGGTCCCGCCACAGAGCGACGAGTGCGCGTCTGACGAGGGGATATTTCAGGCGGTTGGCGCTATACAGGTACCACGAATACGAGGCTCCGCGCGAACAGCCGCGCGGCTCGTGGTTGGGCATGTCGGGACGGGTGCGTGGGTAGTCGGTCTGCTGGGTCTCCCATGTGACGATACCGCCCTTCACATAGATCTTCCACGAGCACGAGCCCGTACAGTTCACCCCGTGTGTCGAACGCACGATCTTGTCGTGCTGCCATCGCTGTCGGTATGCATCTTCCCACTTGCGGTCCTCCTCGGTCACAGCGCCGTGCCCCCCTGAAAACTGAGGCCGAGCTGTCGTGAAAAATCGTAACCGGTCCAGGAAATGGCTCATAGGCATCCCAATGCTGGCAGCGTCGATCGACAAGTCCCATCTATTAAAGGATGCGCATTGGGATATGTAAAGGGATCGGGCACTGCTTTCTCACGCGTCAGCCCTTATATATCACATCGTGATATAACATCGATATCTTGATCTACCGCAACCGGCTCTCGTTGCGTCGAGATATCGTGAAGAAACCGCGGCAGTGCAGCCGGCGGGCTAGCGAAGGAGCGTTCAGATGGGAACGATGACTCACGACTCTTGGCATGAACGGACGATCCGCATCCAGACATTTCCCGTTCTCCGAATCTCTACGCGCGATGCCGTGCCCGACGCCTACATTGCAACCGTCAGGATTGAACGTGATGAAGAAGTGCTGGCCGACTGGCATCTGCCGTTCTTCAGCGAACGCTGGTTGTCGGAAGGCGAAGCCCGACGGGATGCGCTGGAATACGCTGTCAAGCTGATCGATAGCGGCGTGCTGGACACGCCGCAAGCGCTGCAGGTTCGCGCTGCGTAATGGAGCTGGAAGACAGCCGCTGAAGAGATGAGACCTTCCGTGACTCATTGATTTGGACATGGACACACACGCAGGCGATGTTTCTGGTGCCGCCCCCGGCTGGCCTGGAATTGCACCCACCTGGACCTCGAGCGCAAAGGACCTCGTGACGACTGCGCTAGGTTCTAGCCGCGTATGGGTGGCCATCGGCCACGGCATTCTCAACGAGCTCTACTGGCCATCGGCCGGCGAGCCCCAAGTGCGAGACCTGGGCTTCATCGTCGCCGGACCTGGCGGCTGGCACGAACTGAAGCGCATCGGTCGGTACCGGCTTTCTCTGCCGAGCCCTGTCGTTCCCTTGCCCCGAATCGTCCATGAGGGCGATGGGTATCGCCTCGAACTCGATCTGTCGCTGGACCCGCTTCGTGACGTCGTGCTCGTCGCCTTCCGCCTCGCCGGCCCCGACGTCAAGCTCTATGCCCTGCTCGCGCCTCACCTGGGCGGCAGCGGTTTGCATAACAATGCGCGCGTTGCCGACGGTCTCGTGGCATGGAAGGACACCGTTGCGCTTCACCTTGCCGCCGATTGCGGCTTCTCATGCGCGAGTGCGGGATATGTCGGGTACTCCGACGGTTGGCAAGACTTCGCCAAGCACGCGCGCATGGACTGGAGCTTCGCGCAGGCCATGGACGGCAACGTTGCGCTGATGGGGGAGCTGGCTGCTTGCACCGGCGTGCTTGCGCTAGGTTTCGCCGAAACGCCTGAAGGGGCTCGCACGCTCGCGCGATCGAGCCTTGCCGAGGGGTTCGATGCCGTGCAGCGTTCGTGCGCTTCGCGCTGGCTAGCATGGGCGGGCGGAATCGACATTCCGGAGGCGCCGGAGCAGGTTCGGCATCAGGCCTGCCTCTCCGCCATGGTGCTAAAAGCTCATGAGGGCCGGACGTATCCGGGCGCCCTGATCGCCAGCTTGAGCATTCCATGGGGTAACACGAGCGACAGCACCGGCGGCTATCACCTCGTCTGGACACGCGACGCCGTTGAAGCTGCCTTCGCGCTGCTCGCGATCGGCTGTGTTCAAGATGCTCGGCACATGCTCGAATACCTGATTGCAACGCAACGAGCGGACGGGAGTTGGAGTCAGAACAGCTATCCCGACGGACGGCCATTCTGGACCGGCGTCCAACTCGATGAAGTGGGTTTTCCGGTACTGCTTGCAGCCAGGCTCGCCGAAGACGGCGCAATGGGCGCACTGATAGGCTGGACCGACATGATTGCACGCGCTATCGGCTATACCGCGCGCAATGGTCCCGGCAGCCCCCAGGACCGCTGGGAAGAAAACGCCGGCATCTCGCCATTCACGCTCGGCATCGAGATCGCGGCACTTGTCTGCGCGGCCGATCATTTACCGGCCGAAGAAAGCGCCTATGCCCTCTCGCTCGCAGACTATTGGAATGAACGGCTCGACGCGTGGACTTACGTCGAAAACGGACCGTTTTCCGAGGCCTTTGGCATCGACGGCTATTACGTTCGAATTGCGGCGCCGCTTTGCCAGGGAGGATTGCGAGGGCGAATCGACATTGCCAATCGGGGAGGCGGCAGTGCGCCCGCTGCCGCGCTCGTTGGCATGGAATGCCTCTACCTGGCCCGCCTCGGATTGCGCGATGCATCCGATCGACGCATCCTGAACACGGCCAAAGTCATCGACGGCTTGCTGGGCGTTCGCACGCCTCATGGGACGGCTTATCGACGCTATAACGGCGACGGGTACGGTGAGCACGAAAACGGCGCACCGTTCGACGGCACAGGAATCGGCCGGTTGTGGCCGCTGTTGACGGGCGAGCGAGCGCATCTCGATCTGATGCAAGGAATCGATCCGTTGCCGTATCTCGAGATGATGACGCAGATGACAGGAGCAAGCGGCCTGATTCCAGAACAAGTGTGGGATGCCGAGCCGATACCTGAGCGTGGCCTCGAGCCCGGTAAGCCGACCGGCAGCGCCATGCCGCTTGTATGGGCACATGCCGAATTTCTGAAATTATTGATCGCGCGGCAGCGAGGACGCCCGATTGAGCTGCTATCGAGCGTCGAACGGCGCTATCGCGCTCAGCGGCCCACGGCATCGACCTGGCATTGGCGCCAGGCACAATCGTTCGATGAACTACCGGCGGGCCGGGCGCTGCTGATCGAAAATCTGGAGCCCTTCCAGCTGCACTACGGCTTCGATGGATGGCACGATGCGGCTGACAGGCTTTCGGAGATGCGCGCGTTCTCCACGCACAGCGTTCGTTTCGGCGACGCCGACGTCGCGGGTCATTCCATCCTCGATTTCACTTTCTATCTTCCTCGGTCGCAACGCTGGATCGGCACGGAGTTTCACGTTCGTCTGGGGGGTGCCGACACGCAAATATCGCGACCATGAAGCACGCAATCGCTATTCAAGCGTCTATGAACGCACGGGCGATGGATCACCTTTTATTTCATAATTGCGATCTCGCCTCTTTACCCTGGGAACATCTTTCCGGTGAAATTATCCCCAACAACAGTTCAAACGCCTGACGATAGCGGCTTGGCCGGCATGTCCCCGGCCTACTTCGGCATGGTCATGGCCACCGGTATCGTCTCGCTGGCAGCCTACCGCCAGGGTATCGTTGGCTTGGCGCAGGCGCTGTTCTACGCAAACATCGTCTTTTACGCCGTGTTGTGGGTGCTGACGGTGCTGCGTGCGGTGCGTTATCCACGCCAGTTCTTTGGCGACATGATCGACCATCTGCGCGGACCGGGCTTTTTCACTATGGTGGCCGCCACCAGCCTCGTCGGCAGCCAGGCCATCCTACTCGACAGCAACTTCGCGGCCGGCACGATTCTGTTCGGCGTGGCCATCGGATTGTGGATACTGTTGATCTATACGATCTTCACCGGCTTTACCGTCAAGGAGAGCAAACCCACGCTCGACAATGGCATCAATGGCGCCTGGCTACTGGCAGTGGTGGCGTCTCAATCGCTGGCGGTGCTCGGTACGCTTGTGGCGGCCCACATCCAGCAGCCCAACCGACTCGAAATCAACTTCCTCGCGCTGTCGATGTGGCTGCTGGGTGGCATGCTCTACATCTGGATGATGTCTCTGATCTTTTATCGCTACACGATGTTTCGGTTTTCCCCCGCCGACCTGTCGCCGCCGTACTGGATCAACATGGGCGCGATGGCTATCTCTACGATGGCGGGCTCGATGCTGATCCTCAACATCCCGGACGCGTGGTACCTGCGCTCGCTGGAGCCGTTCATCAAGGGCTTCACCGTCTTCTACTGGGCCACCGGCACGTGGTGGATCCCGATGCTGATATTGCTAGGCGTGTGGCGCCACATCTATCGGCGCTTCCCGCTGCGCTACGACCCTCTTTACTGGGGGGCCGTGTTTCCGCTAGGTATGTACTCGGCCAGCACGCACCAGATGCTGCGGGCCATGAACTTCGACTTCCTGTGGTTCCTGCCGCGCACGTTCTTCTGGATCGCGCTGATCGCTTGGTTGGCTACTTTTCTCGGGCTGGTGCACCAACTAGCGGGCCGTATTGCGGCGCGCTACGCGCATCGGGGCTGATCCAGTGCAATGATCGCTTGCTTCGCGCCCCCTCTTAAGTTTGGCTTAATTCTGTGCTGCGACTATGCACCCATACCACCCCTGTTGAGCCGCCGGAGCATCGGCGGCGTTTTTTTAGACCCCTTCACGCGGCGGCCGCACGGCCCTTGCGGCGCCGTAAAACGGAAACGGCAATGATCGAAGATACGGTGTTCAAGCATCTGCGCACGATGCTCAAACGCGAGCATGCGTTGCCGGTCCAAAGCTGCCGTGTGTCCATGCCGGTGCAGCGCCCTTGGGGGCGTACCTATCGATTGGTCGAATGGACGATGTACAAAGATGCGCCTTCACATCGGTGCGTCGTGCCGGCAGAGTACACCGATACCGACATCGCACGCCTCGTCGCGTCGCATATCCCGGGGCGGCTCTACGTCAGCGAAGTCTGCTAAATCCGCACCGAGTCGTCCGCCGCCTTGTCTGCCGCCTCGGCCGAACCGCGCCCAAGGCGGCATGGCCGCACGCTCGATGACGCGCCGCCTCGTTCTCTGCTAGGCTCACGGATTCACACCTACATCCCAACGTTTCTCGATGGACAACACCTTCAACGAGCGTGGCGTCGTGATTACGCGCAACGGGCTGAGCGCGGGCGGCCAAATCTTCTCGTTGCGCGAGATGCTCGGTGCACGCACGGAGACGATTCAAAAGAACAAAATCGTGCCGCTCTCTCTTTCGCTGATCGGCGCCATTGCCGCCGTAACGGGCGGCGTGCTTGGCTCCGGTGCAGGCTTGACGCTCGGCGTCATGCTGGTCGTCGTCGGGATGCTCGCCTGGTCGACGCAAGACGTCACGCACCGGCTCGTGGTGGTGACGCACTCCGGCGATCGAGAAGCGCTGTCCAGCCCCGACCTCGCATTCGTCAAACGCGTCGAGCAAGCGCTACAAGGCGCGCTCGAAGCGCTGCATCGAGCCGCCCCCCAGCAGTCGGCGTCAGCCTTATAACGCGCGCGAAGCGCCTTCTCCGTTACGCAGCGCGCCCCGCTTGGTCCTCATCCACGACTAAAGACTTGACGCGCCAAATGTTGCGCGCGTATTCGGCGATCGTCCTATCCGACGAAAAGCGCCCCATCCCGGCCACGTTCTCGACGGCGCTCGCCGTCCACGCCCGCGGGTCGCGAAAGCGCGCGTCCACCGCGTCCTGCGCTTGCGCGAACGCAGCGAAATCGGCCAGCACCATGTAGTGATCGCCCCAATCCACTAGCGTATGAAAGATGTCGGAGAAGCGGTGCGGATCGCCGTCGGAGAAGTAGCCCGTGCGGATCTGATCCAAGGCCAAGCGCAACTCGGGATCATGCTCGTAGATCTGGCGCGGCCGGTAGCCCGATGCGCGCAGTTCACTCACGCCGTCGGCCGTGTTCCCGAAGATGAACATGTTCTCGCGCCCTACTGCTTCGCAGATTTCGACGTTCGCGCCGTCCATGGTGCCGATCGTGAGGGCGCCGTTGAGCGCGAGCTTCATGTTGCCCGTGCCCGAAGCCTCGGTGCCGGCCATCGAGATCTGCTCCGACAAATCGGCAGCGGGGATCAACATTTCCGCCACGCTCACGCCGTAGTTCGGCACGAACACGACCTTCAACCGATCGCCGATGATCGGGTCGCGATCGACCTTCTCGCCCACGTCGCAGATCAGTCGGATGATCGTCTTCGCCATCTTGTAGGCCGACGCAGCCTTGCCGGCGAAGATCACGACGCGCGGCACCCAGTCCTCGTTCGGCCGCGCGCGGATGCGGTTATAGCGGACGATCACATGCAGCACGTTCAAGAGTTGCCGTTTGTACTCGTGGATCCGCTTCACCTGTAAATCGAAGAGCGCATCCGGGTGGATGGTGCAGCCCGTTTCCTCGAGCAGATGCTGAGCGAGGCGGATCTTGTTGCGCCGTTTGGCCGCCCGAAACTCCGACGTAAAGGCCGAGTCGTGCTTGAGCGCGCGCAGCTTTTCGAGCTCGAACAAATCGGTGCGCCACTGCTTGTCGATATGCGCGTCGATGAGCGCCGACAAAGGACGGTTCGCCTGCGAAAGCCATCGCCGCGGTGTGATGCCGTTCGTCACATTCGTGAAACGCTCGGGGAAAAAGCGCGCGAACTCGCTGAAGAACTCGCGCTCCATCAATTGCGAGTGCAGCTTCGACACGCCGTTCACCTTCTGGCTTGCGACGATCGCGAGATGAGCCATCCGCACGCGCCGCTGACTGTATTCGTCGACGAGCGACACGCGCCGAATCACCTCGATGTCATGCCCGAAATGCTCGCTCGCTTCCTTCAAGAAACCGGCGTTGATCTCGAAGATGATCTCGAGATGGCGCGGCAATAACCGCGCGAGCAAATCGACGTCCCAGGTCTCGAGCGCCTCGGGCATCAACGTGTGATTCGTATAAGAGAACACCTGATGCACCGTCTTCCAGGCGCGATCCCACGGCACGTGATGAATATCGACGAGCAGCCGCATGAGTTCCGGAATCGCAAGCACCGGATGCGTGTCATTCAAATGGACCGCCACCTTTTCCGCGAACCGGCCGAATGTACTGTGCGTGCGCTGATAGCGGCGAATCAGGTCTTGCATCGTGGCCGACACGAAGAAGTACTCCTGACGCAATCGCAACTCGCGGCCGGCGGGGGTCGAGTCGTCCGGATAGAGCAGCCGCGACACGTTCTCCGAATGTTCCTTCGCTTCGACTGCGCGACGATAGTCGCCTTGGTTGAATGCGGATAGATCGAGTTCCTCGGTGGCCCTGGCCGACCAAAGCCTCAGGGTATTGGTCGCACTCGTGCCGAAGCCCGGAATGACCGTATCGAACGCCATGGCGTTCACGTGCTTGGTGTCGATCCACTCGCTGCGTCCGTCGCGCACGACCGTGCGTCCGCCGAAGTGGACGATGTACTGCACCTCGGGACGCGGAAACTCCCATGGGTTGCCGGCCCGCAGCCAGTAGTCAGGTGTCTCGATCTGTTCCCCGCCCACGATTTGCTGCCGGAACATGCCGTATTCGTAGCGAATCCCATAGCCGAATCCGGGAATCGCAAGCGTCGCCATCGAATCGAGGAAGCAAGCGGCGAGTCGGCCCAGACCGCCGTTACCGAGCGCAGCGTCCGGCTCGAGTTCGACGAGCGCCTGCATGTCCACGCCCAGGCTCGCCAGCGCTTCTTTCATTTGGTCGTAGATGCCGAGCGCGAGCAGCGCGTTGGTAAACGTGCGACCGATCAGAAACTCCATCGACAGGTAGTACACGCGCTTGACGTCTTGCTCGTATTGTTGACGCGTGGTTTTCATCCAACGGGCAACGAGCCGGTCGCGGACGGCGAGCGCCGCCGCATTGAGCCAATCTTGCGGTCTCGCGGCTACGGCGTCTTTGCCGACGCCATACATCAACCGATTGGAGATAGAGCGCCGAAGCGCATCGACGGTACTGTTGAGCTGGTCGAACTCCAGATCGACGGCTGTCATCGAACTCCTCCTCGTGGGCAATCAGCGGCATGCGCTTTGCTAACGAGCGGCGCTTCGCGCCCACCGCGTGAATGTTCAGATTACGCTCTTTTGAGCGGGTGCGAAGCCGGTGCTTCCATTAATGTTCCATGCCTCTTGCACAGTCCGGCCGACGTTGGCGCATCGGTCCTGACGGCCTAGTATGGAACCCATGCGCCCCCTCGTCGGAGATCGGTATGACAACGCACACGAACATCCATTCGGTCATGGGCATGCTGCACGCGCAGGAACTGCTGACGCTGTCGATCATCCGCGCACTTCCTCCCGACACGCGATGCAAAATCGCAGACGAATTGAAGGTTCACGCCGAGCTCGCGGCTCAGCCTCAACCCAACGCACCCGGCGAACGAGACACGCTCGAAGCGTTTCGTGCGAATGTGCGACGGCTGTCGATCTTGCTCGCTTCGGTGGCGTAATTCGTCCGCACGCGAATGCGAGCACGAGCGGTGCCCGGGCAAGCGGGGGATCAGCGAGGCAGATAAGCCAACGGGTCGACGGGCTTGCCCGCGCGACGGATTTCGAATTCGACCGTGCCGCGCCCCGACGTATCGGCTCCCATCTCGGCGATCTGCTGGCCTTTCTTGACGGCATCGCCCTCTTTGACGAGGACCTCGCCGTTCACGGCGTAACCCGTGACGACGTCGCCCCCGTGCTTGACCACGACGAGGGACTTGTATTGATCGACGCCCGTGCCGACATAAATGACGTTGCCGTCGGCCGACGCTTTGACGGGCTCGCCGGGCCGCCCCGTAATGACGATGCCTTTGACGTTGCCGGCATCGGTGAGCCGCACGACTTGCCCATAGGCGGGCCAAGCCGGCCGGACGATGACTGAATCGGCCGCGTTGGCGCCGGCATTGACATTGGCGCCCGGCTGCGGCGCCACGCGCAGCACCTGACCGGGCGTTAGCCTAGCGGTGCTGGACAGGTTATTCCATGCGGCCAGGTCGTCGACATGCTGGCCGAACGCCATGGCGATGCCCGGCAGAGTATCGCCGGAATTGACGCGGTAGAAGCCTGCCGGCACGCCGGCGCGTTGCGGCTGCGCGAATTGCGATGGGAAAGGCGACTGCCCGAACCAGTCGTTCGTTGCACAGCCTCCCAGAAAAGTCGCGCCGGCCAGCGCCAGCGTGAGCTGCGCCCATGTCAGGCGTTCTCGTGCGGGAATGGTCACCGTGTTCACCCTCGGCCCTCGATCGATGCAACGTTGCACTCCGAACTCGCGAGCGCCGCTAGCCTACGAGCAGCTTGCGGCGTTCGCCCGAATCTCCGACTTTCGCGGCCGGTTAAAGGTCTATCGGCCATACCGCAATGACAGCTTGCCGCAGTCGTGTTCGGCGAGGATCGCACACCCTGGCGGGAAAAAGCAAAACGAAACTGGCCCGCGCCCCCTTGCGGGAGCGGCGGGCCAGCGGACTCGGAACCGATCGCTACGTTCGGCGAGAGCGTGCGCAGCCGGCTTGCCGTCTAGACCGGGAGGGTTAGCGGCCGAAATACAGCGGCTGTGCGCCCTCGCCGCTGGTCGGCTGCATCTGCATGCGCAAGCCGGACTGCGCGGAACCTGCCGCCACGCCACCATAGCCGCTCGTTTCGCCCGTCGCGACAGCCGAGCCCTGTTGCTGATGGACGCGTTGCTCCGCCGCTTGGATGCTTTCCGGATAAAACGGGTCATGCATCGCGGGGTTATACCCGGCTTGCTCCAACTGGATCAATTCTTGGCGCACCTGCGCGCGCGTCACTGGGCCGTTATCCGATTGAGCGAACGAAACGAGAGGAATCGACAAAGCGGAAGCCGCAACCATTGCATAAGCGAGTGATTTCATGATGAACCTCCGAAAACTATGATTCGCCGCATGCAAGACGCCGCGACGATTAACCACAGTCTAGGTCGCGAATCACCTAGGGAAAACCCCTCGTTTAGTCAAATAGAATTTCGCTCGAAGCAACAATGACAACCCGTTACCAAAATTTACTGCGCAAAAGCGCTGTAATCGATTCCTTCCGGCGTCGGTGCCGATTTACGTCCAATCGGCGTGAAAGCTCCCCTCGCTGTCAATGCGCTCGAACGTGTGAGCGCCGAAGAAATCGCGTTGCGCCTGCACGAGATTCGCGGGCAGACGCTCCGCCCGATAGCCGTCGAAGTAGGCGATAGCGGACGCAAACGCCGGCACGGGCACGCCGGCCGTGACGGCGGCCGCCACGATCTCGCGCAGCGCCGCTTGGTAGCTTTCCGAAACCTGACGGAAATACGGGTCGAGCAAAAGGTTTTCGAGTGCGGGGTCGTGTGCGTAGGCATCGGTGATCTTCTGAAGAAACCGAGCGCGGATGATGCATCCCGCGCGGAAGATCTTGGCGATGCCGCCGAAGTCGAGTTCCCAGCCATACTCCTGCGATGCCGCGCGCAACTGCGCGAAGCCTTGCGCGTACGAAATGACCTTGCTCAGATAAAGCGCACGGCGCACCGCTTCCACGAAGGCAGCCCGGTCGCCATCGAACGGCTTGCGAGCCGGGCCGGACAACACCTTGCTGGCGGCGACTCGCTGGGTCTTCAGCGACGAGAGCACCCGAGCGAACACCGATTCAGTGATGAGCGGCAATGGCACGCCCAGGTCAAGGGCGTTCTGGCTGGTCCATTTGCCGGTGCCCTTTTGCGCGGCGCGATCGAGAATCATGTCGACGAGCTCGCGCCCCGTCTCGTCGTCACGCTTACCGAATATCTTGGCCGTGATCTCGATCAGATAGCTATCGAGTTCGCCTGCGTTCCATTCCGTGTACACCTTCGCCAATTCGGCGTTGGTCAGCCCGGCCACGTGTTGCAGCACCGCGTAGCTTTCGGCAATCAACTGCATGTCGCCGTACTCGATGCCGTTGTGCACCATCTTCACGAAATGGCCGGCGCCGTCGGGGCCGATGTAGGCGACGCACGGTTCGCCGTCCGGCGCCCTCGCGGCAATCTGAGTCAAGACCGGCGCGACCAAGTCGTAGGCGTCGCGCGGGCCGCCCGGCATGATGGCAGGCCCCCTCAAAGCCCCTTCTTCTCCGCCCGATACGCCCGTGCCGATGAAATGCAGCCCGGCTTGCGCGAGTTCTTGATTGCGCCGCACGGTGTCGGTGAAATGCGTATTGCCGCCATCGATCAGGACGTCGCCTCGATCGAGCAGCGGCTTGAGCGCCGCGATCGTCGCATCGGTCGGCTCGCCGGCCTTGACCATCATCAGGATGCGCCGCGGTTTCTCCAGCGAATCGACGAACTGCTCGAGCGAGTACGCCGGCACGAGCTTGCGATCGGGAAATTGTGCGACCAGTTCATCGGTCTTCGCGCGGCTGCGGTTGTAGACCGCCACCGCATAGCCGCGGCTTTCGATATTGAGCGCTAGGTTGCGGCCCATCACTGCAAGGCCGATGACGCCGATGGCGGGTTGGGTCATTTGTCGAATTCTCCAAGAAAGGGATAGGGGCACGTACGGCGCCGCGCCACGACGGCTCGACCGTCAACGACGATTAAAAACCGAGGGAGCGAGTTGCGCAGTCACCGCGCTCAACGCATCGCCGCACGGCGCTTCTATCTTCAGCGAAAACAGCGAATCGGCGCGCGTGCGCCCGATATTGATCGCGGCAATCGGCGTGCCCGCCTGCGCCGCCCAGCGGCAAAAGCGATAGCCGGAAAAAACCATCAACGAGGAGCCGACGACCAGCATGGCATCGGCCGCTTCCAGTGCCTGCGCCGCCGCGGCCACGCGTTCGTGCGGCACGTTTTCGCCGAAGAACACGACATCGGGCTTGAGCATGCCGCTGCAATCGGGGCAATCCGGCACGCGAAAACGATCGAGCGCCTCCCATTCCAGATGAGCATCGCCGTCGGCCGAAACCGCTGCGCTCACGCCGGCCAAGGCGGGATTGTCGCGAAGCAGCACAGTTTGAATCGCGGCGCGGCTATGACGCGCGCCGCAGTCCAGACAGATCACCGCGTCGATGCTGCCGTGCAGTTCGACCACCTCGGCGCTGCCCGCGCGTTGATGGAGACCATCGACGTTTTGCGTCACGAGCCGCGCGATACGGCCTGTAGCGCCAAGCTGCGCCAGCGCGCGATGAGCGGCGTTGGGCTCGGCGCCGGCGAGCATCGGCCAACCCACCATGCTGCGCGCCCAATAACGACGCCGCGCATGCTCGGAATCGCGAAACGCCTGCCATTGGATTGGTTGCGCGCGCATCCAATCGCCGTTCATGTCGCGATAACCCGGGATGCCGGACGCGACACTGACACCCGCGCCGGTCAGCACGAACAAGCGCTCATGCCGCGCCATGAACGCGCGAAGCGCATCCAATGCGGCGGCGCTCGACGCCTCTTCGGAAGACAAAGGCTCGGCCGGTCGAATCGACGGGGACGACTCGGACATGATGGGCGGCAACTCCTTTCACGGCTTACGGCCCGCGGGGCACAACGACGCAAATCTTACGCCGTTCGGCGTCGGCGCGTCATTGCAACGCGCGCAGGCCAGCGGCGGACGCACGCCTACAGCCTTTCGCTCGCCAACCGCGCCGTGAGGAAGTCGATCAGCACGCGTGTGCGCGCGGGCATGCGATGAAGTGGCCGCGCACAATCGCTCCCCCCTACAGCAGCGGGCATGCGGTGACGCTATTGCCGAGTTCGGCGCAACGCCGCTCGTAGTCGCGCAAGTATGCACGCTCGTCTTCATCGAGCATGTCGATATCGATGAGATCCCAATCGTAGCCCACCGTGACGAGGTTTTCGAACTCCACCTTGCCCCTCTCGCGCGAACTCGGATGGATCACCACGACGTTTTCGATACGCACGCCGCCTCGGCCCCGCACGTAGATGCCCGGCTCCACAGAAATGACGGCGTTCGGCACGAGCCCATAGCGCGAGCCGGGCGCAAAACGCACACCGCCCTCATGCACGTGAATGCCGATCCCGTGCCCCGTGCCGTGATTGAAATCGTAGCCGTGCGAGCGACAGACATCGCGCACCGCTTGGTCGACGTCTTCACCCTTGCAATTGGCGGGAAAGCGCGTCACGAGACCCTTGATGCAAGCCTTGAGCGCAATCGTATAGATCTCGCGCTGCCAGGGCTGCGCGCTCGTTGAAGGTTCGGTCGTGCGCAACACGACGCGCGTGCAGTCCGTGGCAAAGCCGCTCTCGTAGTACGCCCCGCTATCGAGCAGCACGAGCTGGCCGTCCTCGAGCACGACGTCCGGGCTCGCGGCCGCGTAGTGCGCCAACGCACTATTCGGGCCATGCGCGGCGATCGTCGTAAACGTCAGCCCGACGGCGCCGCGCGCGCCGTAAGCGTCGTTGATCCGCCGCGCGAGATCGTATTCCGAATGGAGCTGCCCCGGCTCGCCGTACTTGGCCCAGCGCATCGTCTGCGCAATCGCGGCGCTGCTGCGCGCAAACGCGTCGCGAAATCGATCGAGCGCCTGCGGCGTCTTGGACGCGCGCATCGCCTCGACCGGGCTGAAATTCGTATGGCGCGCGGCGGGCCAGATCCGGCGCAACGCATCGGGCATTGCGCAATTGACGGCATCGGCGCTATAGCAAACCTGATCGACGTCGAACAGGGCAAGGAAACGGCCGAGCGCAGCCAGGTCGTTTCGGAACACCTGCAGTTTCGGATAGGCTTCGAGTTCGACCGGGCACCGCTCGCAGCCCTCGGGCAAATACAGCGCCGCTTGATCGCCGATGACGAACAGGTAGCCCAGATGCGACGACGCATTCGGCATGTGGTAGCCGCGGCTGTTCAACAGAAAGCCGATGTCGTCCGCCGCGCAAGTAAGCCAGCAAAGGCGCTCTTTCGGCGCCCGCAACTCGGCGCGCAAGCGCTCGTTCAACGTCTTGATGTTGGCGGCTACGCTCACGCCCGTCACGGTCTCGGGCAACTCGAATATCGGCCGCTCGACCTGCCATCCGGGCAGCGCGATGGCGCGATCGATTTCGCGCGCCGCCAGGGCCGTCCACCGCTGCGCCGCCTCGCGCGTCTTCTCCGATAGCCGGTCTCGCTGCGCGACGCTCACGCGCAGCGCGTCATACCCTAGCGAACGCAGTACGCTGGCATGCTTGGAGACCCAATCGACCAGCGCTGTCCAGATCGGTACGCCGAGTTCCAGCTTTTCCAACTGCACGTGCGCTTCGTCGCACTGCGATTCCGCTTGCAAATGGTAGCGACCGTCGACGAACAAAATGAAACGGCGGCTGCCGAGCTTCGACGCCGCGGCTGCGCTCAGAAAAACGCCCGACCCGGCGGACCCGTCGAATCCGGTCAGCGCGAAACGCTGGCTATTGCGGCGCGGTACGTATTCGCTGATGAACTCGTCTTGCGACGTGACAACGAGCGCGTCCAGCTCCATTCGATCGAGCCACGCGCTCAGACGCTCATGCGTTTGCGCTATCGAAGGCTCGTAGGCCGCAAGATCGGAGAAGTTGTATTGAAGTCGATCGATCATCGCATCAGCTCGTTCTGTCCATGCCGGCATGCTCGCCATGCCCCCTTATATCGTTCGCAAAAACTACCGTCGGCGCGAATTTACGTCAAGCTAAAATTTAGGTGCCACTAAAAAAATGGCCTGAATACGCCGAACGACGGGGTGTGGGGAGCGCGGTACAATGCGCGCTTCCGGCGGCGCGGCCCGCGGCGTCACAGTGTTGCGCCGGTGCGAAAAGTCGGCGGCGCAGCCGCCCGCGAACGCCTCCAAGAGGATTCATGGATTCGGATATCAACCATATCGGCCAGCGCATTCGGCGTCTGCGACGCGACTCGAAAATGACGCTGCTGGAAGTGGCGACGGCGTCGAGCCTATCGGTGGGCTTTTTGTCGCAAGTCGAGCGCAATCTCACCGGAATTTCGATCTCGTCGCTCGTGAACGTCGCCAAAGCGCTAGGCGTGCCGCTGGGCGCGTTGCTCGAACAGCCGCGTCAAGCACAGCCCGATTCGCACGAGGGGCGACGCGAATCGTATCGCGTGGGCCCGATGCGCCAGCGCTACGAGCGGCTGTCCACTACCTTCGACGGCAGTCAGTTGAACGCCGTCAAAGTGCAAATGCTGCAAGGCTATAGCTCCGAATGGGTTGCGCACAGCGGCGACGAGTTCGTCTACGTGCTCGTGGGCCAAGTGCGTTACACGCTGCGCAAAAAAGACTACCTATTGTCGGCGGGCGATTCGCTGCATTTCGATGCGCACGAGCGCCATCGCGTGGTCAACGTCGGACCGGGGCCGGCGGAAATGATCGTCGTCGGCACGCTGCCCTTCTTCGATGACGATCAGTCGGAGCTCGCCCGAGGCGACGGCGAACGCAGCACGCCGCGCACGAACGCGGTCAAGAAGAGGGCCGCCGCGCCACGCGCCGCGATCGCTAAAGTCGCGCAGAGCAAGCAGCACGCTGCGAAAGCAAAACCACGGGCAAAAGCAAAAACCTCTGTGCCGAAAAAAACGACGAGCGCCGCAACGAAGAAGCGCTGACCTTCGCGCATGCGCGGCGTTGGCCTTGCAGTCGCGCGCGATGTTTGGCTCGACCTCGACCGGCCGCATCGCCTGAATCATTCGGCGGATGGAGCTGCTGCGCTGCGCCTTCCGCCCGACTTCCAGTGCTGCAATGCGACCACGACGGCCATGGCGGCCAAGATCGTGAGCGACGCCGAGACGCGATTCAGGTTGAGCCCGCCTTCGGCGACGGGCTTGGTCAATGAGTCGCCCAACGTCGCGCCGAGCGGCCGCGTCAGCACATAAGCGGCCCAAAACAACACGCCTACCGGCACGCGTTTGGCGAAGCGCCACGCCAGCGCGACGACGAGCAGCAACGCAGCGAACACGAGCGAGCCGCGCTCGAAGCCCAGTCCTACGCTATCGGCGGCGAAATCGCCGAGCGCGGTGCCAAGCGTATTCGACACTAAGATCGTGACCCAATAGAAAACCTCGTCGCGCGGCCGCACGATGCGGTCGTATTCGATGCGCCCCGCTACGGCGCGCCATAGCACGAGCACGATCAATACGGCGGCAAAGAGCAGCGCGGAGGACCACACGTACCCGAGGCCCGCCGTTCGGTCGAGGAAGTCCGACGTCGTCGTGCCCACGGTCGTCGTTGCAATCACGACCGCCCAATAAGCGGCCGGATGATAGGAGCGCGCCCGTACCTGAATGGTCAGCGTCACAGCGAAGTACACGAGAAAGACGAGTGTCGCCACGGCGTAGCCAAGGCGAAAGGACATCGAAAGCGCATCCCCTCCGGTTTCTCCAACTGTCGTCGCCAAAATCTTCACGAGCCAAAACACGGCGGTCGCTTCTGGCACTTTGCTGAGCCAAGTGTCGCAGTCCTGCTGGCCGGCGATTGCTGTGCGGACGGTCATGCGGTGTTCTCCTAACTCGGTTCGGGGCGGCTGCATGCGAATGCGTCGCATTATCCTCGGATAGCCTTAAGGGACGCTTATCGCGCTTATCGACGTCCCGTAGCATCGCACGCGCCAGAGCCGGGGTACCATGTCGCGCGTATCGACGTAGCCGCCGCGCTCGACCCGCGCGGCGGCCAACCGCCTGCGCGAATGCACCCGCTCGCGCGCCAACTCACGGCACCCGATGGAGATCTGCCGATGAAGAACGAAACGCCGAACGTCACTTCAACCGAAGCGCAGCAAGAGCGCAATGCCGATCAACCGGAAAACCCCGAGCGGCGCCGCGTGCTCGGCGGCCTAGCCGCAGTGGGCATGGGGCTCGCGCTTCCCGCCTGCGTGAGCTCGACCGGGGGCGTGCCGCCGCACGACCGAGCGATCGCGCATCCCGCCGCCGATGCGCAGCTCGATAAAGCATTGCGCGCGCATGTGCGTCACATCGTTGTGATCTATGCGGAAAACCGTAGCTTCGCGAACCTTTACGGCGACTTCCCGGGCGTGCAAACTCCGCTCACCTCCGCGGCGACCGGCGCACCTGTGCAGTTGGACCGCGACGGCAAAACCGCACTGCCCTACCTGCCAAAGATTTGGGGCGGCCTCGTGCCTCGGGCGCAACAAGTCGGGACGAGCCGTTATCTCATCGGCGAAGACGACATCACGGGGCTGCCGAACCGGCCTTTCCTCGTTTCGGATACACACGGCCGGCCGCTGCCCAACGGCGTCATCACGCGCGACCTGTGGCATCGCTTCTATCAAAACCAAATGCAAATCAACGGCGGCCGCAACGATCAGTTCGTTGCGTGGGCCGATTCGGGTGCGCTCGTCATGGGGCATTACCGCAATTCGGCACAGTCGCTTCGGCTTTGGAATCTCGCGCAGCAATATACGCTGTGCGACAACTTCTTCATGGCTGCATTCGGCGGCTCGTGGCTGAACCACATCTTCTTGATTTCCGCGCAGGCGCCGTTCTATCCGAACATCGCCACCAGCCCTGCCAGACATTTGGTGTCGGTGCTCGAAGGGGACGATCCGCTCGGCACGCGGCTCAAGCTTGCGCCCGATAGCGAAGCGTCCGCGCTCGGCGGCCCGCCCAAGTTCGCGCGCGACGGCGCGTTCACGCCCGATGGCTATGCTGTGAACACCATGGCCCCGCCGTATCAGCCGAGCTACGTCGCCCCGGCGCCCGGCGGGGATGCGGCGCGCGCCGACCCTGCGAACCCGCGTGTCATGCCGCCGCAAACTTACGCGACCATCGGCGACCGACTCTCGGCGAAGGGCATCGACTGGGCGTGGTACAGCGGCGGTTGGCAATACGCGCTCGAGCACCGCGATACGGGCATGTCGCCCGACTTCCAATACCACCATCAACCGTTCAATTACTTCGCGAACTATGCACCGGGCACGGCCGAGCGCGAACGGCATCTACGCGATGCCGGCATCGGCAACGACGCATCGACGAACCGGTTCATCGCCGACATCGATGCAGGACGGCTGCCCGCGGTGACCTTCTACAAGCCCCAAGGCGATCTGAACATGCATGCGGGCTATGCGGACATCGAATCGGGCGACCGGCACATCGCGCACGTCATCGATCGGATCCGCATGGGCCCGCAGTGGGCCGAGACGGTCATCATCATGACGCACGACGAGAACGGCGGCTGGTGGGACCCCGTCGCGCCGCCCAAGGGCGATCGCTGGGGGCCGGGATCGCGCGTTCCCGCGCTCGTCATCGCCCCGTTCGCGAAGAAGGGTGTCGTCGATCACACGTTCTACGACACAAACTCGATCCTGCGCTTCATCGATCGCGTCCACGGTCTCGCGCCGCTCGACGGCGTGGCGAGCCGCAATCGGGCCTTTGCCGCAAGAGGCGAAAACCCGCCGGGCGACCTGACGCAAGCCCTCGACTTGGGCTGATCGCAAACGAAGCCGGCGCACCGCGCGCCGGCTGCCCGCCCCGGGGGGGGCAAGCGATCGAGCATGGCGCTCAGGCGTTCGCGGGCCCACCCGCACGGCATGTCATAATCGCCGCCAGATTCGCTCTCGATTTTTCCGCCCTTGAAAGACCTCAGCGTCACCCTCGATCGCCTGGCCGATTTCACCGAAATCGTCGACGTGCGCACCCCGCTGGAATTCGCGGAAGACCACATCCCCGGCGCCATCAATGCGCCCGTGCTGACCAATGAAGAACGCGTCACGGTCGGCACGCTTTACGTCCAGTCGTCGGCATTCGAAGCCACGCGCATTGGCGCAGCCATGGTCGCGCGCAACATTGCGCGCCATTTGGAAACGACGTTCGCCGATCGGCCGCGCGGGTGGCGGCCGCTCGTCTATTGCTGGCGAGGCGGAAAGCGCTCGGAGTCACTGGCCGTTTGGCTCAACCTGATGGGCTGGCAAGCACGCCGGCTCGACGGCGGCTATAAGACGTATCGCCGCGCCGTGATCGACGAATTGGCGGCATTGCCGCAGCAATTCCAATACATCGTGCTGACGGGCGCGACGGGCAGCGGTAAGACGCGCCTGCTCGGCGCGCTCGAAGGCGCAGGCGCACAGGCGCTGGATCTCGAACGATTGGCCGCGCACCGGGGCTCGCTGCTAGGCGCGCTCAAAGGGGAAGCGCAACCTTCGCAAAAAGCGTTCGATACGGCGCTAGCTGCGGCGCTACGCAGCTTCTCGCCTGAACGGCCCGTCTTCGTCGAAGCGGAAAGCCGCGCGATCGGCCGCGTCCAGCTGCCCGACGCCTTGCTCGGGGCAATGCACCGCTCGCCATGCGTCGCCGTACAGGCGCATAGGGACGAGCGCATCGCGTTCTTGCTCGACGATTACGCGCATCTGTTCGATGCACCCGATGTCTTCAAGGGTCAACTGAAAAAGTTGATTGGCTTGCATAGCCGCGAGCGCGTGGAGCGCTGGTGCCGCCTCGTCGACGAAGGCGAGCGTGCCACCCTGTTCGGCGAGCTGATCGAGCTTCACTACGACCCGGCTTATGCTCGCAGCAGCACGGGGCATTTCTCCGAGCTGCCGCAGGCCACGCAATTCGTGCTGCGGCCCAACGACGCCGACATCGACGAACAGGCGCGAGCGCTGCTCGATCTGCTAGGACTGTCCCGCAACGATTGACGGGCGCCTCCAACGCAGCTCGCCCGCACCGTGCGCGTCTCAGTGCCCCCTGCCGCGCACGCGGAAGGTGCCGACGACATCGGCGAGCACACTCGCCTGCTCCTGCATCGATTGCGCCGCGCCCGCGGCTTGCTCTACCATCGCCGCGTTTTGCTGTGTGGTCTGATCCATCTGCGCGATCGCGATGTTCACTTGCTCGATGCCGCGGCTTTGTTCTACCGACGCCGCCGAGATTTCGCTGATGATATCGGTCACGCGCTTGACCGAGTGCACGAGCGCATCCATCTTGCTGCCCGCGCTTTCGACCAGCGTCTTGCCGTTCTCGACACTGCCGACCGATTCCTCGATGAGCGCCTTGATTTCCTTGGCCGCATCGGAGCTGCGACGCGCCAGATTGCGCACTTCGCCTGCCACGACGGCAAAGCCCCGGCCCTGCTCGCCCGCCCGCGCCGCTTCGACGGCCGCGTTCAACGCGAGAATGTTGGTTTGAAACGCGATGCCTTCGATGACGGAGATGATGTCCACCACGCGCACCGAGCTGGCCGCAATGCTTTGCATCGTCGTCACGACCTGGTGCACGGCTTCGCCGCCCTCGCCCGCGATCCGCGAGGTGTCCGCCGCCATCTGATTGGCCTGGCGCGCGTTGTCCGCATTCTGCTTGACCGTCGCGGTAAGCTGTTCCATGCTCGCCGCCGTCTCCCCAAGCGACGACGCCTGTTCCTCCGTTCTCGAGGAGAGATCCATGTTGCCGGCTGCGATTTGCTGCGCGGCGTCCTTGATCGTCTCGGTGCCCGCATGGATGCGTTGCATCGTTTCCGCCAAACGATGCTGCATGCGCTGCATCGCGAGCACCATGCTGCCGCGGTCGCCCTCGCGCACTTCCACCTCATGGGTCAAATCGCCGTCCGCAATCGCTGCGGCGACCGCTGCTGCATAAGCGGGCTCGCCGCCCAAGCTGCGTTGGACGTTGCGAATGATGATGAAAAGCGCGAACGAACTGATCATTCCGATGGCGAGCGTCGTCAGCAAGTACCCGATCAAACGAGTGCGGAATGCGGCGTCGATGTCGTTGATGTACACGCCCGAAGCAATGTACCAATCCCACGGCTCGAAACGCTTGACATAGGAAATCTTCGGCACTTCGGTCGATTTACCAGGCAGCCGCGCCATGTAGTCGACAAAGCCTTGCCCTTCCGCCCGCGCCACCTTCACCAATTCGACGAACAGATACTTGCCGTTCACATCCTTGTACTTGCTCTGATCCTTGTTCACGAGGTCGGGCAGGACCGGATGCATGATGACGACGCAGTTTGCGTCGGTGATGAAAAGGTAGCCGTTGCCGGGGTAGCGCATCGCGGCAAGCCGCGTCATCGCGCGGTGCTTGGCTTCGTCCTCTGAGATTTCGTGGCGTTCGGCCATTTGCTGAAACTGCGCGACCACCCCGGCCCCGGCCTCCACGATATTGCGCACGGCCGCTTGGCGCCCGGCCAACATCGTTTCGCGCGTTTGAAATGCCGCGAAAGCGGCGAAGAACAACAGGCCGAGCCACATCACGAGCAAAGCCAGTCCCAATTTTTTACCGAGCGTTAACCGATCCACACTTTCCTCTCAAGCAATCGGCCGCATGCTCGTTGCGCGAGCGGCCAGCATCTCAACCAAATAGGGTTCCCGATTGTTTAACGGCGTAATGCCGCAGTTCTAGAGGGAGGGATTGTTCGTAATGCGACATTTTTATCGACGATGCGGGGATAACCCTGAAACGTCGGATGATTGAATGCATGTCGCATGGGCCGATCGGTCGCGGGGCAGTCAGCGCCACGACGCGCCTGACCCGCGAGATCGGGTAGCCTTGCGGTTTCAGGCGTCGAGCGCCGTTTGCTTAGAGGAAATGCCGAGGATCAGCCGATGGAACAGACACCGCCGTCATCGGGGGATGGCGCACCGCATCCGAGCAGTAAAACCCAAGCCTACGCGCGCATGAAGCGCCTAGCGACCGCACTGTTGGGCGCGATGGCATGCGTGTACCTGCTCGCCAGGGCCTACGAGCCTGCCCACCCCGTGCTCGGCTACGTGCGGGCTCTGGCGGAAGCGGCCATGGTGGGCGGCATCGCCGATTGGTTCGCCGTCACGGCACTGTTTCGGCATCCGCTGCGGCTACCGCTGCCGCATACGGCCATCATCCCCCGCAACAAGGACCGCATCGGCGAAAACCTGGCGAAGTTCGTCGAGACAAACTTCCTCGCGCCCGAGCTCATCGCCTCCAAGCTCGAACGGATCGACTTCGCCGCACAGTTCGCCCGGTGGTTGTCGGAGCCGGCGCGTCAGCGCCAGATAGCCCAATGGACGCTCGACGTCCTTCCGAGGCTGCTTGCAACGGTAGACGACGAGGAGGTTCGGCGCTTCATTCACGCCAACCTATCGCGGCGCGTGCGCGAGGTCGATACACCGCTCGTTGTCGGCGCGATCGCCGAAACGCTGCTGCAGGACAACCGCCACCAGGCCGTCGTGACCGAACTGCTGCGTCAATTGACGTTGCTGTTCGAGGAACATAAGCCTCTGATTCGGCAACGCGTGCGCGAAAGCACGGCATGGCTGTGGAAGAAGCTGTCGATCGACGAAAAAGTGTCCGACAACTTGATCGCGGTCGTCGACGAGACGCTGAAAGACCTCAGCGAGAATCCCGATCACGCATGGCGGCGCGGCTTCGACGATGCGATCCGTCAATTCGTGACCGAATTGAAAACTTCGCCCGATTACCTCGCGAAATGGGAGGCGCTGAAAGAGCGCATGCTCGATCACCCGGCCCTGAAGGACTATCTGAAAACGATCTGGCGCGACATCAAAGCGAACATCGAACACGACATCGCATCGCCCGGTTCGCACATCGGTATCCGCATCGAAACGGCCGTCGCGGGCATTGCTGCGGGTTTGGACGAAGATCCCCCCATGCGCGAGCGCCTCAACGCATGGCTGCGCGAAACGACGCTCGCGATCATCGGTTCGCAGCGCCACGCGATCGCCCGCCTGATCTCGGACACCGTTCGGCATTGGGATGCCGAAACGGTCACGCACAAGATAGAAAGCGAAGTCGGGCGCGACCTGCAGTTCGTTCGCATCAACGGCACGCTCATTGGCGGACTCGTCGGGCTTGTGCTCCATGCATTGGACGTCTTGATGTTTTAACGAGCCTTTTTTTCGATTTTTTTTAAGACCTCATCTCGAGCCGCCCTCGCTCGCGGCTCCACCACGCTCGACTTTTTTTCCTTGCCGCATAAAAACCGCGCGGCTACGCTTGTCTCGCATAGATAGAAACCATCTCCGACCCTCATCTACCGCGTATTCGTGCGGCGAGACCAATTGTCCCGGCGTAAGACCGGGAACCCAAGCAATGCGGCTCGTGCGCGAGCATTCGTGCGAGCCATCGAGCGCCGGCGTGTTGCGCCAATCGCTTCATGGCTTCACATGCCGCGCAACGCAGCCATCTAGGCAGACAAACTCATTTGCTTCGGTCTGTGGCGCCCTTGCGTCTTCTCGGCCTGCAAAGAAATGTCTGCAAGGAAGGCATGCCCGCATTCAATTGAACATCGACTATCAAAGGCAGGGGCGACATGTTGCACAACTTCAGTTCACGTTTGATTGCGATGGGCGTCGTGCTGGCGCTCGCAGGCTGCGGCGGAGGCGGCGGTGACGGCGGCTCTCCGGGCGCGGGAAGCATCGCCGGCAGCGGCACGTCCGGCGGTTCTTCTTCGCCGACGCTGGCGGCCGCGACTGCCGTCGTCGACGGCGCCACGCTTGGCAAAGAGAACTGGCAAGCGGGTTCGACGACGACGGGCGGACAAGGCCAAGCCGTCGGCACGCTCAATTGCGCGACGGCCGGCAACAGCTATAGCTACACCCATCTGTCGATCTTCATGAACGGAACGCAAGTTGCCGTGCCTGCGAACATCGGCACAGTAGCGCCGACGATCGCTGCGCCCAAAGGCTGCGTGTATCCGCTCAATACAGTGGACGAAACGGGCAAGATCCGCATGGATACCACGAGCGGCGCGTCGTACACGCTGGGGCAGTTCTTCTCGATCTGGGGAGAACCGCTGACGACCACCAATGTGGCCGGGCTGCAGGCGTCTTCGGTCACGGTGTACGTCAACGACGGCGGCACGCTCACCAAGTACACGGGCGACCTCGCGAGCCTCGTGCTGCCGCCGCACGGCGAAGTGACGATCGTGCTCGGCACACCGCTCGCGCAAATTCCCACCTACACGTGGAGCGACCCGCCTGCGTTCGACCCGAACCCGATCACGCTCAGCTACGGCGGCGTCGTGGGCACGGCTTTCTGGCCCGACGGCAATACGCCCTCGGGCGGCACCGGCGCCGATGTCGACGGGCTGACTTGCGCACCGGGCATGTCGGTCAACTACCACGTGCACGCGCATCTTGGGATCATCAACAACGGCAAGTGGCTGGCGCTGCCCAAGAACATCGGGATCCTGTCCTCGTGCGACTACGAGATGCATACGCACGACCAGACCGGCATCATCCATATCGAAGCACCGAGCGTGAAGAACTTTACGCTCGGCGATTTCTTCGACATTTGGGGGGAGCCGTTGACGAGCGCGAACGTTGCCGGCATCACGGGCGATGTCGTTGCCTACATCAGCGACAATGGTGAAGCGCGGCGTTACATGGGCGATTTGCGTGCGATCACGTTGACCTCGCATCGCGACGTCACCCTGCAAATCGGCACGCCCGCCGTGAGCACGCTCTCGACTTACTCGTGGTATGAGCCGCAGTAAATAGCGCCGATCGAGGCCGAGCATCTTCGCCGGAAGGTGCTCGGCGCATAGTGCGCCGCAACAAGCTCATTGCTTCGATGTATCGAAGATTCGCGTCTCGCTCTCATCGTTGACGCAGGTCAACCTCCCGTCTCCGCGTCGTTGCACGATATTCCCAGCACACGTCGGTTGCCTGTGCGACGAATCGAAAAATGGGAGCGAGACATGACCTCGATGCAGAACCCCAACCGCGTGCACAGTGGCCGGCGCGCGATAGTGCGTGCCCAGCGAAAGAACGCGGCGCGCGATAGTGCGTGCCCAGCGAAAGAACGCGGCGCGCGCTTTGCTTTGCCTTCTTAGCGCCGCTGGCGGCGTCGCGTTGACGCCCCTCGCATCGGCTCAAACGCCCGAGCTATCGGCAAGCTCCTTCTCCGCCGATTTCTCCGCGATGGCGCAGCTCAAGCGTCTGGTCGCCCAAGGCAAAGGCAAAATCGGCGTGCTGCTACCCGAAACCACCACCTCCGCACGCTACACGTCGTTCGACGCGCCATACCTGCAACGTGCTTTCGAAGGCGCCGGTTTGACGCGGGATCAATACGTCATCATGAACGCTCAAGGCAGCGAGTCCAACGAACTCACGCAAGCGCAGTCGGCTATCGCACAAGGCGCGACCGTGCTGCTCGTCGACCCGATCTCCTCAGGCGTCGGCGCATCGATCGAATCGTATGCTAAATCACGTGGGGTTCCCGTCATCGACTACGATCGCCTAACGCTCGGCGGCGCGCGAAGCTATTACGTGAGCTTCGACAACGTCGCAGTTGGGCGTCTGATCGGCGAAGGCATGAACGCATGCCTGGCGTCGTGGAATGTGCCGAAGCCGCAGATCCTTGTCATGCGCGGTGCGCCTACCGATAACAACGCGACGCTGTTCGCCCAGGGATACAACACGGTCCTGCAGCCCTCGTTCGACTCTGGGCGATACGTGAAGGTGGGCGAACCTGCGGGCACGTGGGACCCGGCGACAGCACGCACTACTTTCGAGCAGCAGTACACGGCGCATTCGAACATCAATGCCGTGGTCACGCCCAACGACGATAATGCGAATGCAATCATCTCCTACCTGAAGACGCTGCACGTACCGCCGCACACATTCCCGACGACAGGGCAAGACGCCACGTTGACCGGACTGCAGAACGTCCTTGCCGGCTATCAGTGCGGCACTGTCTACAAGCCTATCTATCTGGAAGCGCAAGCGGCCGCGACGCTCGCCATTTATCTGCGCGCGGGCATGCAGCCGCCCACCGCGCTCGTCAACGGCACGACAGCCGATAGCACGCAAAACAGCCCGGTGCCGTCGGTGCTGCTCACGCCCGTTTGGGTCACGCCGCGCAACATGGCCGCGACCGTCGTGAAGGATCGGTTCGTCGACACCGGAAAGCTATGCACGGGCGCATTGGCGGCGGCGTGCGACGCAGCGAATATCGCCCATTGACGCCAAAGCGAACGTTCCCGTCATGGACGAGCCGAACCTCGGGGCGACACGGTTGGTCCCGCTGCTCCAGCTACGAGGCATCGAAAAACACTTCGGCCCGGTACAAGCCGTCGCCGGTATCGATCTCGATATCCCAGCGGGACAGGTAACGGCGATCGTGGGCGACAACGGCGCCGGCAAATCGGTGCTGATCAAGTGCATCGCCGGCATCCATACGCCGGACGCCGGCGAAATTCGGTGGGAAGGTCGCCCGGTTCATATCCGCAACCCGCGCGATGCGGGAGCGCTCGGCATCGAAGTGGTCTACCAAGACCTCGCGCTATGCGACAACCTCGACGTCGTCCAGAACATGTTCCTGGGGCGCGAACGGCTGCGCCGTCACCTGCTCGACGAAGACGCCATGGAGCGAGCCGCAGTCGAGACGCTGTCAAGCTTGCGCGTGACGACATTGCGCTCGGTGCGGCAAGCGGTCGGCGCCCTATCGGGCGGGCAACGACAGGCCGTCGCCGTCGCGAAAGCAGTCATGTGGAATTCCAAACTGGTCATTCTGGACGAGCCGACAGCCGCGCTCGGCGTCGCGCAGACGCGGCAGGTGCTCGAACTCGTGCGCCGTCTCGCCGATCAGGGCCTCGCCGTCATCATGATTTCACACAACCTCGGCAACGTCTTCGAGGTCGCGGATCGATTGGCGGTCTTGCGGCTCGGCAAGCTCGTGCGCGCGGGCGACGCGGCCTCGCTCGATCCGCAGCGCGTCGTCGAACTGATGACGCTCGGCAACGTGGTATCGCCCACCAAGGTGAGCGAGCAGCGCGTTGCGGAAACGATCGGAGCCGCTCGCGGGCAAGACGTAGCCGAACGCAAAGGGGTCTCCGGCACCGCGCCGGACGCACCGCCGGCCCCCCTGGGCAGCGGCGCAGATCACGCCAGCGGCTCGACCGAGACGCCCGAAGGCGAAACGCAAGAACTGATCGATTACGCGCGCGCCTGGCGATCGCGCTTGCTGGCCGGAGAGAGCGGTGTGCTGCCCGTGCTACTCGGCGTCGCACTGATCGCGGCGATTTTTCAATTTGAAAACGATCGGTTCCTTTCCGCCGGAAATCTCGTCAACCTGCTGGTTCAGGGGGCCGTGTTCATGCTGATCGGCATGGGGGCTGTGTTCGTCCTACTCCTTGGCGAAATGGATCTTTCGCTAGGCTATGTGGCTGGGATCGCCGCAACGGTCGTCACCCAGCTAGTCCAACCGTCGTTCGCATGGCCTTGGTGGGCCGCGATCGCCGCCGCCCTACTCGCTGCCGCTGCACTCGGCGCATTCGAAGGCGCGCTCGTTACGCGCTTGCGTCTGCCCTCCTTCGTCGTCACCCTCGCCGGCCTGCTCGGTTTCCAGGGCGTGATGATCCAGCTGCTCGGAACAGGCGGGACGATCCCCATTCCCGACGAGACCATCAACGATCTCGCCAATGGGACGTTGAGCCCCGCGGGCGGCTGGACCTTGATCGCAGCCGCCGTCGGGATCTACGCCGCGGCGACCCTCCTACGCGATCGTCGATGTCGTCGCGAGGGGCTCGTCGTCGCGCCGCGCGCCATCACGGCGCTGAAGATCGCAGGTGCAGCGGCGGCCGGCGGTGTGCTCGGTGTGATCACGAATGTCGATCGCGGCGTGCCCGCATTTCCGCTGCGCGGTATGCCCTGGGTCGTTCCCATCGTCTTCGCCGTCCTCGTCGCTTGGTCGCTCCTGCTGGCGCGCACGCGCTTCGGCCGTTATGTGTACGCGATCGGCGGCAACGCCGAGGCTGCCCGGCGAGCCGGAATCGATCTTGCGCGCCTGCGCACGCTCGCCTTCGTGTTCGGCGCGCTGACGGCAGGGGTCGGCGGCATCGTCTATGCGTCGCGGCTGCGCTCGATTTCGACGAGCTTCGATGGAGGAACGATCGTACTTTATGTCGTGGCGACCGCGGTCATCGGGGGCACGAGTCTATTCGGCGGGCGAGGCAAGCCACTGCATGCCGTGCTCGGCGGCGTCGTGATCGCGGCGATCGTGAACGGAATGGCGTTGCTCGGACTGCCCGCTGCAATCCAACTGATGGCAACGGCGGTCGTCCTGCTCGCGTCGATTTTTGTCGACGTCGTGGTTCGGCGCAGGGGGCAGACGGCACGGTAACGCTGCGCGGGGCACGGGGCACGGGGCACAGGGCACGGGGCGCTGGGCGCCGCCACAGAGAACGGCGTCGAGGTCAGCGCATCGACTCACTCCTTCGCAAACAGCTGCCCGATATCCTTGAACGCCTTGAATTCGAGCGCGTTGCCGCACGGATCGAGAAAAAACATCGTCGCTTGCTCCCCCACTTGCCCTTGAAAGCGGACGTACGGCTCGATCACGAACCGAACGCCGAACGATTTCAGGCGCTCTGCCAAGGCCTCCCACTCGCCCCAACCCAGCACGACGCCGAAGTGCGGCACGGGCACATCGTGGCCGTCGACGGGATTGGTATGCGCCCGCTCCTGCGACGCCGTTCGCGGATGCTCGTGAATCACGAGCTGATGCCCGAAGAAATTGAAATCGACCCATTGCGTGCTCGATCGCCCCTCCTCGAGACCGAACACGCGTCCGTAGAAATCGCGTGCGGCGGCTAGATCGTAGACAGGAATCGCCAAATGGAACGGGGAGAGGCTCATTCGAATGCTCCAGGGTTCAGGGCTGGGTTGAACGCGGCAGGCTGCGCGCACTATCGTGGCTTGGCAACGGGCTTCGTCACGGCGTTCGTTGCGGGGCGCGCCGTTGCACCGCGCACTTCGAAATGAACGGCATCGACGCTCGCACCTTGCGCATTCACGAGCTCGAGCACATGACGGCCGGGCCAGGGCGGCCAAAACACACGCTCGGCATGGCCCAGCGGCTTGCCGTCCAAACGCCAAACGCTGCGCGTGGACGAACCGCTCACGCGCTCGAACAGGATACGCTGCCTGGCGGCCGGGATGTCGGGATCCAGCGCGAACAAGGTCCCGTCCGTCGGCGATCCGATGCGAGGCGCACCGCTTTGCGCATCCAACGCCAAGCCGCGAGGCGCGGCAGTGGAGGCGTCGGCCGCAAGCCCCACCGTCTTGATCTCCGAACCTTTCAGAAACCACTCGTCACGCGACGGTTCGATGTTTCGTTCGAATGCAATGCGCGTTTTGACGACACCAGGCGGCATCGCCGGCGGCGTGCTGGGCACGCGCCGATGCAAGTACCCTGCCACGGCCGCCCAAATCGGCGACGCGCCGGTCACGCCCGATACGTCCCACATCGCGCTGCCGTCCGCATTGCCCACCCAGACGCCCACCGTGTAACGCGACGTGAACCCGATCGTCCAGTTATCGCGCATGTCCTTGCTCGTGCCGGTCTTCACCGCCGAGAAGAAACGCGTCGCGAGAGGGCTATCGAACCCGAAGGTGCGCGTCCTCGCGTTGTTATCGGAGAGCACCGTCGTAATGATGTACGCGGCATCGGCACTAAATACGCGATGCGGCCGATTCGAGCCGGCGGCGCTCCCCGTCGCCCGTCGTACAGCCCCGGGCATATCGTGCGTGGCGCTGGCAACACCGCCATTGGCCAGCGCGCGATAGGCGTTGGTCAACGACAGCAAAGTAATGTCCGCGCTGCCGAGCGCGAGCGAATAGCCGTAGTAGTCGCCGCTTTCGGTCAACGGCAAGCCCAACGAGCGCAAGGTCACGGCGAAGCGGTGAGGCGTCACCATCACGAGCGTGCGCACCGCCGGGACGTTCAATGAAGAACCGAGCGCCGTGCGCGCGCTGACCCAACCCTTGAAATCCTTGTCGTAGTTCTGCGGAATGTATAGGCCGCCGCCCGCGGCCAAGTCGAGCGGTGCGTCGTCGAGCAATGACGCCGTCGTCAGACGATGTTCGTCGATGGCCTGCGCATAGAGAAAGGGTTTCAACGTCGACCCGGCCTGGCGGTTGGCGACCACCGCATCGACGTCGCGCGCCCCGGACAGCCCGCCCGAGGAGCCGACCCACGCGAGCACGTCGCCCGTCGCGTTATCGAGCACGACGATCGCACCGTCATGCACATTACGTGCGTGCGCCGGCGCATTCAATTCGGCCATCGTTCGCTTCAGCGTCTCGGTCGCAAAGCGTTGCAACTTCGCATCGAGCGTGGTGACGATGCGCGCTCCCGCGGCGGGATGCGCCTCGCTCGCAATGCGTCGCGCGAAATGCGGTGCAAGCATGTCCGCTTCGGCCGATACCGACAGCACGGCAGGCGCCGGGCGCGCGAACGCCAGTTGAACATAGCTTGCCAGGTTGTCGCACCGCGACGGCGCTTTCATGTCGCGCAGGATACGGCAAGCCCTTGCGCTCACCGCCGTATAGGGCGCATTGGGCGCGCGGATCAACGCGGCGGCGACGGCGGCCTCCCGCTCGTCCAGGCCCGACGGGGCCTTGCCGAACAGCGTGAGCGACAACGCCGATAAGCCGATCGTTTCGCCGCGAAACGGCACGAGGTTCAAATAGGCTTCGAGAATTTGATCCTTGCGCCATGACCGTTCGAGCCAAAGCGCGCCGACTGCCTGCCCCGCCTTCTGCACGACCGACCGTTGCCCCGAGCGCTGAGGGTCGTCGCTTAGGAGTCCTGTCAATTGCATCGTGACCGTGGAAGCGCCGCGGGTGCGCGTATTCCACAGATTCGCCCAAGCGGCCGCCGCCGCGCCGTGCCAATCGACGCCGCTATGCTCGTAAAATCGTTTGTCCTCCGATACGACGATCGCCTCGCGCAGCGCCGGCGAAACGTCCGTGAGCGATACCCAATCCCCGCGCCGCTCTTTAAAATCGACGCGCGTTCGCTGCAACGGCGTACCGTCGCGCGCGAGCAGAAGCCAATCGGAGCTGCGCCATCCGCTGCGCACCTGATCGAATGTCGGCACTGCATGCGCGCACGGCGCCGCCGCCAGCAGCAAGACGCAAAGCACGGCGCGCAGCGGTCGCGCGCCTAGCATCGTGTGCATCGGCTCCCTCACTGTGGCTTTGCCGCTGCGGGCATGCGGACGGCGACGTTCGCATTGGGCAGCACACCGTAGGTCGACGGCGCATACAGCGCTTCGACGCGCGTCGGCGGCAACCCGAAGGTGCCCGCATTGTTCAACCGCACCGTGTACTCGATCGAGAATTTGCCTTTGGGAACATAGTCGTAATACGCGCGGTATCCGTCGAAGCTGCGCTCGACGAACGCGGGCCACACGCCATCCTGCGATTTCTCGCCCGTGGTCGCGGCCTCGGAATCACGCCCGAGCCCAGAGCCGAGGATCGTCGCACCGGCCGGAACGGGATCGTTGACCACGACCCACGTCATGTCCGATTGCGCGTCGATGTCCAGATGCACGCGCAACACATCGCCGCGCGTGTACACGCCCTTCACGGCGGGATCCACCGGGGTCACCGTCTTGGTGATGCGGTAGCCCGCGGCGAACGGCGCCTTCAATGCGACCGCCGCGAGGCTTTCGATCGTCGCCCAGGGCTTGCCGGTGCCTTGCTGCGTGAGCGTCAGCGAAGCAGGCGCCGTGCGCGCATCGGGCGGCCAAGGCAGCCACTGACTACGCGTATTGGCCGTCTTCGTCACGGCCGTCGCCGACGCCGCATTCGTCGCCGGCGCCGCAGACGCCGCAGCCTGCGACCAGTCGACCGTTCTTGCCGTGGCACCCAGCTGCAGCTTCGTCTGGCCCGTCACCGGCGTGCTCTCGAATGCGCGCGAGAATGCTTGCACGGCCAAGGAGCCCCACAGATTCGAAGTCGTCGTCGACCACGCGCCGCGGCTTTGCAGCGCAAGCAGGCCCGCTACCAGGCGAGGCATTTCATCCTTCCACCCCGGCACGCTGACAAACGTGAGCACGGTACGCGCGGCGTTCGTTTCCGAACCGGTCATCAACCACCAAAGCTCGTCGCCGTCGGCCGTCGAGAAGGTCAAGCGCGTGCCTTGGTAGGTCAACCGCGAGCGAATGATCTGCTCGGCTTGCGCGAGCTTTTGATCGCGTCGAGCGATATCTTTTACGCGCGTAAGAATGGCGTAGTAGTCGATGACCGCCGACGTCGGCCATTGATTGGGCGCGATCTCGAGCGAATCGAGCATGCTTGCTCGTGCATCGCCGAAACGCGACAGCGCCTCGATCGCTTCGAGTTTGCGCAGATCCAAATCCTTGCGCGGCGCCCAAACGTTGCGGGTGATCTTGCCTTCGACGAAATTGATGAGGCCCGTCTCGAGCTTCGCTCGCAAATCGTCCGGCAAAGCAAAGCGCGGATCGAGCTTGGCCGCTTCGTCGGTCACCGCAAGCAAATAGGCGCTCAGCGTCGTGCTGCCGGTCGCGCCGTTATCGTCGCCAGGAGGGAAATAGTTGGCCAGGCCGTCGCGGTCGAGGTAGACGGGCATCTTGGCGACGACCGCCTGCCATTGCGCGACGTCACCCAGCCCCAATGCGCGCGAGCTTTGCTGCTCCAAGCAGCCATAGGGATAGCGCTCGAACCATCGACGCACGCCCGGCAAGCCGTCGGAAAGCTTCGGCTGCAGCGACACGGCAATGCCGCCGCGCAACGCCCCCGCTGCGGTTGCGGTCGCGTTTGCCGGCGCGGCGACAGGCAACGTGAAGGTTCCGTCCACTTGCGTGAGCGTGGCCTGCTGCACGGTGACCGGGATCGCCGCGGCCACGCGCTGCGACACCTTCAGCGCATCCGCGGCGTGCGGCCCGCCTTGCTCGGCCGCGCCGACGTTCCAGGTCAACGCCGGCAACGCGGCGTCCGACAGACCGTCAGGCGGCGTGACCGTCCATGCGACTTCCCGCGCCGATCCTGCGGCGACGTCGACCGTTTGGGGCTGCAACGACAGGCCGGGAACATTCGGCGTGACGACGACCTTCATCGCACGCGCAGTCGTATTGCGGACCGTGAATTGCGCGCGAAATTGATCGCCTTCGCGCACGAGCGGCGGCAATCCCGAGATCAATTGCAGATCTTGGGTGCTGCGAATCGTCGTGCTGCCGGTGCCGAACGTGCCATCGCCCACTGCGGCGATAGCAACGATGCGGAAACTCGTCAGCGCATCGTTGAGCGGCACATCGACAGCCGCTTCGCCGTTCGCATCCAGCGTCACGCGAGGGTTCCACAGCAACAGCGTGTCGAACAATTCCCGCGTCGCGCCGTGTCCGCCGCCCCCGCCTGCCGGGACAGCCTTACGCCCGAAGTGCCTGCGCCCCACGATTTCCATTTGCGCCGTGGCCGTCTCCACGCCGTACGCGCGCCGCTGCAGCATCGCATCGAGCACGTCCCAACTGTCGTTGGGCATCAATTCGAGCAATGCTTCGTCGACTGCCGCAATCGCCACCTGCGTGCCTGCTGGCGCGGGCTTGCCCCCGGGCATTTGCACCCGCACTTTGACATGCGCCTTGCCGCGCACGGTGTAGGTTTTTGAATCGGGGGTGACCGTCACGCCGAGCTTATGCGCTGCGGTACCCACCTTGATTTCGGCCAAGCCGTATCGATACGCGGGCTTGGACAGGTCGACGAGCGGCGTCGGCGGTTCGTACCGGCGGCCTTCGTACCAGAACGCATGCACCCATTCGAGCGGCGCTTTCCAGCCCCAGGTGAAGAATGAATACCACGGGACTTCATGAATGCGGCCGCGTAACGCCAACACCGACACATAGACGTTCGGCCCCCAGTCCTGCGCCACCTTGAGCGAAATCGTCGGGTCCTTCCCGTCGAGCTTGACCACATGCGTCTCGATGATGCCCTCGCGCTCGACCGCGACGAGCGCGGTCGCGAACCGGAACGGCATGCGCACCTGGAAGCGCGCCGTCTCGCCCGGCTCGTAGGACGTCTTCTCCGGCAGCACGTCGATCCGGTCCGTGTTTTCGTTGCCGAACCACAGATCTTCTTCACGCGTGACCCAGACGGAGGTGGTCGCCGTCGATGCGTTGCCGTCGCCGTCCTTGGCCGTCACCACGAGATCGACGTTGCCCGCTTCCTTGAGCTTGGCGTCGCAGGTCATGAGGCCGTGGTCGTCGCTCTTTCCGCTGCACAGCGTGCCGAGGTCCTTCGTCTCCGTGCGATTGTCGTAGGCATAGAAACCACCGACCATCCGCTTGCGCGTCGAGATCGTGATGCGTGCGATGCCATGCACTTCGAGCGGGACGCCCGCGCGCGGCCTGCCTTGCAAATCGACGGCGAGCGCTTTGACCGGCACGGTGTTGCCCACCGACACCCATTGCCCCGACTTCACGCCCGCGACGACGGCGGATGGCCACAGCGTCGCGTTGCCGCTGATCGTCTGCACCTCGCCATTCGGATCGGCGAAGGTCGCTTCGAGCGCCAGCGCCTTCGGCGCATCGATCTGCGGCAGATTCTTCAGCGTGAACGCTCCCGATCCGTTGCGATCGAGCGTGACCGGTTCCTTGTCGGCAATCAGCTTCGCGGTGTCATCGTCGGCTTGTTGCTCTGTTTGCGCATCGTCCACAGGCGAACCGGCAGCGGCTTCCTTCGGCTTCACGTAGGGGGTGAAGCTGAAGTCGGGAAACGTGTCGGCAAACGAAGGGGACGTCGTCTTCATCAACGCCGAAACTTGCACTGGCAAGCCCGCGGCCCCGCCACCGGAGGTGTACTCGATCTGCAATGTCAACGGTGCTTGCTTAGCGGCCACGAGCGGATGCGCCTTCTCGTCGCGCACGCCGATCGAGCCTTTGAATACCGGCAGACGAAACGCCTCGACACGGAAGCTGCCCGAATCGTAGCTATGCCCCGGCGACTCGTTTGCCGTGTCGGCGTCGGCGTCGCTTTTATCGTTGGCATCGCCGGAAGCCGCATTCGCATTGCCGTCATCCAGCGAAACGTCGTACTCCCCCAGCTTCGCCGCCGCGGGAATTGCAAACGTCGAATCGGCCGTGTGATCGGCCGCCCATGTCAGGGGGAAATGCCACGTTTGTCCACTGCCCAGATGGCGAATCGTCAAGCGCGTCGGGTAAGTCTTCGGCAACGCCAGACCGCGCATCGTCTCCACACGAATGAAGTGTTTCATCGACACCGTCTCGCCCGCGCGCAGCAGCGTACGGTCGAATACCGTGTGCGCGCGAACCGTACGCTCGCGGCTCGTATCGGTCGGCACGTTGAAACGCCACGCTTCGATGCCGCGATCCCAGTCGGAGCGCACGAACGCCATGTCCGGTCCGGTCTTCGGATCGTCGACCCGGGCCGAGACGAACAACCCGTCGAAGCTGTCGTCTTTGCACGCGACCCGCGAACTCAGTTGCCCGGGGATCGTCAATACCCCCTGCGCGTCGGTTTTTCCCGATGCAAGCTCGTCGCCGTTGCAATCGCTGACGTGAACCTCGGCGTGCGGCACGCTTTGCCCTTTGTCGAGCGTAGTGACCCAGACGACGCTATTCTCGCGTCCCACTTTCAGATGGACGCCGAGATTGGTCACGAGCACCGCTGTGCGCACGTACATCGGCGCCTGCTTGCCAAGCAGCGACGCGCCAAGCGCTGGAGAGGAAAGCTCGATCACGTAGAAGCCGGGCTTGTCGACCGGCACGCCAACGACTTCGAACGGACGCAACGTCTTCGGATCGGCCTTGGGCAACGTCAGCCGCTGAACACCACGCGCACCGGCGAGCAGCGACAAGGAACGCACGTCAATCGTCGGATCCTTGGCCTCGCGCTCACTATCGGTCGATTCGCTAGGAGGGGGCACGATCACGGGATAAGGATTATGTGCGAGCAGTTGCGGCATCTGCCGGTCGATCTCGCTACGCGACATCGTGAAGCCGTCGAATCGGTCGACGTTGCGCATCCAGCGGCGAATATCGGAATCCGCATCGACGCGAAGCTTCGTGAACTGCGCAGTGCCCGCATTCAGACCGGAAATATGCAGATCGGCTTCGACGTTGCGCAGCGTAACGGGGACGAGTGCTGGCATACCCGGTTCCGCGAATCGTTCGATGATGCCGAAGGCGCCGGACGAAAATTTCGCCAGCGGCGGCAACGGCGCCGTCGAGGTCTTCAGCGGGAACAGATCCGCGTTCGACAGCGCGCGACCGCTGACATCTTTCAGATTCGAAGGCAGCACGATCGTCAGGTCGCTGCGCTCGGGCAACGGGGCAGCAAACTCCACCGCCTCGGTTTGCGGATCGTTATCATCGTCGGAGAACTTGGGCTTGATTTCTCCGTCCGGCCCCTTGATGCGGATTTTTTCGGCGTCGGCGCGCGCGATGGGCGCGTTGAACGAGAGCCGAAGCGGCCGCAACGGCGTGCAAGGCGCCTTGGCGTTCTCGCGCTCGCAGCTAAAGCTCGCGGCGAACGGATCGCGCACGCTGAAATTGAAGCGGCGCTCGACGTCATTGGCGATCCCGCTCGGGCTCGCGACGCCTTTGCCGTAGATGAGCTGCGCCTTCGTGCCCGACGGCAAGGCTTGCTGACATTGCAGCGTCAGCACCCGCGACGCTTGCTTTTGCAGGTCGAAGCGTTTGAGTAGCGCCGTGCGTGTAGCGGGATCGACGCTTTTGACTGGGATGCGGTTACCCAGCGCGCTCGATTCGCACCAAATGTGTTCCCGCACGGACGCGTCCGTGCTCGGCCCATTCAGCGTAACGACGAAGGCCTGGTTCTCCTCGATTTGCCCACCCGAGGGCCGTATGCTTTGGACGAACGGGCCGCCGGTTTGGAATGCGTAATGCGTCGGGCCAGTCAACGCGGCGCCGGCCGCCGACTTCAGGCCGTCTTTCAACTCGACCGAGCAGGCGACGCCGGGCGGCAGATCGTCGGTGAAATCCCAAGCCCAAGTTTTATCGTCGATCCAGCGCGATTGGCCCGCGCTCACCTTGGCGTCGTTGCACTTGATCGAAGCCGGCGCGGGCAAATCCGCCGCGCCGAACGCCACCATCGACTCGTCGAACTTCACGAGCACCTGGCGCACCTTCGCCACTGTGCCTTGCGGCGAGACTCGCGTGATGCGCGCCGCTTCGGCTTGCCACGTCGTGGCCGAGAGCACCCCCAACGCCGCGACCGCCGCGGCAACCCATTTGCATTGTCGTTTTATCGCGTCGCGTCGCATGAAGCGCGCTCCCAGGTTTGTTCGTTCTTCGGAATTGGGAGCGATTCTAACTGAGTTGTATGGCGATTCCAGTGCGACCAGGCAAGGGGTCGCGAATAGTGCGAATAGTGAGACGTGAGACGCGATTCGCTAATGTGAGATGCCGCGGAGGTCGGGCGCGACGTTTTCTTTTCTTGATTTTCTTTACTTAGCGGATGAACTTCACGAGACCCACGATCAATGCCGTCATGGCGAAGGTCGAGCCGAGGTACCACTTGATCAAGTCGGCCTTCATTTCCGCCAGCTTCGCCGAGAGGCTCAAGTCCAGCGCGGCCATATCGTGCGTCGTCGCAATTTTGTCATCGATGATCTCGCGCAGCGCATGGGCCTGGCCTTTCGCCTGTTCCGGCGCAAACCCGGCGGCCTCGAGCCGTTCTGCGTATGCCAACGTGTCAAAAACAGTAGCGGTCATGCGATTTCGGGAAAGAGTCCTGAAGTGGCGCATCGTATCTCGCTCCGCGGGGAAAAAGCGATTTGGACGTAGAAATCGGACGCAATTACGAGCCCGCGCAGCGTGACGGCCGTGGCGCGGCAAGCGCCGCTCAGGTTCTCTGAAGGCGGCATATTACGCCCGCGCAAGCCGCAGCCGTCCCTTCGGCCCGGGCCGGTGCGGCGCGGCACATTTCGGCTTGCGCTGAAACATGGATGATGACCCGCGACTTACACTGCTTTCACCGATTCAACGCCGAGCCTCCCATGACCCAGACGTACCCGACCGATCCGCTGCAAGCCGTCACGCACCCCAACCCGTACCCGTACTACGCTGCGCTTCGCCACCGCGCGCCGCTCGTACGCGACGAAGCATCGAACCTGTGGGTGGCCGCCCGCGCGCAGACGGTCAACCGCGTGCTGGGCGACGAGCGATTGACCGTGCGCCCGGCGAGCGAGCCCGTACCGCATGCCATTGCCGGACAACCGGCGGGCGAGGTATTCGGGCGGCTAGCGCGCATGAACGAGGGCGATAGCCACCGCCTCGCCCGGCAAGCACTCGTCAACGGGCTCGGTTCGGTCGACACAACCGCAGTGTTTCACTCGGCCAGCGATCGCGCGGCGAGCCTGATCAAGCGTTTCGATGGGAGCAGCGCCGCCCTGCTCGATGCATTGGCGTTTGCACTACCTGTGCGCATCGTTGCCGAGCTGATGGGACTGCCCGCCGACGACGCGCTCGAGGCGACGGTCCGTCGATTTGTAGCGTGTCTCTCTCCCGCATCGAGCCAGGAAACGTTGCGCGAAGCGCATGGAGCCGCTTTGCGATTGCAATCGGCCCTGCATGCCCTAACGCTCGACAGCACGCCTGCATCCCCGCTGCTCGAGCACATCGTTGCCGGTGGACTCGCAAGAAGCGCCGCTCTGCCCAACGCACTCGTCTCCAACTTGCTGGGACTCTTCTCGCAGACATTCGACGCGACCGCCGGCTTGATCGGCAACAGCGTTGTCACCCTCGTCCTATATCGCGACGTGGCCGCGCAACTGCGCGCTGCACGGATCGACATACACGCGTTCGTTCATGAAGTGGCCCGTTTCGATCCGCCAGTCCACAATACGCGCCGCTTCGCGCGCGATACCGTCGAGATCGAAGGTATAACGTTGCAACCGGGCGATGCCGTACTGGTGGTCTTGGCTGCCGCCAGCCGCGACGACGATGTCTATGAAAACGCCGACTGCTTCATCGCCGACCGCGAGCGCGCGCCGCTGGCGTGTTTCGGGGCCGGCCGCCACGCCTGCCCGGGCGAGGCAATCGCAAAGGCTATCGCGGCCGGCGTCGTATCGGCGCTGCTCGAGAGCGGGTACGATCACGCCAACCCTTCGCTGAGCTGGGCCTATCGGCCTTCGCTCAACGCTCGCATACCAAGCTTCAAATTCTTCGATAGGAGCCCATCATGATTGCCGTCATCTTCGAAGTCACCCCCAAGGCTGGCCACCGCGACGAATATTTGGAGATTGCGGCGCGCCTAAAGCCGCTGCTCGCCGATATTCCCGGCTTCATCTCGATCGAGCGCTTCCAAAGCTTGGCCGATCCGAACAAGCTGCTCTCGCTCTCATTTTGGGCCGACGAGGACGCCGTGGCGCAATGGCGCAACGTCGAGGCGCATCGCCATGCCCAAGCGGAAGGACGCGGGTCAGTGTTCGCCAACTATAGGCTGCGGATCGCAGGGGTCGTGCGCGACTATGGCATGACCGAGCGCGAGCAAGCGCCTGCCGATAGCCGCCGCGTTCACGATCGAACGACGCAGTGAAGCGAGACGCCCGAGCGGTCGCATCCGTCTGCCGGGCGCCTATCCTCGTTCGGTGGAAAACTGCTTTCGGCATTCGCGATGCTCGAAATGCAGCTCAAGACCACATCCTTGCCAAGCCAACCCGTGGCATCGTCATGTCAGATATCGAATAAGGAAACGGCCTGCATGACGCCCATTGATCGTTGCCGCATCTCCTCGGAGATCGATGCAACCGAGTTGACGAGCGCCGAATTCTGTTGCGTCGTCAGATCTATCGCAGTGATGGCCTCTTCGATCTGTGTCATTGCACGGCTTTGTTCTGAGCACGCGTCCTTTATCTCTCCGACGAGATCGCTGACCACCCCCACGGCCGCTTCGGTTTCCCGCATTGTTGCACCCGACCGCTCTGCCGCCACGCGTCCTTCCCGTGCCAAATCGAGGCTACGGTTTGCAAGAACGCGAATCTGGTTAGCGGCGGTCGCACTTCGCTGAGCAAGAGCCCGCACTTCGGATGCGACGATCGCGAAGCTCCGTCCACTGGGCCCAGCGCGAGCCGCTTCAACCGCGGCATTGAGCGCAAGAATATTGGTTTGAAATGCAATCGCGTCGATGACGACAACGATGCTCGCGCTTTCCGAACTCGATACATCGATCTTGCGCATGATCTCGATCAGGCACGCCAGTGTCTGTCCGCCCTCGCGTGCAGCACACGTGGACTCGCGCGCAAGCCTGTCCGCTTCGGCAGATGATTGGGAATTGTTGAAAATGCTCGCGTTGAGCTGTTCCACGCTCGCCGCCGTATCTTGAACACTGCTGACCTGCTGCTCGGTTCTCACCGACAAATCTTGATTTCCATCAGAAAGCGTTTCCGTGCCCGACGATACTTGCGTGACGCCGTCACGTACATCAGCGACCGCAGTCCTCAAATTCAGGATCGCCTGATTGAGTAGGACCAGCACATCGCCTAGCTCGCCATCGCCCGGCACACTTGGCGCAATGTCCAATTGACCCGCAGCCAGACCAACGGCCAGTCTCGTGATCTCTTGCAACGGGCGATGAAACAACTTTGCCAACAACAAACCGGTGCCCCCGAAAATCAACAGTAAGGCAATGCACACGGTTTCCAATGAGACGCCCCGAAAGGCAACGATGCATGCTCCAAGCGAGGCCATGAATTGGCAGAAAACAATACCTGTGACTTTTCCACGCAAACTTACGCGGCCAACCCGGCGTGGCGCGCCGTACCATCGCTTCCTCGTGATTCTGCCTGCCCGTATCGACCAACCGGCTTTGACCTCATCCATCGTGCGGTATGCACGGGCCGCCTGAGCGCTTTGCGCGGGCTCAATGGGCTCAATGAGCGCAATGGCACGTTTGCCGGAGCGGCCGGGCATAAGATTGGAACGCGCCCAAAACACTTCGTCAGTCACGGTTCGATAAGGCAATATTCCGATCCATGGACGATTCGCGCGCACCGTCCGTTGAATATCGAGCAGAACGGCCTTCGGTATATTCGCAAGCAAAGACGACGCTGCCACCCGCACCAGCGATTCCCGAGGCCATCCGAGCGATGCCACGAACGCGTCGTTGACATATTCGATCAAGCCATCCAGCGTCACCATGACGAGCGGACGGCGTGCATTAGACGTCATTTAGAAGGCCTGCTTGACATCAGCATGTCGACTGCACGATCAGCCACCGCCATCACAGTCGCATTCGTATTTGAACTGATGATCGACGGCATCATCGAAGCATCGAAGACGCGCAATCCGCCGACGCCCTTTACCTTGAGGTCCGGGGTCAAGACCGACATGGGATCGTCAGGGCGCCCCATGCGACACGTGCCCACGGGATGGTAGTTGGACTCCGTGGTCCGCCGGACGTAATCGGCGAGTTCATCGTCCGACTGGAGTGCGGTTCCGGGTCCGGCCTCCTGTGCCACGATGGATGCGAACGGTTCGCTTCCCGCGATCGATCGCAGATAACGGATCGCTTCGACAAGTCGCTTCGTATCCTCATCATCGGCAAGCCAGTTCGGGTTGACGAGTGCGTCGTCCGCAGGATCTGCAGATTGGAGGCGTACGGTCCCGCGAGATCGAGGCCGTACGAGGTTGGCCATCAATGTCATCCCGTAGGTGGGCTTGGGCGCCTGCGGATCCGGCCACATGACCCCAACGCAATAAAGCTGAAGATCCGGTTCCCCCGTGGGTTCGCGAAGATTGACGAAAGCCATCGTCTCGGCCCCGTTCGACGCGATGGGCCCGTTGTGGAACGCGAGATACCGGAGCGCATTCAACAGTGCGCGCCGCCCACGGTCTTCCCCGAAGTATCCATATTGCCCGCGAGTCGTCATCGACACGACGGCAACGTTGTGATCCTGCAAATGCTCGCCGACGCCGGGGGAATCGACGCGAACCTCGAGCCCAAGCTGGCGCAAATGCGCCGCTGGGCCGATGCCCGACAGCATGAGCAGCTTCGGCGTGGCGAAGGCTCCCGCACAAACGATCACTTCGGCCGACGCTCTTGCCTGCGTGAGAACACCGCCAATCGCGTACTCGACGCCGACAGCGCGGTCGCCGTTGAGGACGATGCGTTGGACGCGCGCGCCTGTCACCAGAGACAGGCGCGGATCGGACATCACAGGAGCGAGAAAGGCATCCGCCGCACTACATCGTCGTCCCGCGTGGGTGGTGGTCTGCATGTAACCGACCCCACTCAACGAACCTGCGTTGAAGTCCGCTGCAAACGGCAAACCCTGGCGCTGCATCGCTCGCACGAACCGGTCTGCTACGTCGACCTTGTACAACGGATCCGATACTTTCAGTGGGCCGTCCGCGCCGTGCGCTTCATTGTCGAACCGTTGGTTGCCTTCCTGCTTACGGAAGTATGGGAGGAGGCCATCCCACGACCAGCCCGAATCGCCGGTTGCCGCGACCCAGCGTTCGTAGTCGGCGCGCGACCCTCTCGTATAGGCCATCGCATTGACCGAACTACCGCCGCCGACAACGTTCCCCTGCGGAATGGAAACCACGCGGTCTCCGAGCGACGATTGACGAGCCGATGCGTATCGCTTGATAAACGGGCTACCGTTGAAGAGCATCTTGAACGTCCCGGCGGGCATGCGAATCAGTGCATTGTTCGCCGGTGGCCCCGCCTCGAGCAGCAGCACCTTCGCCCCCCACTCATGAACCAGCCGGCTCGCCGTCACGCAGCCGGCGCTGCCGGCGCCGATCACAATGTAGTCGTAGTCCATCGCGTCACTCCGTCGGCGCCCGCGTTACGGGAACAGGAAGATAAATCGCCTGATGTTCGAGGAACGCACCGAGACCTTCAGGCCCCCCCTCCCTCCCGATCCCCGACTGCTTGAAGCCGCCGAACGGCACGTTCGGCGCGATCCCGAGTCCATTGACCGAGACATTCCCGGTCCTGATTCGGCGCGCGATCGCACTACCACGCTCGACATCACTCGTGAAAACCGTGCCGCTCAAGCCGAAATCCGTGTCGTTCGCCATTGCGACCGCTTGATCGATGTCGTCGTACGCCATGATCGAAACGACAGGCCCGAAAATTTCTTCCCGCGCGATCGTCATGTTCGGTGTCACGCCGGCGAACACCGTAGGCTCGACAAAGAACCCCGTTTCGAATCGGCGACTACGGCCACCGCCCGTCACGATCCGTGCTCCCTCCGTGTAACCCGCTTCGATGTACCGCATCACCCGATCGAGCTGACGCCGATTCGCAAGCGGCCCGATTTGCGTGTCGATGCTCCAGGGGTCGCCCACCTTCAGGCCGCCAATGACAGCGCTATATGCATCGATGAAGGCTTGCTCGCGACTGCGTGGGACCAGAATCCGGGTTTGTGCGAAGCAAATTTGCCCCGAGAAAGGCATGGTCACCGGCGCCAATGCGGCGAGCGTGGCGTTCAGTTCCGCATCGTCGAGAACGATGGCGGCGGATTTCCCCCCCAACTCGAGCGTCACCCGGGCAAGCCGGTCTGCGCAGGTTTTCGCAATCAGCTTTCCCGTCGCGGTACTCCCGGTAAAGCTCACTTTGTCCACTTCCCGCTTCGATACCAGATAGGCGCCGCCGTCCGCATCGGCAGTAATCACATTGAGCACGCCTGGCGGCAGACCCGCCTCGTGCGCACATTCGGCCACGACAAGTGCATCGAACGGCGTCTCCGGCGGCGTCTTTACCACTACCGTGCAGCCGGCTGCCAGTGCGGCGCCAAGCTTGTACGAGAGAATCGGTAACTGGGCATTCCAGGGAGCAATCAGCGCCGCCACGCCAACCGGCTGGCGGATGATTCTCGCCTCTCCATTTCGCGTCGAACGGACTTCCTCGAACTCGAACGTCGACGCTAACCCGGCGTAGTAATCCAGCATCGCCGTCGCGGTGGGCGCGAACATATCGGCGAACCCAACAGGTGCTCCGACCTCGGCGGTCCAGATTCGCGACAGAAGGGGGATGCGCAATCCGAGCGCCTCGGACATCCGTCGTAGGCAAGCAGCGCGTTCAGTGCCGGACATACGCGGCCACGGACCCGTATCGAACGCCTTTCTCGCGGCATTCACTGCTCTATCCACATCGCCGGTGTCCGCCAGCCGAGCCGTCGCAAATGCCGATTCGGTCGACGGCGAGACCAGCGATACGGAAGCGTTCGAACCACTTTGCACCCACTGACCATCGATGTAAAACCTGGACAGCACGTCTTCGCTCAGCTCTGACTGCGGATAAAACGGAAAATCGGACATGGGTTTTCCTGGTATTGGCTCTTCGTTTCTCATGAGATCCGATGGGCAGCTTCACCGGCATCGACTCCCGGCTATATGACCTAAAAGCGGTGCCCGTAACTCACGCCGAAGACCTCGGTTTTTGTTCTTTCGCGAAAGCCGGTACTGGCGCCGTCGCCGGTGATCGTGACAGGGAATCCGTACTCGAAAACCCCGCTCACTTCATCGGTCTTGTTGAATCGGTAGGTCGTACCCGCGGAAACGGCTGTGGAGACCGCCATAGCCGATAGCAGGTTTTGCGCAACCACCGACGGTCCGATCGGATGATTACCGCGTGAGAAGCCCGTTCGGAGCGTCCATCGCGAGTTCACGTCCCATGCTGCACCGATGCGGAAAAAATCCTGGTTCTGCCAGCCGAATCCTTGCGCCGAGCCGATGACCGTATTCGAAAATTCGAGGTGCAACCAGTCCGCGGAAACCGTGACGCTTGGCACGACCTTGTATGCGATGCCGACACCGTATTGAGCGCCGATATCGATTCGGCCGCCGCCGCCCGCCAGCAAGTCGTTTTCGTAGCCGGCCAGCTTGGTCATCCGAATGCGGCTGGCGTAGCTCGCGCCGAACGTGAATGCCGGGGTCGGCTGCCAGATATAACCAATCCGCGCGCCGTAGCCGAAAGCGCTCGACACCCCGTGCGAGGGCAGTGGGTGCAGTGTCCCGTCGCCCATGGGAACGATCGCACCATTTGCGGAGAACCGTTCGTATGCCAGCGCCAGACTGACACCGATGATGTTGTGCTCCGTGATCCTGTATGTGACAGTTGGCGCGGCAATCGCGGTCTCCAAGCTCGATTGGGCCACCCCCGCACCTGCAATCGGAAGGGCGGGTCGACCATAACTCGTGCCGACGCCAACGCCAAATAGCGACACGCCCAACGTCAGCCGCGGCGTGATCTGCCAGTTCGCACCGCCGTCAGGAACCGGATACACCTTTCCTGTATGCAATGTATTGGATGCGCTCCCATAGTCGAAGTCGGTCAATGGTTCGAGCAATTGAACGCCGAAGTCGGTTCGCGAACCCACTAATCCCATGCCTGCAGGATTGTCGGCGGCCGCCGTACTGTCCTGCGGAAATGCGATCGAGGTGCCTGCCATACCGGCCGACATAACACCGGTGCCGCTGAGCGCGATACCGTCGACCGCCCGTGCGTATTGAGCGGGAAGTATTGCGAGCGCGCCTACTGCTAACGTGCGCGCGTAATACATCCCATCGAATCGCTTCGACATCTTGTCTCCGAATATTGTTTTGATGACGGCTCCGCCTATAAGCGGCAGCCTTGGGTTACAAGTCGACTACCAGCAACTTTGAACGCGAACGTGATACGCAGACCGCCATGCAATTGCCGCTCGCGTGCTCTTGGGAGGTGAGAAAGCAGTCGCGATGGTCAGGGCACCCGTCCAACACCTTCACGACGCAGGTTCCGCAGACGCCTTGCTCGCACGACGTCTCAACATCCACGCCATGCTCGCGTAGCACATCGACGATCGTCTTGCCCGGCGGCACCCTGAACGTCTCGTTCGAACGCGCCAGCTTCAGGTCGAAGGAGGTGTCGAGTTCCGCGCCCGACGCTGCCGTTGCGGCGAAGTATTCGAGGTGGACGGCGTCGTCGGGCCACCCGTGACGTGCGGCGACCATGCGCACCGTATCCATGAACGGTTGCGGCCCGCACAGATACAAATGGCAATCGTCTCGGCGGTTGCCAAGCGCATCGGCCAACGTCGCCTCGACGGCATCACGCTCCTGCCCAAACAGCAATTGGCACGAGCCATCGAGCGCCGCGTCGCTCAATTCGTCGCAGAATGCCGCGTGAGCTTCGGAACGCGCGAAATACAGCAAGTCGAACGGTTGGCCGCAATCACGCAGCAGACGCGCCATGCTGATGATGGGGGTAATACCGATGCCACCAGCCACCAGCAAACTTCTGCGGGCTTCGCGATGCATCGGAAAGTGATTGCGCGGCGCGGAGATGCTCAATTCGCTGCCCACGCTCAACGATTCGTGAACGAACTTCGAGCCACCGCGCGACGCTGCTTCCCGTTTGACGGCAACCTCGTACGTCGAATTGTCCCGATACGATCCGCACAGCGAATACTGCCGGATGATTCCCGGGCCGAGATGCAGATCGATATGCGAACCGGGCTCCCATACGGGAAGCAAGGATCCGTCCCGGGGCGCCAGTTTCAGCAGACGGATGCCTTCTGCAATGGTTTCGGCGGCAATAACTCGAACGGGAATGGTATTCATGGCAAGGTGCATCGATTAAATTCGGGTAATACAAAAGCGGCTCGTCGCGCCGCATAAAGCGGCGACACGCGCGTTACGTCATGCTTCGGGTTGCTGCAACCGGAACAGATCGCCGCTCTCGGCGTAATTCGCGCAATACGCTTCCTTCGATTCCCCGGCGCTGATCTCGCCGGTGATCACGACCATGTCTCGGAAATCGTTGTCCTCTTGACGGCGCACCACGCCGCGAGGATCACCGCCTTCTGCGAGCGCCTGCGCAGCTTCGTCGAGCATCCGGCGAGCGCGCACGATGGCGATGTCGGATGACGACAGATGCTCATGGCTCTGGTCGTGGATCGTGCCTTGCGACTGCGTGATCGCTATGTCATGAACCGAGAAGCACTCGCCCAGGCCCAGATAGGCCTCGCGATCCATCGATTCGCGGTCCTGCGAATACAAATCGCTTTTCGCTCTTCGCATGCGGTCGCCTTCTACCTTCTCGGATTCGTATTGCTTGTGAAGTGCATCTTTATCGAGCTTGCCGCTGCGGTGAAAGATGAACTCCCAGCGCCAGTGATGCTCATCGTCGATAGGCACGTCCCATAGCATGGTGATGCCGCCCTCCCCCAGGTAGCCCTCGAAACCACCGACCGCACACGCATTTGGCATGACGAAATTGGTGATGCGGATCGACGAGCGATCGGTACCTTCGATCTTGCGCAACGTATAGAGCCGCACCCCGAAGCGGGTGTCTTCAACGGAAAGCTCAGGCCGTGCCTGATTCGAAAACACACCCCAGCGCGCTTGCATGTCGGCACTCGACAATTCCAACTGGTGCAGATACGAGGTATGGACAGGGTCGATGTTTCCCTCGCTCGCCTGCATCCAATTGCAATCGCCAAACCAACGCGTGGTGTAGCGAAATTCGCTACCGCCAGCGAGCGCCGGGTAGTTCGGAAAAAGGGGCGGCTCGCCAGGGCCCATGTAGGCCCAGAACGCGCCGCCTGCCTCATGAATCGGATAAGACTTCATCCGGATGCGATCCTTGGCCGTCGCCGAAACTTCCGCCGGCTGATCTAGACAGCGTCCATGCACGTCAAACAGCCAACCGTGATAAGGGCAACGGATACCGCCCGCTTCAATACGGCCCAGAGCAAGGTCGGTGCAACGGTGGGCGCACTTCCGATCGATCAAGCCTACTTGACCATGGTCATCGCGGAACAACACCAAGTCTTCACCCATGATGCGAATGGGCTGCGGCGCGGCGCCGACGGGCAACGAATCGATCAGCGCCACCGGCTGCCAGTAACGTCGGAGCAGTTCGCCCGCCGCGGTACCCGCATTGGTCTGCGTCAGGTACTGATACCGGTCGGCTCCGCGCGGACGCGGCTTGATCGTGATCGGATGCGTGGAGGTGTCCATCATGTCTCCTAAGTTCTGTTCAAGGGCAATTGAAGTAGCTCGTCGGCGCAAGCCTCGTTACGCATTACGATATATTGATACCTGACATATGAAAATCGCATTTCTAGCATACCTGATATACAATAGAAAGCAGGATTCGGACTACGGGCACGGGACATGGAAATCAAGCAGCTCCAACACTTTTCGCGCATCGCCGAAATCGGCAACCTGACGCGGGCCGCCAGCGTCCTTGGCTTGACTCAAGCCGCGCTGAGTAGGCAGGTCGGGCAACTCGAAGCAGAGCTGGGTACGGAATTGTTCAGGCGTACTGGCCGCGGACTCGTCCTGACCGATGCGGGTCAACGTCTGCTTGATCACGTCCCATTGATCCTGCGCCAGATTGCGCTTGCCGAACGCGCGGTCAGGGGCAGCACGGGGCCCGCACAGGGGAACCTGGTGTTGGGATTGCCACCCAGTCTCGCGCGCACCGTCGTTGTGCCGCTTATCGATGCGTTCCGCGAGCGGTTGCCCGAAGTCACACTACGCACCGTTGACGGCCTATCTGCGAATCTGGTCGAACTCGTGGGTACAGGCAAGCTCGACTGCTCGGTGGTCTACAATCAACCGCCGAGCGATGTCGTGGAGTTGCGTTTGCTGGCCGACGAGGAGTTGTATCTCGTTGCGAGTGCGGCGACACGGCGCGCAGGAAAACCACTGCCGCGTTCCCTCACGCTCGCCGACGTCGCTACGCTCGAGCTGGTGACGGCCGGCACCACCAATGCCGTGCATACGGCACTGGCGAGCGCGATGGCGGCACTCGGGTTGAAGCCGCAGGTAGTGCATGAGATCGAGAATCTCACGGCGATCCTGGACTTGGTGCGCAAAGGTTACGGGTGCTCGGTCATTCCGTTGAGCGGCGTGCATCCCTGCATCGCAGATCCGACTCTGCGACTGCATCGCATACGCAAACCCGTTCTACGATGCAGCCTCTCGGTGGTGACGCCTGCGCGCGCATCGAACGACGTGCTGATTGCACAGGGAACGGCATTGGTTCGCGAGGTCGTGCGCCAGCAGCTCGTCCGGTTTCACAAAGAAGTCGAAGAGGCCATCGACGCGTAGTTCACCGTGTCGCTGGCCTGCCCGAATCGCCATGCCTCGAGGCCGGCGATTCGTTCTCAAAAGCGGTGTTGCATTCCGAACAACACACCGATCTGTTTGGCGTTCGGCACCGTGAAGTTGCCGGCGCCAACCGAATACGATGCACGGCTATTGTTTTGCATAAACCCCAGCATCGTGTAGAGCGACGTTCGTTTGGACAACAGATAGGTTGCACGCATCACGTAGTAGTTGGCGTTCTTTTGATCCGTTGTGGTGATTCTGGACACTTCACCGTCAAGCTCAATATCGGGCCTCAGCAAATACGACGCGCCGCCGTAAAAAATGTTGGTCTGATATCTCGTCGCCGCCGTCGTCATACGATGGATGGCGCCGCCACGTAAAGCAAAATCGCCTAATTGGAAATATCCACTCACCATATATCGTGTCGTGGTTTCACCGGAGTTCGACAGCAGCAGCGGCATCGATGGGTCGTAAGAGACACTCCCGGGCAACAAGCCCGGCCCACCGCGCAACTGATCGTAGACGAACTGCAACCCCAGCTCCGGCCCCCAGTAACCGGCCAACGCCGTAATCTGCCGGCAGGCTGTTGAGCTTCCCCCCACATTGCCCGGACAATTCGTTGCCCCCGGATTGAACGCCGCGCCGCCATTTACGGCTGCGGGTCCCGGGCTGGTTGCTCCATCGCGTCCCGTGCTATAAGTAGCGCCAACAACGAAATGATGGAAGTTCGCGAAGTAACTTATCGTGTTGTCGGACCGGCTATTTGGCAGGTAAGGATCCAGCGCCGCCAACGAATAGAGCGCCGGGCCCAACACCGTCGACTTCATCAACGCGACGTAGGTCATGTTGATCTGACGTCCCGCGCGAATCGTGCCGTACGGTGTCTCGAGTCCTACCCAAGCGGACCGCCCGAAGAGGCGATTGCCATTCTGAAGTGCGCCTGAATTAGGCGCAAAACCGCTCTCCAGCTCAAAAATGGCGTTCACGCCCGAGCCCAGATATTCCTTTCCGTGCAATCCCCATCGCGATGGTAGAGCGCCCGAGAGCGAGGTCATGCGAACGGCCGAACCCGATGCGCTAGTTTGCCCGGGTGCCCTTGCCGATTGGCTTTCCCAGTCCACGCCGGTATCGATAATTCCATAGAGCGTTACGGTGCCCTGTGCGCGCGCATGAATAGACGTCAACAGTGAAGCCGCGACCAACGTCGCGGTCAGAATGGTTTTCATGTCTCCAATCCTTTATATGGAAAATAGCTACTTTTATTTTTGTATGACTTGCCGCCCCGAGCCGTGAGCCTCCGCTACATTGGCCACGGCCGGACGCTCAGCCCGGTTGTCGGGCGAGTCGATCCAACACCCTGTAACCGGGCAGCACACGAGCCACGCTTGCATTCGGCTCGCGACGCTCGCGAATCGCGGCGAAAAATTCGGAGTCTTGCCGCACGACCCCGTTTGATTTGATATCGGAGGAGTCGAGTTGAACGGCATTGCCCATACCGTTCATCAACTCGTCGTAGCGAGCGACATATGTCGCTCCATCGCCGATGTACCGAAACGTCGAGCCGAGCGGCCCGGCGTTGTTGAAACTGAGCGATAGCGTGCATAAAGCACCGCTTCGACTCTTCAGTTGAATCGACATGTCGAAGGCGATGCCAAGCGTCGGATGGACCGGCCCCTGCAGCACGTTCGCTGCAATTAATTCCTCCCCGGTTTGATATAGAAACAAATCGATCGTGTGAGCCGCGTGATGCCACAGCAGATGGTCGACCCAATCGCGGGGCTGACCCATCGCATTCGTGTTCGTGCGGCGCAGAAAATAGGTTTGCACATCGAGCTGCCGCAACGAAAACTGCCCGGTTCTGATTCGATTGCGCATCCAAACGTGTCCGCGATTGAAACGTCGCGTATGCCCGCACATCGCGATCAGACCCGTGCGCTGCTGCCATAACGCCACGGTTTCGGCGTCACTGAGTGAATCGGCCAGCGGAATCTCGACCATCACGTGCTTGCCCGCCTGCAAGCACGCGATAGCCTGCTCTGCGTGTACAGGCGTGGGTGTGCATAGAATCACCGCTTCTATCTCGGGGCGGGCCAACGCTTCGTGCAGCTCGGAGCTGGCCCGTGCGATCCCATAGCGCGCCGCAACCTCACGCGCCTTGCGCAGATCGCTGTCCACGAGCGACACAACCACCGCCTCGTCCAAGCCCGCGATCGCGTCGAGATGTTGGATGCCAAATGCCCCCGCACCGACCAATGCAACCTTCAGCGCGGGGCTCACGCGTCCTCCAGTACCAGCAGGCCATAAGCTGTGTTCGAGGCAGGCACGTGATAGAAGCGATGAACCTCACGCACGGCTTCATTCAATGCACCTCGCATGATGAGCCACATGATGATCTCGAGCCCCTCTGATCCTGCTTCGCGCAAGAGTTCCTCATGCCCGATTTGCGCGAGCGACAGCGGGTCGTGTGCCATGCGATCGAGCCATTGCTTGTCATAAGGCGCGTTGATCAATCCAGCGCGTTCTCCTTGCAATTGATGCGACATGCCACCCGTGCCAAACACCGCGACCTTGATGTCGGGCGCATATGAATCGATGGCCCGCCGGAGCGCGCGCCCTAACCTCAAGCAGCGCTTGGCGGTTGGTTGGGGATACTGAATCACGTTGACGCACAAAGGGATGACGCGGCAAGGCCACTGATCCGGCTGACCGAACATCAGCGACAGCGGCACAGTGAGGCCGTGATCTACCGTCATCTCGCCGACCATCGTCATGTCGAATTCGTCGGTCAGTATCAGCGATTCGGCCAGATGCCATGCCAATGCTGGGTCGCCTTGACATACCGGTACGGGCCGGGGGCCGTATCCCTCGTCGTGCGGGGGAAACGCGTCGGCCATGCCGATGGCGAACGTGGGTGTCATATCCAGCCCGAACCGCGACGCATGATCGTTATAGATGACGATGACGACATCGGGCTTGACCTTATCGATCCAATCGCGAGCAGCCATGACGCCGTCGAATAAGGGCTTCCAATAGGGCTCTTGCGTTTTGCCGTGATCGATAGCGGCGCCGATCGACGGCACATGCGAGGTAGCGACACCTCCGACGAGCCTAGCCATGAGACCACTCCTCGATGCTGCGATTGCCATCCACCGGCCTGCCTCCGGCAACCATCATGGCGCGAAATTCGTCGACCGACATGCCGTCTGCCGACATAGCGGCGCCCACGTGCTGCATGGTCAAGCCGTCGAAAATCGCAAGCTTGAACGTGTAATAGATGTTCCCGCCCAGCCGCAACATAGCCAGCCAGTCGCGCTCGAGCACGGCACGGCGCTGGTCATCGGTCAGGTTGAACCTTTGGAGATAGCCTGGGGAATTCGCGCGAAACGCCGCCCGATTGCTATCGAGGTCGAGCGACTTGCAGAACATGTTGAGCGCGTAGCCTTTCCGGCAATGCTCCCCGTCGAAAACATAGGTTCCCGGGATTTTGCGATAGGCGCGCGTTAAAGGGGCGCTCATCATTTCCCCCAGTACAAGCGCATCGGATTGTCGACCAGCAGCTTTTGCTGGAGCTCGGGCGTAGTGGCGATGCGCGGAATGAAATCCACCAGTAGGCCATCGTCCGGCATATGATTTTTCAAGTTCGGATGAGGCCAGTCGGTACCCCAAAGCACCCGGTCGGGGAATGTTTCCACCAGGCGCCGGGCGAATGGCACAACGTCGCTGTACGGCTCCCGTTCGCCATCCAGCGCTGGCTTCCCCGATACCGAAAGCCGTTCGGGACAACTCACCTTTGACCAGACATTAGGATGCTCGCGCATCAAACGCACGAGCAACTCGAACTCCTCACCGTCCGGGCGCTGGGAGACATCTGGACGGCCCATATGGTCGATCACCACAATCGTCGGCAGACCCGTGAAGAAGTCCCAAAGCTCAGCTAAATCAGCCGCCTCGAAATAAACGACGACGTGCCAGCCGAGTACGGCAATACGGTTTGCGATTTCAAGCAGTTCCTCCCTCGGGGTAAAGTCGACTAACCGCTTGACGAAATTGAATCGCACGCCACGTATTCCGGCCGCATGCAATTCGCGCAGTTGCTCATCGCTTACGTCGCGTTTCACGGTGGCAACGCCACGCGCCCGGCCTTCCGATGCATGGCAGGCATCGACCAACGCGCGGTTGTCTGCGCCGTGGCAAGTGGCCTGCACTATCACATTGCGCGCGAAGCCCAGATGATCTCGGAGCGCAAACAGTTGTTCCTTGCTGGCGTCGCAGGGCGTGTACTTGCGTTCCGCCGCGTAGGGAAATCGCTCGCCAGGCCCGAAGACATGGCAATGGGCATCCACTGCGCCGGGCGGCAATTGAAAAATGGGTCGTGAAGGACTCCGGTACCAATCCAACCAACCGGAAGTCTTTGTGAAATGCGTAGACATGACTTGATTGCACCCATTCAGGTTATCGGTCACACTGCCTCGCCGCCATTCGAAACTATTGAAACTTCGATCGTTCAGTGCGGCAAAGCGGTGTATATCGTCGTGGCGATCGAACTCAGTCGATATACTTCAGCCCGGCGCGTTCGAGCGGCGCGCGCATCGCGTACATATCCAGCCCAAGTACGCCCGCGGCGAGTTTCTTCCGCTTCTCCGCCTCATTGGCTTCGCGCATGCGCGCCGCGTCGGGCACTTGCTGTGCACGTGCGACGGGGACAACGACGACGCCATCGTCATCGGCGATCACAACGTCGCCGGGATTGACCCATGCGCCGGCGCATACAACAGGTATGTTCACTGAGCCGATGGTCGCTTTGACCGTACCTTTCGCGCTAACCGCTTTGGAGAACACCGGAAACTTCATGGCCGTGAGGTCCTTGACATCGCGGCACCCCCCATCGATCACAAGACCCACCGCTCCGCGTGCCTTAAAACTGGTCGCCAATAAATCGCCGAAAAAACCGTCGGTCGTGTCGGCCGTAACTGCCGCGATGACAATGTCCCCGGGCCGAATCTGCTCGGCGACGACATGCATCATCCAGTTATCGCCCGGATGCAGTAGCACTGTCACGGCTGTGCCGCACGCGTATGCGCCAGCGTAGATCGGCCGCATATAGCTCTTCATCAACCCCATGCGGCCCATCGCTTCGTGAACGGTTGCCACGCCGAATCCCGAAAGTTGCTTGACTACCGCGTCATCGGCGCGCGTGATATTGCGTTTGACAATGCCAAGTTGGCTGGCAAGGTCGCTATGGATCAGAGTGCTCATAGTCCCTTCCTCTTCAGAGCGGCATCGAGGCGCGGATAAACCCGCCGGGCATTGCCTTCGTAAATCTTGTGCCGGTCCTCGGCCGAAAGCGCGGCCGCGGCCTCGACATATCGCAGCGTGTCGTCGTAATAGAATCCGGTTTGCGGATCGATACCGCGTACCGCGCCGATCATCTCGCTCGCAAACAGGATGTTGTCCACCGGTATCACCTTGGTGAGCAGGTCGATGCCGGGCTGGTGATAGACACAGGTATCGAAGAAGATGTTGTTAAGCAGATGCTCTTCGAGCAAAGGCTTCTTCAGTTCCTGTGCAAGTCCCCGGAAACGGCCCCAGTGGTAGGGCACGGCGCCACCGCCGTGAGGAATCACGAACTTCAATCCGGGGAAATCCTTGAACAGATCGGATGTCAGGCATTGCATGAATGCCGTCGTATCCGCGTTCAAGTAATGGGCGCCCGTGGTATGGAAGCACGCATTGCAACTGGTCGAAACATGCACCATTGCAGGTATCCCGAATTCGACCATCTTTTCGTAGATTGGATACCAGTAACGATCCGAAAGCGGCGGGGATGTCCAATGACCGCCCGAAGGGTCCGGGTTCAGGTTGATGCCGACGAATCCGTACTCCTTCACGCAGCGCTCCAGTTCCGGAATACAGCTGCTCGGATCGACACCCGGGGACTGCGGTAGCATTGCGGCGCCGATGAAGTTATCGGGAAACAGTTGCGAGACCCGATAACAAAGCTCGTTGCAGATACCGGCCCATGTCGCGCTGGTCTCGAATGTTCCGATGTGATGCGCCATGAAGCTCGCGCGTGGAGAGAAGATCGTCAGATCGCTACCGCGCTCTCGCATTTTCTTGAGCTGATTGGCAGCAATCGATTCGCGCAACTCATCGTCGCTGATCCTCAGATCCGTCGCGCTCGGTTGTTGCGCCGGATCTTTCAACGCGGCTATCTGACGGTTGCGCCACGCTTCCAGCGCCTTCGGCGCCGTGGTGTAGTGGCCGTGACAATCAATGATCATGTTGCACCTTCTCCATTCCATGCAAAGGGACTCACCATGACCTCGCCGCGCATGATCAATCGCGCGGTTCGCAGCAATGCGGCTCGCTGCACGGCCTGAGGATTGACGGGATCCGTTTCGAGTTCGACGCTGAATTCGCCTGACGGATGTTCGACGGATATTTGTTTGTGCGTGCCCGAAGGCACGGATGCCAAGCCATCGGCGATGCTGCCCTCGAGCACGCAGGCGGTAGCGACAGTCACCGCGGCCAGCACGCCGATCGCGTCATGACAAACGTGTGGGATAAAGCAGCGCGTCATCAAGCTGCCCCCGGCGACAGGGGCCGCAATCAGGCACATCTTCGGGTAGGTCTTGGACGTGACATCGCCGAGGCCCATCAATTCGCCGCAGCGCAAACGAAGCGTCTCGAGCGTGGCTTTCAATTCGGAATCGGCATTCAGATCGGCGACCGACTCCTGTCCGGTGCGGCCGACGGCGTCCGCACGCAGCAGGACCATCGGCATGCCGTTGTCGATGCAGGTCACCTCGATCGCCAACGTCGAATCGAGCTGCACGCGATCGCGGACCTGACCGGTCGGCAGCAGTCCCGAACACACGGAACCGGCGGTATCGAGGAAGTTGATGGAGATCGGAGCCGCCGTGCCGGGCACCCCGTCGATACGTGTCTGCCCGTCGTACACCACCCGCCCGTTCGGCGTTTGCACGCTGATATCGCACGCCATGCCGGTATTGCGCGTCAGGACTCGTAACGTCGTCACGTCTGCTTGCGGCAGCGCGAGGCCGATTTCCAACGCGAATGGCACGACCGCCGCGAGCATGTTGCCGCAGTTGGGCGTCGTATCGACCGTGGCGCTGTCCGGTTGCAGTTGCGCGAACAAAAACTCCAGGTCGATATCGGGCCGGCTGCTGCGGCTCACGATCCCAACTTTGCTCGTGAGCGGATGCGCTCCCCCCAATCCGTCGATCTGGCGCCGATCGGGCGATCCCATCACATTGAGCAGCACACGGTCCCGGGCAGCCACGTCCACCGGAAGATCGGCTGCGTTGAAAAAGGGGCCGCGCGACGTGCCGCCGCGCATGAACAAACAAGGTATGGCGTGCTGCATGGCTTGGTCGACCTCACTCCGTGATGTGCTTGTATTTTTTTATGTTTTCTGTCATTCTGCAATGACATATCCGACATAGTAGATATACGTTTTATGCAACTCAGGAGATCGTCATGGAACTTCGACAGCTCGAATCCTTCGTTCACGTCGCGGAGCTCGGCAGCTTCACGCGCGCGTCGAATTTCCTTTCCATCGCGCAACCCGTGCTCAGCCGGCAGGTACGAGCATTGGAGGTGGAGTTCCGGCAGGTGCTTCTGGAACGCAACGGTCGAGGCGTGACGCTGACCGAAGCCGGCAGGCGTTTCCTGGAACACGGCCGTAGCGTGCTGGCGCAAATCGAACGCGCGCAGCTAGACATGGAGCAAGGCAGAGGCGCCTTAACGGGACGGATCGTCGTGGCGTTGCCGCCGAGCGTGAGCCTGACCCTGACGACTGCGCTGGTCAGAGCGTTTCGTGACCGTTTCCCGAAGGCAACGCTATGCGTCCTGGAGGGGCTGTCGAGCTATGTGCTCGAGTGGCTGACAATCAGTCGAGCTGACTGCGCGGTGGTCTACACCGTCCCCACTTCTTCTGCGGTAGAGTTGGCGCCCGTGCTTACCGAGCAGCTTTATCTGGTCTCCCGCCGTACGGACCATACGGCCACAAACGGCGACCCGGGCTCCGGTGCGATCAGTCTCGCGGAGGTTGCCCAGCACTCACTCGTGATGCCAAGCCGGCCGCACTCCATTCGAATGCTGCTGGAAGCGACGATGGCGCAAGCGTCTCTAAAGCCGCGCATTGCCGTGGAAGTAGAAAGCATCCAGGCAATTCTGGCCCTGGTCCGCGACGAAGGCGTCCACGCGGTCCTATCGCTCAAAGCAGTCCATTCGAGCGGACGCGCGCAAGAGTTCGAAGTACGCCCCATCCGTCAACCGAGCCTGGAAACGACCCTCTGGGTCGCGACATCCGCTCAGCGTCCGCGGGGACCGTTACTGAATCAGACCTTGCCTTTACTGAAAGATTTGCTGCTCGAACATTGGACGACAAGCGTCGAGCACAACTATGCAATATCGCCGATCTGAAGTCTCGGCTCGTCAATGCTCGCCCCCCGTTCGAAACATCGCTCAGCAAACGCTTCGTTGCACGTTTAGAATCCCTGCTGCGCTTAGCTTTTTCTCAGGGCGGTTTCGCTCATGTCGAAGCCGCCATCGAACGTCGCCGTCATTTTCGAGGACACTGAATGACCGCTCTCTCCGCCTTCCCCATTACCCGCAAATGGCCGGCACAGCATCCCGACCGCATCCAGCTCTATTCGCTGCCGACGCCGAACGGCGTGAAGGTATCGATCATGCTGGAGGAGACCGGATTGCCCTATGAGCCGCATCTCGTGCGTTTCGACGCGAACGAGCAAATGTCGCCGGAATTCCTCTCGTTGAACCCGAACAACAAGATTCCGGCGATCATCGACCCTCACGGGCCGGGCGGAAAACCCCTGGCGCTATTCGAATCGGGCGCGATTTTGATTTACTTGGCCGACAAGAGCCGCAAATTCATTCCCGCCGATGAAGCAGGCCGCTATGAAACCATCCAGTGGCTCATGTTCCAAATGGGCGGCATCGGCCCAATGTTCGGCCAGGTCGGCTTCTTCAATAAATTCGCAGGAAAAGAATACGAAGACAAGCGGCCGCGCGATCGCTACGTAGCCGAATCGCGCCGTTTGCTCAATGTGTTGAACGACCGGCTGCGCGAGCGCCAGTGGATCATGGGCGAAACCTACACGATCGCCGATATCGCCACGTTCCCCTGGGTGCGCAATCTCATCGGCTTTTACGAAGCGGGCGAACTCGTCGGCTTCGCCGATTTCCCGCATGTGCAACGCGCGCTCGACATCTTTCTTGCGCGGCCGGCCGTGATCAAAGGCCTCGATACTCCGAGCCGCGACTAATCTCGACCGGTGACACGCTGCGCCTGCGAGCATCCCCCGCACCGGCGGAAGCGACGCAAGCGCAGCGCCTACGACGTCACTGCGCTTGCGCCGCGTGCTGCGCGGCCTTTCTCTCTCGATCTTGCTTCTTCGCCATGTGCCGCCCGACGATGCAGCCGCCAACAGCCCCCATGACAGCATGATGCCCGGCGTAATGACCGGCCACCGCGCCGACGGCCGCGCCTTTGATGCAGCCCTTGGCATGAGCGGCCGTACCCGAGGCGGCAAGCACGAGCAGCGCGGCGGACAGCATGACTTTCTTACGATTCGTTTTCATCGATGTCACCTATTTGTTCGGTTTTCAGTTGCCCGAAAGTGGGGGCTTCGAGTCGGATTTAAAGCTAGCACCTAACGAGGCGCGGAGGCGCGCGAAATGTCACGAAGCGCATGCACTCGCGCCGCTTACCATTCGTTGGGATTTCCGCCACCGAGCTGTACTCTATGCATCTCATCATCAGAAAGGCTTGACCACCACCAGGATGGCGATCGCGATCGCACTGACGACGATCGCAGCGGGGAAAGTACGAAGCCTGCGCGGCGCCAAGCGCCCCTTGTCGCGCGACATTCGACGCAGCGTGCCCGAGAGCATGCCATGCAGCGCCGACAAAAACACGGCAAAGCAAAGCTTGACGATCAGCCATGGCGAGCTGAACCATCCGCCCATCACGCCGAGCGTGATCCCCAACGCCCATACGAGCCCCAGCGCAGGCGAAGACAGGCGGCGGTCCCAACGAATCACGGCGTCGATCAGGTCGCTGCGGTCCTGTGTATTTGCGCTATCGGTCGCCCGCGTGAGGATGACCGCCACGACGGACATCGCTAGGATCCCGCCCATAAACACCAGCACCGCGCCGACATGCAAAGCTTTGAGCCAAAGATAAAGCATCGATCGCCTCTCCTTTCAATGGGTTCGACTTAGCTACGCTTACTTCCGTTTACTGTTTGTTGAGCTTGCGCCACAACGTCGTCTTACTTATCCCGAGCGTATGACAGGCCGCATCTCGATCGCCGTTGCACGCGGCCAACACTGCCCGCACTTCTTCAGCTTCGACGTGCCGGCTCCGCTCGCGCAGCGTCGTTTTCGCCTCGGCGCCGTGATCGTCAACCGGCGCTCGAAGCGCAAACAATTCAGGCGCGATTGTACGCATGGCCTCGACGTCGAGCGGCGCAACGTGCCCGGCCGAAGCCCCGATATCGGCCATATCCACCGCAATTCGTTCGATGACGTTTTGCAGCTCGCGCACATTGCCCGGCCAGGCATACGCGCACAGCACACCCTCGACGCCCGCCAACAAGCGCAACCCGGCTTCGCTGCCGCGCACGTGCGCGACGAGCCGCGACTCGCGTTGCACGGCCTGCATGAACAACGACACGGCGAGCGGCATGATGTCGCCGGCTCGCTCGCGCAGCGGCGGCAACGCCATGCTCAAAATGTTAAGGCGGTAATACAGATCCGCCCGAAAGGTGCCGCCCGCGATACGCTCGGTTAGCGTGCCATGGGTGGCGGCGATGACGCGGATATCGACACGCATGGGCTCGGTCGAACCGAGTCGCACGACCTCGCGCTCCTGAAGCACGCGCAAAAGACGGCTTTGCAGCGGCATCGGCATTTCGCCGATCTCATCGAGGAACAACGTGCCGCGGTGAGCGGCTTCGATCAAACCGGACTTGCCCCCCTTGCGCGCCCCGGTGAACGCCCCTTCTTCATAGCCGAACAATTCGCTTTCCAGCAACGCCTCGGGGAACGCGCCGCAATTGATCGCAACGAAGGGAAATTCGTGCCGCGCGCTCAACCGGTGAATGCTTTGCGCCACCATCTCCTTGCCGGTGCCGCTCTCTCCTAGCACGAGGACCGTCGCATCCGATTTGGCGTAGCGCTGAACGAGCGTCTTTACCCGCTGAATCGGCGCACTTTCGCCGATCAAATCGTCGAGCCGGTAGCGGGCGGCGAATTGATGCGTCAGTTGTTTCGAGCGCAACGCGCGATCGAGCCGCTCGACCGCTCGCGATTCCTGAAACGTCAAGACGACGCCGTCCTCGCCGCTGTCGCCCGCGAGCGGTCCGCGATGCACGAGATAGCTGACGCCGCGAATCGTGACGAGCACATCACCATCGGCATCGGGCAGCTTGCGTGCGAGGTCGGGAGCGAGATCGGCAAGCGAGCGGCCCACGGCGCGCGCCGCGTCGACGTCGAGCGCCTGCGCCAAGCGCCGATTGATCGCTTCGACGCGACCGGAGGCGTCGAGCGCGACGACGCCATCGCGCAGATGCTGAAGCAGGTTGTCGATATGTCGGCGACGCTTGGCTTCGACGCGTGTCGCTTCCGCCAGTTCGAGCGCGGTCTCGAAGCCCTGCCGAATCGAGGCATGAGAGTAAAGGAACACGGCATCGATCCCAGCCGCGGCAGCCAGATCGGCGATCAGCCCGGGTCCCACTACGGCGCCCACGCCGCGCTCGCGCAGTGCCCGTACGCACGCGCTAGCCTCCTCGGCGGAACGATACGATTCGAAGACGATGTCCAGCCCGTACGCCGCCACGAAATCGCGCACCTCTTGCGGCGTCTCGCCGGGGCTGACGAGCGCAACCTGCCGCTGGCCTTGACGCCGCGCACGCGCGAGCGAATGCATCACGTCGAAGCCGGTCGGATTGATCTGCACCACCGGTACCGACACGCGGGTCTTGATGTACGCGGCATTGGACCCGCCTGCGACGACGACATCGGGACGCCGCTCGCCGGCAGCATCGACTTCGCGAACCGCATCGTCGTAAGCGCGCGCAATCACCCGTAAATCGGCGCGCGCTTCGTATTCGCCCGCGATGTCGAACAAGAGATCGCGCAATCGGCTGATGCCGAACGCCCAGATGCGCGGGCGGGCGGGAACTGGCAACGATAGGTCGGAAGGAAGACGGCTCACGGAACAACCTCGTGGGACAACGACAAGGACAACGGCACACGGCGGGCGGATTTCGCATTATGCGCGCCTTCGTTCCACTTTCGAAAATGAATATTTCATTAGTGAAATCGATGATGCCGCAGTCGTTACCTGACTTTCTTAGAAATCAACGAGTTATCCGAGCAAAGGCGGGGTGGCCCGCACTTTGCTCTAAGGGAGCACCTTTCCGGGAGCTAACGTGAACACCGAACATCAGCAACCCCTGCGAGCCGGCGCGGCGTTCCGCGCCGCCGTAGCGCAAGAACAGCCCTTGCAAGTCGTCGGCGCGATCACCGCTTATGCGGCCAAGATGGCGCAGGCCACCGGCTTTAAAGCCGTCTACCTCTCCGGCGGCGGCGTGGCCGCCAATTCGCTCGGCATTCCC